>CADECP010000018.1:0-102782 GCA_902825875.1 uncultured Acidobacteriota bacterium
ATTCATTCGCTGCTTTTCCCGGCAGTGAACTGCCGGGCTAATATCAACCGTCCCTGCCGGGACGAAAACCGGGTCAAGTCTAATGACCATTTCTTTAGCAGGTAACACCAGTTAGGTCTGTAGCGTCATCACCTCGCTGCGAAGCGCGAAGCTGCGTTCATCAATCGCCCGATCGGTCGCCAGAATGCCATCCAGGTGATCAATTTCGTGCTGCAACAGTTCGGACAAATCTCCGCGAGCCGTGACCAGTTGCGATTCGCCGCTTTCGTTCAAGTAACTGACTTCGATTTCGACGTGCCGATGTACGCGAACCATCAGTTCCGGGAAAGAAAAACAATCGTCCCACAATTCCATCATTTCGGAACTCGCCGCGACGATTTGCGGGTTAATCAGCGGAGCCGGGCCAAAGCCGTCGTCACCATTGCCAGCGGGCATGTTCACGAACAAGATTCGCCGCTGAGCGCCAATTTGCGGAGCCGCGATGGCTCGGCCAAATCCGTGACCGGCGCGAAAATTCGCCAGCGTGTCGGCCAGGTCGTTGATGATGGTTTGGGTTTCAGTGGCGCGAACATCGTTGACGGCTTCGGACGGTTTCCAAAGCTGAGGATTGCCAAGCAGCAGAATGTCTTTGACGGCCATGTGTTAATCTCCCGGAAACGCGGGCGTCCAGCCCGCTGGAATTGAAATTGATTTGAACGAAAGGCGAGTCTAGCAAATTTGAAAAACGAAGACATAAACCATCGCCGCGTAATTCTGTTCGATTTCGACGGCACGCTGGTCAACACAACCCCTCTGATTTTGAAATCTTTTCGCGCAACGTGGCAGAAAATTTTCGGCTTCACGATGGATGACGCCGATTACATCAAAACTTTCGGCACGTTGTTGCACACGGCGTTGAAGCAATTGACTCAGGAATGCGTCGCCGACGGGCGAATCGGCGCAGTCGAAGATTTGAACTCGAAAGCCGATGAACTGCTGAACACCTACCGAGAATTCAACTGGCAATGGCACGACGAAACGATTGAACCGTTCGACGGCGTTGCCGATGCCGTCCGCGAATTGAAAGCGCGCGATTACAGACTGGGCATCGTGTCGTCAAAATTGCGGCAAGGCGTCGAACGCGGATTGAACATCTTTTCGATGGCCGAATGGTTCGACATCATCATCAGCGCCGACGACGTGACGAATCACAAACCGCATCCCGAACCGCTGTTGAAAGCTTTGGAAAAGTTCGATGCTGCGCCACATCAGGCGATTTACATCGGCGACAGCACGCACGACATCGTTGCCGGAAAAGCCGCTGACCTCGCTACGGCTGCCGTCGCCTGGGGGCCGTTTCCGCGTCATGAACTCGAAGCCTTGCAGCCGGATTATTTGTTGAACAATCCAACTGAATTGCTGCATTTGTTTGGCCGATAAAAAGTTTGCTCGTTGCGAGCAACCGGAAATTAGAATTGGCAATCTGAGGCATTCCGAAAAAGCGCCAGTCTCTCCGCGCAGGATTCGCCGTCAATCCCCAGAATGATCGGCGAGCTTCAGTACCGAACCTTTCATTTGCCCGCGTTGGCATACCCAAAGGAGTTGTTCATGTTGCTGGGCAACGCCTGGAAACAATGAAAACTGGTGGGACAGGTTCAGAACCTGTCCCACCCATTTTCTGAGGAGCATCTTTCAATGAACTCATCCCGTTCGTTCATCACTCGCATTTTGAAAACGAGTCTGACCGTTCGCGCCATCGTCTTTCTGACGTTGGTGTTTGCCGCTTCTTCCTTTTTCACCACCAAACCCAGCACAGCACAAAGCAATTATTACGTCAGCACGTTTGCCGGAGTCGGGTTTTCGCCCGGATTGAGCGACGGCGTCGGACCGACTGCGCGATTCAATGCTCCGTTGGGCATAGCGGTGGATAAAAACGACAACGTCATCGTCGCTGATTTTCGCAATCATCGCATTCGCCGAATCGCTCCTGACGGAACCGTGACCACTGTCGCCGGAACCATCGCCGGTTTTGCCAACGGAACCACGCTGGCCAGATTTTTCGGCCCGGCGGGCGTGGCAGTGGACAAAAACGACAACATCATCGTTGCCGATTACGGCAATCATCGCATTCGCATGATTTCGCCGAGCGGCGTGGTGACGACGATTGCGGGCAGCGGGCAATACGGCAGTTTGAACGGAGTTGGCGTCAACGCCCGTTTTGCCAATCCGTGCAGCGTGGCGGTGGACGACAATGGCGACATTTATGTTTTGGACGCCGGAACCAACCTTGTTCGCAAAATTGACGCGACAAGATATGTTTCAACCGTCGCCGGTTACGTCAATGGTTACGCCGACGGACAAGGTTCAGCCGCCGCGTTCAGTTTTTCCGGCGGAGCGCCGCAAGCCACTTTCGACGCGCAAGGCAATTTGATGATTGCGGATTTTTTCAACAGCCGCATTCGCCGCGTGACGCCCGATGGAAACGTGACGACAGTCGCTGGCGGAGGAATTGATAAAGACGGCCCGGCGTTGCAGGCGTCGTTCTTTTTTGCCACAGGCATCGCGCGCGACCGCGACGGCAATTTCATCATTGCCGATTGGCACAACGCGCAAATTCGCAAACTGGATGTGACTCGCAACGTCGTGACGACAATTGCGGGCAGCGGCATCGAAGACCACGCGGACGGCCCGGCAGAACAAGCCGCCTTTGTTCGTCCCGGAGCCGTCGCCGTGGATTCCAAAGGCAACATTTACGTCAGCGATTACTTCACGCACACGATTCGTTTGTTGGGTTCGCGCATTCCGCGTCCAAGCCCGACACCTACGGCAACTCCAACGGCGACTCCTTCGCCAAGCCCGACTCCGACCGCGACGCCAACACCAACTCCAACAGTGACGCCGAGTCCGACGCCCACGCCTTCGCCGACTCCAACACCAACGCCAACTCCTACTCCAACGCCGACTCCTCCGGGAGGCACGCCGTTGAACGTGATCGTCAACCCCAGTTTTGAAGAAGGCAATTACAACGGCTGGCGAATCTTCACCTACTTCTTTGAAGGCGGCGGCGCTTCGATCATCAACGATCCGGCGCTGGTCAGCGATGGACAATACGCGCTGAAGTTCCAGGCCAACGGTCGCCGTTTGGTGGATTACTGTGCTCAAGACCTGTCGTTGCCGCCGGGCAGTTACACCTTGAGCGCCGATGTCGTTCCCAGCATCGGGACGATTGCCACGCTCGGTGTGAATTTCAACAACGGAGCGCCGGGCGTGACAGCCGCTTCGCCTGCCAGCACGCGCACTCGATTGAACGTGAATTTCACGGTGACGGACGGCAACATCCCGGTCACGATTTACGCCGTCGGCAACCAGAGCCGATACATCCGCAGCAACTTCGTCGTGGATAACTTCACGCTGGTGCGGCGCTAAGCCGGAGCGCGGATGTTAAAGCCGGAACGCGGATGTCCACATCCGCAATAAATAAAAGCCGCGCAGCTTCTTCTTCCTGTTTTCAGATGAAGAAGCTTCGCGGCTTTTTCGCGTCTTGACGGTTGCAAACGCTTGCCGCAATCTGAGCTTGTTATGACTTCACGAATCATCAAAGCGCCAACCGGAACCCAAATCACTTGCAAAGGCTGGCAACAGGAAGCCGCTTTGCGAATGTTGATGAACAACCTTGATCCTGAAGTCGCCGAACGCCCGGACGATCTGGTTGTTTACGGCGGAACCGGCAAAGCCGCCCGCAATTGGCAGGCCTTCGACGCGATTGTCCGCAGTTTGCAATCGCTGGCGAGCGACGAAACCTTGCTGGTGCAATCGGGCAAACCGGTCGGCATCTTTCGCACGCACGAAGATGCGCCGCGCGTGTTGATCGCCAATTCCAACCTGGTTGGGCGCTGGTCGAACTGGGACGATTTTCACGCACTGGAAAAACTCGGTTTGACGATGTACGGCCAGATGACCGCCGGTTCGTGGATTTACATCGGCAGTCAGGGAATCATCCAAGGCACGTTTGAAACCTTCGCCGCTGTCGCCGAAAAACATTTTGGCGGTTCGCTGGTTGGCAAGCTGGTCGTCAGCGGCGGAATGGGCGGAATGGGCGGCGCGCAACCATTGGCGGCAACGATGAACGGCGCTAACTTTCTCGGCATAGACGTTGATCCCGACCGCATCCGCAAACGCATTGCCACAGGTTATTGCGACGAAATCGCTTTCACGTTGGATGAAGCGATGAACTTTATTGCCGCCGCGCGAAAAAGCGATCATGTAGTTTCAATCGGCCTGGTTGGCAATTGCGCGGACGTGTTGCCGGAACTCGCTCAACGCGGAATTGTTCCCGATGTGCTGACCGACCAAACCAGCGCGCACGATGCGTTGAATGGTTATGTGCCGAACAAAATGACTTTGGACGAAGCCTTGCAACTGCGCCGAGACAAGCCGGACGAATACGTCAAACGTTCAATGCAGGCGATGGCCGATCACGTTTTGGCGATGCTGGAACTGAAACGAATGGGCGCGGTGACTTTCGATTACGGCAACAACATCCGCACCCAAGCCAAGTTGACCGGCGTTGAAGACGCTTTTGAAATTCCGGGTTTCGTGCCGGAATACATTCGCCCGTTGTTTTGCGAAGGCCGCGGGCCGTTCCGCTGGGTGGCGTTGTCTGGCAATCCCGACGACATCCGCAAAACTGACGATCTGGCGCAGGAATTGTTTCCTGACGATCCGGTGTTGGAACGTTGGATGAAGCTGGCGCGCGACAAAGTGAAGTTTCAAGGTTTGCCCGCGCGCGTGTGTTGGCTGGGTTACGGCGACCGCGCGGAATTCGGTCTGGCGATGAACGAAATGGTCAAGAAGGGGGAGCTTGACGCGCCGATTGTCATTGGCCGAGATCATTTGGACAGCGGATCGGTCGCTTCGCCGTACCGCGAAACCGAAGCGATGCTGGACGGTTCCGACGCCATCGGCGACTGGCCGTTGCTGAATGCGCTGGTCAACACTGCCGCCGGAGCTTCGTGGGTTTCGATTCACAACGGCGGCGGAGTCGGCATCGGTTATTCGCTGCACGCCGGAATGGTCGTCGTTGCCGATGGAACCGACGCGGCTTCGCGGCGATTGCAGCGCGTGCTGACCACCGATCCCGGCATGGGCATCATTCGCCACGTGGACGCCGGATACAACTTGGCCATCGAAGAAGCGCGCGAAAACGCCGTGAAGATTCCGATGGCAAACAACCTGTAGAGCATCATGAACTCAGTAGCTAAAGTTTTGTCACAAACCGATAGGAAGTTTTTCTTGAAATCTGCCCCAGCCAGTGACACAGAGGTTGAAAACCTGTCAAAGAATTCCCCTGTTGAATTGCCAAACGAGTATTTTGATCTTCTACGGTTTTCCGATGGATTCGAATCAGAACTGGCATTGCCACCTTTACGGTTGTGTTTATATGAAGTTGCTTACGTGGGTGAACTGCTGCATGACCGGCCATTCGAGGAAATTCACGACAGGTTCTTTATTTTTGGCGGCAACGGCGGGTTGGAGACTATAGCTTTTGACTTAGGGAATGGAGCGCCATTTCCAGTTGTGATGATTGATTTGATTGGCGGTGAGGATACCTCAATTGAAATTGCCTCTGATTTCAATTCATTTGTTGCTGCTATTGGTATTGAATACAGGGAAAACAACGAAGCAGCTAACTTGAATAAAACGGAGGATGTATGAACACAGACACAGGCCCTTTATTCAACGATCCAAACTGGCGGCGAGCCAGCGTTTGGTTGGCTGGCGAGCATTACGCGCAGACGCTGGGCACGTTGGCGATTTTGGGAGCGCCGGTGCGGTTGGGTTCGATCACTCCGGGGCGATGCGATCTGGCGCCGGATGCCATTCGCTTGATCCTGAAAAAGTTCAGTTGTTTCGACATCGAAAGCGCCGCCGATTTGCGATGGCTGAAAGTGCGCGACACCGGAAACATGGATTTTTCTTACGCCACGTTGGCCGAAGTGTTCCAGCCACTCAGCAAAGCAGTCAGCAACTGTTTGGAAAGCGCCGATGCGGCAGTGTTGCTCGGCGGCGACAACGGCATCACGCGCGCCGGAGTTCACGGCCTTGGGTTGCCGCTGGAAGATTGCGGCTTGCTGACTTTCGACGCACATTTCGATCTGCGCGATTTGGATCAGGGATTGACCAATGGCAATCCTGTGCGTGCGCTGCTGAACGACGGATTGCCGGGCGACAACATCGTGCAAATCGGAATTCAAGGTTTCGCCAACTCCGGCGCTTATGCCGAATTCGCCCACGACGTAGGTATTTCCATTGTCACAATGGGACAGGTTCGCAGCCGCGATTTTGAAACGCTGGTGGCGGGCGCGCTGGCTCACCTGTCCGAACGAACCAAAGCCATTTACGTTGATTTCGATATTGACGTGCTGGATCGCATTTACGCTCCGGCGTGTCCGGGTTCGCGTCCCGGAGGTTTGATGCCGTGGGAATTGAAACGCGCGGCGTTTTTGTGCGGTCAGCACCCGAAAGTCCGCGCGATTGATCTGGTCGAAATTGATCCCGAAAACGACATCGCCGACGCGACGGTCATGTCGGCGGCTTCTGTGCTGTTGTCGTTCGCCGCCGGAATGGTCACTCAGTTGAGGAAGGCGTCTTGAGTTTGTTTGCCGTCATCAATTGTTCGCAACTGGTCACGCTGGCCGGGTCGCAGCGTCCGCGCGTTGGCGAAGAATTGCGCGAACTTTCGATCATTGAAAACGGCGCGATGTTGATTCGCAACGAACGAATCGAACAGGTCGGCAACCGCGAAGTCATCGAAGTATTCATCACCGCCGATTGCGAAGTCATTGATGCCGGCAATCGAACCGTGCTGCCGGGCTTTGTGGACGCGCATACGCATCCGGTCTTTGCCGGAACTCGCGCTGGAGAATTCGAGTTGCGAGCCAGCGGTGCGACTTATGAACAAATCGCGTTGGCGGGCGGAGGCATTCGTTCGACGGTCAGAAAAACTCGGCTGGCGAGCGAAGACGAATTGGTTGCCGCCGGGAAACGTTACGCCGAATGGTTTTTGCGCTGCGGCACGACAACCGTCGAAGCCAAGTCCGGTTACGGATTGACCGTTGAAGACGAATTGAAAATGCTGCGCGCGATTCGGCGATTGAACAACGAAACGCCGCTCAGCTATGTGCCGACGTTTTTGGGCGCGCACGTCGTGCCGGATGAATTCAAAGGGAACAGTTCGGCTTATGTGGATTTGATCGTCGAAGAAATGTTGCCGCGCGTTGCCGCGGAAAACCTGGCCGAGTTCTGCGATGTGTTTTGCGAAGCCGGAGCGTTCAGCGTCGAAGAATCCAGAAGAATTTTGCTGGCGGCAAAGCGGCTTGGCCTGAAGCTGCGCGTCCACGCCGACCAACTTTCGCTTAGTGGCGGTTCAGCTTTAGCCGCCGAACTCGGAGCAATGACTGCCGATCACCTTGAACAGGCAGATGAATCCGCAATCTGCAATCTGCAATCCGCAATGGTTCAGCCGGTTTTGCTTCCTTGTTCGGTATTGATGATCGGTTCGCAACGATACGCCAATGCGCGCGCGATGATTGAAGCCGGGCTGGCCGCCGTCATCGCCACAGACTTCAATCCCGGTTCGTCGCCTGTGGCTTCGATGCTGCTGGCGCTGACGTTGGCTTCGACGCAGATGAAGATGACTCCCGCTGAAGCGATCTCAGCCGCGACAATCAACGCGGCTTATAGTTTGGGCAGAGGAAAAGAAATCGGCTCGCTGGAACCGGGCAAGCGAGCCGATTTTGTCATTCACGATTGCGACGATTACCGCGAATTGGCGTACTTTGCGGGATTGGAGCACCCCTCAGCCGTTTACGTCGGAGGCCAGCTTGTGGTCCCCGGTGAGAAAATGACATCCTCGTAAATGTCAGCCAATTTCAATTCACATCCCAACGCCACAACTTTCAATACATCGTCAAGCGAATTGAATTCCAGATTGAGCCACGAACCATCTTGCTGTTTTATGAATTGCGAAATGTGTGGGCGATGTTGGGCGATCAACAGATATTCGCAGAGTGTCGGAATGGATTTGTAGCTGGTGAATTTGTCGCCGCGATCATAGCTTTCAGTCGAAGCCGAAAGCACTTCGACAATCAGCGAAGGATTCGTAATTACATCCACCCCACCGATCTGTTCAATTTTGGTATCGCCGCAAAGCGCCGAAAGATCGCCGTAACGATACGGTGGCATGCTCGGCACTTTGATTCGCATGTTGGCTTGAAAAACTCGACAGTTGCGACCTTTCAATTGCAATCTCAGATTGAAGTGTAAATTGCCTTCGATCTTGTCGTGTTGATTGCTGACGCCGCTCATCGAAAAAATCTCGCCATCCCAGTATTCCAGTCGCTCTTCGGAATTGGCGTCCAATTCCAGGTATTCTTCCAGCGAGTATTTATGTTTGGGCAATGCCGTCATCGAATATCTCCTTTTGAAACTCAAACGCTGCGAAGCTTACGGCAAGCCGTTGGATGCTTCAATGACTAAACTCGGCGTCTTCAATGAAGGCTGCGAATCCCACCTCTGGAAAAGCCGCGGATGACGTTGATTTGGCCATTGATTTGTAAAACCTGTTGAAGCACATACATTCGAACGGCGATGCGGGCTTCTGGTCGAGCGAAGCGGTTGATGTCGGTTTGCACGCGCGCCAGATCGGTTCGCGCCAGCCCGGCCAGATGTTGCCCATACTGCGGCAAATACTGTGAAGCCACACCGCCCGTGTTCAACACCATTTCTTTCTGCCGAAACGAACCTTGTTGCTGAAAGCTTTCGGTCACGGCGGCGGCGGTCAGCAATTCATTGAATTGATCGAGCGTGGATTCCAGAACATCGAAACTTCGCGCGGGATTCAACGGCGAAAATGCTCCGGCGATTTGCAACTGGCTGCTGAACATCTGGCTGGATTCTATTTCGCTGCCAATCAACGCCAGAGCTTCTTCCAACAAAGCGGCAGCGATTTCTTTTTTACCACCGTTCTGAGCATTCATTGCCATTTGCATCAGCGCGTTGACGCGCTCCCAGTCGTAGCGCATTCCGGCCATGAACTGCCGCGCTTCGTCATATTTGCCTTCGTTGATACGTTGCCACATCACTTGTTGGTCGAATTCCCGCATCGCCTGTCGCTGCTGGTTTGGATCGCTGAGATTTTCTTTGATGATTTGCCGGGCGCGTTCGACATCGCCTTTATCGCGGGCAAGTTGCGACGCGCGCTGAACATAACTGTACTGCATTTCGGGCGGAGCCTTTGCCGCAGCCTGGATCAACGCTTCCGGCGAACCTTTCGACGCCAGTTCATTCAAATCGTCCCAGCGTTTTTGGTGAATGTCTTTGGCTTTGTCGGCTTCGGGCAGCAGGCGTTTGAACAGAGGCAAACTGGCAGGAGTATACTTTTCGATGAACGACATCGAAGATTTTAAACTGCTGATAAGGCCGATGGCGTTGTATCGCTCTTGCGTTTCCATCTGGCCTTTGGTTTTGGCGATTTCGGTTTGAGCGGTTGCCAAAGCCTTTTCAATCAGTTCGCGTGCGACGGCGGCTGAGATCAGATATTTGGCTTGGGCTTCGCCGTTGTTGTTGAATTGCGGAGCGTATACCAACAGCGAAATTGCAAATTGCGCCGAATTGTAATCAAGCTGTCCTTCCGCGCGCAGCTTGCTCAAAATACTGTCAACCAAATCCTGAGCCAGCGCAAAATCCTTTTCTCGCAAGTTGTAAATCACGCTCGCCACTGCGCTGTAGTTTTTTGTCGAAGCCAGTTTTTCTTTGGCAATGGCCAGCGCGCGTTTTGGGTCTCGCTGGGAGATTTGTTGCGCCAGCATCATCTCAATTTGCGTTTCCTGCTCGGCGTTGCTGGCGGAATTGAGTGGCGGTCTGGTTGCAGCAAGAAAATCCAGCGCCAGTTGCGCGTCGCGGCGAGCCATCATTTGGACGATCTCCTGTCGCCAATTTGAAACCTGCCAGCGAACATTTTCCGGCAATGCCTCGGGCGAATCGTCCGGCTGTTTCATCAACTGCGTCAGCAGCTTGGTCGCATCGGCAAACAACGTCCGCGCGCGGTTTTCATCATGCGACCAGAGCAGGTCAGCCGCTGTCGCAAAAACACGGATTCGATTTTCCGGCAAGCGCAACGTTTGTGCATCGCTGATTAATTCGTCGAGCATTGCCAGAGCTTTTTCTTGTAATTGTTTCTGTTCATCTGTCAGCTTGGGTGATTGCGGAACGCGCTGCGGTTGAGCTTGGGCGGTTGTCGAATACAGGCTCAGGCAAAAAACAATGGCGGCGAAAACGATTCGATACTTCATCTTGATCTCCAAAAAGCGGCGAGTTTTGACAGGCGGCGCTGGAATTCCTGTCGGCTACGGTTACGGGGCAAATGGTTAAGTCGAATGATCGGAAAGCGATGGCAGAACGATTGGGCAAACGGACACTTGCACCCTGCCAGGCAGTACGAGAGGCGTGAGTCATTCGAAAGGTGCGTTTGCGCGGGGTTTCAGGTTGCTGACGCTTACCGTACTGCATCGGGCGATGCTCAAATTCGCACAGGTAGGTCTTCACTTTCAAACATCTTGCCGTCCAGCATTTGAATTCTTCTGTCGGCCAGATGCAAAAAACGCGAATCGTGTGTCACCAGGCAAACGGTCGTTCCCGCTGCGTGAAGTTGTTTCAACAGTTTCATCACGATTTCGCCGCTGGCGGAATCCAGATTGCCGGTTGGTTCGTCGGCCAGCAGGATCGTTGGATTGCCGACAATTGCTCGGGCGATGGAAACCAATTGTTGATGTCCGCCGGACAGCGAACTCGGACGTTGGCGCGCACGGTCGGCCAAACCTACTTTTTCCAGCACGGCCATCACGCGCTGTTTTCGTTCGGACGAACTGATCTTGCCGTAACTCAGCGGCTGTTCGATGTTTTCATACACGCTCATATCGCCGATCAGGTTGAAGTTCTGAAAAACGAAGCCGATGTCCTGATTGCGAATCCGCGCGCGATCGGCGAGTTTCAAATCTTGAACCGGCTGTCCGTTGAAGCTGAAAACGCCCGCCGTCATCGAATCCAGCAAACCCATAATCGCCAACAGCGTGGATTTGCCGCAGCCCGACGGGCCAAAGATCACGGCGAATTCGCCGCGATGAATGTTCAGATCAATGCCGTTCAAAACAGGAGTTTCGACTTTACCGTTACGAAAGACTTTGGTCAGGTCTTCCATCAAAATCAGAGGCAGCCCCAGCGGAAGGTTGTTGCTCATCGTCAGTTCCTCGAAAAGTTTTAGTTGGGAGTTCGGCCAAGCATACGTTAGCCTTACTCGACTGGTTCTACACTATTTTGGCGGTGAAAGTTTATGACGCACGAAGAACAACGACTCGAAGAATCTCGGTTACGCACGAAGTATTGGAAACGCTGGGGGCCGTACCTGAGCGAACGCGCCTGGGGAACCGTCCGCGAGGATTATTCGCCGAACGGCACGGCGTGGGATTACTTCCCGCACGATCACGCTCGGTCAAAAGCCTACCGCTGGGGCGAAGACGGCATTGCTGGAATTTGCGACCGGCATCAAATGATTTGCTTTGCGCTGGCGATGTGGAATGGGCGCGATCCGTTTTTGAAAGAACGTCTGTTCGGTTTGACCGGCCCGCAAGGCAATCACGGCGAAGACGTGAAGGAGTATTACTTTTATCTCGACTCCACGCCGACGCATTCGTACATGAAGTTTCTGTACAAATACCCGCAGGCTCGATTTCCCTACGAACAACTGGTCGAAGAAACTCAACGACGCGGACGGCCTGCGCCGGAATACGAACTGCTGGACACAGGCGTGTTTGACCAGGATCGTTACTTCGATGTGTTCGTCGAATACGCTAAAGCCGACGAAGACGACATTCTGATTCGCATCACGGCCATCAATCGCGGGCCTGAAACGGCGCGGCTGGAATTGCTGCCGACCGTCTGGTTTCGCAATACCTGGATTTGGGGAGACGACGTGCGCGAACCAAAGCTTCGCCGCGATGAGCGTTCGGACATATTCGCTCCGCAGGCTTCTGTCATTCGGTTGCGCCATTTTGAAATGCCGCTGCGCTGGTTGGTTTGCCAGGATTCGCCAGAACTGTTGTTCACCGAAAACGAAACCAACCTGCGGCGATTGTACGGAGCCGACAACATCACGGCGCACGGCACTCCTTACGCCAAAGACGGCATCAACGATTACGTCGTCAACGGCGCGCGCGAAGCCGTCAATCCTCAGCAATCCGGCACCAAAGCCGCCGCGCGGTATCAGTTCAATCTGGAACCGGGCAAAGCCGCGACTATCAAGTTGCGAATGACGACCGACGAACCGAAACAGGAAATGCTGGGCGAACAGTTCGAGCAAATTTTCTCCGCTCGCAAAGCCGAAGCCGACGAGTTTTACCGATTGCTGGAACCGCCCGGCGCAAATGACGACATTAAACGTATTCAGCGCCAGTCCTTCGCCGGATTGTTGTGGACCAAGCAATGGTATTTTTACGACGTGCGGCGCTGGTTGCGCGGCGACACGGCTCAGCCTGATCCGCCTGCTGCTCGCCAAACCGGGCGCAACGCTCACTGGCGACATCTTTACAACGAAGATGTGATTTCGATGCCAGACAAATGGGAATACCCCTGGTACGCGGCTTGGGATTTGGCGTTTCACTGTGTGCCGCTGGCGTTGGTTGATCCTGACTTTGCCAAAGAACAACTGATCTTGATGCTGCGCGAATGGTACATGCATCCGAACGGACAGATTCCGGCTTACGAATGGGCGTTCGGCGATGTGAACCCGCCCGTGCATGCGTGGGCGGCGTGGCGAGTTTACAGAATCGAGCAGCGGCAATATGGCCGAGCCGACCGCCAATTTCTGGAGCGTGTCTTTCACAAACTGATGCTGAATTTCAATTGGTGGGTGAATCGCAAAGACGCCGAAGGCAACAACGTATTTGAAGGCGGTTTTCTTGGCTTGGACAACATTGGCGTTTTCGACCGCAGCGCCAAATTGCCGACCGGCGGCACGATTGAACAATCCGACGCGACCAGTTGGATGGGCATGTATTGCCTGAATTTGATGGTCATCGCGCTGGAACTGGCAAAGGAGAATCCGGCTTATGAAGACGTGGCGTCAAAGTTCCTGGAACATTTCGTCTACATTTCGCGGGCGATGAACGACATTGCCGGCAGAGGCATCGAATTGTGGGATCGCAAAGACGGGTTTTATTACGACGTGTTGAACCTGCCGAACGGCAACAGCTTCCCGATGCGCGTGCGTTCGATGGTTGGGTTGATTCCTCTGTTTGCTGTGGACACGCTGGAATCGGAAGTGCTGGATGGCGTGCCCGGATTCAAACGCCGCATGCAATGGTTCATCAATAACCTGCCCGAACTTGGCGATTATGTGGAATCGGTGACGACTCCAACCGGCGTGCGAAGATTCTTTTCGCTGGTCAATCGGCGGCGATTGAAATCCGTGTTGAAGTATCTGCTGGACGAAACGGAATTCCTGTCGCCTTACGGTGTGCGTTCGTTGTCGCGGTTTCACAAAGACAATCCGTACCGGCTGATGGTCGAAGGCGTGGAGCATCGCGTGGATTACGAGCCGGCGGAATCGCAAACCGGTTTGTTCGGCGGCAATTCCAACTGGCGCGGCCCGATCTGGTTTCCCGTGAATTACCTGATTATCGAATCGCTGCAAAAATTTCACTGGTATCTGGGCGATGATTTTCTGGTCGAATGCCCAACCGGTTCAGGCCGCAGGCTGAACCTGTGGCAAGTCGCCGAAGAACTTTCGCGCCGGTTGCTGAACCTGTTTGCACGTGACGCCAGCGGGCGACGACCGGTGTACGGCGCGACCGAAAAATTCCAAAACGATCCTTACTGGCGCGATTACATTCTGTTTTACGAATACTTCCATGGAGACAACGGCGAGGGACTCGGCGCGAGCCATCAAACCGGCTGGACGGGTTTGATCGCCAAACTGGCGCAGCAGCTTTATTCGGCAACGCCGGGCGCGAAAACGACTACGCACCTTGACCCGAAGTTTTTGGAGCAACTCAAGTGAGTGAAGTTGCCTGTCTTATTCCTTTATAGCGGTTTTCAGTTGGACACGACCTTGCAAACATCGGATACCGCGAAAACAAAAAAAAGGCCGTGCGAGATTGCTCTCGCACGGCCTGAAAATAAACACGCGCTCTGGTTAATTCGACACGTAATTGCTACGTGAGAGTTTGGCCGAACCGGCGTTGGAACCGTTCGGGTTGACCACTACGGCGTCGCGGTTGCCGAGCGGTGTGTTGTTGGTCGTCCTGGCGCTGAGAACGATCTTGTCTTCTTCGATGCTGACGATGGTGACGGTGATTTGCGAACCGCCGCTGCAATACGACGGGCAATCAAACCGGACTTGCGTGCTGTTGTTGAAGCCCGTGCCGGTGATGGTCATCGTCGTCGTGTTGAATCGCGGAATCCTGGCCGGTGTCGCGCTGAGAATCGTCAGCGGTCGCGGCAAGACTTCGATTTGTTGCGGTTCGGTGGTGTTCGTTCCGCCTCTGCCGTCGGTAACGGTCAGCGTGATGGAATGAACTCCAACCGGCAACGTCGCGTCAACAATTGCGCCTTCGGCAATCATCGTGTCGCCGTCTTTCCAAACGTAAGTCAGCGGATCGAGGTCGGCGTCGCTGGATTGCGAACCGTCGAGTTTGACGATGGCGCCTTGTTTGGTTGTGGCTTGAACGCTGGCAGGCAACGCGGCCATACGGGCGACCGGCGCGTTGTTGGTTCCTCCGCCGCCACCGCCACCGCCGCCACCGCCGCCGCCGTCGTCACCGGGATCGCCAGGGCCTTTGCCGCTGCCGGTTTCGTCGTTTTCAACGTCGCTGATCTGAATGCGGAACGGCAAGGTTTGGTAAACGCCGCCTTTGCTGTCCAGCAACGCGATGCGAACGTTGGTTGCGGCTGCTTGGTCGCCTTGTTGCGGAGTGATTTTCAGCGTCGCTTTGCGAGCGACGGGGTCCATCGCGTCAATCAGCGCGTAAGATGGCGCTCCAATCAGCGAGAACGTCACCGGGTCGCCGTTGAAGTCACTGGCTTCCAGCGAAATCGAACGCGGTTTGCCGATCACGACATACTGATCGTTCAGGCTGTTCATCGCAGGCAGTTTGTTGCCAGCTACGCCGCCTGATTGCGGGAAATTCGCCGTGCCTCTTTTGATTTCGACCTGCATCGTTGCTGTCGAAGTGTTACCTGAACCATCGCGCGCCGTGAAGATTACGGTCGTGGTGCCAATCGGGAACAGGAAGCCCGGCAGTTTGGACGAAGTCACCGTCACGATTCCGTCAACGGCGTCGTAAGCGACAGGCAGCGGATAGTTGACGGTCACGCCCACGCTGGAACCTGTTGTGCGAGTGATTTTCGACGGAATGCCGCTCATCACAGGCGGCGTGTTGTCGCGCACGTCCACCAGACGAATCAACGGTTCGGAAGACAGCGCACTGCCGTCGGTGACGATCAACTTGATGGCATGCGTGCCGATTGGTAATCGGAAATCGGAAATCGCCGCGGTCGAAATCAGAGTTTCGCCGTTGTACCACTTGTAAGTCAGTGGATCGTCCACATCCGGGTCGGTCGAAATGCGTCCGTCTAAACGAACGATGGTTCCGGCTTGCGAGCGCGCTTCGGTGTTGAAATCAATGGATTCAAAATTCGCCGTGGGCGCGTGGTTGTTCGGATTGGTCGAAAGCGTTTTCAGTTGGAACGAATCGGTCAGCGTCAACGAATGCAGCGTGACTCCGCCGCCGATGCCGCCCGTCCAACTTGAACTGTCGGGTTGCGTGACGAACGGAGCATTCGGCGCGCCGTTCATCCAGGCAAAAATCGGCGAACCGGGCGCGAGCTTCATCCAGCCGCGATGGCCTTTCAAGATGGTGCTGACAATCGGCGGAGCCGTGACGTTTCCGCCTCTGACCTGACCGAGCCGCACTTCGACGGCTCCAATCGTCGCCGAAGCCTGCGCCAGCAGGTCGTCAATCACCGTCGAAAGCACGGAACCGCGAATGTTGACCGGATCAAGCAGACTGGCAGGCGGACGCGCGTACCCAAACATGGTTGTGTTGTCCACCTGGCTGGGCAGACCGGCGATAGCCATTGACGACGGCAAACGGTCGTAGTTTTCATCGTCGAAGGTGATAGTCGCGGTTTGCAAATCTTCGTTGCGCGGCAAAGCTCCGGCGGAGTTTTTGGCGATGGCCAGAGCGTTGTAGCCGAACGAATTTCCGTTTTGATCCTTAACGCGCGCGCTGCCGATCAGGAAGTTGAAGTTGAGCGGCAAATAGCGGTTATCAATCACCGTCGCCATCATCCAGCCTTTCTGGTGCGGAGCCAGATCGTTCGGGTTGAGTTCGGTCGTCTGGTTCGGGAACAGGCTGATGATGGTTTCGCTCATCACCGTCGAATCGGCCAGTCCGGTGAAAAACACGCGCACGCGAGCTTTTTGCGTCGGATGAGTGTTGGTGATGTACAGCCGCGAATCGCCGTGCATGCCAGAGGCAAAGCGCGCGAAGATCAGTGCGCTGCCCGATTTGATTTCACTGGCGCCAATGGAATTTCCAGTGGCATCCGGCAAATTGGTGGTGATGACATCGTTGGCTGCAATCGGCGGCGCAACCAGCGGCATGGTCATGCTGAACGAATCCAGCCGATTCAGCGCCTGCATCAAACGCGCGCTGCGATATTTTTCAGTCGTACCGTCGTTCAGCGTCAAACCGATCAGCGGAACTGGCGAGCCTTCGACCTGGGCGGAGAAATTCGCCCAACCGGCGCGATCCGGCGTAATGAATCCGTCCAGCGCAGGCGATGTCCAAATGTTCGTAACCGCTTCGCTCAATCCACAGGCTGAGCTGATGATTTGCGGATACGGCCTGCCGCTTTGATCGTAGGCGATGGCCGTCACTTCCAATGCCTGAGCGCCTCCGGCCAGGTTGGCCAATGGGCTAAACATCGTGACATCGGTTTTGTCGGCGGGAATCGGTCCGTCTTCGCCCGCATTCGGGTTCTGATTGTTGATGCGGTCGAGCGCAATCAACTGCGGCAGGCGGTCGAAATCCGTGTCGTTGAATTTCAACTCGGCAGTGGTTGCGCCTTCCAGAACCGGAATAGCTCCGCCGCTGCGTTTGGCGACGCTGATTGCGTTGTACGTCGCTTCGTGGCCGTTGGCTTCGCGCAAACTGGCCGATCCGATCAGCCAGTTGAACTGAGTCGGAACTCCGAACGCATTGACCGGCATCACGACCAAATGGCCGGTTTTGCCTGGGTCTTCGCTGCTGGCCAGCAAGGTTCGAGTCTGGTTTCCGGCCAGATTCAAAAACATGCTGTGAACCTGACAATCTCGCACGAAAAACAGCCGCAACGTGACGGCATCGCGCGGATTGACGTTGGTCAGCGAAATCAGCGTATTGACGTTGCTGGGATTGGCAGTGTCGCTGGTGTATTTCGGAAAAAACAGCACACTGCCGGGTTTGGTGGTGCTGGCTCCGCTTTTCGGCGTGTTCGATCCGCCGTGCGGAATGCCAGGCCCGATGGTTGGTTGATCGTTTTGGACCGTGAAAGCTGCCGAAGCTGTTGTAACTGAATGATTGAATAGTACCGCCGCAGAAACCGCGGCCATCATCACCAGAGCCAACGCCCAAACGGTAGCCTTGCGAAAGAAGGCGAATTGAAGACGATTGAATTTCATATATTCTGATTTGAATTTGTGAGGTTTGAGTTCCATTCCCAAAATCTCCTCGTCGGCAGTAATGAAAGAACTGTCAGTCAGGTAGTTGAGGCCACTGACGACTGTTCTGAAACAGTGATTGTTAAATAGCTGGAAATCGAGGGGCCGGGATCGAATCGCGTTCCGAAAGAGTCAGGCGACGGGCAAACATCAAGATACCTAAAATCAAATTGGAATCGGGGCAAGCCTGAACAAAAAGACTCGGAACGTTTGGGATCAGTATTTGAATTGATTGGTGCTCATGCGGGGCAGCACGATTAAGCTCGAATTTCTAATGTCCGAAGAGACGGGGTTACGGACGGGGTTTTTGTTGTGGAAGTCGGAGCGCGTGACGTATGAGGCATTTCGCCGTGAGGTCGCACTCAACGCGGCGGAGAGTAACACAACCAAAACAAACGCCGCAAGATATTTTACTGTCAGAGCTTTCCGCAGTTCTGAATCAGGTTCTTAATGAGAAACATCCGCGTGTTTTCGAGCATCAATCTTGTATGCGGCGATCCAGAAAAATTGCTCTGCCGAATTTTCGTAATGCTGTTTGCCCGGTATTTTGTGATGATCTGTGAAATTTTCTTCGATCAATGTCTTGCGCGACCAAACCCATTGCAGTAGATTAGCCGCCGCGTCAGGTAAGAAGAAATACTTCGCCTCACAATTTGCGACGTTTGCCAAACACGAATTGCATCGCCGCCTTCCTCTTCTGCGATTTTCTTCTCTCAAGTCTTGAGCCGCCGACGCAGGGCTAAACGTTCAGTGTTATCTCAGGTTGACACTTTGTTTTCTGCGAGGCAAAGCGTACCCCACAAACACGCTGAGTAACGATCACGAATCAAAAAACACTTGCTGAAAACTATGATCGGACTTGGGAGCGAGCTTCTTGACCGGGTTCTTTGTATGTCCATGGCGTTCTGTGGCAAGCAGGCCATCAGAAATCCCCTTAAGCGTCACGGACGAAGAATAAAGCCGCAGGTGGGAGACGTTTCCA
Organism: uncultured Acidobacteriota bacterium; assembly: GCA_902825875.1. Lineage (GTDB taxonomy): Bacteria > Acidobacteriota > Blastocatellia > RBC074 > RBC074 > RBC074. Next base: position 18,780 of record CADECP010000018.1, read on the forward strand.
TTCCATCACCAGAAAAATGATTCAGCTAACTGCTGAGCTTTCTGCGGAGGTATGTATGTTCCCCCATCTGAATTCTGCAAAAGGCTTGAAGCTGTTTTCGTTAAATGTCCAGATGCGACACCCCTTGCAAAAAAGACGTGTTGAGTTTGGCCGTCTGACAATCGGCTTAGGCCTGTCCATTTTCATTTCCATCTTCTGGCTGCATTCCGTGTTTGGCGCGAAGACCTCGGCAGCCAATCTTCCTGTAACAACCGACAACTTTACTCAAAATGCGACACCGCTCGTTCCGGGCGAAGCCGTGGAGCGAGAACTGTCCGGCGGAACGGTTCATCAATATCGCTTTTTGCTGCCAGCCGGTCATTACTTGCGGCTGACGGTTGAGCAACGAGCAATGGATGTCGTCACGACTCTGCTTGGCGCGAACGGCGAAAAATTGCTGGTTGCGGATTACGCCGGAAAGCAGAGCTTGTCGGTGATTGCTGCTACCGGTTCTGAAAAGCCCGTGACATATCAAATCGAGCTTCGCGCTCGATTGCGAGGCCAGACCGGGCGGTATCTGGTTAGAATTGAAGAACAGCGACCGGCGATTCCGCGTGATGCAAATCGCGTCAAAGCCGAGCGTCTGATTGCCGAAGCCAACGAAGTCGGTCGCCAAAACGGGCAAGCCGGGTTGAGACAGTCGGTGGAAAAATATCGCCTGACGTTGCCGTTGTGGCGCGCGTTTCCAGTTCAACGCAGCGATCAGAGCGCCGAAGCTCGAACGTTATATTTGATGGCGCTTCGCCAGCAGGATTTGGGCGAACATCAGGTGGCTTTGGACAGTTACCTGCAATCGCTGGAACTTAGCCGTTCGATCCGTGACGAAGAGCGCGAACATTTGACGCTGTCTGCGCTCGGCACGCTTTATTTCGATCTGGGCGACAAACGCAAAGCGATTGATTGTTACAACGCGGCGCTCAATTTCAGCCGGTCGCGGTTGGATCGTCCGAACGAAGCCGCCGCGTTGGTCAATCTGGGAGTCGCGTACAAGGCGCTCGGTGAAAACTCTAAAGCGATGGAGTGTTACCAACAAGCGCTGACGGTGGCTCGTGCGCTCGGCGACCAGGAATTGGAGGCGGCTTCGCTGACGAACCTGGCTCGATTGCACGATCTGGCTGGTGAGCGAATGATTGCCGCCAACTATTACAAACAGTCGTTGCCGTTGTGGCGTGCGCTGGGCAATGCGGGCGGAGAAGCCGTCGCGCTGAAAAACATGGGCGCTTTGGCTGAAACCACAGGAAAACGAGAAGACGCGCTTGGATTTTATCGGCAGGCGTTATCGCTGATTCAAACGACCGGCGATGCCACGCGCGAAGCTCACATTCACGGCGATCTGGCTCGCGTCGAACGCGACTTGGGCAATTTCTCCGGCTCGCGCGACGAGATCGAAAAAGCTCTGGCGATTTTCGATTCGCAGCGCCAGCAGATGTTCAATCCCGATTTGCGAGCTTCGTTTGCGGCCACGAATCAACGGTATTACGAGTTTTATGTTGACCTGTTGATGCGCCAAAACGATCACCGGTCGGCGGCAAAACTCGGGGAACAAGCTGGCGCTGAAAATTATTTGGCGACGGCTTTTCAAGTCAGCGAAGGTTCCAAAGCGCGAGCTTTGGCCGATTTGATTGCCGAAGCCCGAATTGATCTGCGTGGCGAAATTCCATCGGCGTTGTTGGAGCGCGAAAGTGATCTGGCTCAACGCCTGACGATCAAAAAGGCCGAGCGCGTGGCTTTGACTCGCAAAAAAGCGCCTGAAACCGAACTCGACGCCGTCGCACAGGAAATCGTCAATCTGAATCTGGCCTATGAACAGGTGCAGAGCGAAATCAAGCGCACAAACCCTCGCTATGTTTCGCTTACTCGGCCTTCGCCAATTGGTCTGTCAGAAGTTCAATCGCGGTTGCTGGATGACGATTCGGTGCTGTTGGAATTCGCGCTTGGTGAAGAACGCAGTTACGTGTGGGCAATCAGCAAAAATTCAGTTAAGGCTGCTGTTTTGCCAGCGCGGGCTGAAATTGAAGAACAAGCGTTCCGGTTTTATGAATTGCTGACGGCTCGTAGCCAGATGGTGAAGTTTGAAAAGCCGTCACAAAAACAGCAACGCATTCAACAAGCCGACCGCGATTTGAATCAGGCCGCCGCCGCGTTGAGCTGCACTTTGCTCAATCCGGTCGCCGAACTGCTTTCGCAAAAAAAGCTGCTGGTGGTTGGCGACGGCATGCTGAATTACATTCCGTTTGGCGCTTTGCCTGAACCTGCTTCACATGAACCTGTTTCAAATGATCGGCAGCCAGTTGTCGGTAAAACCGTAATATCAAACCGATCACCAGCCACCAACCACCGGCAACCGTTGCTGGTAAAACACGAAGTCATAAATTTGCCGTCGGCAACCGTGCTGGCGGAATTGCGGCGCGATCCCCAATTGCGTCGTCAATCAACCCAACAACTAGCCATCATCGCCGATCCGGTGTTCAACCCTTCGGATGATAGACTCGCTCTCAGCCGTGTGCCCTCCAATAAAGAATTGGCCGTCAATCAGATGGTCAAGCATTCCCCAATCCCCGAATCCGCCCCCCAATCTTTGGCTGCATCGCTGGAAAACGTTTTGCGAAGCGTCAGCGAACGCGACGCCGGAGAATTAACCCGTCTGCCGTTTTCGCGGCAGGAGGCCGTCAAAATTGCGTCTTTGGCTGCGGAAAACAAACGGCTGGTGGCTCTGGATTTCCAGGCCAACCGTTCGTTGGTGGTCGCCGACGCGCTCAGTCCATATCGTTACATTCACTTTGCAACGCACGGTTTGCTCAACAGCCAGTCGCCGGAACTTTCCGGGCTGGTGCTTTCGCTGGTCAACGATCAGGGAGAGTCGCAACTTGGCGTGCTAAGACTCGGAGACATCTACAAACTGAAACTGTCCGCCGACCTGGTCGTCCTGAGCGCCTGCCGCACAGGGTTGGGCAAGGAAGTCCGAGGCGAAGGCGTGATGGGATTAACGCGAGGCTTTATGCACGCGGGAGTTTCGCGCGTCATTGCCAGTTTGTGGTCTGTGGATGATGCCGCGACTTCGGAATTGATGACGCGGTTTTATCGGGAACTGCTGACCGGAAAACAATCTCCGGCGGCAGCGTTGCGCGCGGCTCAGATTTCGATGTGGAAAGGAAAACAGTGGCAGTCACCGTTTTACTGGGCGGCTTTCACTTTGCAAGGCGAGCCGAAATAAGTCAGCGCGAAGTCCGGCCAGATTGACGAATCGCGTTCTGTAAATCCGCAACAATGCGTTCCGCAATCTGAGCCGCTTCGCCGGAGTATTTTTGGCGTTTGCCTGCGCGCGGCCAGATGACGCGACCTTTGACGTTGACGAGTTCAATCGAAACGGTTTGCCCGTCGGCTGACAGGTTGATGTCGAGCGCGGTGTCGGCTTCGTCCTTGTCTGTCAGTTCCCACGATTGAACGGATTTCAGCCGGTTGGTGAGTTCTGTTTGCAGTTCTTCTGATTCGCGGTTGAAAGCAAGAAAAACCTTTCGCGTCTGAGCAGGAGAATTAACCACAGTGACGGTTGCGCCATCGTTTACGTCGGGGTCGCGCAACGTGCTGGTTTTGTCAGTTCGTTGTTGTGGAGATGGCAACGTCACAGCAGACGGCGACGAACTCGTATTAAGGCTCCCCCCGTTGTGGGAAGTCGCGGCTTGGCTGCCGCCTGCTTCGGAACGAGTCGCGGCTGTTTGTTCGGCTGGTTCCGGTCGCAAGGTTTTCCACAAAGCGAAAGTGCCGAAACCCGCAGCGATCAGCAGCGCCGCCAGCAAGCCGTAGCGCAAAACCGGTGCGGCTTGTTGGGGCGAAAGCAGTGAGTTGAATGCTGATTCCAGGTTTTGCCACCACGACGCCAACCAGTCGTAAGTTGTGGATTGAGTCGTTTCGGAATTGACAGTGACTGCGGCGCCGATTACTTCTCCGAACGAATCGCGTTCAGGCGTCAGTGCGAAGCGAAGTTTTTGGCCGCCAGCCAGTTCGATCACAAAGTTTTCGGTTGATTGCGCTTGTTGCAAGATTGAGTAATCAATCGGGTAAAGCGCCAAACAAGCGTCCAGGTTTTCGCCATCGCGGATTTCGATAAACTCTTCGCCTTCGGACAAGGTGAAAGCTGCCTGACTGTTGGAATTCAAATCCAGCAAAGCGCGCTGTTGGCGATCAACCAAAACTCTGATCTGTTGTGGATGACGCTCTGCGGCTCGCCGACGAGTTTGTCGCTCTTCCAGTCGGGCGCGCATTGAAGCCGTATTGATCGGGTTTGATTCCAACATAAATCCAAAAGGGTCAAAACTATCAGAAGTTCTTTGCACGTTATCGTTATGCATTTCAGGGTGAAAAAATTCCGGCAAATCCAGGCGGGCTGGCGGCGGTTCAATGTTCAGCCCGGCCAGCAACCGCTGGAAACAGTCCGTGTGCAATGCCGCGTGGATGCGAGCGATTTCCGTCCGATGTTCTTCGTCGGGATCGTCCGCGTCGAAACGCAAAGCGGGAATTTCGCCTGCCACCGCTGCTTGGTTGGTCGGCAAGGGACAAGACGTTTCCCACGGCATCAGGATTTGCAAAGATTGGCTGACGAAGTCGGCATAACGTGTCTGTTCAGGACGGGGGATGAATCGCTCTTCGCCATAAGCGCCGCGCGTGACGGTGAGCAATTCACCGAATCGCGCCTTGATTTCCTGGAGCAACTGACCTTTACGAGAACGCCAGTAGTAATTGTCTTTGACTCGACTCGGGTCTTGCATCAGGACGTTATAAAACGCCATCGCCTCTGTGATCGAGTACCGATGCAAAAAACGTGTTACTCCAAGGGAGACATAAAAGGAATTTCGCTTGATCGTGATTCTCACCAGATGCTTGAGGTAATGAATCAACAACCGACGATCATCGAATCCTGCGCTTTCCTGAGCGCGCTCTTCGGTATCGGTTTCGTCGTAAATCAGGCGTTGCAGCAAATGCAATTCGTTAAGGCTTATTTTGCTGCGAGCGCCTGCCGAACGACCAAGCTGACGCGAGCTACCTTGGGGGATATAGTAGTAGCGGCGGTCTTGCGTCGCCAACGCCACCTGCAATCGGTCAACTGCCGCGACTGCAGATTGCTCAGCCGCTTCACGGTTGCCGAGTATGAAAAATGCCAGTTGATATGCCCGTTCGAGTTTTTCCACTTCTCGCATTCTAGCTACAACTGTACCTATACAAGCAACCTTGAAACTGGGGGCGACGAATCGGCGGCAAAATTACGCCAACATCGAGGTTGTGACAAGGACTCAATCGCTGAAGTTACGAAAATGCCACACTTTTTTTGATCGCTGAATAATTTCTGCCCCAATAATTTCTGCCCCAATAATTTCTGCCCCAATAATTTCTGCCCCAATAATTTCTGCCCCGAAACTCCCTTTCTAAAGACCCCCTATAAGCTGCGAAAGTGCCACACTATTTTGCCTGCTGCATTTGTATAGTTCGTGAGCCTCGGCATGACATCGCAACACAATGGCAGCGGCTGTGAACTTGGTGAGAGCGAGTTCGCGGTCGCTGCCACCGGGCTTTGACAATCGAATAGCAAAACGGCTTTGGCATGCTGTGACAAGTTGGACGGACAAGGATTTTGGAAGAAGTAAAGGAGCAGTTATGAAGAAAACTTTGAACACACGCACATTTTTTACCGCCAGTCGCTTGATGTTGCTGGTGAAGCTGGTGGTTGGTTGTTTGGTGTTGGCCGTAACTTTGGCGATTTCAGCGACTCAAGCCAAAGAATTTCCCGACACCATGCCAGCCGTTTTTGCCGAATTTCCCGCAACAGATGATCCAACCGATGAGTTGACCGAAAGACTTTCAGAGCTTGGCGGAGATGATGACGAATTGCCGATTGCCGAGCGTCCGGGAAAACCGGATTCACACAACTCCAACGGTGATGACGTGTTGGTTCGGCCAGTTAGATAATCGTTCAAATCTAAAATCCAAAGGGCGGATTTTTCAATCTGCCCTTTGGATGTTTGATCCTTGCTGGAAAGAAGTGTCGCCTCACAATTAGTGGCCGCCTACCAAATCAAATTAGACTTTCAGGCTTACCGAACGCCGACAGCCGTCTTCAGAGCATCGCTTTTCAACGCCAGATGCGAATCATTCCAAACAGCCTGTCTTTTGCTGACCAGAATTGCTTGTGGCGATTCGTGTTCGATGGAAAGAACGCTGGCGAGTTCGTTGCTGACTTCGCGGGCAGTTTGAACGACGACAACGTAATTTTGAACGCGGGCGCTTTCTGCTGATTCCAGATACCGCTCGAATTCGCCAAATGCCCTTTGGCTGATGCCGCAGGTGTTGCTGTGTTTGAAAAATAACACCGGCTGCTGTTCGCTCAATTTCAGAGCTTCGGCCAGCGCGGCAGTCGAAGTAATTTCCTGAAAACCAGTCATCGTGAATTTGTCTCCATTGAAAATTGAAAAAGTTCGGGTGACGAAGAAATAGCATCAACCTGATTGAGGCGCAACCGGCTTCGTCAGCGACAAAAAAGGCTGCCGATCAGTAAGACCGACAGCCTTGCAAGTGCAGCGATTTTTCGGAATTGCGCGTTTTCTAAATCTGATTCATTGACGCGCAAACTTTCTGCATCACGGGTCTGCGAACGGGCACAAGATACCCATCGTAGCCGTGATGTTGTTAAACGCTTCGATGTATACGGCCAGTTGGTCAACCTCAAAGTCTGTGCCTGTACCAAAGATCGTACGCGCTTGAGCCAGTAATTCGATCAATCGCGGATCACCCGGAATTCTGACAATCACGTTCGGCCCGTTGTAGAAACACGAAGCGCGATTGAAGATCGTTCCTGGGAAGCTCAGCGCGTTTAGTTGCGCTGCCACGAATTGAGCATTCAACCGATCTTTCGGCGTGTCAATTGCCATCAAAGCCGTGACGACTTCGTCGTCGTTGGCCGCCGCGCGATTGAGCGAGAGAATGAAGATTGCTCCGACTCCGCCATTGGCGTCATACACGGCTCGGCGTGCGCCATCGAACAACAACCACATATCCACACTGTTGAAACAGCCCGGAGTGCACTGGGTTGTTGTCGGCAAAACGTCCAGGAAGTTGTTTTCGATACTGTCTTCACCGGCGTCCAGCACGGCGCTGATGTTGTTCAAATCAATCGCTGTGTTCCCAACACCAGGCAAAACTCCCGTGTCCAGATAATTCGGCAAATTGACTTCTGTGACGCGATAAGTTCCCGGCATCAAAGAACTGAATTTGTATTCGCCATTGGCGTTGGTTGTGGTCATCTGGTCAACGCCATTGCCGTTGAGTTTGACGGTCACACCCGGAATCGGCATTTCGCCCGGATCAATCTTGCTGTTGGCGTTGGCATCGTTAATGACACGACCAGCGACCGAAGCGAACGGCGGAATAATCACTTCGCGGAATCCGACGGCATCAATTTCGGCTTCATTGCTTTGGGCAATGTTGCCGGGAACTCTGCCGGTGGAATCTGCGCGGAAGAATTTTTCATCGCGCGTGCGGTTGGCGTAAACGGCGACGTATTTGACCGCCACCGGATTTCCGCTGGCGTCCTGGAACTGCCATTGTGAAGAGAAATCATCGCCTTCCTGTGGCGAAGGATTGCCAGCCGGACGAGGAGTGAACGGGCTGGAGCCGTTGTAATCCTTGAAACCGTCTGCAAAAACACGGGTCAGAGTGGCACGAACCCAACGGCTGTTTGGCAAAACGCCCGATCCGCCACGTCCGAAATAACCTGGCGTTTGAGCCGCCAACAGAGCTTCGTCACGATCGTTGGTTCCCCAAACGGTAAATTCGGTGGCTTCCAACAATACGTTGCCTAACCCACCGGCTGGAGGATTGACGGCTCCTGGTCCGTAACCTGGAATTTCAGGATCGAACAAGTGGTCAATCGAAGGAAACACTGTGACTTCGCGTGTCGCCACCATGTCGTTTTGTTCGCCGACCTGCCAGATGAACGGCTGCATTCCGATGTGAACGAAACGAAAACCGGGATTGATCCTGCGACCGCCTACGATCACTTCGTTACGAGGATCGAGGCTGTCCAGGTCGCCGATGTTATTGGCTGACTGGCCGATATTGAAAACGTTCAGGTTTTCAAAGTCGTAACGATCACTGAATCCATTCCCAGTGTCGCCCGCCAGATCGCCGACTTGCGGAACGTTCGACGCGAATCCGAACGCAAGGCGAGCCAGTTTGTAATCTGTACCTAAATTACCAGCCGTGCCATCCACGGTTGGTAGTGTGATCTGGCCTGCTGGACTGTCATACGTTCGATTGGGCGCGCTCTGACCGGAAGTCAGCAGGTTTGTGCGCCACGCGAACACGGTCAGCCCGAATGCGACCAGCCCTAAAATCAGTAATACTCTGGATTTCAATTTTTCCTCCTCTAGCTACGTTCTCCGAAACTGTGAGGCGAAGAACCATAACGCCTACGCGCGCCAATGCGACGCGACGCTCAAAGCCGGAGTTGATTTCACCAAACCGGTAATAATAAAGAGTTGAATGTGATGAACTGAAAACGCGGAACCTTAACCGTCACTTTGCAGCGGGGCCTGCGGAAGGATTAAATCAATGGCGGTATTGCCGTAGACTGTCGGGCTTGTTGTCGCAGAAGCTTTAGCGGGGGGCAAATGACGACAACCTCAGTCTTGTGTCGCGGTTTCAGTAAAGAACAGCGTGTTTTGCAGTAGTGACTTACGTCTCTACAACCAGTGTGCAAAATACTTACTCGCAGAACGTTGTAACGCTTCTGCGAATCGGAATTTTCACTTGTACGGCAACGAGATTGATTTTCACGGGAACCGATTATCTTGTGAGGATTTCAGGACGCCGGTTTCGGCAGTGTTGGGCGATTCCTGAATTCGCTCCCAGTGATTCTCTTAAACTTGGACTTTAGTTTGCTTGATTTTGAATGCTTGAACACGGTTCCATTGATGAAGAATGGTGAGGCATCACCGTGCGTTGATCTCGTTCAAGCGCGGCGGATTATACACACCGCCCTTTGGCACTTCAACCGATTAATCCCTGATAAGCTTGTGCAAAAATTAAAAATAGAGGCTATTGACGGCACTTTGGCTGTTTATGATTTGCGGGCGTCGTCGTTTATTATACGCGCTTTCGCATTGGAGTCGGATTGCGCCTTGTCTGAAAGCGTGACAGGTCTTTACAATGCGCTTTAACAAATTGTCACTCTGTTGAAACACGGCAAAAGACTCTTTCGTATTGGCTCACGGTCGAAAGAATTCCACTACAACAAGAACTGACGGAACTAACTGAACGACAAAATTCGAATCATCATCTCTGGAGGGATTTGGACTCATGGCAGTCTCAAGAAACAAAAAAATCATCATCGGAGTCGGAGTGCTGGTTGTGCTCGGCGCGGTGATTGGGCTGACGCTGTTCAATCGAGGCAAGGATTTGCCCGAAGTGCAGGTGGCCAAAGTAGAAAAACGCACCTTGCTGGAATCGAAAGTTACTGCAAACGGCGAAGTCAGGCCGATTCAATTCATTAACTTGACCGCTGAAGTTGCCGGACGTGTCACGGACGTATTTGTCAAAGAAGGCGATCTGGTCAAAAAAGGCCAGCCGTTGTTGCGCGTTGACCCGACTCAGTTGGCGAATTCGACTTCCATGCAGGAAGCCGCAGTGAGAGCCGTACAAGCGGATGTTCAGAATCAGATGGCTGCGATCAATGTTGCGGAAAATGCGATCAACACTTCGCGCGCGGCACTCGTCACATCTCAAGCGGATCTGGAACGCGCTCAGGTAGAGAAAAGCAATGCCAGCGTCGAACTGAAACGCCAGACCGACCTGCTCGAATCGGGAATCGCCTCGCGCTCGAATTATGATACGGCCAAGATGCGGTACGATTCAGCAGTCGCGTCGGTGAACGCCGCCAAAGCGCGTGTTCAACAAGCGGAAGTTCAAATCAAGGATTCCGAGATTCGCGTCAAACAGGCTCAAACCCAACTGGATGCTTCGAACGCGCGAGTCGCACAGCAAAAAGCCAGCTTGGCGCAACAGGCAGATCAGCTTAAAAGAACGACTCAATATGCAACGATTGAAGGCGTTGTCGGCGGCCCGATCATTCAGGTCGGAACCTTTGCCGTGTCCAGCTTTTCTTCCACCGGCCTGATGATTATTGCCGATATGTCCACCATCAACGTTGACGTCAAAGTGGACGAAACCGACATCAAAAACGTCAAACACGGGCAAAAAGCCAAAGTCAAAGTGGATGCGCTTGGCGAACGCGAAATCGAAGGCGAAGTCGTTGAAATCGCCGCCACTGCGCTGACTCGCAGCGGGCAGAGTATTGCTCAAACGGCGACCTCTGGTTCGCAGGAAGCCAAAGATTTCAAAGTCGTCATTCGGCTGACCAACATGGCGCAGGAAGTTCGTGACGGATTGCGTCCGGGCATGTCCGCCACTGCGGTGATTACCACCGAACGCCGCGAAAACATCGTCGCGGTTCCATTGCAGGCGCTGGTCGAACGCGATCCCCAACAGATCAAATCCGGTGGAGCCGCAGCGACTCCGGCGGCTGGTCAGGCTCAAAATCCGAAAGACAAGAAACCGATCAAAGGTCTGTTTGTCGTCGAAAATAACAAGACGGTTTTCAAACCGGTTGAAACCGGAATCACCGGCGAAAACGACATCGAAATCCTGAGCGGTTTAAGTGAAGGTCAGGAAATCGTTACCGGGCCGTATCGCCAGCTTCGCACATTGAAACCCGATCAAACGATCAAACGCGAAGACAAGAACAAGAAACCTGACGGTGATAACAAAGACGCCAAGTAAGATCATCAATGGCAAGCGGCGGTGAAGGCTGTTCAACAGCTTTTACCGCCCGACTTTTTGGGCACTGCCTGCCTTTCCACGAGGATGTCTATAAATGGTAGCAACAATGATTCAACCCGAAACCAGACCCGCTGTTCAGAAACAAGCCCCGACTGCTGACTCACGCGAGGTGATGATTCGCACCGACGATCTTTGGAAAACTTACGTGATGGGCGACGAAGAAATTCATGCTTTGCGCGGAGTTACGTTTGAAATTCGTCGTGGCGAATATGTCGCCATCATCGGGCCTTCGGGTTCTGGCAAATCAACGCTGATGAACATGATCGGCTGTTTGGACACGCCGTCCAAAGGCGAATACTGGCTGAACGGCAAACAGGTTTCGCAGATGGACGACGACGAACTGGCCTACATCCGCAACAAGGAAATCGGATTCGTTTTCCAGACCTTCAATCTGTTGCCGCGCGCGACTGCCTTGCACAACGTCGAATTGCCGCTGATTTACAACGGCACTCCGGCTGGCAAACGGATTGAGATGGCCAAAAAAGCCTTGGAGTCCGTCGAACTTGGCCACCGCATGACGCACAAACCGAACGAACTTTCCGGTGGACAGCGTCAACGTGTCGCCATTGCCCGTGCGCTGGTCAACAATCCTTCGATCATTTTGGCCGACGAACCGACCGGAAACCTGGATTCGAAAACATCTGAAGAAATCATGCAGGTTTTGGAGCGGCTGCACGATCAAGGCAACACGATCATTCTGGTTACGCACGAACCGGATGTCGCCGCCCACGCGCATCGCGTGCTGACCATTTTGGACGGTCAGATTTACAAGGACGAACGCAGAAAATAAGGTTCGACACATCGGCAAAACAAAAGCCGCAGGCTTTGCTTTTCAGCAGAGCCTGCGGCTTTTGTTTTGCCGCAGAGCTTAGGGGGCAACTGGCGGCTGGCTGGTTTGTCGGTAAACCCGTTGGCCGAGCGAGCGCAACTTGAATAATCACTGCACCCTAAAGATGCTCCGCGCGTCCGGAAATATCCTGTTCGATGCCTTCCCACCTGACACCTCAATTCGCGCGGAGCATCCGGGGGAGCTTGATTCGATTTTCTATTTATCCCGGCTTATTCACCCTTCAATCACTAAAGCGAGAAAATGGGCTGCGAGGTGTCACACAAAGGAAAATTTTTTGTAACGACTCAGGCTATCGAATGTTTTTGCCCTGAAAGACATAAAACAGATAACGGAACAAACGGAAATAACGGAACGGGCGGAATCTTTGCCTTTTCTTTTCCGTTTATTCGGTTATTTCCGTTTGTTCCGTTATCTCTAAAAACCTTTTCTAAACAGATGGTTTGATGGCCTGAGCAATTACAATTTTTTTTTAGCCCCACAATATCCGCGCAAAATGGCGAAAACGGATGTTCTCCGCTATCATTTGCCCCGTTGTAGCCCCTAGTGGCCGCACACCCAGCGCAGCCGGGGCAAGCTAGTCCCACAACAGCGGCTCCGGTTGCGCTGGTCAACGCCTCACCAGTTACGACGCATCTGTCGCCCCCGGCTCCATTGTCGCCGGAGACCAATCGTAAACCGCCAACTTCGCCTTGATGCCCCGCCGGCGGCTGGGCAATACCGTATCATCGTCACTTGGGCGAACGCACCCGACCTGGAAGCATATGACCGGCCCGGCTTCGGCAAATTCACGGTTTCATGTTTGGTGGTTGGAGCCGACGGATTTGCTGACACCTGTGACGACGATGCTGGACGTTGACGGCGCCAGTCCCGGCCCCGAAACGATTACCTTCACGCCTGCCGCCGGAGCGACGTACCGGTTTTCGATTCACAACTATACGAACCGGGACTTGAGCGGCAGCAACGGCATCGCTCAATCGGGAATTGTTGTCAGGGTGTACAGCGGCAACCAATTGACCCGAACGATCACCGCTCCAACTGGCGGCGGGACCTTGTGGAAAGTGTTTGAGTATTCCGGCGGGCAATTGACCGTCGTCAATTCGATGACCGACGAACCGGATTCCTTCAACATCAAGAATTCGTTTTGATGTTTGCCCTACTTGTTGGCTTGAAAGTAACGTTACAACTTTTGTTGAGGCAACTCTTTTATTCTTTAATAGAATTCGCAGAGGCAGGCTTTTGAACTACCAAGATTGGTGAGAACCAAGTTTCATTCCAGCCGTCTTTATTATGTATTGCCTTACGAGCCTGAAACGCAGCGCGCTCAAGCGAGAATGGGGAATCGTCTAAGTGTTTATAAAAAGCCTCCGCAAAACGGCAGGCAGATTCCAATCTTACCCACCAACGAAACCCTAAGCCTGCAGAAACGCCTGCATTGATAGCTGCATGCAGCAAGCCCCAATGAATATTGCCGCGGTCAGGTTCGCCCATTTCGGCCCCAGAGCAACAAGATAGATAAAGAAATTGCGTTGGCGAATCCAACAGCAAGTCGTGTAGCTCAGATGCTGTGATCTGTTCCTTTTCATGGCTACTTGGCACCCCAAGATAACTCTGCTGAGGATAATTCTCATTGAAACTCGCGTGGCCGACATAATGTATCAAGTGGTACTGCTTTGCCTCTAACGCTTCTTTCAATTCACTGATTAGCAAAGGAGAAAAGCTATTAGATTCTATTTGCAATTCTATGTTGACCTTTTGAGCAAAAGCCATTAATTGCCTCTCTACCTTATTGATTTCAGTCATTGCTTCTTTATCCGTTGCTGCCAACAAGGCTTTGACTGGAGTTTCGTTCTTACGTTGTAAGTCAACGAACTCTTGCCACGAGTGCCTAGTGTTCCGTCGTGTTCGATTTATTTGCCGTGAGATTGGGTGGCGAAGAATAAGAGGAAGCATAGAGTCATCCAACAACTCGAAAGGCAGCGCTAAATTGTTTACCTCTCCATTGAATCGAAGGACAAGATTTTCTTCTTTTCCATTCAAGGCATTAAGAGCCGCCCCCCAATTACGATGCAAAAGATGTCGCTTTTCAGGAAGAGCAAGGTCGAAAAGTTGTTTATAGAATTCTTTTCCTATTTCTTTGGCTTGCTCACGCCAAGCATTTCGTTTTTCTTCATATTGTTGCTCACTTAATATTCGCTCTTTATCTATAGGCTCTGTTTTCAGCCAAAGGTCATGAAGCCCATAAATCAAATTTCCGAATCGAGCAATTCTTCGATTGTATTCTTTACGCGAAAGTTTGAGTTTTCCTCCATCTTCCGATACCTCAAGAGCCCCTTCAAATCTGAAATTCAGGCGTTTCTTTTTCACTGTGAAAGTGATGATACAAATACTTTGTCTTTGATCAGCTTTCGTCAAAGTTGATCTCAACATTTCAACGAACGCTTCTTCAGAAAATTCAACTTTATCTTCAAATTCGATCAGATAAGAGTTTTTGCCAAGCTCTTGCTCTACCTTTCGTATGGTCACTGCATTCTTTATGCCAGTGTGAATGACAATAGGGCAATTTTGATTATTTAGATTCTGTCGAATTGAGGCAACCACTTCTAGCCCCTCTATATCGCTGGCCGGGTCATTTGGTGGTGCAGACAGGGAAAGATCAACAATGGCTAAGTCATAATCATTTTTATCTACAAGCGAGAGAGCCGCTTGAGAATTAGTGACAATGTCAATTTGGGCTGCAGAATCCAGCAACATCACAGCATCTTTTACATCGTCTTGCCAAAACTCCTCGTCTTCTACAACAAGAACTTTCAAGGGATTATTCTGAGAGGTCATAGGTTCATTTTTATTAAACGCGCAGCCCTAAACGGTCAGCAAGCAGGCTGGCTGAAAGCAGAGCGTGTTGGCGTTGGAGGTTAGGTAAGGAGTAAAAACGAAGCGTGTTCAGCGCATTGAAAAGCAGCGCAGCGTAGTATTCTCCTATATCATCGTTGACGTTTCTGGAAAGCAACTTGCGAGCCTGCGCCAGTAAATGAGACGACACTTCAAAGGTTTTCGCCACGGCAGGGTTCTTACTGGTAAACCGTTTGGGCAAATCATCAATCTCGGCAAAACGACGCATGCCGCAGAGTGCTTCTTCCAATTCCAGACGTTCGGCAAAAGTCGCCTGGCTTTCAGTCAGCAATTGAAATCGCACTACCGAATCGAGCTTGGCCACATCGCGCAAGATGTGGCCTGTGCCGGTTGCGCCAAAATCAATCAACCAAGTATTCCCAGTCGGATCCACAAGAATGTTGTTCTCGTTGAAATCGCCATGGGTGGCCACGCTGTATGTCGGTTTGACGATTTCCTGTTCACGGGCGGCTTGGATCGGATTTGTAAATTTGCGGTCGTGGGTCAGGTCTTCAAACAACAACTTGCCCCTGCCTTGAACCGATTTCAGGTCTTCCCTGTTGTGTTCCAGCTTGTCGAAGTCGAGGTTGAACAAATTGCAGTAATCTGCCGTCAGGTTGAAAAGGCCGATGTTTCCCGTATTGGAGTACCATCTGGCGCAAGTCTGCTGAAACAGGTGATCAATAACAGGTTTGATTTGACCGACATCCGCACGGCTATAAAACTCACCAAAGCTTTCAAATCGCTCGTTGGTCACTCCTAAAAATGAATACACAATGCCGCCTAGTTTTTGAGTTCGTCGCCAATCTTTGACATTTGTGCTGCGCGCGCCGCCGACAAAATTCTCTACATGTTCCCTGAAATTGCGATATTCACGATCAATTAAGGATGCTTCGCCAAATTTGACGACGACCGGTTTGGGAATGCCGTCTTCGCCCAATGAAGCCTGTATTTTTAACATTGCTCCTTTGCCGTGTCCGGCATCCAGCGGCTCAACGATCAAGCTTTTGGCGTAATAAAACAGTCGGCAGAGCAAATCATCCAATTCAACTGAGAGCAGTTGATGCAACTCCGCATCACGCCTTACACGCTTACCTTCAAATTCTAGATTGGCCAAAACCTGATCAGGTTTTTGGCCTTGCCAGTGAATATTCAGATTAAGATTGATTTGGGATTCTTCCCGGAAGGCGCGCTCAACGGCTTTCAGGAACTCGGCGTCGGTATAATCGTCCTTGCCCAAGAAATCCTGGACGTTGTAACGTCTGAAGGCCTCTCTCATACGTTGCGTATGCCCATAAGCTGTCAGGACAATGATGGCTAACGACCGGTTTATTCCGTGTTGAGACAGATCATCTAGCCATTGAAACCCTTCGTCATTCGAGCCATCTCCTTCAGCCATGGAAATATCTGTAGATAGCACGTGGTAAAAGCCGTATCGCAAGAGTTCTTTAGCCTGCTCAACCGTACGTGCGGCGGCAACTTCATAACCGGCAGATTCCAAAACCTCCGTCAGGTCATCCACCCAACTTTGTTCGTCTTCCAAAATCAGAACACGCTTCATTCTATTCATCGTATTCTCCACCGGTGGCCGTCTGACAAGTGTCATCAACTTGATGGTTAGGAATTCAGGAATGGTAAGGCATTGCCTGTCTGTGTCGTAGCAATCAGGTAAAACTCTTGGGGCAATCACTCCACTTCCCCTCAAAGACCTTAGTGGTTATCTGCTCGTGGCAAAAGCAAAATAAAAGTGGCTCCCTGCCTCGGTTGGGAATCGCCAAGCCTTAAATCGCCACCATTGTTGCGAGCATAATATTGAGCAATCGCCAGCCCAAATCCAGTACTTTTCTTGGTTGTGAAGCCAAACTCGAAAATTCTCTCACTGATGCTTTCTGGAACACCTGGCCCGACATCAGTAATTTGTAGTTCTACGTATTTCTGTAAATTGCGAGCCTTAAAAGTCAGCGTTCCGCCGGTTGGCATTGCCTCCTGAGCATTGCCAATCAGATTGGAAAGAATCGCCTTGACCTGTTCGGAAACCACCCTGACTGTCGCCAGTTGCTTCTCAAATTCCAAGCCGTAGCGATATTCGACTTTTGCTTGATTTGGCTCGCTATCAACCAGACTTTCATTGGCATTGTCTTCCATAGTGTTGAAGTTGGCTATTACATCGGCCAACAATTCACGCAGAACAACGTTCTTCAAAGTTTCGTCCGGTAAAGCCCCAACTTTCATGCCGTCTGCGAGGTCCCTGAATTGTTTATTTAACTCTCTTGCCTTCTTCGCCCGCTTAGTGAATTCATTTAAGCCGGCTTCAATTTTGGGGCTGAGCATCGTTTCTTCGGTTAGCAGTCGCCGCAGCTTTTCTGCTTGTGTCAAAACTGGAGTAAAGGTGTTGGAGTAACGGTGGGCCACATTCGCCGCGTGGTGTGCCATGGCTTCCCCGGCTTTAATTCTTTGCTCAGCCTCCTGTTTCTCTCGCGTCACTTCCAGGCGATGGATGGTGATGCCCAGTTGAGCCGCTAACCCTTCAATCAACTCAATATCTTTGTCCTTGAAAAAGTCCACTATTTCATGGCTCAAAGACAGACTACCGTAATATTTATCCTTGAAGTAGACCGGCGCCGAGACCTGTGTACGCACCTTGTCGGAAGCTGGGGCGGGATTTATGCCGGGTGGAGGATTCAACACGTCAGGAATAACCACAGCTTTTCCGCTTCGATCAATGCCGGATAGCCATCGTTGAGCGATGTATCCGTTTGGCCCTTCACCGATTTTGTGAGGCGGAAGTCTGGTTTCCTCATTTGTGGGATTGCGGTGAAATTTACGCTCCAGCGACCGACTGCTTTCATCGTATCTGCGAATCGTGATCCAGCCTGGCTGAAAAGCCATTAATTGCTCACCTACAATCTTGTATACCTGCTCAATGTCATCAATATCTGTAACCTCACTCAGTTGCAGCCCTACGTCGCGCAGAGTTTGAAACCGTTTGGTGGCTTCCTGTTCTTGCCGGTAGCGCAGTGCATTTTGGTAGGCGATTACGGCTTGTCCCGCTATCAGTTGCATCAACTCCACATCGTCTTCAGTCAGATCATCATGGTTGACGCTTTCCAAATTGAGAACCCCAATCAAATCTTTGTCATCAAGCAATGGCACGGCTATTTCGCTATGAATGGTCGGAGCATTTTTATCTCCTTTTACATATTTAGGGTCAGTTTGAGCGTCCTCTCTTGTTCGATAAGCTTTCTTGGTTTCAGCAACATAGCTGACGATTCCTCTGGCAAGCTCTTCAGATTTGGAGTCTTCAAGCTTATCTCTCTTGGCGATCTTTTTATCTTTCTTCTCAGAAAAATAAGTCGTGCAGGGTTTGCCGTTTTGATAGATGTGTAAATCTCCGTATTCGGCCTCGGTCAGTAGTAATGATTGTTCGAGAATTATCCAAAGCACCAATTCAGGATAGTCCAACTGTTCAATGATCGCCTCATCTACTTTATGCAGAATGGTTAGTCTTTGCCTCATCTCGTAATGCTCTGCGTTGCGCAAAGCAATTTCAGCCAAGACAGCCATCCGTTCTACTGCATCCAATTCTTCCTGAGTAAAAGGATCATCTGATGGACGCTCAATAGAAATCATACCCCTCACCTCATTCTGCCCTTTAAGAATAGGCACAATAAGTTGCCAGCCGACATCACCTTTGAAGAAATCCAGATAAAAGTCGCGCCATTTCTCTTCTTTGGTATTAACAATAAGCGATTGTTTGGATTCCAATACTCGGCCAAGAATTCCTTCCCCACGGTTAATGTGTTTGTGTAGTTTTTCTTCTTTGCCTCCTATTTCAGCAACTACATATAAATCATCCCAACGCAGATCATGGAGAAAAATTGCTCCTTGGATTGAGTCGGTGATCTTCAATGTATGGACCAGAATTTTGTCTAAAACCTGTTTTGATGACTCAACCCCAAAGATTTCCTGGCCTGCCTTGAGAATTTCATCAATGGCTTGTTCGCGCTCTCTGGAGCTAGCTTTACTGATGACGTGAACGGCGCGATTGGAAAGTGTGACCAGAAAATTCAAGTCTTCGGCGCTGAAAGCCTCAGGTTTGCTGCTCTCGAAGCTGAGCAGACCAATCAATTGCTTCCCGTCGAACAGCGGGATGTCCAACTCCGAAACAGTGGACTCAACAACTTGTTTGTATCTCCCTTTCCATTCTTCACTCTTTACATTACCAACTCGTGCAGGGCTATGATTGAAACATGCCCATCCTTGGATGCTCCGCTCAACGTCGCCTTCGCGCAAGGAAACCCTACTTGCTAAATGTTTTTCCCGATTGGGGCCACGCGATGCCATCGCAAATAACTCTCGGGCCCTTGAGTCGTATAGCATCGCTGTCGCGTCTTCGGCGTTTTTGATGTGCTCCTGAGCGAGCTTAAGAATTTCATCAAGCAAATCTTCCAGATTTAGATCACCTTTGATTTGCTGGTCAATTTCGTCCAGCAATCGCAACTCTTTGACATGTCGTTCTGCCTGACCACCACGTTGGCGTACCTGCACCAAGGTTTGCGCGGCAAAGTCGGCAAGGTTAGCGAGTAATTTTCGCTGTTCTTCGCCAAACTTTTGAGGCAGTCGAAAGTTGAAAAAAAGAACTCCAACCAATTCCTTGCCAGACCACAAAGGGAATTCGGCTGAAGACATGACGTTTTCACGTTCTTCAAAATAGCCGAGCCTTTTGCCCTCTGGGCCGTTCAACTGCTGGTACAAGGTTTTGCTGTTAGAGGCAAATTCCGACTTGTGATGTTTTACAGCCAGCCAGGCAATATCATCCGGGCGGAAATAGCTTGGGCGGTAGAAACCTGGTTGAATTGTCTGGCCGCTTAAGTGCGGCAAGTCGTCGAATCTCTGCAGAGCTTCGTAGTAGGGAAAGATCGTGACCAGATCGGCTTGCGCGACACCACGAAGCCAATCAATCATTTTCTTAATTGTATCGTCAGCTTTAATGGCTTGCTCGCGGATTTTATTGAGCCTTTCAGAACGCTGGACAAGCCAAGCGTTTTGCAACAAGGTCTGCGCTTGCTCAGCAAAAGAATTCAGCTTGTCTTCACTAAAAACATACTGCCTGGCGTTACGGTATTCCAGGTAAAGAGTGGCAAGCGGCGTTTGGCTAACGGGAGAAAGCAGTTCCATAGCCGCGTAGCAAGAAATGTTTTCCAGCACCGTAAACCGGCTGCCATTTTGAGGGTTGGATATCAGGTCGTTGATTTGCAATATCCGCCCGGAGTCAGCTACACGATTGGCCAACTCCATAAGCCATTGTTGCCGCTGAGTCTCGTGAGGAGATTTGCTGCCAGCCTCTGCCAGTGGAAGAAAATTTTTGCTATTGGCCTTTTCATGCTGAATGACAGCTACATAGTCGGCGTCAAACAAGCAATGTGCAGTTTCGGCAATTTGCCTTGCAGCTTCTTCAGGAAGTGAGTTTCCTAGATCAAGGTCAATTTTCTGAAGTATCAGGGTAATGCTCGGCGTACTCTTGGCATCCATTATCCTTGCTCCAAAGTGTTCATAGGCTTACGCTAAAAGTAGTAACTGACGCTTGAATGATACACAGGCGCTTTCTTTAAGGCCAGAAAACGATTGCAACCAAAAGAGATTTGCACGATATTCCAGCCGAAATTATCCATCGAAAAATTAGCGGGCTTCAGGCCTTAACTTGGAGGAACGAATGAATCTTTTGTCGTTTAGAGCAGTGTATTTGTTGGTTGTGTTGGGTGTGTCGGCTTTGGCGCAATCGAAACTCGATCAAGCGAAAGCGCAAATCGAAACCGTCATTGCCGCCAGTGGCGCAGAAGTCGTCGGCGTAGCCGTTTATGATCTGCAAACCAAACAGACTTTGTTCATCAATGAAAAAGTCAGTCTGCACGCCGCCAGCACCATGAAGTTGCCGGTGATGATGGAACTGTTTCGGCTGGTCGAAGAAAAGAAGTTGCGATTGACCGATCCGATTGAAGTCAAAAACAAATTCTTCAGCATCATTGATGGCAGCGAATACCGGCTGAACAAAACCGACGACAGCGACGAAGAGGTCTACAACCGCATCGGCCAGAAAATGACTGTGCTGGAATTGACCGACCACATGATT
This sequence comes from uncultured Acidobacteriota bacterium, assembly GCA_902825875.1. Lineage (GTDB taxonomy): Bacteria > Acidobacteriota > Blastocatellia > RBC074 > RBC074 > RBC074. The sequence continues at coordinate 39,575 of CADECP010000018.1, forward strand.
ACCTGGAGCAGCAATCTGGCGACGAACATCCTGATCGAACGCGCAGGGCCGGAAAACATCATGAAGTTGATGGCCGAACTTGGCGCAAACGACATTCGCGTGTTGCGCGGCGTAGAAGATTCCAAAGCATTCAGGGCGGGGAAGAACAACACTACGACGGCTTATGATTTGATGGTGTTGTTGCGGGCGATTGCCGAAAACAAGTTCAAGAGCAAACGCGCTTGCGAAAAGATGGTCGAGATTTTGGCGGCGCAGCATTTCAACGACGGCATTCCGGCGGGATTGCCTACGGCGACCAAAGTGGCTCACAAAACCGGCGAAATCACCAAACACAAACACGATGCCGGAATCGTTTATCCGGTCGGTGGCAAACCTTATGTGATTGTCGTGCTGACCAAAGGCATCGAAAGCGACAAACAAAGCGGTAAACTGATTGCCGAGATTTCGCGTCTTGTATATGCGGCGTTAAGAAATTGACCAAACCGACTTTTGCCTTTTGGGGGGTGATTCTCTAAATTACGCGCGGCTTTCCCGAAGGCAGGTTTGCAGACCAATAAACACAAATCGGCGTCAAAACGCTGTTTCGGTTTTCAAGTGAGTAACGAATGATCGGCAGAATCATAGGCAATTATCGTATCACCAGCGAACTGGCGCACGGCGGCATGGGAACGGTTTATCGCGGGCAACACGTCAATTTGCCGCGCGAAATCGTTGTCAAATCCATTCTGCTCGGAGCCTTTTCTCCTTCGGCGCAATCGCATCTGAAAGCCAGGTTTCGCCGCGAAGCCTACATTCAGTCTCAGCTAGATCATCCGAACATCGTTCGCGTTTACGAATTTTTCACCGCCGAAGACAACTACTATCTGGTGATGGAATACGTGCCGGGCATGAGTTTGAAAGACCTGCTGTCCAGGCAGGGCGTGCCGACGCCGGCTCAGGCGGTGTACCTGTGCAAACAGGCGTTGTCGGCGTTGGAATACGCGCACAACTTCACCTACGTTGATGAATCGGACATTCGCCACACGGGCATCATTCACCGCGACATCAAACCGGCGAACATGCTGTTGGACAACAAAGGTCGCCTGAAAATCACCGACTTCGGCATTGTCAAAGTGTTGGGCGAACCGAATTCCGGCAGCGGCATGACTCAAACCGGATTTCATCCCGGAACGGTTGAATATATGTCGCCGGAACAATTGCTCGGACTCGACATTGATGTGCGGTCGGATTTGTACAGTCTGGGCGTGACGTTTTACGAAATGCTGAGCGGGCGATTGCCGTTTCTGCGTTCGGCAACCGGTTCCGATTGGGAAGTTCGCAAAGGGCACATCGAAGTTCCGCCGCCGCCGATTCAGAATTTGCGGCCTGACCTGCCGCCTACGCTGGCGGCGATCATCATGCGTTCGCTGCAAAAAAGCCCCAACGAACGTTATCAAACCGCCGGAGAATTTCTGGATGCTTTGCAAATTCACGAACGCACTGTCGGCGCTGATACGCAAAAAACGCCTAGCGGCAGATTGACCAAGCCGTTGTTTGCGGCTCCGACTGTGATTTCCGATGCGGCAACGTTGATTGCAGGGACTGAACCAAAGCCGATTTCGGCATCTGCTGCTGCGGCCAATGCGCCGCCGATTGTCGCGCCGGTTTTACAGGCGGCTTCGGTTCCGCCAACCAATTCGCCGATGCAGGAAGCCGAAACAATTCCGCTGGCTCAGTTGAAAACCGCCAGCCCGTCGAATTCCGGTGGAGTTGCGAAACCGGTTTCCGCTGCGACTGCTGACGAAGAAACCATCGTCGTCGTCAAACCGAAATCTGCCGGGAGCAAGTTTGGCCTGGTGTTGGGAGCCTGCGGCTTATTGGTGGCAGGCACAGCCGCCGGAGCTTATTTCTTTTCGGAACATGGGCGCATCAACGAACAAAACCTGTCTGCTCAAATCGCCGCAACGCCTTCGCCGACAGTGACGCCGACAGGGACAGCCAAACCAACTCCGAAGCCGAAAACTTCGCCGACGCAGGCGGCTGTGACGCAGCCAACCGCAACACCTACGCCAAGTCTGGCCGAACGTGCCAGCGCGGTGCTGAATCAGGCCAAAGCTCTGGAAGACCGCGAGCAATACGCCGAAGCGATTGCCAAGTATCAGGAATATCAACAGATCAATCCCAACTCCGCCGAATCCAGTCTGGTCAGTACGAAGCTGAATATGCTGGTGAATCTTCAACGCGCTCTGAACGAAGCCAAAGCCGATCTCGATGCCAAACGGTATCAAATGGCGCGCGAGCGATACCGCAGAATTCTTCAGTCAAAACCGGAATCATCCATCGCCAAGGCCGGAATGCTTGAAGCGCAAACCAAACTTGTTGTCGAACCGCCGCCTTTTACAATGGAACGCCCGCAGACTCCTCTGCCTAATCCGAATGGAAACCGAAATCGCCAGCAGCGTGTTCCGCCTACGCTGAAACGATTGCCAACGCCGACTCCGAAACCTGATTCCCAGCAATGATGACAATCAGATTTTGTTGTGAAAGATAAATCACGCTACCAAGTTCATCTGATTCTGCCCACTGGCACGCAAATCGTTTCGCGCGCTGAGGTCAAATCGCCTGCTGGCGAATTGCTGGTTCCGCGCGGCGCGGTCGGCGAAGTCGTCAGGTCGCCGGACGACGGTTCGCATTCGTATCGAGTTCGTTTCATCAACGGCATCGAAACCGCTTTGCAGCGCCACGAAATGACGATTCGTAAACAGTTTCAGCGCGAAGCGACGCAGCCGGAAACTGGCGCGATGGATGAGTTGAATCTTTACGACTTTGTTTTTTACCGCTGCATTGTCGGCTCACGCGCATTCGGACTGGATACCGAAGAATCCGATACCGATCGTCGAGGCATTTATCTGCCGCCTGCTGAGTTGCATTGGTCTTTGTATGGCGTGCCTGAACAACTGGAAAACGACGCGACTCAAGAGTGTTATTGGGAGTTGCAGAAGTTTCTGATTCTGGCGCTCAAAGCCAATCCGAATATATTGGAATGCCTTTGGTCGCCGCTGGTCGAAACCAAAACTCCATTGGCCGAAGAGTTACTGGCAATGCGTGAATGTTTTTTGTCGCGGCTGGTGTATCAAACCTACAACGGTTATGTGATGTCGCAATTCAAAAAACTCGAACAGGATTTGCGCTCGACCGGAACGGTTCGCTGGAAACACGCCATGCACTTGATTCGCTTGCTGATGTCGGGAGTGACTGTGCTGAAAGAAGCTTTCGTGCCAGTCAACGTCGGTGACCGCCGAAGCTTTTTGCTGGCCATCAAACACGGTCAGATGGATTGGGCGGAGATCAATCAATTGCGGCTGAGTTTGCATGAAGACTTCGATGCTGCGTTGGCTGCAACGAAACTGCCCGATCGCCCGGATTACAAACGCGCCAACGCTTTTCTGATCGAAGCGCGCCGCTCAGCGATGTGACGCGAGGAATCCACCATGAACTTTGATCCACGAATCGAGCGCGAAATTTCCGAACAGCCTTATCCGTTGCTGTTTGCCACTATCAGCGGAGCGCATCTTTACGGCTTTCCGTCGCCGGATTCCGATTACGACCTGCGCGGAGTTCACATTCTGCCTGTGCGTGAAGTCATTGGTCTGGATGCTGGCCGCGAAACTATCGAGGTTTCTGTCGTCCGCGATGGTTTGGAAATTGATCTGGTGACGCACGATATGAAGAAGTTCTTTGGTTTGATGCTGAAAAAGAACGGTTACGTGATGGAGCAGGTTTTTTCGCCTTTGGTACTGCGAACTTCGCCGGAACACGAAGAGTTGAAAGCCATCGCCAGGACATGTCTGACTCGACATCACAGCCATCACTACTTCGGATTCGCCGAAACGCAGTGGAAGCTATTCGACAAAGAACGTCCGCGTCGAGTTAAGCCATTGCTTTACGTGTATAGAGTCTTACTGACTGGAATTCACCTGATGCGAAGCGGGGAAGTCGAAGCCAATCTGGTCACGCTCAACTCTGAATTCAAGTCGCCGTACATTTCCGAATTGATCGCTCGTAAACTTTCCGGCCCTGAAAAATCCACGCTCCAAGATGCGGATATTGAGTTTCATCAACGCGAATATCTGCGGCTGAAAAATGAACTGGAACAAGCGCATCAAGCCAGCCAATTGCCGGAAGGCCCAGTGGGCAAAGCTGCCCTCAATGATTTGTTGATTCGTTTGCGAATGGCTTCGATTGAGCGAGCCTGAAGCTATCGCCGCTTTTTAATGGTTCAAGCCTCTTGTCTGATTTCGCGCCATCAAGCACTATTTCGTCTGCACAAATCCCAAAAACTTTCTTGCGGTTGAACGTTCTCAATGACTAAAGAACAAGCCCGTTCTCAATTTGCCGAACTTGTTTCGCGTGACGAAACCACTTTGGAACTGGACCGCGCGGCGCTGCTGATCGCCGCCGGAGAGTATCCGCGTTTGGATGTCGAAGAGTATCTGGCCGAACTGGATGCTTTTGCCGATATGGCTCGCGCTCGTGACGATGCGTTTGCCGATCCGCTGGTCAGAATCAGGCGGTTGAGCAATTTGCTCTTTGATGAATTGCAATTTCGCGGCAATGCCGAAAAGTACTACGACGCTCGAAACAGTTTTTTGAACGATGTGATTGACCGTCGGCTGGGATTGCCTATCACATTGTCGGTGGTGATGATCGAAATCGGGCGACGAATCGGATTGAAGCTCTTTGGTGTGGGAATGCCCGGCCACTTTATGGCGAAGTACGCCGACGATGAACAGGAAATTTTCGTTGATCCCTTTCACGGCGGGCGCATCGTCAACGAAGAACGATGCCAGGACATGGTTTCGGAAATGTACAAAGGTCAGATGAAGTTTCATCCGTCGTTTTTGTACGCAGTCGGCAAAAAACAAATTCTGGCGCGAATGCTGCAAAACCTGAAAGGCATTTATTCCCGCGCCAAAAACTATCATCAGACTTTGGCGATGATTGAGCTTGCGTTGTTGGTCAATCCCGAAGCTTTGGCTGAAATCCGAGACCGCGGAATGGTTTGTTTTGCGTTGGGAAAATATGGCCAGGCCAGAATGGATTTCGAAGAATACCTGCGTCGTTCGCCTCAAGCGGACGATGCCAGCGAAATCAAAAAACGGCTGATTCAGTTGCGCCAAAAACAAGCGCAACTGAATTGAAGATTTCGGAAAAATAAAAGGACGCCAAGTCTGCTCTGACAAACAGACCTGACGTCCTTTTACAATTATGATTTCGCCTGACCGATTACTTGGCAGCCATCGCGTTGACGTGTTGCGTCAAACGGGATTTATGGCGAGCCGCCGTGTTGCGTTTCAGGATTCCTTTCTGGATTGATTTATCAATCACAGAAACGGTTGCCGACAACAGCGCCTGAGCATCTCCGGCATCGCCGGCGGAAATGGCCGCCCGCAGCTTTTTGATTTGCGAACGGAGACGGGTGCGATTGGCAGAATTGATCAAATTGCGTTTTTTGCTTTGACGTACACGCTTTTCAGCGGACTTATGATTCGGCATACCTTCTTAAACTCTCCTTGAGTGCTACAGACAGATTGAAACTTGGTCTCGGAAAGGCGGGGAGTATATTGACCGAGTCTGTGGCTGTCAAGGCGGCGAAGTTACAGCTTGAGCCGTTTCAGTGCCTGAAGTAGCATACGCCCGTTTTCAAACTCCAACTCGATTCAAAACTATGCCCAAAGCTATATCAGTCCGTGAAGTCAGCAAAAGTTACGGAGACTTCGTCGCCGTCAACAACCTTTCTCTGGAAGTCGAACAAGGCAGCATCTTTGGATTACTGGGGCCGAACGGCGCTGGCAAATCCACGACGATTCGCATGATCGTCAACATCACCATGCCTGATGCCGGAGAAATTCGGTTGTTCGATCAACAAATGAGCAGCCAGTTACAGGAACGAGTCGGCTACCTGCCGGAAGATCGTGGTTTGTACAAAAAAATGAAGGTCGGCGAACAGTTGGTGTTTTTCGCCGAATTGAAAGGTTTGCCACGCGCCGAAGCCGAACGGCGAATTGATCGCTGGCTGGAGCGAATCGAAATGGCCGCGTGGAAACAGAAAAAATGGGAAGAATTGTCGAAAGGAATGCAGCAGAAAATTCAGTTCGTTTCGACCATTTTGCACGAACCGGAATTGGTAATTCTGGACGAACCGTTTTCAGGACTCGATCCGGTCAGCGCCGGCCTGTTGAAAGAAATCGTTCAGGAATTGAAGCAGCAAAACCGAACGATCATTTTCTCGACTCACCTGATGGAACAGGCCGAAGAATTGTGTGACGAAATCTGTTTGATAAATCGCGGGCAAAAAATTCTTGGCGGTTCTGTCCGTGAAATCAAACGCGGATTCGGATGGCGCTACATTGCGATTGACGGCGAAAATTTCGATGCTGCGTTGGCTTCGTATCCGCTGGTCAAACAAATCGAACGCCGCCGCGATTTCACCGAAGTTCGATTGAACGGCCACGACGACCCGCAAGCTTTGTTACAACACTTGCTGACCAGCGGCGCTCGTATCAATCGCTTTGAACTGGTCGCGCCTTCGCTGAACGAAATTTTCATTGAAAGCGTGCGAAACTGACAGACCTGACAAGCCGGTCAGCCTTTTTTCTTTTTGCCTTTATCGTCTTTGCCCTTGCCGCCGGATTTTTTCAGCACCTCATTGAGCGCGGCTTTGAACTGGGAATTTTCCGGCTCCAGTTCCGAAGCTCGCCGAAACGCATTGACCGAATCATCCATCTTGCCTTGCCGAAAATACGCCGCGCCGAGATTGTAAAACGCCGACGAATTGCGCTGATCGAATTGCGTCGCCTGTTGAAAATTGGCAATCGCTGCATCCAGTTTCTGCAACATCATGTAAGCCGTTCCGATGTTGTTATGGATGACCGAACTTCGCGGTTCCAGCTTGGCGGCAATGTTCAATTCGTCCAGAGCTTCGTTCGGGCGATTGGCGGCCAGAAACAAATTGCCCAGACTGTTGCGCGGCACAGCCCAGGTCGGATCATAACTTTGCGCGGCAACATAAGCGTTGATTGCTTCAGCGTATCGGCGCTGCAAGTACAGGATGCCGCCCCAGTTCAAATGCACGAACGGGTCTTTGGGCGCAAGCTCAAGAGCTTTTTTGCCTTCCAGATTGGCGCGGTTGAAATCCTGCAACTCGGCATAAACTCGACCGGCGACTGTGTGCGCCAGCGAAGAATTCGGCGCAAGCTGTATGGATTTTTCGACGGCCTGTTTGGCTTCTTCCAGTCGTTTTTGCACTCGAAGCACATTGGCCAATCCGGCGTAAGCGTCCGGCCAGTTAGGCTCTTTCTTGATGGCGACGTTGTAATTTTCAATCGCGCGGTCGCGGTTTTCGCGTTTGCCAGTTCGGAACAGCGCGTTGGCGTAATTGTTGAAAATTCCTGCGTCGCTGGCTCCCGCCTTGAGCGTCGCCTCGTATTCGCCGACGGCCTCTTCGTACTTGTTCAGTTCGTACAGCGTGTCGGCTCTGCCGCGTCTGGCTTCAATGGAGCTTGGATTTTGAGAGATGGCTTTTTGATATTCGGCATCGGCGTTGGAGTAATCCTTCGCGTCGAACAGAGATTCCGCCAGGCCGAGTTGAGCGTCCATCGAATCCGATTTCAGCGCCAGCGCCGAGCGAAATGCATCCACTGCCGCACGCGCTTCACCTTTTTCAAGCAAGGCTTCGGCTTTGGCCAGGCTTTCATCAAACGGCGAAACTGCTGGTTTGGCCGGAGTCGTCGGGGCTGGTTTGGCTTCGACCGGTGGTTTGGTGGGTGACGGTTTCGGCGGCGAAATGACAGCGGCAATGGTTCCCGTTGAAGAACCCGGAGCGGTGTTTTGATTTGTGCCAGCAGGTTTTCCGCTTACGTTGATCCCGCTCACGTCGGCCTGCAAATCCTTGCTGCCGGGATTCGGACGATTGGCCAGCAAGTTCCGCGTCACCAATTTGCGCTGCGGGCGTTTGGCTTGAACCAGCGGAATCGGTTCTGTGGCCACACCAAGATGGCCGATCATTTGTGCTTCAGTTTTGGTGATTAACAGAGAGAGAGAAACAACGACAACGCACGCTTTGCAAAAAGCAATTTTGGCTGATTTGGGATTCATATCGCTCCTCATTTTCGTAAAGATGCCGGGAATTTTGCGGCACCTCCACGATTGTCTATACGAACGTTCAATCAATTACGGGGAATATGGGGCAGACAGCGACGGGGGCAAAGACGCGCGCATCTTATAACAAGGTTGCTTCGCCTGAACAGTTGAGCTTTGAAGCTCGCCAATTTTACGAGCGACCTGAGAGAAGTTTTTCGCCAATTTATCGGCGTGAACTTCGCGCTAAATCGCTGTTGAAGCACGTGGTTGATGAGGGGTTGGATTTCTTGACACTATTGCAGAGCGCACGTATGATTCGCCCCGTCTTACGCAATGTATTTTCGATTCAACAGTTTTGACAGGTTGTTAATCATCAGTCAGCAACTGCTTGCAGGTAGTTAAATCATAAAGGAAAGAATTAGCAATTATGTTAGGCGGGTATATTGGAGAAGCTAGTCAGCGGATCCTTGACGCCATTGTTCGCCTTCTTGCGCGATTAGACCCGAATCCAAATTTGCTTTCGGTGATTGGGCTGGGCATCAACATACTTGCTGCGGTGCTGTATGGGTATGGGCAGTTCTTTTGTGCCGGACTGGTGATGATTTTTGCCAACATCTTTGATTTGCTTGATGGGCGTGTTGCCCGATTGACAGGTCGCGTTACCAAGTTCGGAGCGTTTCTGGATTCAAGTCTGGACAGGCTGTCGGACATGCTGGTTTTTCTCGGTATCATCATTTTTTATTCCCGCGACACTGAATATCACAGCACGCTTTATGCTGCGCTTACTGGCGCAGCGTTGATCGGGTCGGTAATGGTTAGCTACACAGCCGCGCGTGCTGAATCCCTGATTCCGAAATGTGATGTCGGATTTTTGAGACGACCGGAGCGCGTTGTTTTGCTGATTATCGGTTCGCTGACGGTCTGGCCTGAATCATCAAGCCCTTTTCTCAACAAGATGCCGGCGACAATCTGGTTGATGACTGTTTTGTCGTATTGGACTTTCGCGCAACGTTTGTTTCACACGTGGCGGCAAATTCGTGAAATAGAGAGCCGTGGCACGGCTTCTGTTTCTTGAAACTTCGTCATCAAAAACCGGTCGAGATTTTGCCGGTTGCTCGTTTCGCTTCGGTCTGACCCCAAGTGAAGCCGCTAGATTCGCGGGTTCACGATTTACATCACCTTATGAGAAAAAAACTTCAGAAAGATTCGATGATTTGCCCTTGCTGCGGCGAGGTTCGCGGAATTACTTCAATGGAATGTTCGGGATGTGGCGCTCGCCAAATCGGCGAGCCGATGGCCAAACCGGATGTGCTGTTGCCCAAACTCGGCAGTTCATTGGCGGCATTTGGTTGCGCGATGTTTGTGCTTTTGGGTTTCACAGCCGTCTGGCTGTTAAGCAACGATATGAAAGCTGGCCGAGTGTTGCTGGTTTGGGTGTTTGGGGATGGAATCAAGTTCACGAAAGAACTGTTGGATGTAAATCCCAAACTTCCTTACTACAAGATTTTCAGCTACGACGCTTATCGGCAGATGTTTTTTCAATCATTTATCTGGATTCCGTTGTCGTTGCTTGGAGTCTGGCTGGGACGCCGTGCGATGCAACGTGCCAAAGCCGCTCCTGAAAAATTCGGCGGGTTTTCGCTGGCGCGAATCGCTACTACTGTTTCCGCTGCGTTGCTGGTCGTTTTCAGCGTCGGAGCGATTTCCGGCATTCCGGACGTGCTCGAACGTGGTCGCCTGAGAAAAGCCGCCGCGACTCGCGCGGCGATGTATGAGCTGCACGCCGAGGCGCTGGAAAAATATCACCGCGAATATGGCAGCTACCCGCAGGAACTGTCGGACGTTTCGCGGGTCAATGCTGAAGCTCTTCCGAACACCGATTACTGGGAAAATAACTTTTCTTATCAACCAACCGGCGTGATTGCTTCGCGTGGCAGTGCAATCAGTTTCAGCAACTACAAACTGATTTCTGCCGGGCCGGACGGAAAGTTGGGAACGGAAGACGACATTTCCATGCAAGACGGAATTATTCTTCAAGACGGGCAAACCGTTATTGAAAAGACTTCGTCATCGCCGGAAAAAAACAACCGGTAAGTTTTCAATTCTCGGATTCCCCGACGAACTGGTTGAACTCAAACCTGCGGCCTCAAGTTACCTGCCCTTTGTCGCAAATAGCTTGAGGCCGTTTTACCATCAATCCCCTTAGTTTTTTGCCCCAATAGCTGAAGCAAAAGCATGCGCCATAATTGGCTGGTTCGACTTTACTATCGCTTACGTGGTCGTGATCCCCTGGCGGAATACTACGAATGGCTGACCAAATTCGGTCGTGTGACCGAAGGCCGAGTCCTGGACGCTCAACTGGATGATTCCGGCGTAACGACGATTTTTTACCGTTACAACATCGCCAACGTAGATTACGAAACATCTCAAAAACTCACGGCTGACCAACTACAACGCAGTCAACTTTACGTTCCCGGCGCGAGCATCACGGTTCGCTTTGATCCTAAACATCCGGGGATTTCTATAGTTCCTTGAAAAGTAGACAGAAGACAGTAGGGCTTTTAGCAAAAAGCATTTGGCCTTGAACGCTCGCTGATTAATACGGGGTTAAGCAACTCTTTTCAGATTTTGTGGGTACAACAAAACTACTGTCTACTGTCTACTGTCTACTGTCTACTGTCTACTGTCTACTATTCCTATGTTCCGCAAAATCCTGATCGCCAATCGTGGAGAAATTGCAGTTCGGCTGATTCGAGCCTGCCGAGATATGAGTATTTCTCCGGTCGCCGTGTACTCCGAAGCCGACCGAAAGGCGTTGCACGTGCGGTTGGCCGACGAGGCCTACTTCATCGGTGAAGCTCCGGCGGCGCAGAGTTATCTGGTCGGCGAAAAGATCATTGATGCCGCGAAAAAATCCGGCGCTGAAGCAATTCATCCCGGTTACGGGTTTCTGTCCGAACGCGAATGGTTTGCGCGCGCAGTCGGCGAAGCAGGGCTGACTTTCATCGGCCCATCGCCGGAATCCATCGAAATGATGGGCGACAAAACCAACGCGCGCATTGCCGCGCTCAAAGCCAAAGCTCCCATCGTTCCCGGCACAACGGAACCGCTCACTGACGACACTGCCGCAAAAAAAGTCGCTGCCGAAATCGGCTATCCCGTGATGATGAAAGCTTCGGCGGGCGGCGGCGGTAAAGGCATGCGTGTCGTTCGCTCCGACGAAGAAATGGCTGCTGCCTTGCAAATGGCCAGCGCCGAAGCTCAAGCCGCGTTTGGCGATCCGTCGGTGTACATCGAAAAGCTGATCGAACGCCCTCGCCACATAGAAATTCAGATCGTCGCCGACAAATTCGGCAACATCATTCACCTGGGCGAACGCGAATGCTCAATTCAGCGCCGCCATCAAAAAGTCATCGAAGAATGCCCGGCCAGTTTCAACGACGCCGAGTTGCGCGAACGAATGGGAAAGGCTTCGGTCGAAATCGCTCGCGCAGCGAATTACTACAGTCTGGGCACGATTGAATATCTGGTGGATGCCGACCGCAACTTTTACTTTCTGGAAATGAACACGCGCTTGCAGGTGGAACATCCCGTCACCGAAATGGTCACGGGCATTGATCTGGTGCGCGAACAAATTCGCATTGCCGCCGGGTTGCCGCTGAGTCTGAAACAAGAAGACGTTCGCTGGGCTGGATCGGCAATCGAATGCCGTGTGTACGCCGAAGACCCCGACAAAAACTTTCTGCCTTCGCCGGGTAAGATCACGCGATTGAGAACTCCGTCCGGCCCCGGCGTGCGCGACGACAGCGGCGTTTATGAAGGTTGGGAAGTGCCGCTGTTTTACGATCCTATGATTTCCAAATTGGCCGCCTGGGGAGCTTCGCGCGACGAAGCGATTGGCCGCGTGCGACGCGCGCTCGGCGAATATCACGTTGGCGGCATTCGCACGACGATTCCATTCTTTTTGTCTGTGCTGGACGACGAAGATTTTCATCGCGGCGAAACAGACACCGGCTATATCGCTCGGTTTTTGGAACGTCAGGCGGAGAAAGCCAAATCCGAGTCGAACGATGAAGCGGAAATCGCTGCTGCGATTGCTGCGGCGTTGAACTTCAGCGAACAAGCGCGAAAGCAACAGGCCAGTTCGAATAATCAACCCGCAACCATCAGCAAATGGAAAGCTGCGGGACGAATCGGGCGTTAGCAAACTCATGAAACTGCAAATTGAAATTGACGGACAATCAAAGGAAGCCGAGTTCGTGGCGGTCAATGGGTTGGCGCAACTGAAGCTCGGCGAGCAAATGCACTCCGCCGAAGTCAGCCAGCCAGAGCCGGATTTTTATGTCGTTCAACTGAACAACCGTGTTTATCGTTGCGCTGTGGACAAGTTGCCGACGGGGGAAACGGAAATCGTCGTCAATGGCAAACGTTTTCCGGTTAAAGTCCGCGACAAAAAACATCTGCGCGGCAATGTTGCAGGAGGGGCGGGCGCGGACGGTAAAGCGACGCTTGTTTCGCCTATGCCTGGCAAGATTGTTCGCGTGTTGGTGAGTGCCGGTGATGAAGTTGTCGCCAATCAGGGCGTGCTGGTCGTTGAAGCCATGAAAATGCAGAACGAAGTGCAATCGCCCAAAGCCGGCAAAGTTGTGGAACTCCGCGTGACTGAAGGCCAGACTGTCAACGCCGGAGAAACGCTGGCCGTGATTGAATAAAAAATGGGACGACTTTTTTGGTCGTCCCACGATTTGGTTCAGTTGAGGAGAAAATGGACTATGCAGCTTTCTTCTTGGCTTTTGCACCAGTTGAAAGAACTTCGATGGCTTTCTTGAGCATCAGGTCTTCCGAAGGTTTGGGGCCGACCACTGCTGGCGGCTGACCTTCATTTGCCGGACGATTGGAATCGTCACCGCCCAACTCAGCCAAATCCGCACGCTTCACTTCGACATTGGGAACCACGCCGTCCGCCATAAAAATCTTGCCGTTCGGCGAAGCGTGACGAGCCGTCGTCAGCAACAGTGCCGAGCCGTCATCCAGCGGAAACAACTGCTGCTCGACTCCCATTCCGAACAAAGTGCGTTCGCCGACCACATCACCGCGCTGATTTTCCATAATCGAAGCGGCGATGATTTCGGCGGCTCCGGCGGTTGTGCGGTCAATGATGACCGCCACCGGCAAATCGGTCAGGTCGTTGTCGGCTTTGGCTTCAAAAGTGGCCATCACTTTGTCTTTGCGGCCAATGGTTTTGGCAATCGTGCCTGATTTCAGGAAGTAATCGGCAACTGCGACGCCTTCTTTCAACTCTCCGCCCGCCGAACCGCGCAGGTCGAGCACGATGGATTTCGCGCCTTTTTTAATGGCGTCTTTGATCGCCGAAGCCACCGCTTCGGATTGGCCTTTGTTCAGGATCGGCACTTTGACGTAGCCGATTTGCTGTTCCAGCGACTTCACTTCAGGAGCGATGGCGGGAACCGTACCGCGCACCAATTTGATCTTTTCCGTTTTGCGATTGATGAGCGCAAGTTCGACGCTGGAACCGGAAGCTCCGGCCAGCAACGAACGAACGTCGAACAAATCCAGATCGCGCGTGGCGTGGCCGTCAATGTATTCGATCACGTCGCCGACGCGAATGCCTGCCTTGTCGGCGGGCGAAGTCGGCACGACGGCAATCACATACGCGAAGCCCGAATACTGGCCGATGACCATGCCGGTCACGTCGTTGTTCATTTTGCCTGCTTGATATTCTTTGACTTGCGGCGGCAGCAAGTAGGCGCTGAACGGATCAAGCCCGTCGGTCAATCCGCGCAAAGCTCCGATGCGAACTTTTTCGAGGTCTGGTTTTTCGACGTATTCGTTGACGATGTGTTGAACGACGTTCTCGAAAATCCTCAACTGCGCGTAAGGCCCCGGATCGGCCAGAGCGCGAACCAGCGGATTATTCGACCGGGAAAGCATGCCGCCCACCACAGAGTAGAGAGCGATAAAAGCGGAAAGCGTAATCAGCGTCAGTTTGCTGCGAATGGACATGGAACCGGCTCCTTGAAAGTAAAACTTTTCGTTCTGCCGCAACGCCGTCAAAAGATTGCCAAATGCCAAATGATTGAACAACCAATGATTTGAACGACCGAAACAAGCGGGCTGGATCATACACCACGAAAATTTTGCGGCGCAAGCAAGGCTTCCCGCTGGTAAGGCCTTGGACGAAAAACTGCCGTAATTTCTTCCAGCGACTCAACTTTTTTGAATCGAAAACCAAACTTCGCTGGCCGTCTTGGGGATTCTGGCCAGAAAAAATGCCGCTCGGACTTCCGAATTCCGAGCGGCTTACAGGAGGATACCCCTTTGAAGAAACACCGGCTGGTGCTTTTCTCAGTGAGCTTCACCCAAAAAGACGCACCGTGCGAAATTCGGGTTACTGTTTTTTCTGCGCCATATTGATTGCCGCCAAGCGGCAATGCGAATCGAACCTTTAATTGAAATTGGCAAAGCCCATTTTTCACGGCGAGTGAAAAACGGGCTTTGATCGAATGCGAAATCAGAATGGACGGTTTAGTTCTTCAGCGCCTTGAAGCCGACCATTTTCTGTTGTTCCTCGTCCCAGAGTTTCAGCGAAGCGCTTTTCAAGCTCGACCAGAATGTCAGAGTTGGGGATTCCTGAAACATAGGAGTTTCTTTGTGGCATTGCTCCAGCTTGTAGTTGGGAATCTTCGGGCTGAGGTGGTGAATGTGGTGAAAGCCAATGTTGCCCGAAAACCACTGAATGATGCGCGGCAATTTATAAAACGAACTGCCCATCACAGCCGCCGTCACATAATCCCATTTGTCTTTGTCCTGCCAGTAAGTGTTTTCGTATTGGTGTTGGACATAAAACAGCCAGATTCCGGCAATGCCGGAAAAAGTCGTGATTGGCAACCAGATCATCAAAAACGATTTCACGCCCATTGTCAGGCACAAACTTCCCCAGATGGAAAACAACGCCAGATTGGTCAAATACACATTTCGAGCTTCGCGTTTGCCCGAATACCAGCGGACGAAACGGTGCGAAACGACAAAGGTGTAAAACGGACCGATCAATAACAGCACAGGCATGCTGCGATAAGCTCTGTATTGCAGTCGTTTTAGTGGCGACAATGCCTGATATTCCTTAACAGTCAGCGTGGTTACGTCGCCGGTTCCGCGTCGGCTTAAATCGCCTGAAGTCGCGTGATGAATGGCGTGTTCGTGCCGCCACTGGTAATAAGGAATCATGGTGATGAACGCGCAAATCGTTCCGACAAGGTCGTTGGCTTTTTGCGATTTGAAAAACGAACCGTGCCCACAATCGTGTTGCAGGATGAAAGTTCGCATCACCAGTCCACCGGCGGGTACTGCCAGCGCCAGCGTCAGCCAGTACGAAACCGACAAACTCCAGTGCATCAAATACCACAGGGCAAGGTAGGGAAGAATCGAGTTGGCAATTTGCCAGATGCTGCGCCAGTTTTCGGGCGTCTGGTATTTTTTGATGACGTCCTGCCAGCGCGGCGCGACCGGCGAAGCTTTAATCACATTGGAATCGAAATGCATTCGGTTTTCTCCAGGGAAAGTTATGTGAGGAGCACAGCTACTCAAGAGCTTAACAACGGCGTGATCGTAAGCGGCGTTTGGTTTAAGGGCAATAAGCGCAAAGGCTTCCGGGTCAGGTATTACGAAACTATTACACACGGACGGGCGCGGCGGAGCGCCCTCTTGACGATGTGCGGATCGCTGACTATGATTGCGCCCTCTTTGACGGTGCTCTCCACAAAGCTTTTAAGCCGTCAATGTTGTTTGCGATTCAAAATACAGATTTGCGGCGGGTATAGCTCAGTTGGTTAGAGCGCAAGATTGTGGCTCTTGAGGCCGTGGGTTCGAGACCCACTACCCGCCTCTTTCCTTTTTTAAGCTCGGTTTCCCGCCAATCTTTTCTCGCAATTCATCATAAGTTCAATGTTGTATCTGAGCTTCGGCTTACCCTGTTTGTGAAGGCAGTTTTCCAATTCCGCCTCACAACTTCAGAGGAACACACGTGAGCGAAGAAAAAAACAAAAAGAAGCGCGTGAATTATTCCGCCGCCTGGGCGGAAGCCCGCAGTCTGGTGGTGCAGCATCGTTGGCGATTGATGCTTGGCGGAGTTTTGATGATCTTCAATCGCCTGGTCGGATTGGTGCTACCGGCTTCGACCAAGTTTTTGATTGACGATGTGGTCGGCAAACAACGCGCCGACCTGTTGCTGCCGATTGCGCTGGCCGCAGGCGGAGCGACCTTTATTCAAGCCGTCACTTCGTTTTCATTGTCGCAGGTGCTGGGCGTGGCCGCTCAGCGAGCCATCACCGAAATGCGGAAGCGCGTCCAGTCGAAAGTCGAACGCTTGCCAATCAGTTATTTCGATTCCACGCAAACCGGCAAATTGATTTCGCGGATCATGAATGACGCCGACGGCATTCGTAATCTGGTCGGCACGGGGTTGGTGCAACTGACCGGCAGCATCATCACAGCGGCCATTGCGCTGTGTGTGTTGTTTTACCTGAACTGGCGACTGACGAGCGTGACGATTGTCGTGTTGGCGGCCTTTGGCGGAGGGCTGGCGTTTGCGTTCAACAAACTGCGCCCGCTGTTCCGCGACCGCGGAGAGATTCAAAGCGAAATCACCGGACGGTTGGGCGAATCGCTCGGCGGCATTCGCATCGTCAAAGCCTACACCGCCGAAAAACGCGAAGAACTGGTTTTTGCGCGCGGCGCGCACAAATTGTTTCGCAACATCGCCAAATCCATGACTGGCGTTTCGGCGATTACGGCGTTTTCGTCCGTGATTGTCGGAGCCATCGGTGTCGTGATGATTACCGTCGGCGGGCGCTCGGTGCTGGCGGGAGAAATGACAGTCGGCGATATGTTTATGTATGTCGCTTTCACCGGATTGATGGCGTTGCCGGTGATTGAAATTTCGGCCATCGGAACGCAAATCACCGAAGCCTTTGCCGGACTTGACCGCATACGCGAAATTCTGACCTTAAAAACTGAAGACGACGAAGATTCGCAGCGCGAAGCTCTGGGCAATTTGCGCGGCGAAGTCGAATTCGACAACGTCAGTTTTGAATACAACGAAAATGTTCCGGTGCTGAAAAATGTCTCGTTCAAGGCTCCGGCTGGTTCGACGACGGCGTTGGTCGGTTCCAGCGGTTCCGGCAAAAGCACGCTGATCAGTCTGGTTATGAATTTCAATCATCCGCTGTCGGGGCGTGTGAAAATTGACGGACGCGATCTGACTGGTTTGAAGCTGCGCGATTACCGCAGCTATCTCGGCGTGGTGTTGCAGGACAATTTTTTGTTCGACGGAACGATTGCCGACAACATCGGCTTTTCCAATCCGCACGCCACGCGAACCGAAATCGAAGAAGCTGCGCGCATCGCTCATTGCGAAGAGTTCATCGCGGGTTTTGAAAAAGGTTACGAAACCATCGTCGGCGAACGCGGCGTCAAGCTTTCCGGCGGGCAACGCCAGCGAATTGCCATTGCGCGGGCATTGCTGGCCGATCCGAAGATTCTGATTCTGGACGAAGCGACCTCCAGTCTGGACAGCGAAAGCGAAGCGATGATTCAGGAAGGTTTGCGCCGATTGCGACAAGGCCGCACGACGTTTGTCATCGCGCACAGGCTTTCGACCATTCGCAGCGCCGATCAGATTCTGGTGCTGGAAGCAGGCGAAATCGTCGAACGCGGTTCGCACGACGAACTGATTGCTCACGAAGGTCGCTACAAACAGCTTTACGACAAACAGTACAAATTCGAGCGAGATCAATTCATAAATCCCGGCGAAGATTTCACGCCCGATCTGCCGAAGGTCGAAATTCCAAAAGGCAGCGCCGGAGCTTCCGCGCTTTAGCTCAACAAAACAATTCGACAGGATTGGCAGGATTTTTCAGGATGAAACCAATCCTGTTTTATCGTGTAAATCCTGTCTATTTTTATCGGAGGAAAAATGCCCGAATCCACCCAAAGCTTTTCCCGCCACACACGTTGGCACACGCCATATCATTTCGTGTTGTTTCCGATCTTGTTCATACACTTTGCGTGGTGCATTCTGCGCGTGACAAAAGAACCTACGCTGGAACATTTCGAACAGTTATTGTTGTCGTTCGGTTTGCTGCTGATGATGTTGCTGGTGCGCGTCAATCCGCTGAAAGCACAAGATCGCATTATCCGGTTGGAAGAACAGCTTCGGTATCAACGGTTGTTGCCAGCCGATCTGGCAGCCAGAGCCAGCGCCTTGCCGGTTCGTTTTATCGTTGCGATGCGATTTGCCTCTGACGCTGAATTGCCGCAACTGGCGCAACTTGCTGTGGATGGCGCGTTCGCCACGCCGAAAGATTTGAAAGAAGCGATCCGAAACTGGCGCGGCGATTATTTCAGAGTCTAAAATCAGCAGCGAGTTCAAAATTGTGGGATGCCATTAACTGCGCGGGCATTGAGCAATGACTCAAGTTCGACGCGGACAAATCTTCATTTAACAGGGCTAGCTATGACTTCACTAAACATTGTGGGAATTGTCTGGGCTTTGCTGCCAGGACTGCTAATTGGCGCGTTGTTTTCGCGCAAATCGGATTTAGGCGGTTCCGACGCGAAGTTGCGCGAACTGGAACGCGAACTCGAAACGGCAAAAGCCGAGTTGTATGTTCAACACGACGCGCTGGATTCGTTGAAAAGCCAGGCGGAAAAATCCGCCGAGCAAATCAAAACGCGCGACGCCAGAATTGCCGAACTCGAAAGCAAGCTGGAACTGGCGGACAACGCCAAATTCGCCGCCGAATCGGGAATGGACGCCGCGAATTCCCGAACAGAAGCGTTGAAATCCGAAGCCGATTTGCTTCGCGGCAGATTGGCCGCCGCCGAAACTGAAGTCAGTTCGTTGCGCGTTAAACTCGCCGACGCCGAAGCCGAATTAGACAAACCCAGACCTGATCCTGCGATGGTTGCTGAAATCGAATCGCTGCGGAAAACCGTGCTCAGCCAGAACAGCGATGTGGCGACTTTGCTAAATCGCGTCAAAGAGCTTGCGCCGTTGAAGCTGCAAATCACCGACCGCGATTTGAAACTGCGAAAGCTGGAAGCAAAGCTGGACGAAACCGCCCGACAAGAACAAACGAAAACAGACGAAATTGCCCGGCTCACTCAACAGCTTTCCGTCATCGCCGACACCAAAGAAAACGAGTCAGGAATTTTGGCCGACCGCGTCGCCGACCTGGAAAGTTCCGTCGCCGAACAATCGGGTCTGGTTTCGCAACTGCGCGAATCGAAAGCCGAACTGGAATTCGCGCTCGGCGAAAAAGATTCCTTGCTGGCCGAATTGCAATCGCAAGTCGAAACTTTGTCTGCCGAATCGGCTCAGGATTCTTCGCTGCGCGACAAAGACGCGGCAATTTCGTTGTTGCAGCTTCGCGTCAAAGAACTGGAGCCGCTGGCCGCTCAAATTGCCGAACGCGATTTGATGCTGCGAAGAACCGAAGACGCCTTGTCAGATTTGGTCAGCCGCACCGAATCGGAAGTTGCTCGATTACAGCAGCGCGTCGGCGAATTGGAAACGGTCGCCGGTTCAACTGAGCCAGCGGCGAAAGTCTTTGATGAATCGAAGCTGCGAGAGTTTGAAACTCGGCAGCAGGAGCTTGAAGCCGCGTTGGCCGACAAGGAGTCTGAAATTGTTCGATTGAAGTCTCTGGCCGTTTCCAGCCCGGACGATGCACACGCGCGCGTCGAAGCCGCCGAAGCCAAAGCGCAGGAACTGAACGCCGAATTCAACGCCGAACTCGGCAGCCGCGACGAAGAAATCACCCGCTTGCAGACTCGCATTGCCGAACTGGAACCTTTGCACGCGCAATTGTTCGCGCGTGACGCCCGGCTGATCGAACTCGAAGCGCGTTTGCAATCAGCCATCAGCGAAAAAGAATCCGAAGCCAAACACCTGAACGCGCGCATTGCCGAACTGGAACCGGCAGGCGATTTGGCCGAAGCCGCCGAAGCAAAATTGCGCGACCTGGAAAAACAACACCGAGCAGTCGTCAATAATTTGGAAGTCGAACTGAGCGGATTGCGCGTGAAGCTGGCCGGAATGGAAGGATTGAACACCGTCTTGACGGAGTGCATGGACAAATTGCGAGAAGCCGAAGCGCGTTTGGGGACGTTGGAATCAGAAAAATGAAGTGTGACAATTTTTCAAATTGTCACACTCATCAAGGCCGCAAACAGTCACTGGAAAGTGGTTCGTGAAATAACAGGTATGCAATTTTTCAAATTGCATACCTGTTTCGCTTTATGCCTTTGGATGAATCCACGGCTTTCTATATTCGCGTTGCAACAATTTGTTCGCCTCAGAATCACCGACAACTTGTTGCTTGGTGGAATCCCACTTCAGCGAACGTCCCAGCTTCATCGAGATGTTGGCCAGAATGCAGCTTGCGGTGGAAATGTGCCCTTGTTCGATGTCGGCAACCGGTTTGTCACGCGTTTCGATGCAGCGCAGCAAATCTTTCATGTGGCCGCGAATCGCCGGAGCCACATGCCGTTCCAGGTCTTTTTCGACCTTGTCTATCGGATATTCCTCCAGCTCAAACTTCACGTCCTGATGAATCGGCTGTTCGTTCTTGTCCATCGGAATGTAGTCGTAACTCTGCACGCTGGCTTTGAGCGTACCTTTTTCGCCATAAATCGTCGCTCCCCACGGATACTTTGGATCGGGCGGATGGCCGTACGTGCGATGTTGCCAGATGACAGGAAATTCCGGGAAGTTGAAGGTCGCGGTTTGCGTGTCGGCAATGTTCGCCTTGCTGCGCGTGTCTATCAAAATGCCGCCGTTGGACGAAATCTCCTTCGGCCAGCCCAAGCCCAACATCCAGCGAACCATGTCCAGCATGTGAATGCACATATCGCCCATAATGCCGTTGCCGTATTCCATAAACGCCCGCCAACTGCGCGGATGCACCAGTTTATTGTACGGGCGCAGCGGAGCAGGGCCAGTCCACATTTCATAATCCAGACCTTCAGGCGGAGCCGTGTCCGGCGGATTTTCCCGCGTTCGCATGTGGTAGTAGCAGTAAATTTCGACCAAGCCGATTTTGCCCAGCTTGCCCGGTTTGATGACTTTTTCGATGGCGTCAATCAAATGCGGCGTCGAACGACGCTGCGTGCCAACCTGCACCACGCGATTGTGTTTGCGCGCCGCGGCAACCATCGCCTGACCTTCGACGACATCCACGCTGATGGGTTTTTGGACGTAAATATCGGCTCCGGCTTCGCAAGCGGCAATCATCGGCAGCGCGTGCCAATGATCCGGCGTAGCGATCAGGCAGATGTCCAAATCTTTCTCTTTCAGCATCTGGCGGTAATCGCTGAAGGTGCGCGGAGTCTTTTTCGATTCCTGCCGTTCGGCGACTTGCGCGGCGCAATCGGCCAGCATCTTTTTGTCCACGTCGCACAGCGAAACGACTTCGACCGGCGCAACCTGCAAGAGCCGGAATAAATCGCTCTTGCCGTACCAGCCCGTGCCGATCAAGCCGACGCGAGCTTTTTTCTGCGCGAACTCTTCGGCGAATTTGTAATTGCGTCGCAAGACTGCCGGAGCGAAAGCCGCACCGGCACTGGTCTGTAAAAATTCACGACGGTTCATTTGTGAATCCTCCCGATGGGTTGAAATTGTGTTCAAAAGCAGTTCAGAGACAATATAGGTGGCAAACGCTTAAATAAACAACTCGTTGCTGTTCAACATTTTAACTTGATTGAGCAGACTCAGCGGGGTGTCAGTCTTAAATAAGCTCAAGCCCAAAACGGCAGATAGCGAGCAAATTTTCGTGATCCGCCAACCTTCTCATCCGGTTTGATTAAGTTCGCTTCAATTGTGGCAGTAATAACTTGTGAAACGACGGCAGTCTTTTTTTCAGAGAGGTGAAATCGTTCGCGCAAAGACTGATTCGTCATACGCTCCGACATGACCCATTTCAACGCGGCGTGTTGGTAACAAGCTCGAACGCGATCATCCCGGTCCATTTCTTCAAAGTTTTTCGGGCCGAAAATCGTAACGATGGTGCGGCGGTGGCCGACCCGAAAATCCGGGGCAGGGAGTTGGAAAGCTTCAGCGGTTTGAATGACGCGATCAATGCCGCTACTTTTCTCTTCGCAAATTCCCATGCGCCGCATCAAATCGGCCAACCGTTCGTTGCGAGATTGATACCCATCTATGAATCGTTCCACCGGTACGATGGGTTCACCCGGATTCGAGATTTCCACGCGGTTGCTGTAAATCTCTATCATTACGGACGCTCCGCCAATGGAAAAATCCTGGTGAATAAGAGCATTGGCCACAAGTTCGCGGATCACCACTTCAGGAACCAGTTTTACTTCTTTGCGAATGGCATCTTCGATGACTTCGTTTTGAGGCATTAATGTCATCACGACTTGTATCAACCCTCTAAAGCCGACGGCGTATCCCTTCGTGCCAATTCGGTCAAGGTTGGTTTCCAGTTTTGACGTACCTGAATAAGCAACAACTCGCGGCGCTTTCCGAGAAAGCTCAGGAAAATCATTGAGTTGTTTTGCCAGCAGTAATGCGCCTAAACGCCGAATGGCATATTGGCCGTCGAGTTCGTCAAGCAGTCGTTCGCGTTTCAAGCGATCAATTACTCCAGCGCGATCCGTTGGATAAGGCAACTGAAGCAATTCAAACAAGGTTTGGGTATCAAGCAATTCCACGATCTGTTGTGCATCAATACCTGTCTTTGAGTGTTCCTCCAGCCAATCCGGCTCTCCTTCAGCGAAGATGCGGCGAAGCTGATCTTCGCTCATCGGTATCAATGCTTCTCCTGCTCGCATCAAATAGGCTCCTTCCAGATGATAAGCTGTTCCACGCGGGCGAGAAGGGATATGGAAAACTAGCACACGTCCATCAGGATGCAGGACTTCCTCGAGGTCTACTCGAAATCCCACAGACTGAAAAAGTTTTTCCGCCATTTGGATCGGATTGTTGAATGCCTGAGTGCCAACCACACGACGCGGCGGTTTGTCGGCAACTCCCAGCAAAAGATGCCCACCGCCTTCATTGGCAATTGCAACGCAGTATTCATAAAGCTTACGGTTGTCGAACTGAGTTTTCGCTTCCTTGAATTCCAATCGTTGATGTTCGGACGGCGATTGGAGCCATAAATTTATCTGTTCTGGTGTCGTGCCCATTGCTTTACTTGTTCGATCAATCTGCAAAAGTGAATTCGTTCAGGTTCAACAGCACGCGGCACAAATTCGGCAATCCATGCTGTCGAGCAAACGCCGCAAATTTCTTTCGCTCGGCGGCAGTCGTCGCCCGGCCAAACGCCAGCCAGCTTGCGCGTTCGATTTGTGCCGTCAGGTTGTTTGGACGTTCGCGCTCCAGTCGTTCGGCAAAGTGTCGCGCCTGAACGACCATAAATCCATTGTTCAGCAGCGCCAGCGCCTGCAAAGGCGACAAGCTTTCGTTGCGTTTGTCCACGCGCTGCGAAGGGTCAGCGCAATCCAGCGCCGTCATCCAGGGCTGGGTTTGCGAACGAACGATGAAACGATAAATCGAACGCCGCCACGTGCTCGCATCTTCAGGATCGGCCAATCCGTATTCGTAATGCGGCGAATGTTCGGGGCGTTCGATGACGAAATCCTGCCAGCCCGCGCCGCCCATCTTCAGGTCTAACTTTCCGGTCACTGCCAACACTGCGTCTCGAACGGATTCGGCTTCCAGCTTGCGGCGGTTTTGTCGCCACAGCAGCGTGTTGTCGGTGGTCGGTTGCCGGTGGTTGGTATTCGGTTGGCTGGTTTGTCGGTACGTGGCGCTCATCACAATCAACTTGTGGAGTTTTTTGAGTGAACCGCCGTTGTCGCGGAATTCTGTCGCCAGCCAATCCAGCAGTTCTGGATGCGAAGGCTTCGCGCCGTTACGACCAAAATCGTTGGGCGTTGTCACCAGCCCGGCTCCGAAGTGATATTGCCAGACGCGATTGACGATGCTGCGCCAAGTCAGCGGATTTTGCGAATCAACAATCCAACGTGCGAGCGCCGCACGGCGTTGAGCTTCGGGCGCATCTTTGGGAACGGCAAAGCGCGCTGGTTGAAACGTCAGCATCGAAAGAGTGCCGGGAGTCACTTCGCGTCCGGGCGAAGTCACCTGCCCGCGAGCCAGCACGTGAATCGGACGAGGCTTGCCATCATTCCAGCCCGTGCCGCGAAAATTTCCTAAACCGTAATGAACCGTTGCGGCAAAGACGATTTCAGGTTTCGGAAACTTCGCCAGTTCTATGGCCAGCTCGCCAAGTTCAACGTTGATGGCGTCGCGCTCGGCGCGAAGCTCCGGTTTCATCGCGGCGTCCACCAACTGAGTGCGCTTCTTTCGCAAGTCTGTGACTTCGGCGGCGTTGTCAGGTTGTTTGGCGGCTGCGGCAATTTGCGCGTCGAGCTTGGTCACAGCTTCGCCTGCGGCTTTGGCGGCGTCGCGTTCGATGATGCGCTTGCGTTCGGCGAGTTCGCGTTGGCGACCTTCGAGTTTGGCAAAGCGTTCGGTCATCGCCGCGTCGTTGGGAAAGTATTTTTTGTCGGCTCGATCCAACGCCGAAAAGACGGATTGCAGCGAGTAATAATCTTCCTGCGAGATCGGGTCGAATTTGTGGTTGTGGCATTGCGCGCAGTGAACCGTGACGCTGGCAAACGTGCCGATCGTGTTGGCTACCATATCGTCGCGGTCGAGGTGGCGAGCGATCTTGCCGTCAATTTTGGTTTCTGGAAGTTCGGCGTGGCCGATGAAATCCCAGGGGCCAGCGGCAAGAAACCCCAGCGCCTGAATTCCGTCGCGCGTGCCGGGATACAACACGTCTCCGGCAATTTGTTCGGCGATGAACCGCGCGTAAGGTTTGTCTTCGTTCAGCGCGCGAATGACGTAATCGCGGTAAGGCCAGGCATTCGGGCGAGGCTTGTCTTTGTCGTAACCGTGGGTGTCGCCGTAATGAACTACATCCAGCCAATGCCGCGCCCAGCGTTCGCCGTAACGTGGAGAAGCCAACAACTCATCCACCAGCTTTTCATAAGCCAGCGGGCTTCGATCTTTCAGGAATTGCTGCACGCGCTCCGGTGACGGCGGCAATCCGATCAAATCGAAATACAACCGCCGAATCAATGTGCGGCGGTCGGCTTCGGGCGACATCTGTAAGCCAGCTTGAGCGAGCTTGGCGACGATGAAGTGATCAATCGGATTCAGGAGTTGGGATCTAGGATTTAGGATTTTGGGAATTGCCGGACGCTTAATCGGCTGCCAAGCCCAATGCTCCTTGGCAGCCGATTGGGCCAATGCCGGGCGCGGTTCGCTAATCGGCGCAAACGCAAAAACGGCGAACGCCACGAACAGTAGGAAAAAAAATTTTCTGACGGTTGAGTTCATTGCCGCTTAAACCAGCTTCCAGCCTTTGCGATATTTGCGATGGATCATCGGTTCGGTTTCAGGAGCATTGGTCGCGCGCAGGTTTTTGTAATCCCATTCCAGCTTTTTGCCCGCGCGGAATGCAACGTTGCCCAGATGATTGGCTTCGGTCAGCCAGCCAGCATATTCAAAGTTGCACGTTGTAGCCGCTCCGGTTTTGCAGGCGTGAATCCATTCGGCGTAATGCCCCAGCGATTTCGGAATGAACGGTTCCGGGCGTTTGAAATCGGCGAATTGCGTTTCGGGCAACAAGACGTGTTTGCTGTAATCGGACAGCAACATGCCTTTGTCGCCGATGAATAACACGCCGCTGTTCCAGTTCGGAATCTTTCCGTCTTTCAGAAGTTGCGGCTTGTGCTTTCCCTGATACCAGGTCAGTTGCAGAGGAGAGAGATTGCCGCGCTTGCCGTATTGATAAGTCACCTGCATCGAAGCCGGTGCAATTTCCAGATGCGGCGCGGGGCCGCTGGCTTCGATGGTCAACGGATGATCGAGTTTCAACGCCCACCAGGGAAGATCAATCCAATGACTGCCCAAATCGCTCATTGTGCCGTTGCCGAAATCCCACCAGCGATACCATTTCGGTCCTGGAAAGTAGACTTCGTTGAACGGACGTTGCGGCGCAGGTCCCAGCCACAATTCCCAATCCAGAATCGCCGGAACCGGATCGGGTTTGGCCGGACGATTTTGAACGAAGACGATGTCGCCTGCGGCTTTGGCTTCCGCTTCGGTGGCGTGCCAGCCCCAGGCGCGACCAACCCAAACGTGCGCTTCTGTCACATTGCCGATGGCTCCGGTTTGAATCAATTCCACCACGCGGCGGTAATTGTCTCCGGCGTGAATCTGCGTGCCCATTTGCGTGGCGACTTTGGCTTTGGCGGCGGCTTCGCGTATGACGCGAGCTTCCCAAATGTTGTGCGTCAGCGGTTTTTCGCAATAAACGTGTTTGCCCAATTGCAAAGCAGGCAGCGTCGCAAACGCATGCGTATGTTCGGCTGTGCTGATGACGACGGCGTCAAATTCTTTGGCGTGGTCGTACACTTTGCGGAAATCCACCAGCTTGCGCGCGTTGGTGTGGCGAGCGGCGGCTTTGTTCAATCCATCCTGGTTCACGTCGCACAAGATGGCGATGTTTTCCGATTCGACGCCTTTCAGATTGGCGGCTCCACGACCGCCGGCGCCGATGATCGCCAGATTCAATTTGTCGTTCAGATTGCGGCCTCGAACGATGGCCGGAGCGGCCAACGTGACGATTCCAGCAGCAGTTGCCTGATTCAAAAAGCGGCGGCGAGACAGTTCGTTCGCGTAAGGTGATTTCCCTGACATAACGTTGATCTCCGTGTTGATGTTGTTGTCCGTTGGAATGGTGCTCGGAATTTTGCGGGCAGATCATACGGCGACCTGCCGGATGTGTACAGTCGAACAGCCACGCTTTGGCGGTGTCACTCTTGGTCGGCTAAACTCCGCCGCGCAATTCACAACCCACGCAATTCCACTCAGAAAGGTACACGTCACCATGAACAAGTTTTCGCGCCGCCAATGGTTGCGCCAATGTTCGCAGGCTGCGCCGGTTCTGGCCGCTTTGAATTCGGTTGAAACCTTTGCCCAAACCGGCAAACGCAAACCGCTTCCCGCTAGCGGAGGCATTTCACTCAACGAAGACAACAGTCATTTTTTCTCCACACGCGCGGGCAAAAAGCTCGACGCCGAAACCGTAGCTTCGTGGGTGGATCAATACGCCAATACTCAAGTGCGCGAATTGATGCTGTCGCCCAATGCGATGCGAACCAGTTTTGCCAGCAAAGTTTGGGATCCGATTTGGAAAGGTTACGACCCGACGGGCGCGGACGATCAACCGTTGCTGGCCAGCACTGCTCCGGCGGCGCGAGCAGGTGCGCGGAAATGGATTCACACGGCCTGGCAGCTTCATCAAAACGGTATTGACCCTTATCAACTGTGGATCACGCGAGCGCGAAAGCATGGCATCTCGTCCTGGATCTCAATGCGAATGAATGACGTTCATGACGTGGACGACGAACGCAGCTACATGCACAGCGATTTCTGGCGACAGAACCCGCAGTTTCGGCGAATAGATTATCGGTTGGATAGGTCTGCGGATCGCGCCTTCGATTACGGCCACAAAGAAGTCCGCGATTATCATTTCACGCTGATTCGGGAACTGGTCGAGCGATACGATTTCGACGGCTTGGAACTGGATTGGATGCGGTTCGGATTTCATTTCAAACCCGGCCACGAACGACAAGGCGCTGAATTGATGACCGAATTCACCGCCGAAGTTCGTCGGTTGTTGAATAGCTGGGAACGGCGGCGCGGCCACAAAATCCGGCTCGGAGCGCGTGTGCCTTCGCGTCCGCAAACGGCTTTGGGATTGGGTTACGATCCGGCGATTTGGGCGCGTCGAGGGTTGATTGACATGCTGGTGGTCACTCCGTTTTGGGCCAGCATCGAAACTGACATGCCGATTGAGTTGTGGCGCGAACTGTTGCGCGGGACTTCAGTGACTTTGGCGGCGGGGCTGGAGGTCTTGATTCGCTCGCATCCCGATTCCAAACAATTTCAGAAAAACACGCTTGAAACCGTTCGCGGAGCCGCTGCGTCATTGCTGGACAGAGGCGCAGATCGAATTTACCTGTTCAATTACATGGATTCGCAAACGGCGATGGACGACCTGGAAAATTATCCGAAATTGCTGCGCGAGGTTGGACAAGCGGAAACTCTGGCGGGAAAATCCCGCCGCCACGTGATGACGTTTGCAGACACCTGGGCGCCTGGCGAACCGCAGGCAGTTACGTTGCCTCGTCGCTGTGCAGCAGAGAAGTGGCAAGCGTTTCGATTGGCGACCGGCCCGGTTCCAATCAGCGGCACAGTTTCCGCGTTGCTGGGAATCGAAGGTTTGACCGAAGCTGACGTGAAAGCCGGTGAAGTCCGCATCAATGGGGAAATCTGTCAGTCGGCAGGTCGCGCTGAACTGAAAGCTCCAAAGCCCGAAGCGCCTGTATTCCGATTCGCCATTCCGCGAACGCTGCTGAATCGTGGATACAACCTGATTGAATTCACGGCGAAGCGAGATTGCCAGATTGTCTGGGCGGAAATCGCCATTGAATCCTGATTCAAGAATGAGGTTCGACAAGGTTATGAAACGCAAGTTCGTGAAAACGCAACGAAGCTGGAAAGTTTTGCTGGTGTTGATTGCCGCAGTGGCGGCTGTTGGAGTTGTCGGAAATACCGACTGGGTTTTTGTTGATGGTAAAACTCAAGCGGCCAGTCAGTCGGCGGCAAAAGCGCAAACGACTTTCAACGAATACTGTTTGGCCTGTCACACCGGCACGTCGGCCAAAGCCGGAATGAACTTGCAACATTTGCTGGCGCAACCTTCGGTTGCTGAAACTTTCCAGCAATGGGAAAAAGTGGCGGCGGCGTTGGAAGACAAAACCATGCCGCCCAAATCCATGCCGCAACCCAGCGACGCCGAACGCGCCGAAGCCATCACGTGGATTCGCGGCGAGCTTCGCAGTTATGCCGAAAAAAACGACGGCGATCCGGGTCGCGTCACCGTGCGACGGCTGACCAGCGGCGAATACGCCTACACCATCAAAGATCTGACTGGATTGGACGTGAATCTGGGCATTGATTCATCCAGCGATGCAGTCGGCGGCGAAGGCTTCACGAATTTTGGCGATGTGCAGTTTATGCAGGACGCCAATCTGGAACGTTATCTGGCTGCCGCCAAAATTGTTGCCAATCACGCGGTCATCGGTGCTGGCCCGTTGGAGTTTTTCTCGCATCCCGGAAAATCCGGTTTTGAACTCGCCGCCGTTACGCGCACTCGGAACATTTACGAAACTTACGGTTTCCGCACCGTCTCCGGCGAAGGCGGCAGACCTTTCGGTTTGGACAAATACAGCAAGGCATTTTATGTCGCGTGGCGATTCAAACACCGCGCTGCGCTTGGCGAAGCGAACGTCGCGCTGAAATCGCTGGCGGCGCGCGAAGGCATCACAGCGCGATTTGCCGAACACATCTGGCAGGTCGTCAACAAACCGTCGTTGGGTTATCCGTCTTCGGAAATTGTCGCTCGCTGGCGCAAACTGCCGGTTCCCGGAACGGACGCCAAAGCCAATGAATCTAAAGTGCGTGCCGGTTGCGAAGAGATTCAGAAATTTTCCGTCACGTGGCCAAGCTGGTTGTTTGCGCGCGGCGACGTGGCCGCAGGCGGCGCAGGCGACGAAAGCCCGCTGGAATTCAGCGACCGGACATTGAACGTCAAACCGACGCACCGCTTTGCTTACGTGCGCGGAGGCGGTCGCGGCGGAGTTCAATCCGGCCCGGCGAAAATCTACCTGAACATCGCCAACGTCAATCCGGCGATGGGCGACAAACCGGTCGTCGTCTGGAAAAACCTGACCGTGGGTTTTCGTCCTGTAGTTCAGCGCGCCACGGTTGCCGCCGGAGAATCCGCCGTTGTGTTGGCTGCCGATGTCGAAGCTGCCGCCAACTTGCGAAAAGGAATCGTTCCGCCCGGCGAACGCAAAAAACTGAAAGACATCGTCAGCGCAGAAACGGCTCAGCGGTTGAATTTCGGCCACAGCCCTGACGGCAAACAAATCGGCGCGGACGATTTTGCTTCGGCGGGATCGGTCATGTTTGAAGTGCCAATGCCTGAAGGCGCGCCGATGCTGCTGAACATGCAGATTGAAGCGGAACTCGGCAACAACCGCGATCAAGTCATTCGCATTGTCATTTCCGACCGCGCCGATATGGGGACGCGCGGCCAACCGACTCGCGCGATTATTGGCGATATGACCAGCGCGGGTTACAAAGCTTTTCGCGCCGGAGTCGAAGAGTACGTTTCGCTGTTGCCGCCGAATTCTCACGGCGAGCCAACGCCGGCGGACAAAGACCCGATTCCCGATCCGTTTGACAACACTTACAACGTGCCCGAACACGACGAGTTTGTCGTCAAGGTGAAGTACATCCGCGACGACAAGTTTTTTGTCGAAAACCTTATTGACGCGGCTACGCGCAAACGACTGGATCAAGCCTGGAACGATCTTTACGCTTCGTTTGAATACCACAACAACTATCTGCGAATGCTGGCCAAACATTACGGCTACGATTTGAAAGGCGACGACATCACCAAAATGGACAAGGTGCGGATGGCGACCTTGCCCGCCGAAATGCGTCCGTACGTCGCTCCGCTAAGAAGGCATTACGACGCCGTGATGGCGGCGCAAGCTTCGGCGCGCGCTGGCCATGTCACCGACACTTTGGATTTTGCCAGCCGCGCGTGGCGGCGTCCGCTGACGGAAAAAGAAAAACTCGGACTTCGCACGTTTTACGAGCAAACGCTTCGCGCCGAATCCGATCACCGCAAAGCCATTCAAGCCTTGTTGACGCGCATTCTGGTTGCGCCGCAGTTTCTGTATCACATTGAACATAGTGGGAGTGCTGGAGTCGGTAGTCGGGAGTCGGGAGCCTCTCCTGCCAGTTACCGACTACCGACTACTGACTCCCGGCTCCTCGATACGCAGCCGCTCGGCAACTGGGAAATGGCCAACCGGCTGAGTTACTTTTTGTGGTCTTCGATGCCCGATGCCGAATTGCGCCGAGCCGCCAACGCTGGCGAATTGACCGACGCCGAAGGCATCAAGCGGCAGGTCAAACGAATGCTGGCCGATGCCAAAGCGCGCCGCCTGGCGACGGAGTTTTTCGGCCAATGGCTGGGCTTTTATCACTTCGATCAATACAAAGGCGTTGACGCCACGCGCTTCACCGAATTCACGGACGACGTGAAAGAGGCGATGTATGACGAAGCCGTTTCGTTTTTTGAGCACGTCATTCGCAAAGATCGCCCGGTCAGCGAACTGCTTTTTGCCGACTACACGTTTTTGAACAAAGACCTGGCGAAGTTTTACGGAGTGAAAAAAGAGATCAAATCCAAAGATCAATCCGAACTGGTCGAAGGCGCAAGTGCGTTCAATCGCGGCGGTTTGTTGCGGCTGGGAGCGATTTTGACGACCACGTCGGCTCCGTTGCGTACCAGCCCGGTCAAACGCGGCGATTGGATTTTGCGACGCATTCTGGGAACGCCGGTCCCACCTCCGCCCGCCGATGCTGGATCGCTTCCAGCGGACGATAAACTGTTCGGCGGGTTGACCCTGAAAGCCAAACTGGAACAGCACAAACGCAACGCCACCTGCGCCAATTGCCACACGCGCATTGATCCGTTGGGATTTTCGCTGGAACATTTTGATTCGACCGGTCGCTGGCGTGATAAATACGCCGACGGCAACGCGATTGAAGATTCCGCCGCGTTGAGCGACAAAACCGAAATTGCCGGAGTTGACGGCTTGTTGAAATACCTGCGCTCGAAAGAGCCGCAAGTTCGCAAAACGCTGTCGTACAAACTGGTGGGGTACGCGCTTGGCCGCACGGTGCTGGCTTCGGATCAATTGCTCGTTGAGCGCATGGTCAATGCAGGCAGCAACGCGACGTTTGCTCAACTGGCGACGGAAATCGCCACCAGCAAACAGTTCCGCCACCGAATCGCGCGTGAAGATCGCCCAGCTACAACGAAAAGTGCGGCGAACACGGCGATGAGGTGAGTTCGGCTACGGAATGTCTATGATCTGGTTTTGATGCTCTTCGGCGACACTGGCGACCCAATACAGCAGCAACCATTCCGCTGCTTTACCGATTGAGAGTTTGCGAGAAATGATGAAAACTCCGGGCGAGTTGTGCTGTTTGATGAATTCGATGAAATGGCTTGGCATTGAATGGCGGTCGTGAGTGACGAGAATGCGGTTTTCTTCGGCGCACAAACGCAAGACTTCAGAATCGGGAATGCCAGAGTGCAGGTCGAGTTCCGGCGCACGCTGAAAATCAATGGTCGGTTGCAAGCGTTTCACTGCTCGCAAAATGTCTTCGTCCAGGTCGTTGTCGGCTTGAAATTTGATCTTCATCAGGCGGCTTTCGGCAGACTTTGCTTGATACGTTCTTTCAGCGCCGCGCCTTTGGGAAACAAGCACGCAAGTTCGCGGCTGAAGTCGGCTTCGGTCGTTTCGTTGTGAGCCAGGTATTCATCAAGTTCAGTTTGATGGTCCAGGTAGTAAGCAATCGCGGCATAAACCTGACTGAGCGAAAGCGACGGAAAAGCATCCTGAATAGATTCCGGCGAGCGGCCTTGTTGAAATTTATAGATGATCGAATCAATCGCCACGCGCGTGCCTTTGATTCGGTAAACTTGATTCGCTTTTTCGATGTATTCGTTCGGCATAACTTCTCCTTTGCGGAAGGATTCTAAAACAATGACCAACCCAACCCAAACTTCCCGACGAAATTTTTTGCGCGGCGCTGGCGTTGCGCTGACGTTGCCGTGGATGGAATCGCTGCCCTTGCTGGTGCTGGCGCAGGCGCAGGACAAATCCGCCAATAAACCGCCACTGCGATTCGCGCACGTGTATTTTTCCAACGGCGTCGAACCGGCTCATTGGTGGGCGAAAGGCAGCGGCGCGGCGATGGAATTTGGCAAAGCCGCCGAACCGCTCGCGCCCATCCGCGAAGACATCGTCTTTCTGCGCGGCCTCTATCACCAAAAAGCTTTCGTTTCGACCAGCCCACATTTGGGGCGCATGAATCTGCTGTCGGGAGCGCCGGTCAGCCTCGATCCCAAAGAAATTCGCGTCGGCACGTCGTTCGATCAAATTCTTGCCGCACGCATCGGCAACCGTACCGCCGTGCCGAGTCTGGTGTTGGGCATCGAACCGAACGAACTGCGTTTGGAAGACGGGCTTTCGATGATTTACGGCTCGAACATTTCGTGGGTGTCGCCGAACAAACCCGCGACCAAGGAAATTTATCCTTCGCGGACGTTCGACCAATTGGTGGGCGATGGTTCCGGGCGCAAACTCGACCGCAGCATTCTGGATTTGGTGCTGGCCGACGCCAAATCGCTCCAACCGAAAGTCAGTTCCGGCGACCGCCGCAAACTGGACGAATATCTGGAATCCATCCGCGACATCGAAAAACGCATTGACCACGCGGCCAAAGAAGAGCGGTTAGAAGGCTGGAAGCCGAGTTTGAAACAGCCGAACCTGCCGCGCCCCGGCGAAGAATTGCCGCAAAACGTTCCCGATCACATGAAGCTGATGTTGGATTTGATCGTGCTGGCATTTCAGATGGACAAAACGCGCATCGCCACGTTGATGCTGAACAACGATTTGTCGCAAATGAACTTCCGCTTCATCGAAGGCGTGCGCGGAGCCTTGCATCTGGATTTGACGCACAACGGCAAAGCGCCGGAATTGGAAGCGATGTATCTGAAAACCAATCAGTATCACGTCCGGCAATTCACCTATCTGGTCGAACGAATGAAGGCGATTGACGAAGGCGGTTCAACCTTGCTGGACAATTCCGTGCTGATGTTCGCGTCCAGTTTGTTTGACGGCGACGCGCACGGAGCAGATCAGTTGCCGATCGTGCTGGCGGGCAAAGCCGGAGGCGCGCTGCAACCCGGTCGCATTCTGGATTACCTGGACAAAGGCAACGACAACCGTCGCGCGTGCAGTTTGTATTTGTCCTTGATGGATTTGATGGGTGTACAGCTTGACCGCTTCGGCGATGCGGATAAACGGCTGGCGGGATTGTGTGCGTAGCGAATGGCTTTGGTTTGCTCCCTAACGAACGAGTTGACCGGGGCACCGTGTCCGCAAAGCTATGTTTTACATTGCTTATCAATAAATTCAACTACATCTATCGCCTTTTCAAGATACTGTTTTATTTGGGAAATTGTTATTCCAGAATACTTGCCATGTGCAATCTCGTGCCTATTTTTAATAATTGAATTAATTGCCTCTCTTCGCCCGTCTTGATCGACGTAAGCCTCTAAAGCAACGGCCCATTCTGGTTTAAAGCTTTTTGCTATATCAAGAAACTTTGTCATATTTGGGTTTTGGATTTTAGACAGCGCTGACATTGAGAAGTCGGCCACAGGCTTGCTGGCAGCGTTACGAGCAAAATCACTGAACACTTCTTCAATAGCATTCTCAAGAAAACCAGCACTTAATACGCAAAGATATTTCGCCCAATGCGACCTCATTTCAATATCACTTCCACAGGCTGAATCTACTTTCCTAAATAGATCATTAAGCCTTTCGATTTGGCTTGTAAGCTTATGGTTGATCATTTTATGTCGCTGAAAGCTTTAATGGCCTTGGAAATCCTAGTATCAACTCTATCTTCGTTTGATGTGGCTTGTGAGATTGCCACTTTATAATCCTTATCCTCCAATAGCTGAGAATAAGCAACCTGCAACGATTGATGATCTGTGATTGGGTGATCCTGAATTCTACGCGCAACACCAACCATAACAGAATCAAACACTGCAGCATTTAGCGATCCCTCTGGCCGAAATGCTGATGATCCTAAATTCTCCCAGATTAGCCTAATAGTACTAATAAAAATCATCTGGGCCTTGTCAGTGAATTCTGCTTCTGCATCTCGATAGCGACTTGCAAAGATATTAAGAAATTCCGTCATTGGCTTTTCGTATTTTTCATAATTGAAATATAACGCTAAAAATCTGAGAATTAATTCTTGGTCTTTTAATCGATTATTCAATTTTCCAAACACTTTACGCCAATAATCGTTTTCGTTCAGAGCCTTCAACAAATTGATAAGCGATCCGTGATAGAGAGCGGTGCGTATTTCTTGCGGGGCGAGTTTTCTGCCGCCATTATTCAGGCGCTCAAAAATGTGGTAGATGCTGGTATCGTCATTTTGCGGTGAGTCTTGCTTAACAATCGTTGCATGTATAATTGAGTCATCAAGCTTTATCCGATCCTCCTCATTTAGGATCGCATATGTTTTGCTTTCAAAAATTTTCTGTACTTTTGTTAATGCAAAAACGCGCCGCTTCTTTTCTTCGGGTTTAGGATCAAAATAGCCTTCATAAAAAAACAAGAGAGTGCTTAACCGCTGCTGGCCATCAATGATCAATAATTTATTGGAATTTTGTTCACGCGCTAAAAATATTCCGGGAACTGGTAAACCTAAGAGTAAAGATTCAATGAAACGTGACGCTTCTGTAATTTTCCAGACATAGTCTCTCTGAAATGGCGGGATAAAAATATCCCCCTTCTTCAGTCTCCGAACAAGCCCTTCAACATCAAAGTCTGCTCCATAGCTTGATATATCGTATCGTTGGGAAGTAATAGTGTCGTCATTGGATGCCTCATCAACGACATTAGCTTCATCGTTATCAACTAAATCATCTGGTTCAAAAGACATAGCTACCATCCTTTTAATAGTTATCATCTGTCCTGTGCGACACCGGCAATATCGTTATCATATTAAACAATATCAAAGATGAACAATTACCGCCTAATATGAATTCTACTGACGACGGGCTATCTACTAATAGATCGTGCTGACTATTAGTAGATACCTTGATCTATAAGTAGATCGCTTCATCGAAATTACAAATGATCTACTTATAGATAGCAAGGCCGCGCGACCTCAGAAGTTAATCATATGCCCGACCAAGCCGTGCGCGGCTTCTTTGACGGCTTCGCTCAGCGTGGGGTGCGCGTGGACGTTGCGGGCGATTTCTTCCGGCGTCAGTTCGGCGTACCGAGCCAGCGTCAATTCCGGCAACAACTCCGTCACATCCGGGCCGATCAAATGCGCGCCGAGCATTTCACCATACTTTTTGTCGCTGATGAGTTTTACAAAGCCGGTCGCATCGCCTAACCCGTGCGCTTTGGCGTTGGCGGTGAAGGGGAACTTGGCGACGTTCACATCGTAGCCGCGTTCGCGCGCCTGTTTTTCGGTGTACCCGAAGCTGGCGATTTGCGGTTGGCAATACGTCGCGCGCGGCATCATGTCGAATTCCAGTTTGATGGTGTGTTCGCCTTTGATGTTTTCCGCCGCGATGACGCCCATCGCTTCGGCTACATGCGCCAGCATCAGTTTCGCCGTCACGTCGCCGATGGCGTAAATGTGCGGCACGTTGGTTTGCATCTTGTCGTTGATGTCAATTGCGCCGCGATCCGTCAAATTCACGCCGGTCTTTTCCAGCCCGTAGCCTTCGACGCGCGGTTTGAAGCCGATGGCTTGCAGCACCTTGTCGGCTTCCAGCGTTTGCTGTTTGCCGTCTTTGTCGCTGATGGTGACGCGAACGTTTTTGCCTGTGTCTTCGATCTTTTCAACGCGCGTGCTGGTCAGCAGTTTGATGCCGGCGCGTTTGTATTGCTTGGCCAGTTCCGTCGAAACCTCTTCATCTTCCAGCGGAACGACGCGATCCAGAAATTCGACGATGGTCACGTCCACGCCGTAATTGTTCATGACGTAGGCGAACTCAACGCCGATGGCTCCGGCTCCGGCAATGATGATGCTCTTCGGGAGCTTGTCTTCCATGATTTGTTCTTCGTACGTGACGACGCGTTCGCTCAACGACGAACCGGGAATCAATCGTGTCGTCGCACCGGCGGCGATGATGCAATGTTTGAATTTGACGGTTTCACTGCCGCCGTTGTTCAGCTTCACGTCGAAGGTGTTGGCGTCGGTGAAGGTCGCCCAGCCGTCAAATTCGTCAATCTTGTTTTTCTTCATCAGGAAGTGAACGCCTTTGACTCGGCCATCGGCCACTTTGCGGCTGCGGCTGAAAGCCACACTGTAATCGAACGTGACTTTGCCTTCGATGTTCATGCCGAAGGTTTTGGCTTCGTGATTCACAATGTGCGCCAATTCAGCGTTGCGCAACAGCGCTTTGGAAGGAATGCAGCCGACGTTCAAACACACGCCGCCCCAGTATTGTTTTTCGATGACTGCTGTTTTGAATCCCAGTTGGCTGGCGCGAATGGCGGCAACATATCCGCCCGGTCCCGCGCCCAGCACGACCACATCATATTCTTTTGCCATAAATATCCTTTACCGTTTGATACCTCAAAATAATGTTTAACGTTTTGCCGTAGAGGCTTCGAGTTTATTGCCCAAATACTTTTCGATCCAGGCGAATTCACGCCGCATTTTATCCAGTTGATAGCTTGGAACCAGAATGCCGTGGCCTTGATCGGGATAGACCACCAATTGCGTTGTCACACCCAACCGTTTCAACGTGCGATACGTTTCCTGTGATTGTCCGAGCGGCACGCGGTCGTCTTTTTCGCCGTGGAAAATCAACGTTGGCGTTTTGGCGTTGGTCAGATAACTCAGCGGAGATTGATCGTCGAACATCTTGCGCGCTTCCCACGGAGTGCCGCCGTGCAATCGTTCGCGTTGAAAAACTATGTCCGCCGTTCCCCAATACGAAACCGCGTTGGACAATCCGGCTCCGTAAGCAGTGCATTTGAACCGATTGGTGTGGCCGATCATCCAGCCGGACATATAACCGCCATAACTCCAGCCTGCAACCGCCAACCGGTTTTCGTCGGCCACTCCGAGTTTCACCAGATGGTCAATGCCGCTCATGATGTCTTCGTAATCCACTTTGCCAACCAGTTTGGCGTTGGATTGCGCGAACTTCGCGCCGTAATTCGACGAACCGCGAAAGTTCGGCATGAACACCGCGTAACCCCTTGCCGCGTACACCTGCGGAAAAGCACTCCACGTGGCGTTGAAACTTTTGACATAAGCGCCTTCGGGGCCGCCGTGAACATAAGTCAGCAGCGGAGCGCGTTTGCCGGTTTGATGTCCAACGGGGTAAATCAAAACGCCTTCGATTTCCGTGCCGTCGTTGGATTTCCATTTGATGGCTTCGACCTGGCCGAGCGCGAATTCGGCGGCTTTCGGGTTCAAGTTGGTCAGAAACACAGGAACCATGATTCGCGCCGCCAGCAAGGCGATTTCCGTCGGCACACGCGGGTTTTCGTGAACGAACGCCACGTTCATTCCGTCCGGCGTGACGGAAAACGCCGTGTTGACGCCGTCGCCGCGAGTCATCGCCTGCGGCGTCTGGTCGGCGAGGTTCATCGTGTAAATCTGTTCGTTGACGCCGTGTCCCGCGTTGAAAATGAATCGCTGGCTGTCGAACATCCACCGATGCGAGCGAATGTATCCATCAAAGTTTTTCGCCAGCACGCGCGCTTCGCCGCCATTGGCCGGAATCACGTGAATCCGGTTCGGGCCTGTGTTGATGTCTCCGTCGGCGTGAGCCAGATAAGAAATCCAACGACCGTCCGGCGAAAAACGCGCGTCGCTTTCCGCGCCGTTGCCTTTGGTCAATTGTTTGGCCGCAGTCGAATCCAGCGTCGCGTTTTGCCAGTTGATCGGAATCGTAAAGACTTCGGTTGTGGCCGAATCCATCAGCTTTGGCGTTTGTCGCGCAGTGAAAACAATCTGCTGGCTGTTCCAAGCCCAACTGAATCCGGCAATGTGCCGCGCGCCTTTGGTCAATTGCTTGACTTCGCCGGTGGCGACTTCTAACAACCACAACTGAGCAAAGCGAAACCCTTCGTCTTCGACCATTGGAGCTTTGGTCTTCGGTTTTTCGCTTGGCTCTTCGGCGACAAAGGCGATGAAGCGGCCATCGGGCGACCATTCAAAATCCGTCACAGCCGATTTGTGCGAAGTCAGCCGTTCAGGTTCGCCTGCTTGGAGTGTGATGGCGTAAATCTGCACGCCGCCGCTGTCACCACGATCCGACAAAAACGCCAATCGCCGTTGGTCAGGCGACCATCGCGGATGATCGTCGCGTTTCGGATTCGAAGTCAGCCGCACGGTTTCGCGCGCATCGTTGACCAGCCAGATGTCCGCGTTGAACCGGTCAGCTTCACGATCCCAACTGCTGACGACGAACGCCACGCGGCGGCTGTCATAGGAAATTTGTGGATCGCTGGCTCGGTTGAGCGCAACAATATCTTCAGGCGTCATTGGCCGTTTGGTTTGAGCCATCGCCACCGTCAATCCCGCCGTCAGTTGAAACAAAACCACCAACCAACAAAAGCCTTTTTTCACTGCATTGTCCTCCGAAAATTGTCTGTGAATTGCGCTCAGATTCAGCCTCAGCCGCCGTGTTCTGTCAACCGGGCAAGAGGTCAACTAAAAAATACGTTGACACCAACGTATAAAGCCGTTATTGTCCGCGCCGTTCACGGCAACGTATAAATCCGTTGACTCTTCACAAGGAGGCGATCCATGCCGAGAGAAGCATCAAAAACTTTTACCGACAAGGAACTGGAAATCATGCAGGTGGTCTGGGATTTGGGCGAAGCGACCGCTCGCCAGATTCAGGAAGCCGTGCCTGGCCAGGCGCATTACAACAGCGTGCTGACCATCATTCGCGTGCTGGAACGCAAAGGGCATTTGACGCATCGCGTTGAAGGCAAAGCGCACGTGTATCGCGCCAAAGCCAAACCCGAAAAAGCCCGCAACAAAGTCCTGAGCCATTTGATTGGCCACGTGTTCGGCGGTTCGCCCGCTTCGCTGGTATTGCATCTGGTGGAAACCGGCGACCTGACCGAAGACGATTTGCAGCAGGTTCGCCAGCAAGTGGCCATTCGCGCCGAAGCTCGCGCGGCAACCGCGGCAGCCAAACCGGCCAAAGCCAAAAAATCCAAAAAGGCCTGACAAGCCGTCTGACAAGGAGGAGCAGATGACTGCCTGGACAAATTTCGTCGCCGTCGGCGGCAAAGGTTTTGTTTGGTTGCTGGCGTGGAGTTGGCAAACGCTGTTGCTGTTGGGCGGTGTGTGGCTAGCGTTGAAACTGTGCCGCGTGAAATCGCCCGCGTTGCGCCATCACGTCTGGCTGGCGTCGTTGGTCGCCGTGGCAATGTTGCCGTTGCTGGCGATGGCGCTGGAACAATTGCCGATGCCACAATCCAACAGCCGTGCGTTGGCGTATGTGCCGACCATTCCGCAACCGGCCATTGTCATCGAATTGCCGGTGATGGCGCAGGCGACGAACGACGCCGCGACAACTGCGACCGGCAAAACGCCGATGATCGTCGCCGCCGTATTGGCAACGGTTTTTTGGCTGTGGGCGGCGGGAGTTTTGGTCTCGCTGGTTCGGTTTTGTCGCCAGCAACGCGAACTCTGGCGATTGCGAACAGCCACCTGGCCGGTTTCGCTCGCAGAACTCGGCTGCGCTGACCTTTTGCTGCCAACAGAAATCAAGCTTC
Source organism: uncultured Acidobacteriota bacterium (assembly GCA_902825875.1). Taxonomy (GTDB): domain Bacteria; phylum Acidobacteriota; class Blastocatellia; order RBC074; family RBC074; genus RBC074. The sequence continues at coordinate 80,318 of CADECP010000018.1, forward strand.
GGCACTCGCGACAGATTCATTCGCCTATGTTGCTGGGCGTTTGGCGTCCGGTGATTTTGCTGCCTGCCGACATTGTTAATTGGACAACCGCCGACGAACGCCGGGCGATGATTCGTCACGAACTGGCACATTTTGCACGGCGAGATCACCTGACGAACCTGTTTCAAAATCTGCTCGGCGCGATTTTGTTCTTTCATCCGATGCTGCGGTTTGTCTGCCGCCAGTTGCAAATTGAACGCGAACTTGCCTGCGACGACGAAGTTCTTGTTTCCGGCGTTGACGCCACGTTGTATGCCGAAAGCATTTTGAAAGCAGCCGAACACGGCTTGTCGCAAAACGCTTTTCTCGCCAGTGCGCCAAGCGGCGTTCATCAACTGGCGCTGTTTTCAACCCGCAAAACCCTGGAAAGGAGGGTGGAGATGATTCTGAATCCCGACCGCATCCGCATCGTCACTCGGCAGTGGCGGCATTTGATTCTGCCTGTAGCTTTGATCGTGGCGGCAAGCATTTGGCTTGTTCCCGGTCGAACGGCGAAATCGTCAGCTTTGGCGAAAAGCCCTGAACAAGCTGTGGCTGACGCGACCAGACAAATCGCCGAAGTCGTCCAGAAAAACGGCTTGAGCGATGTCAGCGTTGAACGAACAGCTAGCTCTTTGAAACCGTCGAACACCGATGAACAGACCTTGATTGAATTGGTTCAACGAGTGATTGACGGCATCCCGGAAAGAAAATACGGCGACGAAAATTTGCAAGCGTCTGACTTTGTTGACGTCGAAGGCGGGCGACTGGCGGTTATGCTGACTGAATTCAAAGGCCACGATTTCGAAATCAAAAAGGTTGTCGCCGACGATTTTGAAGTTATTCTGCACGAAGGTTGGGCGACGGTGACGTTCAACGCAGCTATCCGCGCTCAGCATTTGGTGACGGGAAATTACGCGAAAGAAGTGCCGGTTCGGTACAACGTCCGGTTGAAAAACGACAATGGCCGCTGGCGGGTTGATCGTTCAAACGAATGGGTGGAACTGACGCAAAAATTCAAACCTGCGCCGCCTCCTCCGCCACCGCCGCCCAAACAACCCGGAACAATTCCTGCGCCGCCACCGCCACCTCCGCCACCATTGTTGGCGGAGTTGCCTAACAAGGATTACAACTTTCAGGCGATTGGCCAGGAAGGTTCGGTTCGCTGGTTACGGATGGAAGTTGTCATTGACGGCAAACGCAGCACACAAATCCGAATGAAGAATTTCGATCTGCGAGCGGAAAAAGTCGCGCTGGTCAGAGGCGCGTATTACTTGCTCGATGAGTTTGAAATCGAGCGCCAAGGGCAGGTGTTTTATGGACGTGGCACATTGAAGATTAAAGCGACCAGTCAATCCACCGAATACTTTCTGAGTTCCGATGGCGGAATTTACTTGTCGCCACAACGAACCGGTCAACGCATAGATTTCAATTCCATTCTTTGGCAATCCGCCCGCTGATCTTGCCAACGCAAACTACTCGGCTTGAGTTTCTTCAAGCCGGGTAGTTCCGCGGCTTGCCGCATAAAGTGTTTGCCTGCCACCCTTACCAGCCGATTGTTTATCTTCGATTGAAGCACGACTTTTGGCATCTTGATCTGGCGCAAGGCTTGGGCAATGATGACTGCTCAATTCCGATTACCTCCAAACACACAGCAATTATGAATTCATTCAAGAACGAATCCCGCCCGCTGGTTGCGGTGATTATGGGCAGCAAGTCCGACTGGGAAACCATGCGGCACGCCGACGAAGTCCTGGCCAGCTTTGGCGTCGCGCACGAATGTCGAATCGTTTCGGCGCATCGCACGCCTGCGCGGATGGCGGAATTCGCCGCCGAGGCCGAAGCGCGCGGCATAGAAGTCATCATTGCCGGAGCCGGTGGCGCAGCTCATTTGCCGGGAATGGTCGCGGCGCAAACGTTGATTCCGGTCTTAGGCGTTCCGGTCGAAAGCCACGCGCTGAAAGGCATGGATTCGCTGCTTTCGATTGCGCAAATGCCCGGCGGCATTCCCGTCGGAACCTTGGCCATCGGCAAAGCCGGAGCCACCAATGCCGCTTTGTTGGCCGTTGCCATCTTGTCGAATTCGCGGCCTGAATTGCGCGAACGGTTGCGCCAATTCCGCGAAGAGCAAACCAATCGAGTTTTGAACGACAAACTTCTTTAAGTTTCCAGTCACCAGTTTCCGGTTTTCAGTCTGAACCTTAAGCAAGGTGACTGTGAGTCTGAAGATGTCGAACTGGAAACTGGCGACCGGAAACTGGAAACTTCCCAATGAGTATTCTTCCCGGTTCAGTCATAGGCGTTTTAGGCAGCGGCCAGCTTGGCCGAATGTTTGCCATCGCCGCGCGGCGAATGGGATACCGCGTTCACACTTTTTCGCCCGAAACCGACACGCCCACCGGACAAGTTGCCGATGTCGAGATCAAAGCGCATTACGACGACCTGAACGCAGTTCGCGGATTCGCTTCGGCGGTGGATGTGGTGACGTTTGAATTTGAAAACGTTCCTTCCGCAACCGCTGCTGCCGCAGCCGAACGCGCGCCGGTTCGTCCTGACGGGCAAATTCTGCACATCACGCAAAACCGGCTGCGCGAAAAAATGTTTTTGAGCCGTCACGGCTTTCCGGTCACGCCGTTCAAGACGATCAATTCCATCGAAGATTTGCGCGCAGGCCTGGCCGAATTTGGATGTCCGGCGGTGCTGAAAACCGCCGGCTTCGGATACGACGGCAAAGGGCAGGTCAAAATCAAAGCGATGGAAGAAGCCGAAACCGCGCTGGCAACGGCAGGGAAGCAGGAGTTGGTTTTGGAAGCGTTTGTAGATTTCGACCGCGAGCTTTCCGTCGTCGCTGCGCGTGGAGTTGATGGCAGCTTTGCGCATTGGGGAGCGATTGAAAATCAGCACAGCAATCACATCCTGGATGTTTCCATTGCCCCGGCCAATGTGCCGCCAGAAATCGCCAACGAAGCTGTCGAAATTGCTCGCGCGGTGCTGGAACAGTTGGGCGTTGTCGGAGTGCTTTGTGTGGAATTTTTTCTGACTCGGCAAGGAAAGCTGCTGATTAACGAACTGGCTCCGCGCCCGCATAATTCCGGGCATCTGACGTTTGACGCTTGCGTCACCAGCCAGTTTGAACAACAGCTTCGCGCCGTGTGCGGATTGCCGCTGGGTTCGACCGAATTTTTAAGACCGGCGGCGATGGCGAACTTGCTCGGCGATTTGTGGCAACACGGCGAACCGAATTGGGCGGCGGCTTGCGCTATGCCCGAAGTCAAATTGCACCTTTACGGCAAAATGGTTCCGAAGCCCGGTCGCAAGATGGGACACCTGACTGCGATGGCCGAAACGGCAAACGCCGCTGCGAAACTGGTTCGAGCGGCGCGCGAAACTCTGGCTAATCAGCAATAGTTACTGATGTTACGCAACAGCAGAACAGGAAAAGCATTTGACAGTTTCTTCGTCCCGGTAGGGACGGTTGAATTTAGCGCGGCGTTTCAACGCCGGGTAGCAGAGCGTTTCTCTGGCGCGTCCTGTAGGGACGCTTGAATCTTTCGCCGGTTGGAGATTCAAGCGTCCCTACAGGACGCGGATTCATTCGCGCCTTTTCCCGGCAGTGAACTGCCGGGCTAATTTCAGCCGTCCCTATCGGGACGAAAACCTAGTCAAGCCAAATGCCAATTTCCTTAGCGCGTAACATCAGATAGTCATTTCAAGAACACATTTTCATCCACGAAGGAACACAAAGATGAACTTACTTTGTGTTCCTTCGTGACCTCCGTGGAGAGAATCTTTTATTTTGTGTGTGGATGCTGTTGGTAATGCTGGCGCAGCAAATCCTTGCCGTAATCGTTCCCGTTCGGAGTCCGCACCACAGTGTGAATGTGTTCGTGGTTGGGTTTGCGCGGGTCGGACAAATGCCGCAATCCCGCCGGAGTCTGATGGTCGAATTCGATCAAAATCACTGGGCTGTGAATGCGGTAATAAAACACGCTGTCTTTGGCCGTTTCGCCGACCCAGGAAAACCAGGTGCTGTCCAGGTGCTGACGGATTTCGCTCATCTTCACCTTTGCGTGACCAGCATCCATGTTGCTGATGTACAAGCCAGCCAGCCCCAGCAATTGTTCTTTCTGCTTGGCCGTCAACTCTGAACCACGAATGCCTTTGTAATCCAGTACCACATTGTCTTTGTAAGCTTCGCCGAGGTTCAGGTTGGAAGTTTTGGACGAAGATAGAATCGCTTTTTTGCGCTGGTCTTCGGTCAACGCATTAATCATCGCCAAGCCGTTGTTTTGTTCCTCCTGCAAAATCGAAACGCCTTTGTATTTTCCAGCGTGAGCGATGATCGGTTCCGATCCCCAAAACGTAGGCGTCATCACCACCTGATCGCCCAACACGAAGTAATTGATAATCAGATGATGCCCATCCAGTTGCCATCCCCACGGCTGCTTGTCCGAAGGCTTACCCATCACCGTGAAGTAATAACGACCTTCGCCGTATTCGATGAAGTTATCGTTGTTCAACTCGCCCAGCGTATGGTTGAGCTTCATGATGTCTTCGGAAAGCTTCAAGCCTTTGGCGCTGAGCGCGGCTCGCATCAATCCCAACGCCGCCTGTTTTTGGGCGTCGGTCATATCAATGAAGCCGGTTCCTTGCCGAACATAAAAATGCTGGTTCATCCATTTGCGCCATTCGTCGTCGTTGACCGTAAACAAGGTTTTCGTTTTTTGCTCCGGCGTCAGCGCAGCCAGAAAAGTGTCAGCCGCTTTGCGAACCGGCGCGGTGGAAACTCCGGTGGATTTGATGGCGAACAAATTCGGAACGACGTTGCCGTCGGTGGTCACGCCTTTGAAAGGTTGAGCCAGTCCGGCTTTTTCCGCATCCAGCGAGCGCTGGGCGAACTGCTTGACTCGTTCAGCGGGCGATTGTTGCTGCGAAAACGATTTCAATCCGAAGCCTACGATTGCGATGAACAGCGCGAAAACACCAATTACGATGCGTATTTGTACTTTCATTTTTCCTCTTTATTTTGAGCGCGGACTTCACGGGAGCGCGGACGTTCCGTCCGCCTGGTCCGCGGACATCCTGTCCGCCCGTCACACTAAAGCAATTAACGAGCGAACAACGAGCGGACGGAACGTCCGCGGACCAGGCGGACATGTTGTCCGCGCTCCGGCTTATGCCAGTTGTTTACGGATGGGCAGTTCGCGGATGCGTTTGCCTGTCGCCGCAAAAATCGCGTTGGTAATCGCCGGCAGCATAGGCGGGACTCCGGGTTCGCCCACGCCAGCCGGTGGTTCGTTGCTGTCCACCAAATGCACGTGAGTCATAACCGGCGATTCCTGAATGCGCGGAATCAGGTAATCGTGGAAATTTGATTGCACGATGGCTCCGTCTTTGGCGGTGATTTCGCTCATCATTGCGATGCCCGCGCCGAAGGTTGAAGCGCCTTCAAATTGCGAACGCACGCGGTCGGTGTTGATGACGCGACCAACGTCAGCGGCGATGTGAACTTGCGGAATGCGAAGCTTGCCAGCGTTGTCCACTTCCACTTCGACGACGGCGGCGATGTAACTGTAAAAGCTCCAATGCGCCGCGATGCCCAAAGCGCGGCCTTTGGTGGCTTTGCGATTCGCCCAGCCGGATTTTTCCGCCGCCAGTTCGATCACGCGACGCAACCGAGCCGTGTCGAGCGGGAATTTCTGCGAACGCGCGTCACGCTGCCCCAAATCAATCCTGCGATCTTTACCGAGCAAATCCAGCAGGTATTCCACTCGATCACGATTGGCCAGCGCAGCCAGTTCGTCAGCGAACGAATGCACTCCGAAGGCGTGATAAATGTTGGCCACAGAACGCAGCCAGCCGATGCGGACGTGAGCTTTGGCCGGGCCGTTTTCCGCGCGATGGTTGGGAATGTCGAACGGCAGATTGCTCCAACCCATTCCGAGTTCAAAACCCTGACCGGTGTTGGCCATCGGGCTGAACATAGCTCCGATGGAAGGAAACGCGCTGCGTTGCAACCAGGCCGTCGGGCGGCCTTTGTCGTCCACGCGAGCTTTCAAATACATCGCCGCCACCGCGTGGTAGTAATCGAATTTGATGTCGTCTTCGCGCGTCCAGGTGACTTTGACCGGCTTGCCAAGCTGTTTGGACAACAGCGCGGCTTCGGCTACGTAATCGGGTTTGGATTTGCGACCGAAACCTCCGCCCAACAGTGTGACGTGGCATTCGACGTTCTCTTTGCTGATTCCCAGCGCAGCAGCGACGGTGTCCTGCACGGCTTGCGGATTTTGCGTGGCGGTGTGGATGACGACTTTGCCGTCTTTGAAATCGGCCACAGCCACAGGCGTTTCCATCGGAGCGTGCGACAGATGCGGCACGTAATACTCTGCTTCGTGAGTCTTGCCGCCTTTGGCAAATTCAGCGTCTACGTCGCCAATGTTGCGCGCAGCTTTTTGCGGTTTGCGAACCGTTTCCAGCAACTGTTGTTTGTACTTGGCCGAATCGTAACCAGCGTTTTCTCCGCCGTCCCATTGGACTTTCAACTTCTCGCGGCCTTTTTTCGCCGCCCAGGTGCTGTTGGCGATGACGGCCACGCCGCCCAGCGGTTTGAATCCATAAGGCGGAGTCAGGTGCGGCAACGTCACAACTTTCTGAACGCCTTTCACTGCCAGAGCTTCTTTGTCGTCAACGCTCTTCAGCTTGCCGCCGTAAACCGGCGAACGTTCGATGGAGGCGTGAACCATCCCTGGCATTTTGGCGTCAATGCCGAACGTGCCTTTGCCTGTGACGATGTCGCCGATGTCCACAGTCGGCAGGCTCTTGCCGATGTAGCGAAACTCGGCTGGAGTTTTCAGCTTCAAGTCGGCTTTGTTCGGAGCAGTCAGTTTCGCAGCCGCAGCAGCCAGTTCGCCGTACCCAATCTTTTTGCCGCTGGTGTGAACGACCTGATGGTTTTGCGCTTTGCATTCGCTGGCGGGAACTCCCCATTTCGCGGCGGCAGCGGCAACCAGCATGTGACGCGCCGTAGCTCCTGCTTCGCGGAAAGCATCGTAAAAATCGCGGATCGAACACGAACCGTCTGTGTTCTGATCGCCATACTTTTTGTCGCCGATGGCCTGTTCCAACTTGACGCGCTTCCAATCGGCTTCCAGTTCGTCGGCCAAAACGGTTGGCAACACGCTGCGAATGCCCGTTCCCATTTCCGACCGGTGAATGACGATCAACACCGTTCCGTCGGTTTCAATGCCCAGATAAACGTTTGGATTCCAGGCGGCTTTTTCAGCTTTGGTCAGCGGAGCCGCCAACGCCTCTTCGGGCATTAACTTGGCGGCCAACACAAAAGCTCCGGCGGAAAAGACTCCGCCCAAAAATGTGCGACGAGTAACAACTTCAATTCGGTTCATTATTCGTCACCTCCTGCTTTTTGCGCCGCTGCTTTGGGGGCAGCAGATTTGGAATTCGCCGCGACCTTAATCGCTTCGCGGATGCGCTGATAAGTTCCGCAACGACAGATATTGCCTTTCATCGCGGAATCAATGTCGGCGTCAGTCGGCTTGGGTTTGGTCTTCAGCAACGCCACCGCCTGCATGATTTGCCCGGTCTGGCAGTACCCGCATTGCGGAGCGTTGACCTGTTTCCAGGCCTGCTGAACCGGATGCGTGCCGGTGGCGCTCAGCCCTTCGATGGTGGTGACGACTTTGCCCGCCAGACTTTGCATTTGAGTCTGGCAGCTTCGCACCGCCGAGCCGTTGACATGAACCGTGCAAGCCCCGCACAGCCCTTCGCCGCAGCCGTACTTGGTGCCGGTCAATTCAATTTCGTCGCGCAGATACCACAACAGCGGCATCTCAGGATCGCCGTCAAATTTACGCGCGACCCCGTTCACTTTGAATGTGATCATTGTTGTTTTCTCCCGGAGTTTTGTCAGGTTTTCAGTAAAACTTTTGGTCCGATGGATGCGCGCATTATGCACTCTTTGGTGGTTTAGGCCAAAGCGTGATCAGATGGATGAAATCAGTCGTTGTTGCTGGAAAACAATTGAAATTGCGCTGACGCAGTAGGTAGGTTGGCAGGAAGTTCGGTCATGCCTGTGGTGCGAGCCGCCGCGCAAACCTCGCCCCAACTCACAAAGTATTGATTGTAGTATTCAATCGGAAACTTGCCGTATTGACTCACTTCTTCTTTGGTAATTACTCACTGGGTTGAAGCTTCAAGGAAAGGAAGAAGTGGAACTCCCATCAAAGTGGCAAGCGTTTGGAAAACTTGTTCGCCTTTTCGTTTCGTCGTGGCGATGATTGTCTGCAAGGCGGCGTAAGTTTTCGCTCCACACTCTGAGCGGAAACCGTTGGTGACTCGGTGTCAATCGCTTTTTGTAAATCGCGCAGTTGATGCTACAGGCAGAGTTGGAAGGCTTCGGCGGGCGCTTTGAGTTGAGAACTGAAGCAATCGCTGACCCGGATTTTGACCATCAATTGCCCCATCACTTCTTCGATTTCCGCCGCGCTGCGTGACGGCGCGCGATTGAGCGTCTGACAATGCGGGCAGGTTTTGTGATGCTGCCGAGTTTCAATCGCCAACGGCCGGGCGACGAGCAATTTTGCAGGTATCAGTAGCCCGCGCGTAAGCACAATGAGATTAAGGCAAGGGAATTGCTTGTGGCTTGGTGGGACAGGTTCTTAACCTGTCCCACTGCTTCAGCAGCACAAATTTCCTATGGGACAGGTTAAGAACCTGTCCCACCGCTTCCCTGCAAATTGCTTGCCTTGATCTCATTGCGAGTAAGCAAGGGCTTTTTCACTCAATTCAAGCCCTTGCTTACGCGCGGGCTACTGATACGGTACGTTCGATTACATCACTGGCCCAATGCGCCAGGGCACGAATTCTTTGTGGCCGAGCACTTCGCTCTTGGTTTGTTCGCCTGAAGCCGCTCGGCGAATCAGGTCAAAGATGCGCTGGCCAACGTCGTAAATGGTTTCTTCGCCTTCGACGACGGTTCCGGCGTTGATGTCCATGTTGTCATCCATGATTTTGGCGATGCGGGAATTCGTCGCAACTTTAATCACCGGCACAACCGGATTGCCGATTGCCGAACCGCGTCCGGTGGTGAAGCAGATCATATTCGCTCCGCCTGCGGCCAGGCCGGTCAGCGAAACCGGATCGTAGCCGGGCGTATTCATCAACACGAAGCCGGGTTTGTTGATGCGTTCGGCGTAAGGGAAAACTCCTGTCAGAGCCGTCGTGCCGCCTTTGGCAACTGCCCCCAGAGATTTTTCGCAGACGTTGGTGATGCCGCCCAGCTTGTTTCCCGGCGAAGGGTTATCATCCCATTTGCCGCCGAAGCGCGACAGATATTCCTGATACCACTTCACCACGTCAACGACGCGGCGGCCGGTGGCTTCGTCAATCGCGCGCCGAGTCAGCAAGTGTTCAGCGCCCATGCATTCGGGGATTTCGGCCAGAACGGAAGTTCCTCCGCTACGAACCAACAAGTCGCTGGCGTAACCCAACGAAGGGTTCGCAGAGATTCCCGAAAAAGCGTCTGAGCCTCCGCAGTTTGTGCCCAGAATGATTCGGCTCATCGGTTGCGGAGTTCGTTTCATCGTCCGGCAATGTTCGATCAGCTTTTCGACTTCTTTAACGCCAGCCGCGACGGTCGCGCGAGTTCCGCCGCTGACCTGCATTTCCAGACCGACGATCAATTTGCCTTTGCGAAACGCCTGCTGCCCCAACTGAGTCGTGCCGATGTATTTGGAAATCTGGTTGACCTCGCAACCCAGACTGACCATCAACACTGCGCCGACGTTGGGGTGATAAATCATCCCGGCGATGGTGCGTTCCAATTGCCAGGTGTCTTCGCCTTGCGAATGGCCGCAACCTTCCTGATGCGGAATGGCTACGACGCCGTCAATGCTGTCGCCCTGGAAATCAGTTTTGCTGAAATGTTCGGCGATCAATTCGGTGACGTGACTGGAACAATTGGAAGTGGCAATAACCGCTACATAATTGCGAGTTCCAACGTCGCCGTTTTCGCGCGCGTAGCCCATAAACTCCCCGGCTTCTTCCGGCGAAAAGAAATTGGTGAGAGGTGTTTGCGTGGCGAATTCGTAATTGCCCGCGCTGAATTCCGGCACGACATTGTGGGTGTGAACCCACGAACCGGCGGCGATGTCTTCAGTGGCTTTACCAATCGTTTCGCCATATTTGTGAATCAGCGAGCCTTTGGCAATTTGGCGCAAAGCGATTTTGTGACCGGGCGTGATGGTTTCGCGCGCGGAGATTTTGTCATTGATCGAGCCATTGACGACGATTTCGCGGCCTTCGCCGATGGGCAATCGAGCGACACCGACGTTGTCTTTGGCGTTGAGTACAAGAATTGGTTTGTCAGAATTTGTGTTCATTAGTGTTCATCCCAGCTAGAAATTGGTTACACCACTTTCTATCACGGCATAATCTGACCAGCAAGCCTCTGGGACAGAAGCGAGCCAGTCAGCGCAGACAAACGATCATGCTTAACGTGTAAGTGTAAGAAAGGCTAGGGAACTTCAATCCAGGCGGCGTACATGCCAACGCTGTTGCTTCCCCAGCCGACCCAGGCATATCCACCTTCGCCCCATTCGGTACCCCAGGAGTTCATTATCAGCCAGGCTTTTTTGCGGTCATCCCAACCCAGCATCAAGACGGCGTGATTGACCGTTCCCGGATTGCGTTCGTTGAACACGCCGCCTTTGTAAGCCTTGAGCGGTTCGTCTATGCGAATCAGCACTGCCAACGGACCGTGTTCCAGCAACGCAGCTTTCAGTTGGTTGACGGATGGAAGCTGGTCAACCGGGTAATTGACGTAATCCCAGGTGACGGCTCGCGTTCCCAGTTTCTGTTTGCACGGATTTACCTTGCCTGTGTATTCCTGCTCGCTGAGAATCGCGCCGAATTCGACAAAATGATTGAAGGCGCTGCCGTGCCAGCCGCCGCTGCAATCGCCTTTGTCTTTGGCCATGCAGTTCAGCAACGGTTGAGCGGACATCATCGGAGTCGGCATAGGCGCATCGGCAATATCCAATTCCAGCTTGCCGTCTTTGTCCACCTTGCTCACTTCTGGATTTTTCTTTGTGTAATTGAGGATTGAATTGCTCCAGAACGCCGCGGTGGTGGCGAATGCCCAGCAACTGCCACAATCACCTTGATCCAGGACATTCAAATAGACGCCGTTTTCACGCCAGTCGAATCTGGGAACCAGCGGAGCCAGGTCGCCCAGTTTTTCCGGCAGCGCGACACCCGGACGTGCTTTGCGAACCTGATCCCGGATCGTCTGTTCTGGGCCAGCCCAGCGGTTAAATCGAAATCCGCTTTTTTCCTGCACCTTCAAACTGTTCAGGTATTCATTCCACCGGCGCTGATTTTCCGCACGTTTGAGCATGGCGCGTTGCGGTTCGTCTTTCGGGATTTCGATGCCGGACAATTGCGCTACCTTGCGATCCATCACGGAACTGTAACCGACCTTGTAAGTTTTCTTTTGCGCTGCCAATCGCCTGAGCGTTTTGCGCGCTTCGGGCGATGGCTGACTTTGTTCAGGTGCTTTCTGAACGCTTGGCGGTTTGGATTGTTGGCTGGTGACGGTTGACGGTAGCTGGGTAAGCGTCACGGCCAGAACTAAAGCAGCAAAAATTGCGAAACGCAGGCGACTTTTCATGTCTCAACTCCTGTGAATCAATTTGCCGCAAACGAACGATGGCGTTCGCTCGTTTGCGGCAGATGAATATTTCCCGGCGAACTGAATCGGCTGGTTACATGGGGTTGCAACCGGATTTTACGCTGATGCAGATGTCGCCACACAGTTTCTGGCCAGCGCCACAACCGACTTTGAGCTTGGTGGAAAGGTTATTGACCACGCTTTTTACGCATGACGCGGATTTGGCGTACTTGCCAACGGTTATTTTGGCTGCATTACCTTTGACTCGCCCGTCCAGAGTTACGACGCGGCCATCGCTGCTGACGTTGATTTGCTGCAATTGATCTTTGAGGTTTGGATCAGCCTTGATCTTATCTTGAATGCTTTTGACGATGTCGGCGTCAGTCACCGTCGAGCAGTCAACTTTGGCAGGCTTTGCCGGTGGAGCGGGTTTGGCAGGTTTCTTATTGCTTTGTGCCAGTGCTCCAACCAGCAACAGCGTCGCCAGTAAAAACAACAGGACGACTTTTTTCGTGATGGATTGATTGAACATCTCAGGGGACTCCTTACTATTTGAAGTTGGTGATCATCGAAAGCAAGCTATGCCGCGATTGCTTGCCGAAATAAATCGCCCGGCCATCGGGCGACCACGAAAGACTGGAAAAATAAAGCTTGGCGTCATTGTTCGCTGTCAGTTTTTTGGCTTCGCCGCCACCGGATGGAGTCAGCCAGATATTGTCTTTCCCATCTTTCCTGTCTTTTTCATCCTGGCGCGAAGTGAACGCAATCGTTCGCCGGTCAGCGGACAGGTGTATGTTGTAAAGATAAGCAGATTGAAGTTTTGCGATTGGGCGCTGTTCGCCTGTGGCGATAGAAACGCGAACCAACTCCACTTCAGTCGGTTTGGCGCTGCTATACCTGCCTTTCAACGTAGCCAATATCAATTCCTTGTCATCCTGTGACCATCCGATCAGTCGCAGAAAAGATTCCGATTGAATAACCGTTTTTGATTCTTTGTTTCCCACATCGGCCACCCACACGGAGTAAATGTTTTTTTCTTTTGGCGATGCCTGACTTGGCTTGGCCGAATAAGCGATGCGATTGCCATCCGCAGACCAGATCGGGCAATAGAGGAACAAGTTCAGATCGTCGTTGCTGGTGATTTGGACTTCACCGGAACCATCGGCTGAGATTGTCCACAGGTTTTGCCGGTCGTTTTTGTCGGAAACGTAAACAATCTTTTTACCGTCGGGCGACCAACTGAAACTGCTGGTTTGCAGGCGCAGGTAAGGCAGCAATGTGTTTTCGATTCTGGTCAGTCCGCCAGCTACCAACTGTTTATTCTGACCGCCAACCGTCTGGGTCAGCCAAAGACTTTGTGCCTCTCCAACCAGACGCAGAAACGCAATCTGTTTTCCATCCGACGACCATTGAGGAAGTGCGCCGTCTTCCGCCAGTCGGGACGATTCGTCTGAGTTCGCCTGCTTCAGCAAAATCGAACTGTTGGAAATTTTGTCGCCCTGGCTCAAATTTCGCACAGCCTGGTACACAACCGAGTTTCCGTCGGGCGAAACTTCCGGCCAAAGTTCTGTGCCTAGATCAGAAGTCAGCGCGGATTCTTCGCCGCCGGGAACGTTGGCTTTCCAGATGTCCGATTCCTCTTTGGTCGAACCGTACAGAATGCGAGCGCCGTCCGGCGAAACGTCCAACGCGAAGCTGTTGATGTCGCCAAAGGTGATTTGCGCCGTTTTGCGTCCATCTACATTAGCCAAAAAAATCTGGTAAACGCCGTCAATGTTCGCGCTGTAAAAGACCCGGCGGGAATCAGGATGCCAGACTGTGTTGCGGTTATGACCGGCATCGCTGGCGATTTGTTTGGGCTGACCTCCGCGCACGGGCGCTACCCAAACGCTGCTTCGTCCGTCCTCTGTGGTGCTGATGTAAGCGACCTGCTGTTCGTCGGGAGAAATGCTCAAGCTGTCGGAATTGACCTTTGCCGAATCCAGGCCAGTCAGTTGGCTGATTTGCTGCGACCGAACATCCAGCGCAAAAAGATTGCGGTTCATTTCCACAAAAATCTTCGAACCGTCTTTCGACCAGCGGCGCAACTTGGCGCTGCCGTCGGGCAAGGTTGCGACCAGCGAGGGCGCTCCGCCAAAAGCCGGAGTTCGCCAGATGCCCGGCTGATTTCCTCTCAGCGAAAAGAAAGCAATTTGATCGCCGTCCGGCGACCAGATTGGGTCTTCGTTGGCGAATTCGTCTTTGGTGATTTGAATGGCTTCGCCCGAAGCGGTTTGTTTCAGCCAGATGTTTTTGCTGCCGCTTCTGGCCGACGTAAAAGCGATGACTTTGCCGTCAGGAGAGAACGAGCCGACGCTGTAAGTTTCGCCGGGTGCGCTGGGCCAGCTTGTGACTTCAACGGATTTCAATGATCCGGGCGGAAACGTTTCGCTTTCGCCTCTGCCGACAAACCACCAGATTGCGACGGCAAGCAGCAATACGGCTGGCAGCGTCAGCAAAGCTCTGCGAGTCGTGAACCACCGTGGGACAGACGCCGCTGAAGTTGCGGGCGCTGGGAATTCAGTTTTGATTTGCGGCGTTGAACCAGTGTTGCGCGACAGCTTGGCTGAAAACTCCAGTTCGCTTTTCAGCTCTTTCAGATCAACCAGCAGGTCTTTGCAGGTTTGGTAACGTTCGTCCTGGTTTTTGCGTAACGCCTTGCCGACGATGCGCTGCAACTCTGGCGGAGTTTCCGGCCTGATAGAAATCAGCGATGGAGGTTCAGAGGTCAAAATTGCCGCGATGATGTCGCTGACGGTTGGACCGGTGAACGGCGCGAAGCCCGCGATCATTTCGTACATCACCGTGCCCAAACTGAAGATGTCCGAACGCACGTCCACCACTAGCCCGCGCGCCTGTTCCGGCGACATATATCTGAGCGTTCCCAGAATCATTCCAGGCGCAGTTCTGTCGCCGATTTGGAGCGTAGCGGCTTCTGCATCGTTTGAACCGGCGCCTGAGTTTGAAGACGGCGAAGCCAACTTTGCCAATCCGAAATCCAGAACCTTGACCAAACCGTCAGGCCGCACCATCAGGTTTTCCGGCTTGATGTCGCGGTGGATGATTCCCGCCTGATGAGCAGCGGCCAGTGCGCCGGCGACTTGAATGGAGGTTTCCAGAACTTCGTTGATGCTGAATGTTCGGTCGGCCAGATGGCGCAGCGTGCGGCCTTCGATGAATTCGGTGGCGATGAAATGCGCTTTGCCGTGTTCGGTGGAGGCTTCGCCAATTTCGTAAATTGTGATGATGTTCGGATGGTTGAGCGCCGAAGCCGCGCGCGCTTCCTGCTCGAATCGGCGCAACCGGCTGGCGTCTTGCGTGAATTCGGCGGGCAACATTTTGATGGCGACTTTGCGATCCAGCCGCGTGTCGCGCGCCAGAAAGACTTCGCCCATGCCGCCTTCGCCTAATTTAGAGAGAACCTGATACTGGCCGATTTGCCTGCCGACGGGAGATTGCGAAGACGACGGCGATTGTCCCGGAGCCAGCATTCTTGTGTCATCTTCCAAAACCGGGGCGTTCATAAAATCCGCCGCCTGATCGTTCGCGGCAAGCAAGGAAATGATTTCGTGACGTAGCTGGTCGTCGCCCGCACAAACTTCGTTCAGGAACAGCGTGCGCTCGTTGTCGGAGTGTTCCAGTGCGGCATGATAAATCTGTTCAATACGGCTCAATCGTTCGGGCGTCATACGTGTAGGTTTCAGCGCGGAGTTTCAGTGCCGTTGCCAATTGTTGGTTGTGTATTGGAGTCAGCCGGATTATGCCAGCCAGCCATGAAAGCCACAACCACCGAAAATCTGATGATAGTGTGCTGGGGTACGGAGCCGGGAGCGGTAGCGACCGAGTACTTGCGAATACGCCCCTCATGAGAAACCGGGTCGCTACTGCTCCCCGTTCCGCACCGGCTGAGAATTTATTCCGAAATTTGAATTCGCTTGATTGTGTCGCCGCGCGCGATGCGGTCAACGACTTCCATTCCTTTCGTGACCTGTCCAAACACGGTGTAGCCGCCATCCAGATGCGCTTGCGGCGAATGCGTGATGAAAAACTGGCTGCCTCCAGTGTCTTTGCCAGACAGAGCCATCCCGACCGCTCCGCGACCGTAAGCCCGCGTGTTCACTTCGCAGCGAATTTGATAGCCCGGCCCGCCTTCGCCGTCACCGCGCGGATCGCCGCCCTGAATAACGAAGTTCGGCACGACGCGATGAAAGGTCACACCGTTGAAATAGCCCTTTCGCGCCAGCGTGACAAAGCTGTCCACAGTGATCGGCGCGTCAGCCGGAAAGAGTTCCATCGTGACCGAGCCTTTGCCGGTGTGAATCGTGGCGATGACTTTCTTGTTCGCGCGAACGGCTACACTCTGATAGAACAGTTTGTCGTGATCGGTTTGGATAATGACTACAATCTGAGCAGTCACGGTTTTATTTTCTCTGTCCAGAAATCTGTTCAAGCTTTTCGTCAGTTTTATCTATGGCAGACTTTAAACGAGCTTCAGTCTTTTCAAGCTCTTTCTCCGATCGATCTTGAAGGGTACGGGTTTCATTTAATTGCATTTTTAATTCCCCGATCTCGCGATTCAGCGAATAAACTTGCAACGCTAAATAAGCCAAAAGTCCGATGACCACTGAGCTTACTATTGTCAGGGCACCGTGTTCTCGCCAAAACTTAGCAAACCAATTGTTCGGGATTGTTGGCTGGGTGTTATAGGTTGGCTCAATCGGCGAATCTAGCATCCGATTGGTAGGATCACCTGTAGATAGAGGCCTTTCTAAGGTTGGGCTTGGCTCGTCTTTTTGGGCGATCGTATTTGCATAATACGTTTCGCGATCTTTAGGTGTTTTTTGTTCGCGAGAACGGCGAGGAGTTGCCATTTACGCCGCCTCCTTTACAGAGAAGGATTTGACAAGCCAGTCATTGAATTCGTGTGTAAAGTAACGCAACCCCTGCTCAACAAATTTTAGGTAGGTATGATCAGAAGAACTTTCCGCGTCAAGCGCTGGCTGAAAATAATGCTGGTAATCAATGGACATCTCAATTTCGCCTTTGACTGATTCTTCAATTGAATAAATAGCATTGCGAAAATCGTTAATTCTTTTCATGGCAATTGCTTGGTCAGTGGCCAGACGCTTGGTAAACCGCATTGATAAAGTATCTATTCTGTGAAAATCAGACGAAAGATAATAATCAATAGGAGATCGTTGAAAGTCCAAACTTTTACCTGAAAGTGAAATCAGCAATCCGTACCTATGAACACTTTGAAGGTTTTCGCATTGCTTTAATGGCTTTATGATGAATTGCTGAAAGTTATCAGCAGCGGCCTTGATTTCATCTGTGTTTGTCGTGTTGAAAGGTAACTGGCAAATTAAATCTTGATGGCCAATGCGTATCAACGTATCTTCACCGTGAAGTGTGTGACTGGTTGTATTCGATGTGCTGAATGGGAACAATTTAGACGAGAATGGTGATCCTTTTCCTCGCAAGATCAAGTCCACAATTTTCCCGATGTGATCCAGTATTCCGAATTGCGGCTCAAACCGGATTCCAAAGACTGCTTGATGAATTGTTAGGGGCGTGGCAAAGCAGTTGTCTTTGATGCTTTCTTTATCAGGCTTACTCACGAGTGTCATCGTCATAACGGGTGCGACCTCACTTTTTAGGGTTCCAATACTGAACAACTAAAGGCTAAATCATATAGAACGAATCTGCGACATGAAAGCCATCTCGCCCAGGGCGAAAGCCGTAGTTGCTCGAACCTGTTCGTCTTTTTCGCTTTGCAGCAATTCGATCAGCGCTGCCGTGCCGCGCTTGTCGCCGATGCGGCCAATGGCCAGTGCCGCTCGTTCGCGGACTTTCGGCGAAGCGTGTTTGAGCAGCTTCGCCAGTTCGTCGCCGTTCAGATTGCGCTCGTCTTCCAATTGGATGATGCGGGCGTGAAGGCTTGGCGGAATGGATTGTGCCGCGACTGAGTGAATGCAGAACCAGATCAGGCACAACACGAACAGAAAACGTAAAGGCAAAATCATGGCGATTTCTCCGTATGGATTTGATGCCGGAGCGCGGATTCGATGCCGGAGCGCGGATTTGTAATCCGCCTGGTCCGCGGACTTCCAGTCCGCCCGTCAATGGCAGGAAGTGTGACGAGCGGACTGGAAGTCCGCGGACCAGGCGGACGAGGTCGTCCGCGCTCCGGCTGGTCGTCCGCGCCCCGGCTGGTCGTCCGCGCTCCGGCTTATGGTTTCTTCTTCGCGGCTTCGACCATTTTTTCGACATCGGCCAGCAGCTTTTTGGCGTCGTACACGATGCCGTCTTTGATTGTGTATTTGATGCCGCCGACTCGTTCGGGCTGGTTGGTTTGGTCGTTTAATTTGATCGCGCCGGTTCCGTACAGCACTTTCAAATTGGCGACGGGGTTTTCGGGAACGATCACCAAATCCGCCAGCAAGCCGGGTTTAACGACGCCGAATTCAATTCGTTTGTCCTTCACTTCGTGCAGTAATTGCGCGCCGTGCATCGTCGCCGCGCGAATCGCTTCCAACGGATGAAAGCCTGCTTCCTGCAACAACTCCAGTTCGCGTATGTAATCGAAGCCGTAGAGTTTGTAGATGAAGCCGGAATCCGAGCCGGTCGTCACGCGGCCTCCGCGATTTTTGTATTCGTTGATGAACGCCATCCATAGCCGGTAATTGTTCTTCCATTCGACTTCGTCCTGCGTAGTCCAGTTGAACCAATACGAACCATGAGCTTCGCGGCTGGGCGTGTAGAACTTCCACAGCGAAGGCAGCGTGTACCGGTCGTGCCATTCAGCTCGCATGGCGCGCATCAAATCGCGGCTGGCTTCGTAAATCGTCAGCGTCGGATCAAGCGTGAAATTCAGCTTGACCAGTTCGTCCATCACATCGTTCCACTTTTTGCTGCCCGGCGGAGCCGCCTGTTTCCACAAACGTCCGGCCTGGCCGAAACGATGCGATTCGTCGTTGTAGTTGTAATCCAGCGGGAAGTCCTGAATGGCTTTGTCGGTGAACAACGATTCGGGCAAGCCGTACCAATGCTCCATCGAACGCATGCCCAACCGAGCCGCGCCGAGCATGTTCAATCGTGCCACGCCAAGCTGATTCAAATGGGTCGTCGAACCGAGTTGCAGCTTGTTCGCTTCGTCCAAAAACGCAGCCATAATTTCCGGGTCGTAAATCGCGCCTTCACCAATGACTTTGAAACCGTCTACGCCTTTCTGCTTTGCCCAGCGGACGAATTCGCGCGCCAGTTCAGGCGTCGCCAAACGGCCTTTGTCCCAACCCAAACCCGGCCCGATGTAAGCGAAAATGCGCGGCGCAGTGATTTCGTTTTTGGCGCTGCGTTCGCGTTCTTTCAGCGTCCAATCTACCCCGTTGAAGCTGCCCGGTTCGCGGATCGTCGTCACGCCGTGCGCCATCCAGAGTTTGTAAACGTATTCCGCCGTCGTGCCCTGAGCCGAGCCGCCGATGTGCGCGTGGCAATCCACAAAGCCCGGCAGCACATACATTCCGGTCGCGTCAATTTCCTTGGTGGCGTTTTGCGGGCGAGAACCTTCGCGGATTGGAACTTTTGGATAACCTACGCTGCGAACTTCGACGATGCGATTTTGTTCGATGACAATGTCCACCGGGCCGACCGGCGGAGCGCCCGTGCCGTCAATCACTGTCGCTCCGCGAATAATCAGTCGCTGGAACGGCCCTTCGCCTTCGCTTCCATTGGTTGGACGATTGGGAGCGGGTGCAACTCCGCGTTGGGCTTGGGCAGTTAGGGTGCTGACAACGATCAACAGCGTCAGAAAAATAGTTCGCTTCATTTTCTAAGTGGTCTCCTGTTTTTTGACAGGATTTACATTAAGTGACGCCGCGTCAGTCGCCCGACCGTAAGGAAGGGCTTGAGTTTGGTGAAAAAGCCCTTGCTTACGCGCGGGCTACGGACACTTGTGTAAGTCCTGTTTTTGAATTGAAAGGCTGGCGCGCGCAGAATACCAGACCAGTCTTGCAATCGCACGGTTGTGTTGCGATTATCTCGCCTCTTCAAATCACACTCTCAAATTCAAATTGCTGGGAACTCACAATGAAACTCTATAAAACCGAAAACGGCCCTGTGCTGGAAGAACGCGGCGAGTTTTTTCAACTAACCGACAACGATTGGGATGTGCTGCTGAATCGTGGCGACCACGTGGCGGTGCTGACCAGTTTGACCCGCCGAGCGACAAAGCTGCCTAACTTCAATCCGCAAACGGATGCGATGGCTCCGATTGGCAATCAGGAAGTTTGGGCTGCCGGAGTCACTTATTACCGCAGTCGCACGGCCAGAATGGAAGAATCGAAAGACGCAGGCGGCGGCAGTTTTTACGACCGAGTTTACGATGCTCCGCGCCCGGAATTGTTTTTCAAAGCCACGCCGAATCGTGTCGCCGGAACCAACCAAAACGTCCGCATCCGCAAAGATTCCAAATGGAACGTGCCGGAACCGGAACTTACTCTGGTAGTCAATTCGCTGGGAAGCATCATCGGCTACACCATCGGCAATGACATGAGTTCGCGCGACATCGAAGGCGAAAATCCGTTGTACTTGCCGCAAGCCAAAGTTTATTCGCAAAGCTGCGGACTGGGGCCGGGCATTTTGCTCAGCGAAGAACCGCTGCCAGCAGAAACCGGAATCCAACTGGAAATTTTGCGCGGCGAAACGACGGTGTTTACAGGACAGACTTCGCTGAAAGAGTTGAAACGCGACCCCAAAGAACTGGTCGAATACCTGTACCGCGACAACGAATTTCCCTACGGCTGTTTTCTGCTGACCGGCACGGGCATCGTGCCGCCGGATGAATTCACTCTGCAATCACAGGACGAAATCCGCATCACGATTGACGGCATCGGCACGTTAGTCAATTTTGTAACTCAGGCCAACTAACGAGTCAGTACCGCGCGCGTTAGCAAGCGTAGATCAAGTCAACGCGCTCCCTACCGGTCGCGGTACCGACTCCGTAGCGACTTTTGAAATGGAACCACACGGACAAAACATCATCGCAGGCAAAGCCGTTGAAGCAGACGGCGAAAAGTTTCCTGCCTACGCTCCGGCGGAAGGCAATTACATCGAACCGCAATTTGAAGAAGCTTCAGCCGATCACGTCAATCAAGCGTTGACGGCGGCTGAAGAAGCTTTTCATTCTTACCGAAAGCTGCCCGCCGAAAGTCGCGCAGCTTTTCTTGACGCCATTGCCGATGAAATTCTGGCGATTGGCGACGCACTGATCGAACGCGCAAACGCCGAAACCGCTCTGCCCAAAGAGCGGCTAACCGGTGAACGTATGCGAACCATGCTTCAGTTGAAGCTGTTTGCAGCAGTTATCCGCGAAGGTTCGTGGGTGGATGCGCGCATTGATCTGGCCGAGCCGGATCGCAAGTCGTTGCCCAAACCCGACATTCGACGAATGCTGATTCCCATCGGCCCGGTCGCCGTTTTCGGAGCCAGCAATTTTCCGCTGGCGTTTTCAGTCGCTGGAGGAGACACGGCTTCGGCGTTGGCTGCCGGTTGCCCGGTCGTCGTCAAAGCTCATCCCGCGCATCCGGGAACTTCGGAAATGGTCGCGCGAGCGATTGTCGCCGCTGCGGAGAAAACCGGAATGCCCGCCGGAGTTTTTTCGCTGCTGCACGATCGCGGCCACGAAGTCGGTTTGGCGCTGGTCAAACACACGTTGACCAAAGCGGTTGGCTTCACCGGCAGTTTGCGCGGAGGTCGTGCGTTGTTCGATGCGGCTGCTGCGCGGCCTGACCCGATTCCGGTTTACGCCGAAATGGGCAGCACGAATCCGGTCTTTTTGTTGCCGGGAGCTTTGCGCGAACGCGCCGAAGCTCTGGCCGAAGGAATGAAAACTTCCGTCACGATGGGCGTTGGCCAGTTTTGCACCAATCCCGGTTTGACGATTGGTTTGGGCGGCGAAGATTTTTCGCGTTTCACGGAAAAACTCAGCGCGTTGATCGCCGACGCCCCAAGCGGCACGATGCTCTATCCGGGAATTTTGACGGCTTACGAACAAGGCGTGAAAACGCTTGGCGAAATCGAAGGCGTCCAAAAAGTTCAGTCCAATCACACGACCGAACTCAGCCGAACAGAAGCGCGCGCGGCGATGCTTTCGACCGACGCTGCCAACTTTTTGCAGCATCACCAACTCAGCGAAGAAGTTTTTGGCCCTTCGACAGTGGTCGTCAATTGCAGTTCAAAAGATGAGTTGGAAACAGTCGCCAGCAATCTGGAAGGTCATCTGACGGCGACGATTCATGGCACTGAAGAGGATTTGATTGAGTTTGCCTGGCTGGTTTCGATTCTGGAAAACAAAGTCGGGCGATTGTTGTTCAACGGTTTTCCGACCGGCGTCGAAGTCTGCGCTTCAATGCACCACGGCGGGCCTTATCCTGCGACGACGGATTCGCGGACGACTTCGGTGGGAACGGCGGCCATCAGCCGCTTTGCTCGCCCGGTTTGTTACCAGAACTTTCCGCAATCGGTTTTGCCTGTGGAACTGCAAAACGAAAACCCGCGCGGCATCTGGCGGCTGGTGGACAATCAATTCACGAACGGGAGCGCGGATTAATCGCTGGAGCGCGGATTTGTAATCCGCCTGGTTCGCGGACGTTCTCGTCCGCCCGTCACCGGGAGCGCGGATTTGTAATCCGCCTGGTTCGCGGACGTTCTCGTCCGCCCGTCACC
>CADECP010000018.1:102882-150412 GCA_902825875.1 uncultured Acidobacteriota bacterium
GGGAGCGCGGATTTGTAATCCGCCTGGTTCGCGGACGTTCTTGTCCGCCTTTGACATTTCCTACTATTGACGGGCGGACTGGAAGTCCGCGGACCAGGCGGACGGAACGTCCGCGCTCCGGCGAAAACGTCCGCGCTCCGGCTATGCGCCGTTCTTTTTGAACCACGCCAGCAATTTTGCCCAGCCATCTTGCGCGTCGTTTTTCTTGTAGCAGGGACGATGATCGGTATTTTGAAAGATGGACATAAATTTTGGTCTCAAGGATGCGGCTGTCCGGCTTTAGGCTTGTCGGTGGTGGCCGTGGCGTCCGGGCCAAAGCGAATGTGTTTGGCAGAAAAGCCCGCCAACGTGTTGCCGAACATGGCTCGCGTAATTGCCCAATCAGCCAGCAACGAAAGCATCGTCGCCAGCAAGCCAACCGCGACGGCTTTTTTCAGCAAAGCTCCGAACGGAGCTTTTTCGGTTTCAGCAACAACAGGCACTGGCGAACCGGCCAACAAGATCAACGTGCTGACGCAGGCATTCAAGAAAACCACGCCTTCGGTAATCAATCGCTGAGGCGCGAAATTGACGACTGAGCGGTCGAAGTTGCCGACCACCACCCACCACAAGAAAACCAGATACAGCAATTGCCCGCGTCCCAGCCAGCCTGTCGGAATGAAAGCCAGCGGTTGTTTGCGATGCCGCAGCAGCAACCAAACGACGACAATCGTCAGCGCCGCATAAGCCAGATGAAACCAGGTGAAGGCCGAAAGTTTGAGAATCGTTTCGGGAAAGGTTTTAGCTTTCAACCACGCCTCAGGATTGCGAACCAAGTTCAACCACGTCACGCCCAACAACACAAACCCAACGGCGAAATCTTCAGTCCAACGGCGCTGGCACGGTTCGTCGCTGACTTTTGGAGTTCGCGCGGCCAACAACAACATCGCCACAGCCAAACCCACACCGTTGATGAAACCGTAACTCTGTTCCAGCACGCTATGCCAATTAGTTTGCCAGCCGGTTTTGATCCACATCAATTTCGACAACTGGCCGGAAGCGAAACCGAATCCGCCAAAGAATCCGCAGACCAACGAAGCCAGCGTCAAGACTCGCAACTTTCGCCATTCAAAATACGCCAGCATTCCGGCGACCATTCCCACGCATCCAGCCCAGTTGTCTCCGCGTGGCGGAGTCATTCGCCAACCCAAAACCGGAACCAACAACACGAATCCGACAAACCATCCAGCGGCCATAAACAGAATCAACTTGCTGGCTTCGCACAATCGCCGCTGCACGGCTGACAAAATCAAAACTGTCGCAATCGCCGTCAACGAAGCCAGCCAGTCAGAGTCATACCAGTACAGCAAGCCTTCATGCCGGAAGTCGGAATCGGCTGGCTCCATCCAGGCTTCGAATTTGTCTTGAACCATCCAGACGGCAAAGACGGCGATCAGCGGCGTGAAAAATTCCGTCAATCGTTCGCGGCTCAAGACGGCTGGCAAAGCGGTTCCGGCTCCGCCAATCGCCGCCCACAAAAATCCGATCAAAAACAAAGAGGCGAATCCGTAAAGCTGCGTCGCCGAATGCCCGGAGTGTGTGTAAGCGATGACCTGCCCATAAGACATGCTGCCGCCGAACGACCATCCAATGGCTCCGAACATGGCGAAATACGCGATGCGCCTATGCCAGTCTGCTCGGTCAATGCAAAGCACGACGGCCATCGCCGCCAACACGCCGGGAATCATCGCCCCGATTTCGTGGCCGTAATTGCCACGGATGCCCCAGCCGATTGAAAGCGATAACGCGGTGAGAAAGACGGTTCGTTTGTCGAGATTGAGTTTCATGAAAAACCATTGCGAAGCATGTTCGTAGTTCCGCCTTTAGGCGGCTGAAGCCGCGCAGCCGCCTAAAGGCGGAACTACGAACGCGCGGAACTACGAACCTTATTTTTCCAGCAAGCCTGACAGCCAGTGCATAACGTTCAGCAGAAACTGGGGATTCTGGCTGGCGATTGGCGCATTCATTCCCATCGGAGTTTTGTTCGGCCCTGCAAGTTGAGCCGAAAACATCGCAGCTTCGCCAAAGACAGCGACTCGGCCTTTGCCGACTTTCAGTGTCGCGCCTTGCAGCCAGCCTTTGATCGGAGTTTTCGCGGTGTCTTTGGTGAAGGCTTCGCCGAAGACTTTGGGCATAAACGCTTCGGCGTCGTCGCTGAATTTCAGGATCGGTTCGCCTTTATCAACCTGAAAGGCCGAGCCGGTGAAGGTGGCGACGGAATCAATTTTCTCGTTGGCTGAACGGCCTTGAGTGATTGGGTGCGGCAGCAGCGAACCTTTTTTCAAATCAAACGACAGCGGGCCGGGCGCTTCTTTCGGTTCGCGGGCGTACCCGTTGTTGAAGTGAATGCCCAATGCCGAAGCCAGTTTGTCGGCTGCGCCGGGGAACGGCAGATGATCCGCAATCAGCAGCAAAGCGCCTCCGTCGTTGATCCAATCGCGCACGGCTGTGACTTCTTCGTCGGTGAAAGCGGAAGGATTCGGCGGCGACCAATCGTCTTTGTTGCTTTCATTCAAGGCGTTGGCGATGACCAGAATTTTTCCTTTGCTCAAACTTTCCTTGCTGAACTTTGCCGTCGAAGCGTTGACGACATAACCGTCTCGGCGCAGCAAATCGGCGAAAGTTTGGTAACGCCCCGACGCCGTGTGAAAGTTGAAATGGGCTTCGTCCAGCATGACGATTGCGCCTTTGCCTTCGGCGAAAGCTGGTTTTTCGATTTTCGGTTTGAAGTCCGTATCCGGGACTTGCTGAGCCTGCGCCGAATTGCCAACGGCAACTAGCAACAACGCGGCCAGAATGATGATTAAGCCTTTGGGAAATGACATTTGCTCCTCCTTCTTCAAAAACGAAATTTCAAACCGACAAACAGGTTGATGCCCGGCGCGTCTACGCCGGAACCGTGAACTCTGTAATTGCGGTCTGTGAAATTCATCAGCGCCAGATTCAGCGTGATGTTTTCGTGAACGATCAAACCGCCGCGAATGTTCAATGCGGCAAATCCGGCGTTTGATGTGTAAAGCGGCGCGCGCGAATTGTCGTCGCTGATCGCCACGCCGTGGATTGTCGCTCCGATTGGTAAAACGCGGTTTCGGATTTGCTCGGCGGTTTCGCCCGTCGGCGCGAATACGTCGTCGGCAGTTCCGCGAAGGCCGTCGGCTCCGGGTTGAATGAACGGTTGCGCCAATGCGCTTTGGAAAAAATCGTTGATGTCGCGTCGGCGGCGGGCTGCGCCGATGCGTTCGTCTGTCAGGTCGCCGCCGCTCAAACGATTTTGAGCACCGCTGAAATTGCCGCTCAATTCCATCCACCATTTTCCCGCCGGTTGAAAGCGCACAGCCGCGAAGCCTTGTTGCGGCGGCAAACGGCGAATGTTGCGATTCGGATTCAGTTCTCGGCCAACCAAAAAACTGTAGTTGGCTTCGGCTGACCAGCGCGGCGAAATTGCATAACGCATCAAGGTTTCCGCGCCGTAATACTTCGCCGCGCCTTCGTTGACGAAAGTTTTGACCGCGCGCGGGTCAAGCGACGTGGCCACGCTGACGACGTTTTGCGCTTGCTGGACGGCGGTTTGGGCAATCGGCGTGACGGCGATTCCGGCCAATTGTGAAGGTACGTTCGCGGTTGGAAACAACAAAGTGCGGCGAACAATCGGGTCTTTCAACTCAGCGTCGAAAACCTGAGCGCGAAGATAAAGCCGCCGCAATCGCAGCGTCGCGCCGAATTCGTAATTGAACAGCGTTTCGGCTCGCAACGAAGAAACCTTGCGACCATTGGTTCCAACGCCTTCGCCGTCGCTGGTTCCGATCAAAGCTCCGGCGCTTGCCGCTGCTTCCGACGGAATTTCAAAACCA
This sequence comes from uncultured Acidobacteriota bacterium, assembly GCA_902825875.1. Taxonomy (GTDB): domain Bacteria; phylum Acidobacteriota; class Blastocatellia; order RBC074; family RBC074; genus RBC074. The sequence continues at coordinate 106,773 of CADECP010000018.1, forward strand.
AGATCGTTCAATCCCAACGCGCCAAGATCGTTCAGGTTCGGCGCGCGAAAACCTCTGCCGGTCAGGAAGTTCAGCGCCAACGTCGAAGTCATTTGCCACGAAACATTGGCGTTGAAAGTCAGGTCGTCAAAACTTTGCAGCGAATCAATCACGCCGAAATTGTTGCCTGCTGCGTCACGGTTTTGATTGGCGAAGGTTTGAAAACGAATTCGCGTGTAACGCCCGCCAAAGGTCGCTCGCAATTTGCCGCGAATCAGATCAATCGAATTCTGGCCGAAGGCTCCGAAGGTCGTGTAACGCGAACCGTTCGGATAAAGCGCGCGGCGTTCGGCAGGAATTTCGGCTCGCGGATCGGTTTCGTCGCGGTTGGCGGCGATGTGTTCGTCGTAAATTTCTCCGCCAAAAACCAGTGCCTGGCGTTTGCCGATGTGCGTTGTCGCTTGCGCGGCGTAGCCAAACACATTGACCCGGCTGTCGTCACGGGTGATGCGGTCAGTTGCTTTCAACCCTTGCCGCGCGGAGCCGTCGTTTTGCGAATTGATCGAAAACGTTGTGTTCAAACTATCCAAAAATCCCAGCTTCAATTTTTCATGCCGCGCGTAAAAAAACTGCAAACTCTGCGGATCGAAATCCGAACGCAAACGCCCCAGCCCGCCCCACAAATCTTTGTAAGCGCGAACACCGTCCATCTGGTTGCGCTGAAACCAGAGCGTCAAATTCTGAGTCGAGCTTAAACGCGCGGCCAGCTTGGTGAATCCTCCGAATTGCGCGAAGCCTGTGTCCTGTTGTCGCGAACCTGTCAGCCCGCGAATCAATTCATCCGACAATCCGAAAAAGCGTTTGAAGACGTGGCGCGAATCGTTGCCGCCGCCAGCACGCAGGTCGTTATGTTTTCGCCAGTTGCCGCCGACCAGCCAGGCCAATAGCTCAGAGCCGACAGAAAGTTTGGCGTCTGCGCCCGTCGAAGCGTCGGCGCTGGCGACAAAGGTTTGAACTTCGCCATTCACACGCAGCCAATTTCTGCCGCCGAATTCCGGCGTCAGCGTCGCTAACTGAATTGCTCCGCCCAAAGCATCGCTGCCGTATTCGGAACTTGCCGGACCGAGCATGGCTTCGATTCGCTGAACCTGACTTGGTTCAATGAAAGCCAGATATTGGTTTGGCCCCGAACGAAACGTGGCGTTGTTGAATCGAATTCCGTCCAGCAGGTTCAACACTTGATACCCGGTCAAGCCGCGCAGAAAAGGCGAAACCTGGCCGAAAGTGCTTTGCTGAACCATCACGCCTGCGCTGGTGTCGAGCGCATTGCCGATTGTCGCCAACGGGCGCGCGACGAAATCATCCGCAGAGACAACGCTGACCACAGGCGCGGCGGATTCGACGTCGGCAATTTCTCCGCGTTTGGCTGTGATTGTAATTTCGCTCCGTAAGATAGTTGGCGTGAATTTGAGGTCTAGCGGCAATGTGGCTTCCGGCAAAATTTGAATAACCAGTTGCTGGAACTGTTCATCGTGCGTGAGGATTTTCAGCAAGTACGAACCGGGCGGCAATTCACCGAACGAAAATCTGCCGTGATTATCGGTGTGGCTTTTTTCCAGCATCGTTCCCTGCGTGTTGTAAACGGCAAGTCCGGCAGATATTACGGGGCCGCCGGATTCATAAAAGAGCGTACCAGTCAGGCTGCTGGTTTGAATTTGCGCCGCGACTGGCCAAGCCAGTGCAATCAGCGCGGCAAAACATCCCACCAATCGCAATTGGATGAACTTCCAGGTTACGGGTTTCATCGGATTCCTTGTTTTTGTGGTTTTGGGTTCGAGCGATGGAGACGCGCGGCATGTCAGCACAGGCCATACAAGCAGTCAATTTCTTCGGCAGACAACGCGAACCCTGTGCCTGATCGTTTCGTAAAAGGCGGCAAAACCTGTTATCGAATATCGCCACGTGGTAAGTTGCGCGATGGGGAGAAGCAAAAATGTTTTGTCCGAAATGTGGAACTCAGAACAAAGACGAGCAAAAATTTTGTCGAGGCTGCGGCCAGTCGTTGTCCGCGATGCAATTGGCGTTAGAAGGTCGCCTGGAAGAAACCGTTCAAACGCTGACCAAAAGCTTTGAAAAACTCGCCAGCGGCGGCGTCACGTTGATGATCTTTACAGTGATTGCGCTGGCGGCCACCTTGTTTTCTCCATTCACAGCGATCATCAATTTGGCGCTGGGATTGATTATCGGCGCTCCGATGGTCTTCATCGGAGCCAAACAGGTGCAAACAGCAATCAAACAACTCGAACTGAAAGAACGAGCGAAGGCTTTGCCCAAAGCCGAACATGCCGCCATCGCTTTCACGGATGCTCCGCAAAAATCTCTGCCCGCAGTTCCCGATACCGACCCGCTGGCAATCAACCCGACTCCGGTTTCCGTGACCGAACACACCACTCATCACTTGAACCGAACTTAGCGTGACGGGCGGACTGGAAGTCCGCGGACCGGCTGCGGACGGCTTTCAGCACGTCCGCGCTCCAGTGGATTGCAAATCCGCGCTTCGGCTGCATAATCTGCCGTTCACTTGTCAGCCCGATCCAGAAAGAAAGAGATTCCCCAACCTTTGCCGATGAACACACTGAAAATTTGTTACCACGGAAACTGTTTTGACGGAGCTTCGTCGGCTGCCGTCTTTTCGCGCTTTTACGAAGAACGAATCAATCCCGGCTGGGCGCGTGCGTTTCAACCGATGATGCACCGCGCCGGAGCTTTGTTTGATGAATCCATCTTTGACGGCGACGAAAACGCCATTGTGGATTTCAAATACTGCCCATCGGAAAAACTGACCTGGTGGTTCGATCATCACAAGAGCGCATTTCTGACTGCCGAAGACGAAGCGCATTTCCGAGCCGACACGCGCGGCAAAAAATTCGTGGATGCCAGCTACAAATCCTGCACGCGGTTTATCGCCGACATCGCCGAACAGAAATTCGGCTTTGATCCTTCACCGCTCAGCGAATTGCTGCATTGGGCAAACAAGATTGACGGCGCTCTGTACGAAGCGCCTTCGGAACCGGTCGAAATGAAAGCCGATGCTTTCAAGCTGGCATTGGTGATTGAAAACACGCGCGACCAGCAAATCATCGAACGCATCATCACTGATTTGCAGCACAAACCGATGGGCGAACTTGTCGCGCTGCCGTATGTAGCCGAACGCATTGCGCCGCTGTACGAACGGCATCTGCGTTCGATGGAAATCATCAAACAGGCGGCGAGTGTTCGCGGGCCGGTGATTTTCTTCGACGTGGTCGGCCACGATATGGAAGGCTACAGCAAATTCATTCCGTATTACCTGCACCCGGAAGTGACTTACAGCGTCAGCGTCAGCCAGTCGTCGTTTCGGTCGAAAATTTCGGTGGGATCAAATCCTTGGTCGCCGCGTCCGCGCACGCACGATCTGGCTGCGATCTGCGAACGTTACGGCGGCGGAGGTCACGCAGTTGTTGCGGCAATTTCTTTAGCGCCAGAGGAATTGGATTCCGCGCGGAAGATCGCGGCGGAAGTGGTTGAGGAATTGCAAAAATAATCGGGCTGGCTGGCGCTATCGTTTCGTCAGTTCATCCGTGTCCAGCCAGATCGTCACCGGCCCGGAGTTGTGAATTTCGACCAGCATATCGGCCTGAAAGACGCCGGTGGCGACGATGAAACCCATTGCGCGCAATCGTTCGACAAACAATTCATACAACGGAACAGCCAGTTCCGGTCGAGCGGCATCGGTGAAACTCGGACGGCGACCTTTGCGGCAATCGGCAAACAGCGTGAATTGCGACACTACCAACATTTCGGCCTTCACATCCAACGCGGACAAATTGAACTTCCCTTCACCGTCGGCGAACACGCGCAAGTTGGCGATTTTGCTGGCCAGCAATTCAACTTCGGCAGCAGAGTCGTTCGCTCCAACGCCAAGCAACACGACAAAGCCATTGCCAATTTCGCCTGTGACTTCGTTTTCCACAGTGACTTTGCCGTGCGTGACTCGTTGCAGAATGGCTCGCATCACTTCACTCCCACAATTCCCAAAGCAATCAACAGCGCCCACTGAGTTCCCAGATGGCTGTTCGTCGTATCGAAAAATTCATCCAGCGAATGCGCGCCTTTGCCGTCGCCGCCGCCGTCAATGGTGATGGCGGGAATTTTCAGACTGATCGGAATGTTGGAATCCGTGCTGCCCGCGCCGAGCTTTGGGTTGAATCCCAGCGAAGCTCCGGCGGCCAATGCGGTTTTGACGATAGGCGAATCCGCCGGTTGAACTCCCGCCGGGCGCTGGCTGACCATTTTCAACTCAACGGCGATCGGCGATGCGTTCGGGCGTGTGCGGTTTTCTTCATCAACGGAATCTTGCACGGCGCGTTTGAACTGCGCCTCCAACTTGTCCAGTTCCGCTGCGCTGACTGAGCGCATGTCCACTTCCATCCACGAAGTGTGCGCGATGGAATTGACCGAAGTGCCGCCTTCGATTTTGCCGACGTTGAATGTGGTTTTGGGTTGTTTGGGAACTTCAAAGCGGGAAATCTTTTCGATGGCTCGCCCCATTGCGTGAATCGGCGAAGGCAGACCGAACGCGCCGTAACTGTGTCCGCCGGGGCCGCGAAACGTTGCGCGATAACGAACCACTCCAACCGCAGTGTTCGTGACATCCAACCCTATGCCGTCCACAGAGATGAAATGCGTTGCGCGGCCTTTCAATTCTTCGTTGAACAAATGGCGAACTCCGCGCAAATCGCCCAAGCCTTCTTCGCCGACGTTGGCGACAAAGATGATCGTGCCGTCGGTTTCGATCTTCGCCTGATTGAGCGCGCGAACCACCGCCAGAATCACCGCCAGGCCGCGACAGTCGTCGCCGATTCCCGGCCCTTTCAAAATCGAACCTTCGCGCCCTTCTCTTTTGACCTTAACGTCTGTGCCTTCGGGAAAAACAGTGTCCAGATGCGCGGCCAGCACCAACATCGTCGAATTGGATTTGCCCGGACGTTCGCCCAACACGTTGCCGATTTTGTCTACGCGAACGTTTTTCAATCCGAGTTCGATGAAGCGTTGTTTGAACCATTCTCCGCGTTTGGCCTCAAGAAACGTCGGCGCAGGAATTTCGCAGGCTTTGATTTGTTCGGCGATGGTTTCCGGTTCGGTGACTTTCAGATGATCGAGCGCCTGTTTGATCTTCGGCAAATCGCTGAGTTGCTTCACCGTCGCATCGGCGGACTGCGCGGCGACAATGAACGAAACACAAGCGAGCATCACGGCGATGTTCAATAGACGGGAGAACAATTTCATGGTTGGCAATCCCTATTTGCAAGAAAAGTAAATCAACTACAAATCAACACGAATGTTCACAAATGGGCAGGCGAAGAAACTTCAGCAAGGCTTAGATTCGTAACCATTCGTGGAATTTGTAGTTGAATCCGATTTCGTCAACTGTATCGCCGCCGAGCTTTGCTGGCGGCTTTTTGAGAAACGTGCAGCTTGATGCCTTGTCGTTCGGCGAACTGCTGAAACAGCGCGTAAAAAGTTTCGCGGTCGCGCGTGGAAATCACCGCAGCGGCATCAGCGGTTTCGATGGCGTACGGATAGCCGTTGCCGACGACAACTTCGGCGCGAATGATGTTTAGCACTTCGTCCAGCAAACCTTGCCGGTGAATCCACATCGGAATTTCCAACCGCGCAGGCGGAGCTTGCGAACCGGTTTTCAAATACACAAAGCCGACGGATTGTTGCTGAGCTTCAAACAGTTCCAGCACGCTCGCCTGCTTTTGATCGGCTCCGCCACGTTTGCAGATGAACAGCGGAGTTCGGTCGCCCCACGTCAACAACTCATCCACCAACTCCGCATCGTGAAGCTGTTGCGCTTCGGGCAGGTTGAAACTCAGGCTGAGCATTTTGGTCAGGTCGCGCGCGTCGCTGGAATCAACGTAACCGATCAGCGGAACGCCTGTCGTTTCGGAACACTGCAAAAGTTTCAGCATCGCGTTGACGTGGCGTTCGCGCATGTTCCCTTGCAAACGGTCGGCAAACGAAATCACCAGCGAACTGTCGAACAGCGCAACCGGCAGCGGAGTTTCGGCGCTGCGTTCCGCCGCCAGCCGTTCCATCAATTGACACAATTTGCCGGTTTCCATTTCAAAGCGACGAGCGTTGATTTTTTGTTCGGTGCGTTCGCCGTCGCTGCCGGCTTTCAAATCGTCTGGAGTCAGAATTTCGATCTCGGCATCTTTGACGAAACTTCCCGAAGGCGAATGGTGATTTTCAAACCAGGCAACTTGCACGGCGGCGACAGGAATGTTGAATCCGCTGTGCGGAGGAATCTGGCTGCCATCCACGGCAACCGTCGTGTGATTGAGCAAGGCGTCATAAGCCCAGGCGCGCGCTTCGGCGTGATTGTTCCAGCGATGCGGAAACGGCAGGCGAAGTTTCGGCGCGGCGTCGAACTCCGCCGTTGGCAAAGCGCCGGGCGTTTCGGTTCCGCTCAACAGCGATTCCAATCCGGTGCGTGACATCATCGCAAGCTGTTCCAGCGCATTGCGAAAGACTTTCGATTCGTCGCGCAACTCGCCCTCGAAAGCACGAAACTCGTCTTTTCTGCCCTCAAGCTGCGCCCAAATTTTGTCTCGTAAAATCATAAAGATTGACCACGTGGCCGCCGGAGTTTCGCAAAGTCGTTCCGCTGCGTCAAAACTGATTTCCAGCAATTGATACGCGAACGACATTTGCCGCCCGTCCGTCCGTCGTCACGACGATTTCAACATCGCCGCGCCCGGCCAATGTTCTCGGCAATCGCAAATTGATTTGATCGAGTCCGACGAAATCACCTTGCGGCCCGACATACAACACTTCGGCATTAGCTCCGCCAATCTGAGCCGTTGCGGCAGACAGTGAACTGCGATTCCGCAATCCGGTGCCGAACAGAAGCAGAAAAACCTGATCGGTTGCCGGTCCTTAAACAAACCACAAAGCAAGAATGGCTACGCCGCCAAGATCGGCAAATTTCACGACGGCTTCCAGTGCTTTTGCTTCCAAGCTGTGCTCCTGATGTAGATAGCAGTTGGCGAGTAATTCAATTACCGATGATTTAGCGTTGCTCGCTTTGGCGAGCCAGGATTGCCTTTCAAGCTCTAAACTGACGCAACCTTCTTGGTGACAGGGAATTCTTGCCGAATGCGCCAAAAATGATCGAACTGCTGAAACCTTGCGGCGCGCAGATGCACTCACCTTCGTCGAAATAAGGTTTATCCACACTCAAACACACGAAGCCGGAAAAGAAACTGCACTCCGGCTTCGTGCTTTTTGCGTTTTTGGTTGTGAATTCACCACCCATCAATTCGGAGGAAAACAATGGAAACTCTGCTGCAGGATTTGCGATTCGGTTTTCGCACGCTGGCCAAAAGCCCTGGCTTTGCCGTTGTCGCTTTGCTGACGCTGGCTTTGGGCATTGGAGCCAACAGCGCCATTTTCAGCGTCGTCAACGCCATTTTGTTGCGACCGCTGGCGTACAAAAATCCTGACCAGTTGGTGCTGGTCAATCACAACTACCAGAAAATCAACTTGAAGGCGTCGGTTTCGGCTTTTGGTTACGCGCATTACCGCGACAACGCCAAATCGTTTGAAAGTATTGCTGCGCTGACCGACTGGCCTGCCAACCTGACGGGGCAGGGCGAACCGGAACGTTTAACCGGGCAAACCGTGACGGCGAATTTTTTTGAGTTGCTGGGAGCCAGTGCCGCGCAAGGAAGAACGTTTGCCGTCGGCGAAGATTCCGAAGGCAAAAATCGAGTGGTGGTGTTGAGTCACGGATTTTGGCAGCGACGGTTTGGCGGCGACCAAAGCATTCTGAACAAACCGCTGTCGCTGAACGGCGAAAATTACACCGTCGTGGGCATCATGCCGCCGAGTTTCCAATATGGCCGCGAAATCGGAATGATCGTGGATTTGTGGGCGCCGATAGTTTTCACGCCGGAACAGCTTTCTCCAAACAGTTTGACCAGCGAATTTTTGTCGGTGATGGGGCGGTTGCGAGCCGGATTTTCACAAGAACAAGCACAAGCCGAGATGAAAAACATCGCTTCGAACCTGCGCCAGCAATACATGCAGGGAGCCGATGCCACTAACTGGGATTTGATGCTGACTTCGTTTCGCCAACAGGTCGTCGGCGACATCAGCACCATGTTGTGGATCGTCATGTTGGTCGTAGGTTTCGTGTTGTTGATCGCCTGTGCCAACGTGGCGAATTTGTTGTTGGCTCGTGCAGCAGGAAGGCAAAAAGAAATCGCAGTCCGCACCGCGCTCGGAGCCGGACGCTGGCGCATCATTCGCCAATTGCTGACCGAAAGCGTGTTGCTTTCTGTCGTCGGCGGAGCTTTCGGGTTGCTGATCGGATATTGGGGCGTCAAGGCGCTGGTTTCGCTGAACGAAGATCGCATTCCGCGCGCCAACGAAATCAGCTTGGATTGGAAAGTGTTGCTGTTCACCTTTGGCGTTTCGATTGTCACGGGCGTTTTGTTCGGAATCGTTCCCGCGTTGCAAACCACCAAAAACGACCTGCACGAAACTTTGAAAGAAGGCGGGCGCAGCGGTTCTGCCGCAACCAAACAATGGATTCGCAGTTCGTTGGTGGTTGTCGAAATCGCATTGGCGTTGGCCGTGCTGGTCGGAGCCGGTTTGCTGGTGAAAAGTTTTCTGCACGTCCAGCAGGTCAACCCAGGTTTCAATCCCGAAGGTTTGTTGACCATGCATTTGTCGCTGCCGATGACGAAATACAGCGAGGCTCCGCAGCGCGCCAACTTGTACAAACAGATCATCAACGATGTTCGTTCGTTGCCCGGAGTTCAATCGGTCGGAGCGGTTTCCGTCCTGCCGTTGAGCGGCGGCGGATCGAGCGGCAGTTTTCGCATCGAAGGCCGCGACGTTCCGCAAGGTCAGTCTTCGCCGCACGGAGCGCGCTGGGCTGCGACGCCGGATTATTTCAAAACGATGGGAATTCCGCTGATTCGTGGCCGTTACTTTGAAGAGCGCGACACTGCCGAAGCCGCTCAAGTCGCCATCATTGACCAGTCGCTGGCGAACAAGTATTGGCCGAACGAAGACCCCGTGGGCAAGCGAATCGTTTTCGACGGCACAAGGGAAAAACCGAATTGGCGCGAAATCGTAGGCATCGTCGGCCACGTCAAACACACCGACCTGGAAGGCGAATCGCGCGCGCAGTATTACATGCCGCACCAACAGCGCCCGCAACCCAGAATGGCTTTGGTCATTCGCACGGCGAACGATCCGAACAGCTTGGCAGGATCGGTTCGCGGCATCATCAAATCCGCCGACTCTGACTTGCCGGTGTTTCGCGTTCGCACGATGGATCAATTCGTCGCGGATTCAATGATCCAACGGCGATTTGCCTTGTTGCTGATCTGCATCTTCGCCTGCCTGGCGCTGCTGCTTTCGGCGATTGGGTTGTACGGAGTAATGGCTTATTCGGTGACTCAGCGAACGCACGAACTCGGCTTGCGAATGGCGCTCGGCGCGCAGGCATCGGACGTTTTGAAGCTGGTCGTGAAGCAGGGGATGTTGCTGGCGGTCGTAGGGCTGGGGATTGGCGTGGTTGGCGCAATTTTCCTCAGCCGATTGATGAAGACCATGCTCTTCAACGTCAGCGCCACCGATCCGCTGGTATTTGTCGGCATCGCTTTAATCCTGGCTGCCGTAGCCTTGCTGGCCTGCTTTGTTCCGGCTCGTCGCGCGACGAAAGTTGATCCGATGGTCGCGCTTCGCTACGAGTAAACATTGCCAACTACGGTTTGCAGATCGCGGATTGCGGATTCGATTGAGTCTGCAATCCGCTTTTTTGTTGAGGCAAACTTTCCGCGGTACGGAACCGGGAGCGGTAGCGACCGGGTTGGCTTGAAGTAATGCCCACGAAAGTATCCAGTCGCTACCGCTCCTGGTTCCGTACCGAATTACGCACAGTCTTCGCTTATCTTGTTGCAGTGCAGCCCATTCAGTATTATCGCCACCAATCCGTTCGGTTGGCCTAAAAAAATTGTCGAGGAGAATGATTGAGATGAAACCACGTCTGGCTACCTTCTTCACCGGCGGCACGATTTCGATGCGGATTGATCCCGCGACGGGCGGAGCGATTCCTATGCTTTCGGGCGAAGAGATCATCGCGCAGGTTCCCGGTTTGAATGATCTGGCGGACTTCGATCTGGTGAATTTTGACCGCTTGCCGGGGCCGCATTGGACGCCGCAGCGGATGATGGAACTCGCCCGTGCAGTCAGGGAAAAACTCCGCGATGAACGAATCGTCGGCGCGGTGGTCACGCACGGAACCGACACGCTGGAAGAAACGGCTTATTTTCTCGACTTGGTTTTGGACACAGACAAACCCGTCGTTTTCATCGGCGCGATGCGGAACAGTTCGGAACTCAGTTGGGACGGGCCGGAAAATCTGGCGGCGGCGGTTCGAGTCGCCATCGAACCCGAAGCGCGCGGACTTGGCGTAGTCGTCGCCATGAATTCGCAGATCATCTCCGCCGCCGAAGTCACCAAAACGCACACAGAATCCACAGACACTTTCCAAAGCCGCGATTTCGGCGCGATGGGTTACGTGGACAAAGACCGCGTGATCGTCATGCGGCGACCTTTTGAGCGCGAACACATTCTGACCGACAACGTCGAATCGCGCGTGGACATCATCAAGATGTTTGCCGGAGCCGATGGCCGCTTCATTGATTTCGCCGTCGGCGAAGGCGCGCGCGGTTTGGTCATCGAAGGCTTGGGGCGCGGCAACGTAACGATTTCGGCGATGGCCGCCATTCAACGAGCGATTCAGGTCGGATTGCCCGTGGTCATCACTTCGCGCTGTCCGCGCGGGCGCGTGCTGGATACTTACGCTTACGAAGGCGCGGGAAAACCGCTTCGCCGCGCCGGAGCGATTTTGGGCGGAATGCTTCCCAGCCACAAAGCACGCATCAAATTGATGCTGGCGCTCGGCGCGGGTTGGAGCGTTGACCAGATTCGAGAATCGTTCGAGCAATAAATCAAAAGTAGTTGCTTGGTCTTTTCGCCGCGATAGCGGCGTTTGAATTTAGCCGTGGGTTTTCAATCCACGGTAGGGTGCGAAATTTTCTCCGCGTCGCGTCAGCGACGTTTGAATTCAGTCGTCGCTAACGCGACGAAAAGGCTGAGCCGCAATAACACTTCTGTCCAGAGTGCGGCGCTTGCTTCAAACAAATTCACATAGTCCAAAACAATCGTTTAGATTTATCACCTGCGGAGCCATGTTGGTTTTGGCCTGGCTGGCGGTTTATCACGACGTGATTCGCCGATTGGTGGATGATTGGTGGGTGGATGAAAACTACTCGCACGGATTTTTGATCCCGCTTATCAGCGGATACGCCATCTGGGAAAAACGGAAAACGCTTCCGGCTTTTCCAGTCGAACCTCGTTGGCTGGCTGGTGGCGCGTTGATGGCGTTGTCGGCTTTGCTGCTGTTTGCCGGAGTGATGGGCGCGGAGTTGTACATCACACGGCTGTCGCTGGTGCTGTCTCTGGTCGGGCTGACGGTTTATTTCGGCGGATTCGTTTGGTTGCGGCAATTGAGCTTTCCGCTTGGGGTGTTGTTGTTCGCTCTGCCAATCCCCAACATCGTCTTCAATCAAATCGCTTTTCCTCTGCAATTGATCGCGTCGGATTTTGCTACGCGAGCGATCAAACTCTTCGGCATTCCCGCCTTGCGCGAAGGCAACGTCATCGAACTGGCGCAAATGAAACTGCAAGTTGTCGAAGCGTGCAGCGGCATTCGGTCGCTGGTGACGCTGACGGCTTTGGCTGTGGTGTATGCCTACTTTTTTGAATCGAAATGGTGGCGGCGAATCGTGTTGGTGGCGGCGGTGATTCCGATTGCGATTCTGGCCAATGCGGCGCGCGTGACGCTGACCGGCGTGCTGGCTCATCAAAAAGGAGTTCAAGCCGCCGAAGGGTTTTTGCACAGCTTTTCGGGCTTGGCAGTGTTTGCGATTGCAGTGGCCTTGTTGCTGCTGCTCGCTCAGGCGTTGAATCTGGCAGAAAGAAAGTTTTCTCCCACGAAGGCACACGAAGAAAACACGAAGGAAACAAGAAGCGATCATGAAAATCTTTCTGACGCTTTGCCTGGCTTCGAGAGAAAACGGTTTTGGCCAATGCTGGCTGCTTTGTTGGTGATGGCAGGCTGCACGATTTACCTGATGCAATCCGCCAAACGCGAACAAGTCCCGCCCAGAACTTCGCTGGCGGAGTTTCCTGCCGAACTTGGCGCGTGGCGGCAAATCGAATCGCAAACGCTGAACGAACGCACCGAGCGCGAGTTGAATGCGGATGAATATCTTTCGCGGACTTATTCAAACGGGCAGGCTTATGCTTATTTGTTCATTGCCTGGCACAACAGCCAGCGTCATCGCCAGACTTTTCATTCGCCGCAAAACTGCATTCCCGGAGCCGGTTGGACGTTAGGTGTTTACCGCTTGCACCAGTTGAAAGCATCCGCTGAAGCCAACGAATACTTGATTGAAAAAGACGGCGTGCGGATGTTGGCGCTGTATTGGTATCAGGGACGTGGCAAATTGATCGCTGGTGAATATCGCGCGCGGTTGGACACGATCCGAGACGCCGTTTGGCTGGGGCGAACCGATGGCGCTTTGGTGCGTGTGATTGTGCCAATGGGCAAAGACGATAATGCGGAAGCGTTTGCCCGAACTGCCGTGCTGGATTTTTCGCAAAGGCTATTGTCGTTGCTGCCCGATTACATTCCGAACTGACCACGAAGCTTACCCTGTCGCTACCGCTCCCGGTTCCGTACCGGTCGTGCTCGTGGTATCTTCAGCCATCAATAACCACAAACTTTCTGAGGGAGAAAATTCAATGTTGCTGGAAGGCAAAACAGGTTTAATTTTGGGCGTAGCCAACAAACACAGCATCGCCTGGGCGATTGCTCAATCGGTGGCGCGCGAAGGCGCTCGGCTGGCTTTCAATTACCAGGGCGAGCGGTTGAAAGAAAATGTCGAAGAGTTGGTAAAGACGCTGGACGGCGCAAAAGCCTATCAATGCGATGTCAGCAGCGATGACGAAATCGCGGCAATGATGAAGGGCGTCGAAGCCGATTTCGGCAAGCTGGATTTTTTGGTGCATTCGGTGGCTTACGCTCCGCGCGAAGAACTGACCGGCGAATTCGTCAACACGTCGCGTGCCGGGTTTCAAACCGCGCTCGACATCAGCGCCTATTCGTTGGTGGCGACTTCGCGCGCGGCGTTGCCGTTGATGACCGAAGGCGGTTCGATCATCACGCTCAGTTATCTGGGAGCCGAACGGGTTGTGCCGCATTACAACGTCATGGGCGTTGCCAAAGCCGCGCTGGAATCTTCGGTGCGATATCTGGCTTACGACCTGGGGCCGAAAGGCATTCGCGTCAATGCGATTTCAGCCGGGCCGATTCGCACGCTGGCGGCTCGCGGAGTTTCGGGAATTACCAAAATGGTAGATCGTCACCGCGAAATCGCTCCGTTGCGTAAAGCAACCGAACAAGCCGAAGTCGGCGACACAGCTTTGTATTTGCTCAGTTCGCTGGGACGCGGAGTCACCGGAGAAGTGATTTACGTGGACGGCGGTTACAACATCATCGGCACGGTGCTGCCGGTGGATTGACGTGTGATCGGAATTTCTCAACGCAAAGACGCAATGTGGCAAAAACGCAAAGCCAACATTTTGATGGCGACTGAAGGCGGTTACATAACGTCCTGTTGTCAAAAAAAGCCTTAGCGTCTTTGCTTCTTAGCGTCTTTGCGTTGAAACCAAGTTCAAGAGGTGCGTTATGCCATTAGTCGGAGGGGTCGTCGTCACGCACGGAAATTTGGCCAATGAATTGGTCAGCGCGGCGGAAATCATCGTCGGAGACATTAATCACGTAACGGCGATTTCCATCGGCTGGCACGATGATGTCGAAGCCGCACGCGAACAAATCGGCAAAGCCATCGAGCGCGTCAATCAGGGTGCGGGAGTTTTGGTATTGACCGATATGTTCGGCGGAACTCCGACCAATCTGGCCAGCACCTTTCTTGGCCGAGCGCCCATCGAAGTCGTCACGGGAGTCAACCTGCCGATGATTTTACGGCTGGCGGATCAACAACCCGATGAAACCCTGTCAGAAATTGCTCCGCGTGTCCGCGACCAGGGCAAAAACACGATTTATCTGGCCAGCGAAGTCCTCTCACCTGGCAAACAGTGAAACTCACACGGCTGCATTTCTTTTGGCCGCATTTCGCAATCCACACCCCGCATTGAAAACAGATGCAACAACGCACCGTGACAATTATCAATCGTCTGGGGCTGCATGCACGTGCGGCGGCAAAGCTGGTCAAGCTGGCCGCCAGGCATAAAAGCCGCATCACCCTGGCGCGTGCCGACGCGCCGCAAAAATCTGCCGACGCCAAAAGCATTTTCAGCGTTTTGCTGCTGGCGGCGACGCAGAACACTTCGATTGAAATCACTGTCGAAGGTTCCGACGAAGAATTGGCAATGGAAGCTTTGTGCCGTTTGATTGCCGATAAATTTGGCGAAGAGTGAGGGACAGATGAGAGGTTTAATCAGGAAATTACCTGAAGAAAGACTCGAAGGCATAGGCGTTTGTCCCGGCGTAGCCATCGGCAACGCATTTTTGGTGGACGACCCACGCGGGCGCGTTGTCCGAGTTTTTCTGCCCAAAGAGCAACTGGAAACTGAAATCTTCCGTTTCCGCGAAGCCGCTCGCGCCGCGCAGGTGCAGGTCAAAAAAGACATCGAGCGTGTTCGTGCGGCGCTCGGTTCCGATCACGCCTACATTTTGGAAGCTCACCTGCTGATGCTTCAGGATCGAACGTTGGGGCGTCAGATTGAAAACTTCATTCGCGTCAACCATGCCAATGCCGAATGGGCTGTGCGCGACGTGACGCAGCATTTGCTGGAAGTGTACGGCCAGATCGAAGACGAGTATTTGCGCGAACGCGGCAGCGACATCGAAGACGTCGCCCATCGCATCATCAAAATCCTTTCCGGCAAAGAACAGCGCAGCCTGAATGAAATGGCGGACAATTCGATCATCGTTGCTGGCGATTTGCTGCCTTCGGTGACGGCGGATTTGAATCCGCGAAAGGTGCTGGGCTTCGTCACGGGCATCGGCGGATGGACTTCGCACACGGCCATCATCGCGCGCAGCGTCAACATTCCGGCAGTGGTTGGCGTTCGTGACATCACCGAACGGGTTCGATCCGGCGAAACAGTCATCATTGACGGCGCAGCAGGGACGGTGATTTTGAATCCCTCGCCCGAAACGCTGATCTTTTACACCGAAGAGCGCCAGCGTCAGCGGCAACAGGCGCTTTATGACATCGAAGAGCGCGAACTGCCCGCCATCACACTGGATAATCACGAAGCCCGGTTACGCGCCAACATCGAACTGATCGAAGAAATTGACAGTTACCAGCGATTCAACGCTGCCGGCGTAGGTTTATACCGTTCGGAATTTCTTTATTCTCAGGCCGAAACCGGCCAGCCGACCGAAGAAGAGCAATACGAAGCTTACAAATTTCTGGCCGGAATGGTCGGCGACGAAGGCGCAGTCATTCGCACTTTCGATCTGGGCGGAGACAAATTGCATCTGGACGGGTTCAAAACCGAGCGCAATCCCGCCATCGGCTTGCGCGCGATTCGGTTGTCGCTGAGCGTCGAGCCGGTGTTTCGCACGCAAGTCCGCGCCATTTTGCGAGCCGCCGCTCACGGCGATCTGAAAATTTTGCTACCGTTCGTCACCAACGTGGATGAAGTTCGTCAGGCGAAAAAAATTATTGCCGATGTTGAACGCGAACTCAGCGATGAACACATCCTGCACGAACAGCGCATCGAAATCGGTGTGATGATCGAAGTCCCAGCCGCCGTAATGATGGCCGAAGCGTTGGCGCGCGAAGCAGATTTTTTCAGTCTTGGCACAAACGATTTGATTCAGAGCTTGCTGGCCGTGGATCGCGGTAACGAAAACGTCAGCGCATTGTTCGATCCGATGCACCCAGCCGTGTTGCGCGCCGTCAAAATGGTCGCCGAAGCCGCCGACAAGATGCAGATTCCGGTCAACGTCTGCGGCGAAATGGCTTCCAATCCGGCGCAAGTGATTTTGCTGCTCGGACTGGGTTTGCGCGATTTGAGCATGACGCCCAGCGCCATCCCCGCCATTCGCCGTCTGGTTCGTTCGGTCAAACTCACCGACGCCCAAGCATTGGCCTCTCACGTTCTTTGGATGGACACGCCCGCTGAAGTCCGGCATTACGTGCAGGCTCACCTGATGGATTTGGGTTCCGAACTGTTGGCCGCTGCGTATCCCGGATAAATAAATTGATACGGTACCGCGCGCGTCAGCAAGCGGCTTGCTTCGGCAAACGGACGCTTGCTGACGCGCGCGGTACTGTACCGATGTTCGTTGCTTTGGTTTAGCAAGGGCCTTCTCGTTTTGATCTGCGATGATTATGAAAGCAATCGGTTACATCATTTGCCTGACGTTGATCCTGGCAGCTTGCGCTTCGCCCGGACAAATCGTCTCCAACACGCCGCAACAGCAGCAAACCGCTTATCCGCCCGTCATCGAAGACACTCCGGTTCGGCAACAAGCGGCGCGCGAAGCCTGGAAAAAATTCCTGGCCGAGTGGGGTTTGCCGGATGCCAAAGCTGATTTGATGCCGGTGCTGAATTCGCCGCGCGCCTTGCCGGCAGAACTGGCCGGACAGATCAAACTTAAAACGGCGTCCGACAAATTCGGCGAAATGGAAGTAAAAGAAGCTCTGCGGCAATTCATCGAACGATTCGGTTCCGTGCTGTGCAGCGACACGGTCAGTCTGCGCGATTTGTCGTTGGTGTCGTTTGCCGACGAAGGGAAGTTTTTTCGCGTGGCGTATTGGCAAGCGAATTATTCTTATCAGATTGCCGAACCGTACGGCGAATTGAGGTTTGTCATCGCCAAAACCGGAGAATTGTTGCAATGGAACAGCAGTCTGTTGCCCGCTGTCAGTTTGCCGACCAGAGCCGAAATCAAACCGCAGGCGATTTACGAAAAACTGCTTGGCCGCCAATTCAGCCACACGACCATCGCCGGACAACCTCAAACGTACAAAGCCAGTTCCCGCGAAGCCATCAAAATCGGCGACCTGATTGTTTACCCCAAACTGGAAGGCAATCGGTTGGAACTACATCTGGCTTATCCGGTTGTTGTCGGCAACGGAATGACCTGGACGGTATTTATGGACGCCATCACCGGCGAAGAGCTTGGCGTAAAACAGAACTTCACTTCTTGAAACTCTGCGACCAATACAAAGCGCCCAAATGCACTGAGTCGCAGAGGGCCGCAGAAATTTCGCATAACTTACTGATGTTACGCGATGGCAGATCAAATAAAGCATTTGACAGTTTCTTCGTCCCGGTAGGGACGGTTGAGTTTAGCGCGGCGTTTCAACGCCGGGTAGCAGTGCCTTTCTCCGCCGCGTCCTGTCAGGACGCTTGACCCCTGCTTTGGCAGAAACTCAAGCGTCCCTACAGGACGCCGATTCATTCGCTGCTTTTCCCGGCAGTGAACTGCCGGGCTAATATCAAACCGTCCCTGCCGGGACGAAAACCGTGTCAAACCGAATGTTCAATTCTTTAGCGCGTAACATCAGTAACTTATGCTCAAGCTGATCCGACAACGATTCATTTCTTTGCTTCCTTTATTGCTGGCGGTGGCGCTCGGATCGTTTCTTTTGGTTCGGCTGGCTCCCGGCGATTTCCTAACCGAAATGAGTCTCAACCCACAGGTTTCAGCAGAAACGCTGGCGCGGTTGCGCGAACAATACGCGCTCGATCAACCCTGGTATGCACAATTCGGCAAATGGCTGGCCGGAATCGTTCGCGGAGATTTCGGTTATTCGTTCGCATACAGTTGCCCGGCCAGCGGATTGGTTTACGAAAGATTGCTGAACACCGCGTTGCTGGCGACGACTGGTTTAGTGCTGACGTTGTCGTTGGCATTGCCGCTGGGATTGCTGGCCGCGAATCAGCGCGGCAAAGCCATTGACCGTGCTTTGGTTTTTCTTTCTGCTCTCGGCCTGTCAACGCCTTCTTTTTTGTTGGCCTTGCTGGCAGTTGTGTTTGCCGCGCGCAGCGGATGGTTTCCGATTGGCGGAGTTCGTTCGCTGGATTCCGAACAGCTTTCGGCGACCGGGCGGCTGGCGGATTTTGCTCACCATTTGATCTTGCCAGCGACGGTGTTGGCGATTCGCCAGTTTCCCGGTTTCTTTCGTCAATTACGCGCTGAGTTGTTGGAAATTCTGACTCAGGATTACGTTCTGGCGGCGCGCGCCAAAGGTCTGCCGGAGCGAACGATTTTCATCAAACATGCCTTCCGCAACGCGATCAATCCGTTGATTACCATGCTCGGCAATTCCATAGGCTCGTTGTTGTCGGGCGCGTTTATCGTCGAAGCGATTATGTCCTGGCCGGGGTTGGGCAGTCTGACGGTTAGCTCGCTGTTAAGCCGCGATCTGTTTGTGCTGGTCGCCTGCCTGATCTTTGCGGCGTTGTTGCTGGCTTTGGGGAATTTGCTGGCCGATGTGTTGCTGGCGCTGGCTGATCCGCGCATTCGTCAAACGAAACGGCTTTGAATCAATCCACAGGAAAAGACGTTGTGAATCGAAAGCTGCGTTGCGGACTGTTGCTGCTCGGCCTGTTGGTGGCGTGCGCGACTTTGGCTGATTTTCTGTCGCCGTATGACCCGGCGGAACAGCACCGCGAATTTCCATTTGCTCCGCTCACCGCAATTCACATTGGCACTGCGGAATCTTTCTGGCGGCCTTTTGTGTTTAACGGGCAACAATATCCGCTTCGATTCTTTGTGACCGGAGCGCCTTACAGGTTGTTGGGATTCATTCCTTGCCGAACGCACTTGTTCGGCGTTCAGGAACCGGCGCGCATTTTCTTGTTGGGCAGCGACGGATTGGGGCGCGATGTTTTTTCGCGGACTCTTTACGGAGCGCGTTTGTCGCTGACCATTGCGGCGGTGGCGTTGTTGGTTTCAATTCCGTTGGCGTTGCTGATTGGAACCTTGTCAGGATTTTATGGCGGCTGGATTGATTTCATTTGCATGCGGTTGATGGAATTGTTTCTGGCGCTGCCCGCGCTGTACCTGATTATCGCTTTGCGAAGCGCGCTGCCGTTGGGGCTTGAACCCGAAAAAGTCTTTTTGGCGATGGTGATGGTGATTGCGCTGTTTGGCTGGGCGAATCTGGCGCGAATCGTGCGCGGAGCCACGCTCGGTTTGCGCGAACGCGAATTTGTGCAGGCCGCCATCGCGCTCGGAGCTTCGGACGCGCGAATCATCGTTCGGCATTTGTTACCGAATTTGACCGGCTTGATTCTGACGCAGGCAGCGTTGGCCGCGCCGAGTTACATTCTGGCCGAAGTTTCGCTTTCATATCTGGGCTTGGGCGTGCCGGAACCGCTGCCGAGTTGGGGCGGCATGCTGGCTTCAGTCGGTGGAGTCGGACAGCTTGGCACATATTGGTGGAATCTGGCTCCGGGAGCGGCGATCTTTATGACGACTCTGGCATTCTATCTGCTTGCCGAAGGTCTGAGAGAATGGAGCGATCCCGCTCGCAAATAGATATGACGTGGCAGTTTTGGTAGCCTGTGTGCCAACCCGCTTCATCGAAATAACTTTCAACACGGAGAAAAACGTGATGCTCAAAGCAGGCAAGGCTGTGCTGATTTTTTGCGGCTTGCTGGCGCTGGCCAGTGCCGGCTGCGGAAAAAGCGAAGACGCAAAACGACCGACAGGCGCGAACCGGCTGGTGATTTCAAAATCGGCTGGCCCCAGAACATTCAATCGGCTGCTTGCTTCGGATGAACAAACCAGCAGCCTAGGCGATTGTCTGATGGGGCGTTTGATCCGCATCAATCGCCAGACGCAACAACCCGAAGCCGAGCTGGCTACTTCGTGGCAGATTTCGGCAGACGGCACTGCGTTGACCTGCGAGCTTCGGCGCGGAGTCAAATTTTCGGATGGCACGCCTTTCACCGCCGACGATGTCGCGTTCACCTTTCAAGTTTTGAACGATCCGGCGATTGCTTCTCCGGCGTCATTCGATTTCGACGGCCAGCCGATAAAGGTGGAGCAACTGGACAGCCACAAAATTCGGTTCGTGTTTCCCGCGCCGCAGGCCGCAGCCGAACGCTTTTTGGACGGCGTGGCCATTTTGCCCAAACACTCGCTTGAACCCGTTTACCGCGAAGGCAAATTCGCGCAAGCCTGGACGCTTGCGACGCCACCCGAACAGATTGTCGGGCTTGGGCCGTTCAAGCTGAAAGAATATGTCGCCGGTCAGCGAGTGGTTTTGAATCGCAATCCGCATTACTGGAAAAAAGATTCCAGCGGCAATCAGTTGCCGTATCTGGACGAACTGGTGTTCAACCTAGACCCGGATCGCAGCACTCAGCTTTTGAAATTTCAGCAGGGCGAAACCGATCTGCTCAGTCCGGTCAACGCCGATGATGTAGCCGCGCTGGCGTCGTTGGAACAACAAGGCAAAATCAAAATCACAGACCTGGGGCCGAGCCTGATCCGTGAAATTTTTTGGTTCAATTTGAACGACGGCAAACAGAAAAACGGAAAGCCGTTGGTTGATCCGATGAAGCTGGTCTGGTTCAAAGACTTGCGGTTTCGGCAGGCGGTGTCGCACGCCATTGATCGCAACGCGATTGCCAATCTGGTTTTTTCCGGCAAAGCCTCGCCGCAATGGAGCTTTCTGTCATCCGGCGACAAGCTGTGGTTCAACGCCGAAGTCAAAACATATCCTCACGATTTGAATCGCGCGAAAAGCCTGCTGGCGGAATCCGGGTTTCGCTTCAAATCAGAAACCGAGTTGGTAGACGCCAAAGGCAATCCCGTCACCTTCACATTGATGACCAACGCAGGCAATGCCATTCGCCAAAAAATCAGCGCGGTGATTCAGGCCGATCTGGCCAAACTCGGCATTCGCGTCGTTCTGACTTCGTTGGAATCGCGCGCGATGCTCAGCACCATCAACGACAGTTTGAATTATGAAGCCGCGCTGCTGGCCATTGTCAGCGGCGACGCCGATCCGAATTCGCACGTCAACGTACTTTCCAGCAATGGGCTTTCGCATTGGTGGCATCCGCAACAATCCAAACCGGCCACCGACTGGGAAGCCAGAATTGACGACCTGATGAAACGGCAAACAAGCACGCTGGATTCGACCGAGCGCAAAAAGCTTTTTGGCGAAGTGCAAACGATTATGGCCGAACAACAACCGTTCATTTTTCTGGCGTCGCGGCATTTGATTGTCGCGGCCAAATTCGACATTCAAAACCTGAAGCCAGCCTTGCTGCCGGATTTCATGCTGTGGAATTGCGAAGAGTTACGTCGCTGACAATTCCCAGCTTGTGTCAGTGTCACCGGTTAAGTCTCGTTGCGTGCCAGATTTCCCCTCAGCCGAATCCGGCGCAGAAAAACTTAAAACAAATTTCAACCTTCCGTATTTTTCCTGCCGTCGCCCGCCACACATAAGACAACCGGCAATCACAACCGCAGACTTTCTCCCGCTTCGGACGATTGCCGAGACATTCTCCCAATAATCTTTTTTGAGCACAGGAACCAAGAGACTTTCCATGAAACGAGTGTTTGTTTATTCGCACGACACGTTCGGGCTGGGAAACATTCGCCGCATGCTGGCGATTTGCGAACACCTGATTGACGCGGACAAAAACCTTTCGATTCTGCTCATCACGGGGTCGCCTGTGATTCACAACCTGCGACTGCCGCCGCGATTGGATTACATCAAACTGCCTTGCCTGACTCGTTCCGCTTACGAAGGTTACGAAGTGAAATATCTGGGCACGGAACTGGACGAAACCATACGGCTGCGCTCCGATCTGATTCTTTCCGCCGTCGCCAATTTCAAACCGGACGTGATGCTGATTGATAAAAAACCGTACGGCGTGAAAAACGAATTGATGATGGCGCTGAATTACGCCCAGCTTCATTTGCCCAAAACGCGCGTGGCGTTGGTGCTGCGCGATATTTTGGATAGCACGGAACGCACGATTCCCGTTTGGCGAAAGAACGGTTATTTCGACGCGATCAATTTGTTTTTCGATCAAGTCTTGGTGATGGGCGCGCCGGAAGTTTTCGATTTGCGCGCGGAATACGACTGGCCGGAAAGCGCCGCCGAAAAAGTCAGTTTTTGCGGTTATCTGCAGCGACGACAAACAAACCAATCTCGCCGCCAGGTGCGCGAAACCTGGCGCGTCGCCAATCAAGAAAAGCTGGTACTGGTGACTCCCGGCGGAGGCCAGGACGGGTTTGAAATTCTTTCGACGTATCTGGACGGCCTGGAACAATCGCCTTTGCCCGAACGCCGCAGCATTCTGGTTTCCGGTCCGGAAATGCCCACAGCGCAAAAAGAATTCCTGCAACGCGCTGCCGCCAAATTTCCAAACGCCACGTTTTGCGAATTCACAAACGATTTGATGAACGTGATGAACGCCGCCGATCTGGTGATTTCGATGGGCGGATACAACACCGTTTGCGAACTGCTGTCATTGAACAAACGCGCGATCGTCATTCCGCGTGTGCGCCCGGCTCGTGAGCAGTTGATTCGCGCCGAACGCATGGCCGCGCGCGGGTTGTTCAGTTTCATTCACCCGGATCAGCTAACGCCGTCGAAGCTGCAATTCGCCGTTGCCACAGAACTCAGCCGCGCGAATGTGTCGGCAGCAGCGTTTCCAAAATTGAATATGAACGCGCTGAGCGCAATTGCTTCATCACTTTCAATCGGAGTTTCGGAACCGGCACCTGCCCAAACAAAAACTGTCGTGCGCTTCAATTCGTTTGCACCTGCCGCCGTAGCCTTCGCCTGAAACAGGAATCAGTGTTTATGAAAACTTCACCAACGACCGAACCCGAAATCGCGTACGTGCTGAAAGCTTTTGGTCGCACGTCTGAAACCTTCATCACCAACGAAATTCATTTGCTGGAAAATTTGGGGATGAAGCTGACGATCTTTTCGATCAAAAAGCTGGAATCGCAACGTCAGCACGGCGTCATCAGCCGCATCGTTTCGCCCGTCAACTTTTTGCCGGAAGCAGAGCCGGTCAACACAACCGGATTTTTGATGTGGCTGTGTTTGACCTTGCCGCGATTCGCGCTGGTTCATCTGAAACTGTTCAGTTTGCGCCCGCTGAGTTACCTGCTGACGCTGGCGGAGGCTTTGCGTTTTTGCGTTCGCTATCGTTCGCGGCGTTTTGTACCGAAGAAAGTTTTCGTCAAAGAGTTTCTGCAAGCCGGATACATCGCGTTGCAGGTTTTGCAGTCAGGAACGATTCGCCATTTGCACGCGCATTTCTGCCACGGAGCGACGACCGTCACGATGTTTGCCAGCCGTTTGTCCGGCTTGCCGTTCAGTTTCACGGCGCATGCCAAAGACATTTATCTGAGCGAATTAAACCCGCGCGATTTGCTGCCGTTGAAAATGCGCCGAGCCGAATTCGTCGCCACCTGCACAGGCGCAAATCATCAACACCTGAAAGCTTTCTGCCCGGAGAACACGCCGCTGCACACGATTTATCACGGGCTGGATACGTCGTTGTTTGAACCTGCCAGCACGATCGGCGGCGACGAACAACAGGTTCCGTTGATCCTTTCAGTCGGTCGCATCGTCGAAAAGAAAGGTTTTGATTATTTGCTCAGAGCCTGTCACCTGCTTCGCCAGCAGGGGCGAGAATTCAAATGCCTGATAGTTGGCGGGGCGGACAAGTTTTCTGAAAACATCGCGCGATTGATTTCCGAACTTCAGCTTGAAAGCGTCGTCACTGTGCAATCGTCCGTCACGCAGGAAGAACTGAAAAGCATTTATCAACAGGCAACGGTGTTTGCTTTGCCATGTCTGGTGACGGACAACGGCGACCGCGACGGTATTCCGAACGTCATGGTCGAAGCGATGGCCATGAAACTGCCTGTGGTTTCCACAGACATTTCCGGCATTCCTGAACTGGTTCAATCGGGTGTCAACGGTTTGCTGGTTCCGCCCAAAGACGAAACCGCTTTGGCCGCGGCGATTGCCGCATTGTTGGACGATGCGGGATTGCGCCGACAACTTGGCAATGCGGCTCGCACGCGAGTTCTGCAAAGCTTCGATTCCAAACGCAACACCGTCTTTTTGAAAAACCTGTTTGCCGAATGTTTGAACGCGCAAACCGCTTCAGCGACTTCGGCGGCCAAAAGCGAGGTTGCCGTTCGATGAAACCGCGCCTTGCTTCTACTCTTTTCCGTTCGCCGTTCGGCGGCTGGTCGCCAACGGAATTGCTGGCTTATTTTCGCCAGCGCCGCTCGGTTCATTACTTTCCTGTGTTGGACGAAGCGCAAACCAGCCGCGCCAAAGCGGACGAAATTTTGTCGAACCGGTTCGATTTCAATCAAGAAAGATACGAACTGGAACCTGGATTTGATTGGACGGCGAACCCAAGCGCGGACATCGAATGGCTGATTGTGCTGCACAAATTTTATTACTCCGCTGGGCTGGGGCTGGCTTTCGACGAAACGCGCGACGAACGATACGCCGCGAAGTGGATGGAATTGACGGACAGTTGGATTGCCACAGTGCCGATGGGTTTTTTGCCGAGCGACGTTGCGGGCAGAAGAATTCAAAATTGGATTTCGGCACATTATTACTTCGTCACGCTGAACGCCACGCCGTCGTTGACGCCGGAATTTTACGCGCGCTTTTTGAATTCGTTGTGCGAACAAGTCAGGCATTTGGTCGCCAACCTGACACCGGTTCGCAATCACCGCACACTGGAATTGTGGGCGATCTTTTTCGCCGCCATCGCTTTCCCGGAATTCCGCGAAGCCAGCCAGTGGCTGGAATTTGCCAAACGGGAATTGCTGGCCAACGCCCAGAGCGACATTTTGCCGGACGGAGTTCATTGCGAACTTTCGACGGATTACCACCATCTAGTACTGAGAAATTTTCTGTACGTCGCGCGACTGGCGAAACTCAACAACATTGAACTGCCAGCCCGGTTGCACGCAAAGATTTTGCGGGCGCTGGATTTTTCGCTGCATTCGCACAAACCCGACGGAAACATTCCTTCGCTGAGCGATGGCGACACCGGCAGCTTTCTATCGTTGCTGCGACGGGGGCATGAACTTTACGGCGACAAAACGATGCTTTACGTCGCCAGCTCAGGTCGCGCAGGGCATTCGCCTGTTTGCCGTTCGCGCGCGTTCAAAGACGGCGGCTATTTCACGCAGCGCAGCGGCTGGGGTGAACTGGAACCGTTTGCCGACGAACGGTATTTGATCTTCGATTGCGGTGCGCTGGGCGCGGGCAATCACGGCCATCTGGATTTGCTGAGTTTTGAAATGGCGGCTTACGGCCAATCGCTGGTCGTTGATCCTGGGCGGTTCACGTATCACGAACCCCCGCCTGAAAGCGGCGAAACCAACTGGCGCACACTTTTTCGTGGAACCGCTGCTCACAACACCGTGGTGGTGGACGGCAAAAACCAGACGCGCTACGAATTCCACAAACGCAAATTCAAGATCAAAGGCGAAGCTCCCGATCATGAGTTGAAAGCTTTCGTCACGCGCAATGGCTTTGATTACCTGCACGGCGTTGCGCGCAGCCACGAATACAATGCCACTCACGAACGGCGAATCGTGTTTGTCGCCGGTGAATACTGGGTGATTTCGGACGTGCTTCGTTCCTGCGACGAACACGATTACGACCTGTACTTTCACCTTTCAGACAAAGCGTTTGATCGAACTTTCATCGCCAACCAATCTGAAATTGTGCAAGTTGACGCTCCGCATCTGGTCATCGCTCAACGCTGTGATCCGAAAATCAAAACTTGGCTGGAACCCGGATTCGTTTCGCCGACTTACGGCGTCAAACACGCTGCGCCTGTAGTTCGTTTCAATCAGCGAGCGGCTGACGCCAGTTTTCACACCATACTGTTTCCGTACCAAACCGAACGCCCGGAACTGACACTGGAACCCGCTGAAGTTTTCAACGGCGAACAGCTTTGTTTGCCCGAAGAAGCGACGGCGTTTTGCCTGACAATCAAGTGCGGCGCAGACATCGTCAAAGATCACTTCTTGTTCGTTCACCAACGACAAAGCGAACCGCACAGATGTGGCGAATTGCGTTTTCAAGGCGCGCTTCACTTTTTCAGAACAGATTTTGCCGGCCAACGAATCAGCCAACAAACAATTTGACGAAACTCTATGACCGTTTTTCCCGGACAAGTGAACGACCCAAATGTGCCGCATCTCAACGATGCGATGAACACGAATCTCATGCGCGATGTGTTTGCCTGTGAACTGTTCCCGACCGAAGAGCAACGAGCGCGTTACCAAATCAACGACTGCGAAATCATTCAGGCGCGTTACAAACCTGGCAAAAACTGTTTGCTCAGTTACCGGCTGAAAATTGTTGAACGCGAAACCGGCAAGGGCTTCGAGCAGATTCTTTGCGCGCGCGTTTACGAATCCGGCGGCAGCCAATCGCGTTTCGACAAAGCGCAGGCTCAGCCGAAAATCCGCTCTCGATTCGGCAATTCCATTTTTCACCTGTCCGATCTGGATATGGTTGGCTGGATGTTTCCGAACGACCGTAAACTGACCGCATTGCCGAAACTCGCTGACGAAACCTGTCTGAAGCAGGAAATTTTGCCGCCAGTCATCGCCACAAGTTTTGGCCAAGCCTGGCAAATCGAATCGCTGACGAACGACATCATTCATTACGTCGCTGAACACACCTGCACGGTTCGCGCACGTGTCGGCCTGAAGCATTCATCCGGCGGCGAAAAGCAGGTGGCGACGCTGTTCAGCAAAACCTATTACAACCACGACGGCGCAGAAACTTTTGCGCGAATGCGGGAACTGGCAGAAAGCGCGGCTTGTTTGTCCGGGCGGCTGACGCTGGCTCAACCGTTGGCGTATCAGCCGGAAATTCAAACGCTGTGGCAAATGGGACTGCCCGGCGATTCATTGTACGAACACCAAAACGATCCTCGTTTTTTTGCTTTGCTGGAACGCGCGGCAATTTCGCTGGCGGCGCTGCATCAAACTTCGACCGGCTGTTCACGGCAAGTCGGAGTCGCCGATTTGTTGGCAAAGTTCGACGAAGTCGAGCGAATGGTGGAGGTGTTACAACCGGCCAGCTTGCCAAAACTTCGTTTACTGCTCGACCGATTGAACAATCAGGCGCGGCAAATCGGTGCGCGGCCAGCCGCCACGTTGCACGGAGATTTGCACCTGAAAAACTTCCTGGTTACTGGACAACAAGTCGCGCTGATTGATTTGGACAACCTGAGTGTGGGCGATCCGCTGCTGGAACTCGGCAGTTTCATCGCCAGTTTGTTGTACCGAAATCTGGCGCAAGCCAAAACCGTCGCCGAAAGCCGCAAGCTGGCCGATGCTTTTGTTCGCGCGTATGCGGAATCGGTTTCGTGGCCGATCAACGATTCGATTCTGGATTGGTACATCGCGGCAACGATGATTGCCGAACGCGCATACCGCTGCGTAACTCGATTGAAATCGGAACGCCCAACATTGCTGGATGAAATCATCGCGTTGGCTGACCAAGCTTGCGCTCGAAAGCATTTTGTTGCCGCGCCGAGCTTTATCGCCATGTTTTAACAAGGTGAAATCATGAACCAGTTCGCAAAGTTTACCGATTCGACAACCGTGACAAACATTTTGCAGCAGCAATTGCCGTGGTTGCATGGCAACGTGCAAATCGCCGATTGCCGAATCCTGCATCTGCATTACAAAACCTACTTGAAGAAAGAATCTCGCCGAAAAGACTTTTTGGCAGCGACGTATGAGTTGCAGCTTCGGAACCGAGTGACCGGCAAGCAAAGCGCGCAAACCATTTTCGCCAAGATGTTTTTGTCGAACGTCAGCCGCGAAGTGTTTAACCGTGCCGCGCGCCAGCCGTTGGTTCCGACTGAATTCGGCCCTTCGGTGATGCGAGTTGACGAACCCGAAATGGTGGTTTGGGCGTTTCCGAACGATCCGGTTTTGCATCGTTTGCCCCAGGTAATTGATCCCGCCAAGGTGAAAAATCATCTTCCGTATTCGTCGTTTCCGGCTGGCTTTGCCGCCAAAGAAATTTCGTCGGTCAACGTGGAAATCATCAATTACCGCCCGGAAATTCGTTGCACGGCGCGGTATCGTTTGAGCAATGGCAACACGACGATGGCGATTTTCGGCAAAAGCTTCGCAGAAAATCGCGGCGCAGAAATTTTTCAGCGATTGGAACACCTGTGGAAATTGAGCCAACAAAGCTCCGGCGAATTTCTGATGCCGCGCCCGCTTGCTTACAACGCTGAAACCGAAACCATCTGGCAAGAAGAACTGGCCGGGCAATCGCTGGCCGAGTTTATCAATGACGACAACTTTGGCCGCTTGATCGCCGAAGCGGCCAAACGCCTGGCGTTCGTTCATCGCAGCCAGTCGCCGACTTCTGTGCGCTTCACGCCCGAAGACCATTTGCAGGAAGTCCGAAAGAAAGCCGCAAAATTGAGTCAGGCATTTCCCGCCGCAAACGCACCGCTGATGAAAACTATTGGCTTGTTGGAACAGCGACCGATGACATTGCCAAGCGCCGACGAGCGAGTAATTCACGGAGATTTTCATCTGCGACAGTTGATGGTTCGCCACGGCGAAGTCGCCTTGTTCGATTTTGACGAATTCGCCATTGGCGATCCGGCGCAAGACCTGGCGAATTTCATCGCCGATTTGCATTCTCAATCGTTCGACAAAAAATTGGCTGGCGCTGTGGCGTCAACTTTGATTGACGCTTATGGCTGGCACGCCGACTGGCAATTGAACGCCGACCGGTTCAACTGGCATTTGGCGATTCAGTTTGTCACGCGGGCCTACCGCGCTTACCTGCAACAAAAACCGAATCTGGAAACTCTGGTCAGTTATTTTTCCGATCTGGCGTATCAATCGGCAGCAGGCAGGACACACATTGTTTGAAGGTGAACCGATGAACAAGAAAGCAATGTTTTATTGCCAGCATGTGTTGGGCATGGGGCATTTGATTCGTAGCGCGGAAATCGTGCGCGGATTGGTTGCCAGCGAATTCGACGTGAGTTTTTTGAATGGTGGCGAAATCGCCGAAGGTTTCAAGCTGCCCGCCGACATCGAACTCATCAATTTGCCGCCGATCAAATCCGATGCGGAGTTCCGCGAACTGCGCGCCGCCGATAGCGAACAAAACCTGGAAGAGATCAAAGCTGCCAGACGGCAACGAATTCTGGTTGAATACGAACGTTTGCAACCGGACGTGCTGGTCATTGAACTGTTTCCGTTCGGGCGCAGGAAGTTTGCGTTTGAATTGATTCCGTTGCTTGAACGCATTCAAACCGATGGGCGCCGCACAAAAGTCGTATGCAGTTTGCGCGACATCCTGGTCAGCAAACGCGATCAGGAAAGGTTCGACGATCAGGTTTGTCTGACGATGAACCGTTACTTCGATCTGCTGCTGGTTCATTCAGACCCACAGTTTCAACGACTGGAAGAAACTTTTCCGCGAGCAACCGAAATCAAATGCCCGATTCGTTACACGGGTTTTGTCGTTCAACAATCCGAAATTTTTGCCATTGCTGAGGCGCGGGCTGCTGACACGTTTCAGATTCTGGCCAGCATTGGCGGCGGCAGAGTCGGTTGCGAATTGCTGGAAGCTTCAATCGCTGCCAGCGGTTTGATTGCCAACGAACATCCGCACCGGCTGCAAATTTTCACCGGGCCTTATTTGCCGACAGAAGAATTCAATCGGTTGCAGCAATTGGCCGCTGGAAAGCCGCACATCAACATCGAACGGTTTACACCGAATTTTTTGGAGCATCTGCATCGGGCAAACCTTTCGATCAGCATGGCCGGTTACAACACGTGCATGAATTTGCTGACGACTGGCACGCCCGCGCTGGTGCTGCCATTCAACGGCAACAACAACGAAGAGCAAACGATTCGCGCCAGCAAGCTGGAGCAGTTGGGCGTGGTCAATGTTTTGCGCGATGGTGAACTGGTTCCGGCAACGCTGGCCGAAAAGATTTTGCGCGTCGGCAAACAAACCAATTCAGCCAAACCGAAACTGGATTTGAGCGGCGCAACAACGACCGCCGAACTCATCAAACAGCTTTTTCCCAAAGCTCAGGCGAGCGGAGTTGGCCGATGATCGAGACTCTGAAAAACGAATTGCAACGACTGGCAGCCAATGGCCGCACGGTCAATGTGTTCTTTCGTGATGACGACGTTGACGAAAACGAAGCGACATTGCGGCAATTGATCGAACTGTTTTGGCGGCTGCAAACGCCGATCAATCTGGAAATCATTCCGGCCAGGCTGACCGACGATTGCGCCGCGTTATTGCGACAGCAAGATCGCGCGTTGTTCGAGTTGAACCAGCACGGCTGGCAACACGTCAATCACGAATCCATTGGCCGCAAATGCGAATTCGGCGCAAGCCGTAGCTTCGCCGAACAACTTGCTGACATTGCCGCCGGGCAACGCCGAATGAATGAAGCTTTCGGTGGCGAATGGTCACAAGTGTTCACTCCGCCCTGGAACCGTTGCACGTCGGACACGTTTCGCGCGCTGGACGAACTCGGTTTTGCGGCGCTGTCCAAAGATCGCGGCGAACAACCGGTTGCCGGGTACAAGTTTCGGGAGATTTCAATCACGTTTGATCTGTATCGCTGGAAGGGGGAGCCGGCGATGAAATCTCCCGAACACGTTTTTGAAGAACTGATTCGCCAGTTGAATGAACTCGACACGGTGGGCGTGATGCTGCACCACAAAGTCATGGATTCAGAGGCCTTCGATTTTGTCGGTCGGTTGATTGAAACGCTGCGAACATCCGAAGCGATTCGTTTCCACACTTTTCAAAGCCTGCTGAGTCAGCGTCGCTCGGTGACAACGTGATGTCAGGAAAATCCACCAACAGGTTTCAGCAAATTGTCCGGGCGCATTTGCGGCGCGTGAAAGGCAAACTTTGTCTGGCGGCGCTTTGCACGCTGGGATACACGGCGGCGGAGTTGCTGGCTCCCTGGCCGCTGAAAATCATCTTCGATCACATACTGCTGGAAAAACCGTTTACGCCTGCGCTTTCGATGCTTGGCGAAGTGCTGGCTGGCGGCAAAGGCTTCGCCATCGTCGTCATTTCGGTTGCCATTTTGTTGATCGCGGCGGCCAAAGGCGCGTTTTCGTATGGCCAGCTTTACCTGACTTCGCGTGTTGGCCATCAAATGGTTTACACGTTGCGGCGCGAATTGTTCGCGCATCTGCAACGACTGTCGCTGTCGTTTCACAACCGCGCGCGCTCAGGCGAATTGCTGACCAAAGTCACCAGCGACACCAACACGCTGAAAGACGTTTTTTCGGAATCGGCGTTGAGTTTCGTTTCTCAGGTGTTGTCCGTCGTCGGCATGTTCGTCGTGTTGTTCGTGTTGAATTGGCGATTGAGTTTGATCGTCATGACGACCTTTCCCGCGTTGCTTTGGACGATCTTTGCCATTTATCGCCGGGTCAAACTGTCCGCCAGGCGACAGCGCGAACGCGAAGGTCGCATTGCCACACGCATCAGCGAAACCATCGGTTCGGTTGTGCTGGTTCGCGCGTTCGGGCGCGAAGCTTACGAACAGCAACGCTTCGATGCGGAAAGTTCGCAAAATCTGGATGAAAGCGTTCGCACCGCGCGAATGGAAGCCGGAGCTTCGCGCGCCGTCGAAATCATCAACGCTGTTGGCATTTGGGCTGCGGTGTTGTTCGGCGCGTTGCAGGTCGTCAATGGGCGAATGAGTCCGGGCGACGTGCTGATTTTCACCGCTTACCTGACGAACATGTACAAACCGTTGCGATTGATGGCGAAGCTTTCAACGCAGTTTTCCAAAGCGACGGTCAGCGCCGAACGCATCGGCGAAATTCTGAACATCGAACCCGACGGTGCAAATGACGACCGCGGATTGCGCGTCGAATCGTTGCGCGGCGAAATCGCTTTTCAACAGGTTTCGTTCGCTTACGGCGACAAAAAAGCCGTGCTCAACGATGTTTCGTTCCTGATTGCGCAGGGCCAGCGCGTGGCATTGGTCGGAGCTTCGGGCGCAGGCAAATCCACCGTCGCCAGTTTGATTCTGCGGTTTTACCGTCCGCAATGCGGTCAGGTGTTGATTGACGGTTTGCCTGTCGGCGAATACCACCGCGAAAGTTTGCGCCGCGAAATCGGCGTTGTATTGCAAGACAACATTCTGTTCGGAGCTTCGATCCGCGAAAACATCGCGTATGGAAAGCCCGACGCTTCGGCAGTCGAAATTGAACAAGCCGCGCGACTGGCTTACGCGCACGATTTCATTTCGGCTCTGCCGGACGGATACGACACGATCATCGGCGAACGCGGTTCGACGCTTTCCGGCGGCCAGCGGCAACGAATCTGTCTGGCGCGAGCAGTTATCAAACAACCTTCGATTTTGATTTTGGACGAACCGACGGCGGCGATTGACGCTGAATCGTCGTTCCTGATTGGCCGAGCCGTCGAACGATTGCAACGCGGCAAAACCACGCTGGTCATTTCGCACCAGTTCACGGCGATGGACAGTTTCGATCAAATCATCGTGCTGAAAAACGGCGTGGTGGTGGAAATCGGAACTCACGCGCAATTGCTGGCGCGGCGCGGTTATTACTTCGAGTTGTTCCGATTGCAAAGCGGCAGCGAAGAACCGCCGACGGCCATCATTCCCCTCAATCCGCCAAAGCTTCAACACCCCCCGACTGAAACCGATCCATTGAGAATCACGCAAACCTTCAAACGCCCAAACTTTCAGCGGGCTGAGGTATGAACATGAAAAAAACGGCTCTTTTGTTTTCAATCCTGGTCGTAGTGTTTCTGGCGCCGTCGGGAACCGCTCAAACCAAGGCGTTGGCGAACTGGCAAATCATCGCGCCGCAAACGCAACAATCCGGAATCACAGTCAGCGGCATTGCCGAAGATCAAACCGGCGCAGCAATCCCAAAAGCCAAATTGGCGCTGACGAACAAACTCTCTGGCGAAACTCGCTCGGCGATTGCCGATGCGGCGGGCAGTTTCAGTTTTGAAAACGTCGCGCCGGGCGAATACACGCTGAAAGGCAAAGCCGACGGATTTGAAAGCGCCGAATCCGCCTTGAAAATCGGCGCGGATTCACCGAAGACGCTCGTCAAAATCAGGTTGAAAGCCGCCGCCAAAGGTGAAGAAGTCACTGTCAGCGGTAGCAGCAAAGATGAAGAGTTGAGTGTTTCGATGGAACGCAACGCTGATCGTTTGAATTTCGACGACGATCTGTTGCGTGGTTTGCCCGCCGCCGGACAAAACCCGTTGACGATTATCGGCAGCTTCGTATCGCCTGCAGCTCAGGGCGGCGAAGGTTTGAACATAGTCGTTGACGGCGCGGAAGTCAGCGGATTGAACCTGCCCGCCGGAGCTTTGCGGCGCATCCGCATCAACCGCAATCCGTATTCGGCGGAATTTCGCCGTCCGGGCAAAGCCCGCGTAGAGGTTTACACCGAAGAAGGTTCGTTTCGCCGGTATCGCGGCAGAGTTTCGCTGTATTCGCGCAATTCGGTTTTCGATGCGCGCAACGCCTTCGCATTGAACCGCCCTGATTTGAATCGCCATTTGCTGGAAGCCAATCTGGCCGGGCCGCTGTTCAGCAAGAACGTTTCGTTTTTTGTCAGCGGCGAACGGCTGTTCAACGACGAAAGTTCCGTCATCAACGCTCGCACTTTGACCGGCGCGGTCAACGCCAATGTGTTGACGCCAACGCGGCGTACAAACCTGCTGGGACGTGTGGAAATTCGCGCGGGCAAATCGCACACCTTGCTGGCGATTTATAACTTCGCGGACGAAGTCGAACGCAATCGCGGCGTCGGCGGTTTGCGGCTGGCAGAGCAAGGTTATTCAACCGGCGAACGACAACATCGCTTTCAGTTTTCCGATCGAATGATTGTGTCGTCGCGGTTGTTGAACGATCTGCGATTTGTGGTCGAACGCGAAACACGCCAAGCCGGACGGTTGGCCGTTACGCCAGCCATCATTGTTCAAGGAGCTTTCAGCGGCGGCGCGGCTCAGACTTTTCGATCAAACGCCGAGACGGTTTTTCGCATTCAAGACGTTGCCAGTTACACGGCCAATCGTCACGCGCTGAAATTCGGCGCCGAAGCTCGCCCGGTCTGGCTGGATGCGACTGAGGCATCGAACTTCGGCGGCGTTTTTGAATTTGCCAGCCTGAACGATTTTGCCGCCGCTCGCCCGTTCGTTTACCGCGTCAACCGTGGACAGCCGCGTGTGTCGTTCGCTCAACATGAAGTCTTCGGCTTTTTTCAGGATGAAATTCGGCTGCGCTCGAACCTGAGTTTGACGCCTGGCGTTCGGTACGGCTGGCAATCGAATCTGGAAGACCGCAACAACTTCGCGCCGCGATTCGGTTTTGCTTATGCGTCGGGCAATCAGAAATGGGTGATTCGCGGCGGCGGCGGCGTGTTTTACGAACGAGTTTCGGCGGAAATCCGCCAGCGCAGTTTGTTGTACGACGGTTTGCGACTGTTGGAATTCGTCATCGCCAATCCGTCGTTTCCCGTTCCGCCAACACCAACGACGGCGATTCCGCCAAGCGTGATCCGCACTGCCGCCAATTTGCGCTCGCCTTATGTTGTGCAAACCGGCGTCAGCGTCGAACGGCAACTTGGGCGAGGAAACAGCCTGTCGCTGGAATACCAACTGCTGCGCGGAATCCGTTTGCTGCGTTCGCGCAATCTGAATGCGCCGCTCAACGGCAAACGCACGAACGTGGATTTGTTCAATTTGAATCAGGTCGAATCTTCCGCCAAAAGCCGCAGCCAATCCGTCAGTTTGACCTGGCGCGGCAGCATCGCGCGCCGGTTCAAAGGCATGGCTCAATACACATTTTCGCGCAGTCACGACGACACAGACGGCACGTTTGCTTTGCCTGCGGACAATTTCAATCTGCGACCGGAATGGGGGCGAGCCGATTTCGACCAACGCCACCGGTTCAATCTGGCGGGTACGATGGATTTGCCGCGCAATTGGCGATTGGGAACTTTCATCACTTTGGCTTCGGGTGTGCCGTTCAACATCACCACCGGACGCGACGACAACGGCGACAGTTTGGCCAACGACCGACCGCTGGGGCCAACAGGATTATTGGCACGCAACACTGGCAAAGGCTCCGGCCTGGCGCAGGTGGATTTGCGCGTGACCAAACTGTTTCGAGTTCCGCGATTGGTTGATCGTCGCAAAGACGCAACGTCGAACAATCTGGAAATCAGCGTGGACGTGTTTAACCTGTTCAATCGCGTGAATTTCGACAACTTCATCGGCGTGCAAAGCTCACCGTTTTTCGGGCGCGCCAATTCGGCCAAACAGGCGCGGGCGATTCAACTTTCGACACGTTACAAATTTTGACGAAAGTCGCAGGTATTTTTTCGACGCCTGCCTGACACTCATTGACAGGGGACAGCGAGTTTTTGAATTTACTGCTACCGGCTCCATCGGATGTCCGGTACTGCATCGGCGGAGGCATGGCGCGTGAAACTTCGTTCCTGACGCGGTTGTTTCGTGTGTGTACAACCGCGCGAAAAGGAACTTTTCTGCGCACACGGGCTATGCCTCTGCCGATGTTTTTTTATAAACGACAATTGGAGAAGTTATGAGCAAGACAACAAAAACATTTGCGGCAATTTTATTTTGGGTAGTGGCGTTGGGCGGATTATTGGCTGAACCCGCCAGCGCCAAAGACGGCGTGATCGAAATTTTCGGGACAATCAAAACCATGCCGAGCGGCAACAATCTGACAGGCACTTGGGTGATTGGTTCGCAAACTGTCACGGTCAATTCGGCGACAGTCATCAAACAGGAACTCGGCGTGGCCAAAGTCGGCGCCATTGTCGAAGCCAAAGCGACTCCGCAATCCGGCGGCGGATTGCTGGCGACCAAAATTGAAGTCAAACAATCAGTCGGCGGCGGCGGATACATCGTCACGCACGGCGCAATCGGTTCCTTGCCGGGAACCACTAATTTCATTGGCGATTGGACGGTTGGCGGTCGGCAGGTGACAGTGACCACGGCAACGCTGCTCGACCAAACGCGCGGAGCTTTTGCAGTCGGCGTTCGAGTTGAGGTTGAAGGTTTTCTGCAAACCGACGGAACCATCAGCGCCTCGAAGGTGAAAACCAGGCCGGAAGATCAATCGGAAGATTTCAAATTCTTCGGAACCATAGGCAGTTTGCCGCCCGCAACGAATTTGATCGGCGATTGGATGGTTGCCGGGCGCACGGTTCACGTCACGGCCACAACCCGGCTGGAACAGGAACGACAACGGTTTGCGGTCGGCGTTTATGTGATTGTCGAAGCCATTCCGCAAAGCGATGGTTCGGTGACGGCCAAAGAAATCAAAACTGTGATTGTTTCGACGGCTTCCGCTGCCAGTTTTTCCGTCGGCAAAGCCGCGCCAGAAACGATTGTCGCCGGTTTCGGTGAAATGCTGGCCAGCAGCGTACAAATCGCCACGACCTTTCCGCTGCCCACAACGCTGGTGGGAACGACCATCCGGGTGAAAGACAGTTTGGGCGCAGAACGTTCAGCGCCGCTGTTTTTCGTTTCGCCGACTCAGGTCAATTATCAAATTCCGTTGGGAACCGCGCCGGGTTTGGCCGCTGTAAGTATCACCAACGATCGGGGCGATTTGGTGACGGGAACGATCATCGTCGAATCCACTGCGCCGGGGCTGTTTTCCGCCAATTCGTCCGGGCAGGGAATCGCCGCCGCAGTCGCGCTGCGCATAAGCGCGAACGGCTCGCAGCAATACGAATCGGTCGCCCAGTTCGACTCCAGTCAGAGCGCGTTTGTCGCGCGCCCGATTGAATTGGGAACTGACGACGTATTTTTGATTCTTTACGGAACCGGATTGCGCCATCACGGCGGTCTGACAACGGTGATTGCCAGAATCGGCGGCGCAGCTTCTGAAGTTCTGTTCGCAGGCGGCCTGGAAGGTTTTGCCGGGCTGGATCAGGTCAACGTGCGAATTCCGCGCGGCCTGGCCGGGCGTGGTGAAGTTGAAATAGAAATCGAAACCGAAGGCAAACTCGCCAACAAGGTTAAAGTGAACATTCGCTGAGTTGAGCGCTGCTGCATTCAATCGTGTCGCTTAAAACCGTGGGCGCAGTGCTTACAACATTGCGCTCACGGTGAACTTATTGACAACCAAGTAGGGCATCTCTATCGTTGCCACATGGTTCATTTTGCCGGTCTTTCTGACACCGAACTCATTTCCAAATGCCTGAATCAGGACGCTGAAGCCTGGGAGGCATTGGTGCGGCGGTATCAGCGATTGATCGCTTCGATCACGTTCAAGTACGGACTTTCGCAGGAAGACGCCTCAGACATTTTCCAGTCCGTTTGCATCGCACTATTCCAGCAACTGCCGTCGTTGAAAAAACAGGACAAAATCAATTCCTGGATCATCACCGTAACCGTGCGCGAATGCTGGAAATTCCGACGACAACTGAAACAGATTCAAACCGATTCGCTGGACGATCCCGACGACGAACGAACTCTGGAACTGGCTGACGAATCCGGCTTGCCGCTGGACGAATCTATGCTGACGGTCGAACGGCAGCATTTGATTCGCCGAGCCGTCGCTCTGCTGCCGGAGCAATGTCGCCGATTGATCGAACACTTGTTTTTCCGCGACGATTCGACGCCTTATGCCGAAATCAGCCAGCAATTGGGAATGCCCGTCGCCAGCATTGGCCCGACTCGTGCGCGATGTTTGGACAAACTGAAAACCTCCCTCAACAAAATCGGATTTTTATGATGGCGGCTGTATTTTTTGGCCGTTTCCAGCCACTCATCCATTAGCCGGTTTTCCCCAACGACTCTAAACCGGTCAACGACATTGCTTTTCACCCGGTTTGAATTTGTGGAGACGAACTATGAAATGTCCCCCGCTGGAAAATTTACTGGAACATGCCCGCGGCCTGTTGGCTGAGACGGAAAACGCGACCGTCAGCAATCATTTGCTTGCCGGGTGCGTTCGTTGCGAAGAAAACCTGCGCTGGTTGGGCGAAGTCCGGCAGTTGACGTCGCAGGATCGGTCGTTCGACATTCCCGAAAGCGCCATTCAGGGAATGGTCGCCTGGTTCAAATCGCAACCGTCTCATGCGCGTCAACCGCTGAGAAAACTGATTGCCAGTTTGAGTTTTGACAGTTTGATGAATCGTCAGGTGGCGTTCGTCCGTTCGGAAACCGCTGCTGCTCAACCGCCGAACGGTCGGCAGATGCTGTTCCAAACCGAAGGTTACGACATTGATTTGCGCTTTGAAGGGATCGAAGACAAACCGCTCGAAGATTTGATCGGCCAGATTTTGCCGAACTCGCAACTGCATCAAACCGTCAGCGGCGTCACCGTGCAGCTTTGGCAAAACGAACAGGAAAAATCCAGCGCGCAGGCCGACAGTTTAGGAGTGTTTCGATTCGCGCAAATTCCTTCGGGAATTTACGACCTGAAAATTCAAACCGCCGAAGACGAAATCAACTTGTTGAAAGTTTCAACCGCCAGAGCAGCGTAACCGCCCAATAACGATTTTTTAGATGACGAACGTGAACGGAAATCACAATTCGCCGGATGTCGTGGCTGAACTGATTCAGGCTCAGCGAGCAGGAACGCTCGGCGAATCGTCGCTCAAAACGTTGCTGCCGAATTTCGGCGTCGCCGAAGTTGACCTTTCGCTGATTGAACAATTCAAAAAACAGGTGGACGTGCT
Source organism: uncultured Acidobacteriota bacterium (assembly GCA_902825875.1). Classification (GTDB taxonomy): domain Bacteria; phylum Acidobacteriota; class Blastocatellia; order RBC074; family RBC074; genus RBC074. The sequence continues at coordinate 145,717 of CADECP010000018.1, forward strand.
GGTTCGTTCCGACGCCCGCGAAGCGATTCAAGTCGCCGAACTGGCCGATTCGGTTGCGCGTTTGTCGCCAAACGTCGAAGCGCGCGCGCTGGGCGTTCGTATGAAAGCGATGGCGCTGCACGTGCTCAGCCGGTATGCCGAAGCCGTCGAATGTTACGAACAATCGCGCGAGCTTTATCGCCAGGCCGGGCGCGAAATCGAACTTGGGCGCGTTGAACGAGCGATGGTTGACGCGCTGATTTATCTGGGACGATATGACGAAGCTTTGTCATTGGCCGACGAAGCCCGGCAGATTTTCGAGCGCCACGACGAACGGATTTTGCTGGCTCAGGTCGAAACCAACGCCGGAAACATCTACCACCGGCTGGATCAAAACCAACAGGCGATGGCCTGTTACGAACGCGCGGCTGAGATTTTCGCCGCCGCCGGAAACCGAAACGGGATGGCGCTGGCTTCGTTCAATCGGGCCAACGTTTGCTGCAATCTGGACGATTTTCAACGCGCTCAGGATTTGTACCAGCAGGCTTACGAACTTCATTCCGCCGAAGAAAATCATCTGGGCGCGGTGCAAACTCAATACAGCATCGGTTATCTGTATTTTCTGCGCGGCGCTTACCACCAGGCGATGCGAGTGCTGCACGAAACTCGCGTCGAAAGTTTGCGGCTGGGCGATGAACAAACCGCCGCGCTGTGCATTCTGGATTTGGCGGAAATCTATTTGCAGTCGAACGTGTTGGACGAAGCCGCCCGGTTGGCGACACAAGCGCGCGAATTGTTTGTGGATTTGGAAATGCGTTACGAAGCCGCGCGCAGCATCACATTTCTGGGGCTGGCGCAGATGCGGTTGCTGCAATTCGATGAAGCCGAAACGTCGTTCGCCGTCGCGCGCCAGGAGTTTGCAACGGAAGGCAACGAAGTTCATCTGGGACTGGTCAGCCTGTATCAAGCCGAATTGCAGTTGCAGTGCGGATTGCCGAATGACGCCGTGCGATTGGCTGGCGAAGCCGAAACGATCTTTGCCGGCCAGCAACTGAAAGCGAAGACTTGTTCGGCGCAAATCGTCAAAGCTAAAGCTTTGACGACTGGCGGAAATTCCGCGCGCGAATTGTGCGAAGACATTTTGCTGACTTGCCGCGAACTGGAATCGCCATGGTTGCGTTACCAGGCGCACGAATTGTTGGGCGACAACTGTTTGATGACGGGCGATCTGCGGCAGGCTTACGAACAGTACACGGAATCCATTTCGTTCATTGAACAGATTCGTTGTCAGATTCGCGTGGATGAATTTCGCAGCGCGTTTTTCAAAGACAAGCTGCGCGTTTACGAAAAACTGATTCGGCTGTGCCTGGACGAACCAGCGCCGGAAAAACAGGCCGAAGCGTTTTATTACCTGGAAAGTTCCAAAGCGCGCACGCTGGTTGACCTGTTAATCAATGAACTGGAAATGACGCCGGCGTCCAACGGTCAACACTCAACCGAGCTTCATCAACGCTGGCACGGGCTGCGCGAACAACTGCACTGGTTTTACGGCAAGGTGAATGGCGTCGGAACTCAGGGACAAAGCCGTTTGCTGACCACCGACGAACGGTTGCGAAAAGACATTTTGAAATGCGAACGCGAATTGTCTGAAATCACGCGCCAGCTTCAAACCCAAGACCCGGATTTTCATTGGTTGCAGCAGTCGGGCGGCATGACCGTGCAGGAATTGCGTCAGGTTCTGGCCGAAGACGAAGCCGTCATTGAGTATTACTTCGACAAAGATCGGCTGACCATTTTCGTGGTTGACCCGCAACACTTACACGTCGTTGGCAGCGATTTTGGCGCGCAGGAAATCGGCGAACAGATTCAAACGCTGAGATTTCATTTCGACAAATTTCAGTACGGAGCCGAATACCTGAAAACCCATTCGGCGCGGTTGCTGAACAGCGCCAAAGATTGCCTGCATCAATTGTGGCAGGCGTTGTTTGCGCCGATTGCGGATTTAGCGGATGGCAAGAAATTGATCTTCATACCGTTCGGAGTGTTGCACAACGTTCCATTCCAGGCGCTGTTCGACGGCGAACGGTTTTTGATCGAACGCCACGAAATCGCTCAATCGCCCAGCGCACGAATTTTGAAATTATGTTCCGAACGCCGAACGCCGGGTTATGAACGCGCAGCGATTTTCGGCGCGGCAGACGAACAGGCTCCGCAAATAACCGAAGAGATTCAGGCGATTCGCGCGCTGTTTCCTGACAGCAACTGTTTCACCGGAAATGCGGCAACTGCCGCAGCTTTGGCGGCCAATGCCGCCACCAGCGACATTTTGCACATTGCCAGTCACGCGGTGTTTCGCCAGGACAACCCAATGTTTTCGGCGTTCAAACTGGCCGACACCTGGCTGAATTTTTATGACGTGTGTTCGCTGAAATTGCCTGCTTCGCTGGTCACGCTGAGCGGGTGCAACACCGGAACCAGCCGCATTTACGCGGGCGATGAATTGATGGGATTGGCTCGCGGATTTTTGTCGGCAGGCGCGGCGTCACTGATCGTCAGTTTGTGGGCGGTCAACGATCCGGCGGCGGCCAAACAGATGACGCAGTTTTACCAGCAATTGCGCGCCGGAGTTTCGACCCGTGCCGCGTTACGCGCAGCGGCGTTGGAAATCAAAGCCGTTCACGAACATCCTTATTACTGGGCGCCTTTTGTTTTGATAAGCCATCACTAAAACCTGACAGTTGTCCCACACGACACAGGCAAACGAAGGAGAAAAAAATGAAATCACTGAAACTGAAATTGCCGCAACCGTCCGTCGCATCCCTTGCATTGGCCTGTTCAATGATTTTTGCGCTGTCGGCGATTTTTGCCGCACTGCCTTCCGAAGCCCAAGTTCAATCGGGTTTCAAAGACAGTTTCCAATCGAATGAAATCATCGTCAGTCTGGTTCCCGGTTCGGACATCAACGAATTCAATGCCCAATTCGGCACTTCGTTCAAAGACCAGATTCCCGGCTCGAACCAATACTTGCTGAGCCTGCCTGCCGGAGTCAGCGTTGCGGACAAGCTGGAAGAAGTTGCCAAGTCGCTCGACCTGGAATTTTCCGGTCCGAATTTCAATTTCCAATCCGCCGAAATTCGCCAACGCAGTCAGGCGTTTATTGACCAACGCAGTCAGGCGTTCATTGACGGCCAAGCTCCGGTCAATTTTTACGGACAGGCTCCGCTGCGAAATTTGCACCTGCCTGAAGCTCAGCAAATCAGTCGCGGATACGGCGTCAAAGTCGCCGTGATTGATACCGGAATTGATTTCGCTCACCCACTGTTTGCCGGACGCATTGCTCATCCGGTTTACGATTTCGTTGACAACGATTTCAACCCAACCGATGAACCCGGCGGAGCAGGTTATGGTCACGGCACTTTTGTTTCGGGATTGATCGCGCTGACAGCAACCGGAGCGCAAATCATGCCGATTCGCGCCTTTGACCAAAACGGGTTTGGAACCACGTTCAACGTGGCCAAAGCCATTCGCTTTGCGGCGGACAACGGCGCGCAAATCACCAATATGAGTTTCGGTTTGCTGGAAAAAGATAAATTGATTGACGAAGCCATCACTTACGCCCACAACAAAACTTTCCAGGTGGCGGCGGTCGGCAACGACAATGTGGCTAGGTTGCATTTTCCTTCGCTCAGAAAAGCCAAGACCTTCGGCGTGGCTTCAACAAACGACAACGACACCAAAGCGGCTTTTTCCAATTTCGGGCGAGAAGTGCAGGTGGCTGCTCCCGGCGTGAATCTTTACAGCGCCTACCCCGGCAACCGCTGGGCTTATTGGAGCGGAACTTCGTTTTCCACCGCGCTGGTTTCGGGCGAAGCCGCGCTGTTGCTGCAACTGAATCCGAAACTGAACCGTTCGGCGATGAACACGATTCTGACGAATTCCGGCGTAGCCATTAATGCACTCAATCCGACTTATGCCGGCAAGCTGGGAAGTGTGCGGATTGATTTTTTAAGCGCGGTCAAACGCACACTTTCAGGAAAATAACGGCCAATCAATTCAACTATAGCTTTCAAGAAAAAGAAAAGTGCCAGCAGGAGTAGCGCAACCAGCCATGGTTGCGTGGTCTCCACGACCAAACCTTTTTCTCGGCAAGGGGTGCCCCAGTGAGCAACGCAACCATGGCTGGTTGCGCTACCGTTGCCAGAGAAATCCTTTTTCTTGAAAGCCATAGCTCCGTCAGGAGCGACCTGTTTATAGTTTGAAGCCAAATCGTTTGTTCAAGCTCCGTCAGGAGCGGCCTGTTTATAGTTTGAAGCCCAATCGTTTCTTCAAGCTCCGTCAGGAGCGGCCTGTGTTGATTGCTAGCACAGGCCGCTCCTGACGGAGCTTGAACCGTTTTTGTTCGTCATTGCTATAAACAGGTCGCTCCTGACGGAGCTGATTTAGATGATTGCCAGCCCATACAAATTACAGTCGCGCCTTCATTCATCATTCACCCTTCCGCCTTCATCCCTTCGGATCGCCATTTCGCTAATTTGTCACTCACCTTTGGCGCGAATGGGTCTTCGATCTCTTCGTGAATTGTCAGCGAGGCTTCCGCGTTGGCAATCGCCTGATTCCGCTCGCCCAATTTTTCCAACGCCAGCGCCATATTCCACAAATCAGTGCCTTCGCCGCGGCGGTCGCCGATCTCGCGGTCAATGACCAAAGCTTGTTCGTA
>CADECP010000019.1:0-41164 GCA_902825875.1 uncultured Acidobacteriota bacterium
ACATTGATCAATCTCAGAGAGTTTTGTGAAGGATGAAACTTGCAACCAGTTCTATTGCAAGTTGCTCAATTGCGCCAATTCGTGTGGTACTTGGATTAACTGATTGTTGTCCAATCTCAAGAATTCCAATTTTGTTAGGTGCGTCAGTTCGCGCGGTAATTCTGTGAGTTGGTTGTGATCAAGGCCAACTTTCCGCAAGTTTTTTAGTTGTATCAATTCGCGTGGTACTTCCGTGAACTGGTTATTGTCTAACCTCAGATATTCTAAATTGATAAGCTGCGCCAATTCGTGCGGTAATTCTGTGAGTTGGTTGTGGTCAAGGCTGACTTTCCACAAATTGCTTAGTTGCCCTAACTCGCGCGGCAATTCCTTCAGTTGATTATTGTCTAATCTCAGCTCTTGCAAATTGCTTAGCTGCCCCAACTCGATTGGTATTTTTGTTAGTTGATTACCTGCGCTCGTTAGATGGAATTTTCCACGTAGCCAAAGGTAACGACCTAATCCCAGCAAACATAACTCGTGCAAAAGGCCAATGTTGGGAGGCAAGTCAGTCAGCCGATTTCCACCGAGTACAAGCGTATGCAATTTTATTAATTGCCAAAACTCATCCGGCAACCGTTCGAGTTGATTGTCGTGCAGCCACAGTTCCCGCAACTCGGTCAGTTCGCCAAACTCAGGCGGCAAGGCAGCGAGCTGATTCTTGTTCAATCGCAACCGCTGCAACTGCCGCAACGCACCAAACTCCGGCGGCAACTCGGTCAATTGATTCTCGCTCAGCCACAAGACGCGCAGGTTGGTCAGTTCAAAAAGCTCCGGTGGCAATTCCGTCAGGCCAAGCTCCGACAGATTCAGGCGCGGCGAATTGGTGCGGCGCGCTTCGGCGATGCGTTGTTGGGCGATTTCGTAACTCACGGCGGTTTCTCCTGAAATGTACAACGCGGTTGTTGTGCAACAGTTGTGTTGTACTCGGCTCTGATCGCTCAGGCTGACCAGTCTTCGATGCGCAGCCCCGGCACCTGGCTGAAGTCTTTGCTGTTGCGAGTCAGTAAGGTTGCGTGATGAGTCAGGGCAATGGCGGCGATTTTCAAATCCATTGTGCCAATGCGAATACGTAGCTTTTGCAATCGCTCGAATTCTTCGGCGGCGGCTTCATCAAATTCCAGCACCGTAAGTTTCAAGTAGCGGTTCAGCACGTTTTTCAACCGGCGATAAGCGCCGACCTGCTGAGCCATTGTGCGTTTTTGTGCCAGGTAAGCCGTCCAGCCGCGCACTTGCTCTTCAAAGGTGATGATGGTGGTGATGTGTTCTTCCGGTTTCAAACGCGCCATGCGAAAACGAAGCCGTTGCGCTTCCGGGCTGGTGCTGACGGATTCCAACAGGCTGATCATGTCGGTGTGGAGGATGTGCATTTCAACCCCTGCGTTTTTTGGCTGCTTTCTTTTTGCTGGACGAGCCGTTTGCTTGAGTCCGCTTGCGCGTGTCTTTCGGGCGAAGCGATTCTCGATATTCACGCCCTAACCGCATGGCTTCTTCATAGATTGGGTCGTTGTCGAAAGCTCCAAAAATATCGTCCAGCCAATCGCTGGATGGTTTGGCGGTTTGAGCCAGTTGCTCTTTCATTTGCGCGACTTCAGCTTCCAAAGCAGCGACGCGTAAAGCCAATACTGATACTGTCATCTGTCTTTACCTCCTCTCGTTGATGATGAAAAAGTATAAGCACGACTTATTTTAGAGACAATGCGCCAACCCTATCGCCGTTAAAAATCTGGCTCTTGATATTCGCCGAACACTGGCCGCAGAGCGTCGCACATTTCGCCGAGCGTGCAATCGGCGCGGGCGCAATCAATCAGCAAAGGCATTGTGTTCACCGATTCGTCTTCGGCTCCGCGTCGCAGAGCATCGAGCGCGCGTTGGGCGGCGGAGCTGTCGCGGTTGGCGCGCAGCTTGGCCAGACGTTCGCGCTGCAATTCGGCGACGGATTCGTCAATGTAGAGAATGTTTGCTTCGCCGAGTTCGTTGCCGTCCATCTGGTAAGCATTGACGCCTACGATTGTCTTTTCGCCGCGTTCGACAGCGCGTTGATATTGATAAGCCGATTCCTGAATTTCTTTTTGCGGATAGCCCAGATCAATGGCTTCGACCATGCCGCCCATCGCGTCAATTTTGCGGAAGTATTCGTAAGCCTCTTCTTCCAATTCGCTGGTCAGTTTTTCGATGAAGTACGAACCTCCGAGCGGATCAATCGTGTTCGTGACGCCGGTTTCGTGCGCGATGATTTGTTGAGTTCTCAAGGCAATCAGCGCGGCGCGTTCGGTCGGCAAAGCCAGAGCTTCGTCGTAACCATCGCAATGCAGGCTTTGCGTTCCGCCAATCACGCCAGCCAATGCTTGGATGGCTACACGAATGATGTTGTTGATCGGTTGCTGAACGGTCAGGCTGACTCCGGCGGTTTGCGTGTGGAAACGCATCTGCCAGGAACGCGGATTCTTGGCGTTGAAGCGTTCGGCCATGACTCTGTGCCAGATGCGCCGAGCGGCTCGGTATTTGGCAATCTCTTCAAAAAAGTCGTTGTGCGCGTTGAAGAAAAACGACAGGCGCGGCGCGAAGTCGTCAACGTCCAGTCCTGCGCGAATGCCGTATTCAATGTACTCAATGCCATCGCGCAAGGTGAAGGCCAGTTCCTGAGCGGCGGTCGCTCCGGCTTCGCGGATGTGGTAGCCGCTGATCGAAATCGAATTCCATTTGGGCATTTCTGCGGCGCAGAACTTGAAAGTGTCAGTCACCAATCGCATCGCCGGACGCGGCGGATAAATCCATTCTTTCTGCGCGATGTATTCTTTCAGAATGTCGTTTTGCAGAGTGCCGCCGATGCGGCTGAATGGCACTCCCTGTTTTTCGGCGTTGGCCAGAAAGAACGCGAAGATCATCGAAGCCGGCGCGTTGATCGTCATCGAAGTCGTCACTTGATCCAGCGGAATGCCGTCAAACAAAACTTCCATGTCTTCGCGTGAAGAAATGGCCACTCCGCATTTGCCGACTTCGCCTTCTGAAACTGCGTGATCGGAATCAAAGCCCATCAAAGTCGGCAGGTCGAATGCAGTCGAAAGGCCAGTCTGGCCGTGTTCCAGCAAATACTTGAATCGCTGGTTGGTGTCGAAGGCGGAGCCGAATCCGGCGAATTGCCGCATAGTCCATTGGCGCGCTCGGTATCCGGTTGGATGAATGCCTCGCGTGTAAGGCGGATTGCCGGGGAAGCCAATGTCGCGGGCAAAATCAATGTCGGCCAGATCGTTTGGTGTGTACAGACGCTTGATCGGTTTCAGCGAAACGGTGGTGAAGTCGGATTCGCTTTCGGGCATTTTGGCCAACGAAGCAGCCAAAGTGGTTTCTTCCCATTCCTGTTCCAATGCATCAGCAGTGTTGATGGGGGTTGTATTTGTTGATGAAGTCATAGGTTTTCTTCTCCGATGTGGTGCGACAATTTGAGAAATCGTCACACTTTTAGCCAAGTGCGGCGTGCAGCAGCAGATGAGTGATGTAAAACAACGCAACGCCGACAAAGACCAGCAAAGATGCACGCCAGCCTCCGTGATTGACTTCGGGGATTAGGTCGGAAGCGGCGATGTACAGTGTGACCCCGGCAGAAAGCGGCAACGCATATTTGACTGCCGAACCTGCCAACGTGACCGAAAGTACTCCGACAAAAGTGGCCAGCGCAACCATGCCTGTTGCCAATTGCGCCGACCAGGCGGCTTTACCGGACGACAGCATAATTGAAGCGACAGTGATGCCTTCTGGGATTTTGTGTAACAGGACGGCGATGAACAGCACGGCTCCGAGTCGGAAATTGGTCAGCAGGCCGGATGCGATGGCGACGCCGTCGAAAAAAGCATGAATCGAAAGCGCGATGACGGCTGTGGTGGCGACACCGCGTCGTTGCATTTCTTCCGTATGAGTTTCTTCGCCGAAGTGAAAGTGCGGTGCGATGGTGTGTTCCAGCAATTGCACCAGCAAATAACCCGCCAGCAACCAGCCCATTGCCTGCGAAAACGCTTCGCTCGAACCGCCGCCGAGTTCGGGAATGACTTCCAACAAGACCGCTGCCAATATGAATCCGGCTCCCAGTCCGATCAGTTGTTTTTGGCGCGTTCGACTCAATTCCGGCAGTTGAGTCAGCAGAAATCCGCCCAGCAGATTTCCAGCCGCCGCCAGTAATCCGAAGATTATCAGTTGAGTGAATAGGTTCATCGCTGTCTGTGATTCGATTAGAAGATTGGGCGTCTGAAAACGCGCCGCACTATAACACAAGGGCAGAGTGCATCACTAACCGAGCCAAAATGCTTAAGACTTAAACATTTTTTGCTTTGCCGAGTGTTTTAGCACGTAGATAATGTGCTCATAAGCCGGCCATATTTTCTTTTTAGAAGTGGCTTTAAGAGCTTAGACCTCAAGTAAAACCTCAAAGAACAAATTCCTTGACACCTACTACTTAGTCTTCTAGTATGGCGGCCATTCGTGGCCTAAAGTGGTTGATTGTGGCCAGGATTAGCTCAAATTGGTTCAGGTTGGTGGCCAGCACAAATTTTTAATAGCCGTAAGAAGACGATTAAGCAAATTCGTTAGGTGGATTCCACTGTTAATGCTCAGTCGTTGCTGTTCAGCTTCAGCAATCAACTTGAAGAAGGTTTTAAGCAGATCGTGACGAATGTCGAAAAGTTATGCTCAGGGGAAGTTACACAGCCAAAATGGACGAAAAAGGTCGCCTGAAAATTCCGGCGGACTTCAAACGACATTTGGAAGAAACCTACAAGAGCATTGATTTTTACGTGACCAGTCTTTACGGCGAAAGCGTGTGGATTTATCCGCTGAAAGAATGGGAAGAGAAGGAAGAAAAGCTGAATGCAGCGCCTTCGATGGAACCGGCGATTCGGCGTTTCATTGATCGAGTCAGCTATTACGGTCAGATGCAGCAGATTGATTCTCAGGGGCGGATTTTGATTCATTCCTTGCTGCGAAGTGCGTCGGAGTTGGTTGGCGATGTGATGGTAATGGGCAAAACGAAGTTTCTGGAAGTTTGGGAAGCCGACAAATTCCGCAAATCGCGCCTGGAAGCAGAACCTTACTCAGACGAAGACGCCAAGATTGTCGCCAAGTACGGTATTTGATTTTCGAGAACTCAGGTTTCGGTTCAGGAGATGCGTTGAATTGACCCCTTCCGCATCTCCTCCCCCGTGCCCATTCGGCACTGACAACCAGCGAAAAGCGAGTCGTTATGCCAGTTCATCAACCGGTCATGCCTGTCGAAGCACTGGCGGCGCTCGACGCCGGAAAAGGCGCTTTGTTCGTGGATGCGACGCTGGGGCTGGGCGGACATACCGAGTTGATTTTGCAGGCTTCGCCGCTGAATCGCGTGATCGGGTTTGACAGAGACGCCGAAGCGATTGAATTAGCCAAAGAGCGATTGGCGGAATTCGGCGAAAGGTTCGACGCGGTTCATTGCGATTACCGACAGATCAAAACGGTTTTGCAGGAACGAAAGGTCGAATCGGTGGCAGGCATTCTGGCGGATTTCGGAGTTTCGTCATTTCAGTTCGATACGCCGGAGCGCGGATTCAGTTTCCGATTCGATGCGGAATCTCCGTTGGATATGCGAATGGACAGGTCGCAGCAAACGACGGCGGCTGATCTGGTGAATGAGTTGAGCGAGAGCGAAATCGCGGATGTTATTTACGAATTTGGCGAAGAGCGTGCGGCGCGACGAATTGCCAGATTGATTGTGGCCGAGCGGGCAAAGGCCGCGATCAATACGACGGCGCAGCTTGCCAATCTGGTTATCAGAGCGGTTCATCAAACAGGTCATTGGCGAATTCACCCGGCGACAAAAACTTTTCAAGCTTTGCGAATCGCGGTCAATCGAGAGCTTGATGGCCTGGATAAATTTGTTGCCGACGCGATTGATATGCTGACGCCGACAGGGCGTCTGGCGATCATCACGTTTCATTCGCTGGAAGATCGAATTATCAAACAAGCCTTCAGGTTCCAGTCTGGTCATTGCGTGTGCCCTCCAAGCCAGCCTGTGTGCCAATGCGGAACGGCAAAGCGTGTGACAGTGCTGACGCGAAAAGCGATTCAACCGACAGCGGCGGAAATCGCCGTCAACCCTCGCGCCAGAAGCGCAAAGTTACGCGCCTGCCAAAAGCTGTAAAAGCCATCAGCTTTCGTTACTTCGGTCAGTCATAACATTCTGCAATGGCGCTTTGTGACAAGCAGGCAACTTGTCTTCTGACTTATTGAGGATCGTGGGATATGAAAGCGCAAAATTACCGAACTACAACTCGAACCAATTCGGGACTTGCCGGAGCCGCCAGGCGACGACGCACGAATTCCACATCGAGCGATTCATCGCGTTCGCGCAAAACTCCGCGCAAAGCCGGCAAAAACGCCAGCGGCCAGCGAAATGGCGCTCGCGTCATCATGCTGCTGGCCGTGGTTGGGGGAGTTATCGCCGTCGGATTCATTCTGGCGCAGCATTCGCTGATTAACGTGCTGCAACTGAAACGCGCGGAAGAGAGTTTGAAATCCGAATTGGACACGCTGTCCAGCCAGCAACGGTTTTATACCTTCAAAAAAGAACAGGCGCTCAGCACACAGGAAAGCGACCGCGCGGCAAAAGAATCCGGTTTGATTCAACCGGGACTTGGTGGCGCGGCGGCGGCTGTTCCGCCAAAGCCGGAGCCGGAAATTCGGGCGCAGGTGAAAACCGGCAACCAAGCAAAAGTTTTATCTTCAGGATTGGTGACGGACAGGTCGGCAGGCAAATCGTCTGGCAAGGTTGCGGACAAACGAACCGCCGCAACAAAACAGCCGATAAAAACTGCGAACGTTGCCAAAATCATCAAGCCCTCGAACAAAGTGATTCCGACTGATAAAGGAAAAAAGGACAACAAACCGATTGCGAAAAATCAAAAGCCGCAAAAAGAAATGAAACGCCAGAGGTAAAGGGCTATGCGAGCAAGACAATCGAAAAACTCAGAAACGAACACCGGCAATCGAATCCTGGCGATTGCCGTTCTGTTTGTCGTCTGGATGCTGGCCATCATCGGACGACTTTACTGGTTGCAAGTCGCCAATCATGGTTATTACACGGCGAAGGCACGGGAAAATCAGCAGACGCGGTTGGAAACAATGGCTGCGCGCGGCGCAATCGTTGACCGCAACGGCAAAGACCTGGCGCTGAGCGTGTTGTTCGATTCGATATTCGTTGACCAGCGCATGCTGAAAGAAGACCCAGCCGCCCGCCAAAAAGCCGCGCAATTGCTCGCCCCGTCGCTGGAAATTAGCGAAGCCGAACTGACGAAACAGATGACAGGCAATTCGGGTTTTGTCTTTTTGGCACGCAAACTCGACCCCGAAAAAGCGCGAACCATACGCGAAATCGTCGCCCAAAACAGTCTGAAAGGCATCGGCTTCAAAAAAGAGATGCAGCGGTATTACCCGAACGAATCGTTGGCGGCGGCGGTGCTTGGTTATGTAGGAGCCGAAAACAAAGGTCAGGCCGGTCTGGAACAGACGCAGAATAATTACCTGAACGGCAAATCCGGTTCCATCGAACTCGAACGCGATGGGAGAAATCAGGCTTACGAGCGGCGCGAAACTCCGGCAATTGGCGGAGCGACCGTGACCACGACGATTGATTCGGCGATGCAGCACAAAATCGAAACCCTGCTGACCGAAGCCGTCAAACGTCACAGCGCAAAAGGCGCTTACGCTGTGGTGATGGACGTGGCGACGGGCGAAGTGCTGGCGTTGGCCAATGCGCCCAGCTTCAACCCGAACGAGCGACCGAAAAACAGCGGCGAAGATCGCCACAATCGCGCGATCAGTTGGCCTTACGAACCGGGTTCGATCTTCAAGATGATTACCTACGCCGCGGCGTTTGAAGAAGGCAAAGTCCAGATTGATGAAAAACTGAATTGCGGCAACGGCGAAATACGATTCGGACCGCGCGTCATTCACGACACACACGCTTACGGCGTGCAGCAAACGCCTGATGCTTTTGCCAAATCATCGAACGTTTGCGCGATTCGACTGGCTCAGCGCGTGGGCAAGGAAAAATTCGCCGAATACATTTCGCTGTTCGGATTCGGCAACAAAACCGGCATAGAGCTTCCGGCGGAATCGAAAGGCATCGTTCGTTCTGCGCCAAAATGGAATTTCGATTCGATTGGTTCCATTGCAATGGGGCAGGAAGTTTCGGTGACGATGATTCAGATAGCCGCCGCGACCGGAGCCATCGCGAATAAAGGCGTTTGGGTGCAACCGCATCTGGTTAAAGAAATCGTTGGCGCGGATGGCAAATCGAATTTTCAGGCAAAGCCTGTCACGCGACAGGTGGTCAGCCAGCAGACGGCGGAAAACATGTCTGTGTTGATGCAGCGCGTGGTGACACACGGAACCGCCCGGCATGCGATTCAACTGGCGAATTACACCGCCGCTGGCAAAACCGGGACTCCGCAAAAAGCGGAAAAAGGCGTTGGTTATGCGCGCGGAAAATACATGCCGTCGTTTACCGGATTCGTTCCGGCGACCGATCCGAAATTCGTGATTGTGGTGATGGTGGACGAACCGGCGGGCGCTCATCAGGGCGGCAGCGTGTCGGCTCCGGTGTTCAATATGATTGCGCAAATCGCGCTCGGCGATTTTGCGATTCCGCCTGACGCCAAAGGTTTCCGCGATGCGTTGGCGGCGTTGTCGGATCGTTACGAATCCAAAGCTGCCGAAGACGAAGCCAACGAAATCAAATTGGAGCAGAACGTCGCAATGGCGCAACCGGAAACAGTAAACGCTTTGCCCGGTTCGCAAAGCGCCGCGCCGCGCGAAATGTTGTCGCAAAACATTGCGCCCGACGCTGGTCGCAAACAACCGAAGCAAACGCCTACGCCAAAGCCGAACGTGCCGCCTTCGTCAGTGCCATCGGCGATGATGCCGGATTTGCGCGGCAAAGGATTGCGATCGGTGATTCAAGCCTGTTCGCAGTTGAGTTTGAACGTCCGGCCTACAGGTTCGGGCGTAGTGGTGAAACAATGGCCTTCGCCCGGAGCGCGCGTTCGACCCGGCGAAGATTGCAAAGTGGAATTTCAATGAGAAGCAAAGTAGACAGAAGAAAGTAGACAGAAAACAGTAGCGACAATTGATGTCTTTGGTGGTTTGGGGTGAATGGGTCAGTAATATGAATTATGGGAAGCGCTACTAACCTTTGATGAACGCTACTGACTTCTGTCTACTCAAGGGAAGACAATGGTGACTCTGAGCGAAATCGCAAACCACATCGAAGCGCGCGCCACCGGCGGACAGAGCGGAAAGCTCAATCTGGCGGTCGGCGCGTTCAGCTCTTCCGTCACCCATGATTCGCGCCGCGTGATGCCGGGCGGCATCTTCGTTGCAATTTCGGGCGCACAAACCGACGGGAACAATTTCGTCGGCGAAGCAACGAAACGCGGCGCGAGTGCAATTATTTCGGAACGGGTTCGCCCGACAGATTTCACAGGCGTCTGGTTGCAGGTCGCTTCGGCGCGAATTGCCCTGGCCAAAGCCGCCGCGATGATTCACGGCAATCCTTCGGCAAAACTTGCGCTGGTTGGGTTGACCGGGACGAACGGCAAAACGACGACGACGTATTTGATTGATTCGATCTTTGCCGCCGCGGGCAAAAAGACCGCCGTGATGGGAACCATCGGTTATCGCATCGGCGAAGAAAAAGTGGATGCCGAATTCACCACGCCGGAATCGTCGGAAATTCAAAACTTTCTGCGCCGAGCCGTCGAATCCGGCGTGACGCACGCGACGATGGAAGTTTCGTCAATCGCGCTGGATATGCACCGCGCCGACGAATTGCAGTTTGCCGCCGCCGCGTTCACCAATCTGACGCAAGACCATCTGGATTTTCACGGCTCGATGGAAAATTACTTTGCCGCGAAAAAGAAATTGTTCGACGGCACGATTGGCAAACGACCGGAGCATTCGATTCTCAATCTGGACGATGCGCGCGGTGTGGAATTGAAAGAACTCTGCGGCGAAACGGCGCTGACTTATGCGCTGGATGCCGAAGCCGATGTTTCGACCAAAGAAAAGCATTTCGGCCTGGATGGATTGCGGTTCACGGCGCAAACGCCATCCGGCAATATCGAAATCGCTTCGGCGTTGGTTGGTCGTCCGCATGCATACAACTCTCTGTGCGCGATTGGCGTTGGAGTGGCGCTCGGTTTTGACCGCGAAGTCATCGCCGCTGGCATCAATGATTGCAAAGGGGTTCCTGGCCGGTTTGAACGAGTCAGTTCTGCCGAAATCGGAGACGACATCACTGTGGTGGTGGATTACGCGCATACGCCGGATGCGCTGGCCAACGTGCTGAACACCGTGCAAGTCGCGCAGGCTCCGAAAAACGGCAAGCGCGGCAAAGTCATCACGGTGATGGGCTGCGGTGGCGACCGCGACCGCACAAAGCGTCCTTTGATGGGCGAAGTCGCCGCCAAACAAAGCGATTGGGTGATTGCCACGTCTGACAATCCGCGCAGCGAAAATCCTGTCATGATCCTGAATGACATTCGGATTGGATTGGATCGCGTCGGTAAAAATTACGAGTTGATCGTTGATCGCCGCGAAGCGATTTTTCGAGCGGTCAATCAGGCGAAACCGGGCGACGTGGTCATCATCGCGGGCAAAGGCCACGAAACGTATCAGATTTTGCCGACCGGAAAGATTGATTTTGACGACCGCGAAGTCGCGCGCGAAGCGTTGGCCGAGCGACGAAATTCCAGGCCGCTTTATTGATTGCGGATCGTGGATTTCGGATTGCGGATTTGATGGAGAAGAAGCGTTGAACCTACGCCAGATTGCACGTGAATGCGCTGCCAGTCAGATGTTGAACGACCGTTTGGCCGAGTTCGAGCCGACTGGCTTCACGATTGATTCGCGTGCGGTCAAACCTGGTGAGTTGTTTATTGCGCTGCCGGGCGAACGAGTGGACGGCCACACTTTTGTTCAACAGGTCTTTGAAAAAGGGGAAAAGGGAGCTTGCGCCGCGCTGGTCGTTCATCAGCGGTTGCCGTTTGCCAGCGAGTTGGGCGAGTTCGCCGACAAGTTGTTGTTCGTCGAAAACACAGCTTGTGCGATGCAACAATTGGCTGCGCGCGTGCTGGCGAAATGGCATCGCCCGGTGATTGGAGTCACCGGCAGCGCAGGCAAAACCACGATCAAGGATTTGACGGCTCACGTGATGGGCGCAGCCGGAAGCGTGCTGAAATCGCTCGGCAATCTGAACACAAGTTACGGCTTGCCGCTGACGGTTTCGCGGATGATTACCGCCGGAGCCAAGCCCGCCAATTTCGATTTCGCGGTGCTGGAAATGGGGATGAGTTCGTTTGGCGAAATCGCCCGGTTGACCGACATCGCTCCGCCGACTGTTGGCATCGTCGGCAACGTAGGCGTCGCGCACATCGAATTTTTTGGCTCACAAGACCGCATCGCGCGCGCCAAAGCCGAACTGGTCGAAGGCATCAAACCCGGCGGAACGGCTGTGCTCAACGCCGATGATCCGCGCGTGATGGCGATGCAACGACTCCGTGATGATGTTGCCGTCGTCAGTTTCGGAATTGACGCACCTGCCGACGTGATGGCGAGCGATATTGTCAGCGCAGACGATTTGACCGCGACACGTTTTGTTTTGAAAACTCCGGACGGTGAAGCCGAAGTCGCCTTGCCGCTGATTGGTCGCCACAATGTGCTCAATGCGCTGGCGGCAGCAGCGGCGGCTCATAGTTTCGGGTTGTCGGCGCAGAAAATTGCCGAACAGCTTTCGACTTCAAAACCTTCAAACATGCGCGGCGAAGTGATTCGCTTTCCGAATGGCGTGACGGTGATTGACGATTCGTATAACTCGAATCCAAAGGCTCTGATCGAAGCCGTGCGCGCGATGGCCGAAGCCAAAGGCTTTCAGCGGCGGGTAGTCGTCGCGGGCGAAATGTTGGAGCTAGGCGAACAAGGCGCGGAGTTGCATCGCCAATGCGGACGCGAGATTGCGGCAATGAACGTGGACGAATTGATTGGCGTTCGCGGACTGGCCAAAGAGATGGTTGCGGCTGCCAAAAGCATTGCGAAGTTTTGTGAATCCCCCGAAGAAGCGGCAGAACACTTGATCGCCACAACTCACCCCGGCGATTTGGTGTTGGTCAAAGGCTCGCGCGGAGTCCGAACGGAAAAAGTCATCGAGCGATTGCGCGCCGAGTTCGGTTCCCAGTGTCAGTAGCCCGCGCGTAAGCAAGGGCTTGATTGCGAGCGCCAGCCCTTGCTTACGCGCGGGCTACTGACACGATTAAGAGTGCAGGTAGTGGCGAATGTTCTATCACCTTTTATATGAATGGCTCTACCGTAATTACTCTTCACAATTGCCCCTCGACGTATTGAACGTCTTTCGCTACGTGACATTTCGGGCGGCGTATGCGGCGATCACCTCACTGATTTTGAGCCTGGCTTTTGGGCCGCTGGTGATTCGGAAGCTGCGCGAGTTCAAGTTCGGGCAGGAAATTCGTGAAGAAGGCCCGGCTTCGCATCAGGCGAAACGCGGCACGCCGACGATGGGCGGTGTGATGATTATCGGTTCGGTCATGATTTCCACTTTGTTGTGGGCGAATCTGAAAAACTGGCCGGTGTGGATTGCGATTGCCGGATTGCTGGGCTGCGCGGCGGTTGGATTTGCCGACGATTACATCAAGATCGTCAAAAAACGCAGCCTGGGTTTGACCGGTCGGCAAAAACTGCTTGGCCAATTGATCGTCGGTTTGTTGGTTGGCGGATTGCTCTTTGCATTTACTGATTACTCGACGGTGTTGAGCGTGCCCTTTTTCAAACGCTTTCAGCCTAATTTGTTCATTTGGGGATACATCGGGTTCATCGTTTTCATTATGACGGGCTGGTCGAACGCGGTGAATCTGACCGACGGATTGGATGGCCTGGCCATCAGCGTGACGGCTGTTGCCGCGTCTACTTTGACAGCTTTTACATACGTCACCGGTCACGCGGACTTCGCAAGGTATCTGGGCTTGGTTCATACGCCGGGAGTTTGGGAAGTGACGATTTTCGGCGGCGCGTTGGTTGGAGCGAGTCTGGGTTTTTTATGGTTCAACGCTCCGCAAGCCGAAGTCTTCATGGGCGATGTCGGCAGCCTGGGAATCGGCGGCGCGCTTTGCACCATGAGCATTTTGATTAAGCAGGAACTGGTCTTGCCGATCATCGGCGGCGTGTTTTTGATCGAAGCTTTGTCGGTGATGATCCAAGTTGGCTCGTTCAAATTGCGCGGCAAGCGTGTTTTCAAAATGGCTCCGCTGCATCACCACTTTGAAATGATCGGTTGGAAAGAGCCGAAGATAGTTTTTCGATTTTTGATCGTGGCGGTTCTGTTTGCGCTGCTGAGTTTGTCTACGTTGAAACTGCGTTGATGTATGGGCGGTACGGAACGGGGAGCGATGGCGCCCCGGTGGTTTATGAGTGGTGAATCTTGGAAGTATCCGGTCGCTACCGCTCCCCGTTCCGTACCAATTGCTGATGCAAATTGCTGGCAAAAACATTCTGGTAGTCGGTTTGGCGCGCAGTGGCGTGGCGGCGGCAGAGTTTTTAGCTGCACGCGGCGCTCGCGTGACGGTCAACGATGCAAAGCCGGAAAGCGAATTGAAAGACGCTGCCAGCTTGCGAGCCAAAGGCATTGAAGTCGTTGGCGGCGCTCATCCGCGCGAGTTGTTTGAACATTCCGATTTGATCGTCGTCAGTCCCGGAGTTCCGTTGGCGCTGGAACCGTTTCAACTGGCGAAAGCCGCCGGAGTTTCGATCATCGGCGAAGTCGAATTGGCTGCGCGATTTTTGCCCGGACGGTGTGGCCGATTGGTCGGCATCACCGGGTCAAACGGCAAAACGACTGTGACGACGTTGATCGGAGAGTTGTTGAAAGACGCCGGTTTGCCGACGCAGGTCGGCGGCAACATCGGCACGGCGCTGATTTCGCTGGTTGAAACTTCACGCGATGACAGTTTCACCGTTGTTGAATTGAGCAGCTTTCAACTGGAAGCCGTCGAACAATTGCACGTCAACGTCGCCTTGATGTTGAACATCACGCCGGATCATCTGGATCGGTACGATTCGATGGCGAGTTACGCGGCGGCCAAAGCGAACATTTTTTGCAATCAAACACCGGACGATGTTGCAGTGCTCAACGCCGACAACGAATGGGCAATGCGCGAAGGCGAAAAGACAGCGGCCCGCCGCGTGTGTTTCAGTCGGTTGAAAGAGTTGAGCGAAGGCGTCTTTCTTCGCGGCGAGCAAATTATCGAACGCAGCGCAACCGGCGAAAGAGTTTTGCTGACACGAGCAGACATTCCGCTGCCGGGCGACCACAACGTCGAAAACGTGATGGCGGCGTTGGCAGCCGGATTAGCCTGCGGCGTTTTGCCCGATTCAATGCGGCAGACGGTTCGTAATTTCAAAGGCGTCGAGCATCGGTTGGAATTCGTTGCAGAGATAAATGGCATCAAGTTTTATAACGATTCGAAAGCAACGAACGTAGACGCCGCGATCAAATGCCTGGAAGCTTTTGCCGGTGGAGTCATTGTGATTCTCGGCGGCAAAGACAAAGGCGGCGATTACTCCCCTCTCGCACCGCTCGTCCGCGAGCGGTGCGAACACGTTGTTTTGATCGGAGCCGCTGCTGACAAAATCGGAGCGGCGCTGGCAGGAACCAAACCGCTGCATCGAGCCGCGACGATGCCCGATGCCGTCAAGCTTGGTTTGGAGCTTGGACGACCGGGCAATGTAGTTTTGTTGGCTCCGGCCTGTGCCAGTTTCGATATGTTCGACAACTACGAACATCGCGGCAGAGTTTTCAAAGAAGCAGTAAGGAGCTTGGAGTCGTGTTCGTAGTTCCGCATTTAGGCGGCTAAAGCCGCGCAACCGCCTAAAGGCGGAACTACGAACATGAGTGAAAAGAGATGGCTACTCACATTCGCCAAAATTTGCTGACCCCGTTCGAGGAATTGCGCTGGGATTTATGGCTGGCGGCAACGGCTGTCGCGTTGGTGATTTTTGGCGTGGTGATGGTGTACAGCGCGTCGGTGGCGGCTAAAAATCCGAGCCGGTTTTTAATCGCGCAAATCGCCTGGGCGGTGTTGGGGCTGGCGGCGATGGCAGTGTTGCAGCGTGTGGATTATCACCGTTACGCGCGTCCGGCGTTTGTGTACGGCTTTCTTGCTTTCTGCGTAGCGTTATTGCTGGTGGTGTTTTTGTTTCCCAGAGTCAACGGCGCGCATCGCTGGATCGTGTTTCGGAGCTTGGGAATTTCCGGCCAGCCTTCGGAACTGGCCAAACTTGCGTTGATTCTGTTTCTCGGCTGGTTTTTGTCGGATCGTCACCGGTTCAAAGAGTTGGGCAATTTTATGGCGACGATTGCTCCGGCGTTGGTGGTGCTTGGTGTGTTGGCGGCATTGATTTTGAAACAGCCCGATCTGGGAACGACGCTGATGCTCGGCGTGATTTTCGTGGCGATGCTGTTTGCGGCTGGTGTTCCGCTGAAGCATCTGTATGGCATGGCTCCGGTTGCTGCGGTCGCAGGCGTGTTGCTGATTATGAAAGTCGCCTGGCGATTGGATCGCGTCAAAGTTTTTCTCGACCCGGAAAGCGATCCTTTGGGCAAAGGCTACCAACCGTTGCAATCGTTGATCGCCGTCGGTTCGGGCGGCGTCAATGGGCAAGGCTTTGGGTTGGGAAAACAGAAGCTCTCATTTTTGCCTGCGCCTCAATCCGATTACATCTTCGCGGTAATTTCCGAAGAGTTAGGGCTGACCGGCGCAGTTTCTTTGGTGCTGGTGATAGGTTTTTTGCTATGGCGGGGATTGCGCGCCGCGCATCACGCGCCTGACAAGCTGGGAAATCTGTTGGCGGTCGGCGTTACAACGGCGATTGTCACACAGGCGTTTTTCAACATCAGCGTGGCGTTGAATCTGTTGCCGTCGAAAGGCATCACCTTGCCGCTGGTCAGCGCGGGCGGAACTTCGTTGTTTGTCACTTTGGCGGCGATTGGGATTTTGTTGAATGTGTCAGGGCAAGGTGCGACGGAGAGAAAGAGGGATTGAGGGGTTGAGGGGTTGAGGGATTGAGGGATTGAGAGAAAGAGAGATTGAAAATGAGCAATCAGCAAGAAGAAATTGAGATTGCGGAACGGGAGAACGCCGCCTCGTGTCTCCATCCCTCCGTCTCTTCGTCCCCCAGTCTCTCAGTCGTGATTGCGGGCGGAGGAACCGGTGGCCACATTTATCCCGGCATTGCCATCGCACAGGAATTCCAACGGCGAAATGCCGAAACGAAAGTGTTGTTTGTCGGTACGGCGCGCGGACTGGAAACGAAGATCGTGCCGCGCGAAGGTTTCGAGCTTCACTTGATCGAAGTCGCTGCGCTAAAGCGAGTTGGTTTGTTGAAAGCGATCAAATCGCTGTTGATGTTGCCGAAAAGTTTTCTGGCGGTTCGTTCTTTGATTCAACAGGTCAACCCGGATGTGGTGATTGGCGTGGGCGGGTATGCTTCGGGGCCTGTGGTGCTGATGGCTGCCTTGATGGATGTGCCTACGCTGGTTGCTGAACAAAATGCCTTGCCGGGATTTACCAATCGTGTGCTCAGGCGTTTTGTCAAAGCCGCCGCCGTGACCTTTGAAGAAGCCCGGCGCTATTTCGGCGACAAAGCCGTCATCACTGGCAACCCGGTTCGCGCGGAATTTTTCAGCGTCGAATCGAAAGCTGCAGCCGAACAGGCGCACATCTTCATCACCGGCGGCAGCCAGGGAGCGCGCGCCATCAATCTGGCCGTGATTGCTGCGTTGCCGCTGCTGGCCGAAGAAAAAGACAGGCTTTCGATTACGCACCAAACCGGCGAAAGTGATTACGACAAAGTTCGCGCGACTTATCTGGAACTCGGCTGGCGAGTCGAAGTGAAGCCGTTCGTTGAAAAGATGGTTGATGAATTTGCCAAAGCCGATCTGGTTATCACGCGCGCCGGTGCGACGACCGTGGCGGAACTGGCTGCGGCAGGTAAACCGGCGTTGATGATTCCGTTTCCATTCGCCGCCGACGATCACCAGCGAAAAAACGCTGAAGCCGTTGAACGCGCCGGAGCCGGACGCATGGTTTTGCAGGCTGAATTGACGCCTGAACGCTTAGCACAAGAGTTGTTGTGGCTGATCCGCGATCCACAGCAACTGGCTCGGATGGCCGAGGCAAGTAAAAAGCTTGGCCATCCGAACGCGGCTTCGCAGGTTGTTTCTCTTGCTGAAGGGATTATCGAGAAGTCAAAAGTCAAAAGTTAAAAGGCAAATGTCAAAAATCAGCAACGAAGGTTTTGCGCTTGTTGAGATTTGAAACGATTCAGCACTCTTATTTTTGCCTTTTGATATTTGCCTTTTGCCTTTTGATTTTATGTTTAAGAAGTATCAGCACATTCATTTTGTAGGTATTGGCGGCATAGGCATGAGCGGCATAGCCGAAGTGTTGCTCAATCTCGGTTACAGAGTTTCCGGTTCCGATGCCCGCAAATCGGCGATTACCGAACGGCTGGAAAAGCTGGGTGCAAGCGTGTTTGAAGGTCACGCCACCACCAATGTCGAAGGCGCTCAGGTCGTTGTCACCTCAACTGCGGTGCGAAGCGACAATCCCGAAGTGGTCGAAGCCGTTCGCAAACAGGTTCCCGTCATTCCGCGCGCCGAAATGCTGGCCGAATTGATGCGGTTGAAATACGGCATCGCCATCGCCGGATCGCACGGCAAAACGACCACGACTTCAATGGTGGCGACAGTGCTTGATCGCGCCGGAGTTGATCCGACGATTGTCGTGGGCGGGCGGGTCAACACGCTTGGCAGCAACGCCAAACTCGGTCGCGGGGATTTCATGGTGGTCGAAGCCGACGAAAGCGACAAAAGCTTTTTGAAGTTGTCGCCGACCATTGCCGTCGTCACAAACATTGATCTGGAGCATTTGGATTTTTATTCCGGTATCGAAGAAATCCGCGATCATTTTGTTCAGTTCGTCAACAAGGTTCCGTTTTACGGTTCGGTGATTATCTGTCTGGACGACACGAACATTCAGATGATTATTCCGCAGATCACACGCCGGGTGATTACTTACGGCATGCGCGCTCACGCGGAAATCGCGGCCAGCAATATCGAGATTTCGCGCGAAAACTTTGGGTCTAGTTTTACAGTGCGTCGTCGAGGCGAAGAGCTTGGCCGCATCAAATTAAACGTGCCGGGCGAACACAACGTCTGCAACGCGCTGGCGGCGGTTGCGGTTGCGCTCGATCTGGAAGTGCCGTTCGCAAAAATTGCCGAAGGCTTGGAAGCCTTCACCGGCGCGGGGCGACGATTTGAAATCAAAGGTTTGATTGCCGGTGACGGCAAAGGAATTTTGGTGGTGGACGATTACGGCCACCATCCGACTGAAATTCGCGCAACGTTGGCGGCGGCCAAAACCAGCGGGCGTCGGTTGGTGGTTTTATTCCAACCGCACCGGTACACGCGCACGGCTGCGTTGAAAGAAGATTTTGCGCGGTCGTTTTATGATGCTGACGTTGTGCTGCTCAGCGATATTTACGCTGCCAGCGAAGAACCGATTCCGGGTGTGACTTCGCAGGCGTTGGTAGAAGAGATTGAAAAGTTCGGGCATCGCAATGTGCGATTTATCGGCGCGGTTGAAAATGGCGGACAAGCGTTGCTGGAAATCGCTCAACCGGGCGACCTGGTGTTGACGCTCGGCGCGGGCAGTGTGTGGCGCGCGGGCGAAGAGTTTTTGGCGGCAAAACAATCGGCAGATCATTCGTAGAGAATTCAGATGGCAAGAGGCACTCGGATAAATCAAGGAGCAGAGCTTCACGGCAGCGATTTTGCCGAACGGCATGCTCCGCGTCGCACTGGCAAAGCCCGGCGTCCGTCCAACAGCGACACAAATCCGTTGAAACGCCCGGTTGCCGCACGTCGCAGAACAGGCGTTCAGCAAAATCTGCCTTATGGCCAGCAAGGCGATTCACGAGTGCGTCGTCGCGCTTTGGTCAGGATGATTCCCGAAGGTTTCGGGCCGCGGCTGTTCAAAGTCAGCGCTGCTTTGTTGTTTATCTCTTTGCTGTTTGGCGGATTGATCTTTGCCTTGTATTTGTTTGGCGGATCCCGGTTCTTTGCTTTTCGGGCCTTGCAACTGGAAGGCAACAATCGCCTGACTTTTCCTGAAGTGTTGAAGATGGTTGAAGAGGTCACTTACGAAGGTGTCTGGCGCGTCAAAATCAAAGACGTCAAGGAAAGATTGCTTAAAAACGATTTGATTGCAGAGGCTGAAGTGACGCGGGTGTTGCCGGACAAACTGCATGTCGTCATCAAAGAGCGTGAGCCGTTTGCGCTGGCGCGACGCGGCGACAAACTGGTGTGCGTGGATCGTAACGGAATGATGTTCGGCGACGAGTCTTTGCTGGGCGGGAAAAACATCCCGCCCACGATCAAAGGCCTGGTGGAAAGCGGCGAAAACATCGCCGACCAAAATCGAAAACTGTTGATGTTGTACCAGCAATTGCTGAAAGAATTGGACAATGCCGAACCGCAACTGTCGCCCCGAATTGATGAAGTGATTTTCGATGAAGAAATGAACGTTCGTTTGGTGCTGAAAGATTCGCGCATCATTGTGATGCTCGGTCAGGAAGATTTTCGCACGCGATTGAACGCGGCGCTGGACGTGCTGGACGCCGTTCGTCGCAAAGACGCGGAAGCATTGCAGGTGTTGAAAATCGAAGACGCGCAACGATTGCTTGGTGGCAATCGCATCGCTTATCTCAATGCCACGATTCCCAAGCGTGTGATCGTGGGTTTGGCGGAATAGAGAGGTTTTTATGGCTAAACAAAACTCACCCATCGTCGGATTGGATATTGGCACCAGCAGCGTGCGCGTGGTGATCGCCGAATTGATAGAAGGCGAACTGGAAATTGTCGGCGTGGGCGAAGCCGAGTCCAAAGGCTTGCGAAAAGGCGTCATCAGCAAACCCGACTTGACCGTTGATTCAATCAAACGCGCCATCGAAACCGCCGAGCGCATGTCAGGCTTGCAGGTTCACGATGTTTACGTCGGTCTGGCCGGATCGCATATCAAAGGCGAAAACAATCACGCGATGATCGCCATTCCCGGTCGTCATCGAGAAATCAACCGCGACGACATTCGCCGAGTGATTGACACTGCCTGCGCGATCACGATTCCTTCTGGACGCGAAGTCGCCGATGTGTTGCCGCAGGAATATACAGTGGACGATCAGGACGGTATTGACGATCCGTTGGGCATGCTCGGTTCGCGGCTGTCGGTTTCGGTTCACATCGTGACAAGTCCTGTGGCGGCCAAACAAAACGTCATCACCAGCGTTTCGCGCGCCGGATACTCCGTGACTGATGTGTACTTGTCGAACCTTGCCGCCGCCGAAGCGATTTTAACTGACGAAGACCGCGAATACGGTTCAGCGGTCGTCAACATCGGTGGCGAAACCACCAGCCTGGCGATTTATCAACGCGGAGCCGTCTGGCACACCGCCGTGCTGCCCATCGGCGGAACTCATTTCACCAACGACATCGCCGTCGGATTGCGAACTCCGATTCACGAAGCCGAACGAATCAAACGCGAAGAAGGCTGTGCGTTTCGCCAATTGCTGACGCCGGAAGAAGCGTCGGATTTGATTGAAGTTCCCAGCGTGGGTGGTCGCGCTCCGCGAGCGGTGTCACGGCAAATCCTCTGTGACATTTTGGAACCGCGCGCCGAAGAAGTCCTGTCGCACGTTCAGGACGAAATTCGTCAGGCTGGATTCGACCGCCAGCTTTCCAGCGGCATTGTGCTGACCGGCGGTGGCGCGATGCTCAACGGATTGGTTGAAGTAGCCGAACAGGTGTTCAACGCTCCGGTTCGCATTGGCGGAACAGGCGAATTCAATGGATTGATTGACGATGCGATGCAACCGTCGTATTCGGCGGCGTTGGGATTGGCGCTATATGGATTGCGCTGCGAACTCGGCATTGTCGGCAGCAGCCGCAATCAAGGTCGTCGCGCTCAATCGCCGGCGCTGATGGAAAAAGTAAAATCGTTTTTTGCCATCAAACGGTAAACGTCTCGCGCCAGGCGAAAGAATTTCCGGCTTCATCGTTAATGTTGGCGGTGTTGCTGTTGGCATTTCAATATATCGTGGTAAAATCCGCCGCCAGCTACAAGATAGTGTGAGTGGCCAGAAATAACCAAAACCTTAAATGAAGCGCAGCAATCATTCAGGAGGCACAAGGATGTCCGCAGAAGATCGTATGGAACTGAATTACACATTTGATGATGAACCGCCAAGTTACGGCGCGCGAATCAAAGTCATTGGCATTGGCGGCGGTGGGGGAAACGCAGTCAATCACATGATTGACGCGAGAATAGAAGGCGTGGAGTTTCTGGTCGCTAATACCGATTTGCAGGCGCTGAAACGGTCGCGCGCATCGGTCAAGTTGCAAATCGGAGCCAAGCTGACCAAAGGCTTGGGCGCTGGAGCGAATCCTGAAATCGGGCGCGACGCCGCGCTCGAAGACACCGAAAAGATCATTGAAGCTCTTGAAGGCGCGGACATGGTTTTCGTCACTGTCGGTTTGGGCGGCGGCACGGGAACCGGAGCGGCTCCGATCATTGCTTCGCTGGCGGCGGAACTCGACGCGCTGACGGTGGCCATTGTCACCAAACCATTTCAGTTCGAAGGTCGTCACCGAATGCGTCAGGCCGAAGCCGGACTCGAAGAATTGCGCTCGGTGGTGGACACGCTCATCACCATTCCCAATGGCCGATTGTTGCAAGCATCGGATCGCAATACTTCGCTCAGCGATGGTTTCAAAATGGCCGACGATGTGTTGCGCCAGGCGGTGCAGGGCATTTCCGATCTGATTACAACGCCGGGATTCATCAACGTGGATTTCGCCGACGTGCGAACGATCATGAAAAGCATGGGCATTGCTCTGATGGGAACCGGTTCAGGCGTCGGCGAAAATCGCGCGATGGAAGCCACGCAGCGCGCCATCAGCAGCCCGCTGCTGGAAGAAGCTTCGATCAACGGAGCGCGCGGCGTGCTGGTCAACATCACCGGTGGAGCCGATCTGACTTTGCGCGAAGTGGATGAAGCGATGAACGTCATTCACGATGCTGCCGATCCTGATGCCAACATCATCTTCGGTACGGTGCCGGACGATAAACTGCAAAACGAAATGAAGATCACCGTCATCGCCACCGGTTTTGAACAGCCAAAGGTTGAAAAGCTTCACCCTTTGCGCCCGACGGCGATTCAGGGTGGAGCCATGACCAACAACAGTCAGCCTCAAATGGTTCGTCAGAATTCTCCATCGCCGCTGTTCCGCGAAGAAGATTTGGACGTGCCCACCTTCATCCGCCGCAAAGCGGATTAAGCAAGCGGCTCAAGTACACAAACGAAAACGGCGACTCTGATGAAGAGTCGCCGTTTTCGTTTTGGAGTGCTGTGACTTGTCACAGCTTTGGCATTCTTTACCAATCGCTTCGAACTACTTCATCGCTTGAGTTGAGAATACGGCGACTCGACTCGTCGCCGTATTCCGGCTGGCAATTATTTGCCGTGCAATTGGGAGTAATGAGCGAAGAACCAATAAGTGATTCCCACCCAGGCTGCCAAATTCAACAGCGACACGATCAAGCCCATTGTTTTGACCTGTGCGCTTCGGCCAACGCCTTTTTTGCCATACATCAGCATGACGAACAGCAGCCCGACGACAATCCAGAAAAACAACCGGATGCCGTAATCGAGCGCGGTAGCGTTGGCGACGTATGTTTTCACCTGCCAGGCAGTCAGAATCAGGGTCAATACAATGCCAACCAGCGCCGCGACAGGCGGTTTGTAATTTTCCGCCTGAACTGCGCCGCCGCTATCGCCGAGTTTGCTGTTTGAATAACTGTAGGCAAAGTAAATCACCAAACCGATGGACATCCAGTCAATCAAACGAATCCAAGTGTCCAGCGGCAAACTATTCATCAAATATGCCGCTGAGAGAACCGTGGCAACTGGAATGAATGGAGACAGCGGCACTTTGAACGGGCGACTCATGTTCGGGTTGGTTTCGCGCAGGATGATGATGCCTGTGCCGACGATGACAAACGCGAACAACGTTCCGATGCTGACCAGTTCGCCCAGCAAACTGATCGGGACCAGGCCGGCCAAAATCGCCACAATCGTTCCGGTAATGGCCGTGGTGATGTGCGGCGTTTGGTATTTCGGATGGACTTTGGCCGCCCAGGTCGGCAGCAATCCGTCTTTCGACATCGAATAAAACACACGCGGCTGACCCATGACCATCACCACCATCGTTGAACTCAAACCGAGCACAGCGCCGACTTTGATAATTGTCGGGAAGACCGACAGGACTTTCCCCATCGTCGTGCCTTGTGCCAATTTCAGCGCCTCGTCAACGGCCACGGCAATCGGAGCCGCAGCGTTGGTCAACAGCTTGTAATCCACTAAACCTACCATGACTCCGGCAACCAGCACATACAGCACTGTGCAAATCGCCAGCGAACCGATGATGCCGATTGGCATATCTTTTTGCGGATTCTTGGCTTCCTGAGCAGCGGTGGAAACCGCATCAAAGCCGATGTAAGCAAAGAAAATGACCGCCGCTCCGGTAATCACGCCTCCGAAACCGAATGGCATGAATTCGGCGCAACCTGGAGTTCCGGGTGTGCAACCCATTCCCAGATTCGCTTTGTTGACGTAACCGATTCCGGCAACGATGAACAAAATGACGACGACTACTTTGACCAGCACGATGACCGAATTGAAGCTGGCTGATTCCTTGATTCCTTTGATCAGCAACAGCGTCACTCCGACGGCGATCAACAAACTGGGCAGATTGACAATGCCTCTGACAGTGCTGCCGTCGGCCAAGGTCATCACAGTCCAGGGACCGGCGGTTAGCTGCGCTGGAAAAACAATGCCAAAGTCATTGAGCAAACTGACCAGATACCCCGACCAGCCAACTGCAACAGTCGCCGCACCGAATGCATATTCCAGAATCAAATCCCAGCCAATAATCCAGGCGACGAATTCGCCCAGAGTGCCGTATCCGTAAGCGTACGCCGAGCCGGAAATTGGAACGCTGGCAGCGAATTCCGAATAACAAAGCGCCGCAAACGCGCTGACGATTCCGGCCAGAATCATTGAAATCACGACCGCAGGCCCGGCATGTTTTCCGGCGGCTTGCCCTGTCAGCACGAAAATGCCGGTTCCGATGATCGCTCCAACGCCGAGCATTGTCAGATCAAGTGAGGTGAGCGCCTTTTTCAGAGTATGTTCGCCGGTTTCCTGAGCCTCGGCGATAATCCGATCAATTGGCTTCGTTGCAAACAATGACATCCTGTCCTCCTTGGCCTGGATTTGAAAAGCAGGCCGTTTCGAGTTTAACCAAGTAATGCTGTGTTCAGCAGATTGTGTAGAAATTTTGACTGCGTGTGGAATCGCGGTGTGACCGAAAAACGATTACGATCCCGAAGTGGCGCATACTCTAAACGCTCGGTTTGGAAAGCGTCAATGGCTTCACAGGTTAATCTTTGAACCTGATGCAGTATCGCGCGCGTCAGCAAACGACTGACTGAGTGGGGAAACGCTTGCTTACGCGCGCGGTGTTGCACCTGTGCGCCAGGAAAAATAAACCGGAACGCCTGACAACACGATCAGCAATCCGGGCCAGGTCGTCGCGGTTTGGTAAGTGAACAACACCGCCAAAATTACTGCGGCTCCGACGATGTACAGCGCAGGCACAATTGGGTAGCCAATGGCTTTGTAAGGGCGCTCCGCGTTTGGCTGTTTGCGGCGCAGCACGAAAATTCCGGCAATCGTCAGGATGTAAAAAATCAGCGCCGCCGAAATCACGTAAGTCAGCAAATCGCCGTACAAGTTGCCGTAACTGCCATCGGCTTTGATCGTACGCGGCAACGTCAGCGTCGCCGCCAACGCCCCTTGAATCCACAATCCCCAAGCCGGAACCGCGTTGCCATTCAAGTCGCCCGCTCGTTTGAAAAACAATCCGTCGCGCGACATTGCGTAATAAGCGCGCGCTCCGGCGAGGATCAATCCGTTATTGCAGCCAAAGGTCGAAACCAGCATGACCACCGCCATCAACGTAGCTCCGAATCCTGGAAAAACTACGTTTGCTGTGGCGGCGGCAACACGATCACTCGGAACTTGCTGAATGGTTTCCAGCGGCAGCGACACCAGATATGCAACGTTCGCCAACAGATACAGCGTGATGACCAAACCCGTTCCCATTGCCAGCGAAAGCGGGACGTTGCGTTTTGGGTCTTTCACTTCTCCGGCGGTGAAGGTGATGTTGTTCCAGGCGTCGGCGGAAAACAGCGAATTGGTTTGCGAAACGCACAGGCCGACAAACAGGCCGAACGCAGTCGCGGCAGTCAGCCCGTGCCCGACATCCTGCAAAGTCCCGCGCACAGCCCAGAAATCTCCGAAGTTCGATCCGACCGCGCCGGAGTTCCAGCCAACCAACAATCCCAACACAATCAACGCGATCAAACCGCCGGTTTTGGCAATGGTGAAAACGTTTTGGACAAGTTTGCCCAGCTTCAATCCGCGCGTGTTCATCCAGGTCAGCAGCGCAATCATTGCCACGCCGACAAGCTGAGCCGTTGAAAGCGAAACGGCGTAACTCGATCCGAGATTGATCGGCTTAATCAGGTAATTCGATTCGGAAACTGTCGGCCACAACACGCCCAGAAAGCGAGCAAAGCCAACGGCCACAGCCGCAATCGTTCCGGTTTGAATAACCAGAAACAGCGTCCAGCCGTACAAAAATCCCCACAGTGGAGAAAATGCTTCGCGCAAATAAACGTATTGACCACCGGCTTTGGGCATCATCGCGGCCAGTTCGCCGTAACTCAGCGCGCCGACCATAGTCAGAAATCCGGTCAGCAACCAGGCGACCAGCAACCATCCGGGCGAACCGACTTGCCGCGCCATATCCGCCGATACGATGAAGATGCCGGAGCCGATCATCGAACCCGCGACGATCATCGTCGAATCCAGCAAACCCAGACCGCGAACGAATTTTTCTTCTTGAGCCATAGCAGAAAGGAAAAGGGCGATCCGTTTTCCGAACCGCCCTTGTTTTGAGTCAGATTGTTTGAAAACTATTTGCCCGCCGGTTGAGGCGATTGTTCCGGCTGTGTTGCCTGCGCCGGAGCCTGTTGTTGAGGTTGCGACTGTTGCTGAACCTGGGCGGGTTGAGCGGATTTCTTGCTGAAGTAATTTTCGCCCAACCGCAAAAAGTCGTTGCCAAACACGAAAATAATCAGCGCGCCGACAATGGCCAAACCAACGGTTTGAATGCGTTCGCGCAATTTCATGGTCATTGTCCAGCCGACCAGTCCCATCAATCCTTCGACAAACAACATGACGATCATGCCGCCGTCCAGCACTGGAATCGGCAACAGGTTGAAGATTCCCAAATTCAAACTCAGGAAGCCCATCCAGCTAATCATGCTGGCCCAACCGCCCGCGTTGTAAGTTTCGATGGTGGCGGTCGCCATTCCAACCGGTCCTTGCAGCGAATCACGAACCGACCGCGACCCGGCGAACATCTGCCGGAAACCAATGGCCGTGCCACGCAAAATTCGCATGTTGTAATCCCAACCGTAGCGCAAAGCGTCCGTTACCGAAGACGTTTTGACCAGTGTGGACATGTTCAAAATGCTGATGCCGATGGCCAGTTTGTATTCGCCGTCAATCTGCGCAGGCGTGGCAGTCAAATCCAGCGGTTTGCTGTCACGTTCGACGGTGACAGTGATCGGCTGTCCGTTGCTGGTCTGAAGCGCGTTTTTGAATTCGCTCCACGATTTCAACGGTTGTCCATTGACGGCAGTGATGATGTCGTTGGCCTGCATTCCGGCCAAAGCGCCAGGTTTACCGGCTTCGACCGAAGTTACTTTGGCCTGTTTCATCGGCGTAGCCGCTTCCATTCCGGCTTCGCCGATTTTGTCCCGGCCAAGCTGTCTGGTTGCAGGCGTCAACGTCAGATCCATGACCTGCCCATTGCGTTCGATTTTCAGTGGAATTGGTTCGCCGGGGCGCAGGAAAATCTCGAATCGAATGTCGTCCCAAGTGGCTTTGTCATTGCCTTCGACGGCCAGGATTTTATCGCCGGGCAGCAATCCGGCTTTTTTGGCGGCTGAATTTTCCAGCACATATCCGATGACCGGTTGCTGGCTGTGGTCGGCGGTGTCGCGGAAACCGATCAAAATGCCTACGGTTGGGATCAATAACGCAGTGACAATGTTGAACGCCGGGCCTGCCAGCGCGACTAAAAAGCGTTTCCATTTCGGATGCGAATTGAATTCATCGGCAGGAGCATCGCTTTTGCCCTGCAACATTTCCAGATTCTCTCCGCGAAAGCGTACATAACCGCCCAACGGAACGGCGCTGAACCGATAATCGGTGTCGCCGTATTTGAACCCGAACAAGCGCGGGCCGAAACCCACTGAAAAGACTTCGACGCCGATGCCCAGCATTTTGGCAACGATGAAATGACCAAATTCGTGGATCACCACCATCGCACACAGCACAATGATAAAAGCGACTAAACCCATCTCAAACTCTCCTTCTCTTGGCAGACTGTCACCTATCGGGGACTGGCCAGTCTGTGAAACGCAACCTGTTTGGCTGCAAGCAACTTAACGCCGGGGGAGTGTATTGCAGGCTCTGAAGTGAGTCAAAGCAGGTTTTACAACTCGAAGCGCCGCGCGAAGTTGGCGGCGAAAACACGACTTTGCAGCCGCACAAACGGAAAGGTAGACTGTCTCAACTTGTTCAGCATCGTGATTGCAATCAAGTCCAGTGAAGGAGGATCAAAGATTATGAGCACTCATCACCTGTTGATCTGGAAAACTTTATTTGGTTTTTCAGTTATTTGCCTGCCATTTTTCGGTTCACTTGAAGCGCAATTGGCTCAGCAAGAACCATCGGTAATAAAGCAAGAAACCAGGACAAATGACAGTTTGGTCAAACTCTACGTTTCCGTTTTGGATAAAGAAAAGAATTTCATTTCAAATCTAAACTATTACGACTTCGAGGTTTTCTGTGACAAAGTGCCGCAGCAAGTCAGTTACTTTGCCAAAAAAGATGAGCCTTTAGGAATTGTCTTTTTGCTGGATATGTCTGGCTCTATGCGAAATATGTTGGATTTGCCGAGTTCCTATCGCCCGATTGGTTTTGAACGAGGCTGGAAAGGTACCTATCAAAAATTAATTGCCGCGGTTCCGACATTTGTCGAAACCAGCCATCAGCTAAATGAGTATTCGGTGATTCTTTTCAATCAGCAAGCTTGGTTGGCAGCCGGATGGACACGGAATAAGCAAGAGCTTGAAGGTGTGTTGAGCAATGTGACAGCGACCACGCCTGCTGGTCAGACATCGCTTTATGATTCTTTGATTGCGGCAATTGAGCAGGCAAAAGGAAGCTCCTATTCGAAAAAAGCCGTAATTTTGCTCACTGATGGAACTGATAGCACATCGAAAATTGAGCGAAATAAATTGAACGTAACCTTACAGGAAAATGATGTGCCAGTGTATTCCATCGCTCTGAACCCTGATCTGTTTTCGCTGAAACATCATTTTTCAGGTACTGATCTACAGAAAAAAGCTGCGGAACAGTTCTTTACGGATTTGGCTTTGATGACGGGTGGAGCAAGCTTTTTCCCCTTGAACCAGAATGATCTGACCCGTTGTCTGGACGAAATCGCCAAAGAGCTTCGCAATCAGTATGTGATTGGTTTCAAGCCAACCTGCAATCCTAAGATGAATAAAGCTCATCGAGTAAAAATCAGGTTGTCCGAAAAATCTTCTGCTGCGGCGATGAGCAAAAACATTTCAATTCGTCACAGGGAAGAATACAAAACCAGTGTGGCTCTGAGTCACTCAAAATAAGAGTTGTAGAAAGAATCAAAATTGGAATGAGTTCTAAAATTCAAAAGATCGGCTTTGTCAGTCTGGGCTGCCCCAAAAATCTGGTGGACAGCGAAGTCATGATGGGGCAATTACAAAAACACGGCTACGAACTGACCACCGACCGCGAAGCCGCCGACGTGATGGTCATCAACACTTGCGGCTTCATCCAGACGGCCAAAGAAGAATCCATCAACACCATTTTGGAAATGGCCGAATTGAAAGAATCGGCCAACCTGAAACGGCTGGTCGTTGCCGGCTGTCTGGTCGAACGGTATCGGCAGGATTTGCTGACTCAATTGCCCGAAGTGGACGCAGTGCTCGGAACCGGCGAACTGGAAAAGATCGTTGCGGCGGTTGATCCGGCGGCGGTGGCGGCTCAAGACGCCGCGTTTGTAGCGTCGAACGCCTGGATGACTCGCGGATTGCCGACTTATCTGTATGACGAAAACTCGCCGAGAGTGCTGGCCACGCCAAAGCATTTTGCCTACCTGAAAATTGCCGAAGGCTGCGACCACACCTGCGCTTTCTGCGCGATTCCGCAAATGCGCGGCAATTACCGAAGCCGCCGCGCTGGTTCCATACTGCGCGAAGCCGAAGCTTTGGCCGAGCAAGGCGTCAAAGAGTTGGTGCTGATTTCGCAGGACTCGACCCAGTACGGGTTGGATTTGGGAATCAAAGACGGTTTGGCCGATTTGCTGCGAAGTCTGGCGCGGGTGGACGGAATCGAATGGATTCGCGTCATGTACACCTATCCGAACAGTTTGTCTGACGCGACGCTGGCCGCGATGGCCGAAGAGTCAAAGGTTTGCAACTACTTGGACATGCCTTTGCAACACGCCAGTGCCAACATGCTGAAACGCATGCGGCGAGGCGGCAATCGCCAGTTGCTGGAAAAACTGATGAACCGCGCCAAACAGTTCGTGCCGGAAATCACGTTGCGAACGACCTTGATCGTAGGCTTTCCCGGCGAAACCGACGCAGACTTTGACGAATTGATGCACTTCGTCCGCGATGTGGAGTTCGACCGTGTAGGCGTGTTCACTTACTCCGACGAAGAAGGCACGCACGGATTTGATCTGGACGGCAAGGTTCCGGCTCGCGTGATGCGGACTCGTCGAGCCAGGTTGATGCGCGAGCAGGCGAAGATTTCCAAAAAGAAAAACCGCGCGATCATCGGCAAACAGTTCCGAGCCATGCTGGAAGGCGTTTCGCAGGAAACCGATCTGCTGTTGCAAGCTCGCCTGGAATCGCAGGCTCCCGAAGTTGACGGCCACGTGCTGATCAACGACATCCCCGAAAACTTCACCGCCAAGCCTGGTGATTTCCTGAGCATCGAAATCACCGAAGCGCACGAATACGATCTGGTGGCGAGGGTGATGTGATATGAAATTTGATTGGCACGACAAGAAGGCTGAGACCAATGAGGTCAAGCATGGGGTCAGTTTCGAAGAAGCAAGGGAAGTTTTTTATGATCCCGATGCAAAGACTCTTCCTGACGATGAACACTCCTGGGAAGAACAACGAATGAGAATATACGGATCAACACGCAAACGATTGTTGACTGTAATTTACGTGGAAATAATTGAGGATTACATCTGGATCATCAGCGCACGTGAAATGACCAAACGTGAAAAGAGGTTGTACTATGAAAATTGAAAAAATCAGCAAAGATGAAGGTTACGTAGAAATCACCGAAGAAGAATACTTGGAAGATTTAGCGTCTGGTCTGTCTGAAGATGAGGTGCTGAAACCAGGTCGCCATAAATTTATTCGTGGGGGGTTTCTGAAACGGCATCCGAACTTCAACCCGGCAACAGTGGAAACTGTGGTTCATATTTCGCTTGGGTTGGATTTGGAGGTGCTGAAATACTTCAAACAGTTGGCCGTGGAAACCAACGCCGATTCATACGAGACTCCCATCAAACAAGCTTTGCGTGAAGCGATGGAAAAAGCCCGCCCAACCCGGCAAGCCGTCACGGAGCATCAGGCCTTGATTGAGGATCCTCAATTTATTGAAGCCGTTGCTGAACGTGTTCGGAAACTTTCAAAAAAATCTTCCGCAAAACCAGTTTCCAAATCTTCATCCGCAAACAAACCGCGCCGCCGCGCTA
The DNA here is from genome assembly GCA_902825875.1 of uncultured Acidobacteriota bacterium. GTDB lineage: Bacteria > Acidobacteriota > Blastocatellia > RBC074 > RBC074 > RBC074. The sequence continues at coordinate 31,208 of CADECP010000019.1, forward strand.
GTCAGAAAACGTCATGACCAACCCCGAACCTTTCGCCGACAAACGCGGCAAATCATTCAACGCAAACGGAGCCGCCGACTGGCTGGCGGTCATTTTAGCCACTGGCGGAGGCGCGGGCTTTGCGCCGATTGCACCTGGAACTTGGGGATCGCTGGTTGGGTTGTTGATCGCGTATGGACTAATCGCGGTGTTCAAATCCAACGTCGTATTGCTGCAAAACTTGTTGATTGTCGTTAGCGTGGTTCTGGCGTGGATTGGCATTTGGGCTGGCACGCGAGCCGAATCAGTCTTTGGCAAAAAAGATTCCGGGCAAATTGTGATTGATGAAGTTTGCGGCCAGGTCATTAGTTTCGTGTTCATTGCGCCGTTTCTGGCTGGACTGGGAGAGGGTTGGCGATGGTGGATGATTCCGGGATTTTTGTTGTTCCGAGCCTTCGATATTTTCAAACCTTTCCCGATCAACGGCCTGCAATCTTTAACCGGCGGCGTGGGTGTGATGATGGACGATGTCATCGCCGGAATTTACGCCGCCGCGCTGATGTCACTAGCTCTGTACTTTGCTTAGTCGGAACCCGGCTGCAACCTACGACCTACAACCTACAACCTGAAATATGCTTAACGCTGAAATTATCGCCATCGGCTCTGAGATGCTGACGCCGTTTCGAGTGGACACCAATTCGTTGTGGCTGACCGAGCGGCTGAATTCGATTGGCATTGACGTGAAGCTCAAAACCGTAGTCGGTGACGACGAATCGCGCTTGGAAGAAACCATCCGCGATGCCATCAAACGATCCGAAATCGTCATCTCCACCGGAGGGCTTGGGCCAACCGAAGACGACATCACGCGGAAGATTTTCGCTCGCGTGCTGAAACGCCGGTTGATTTTGGACGATGGGATTTTGGAAGCTCTCAAAGCCAGATTCGCCAAACGCAATATGCCGATGCCGGAAATCAACGCCCGGCAGGCGTTGGTGATGGAACGCGCGGAGGTGTTGCCGAATCCGAACGGCACCGCTCCCGGCATGTTGATCGCCGAAGGCAAATGCGTGATTGCGATGTTGCCCGGCCCGCCGCGCGAAATGAAGCCGATGTTCGACGCTTCGGTCGCTCCGGTGTTGAAACAGCAAGTCGGCGATGTGGTCATTCTGCGCCGCAAGCTGAGCATTTTCGGTTTAACTGAATCGCGCACCGATGAACTGGCTGCGCCGGTTTACACCAAATTTCAAAACCCCACCACGACGATTTTGTTCAAAGACGGCAACATCGAACTTCACCTGACGGCTCAATCCAAAACCGACACCGAAGCCAATCGTTTGCTGGATGAACTCAGCGGACAGCTTGATGAAGTGCTGGGCGAATATATTTATTCGCGTCGAGACGAAACTCTGGAAGGTGTTGTCGGCGAATTGTTGCGCTGGCGTGGGTATTCGCTGGCCACAGCCGAAAGCTGCACGGGAGGTTTGCTGGCCGGGCGCGTCACCGAAGTCCCCGGCAGTTCCGAATACTTTCTGGAAGGCGTCGTCACTTACTCCAACGAAGCCAAGATGCGGATGCTAGGCGTGCCGAAAGAAATGCTGGACGAACACGGCGCGGTCAGTGAACCCGTCGCCTGCGCTATGGCCGCCGGAGTGCGAAAGCTCGCCGGTTCAACCTTCGGCATCGGCATCACAGGCGTTGCCGGCCCCGGCGGAGGCACAGAGGAAAAACCCGTCGGCTTGGTTTACATCGCTTTGGCCGACGAAGACAACGTCACGGCTCGCAAGCTGATCTTCCCCGGCGACCGCCAATTCATTCGCACACTAACGGTGAATTCGGCGCTTGATCTGCTGCGACGGCGGCTGAATTGAAGAAACAAAGGGAGTAAAGCATTGACCAAGTATCCACTGGCAGAGGTTTTTGGTTTTCCAAAGAACCAATGACCTGGTGGAGTTGGACTGGACTGGCCAGCCAAACTATCCGCGTCCAGACTATCTGTCTTCTTCGCGCAAACGACTCGCTCCGCAATTGCTTTTCAAAGGTGGCATCTTTCACGCTTGGCGCAAGAAACAGGCTGTGGCTTTGCATAGAGGTTTTTATGACACCTTGCCGCGTTTGCCTGTGGTCGAACCTGAAGAGGCAGACATGGCCTGGCTTGTTTATGACCTGAACTACAACCCAAAAAACAATCGCTACGAGCTTTGTCAGGACGAAATCATCTATACGAAATTCCAGCCGACAATGCTGAAAATTACAACGGCTGATCCGGGTAATGTGACTGACTTTGTTGGCTTGCTACAGTCCAAGCTGGATGAAAAGCTCGACAACAATCCGCCCGATGCGCCGATACTTTCAGACCCGGTTTTAACGTAGTCATGACCTACGCAGCTCATCAACAATGCTTATTCGAAACGCCGCTGCATCACGTCATCAATGTCGCTGCGGTACGCCAACTCAGCCCGTTTCGTTATCCAGGCGGCAAAACCTGGCTAACCCCACGCATCCGTCAATGGCTGAAACATCCGCCCGCCGAATTCATAGAGCCTTTTGCCGGTGGCGGAATTGTGAGCCTGACAGTGGCGGCGGAAAATTTAGCAAAACACGTAACGATGGTGGAGCTTGACGAACAGGTCGCCGCTGTTTGGCAAACGATCTTTACTGACAACCAAGCTGAGTGGCTGGCTGAACGAATTGTTGCTTTTGATTTGTCCTTGGAATCGCTGCGTGAAGAATTGGCGCGCACACCGCAAACCAGACGTGAGATAGCTTTTCAGACCATTCTCAAAAATCGAACTTTTCATGGCGGCATCCTTGCAGCAGGTTCGGCACCGTTGAAACTGGGGGAAAATGGCAAGGGGATAAAATCACGATGGTATGCCGACACCCTGAAAAAACGAATTCTGGCAATCGCGCAACTGCGCGACCAAATAACGGTGATTCACGGAGATGCGTTCGACGCCATTCGCCAATTTGCGACGAACAGCAATGCTGCTTTTTTCATTGATCCCCCCTATTCGGCCAGTGGCAAGGGGGCTGGAAAACGGCTTTACACTCACCATAAATTGGATCATCAGGAGTTATTTCAGCTCTTGGCAAATGTGGCTGGGGACATTTTGATGACTTACGATAATGCTCCCAAAATCCTGGAATTTGCAGAGACAAATGGCTTTGAAGTGAAGGCTGTGGCGATGAAAAACAATCATCATGCTGAGATGACAGAATTGTTGATTGGGCGCAGCTTAAGTTGGCTCGACGCCCGTGTCTGAGCAGGTAAATACACGTAGGCGACACAGAACGGAAATAACGACGACATGGATAATGGAAATCTTACTGCTTTTATTTTTGGCTATCTGCTAGGTTCAATCCCGTTTGGCTTCCTGATCGTCAAGCTGGCCAGCGGTTCTGACATACGCGAAACCGGCAGCGGGGGCACGGGCGCAACGAACGTCACGCGCAAAGCGGGAAAGGGCGCAGGCGTCGTCACGCTGTTGCTGGACGCGCTGAAAGGCGTCGCGGCGGTGTTGGTAGCTCGCTGGTTGACGGATGAGCCGGGAACTTCGTGGGTGGTGGCCGGCGCGGGAGTGCTGGCCGTTGTCGGGCATTGCTTCCCGGTCTGGTTGAAATTCAAAGCGGGCAAAGGCGTGGCGACGGGCTTGGGTGTGTTTCTGGCCATTGTGCCGTGGGCAGTGATGGCTGCGGTGATTGTCTTTGTCGTCGTTGTCTGGCGAACTCGGTTTATCTCGCTGGGTTCGATTTTGGCGGCGGCGTTTGTCCCGCTGTGGGTGTGGGCAATGCACACCTGGCTGGAACCGATCAGCAATTTTGTTCCGATCATTGCGGCGCTGTGCGCTTCGTCGGCGATCATCATTGCCAAACATCATGAAAACATCGGTCGGCTGATAGCTGGAACTGAAAGTAAATTCGCCGCGGTGAAATGAACTAGGGTCGCTGAACCGTGAGTGAAAGTTCTACTGTCAATTTGCGAAAGGAAGTTTCAATGAGCAACTCAACTGGTTCGGTTCCGGCGATTGAATTCCGCGACGTTTCGATCAGTTTTGACGACGTGCAGGCTTTGCGGCGAATCAGTTTTTCGCTCGGCAAAGGCGAGATGATTTGTCTGACGGGAGATTCGCAATCCGGCAAATCCGTGTTGCTGCGGTTGGCGCTGGGGTTTTTGCAGCCTGACGAAGGCGAAGTCTGGATTAACAGACAAAACATCACCGGCCTGGACGAAACCGAATTGCTGGCCGTCCGGCGCGGATTGATGGGCATGGTCTTTCAGGAAAACGCGCTGTTCACCGGCCAGACGGTTTATGAAAACGCGGCGTACCGATTGACCGACCAGGAATGGCCGGAAGAGGAAATCGAAAAATCCGTGCTGGAAGTGCTGACCTTTGTCGGTTTGCAAAACGATTTGGAAAAACAGGCCGAAGCATTATCCGGCGGAATGAAACGACGTTTGGAGCTGGCGCGAGCCTTGATCGGCTGGCCAAAAATAATGCTGTACGACGAACCGACGGCGGGGCTTGATCCGATCAACGCGCATCAAGTGATGGATTTGATCATTCGCGCGCGTGACCTGCACGGCATTTCTTCGCTGTACGTGACCAAAATGCTTGGCGAAATTTCCTATTTGGCCAATCATCGCGCCGAACAAACTTCCGAAGGTGGGGCGGTGGTTGCTACGAATTCGGTTGCCGGAGTTCAGGTGATGCTGCTCGAAGCCGGACGAATCGCTTTTTTCGGTTCGCCGCAGGAATTTCATCAAAGCACACTGCCAGCAGTTCAGCACATGCTGCATCCAGTCACCGATGCCATACACGACAATCTGGAAGTCGCAGACCCTTGGGCGCAAAACCGCCGCAGCCGCGAAAAACAGGATTGACGCTCGAATCGTTTTTCCGCTGCAAGCACTCAGCAAAGCAGCGTTCTTGAGTTCGGCAAGCCAAAAAACATCAAACACGACCTCAAGGAGAAATAGTTATGAAGTACCAAACAGGGATCAGTCTTTTCATTGTCATGCTGGCGTTTTCGTGGACTGCCGCTCAGCAGGATGTGCCTCCCAAACCCACGCCTAGCATTCAACCGACGGCGGAAGCTTTGATGAAGGCCGCCGACAAGACTCAAACCAAACGCGAAGACGCATCGGCGGAAGAGTTAAAGAAATTCGTCGAACGCGAAATCGCCAAATCGGCTGCGCTGCCTGTGACGACGACGGTTCAAGAACCAATTCAACCAGCCGTGCCGCCTCGCGTGTTGAAAGACCTCAAACTCGATTGGAAGGCAGGGATAATTTATGTTGAAGGCGGAATGTATATGAAGATTGGCGATGTGATCGTTGCGATGGCTGGCAGCGAATGTTTTCTGACTGAAGAGGAAGTTGTCGCGCGAAGGCAGCGCGTCCAGGCAAAATTCGCTGAAATGCAGAAAGCCGAATCAGCCAAGCCCGAACCGATGAAGAAAGATTGACTGGCTGGCGGCATCAAGGAAGAAGAAACCAAAGCAGCCCGAACGCTGTGAACAGAACTCCCCAAACCAGAAAGACAAACGTCAGCGGAGTATTCAACCGATTAAACCACAGCGAAATACGATTGGGATGTTCAGTGGCTAGCGAAGATTGAGTTGTGTGAATTTGCGAAATCATCACTGCTCAGGTTTGCAAAAAACGTGCCTGCCATCCGAAATGGCGGGCACAACTGTTTTTTCGGTCTGTCAATTGCACTTGGCGGATTGGTTCAAGATTTTCGGGTACTGTTGCTGAATACTGTGACAAATCTCGACACCCGATTTCGTTGAAAAATTTGCGACTGTGACAAAAATGGGCAACCGGCGAACTTGACCAGTCGTCTGGCTTAAGGACACATAGACAAATAAACAAGCAAAGTGAGGTAACGCGATGTTTTCCAAAAAACGGCTAGTTCTGATTCAGTTGTGCTCCTTCTTTTTCTTACTGACAACAGCTTCTGCCCAGCAGTTGGTTTCAGCCAAAATCACCGCCATCGAAGGCCAGGTCGAAATTCGCCGCCATCCCAGTAACCAACCCGTCCCGGTCAAAATCGCCTTCAAGGTGGATGACCGTCTGTCAGTAGGCGACACGATCATCACGGGCAAAAACGGAAAATTAGTATTGGGATTGTCGGATGGTTCGCAGGCCGTCATTGCTCCACAATCCAAAGTCGTCATTCAGGATTTAAGCCAGTCGCCGCGCACTCTGTTTGAAGTTCTGAAAGGCAAAACGCGCGTGCAGATTCAAAAGCTCGGCGGCCAGCCCAATCCGTATCGCGTCAATACTCCGACGGCGGTGATTGCCGTTCGCGGCACGGTTTTCGATGTATTGGTCAATGACAACGATACGGAAGTTTTCCTGCACGAAGGCGAAGTCGCCGTCACCAATCTGAATTTGCCGAACCAGCCAGTGATTCTGAATGCCGGACAAACGACGCGAATCTTTATGCAGCGTCCGCCCAACCCTCCCGGAGCTTTCAAACCCGGTCGCAACGATGGAATTTTTAGAACGGCTCAACCGGGTGGAGCAGGGCAAAACGGACGCATCGCCGATGCTTCCGGGCGATTTCCGGAACGCGGAAACGATCGTTCAGGTACTGGCACTGGTGCTGAACAGCGGCGAGTTCCAGGTCGAAGCGTGCCCCCGCCCGTCGTCAATGCGCCGGATGCGGGACGTGGCGGCATTCCGTCAACCGGGACTCCGCGACCGGAGCCACCAAGAACCGGCGGAAAACGTCCCTGAGAAAAATGCAGCGAAGTGAAAACCCCGAAAAGGGGTTTTCACCGATGATGAACCGAATTGCCAAAACATTCTTTCTCGCGCTGATTCCAGCCAGCACCTGATGTCTGGACACATTTTGTTTGAGACGTTTGAAAACCAATGCCGGCAAAAACCAATTAGGTCATCAGACAGGAAAATGTGGGAAAGGAAGATAAAAATTCTGATTTTCCTTTCCTACATTTTCCTGTCTGATGATTGATAACGAAAAGTGTCCTGACATCAGGGCCAGCACCGTATTTGCTCAACAGCCAAAGCTGAACGACAAAGTCGCAGCGTTTTTTTGACGATTCAGCCGCACCTGAATTTTGCGATTCATCTCTGATGTAACCAGCCAACCTCTGACCGCGTAATTGCCGGTGAAGTTTCCACAGGAATTGCAGTTCCACATCCAAGCAAATCTCAAAATCGCCTTCAGGAGGATTCGACCTATGACGTTTCGTTCCCTGCAAAGAATCTCGCAGCAATTATTCGTCTTCGCGTTGTGTTTCAGTCTGGCGTTGACGCCAGCCGTTGGTTTGGCTCAGGACAAAAAACCTGATTCGGACAATCGCGTCCAAAAAGCCAATTACGATCTGGCTTCGCGTTGGACGACGCAAAAAGTCGGCAAGATGGTTTTCGACACCGCCGTCACGCCGCACTGGTTCGAAACCGGCGACAGGTTCTGGTACAGCTACGAAACCGGGCAGGGACGAAAGTTTTATCTGGTTGATCCGCTGAAAAAATCAAAATCGCCATTGTTCGACAATGCCAAGATGGCCGCGCAGTTGACCAGCATTACGCGCATTCCTTACGACGCGCAGCATCTGCCGATCACCACCGTGCGGATGGTCAAGAAAGATGCGGCGTTCCAATTCGACATCAGCGTGCCGCGCGAAGCCGACATTCCAGGACTGAAAAAAGAAGAACAGGCCGTTGCCGGCAGCGGGCAGGGAAACCCTGAAGCTGAAGCCGAAGATGATGATCCGCAACAACAACGCGGAGGCGCTCAGGGAGCAGCAACTCCGCCGCCTTCGCCAAATCGCACTGTTTATTTCGAGTGGGATTTGGCTGCGGCAAAGTTGACATTGCTGCCGGATTACGCGCCGCCGCGTAAAACCCGTTGGGCTGCCGTTTCGCCGGATGAAAAGACGATTGTCTTCGCGCGCGGGCACAACCTGTTTTTGATGGACGCTGACAATTACGCCAAAGCCTTGAAGAAAGACGACGACACGACCATCGCCGAAACTCAAATCACCAATGACGGCGAAGAGCATTACAGCTACGCGCGTCGGCTGCGCGAAGAAGAAAAAGCCGCCTACAAATTCAGCGACAAAAACAAAACGCCGCGCATTCCGGCGATTGCGGTGTTCTGGTCAAAAGATTCCAAAAAGTTTTCCGTGCTTCGCAACGATCAACGCAAAGTTTCAGATTTGTGAGTAATCAACTCGCTGTCGAATCCCAGACCAACGCTCGAAACCTATCGCTACGGCATGCCCGGCGAAGCCAATCAGCCGCAAGCCGATCTGGAAGTTTTTGACATTGCCAGCAAGGCTCGCGTCAAAGTGAAAGAAGATCGTTTTCCCGACCAGCAGGTTTCGGTTTACACGGCTGTTCCGACGAACGCCGAACGTGAACGCGCGCGGTTCATTCAAGTGGATCGCAGCGGCGACCAGAATCAGGATCAGCAACAGCAAGGCGGCGGCCCGCAAGGTTCCGGCGTCGAACCCAAATGGCTGGCAGACGGTTCGGACAAACTCTATTTCAATCGCACCAGCCGCGACCTGAAGAAGATTGACGTGTGCGTGGCCGACACCACGACCGGCGAAGTCAAAACCTTGATCGAAGAACGCCTGAACACTTATGTCGAAATCAAACCGCTGGCGCTGATCGGCAACGGGCAGGAATTGATTCACTGGTCGGAGCGCGACGGTTGGGGACATTACTACCTGTTCGGAGCCGACGGCACGCTGAAGAACCAAATCACTTCGGGCGAGTTTTATTGCGACAGCATCGAAAGCGTGGACGAAAAAACGCGCACGCTGTATTTCAACGCCAATGGCCGCGAAGCCGGCGAAGACCCGTATTACCTGCACACTTACAGCGTGAATTTCAGCGGCGCGGGCATCAAGCTGCTCAATCCCGGCGACGCTTCACACGCGGCGGCGACTTCCGATTCGGGCAAATACTTCGTCAACAATGCTTCGCGTGTGAACACCGCGCCTGAATCCATGCTGTGCGACAACGCAGGCAATAAGCTCATGGATTTGGAAAAGACCGATCTGACGGCGATGAACGAAGCGGGATTCAAATTCCCCGAACCGTTCAAAGTCAAAGCCGATGACGGCGTCACGGATTTGTTCGGCGTGATGTACAAGCCGTTCGATTTCGACGAAAAGAAACGTTACCCGATCATTGCGTTCGTCTATCCGGGGCCGCAGACCGAAAGCGTCACCAAGACCTTCACGCCGCGCAACGACCGCATCGCGCTGGCGCAGTTTGGCTTCATCGTGATCGAAGTCGGCAACCGCGGAGGTCATCCGTCGCGGTCAAAGTGGTATCACAATTACGGCTACGGCAATTTGCGCGATTACGGACTGGCCGACAAAAAAGCGGCGATTGAACAGCTTGGGCGTCGGCACGCTTTCATTGACGTTGATCGCGTTGGAATTTACGGCCATTCGGGCGGAGGTTTTATGTCAACGGCGGCGATGTTGGTTTACCCGGACTTTTTCAAGGTCGCCGTGTCGTCCGCAGGCAATCACGAAAACAACATTTACAACCGTTGGTGGAGCGAAAAACATCACGGCGTCAAAGAAGTCACCGACAAAGACGGCAAGGTGAAATACGAATACAGCATTGAACGAAACTCCGAACTGGCCAAAAACCTGAAAGGGAAATTGCTGCTGGCCACAGGCGACATTGACGACAACGTGCATCCGGCGAACACGTTGAGAATGGCTGATGCGCTGATCAAAGCCAACAAGCGGTTCGACTTTTTCATCATCCCCGGCAAACGGCATGGCTTTGCCGATGCGACGAATTACTTTTTCTGGCTGCGCGCAGATTATTTCTGCAAGCATCTGTTGGGTGATTACAGCGGCAGCGTTGATATGGTGGAGTTGAATAAAGAGCGTGAACAGGTTGGTGACAAAGGCTCCGCTCGCCGAGGCGGCGGGCGCTAGCCCAAAGCACATTGACTTGGTACAGTGCTGCGC
>CADECP010000019.1:41264-77065 GCA_902825875.1 uncultured Acidobacteriota bacterium
GCGCGGTACTGCATTAATCAAGAAAGGTCATCAACAATGAGTAAAACCGTCAGCGAAGAAAGCCTGCAACGAATCAATAACTTCGTCGAAAAGTATTGCGAAAAATCCGGCACCAGCGTTCACCCCGACAAAGAAGTCACCGAAGCTGTCGTGCTCGGCCTGGCATACAACAAAGACATTCTGGGCAAACCGCTGTGCCCTTGCCGCTTTTACCCCAACAAGCAGGAAGAAGTGACGCATCGCACCTGGATTTGCGCTTGCGACGACATGCAGGTTTATAAGTATTGCCATTGCCTGCTGTTCGTCACGCCCGAAGGTTTGCCGATCACCGAATACCTGCCCGAAGATCACGAAGGTCGTGCGGCTTACGGCTTGGTCAAAGACCCAACGCCTGACAAAGGCCGTCCGTTGCGCGCCAAAGCCGCCGAACGCGAAGAAGAGCGAAAAAATCGGCCTTCGTAAATTCTCAACGCCCAACGCGCTCAAAACGTTTTCACGCGCGGCTGGCGGTGGTATTGTTACCGCGCTTTTCGGTCAGAATTTTCCTGCTTTCGGAGGTTCATCATGAAACGTGCTTTCACCGCCAGCCTGATTGGGCTTTGTTGCGCGACAGGTCTGTTGCTGTTTTCCGAATCCAGCCAGTCGTCAGCCGCAATCGTCACCTTCAACAAAGACATTGCGCCGATCATCCAGAACAAATGTCAGAACTGCCATCGCCCCGGCGAAGTCGCTCCGATGGCATTCCTGACTTACAAACAGGTTCGGCCTTGGGCGAAATCCATCCGCGAAGCCGTCACTTCGCGCCAAATGCCGCCGTGGTTTGCGGACGAAAAACACTCGGAGTTTTCAAACGACCCGCGCTTGTCGCAAAAAGAAATTGACGCCATTCAGGCTTGGGTTGCGGGCGGCGCTCCCGAAGGCGACGCCAAAGATTTGCCGCCGAATCCGAAATTCGCCGAAGGTTGGAATATAGGCAAACCAGATGTCGTCTTGCCGATGACCGTTGATTTCAACATCCCGGCTGAAGGCACGATTCCATACAAATACTTCGCCGTGCCGACGAACTTCACCGAAGACAAATACGTGCAGTTCGCCGAAATCCGCCAAGGCGACCGTTCGCACGTGCATCACGTCATCGTCAACGTGCGCTATCCCGATCACGGTAATTTACCGGAGCCGGGAGAAATCAACCCGGCGCAACTCAGTTCGATTCGTCGCAATTCAGGCGACCGTCCGGCGGATTCCGATGGACGTTTGGTCGGTTGGGCGCCGGGCGAAGCTCCGCTGGAATTGCGTGATGGCCAGGCCAAGCTCATCAAAAAAGGTTCGGTGCTGATTTTCCAGGTGCATTACACGACCAATGGCGAAACGGGCAAAGATCGTTCAAGCGTCGGCCTGATCTTTTCCAAAGCTCCGGTTGAAAAACGAGTCATCACCGCCGGAGCCGTGCAAAGTAGTTTTGTGATTCCGGCAGGCGCGCCAAATCACGAAGTCACTTCGGAATTCAGCTTCAAGGAAGACAGTCATATTGATAGCCTCCATCCGCACATGCACATGCGCGGCAAAGACTTCAAATACACGCTGATCTATCCCGACGGAAAATCGAAAGTGTTGCTGTCGGTTCCGCGCTGGGATTTCGGCTGGCAATTGACTTACGTGTTCAAGGAAGAAATCTTCGCGCCCAAAGGCAGCAAACTGATTTGCGTCGCGCATTACGACAATTCGATCAACAACAAATTCAATCCCGATCCGACGAAAGATGTTCGCTGGGGAGATCAAACTTGGGAAGAAATGATGATCGGTTACGTGGATTACACGTTGGATAAACAAGATTTGCGGAAACAACAACCGCAAGCCGCGTCTTCCAGCAGTTCCAGCAAATAACTTCGCGTTTGGAGTGCTGCGGCTTGCCGCAGCTTTGCGTTCGCAACAAATGGCGTCACTGAAACAGAAGTCGAGCGACAGCCAACCAAAAGCGGCGCTTTACGCCGCACTCCAAAAACGCGCCGCCATTTCAAGAGGAGTTTCGCCATGAAACGCTTGTTTGTTGTTTCATCTTTTGCTTTTCTCGTGGCTGTCGGGCCGATCGTCCAAAGGAACCAAGCCGCGACTGTCACCTTCACCAAAGACGTAGCGCCGATCATCTTCAACAAATGCGCCAACTGTCATCGTCCCGGCGAAGTCGCTCCGATGTCACTGACTTCGTACGCCGAAGTCCGCCCGTGGAGCAAAGCCATTCGTGAAGAAGTCGCAGGACGTTCGATGCCTCCGTGGTTTGCCGATCCGCAAACTTCGACGGCGCATTTCGCCAACGACCGCCGATTGAGCGAACAGGAAATCAAAACCATTCTGGATTGGGTAGACGCCGGAGCGCCCAAAGGCAACGACAAGGATTTGCCCGCTATGCCGAAATACGCGGCGGGCTGGACGTTTGGCGAACCGGATTTGGTGATTGAGATGCCGATTGAATTTGAAGTCCCAGCCGAAGGCGAATTACCAATGCAGAACTTTTACGTTGCGTTGCCGTTTAGCGAAGAGCGGTGGGTTGAAAAAGTCGAGCTTCGACCGGGCAATCCGGCAGTCGTGCATCATTCAATCGCCAACGTCGTCGCCCTGCCCAAAGGAACCAAAATTGTCAACGGCAAAGCCGTCAGCGGCGGCGCTTCAGACGCGGCGCTCAACAGCCAGTCGGCACGGGAAACCGGCGGATTGAGCGAGGGCGGCGCTCCCAGCGCAGGCCGTGAAGTCGTGCTGAGTCAGGATTCCTTCACACGTTCCGGCGCTTTCAAACTGGTCGGACAGGCTCCGGGCAAAGGCTTCGAGCGTCATCACGAAGGCACTGCCAAACGCATTCCGGCGGGCATGTACGTCCAATTCAACATGCATTACCAACCGGCTGGACGCCCTGAAAAAGATCGTTCGCGCTTGGGTTTGTGGTTCGCCAAACAGCCGCCGAAATACGAAGTGCTGACCAAAGGTGTCACCGACAACGTTTTCATCGAAGGCAAAGAACTGGCGGAAACCAGAATGGTCAATGGCAAGGAAGTCAAAATTCGCGGACGCATCCCGAACATTCCGCCGAATGTTGATAACTGGGAAATCAGCGCCGAAACGCCGATTAAAGAAGCGATCACGCTTTATGCTTTTGCGCCTCACATGCATTTGCGCGGCAAAGACATCAAATACACTTTGATCTGGCCGGACGGACGCAAACAAATTTTGCTGAACGTGCCGAAGTTCGATTTCAACTGGCAGTTGCATTACGAACTGGCAGAGCCGATGAAGATTCCGGCGGGCAGCCGCATTCACGCCGTCGCGCATTACGACAATTCGATCAAGAACCGATACAACCCGGCTCCGCACAAAGAAGTTTTTTGGAGCGAGCAAAGCTGGGACGAAATGTTCATCCCGTGGTTTGAATACACAGTGGACAGCAAGCTGCTGACCAAATCCGCCGCGCAAAGCGCGAGCAAGTAATCCTATTCGTGCGACAATTTTTCAAATTGTCGCACCTCTAACCAGGAGAAGGTCAATGAACACACTGAAGGTCACGATAGTTATTTCCTTGTTGGCGATTTTCGCCGTCGCATCTCAAACGCCGCAATCGCCGGAACCGCCGCTCGAAGACAAACGGCTGACGATTCACACGCTGGTGCGCGAAGACATCTTCGCGGGCTTTCTGCAAAACGACATGACTCGATTGGCCAGAGGCGAAAAGAACGTCGAACAGTTACTGGAAAAACGTCCTGGCTCAAAAGCTGAATTGCTGGCGTGGAAAGCCGGAGCAACCGTGTATCGCGCAGTTCGTGCGCTGGAAGAAAAACGTCAGGATGAATTCAAACAGAAGTACCAACAGGCGATGGACATTTTTGCCGAAGCCAACAAGCTTATGCCAGGCAACGGTGGCGTCGCGGCAGTCGAAGGCGGCACATTGGTTTTGTTCGCCGATCAATTGCCGAAAGAGCTTCGCGCGGCGGCATGGGAACGGGCGTATTCCGCGTTCCAGATTTTGTGGAAATACCAGGGAGCCGGAATCGAAAAGATGCCAACACACTTCAAAGGCGAATTGCTTGGCGGTTTGGCGCAATCTGCGCTTCGCACCGGTCGCAAGGAAGAAGCCAATCAGTACCTGGATAAAATCCTGGCGGTGTTGGGCGGCACTCCGTACGAACCGGTCGCCAAACGCTGGAAAGCCGATCCGAAATCGGCTGAAAGTTCCACCATCGCTTGCATGACGTGCCACGAAGGCGGTCGCCTTTCGGCAAAGCTGACGGCGCTGAACACGAAGTAATCGTCGAACTAACGACACTACGAATGGTCACGAACTCACACGAATAACAGACCAGCAACCACAAAAAGCACAGAAGGCACAAAATTGATTCAGTCGTTTTTGTGTCTTTTGTGTTTTTTGTGGTGAACAATTTTTCGTTCAGCATTATTCATTCGTGATCATTTGTGTTTATTCGTAGTTGACTCTTTTCCCATTCAAATAACTGCAATGACACGAATCCTGATTCTCGCTCTGCTGATGTTCGCGCCGGTGATTCAACAGGCTGGCCAACAACCTTCGCGCCCGACAGACCCAACTGATCCGATGCCGCCGCCGAACATGGATTACTTTGTCGGCGCTTGGGAATTCGATTGGAACGTCCCCGAATCGCCGCTCGGCCCGGCTGGCAAAATCAAAGGCAAAGAAACGTATAGGAAGCTCAACGCCTCGACTTATGAAAGCGTGATCGAAGGCGACAGCCCATCCGGCACGATCAAAGGCAAAGCCACGACCGTTTATAACGAAAAAGACAAACAGGTCACGCGCACCGAAACCGGATTGTTTGGCGCTTTGGGAATGAAAAAAGTCGGTCCCATCGGCGGAGACCTCGGCGGGTATTACACGATCTTCTGGGAAACCGAGCCGATCAAAAAAGGCGGCAAGACCATCAAACTGAAAGGCAAAACCCTGATGCTGTCGCCCGCCAGTTACCGCTTGCAGGTGCAGATTTCTGTGGATGGCGGGCCGTACACCAACTTTGGCAATCCGTGGTTTCGTAAATCCGAAAGCAAATGATGGTACGGAACAGAGAGCGGTAGCGACCTGGAGCTTCCGGTGGACGCACATCCCGGAGCCACCCAGTCGCTACCGCTCCCGGTTCCGTACCGAAAACTGAGTAAGCCGCATGAACACACGCCCTAAAGTCTTGATCGGAATTCTCTTCGCCACAGTTTTCTTTTCCGCCTTCATCTTCAACACCAACGCATCACAAACTCAAACCGCTCCGACTTCCGCCGAAGGCGCAGAGTTATACAAACAGCGTTGCGCTGTTTGCCACGACGAGGCGCAGGATCGAGTTCCGCCGTTGTTTCTGATTCGTCGCCGCTCGGCTGAAGACGTGATGCAGACGCTGACCACAGGCGTGATGAAGCAACAGGCCAAAGGCTTAACCGAAGAACAGATTCGTCAGCTTGCCATTCATCTGACCGGCAAACTGCCCGGCGAGCCGATTCGCAATCTGGACGCGAACAAATGCACTGGCGCTGCGCCTGCAATCAAATTCACCGCTGGCGATTGGAACGGTTGGGGACGCGATGTGGAAAACACGCGCTACCAACCCAAACCCGGCATCAAGCTAGAAGACATTCCGAAGCTGAAAGTGAAATGGGCGTTCGCCCATCCGGGAGCGATGGCTACAGGACAGCCGACGATCATCGGCGACCGGTTGTTTCTGACCACCGAAGCCGGATACATCTTCAGCCTGAACGCCCAAACCGGCTGCACTTATTGGGTGATGAACGCAGGTTCGGCAGTTCGAGCGGCAATCACTGTTGCTCCGATGCGGACTGCAAACAAATCCGCGCTGTATTTCGGCGACGAGCGTTCTGCTGTTCAAGCCGTTGACGCCGCAACCGGCAAGCTGATCTGGAAAACCAAAATCGAAGACCACGTGTTGTCGCGCATCACCGGTTCGCCTGTGCTGCACGGCAATCGGCTGTTCGTGCCTGTGTCTTCGTTTGAAGAAACCGCCGGGCGCGACACCAAATACGAATGCTGCACTTTTCGCGGCAGCGTAGTCGCGCTCAACACCGCGACCGGCAAAATCTTATGGAAAAGCTTCACGGTTCAAGACGCGCCAAAACCATTCAAGAAAAATTCCAGCGGAACTCAAATGCACGGCCCGGCGGGCGGCGCAATCTGGTCGGCTCCGACTGTGGACGCCAAACGCGGAGTCGTTTATGTCGGCACGGGCAATTCGTACACCGATGTCGAAACCGGTCACACCGACGCGATCATGGCTTTTGATCTGGCGACGGGAAAAGTTCGCTGGACGAATCAGTTGATGCCGAAAGACAACTTTCTGGTCGGATGCCGTCAACCCGGCGTAGGCAATTGCCCTGAACAGGCCGGGCCAGATTATGACTTCGGCAGTTCGGTGATTTTGCGAACTCTGCCCAACGGCAAGCAAGTAATTTTGGCCGGACAAAAATCCGGCGTGATGTACGCGCTCGATCCTGACAACAAAGGCAAAAAGATTTGGGAAACGACTGTTGGCGCGGGCGGCGCGCTGGGCGGCATCGAATGGGGCTTCGCGGCGGACAACGAAACCGTTTACGTTCCCGTAGCCGATGTCAGCGGAGCCGCGCGCAAACCCGGCATCACGGCTTTGAAAATCGCCACCGGAGAAAAGCTCTGGCACATTCCGGCTCCGGCGGCGAAATGCGCTTGGGGAACGGCGCGTTGTTTGAACTCACAATCGGCGGCAGCGACGCTGATTCCCGGCGTAGTTTTTTCCGGCACCGCCGATGGAAACTTACGAGCTTATGCGGCGAAAGACGGCGCGATCCCGTGGAGCTACGACACCGCGCAAGCCATTCAAACCGTCAACGCCGGAGTGACAAAAGGCGGCACGCTCGACGGCGGCGGGCCAGTGGTGGTCAAAGGAATTCTCTACACCAACTCCGGTTATGGACGCTTGATCGGTCAACCGGGCAATTTGCTGCTGGCGTTTTCGGTTGACGGGAAATGATAAGGTTAAGTTGTCGCGCGCATGGGCTAACGCTATGCTGGGGGTAATTCTGGGCGGAGAAATGGCGCGAGCGTCCGTTCGCGCCGAAATTTTCAATTGAGGAGTTTTGCTGATGCCTGTTGTTGTTCAGGTGTTTTCCGATTATGTCTGTCCGTACTGTTATCTTGGCGAAGTCGCGGTGAGAAACGCCGTCGCCGCAACCGGCGCGGAAATCGTCTGGCGAGCTTTTCAGTTGCGCGAAGATGGCCCGCCGAAGTTTGAACCGCGCAGCGAGCGCGCGAACACGGGGTGGAGCAATTCGATTTATCCGATGGCGGAGCGGTTAGGCGTGAAGATCAACCAGCCTTCGCGCGCGCCGCTGACTCGATTGGCTCACGAAGCCGTCGCCTGGGCGCGAGCGCGACACAGTTTTGAACCGTTTCACCAACGATTGTTCAAGGCCTTTTTTCTGGAAGACAAAGACATTGCTGACATCACCGTGCTGAAAGACATCGCGTGGCAAGCGGGTTTGAATCCGGCTGACCTGGAAAAATCTTTGACCGAACACCGAATGGCCGACGAAGTGGACGAAGACTTGTTGATCGCCAGAACTTATGGCGTGACGATGGTTCCCAGCTTTGTCATCGGTGGACACGTGCTGGCCGGAGTGCAGGACGAAACCGTTCTGATTCGCGCGATTGAATTGGCGCGTGACGGAAAGCTGGAAGCCGAAACCAAAAAGTTGCCGCATTTGCCCGTGAACATAACTCGGTAGCTTCAACTACGAATGAGTACGAATGTTTACGACGTAACCTAACAGCGTGATTAGACAGGAAAATTAAGGAAAGGAAGATAAGAACCCCTATTTTCCTTTCCCACATTTTCCTGTCTGTTTGAGGCTGACGACAAAACTGAACTGTCTTTTGAAATGAACCCAACCATTCAACACATCGAAGCCGGAAAGGTCGTCGCCATTTTGCGCGGAGATTTTGCCGGTCGTGAAGAAGAGATCGTCGCCGCAATGATTGCTGGCGGCTTAACTGCCGTCGAAGTTACGTTGAATTCACGCGACGTTTTTGCGGCGATCAATCGGCTGGCGAAGCGCTTTGGTTCGACGATGGCCATCGGAGCCGGAACTGTGCTGACTCCGAACGAAGTCCAACGAGCCGCCGACGCCGGAGCGCAATTCATCGTTTCGCCCAATCGTGATTTAGCTGTGATTGCGGAAACTAAAAAGCTAGGTTTGGTTTCCTTGCCCGGCTGTTTTACTCCTTCCGAAGTCGTCGAAGCCGTCAACGCCGGAGCTGACGCGGCGAAACTCTTTCCGGCAAATTCGCTCGGCCCGGCTTTTGTGAAGGCCTTGCGCGGCCCGTTGCCAAACATTCGCACAGTGCCAACCGGTGGAGTCACTGCCGAACTGGCGCGCGAGTATTTTGCCGCTGGAGCCTGGGCCATTGGCGCTGGATCGGAATTGATCGGCAAAGAATGGTTTGCCGATGGCGGCTTGGAACGTTTGACCGAACGCACGGCGGCTTTTGTTGCGGCTGGGAGAAAAAATGGCTGACGAACTGTGCGCGGTGTTTGTGGACACGGGCACTACCAACAGCCGAGTCTGGCTGGTGCGCGGAGAAACCATTTTGGCCAAAGCCGAAGCTCAAGTCGGGGTGCGCGACACGGCCAAAAACGGTTCGTCAATGCGGTTGCGTTTGGCGTTGCGCGAATTGATAGAACAGGTTCGCGCGCAAGCAGAAGACTCTGAGCCGGTTTGTGTAGCCGCCGCCGGAATGATTACTTCGGCATTGGGATTGGCCGAAGTCCCGCATTTGATTGCGCCCGCCGGAATCGCAGAGCTTGCAGCGGCAACGCGCGCTTATGAATTCGCGGACGTGACCAAGTTGCCAGTGCTTCTGGTTCCCGGAGTGAAGTCCGGCCAGATGCCTTGCGAACTGGCGATGGTTGGCTCGGCAGATTTGATGCGCGGCGAAGAAACGCTCTGCGCCGGATTGGTCATGATCGGATTGGCTGCGGCTCCGGCGACGGTGCTGAATCTGGGTTCGCACTGGAAAGCGATCAAGCTGGACGCCGACGGACGCATTGCCGCCAGCGTGACTTCGTTGGCGGGTGAACTGGTTTACGCCGCTCAGACGCAGACGATTTTGGCCAGCGCAGTTCCGCACGAACGATTGGCGGCGGTGAATGTCGAATGGCTGGAAGCCGGAATGCGTGAACAACGAAACAGCGGATTGGCTCGCGCGTTGTTTTGCGTTCGGTTGTTGGAACAGTCGAAACGGGGAAGCGCCGAAGACCGTCTGAACTTTTTGATCGGAGCGTTTATCGCTGCCGATCTGGATGCGCTGTCAGCGCGTGAGGTTCTTTCTGATTCTGTTGTCATCGTTGGCAGCGGCGCTCTGGCCGAAGCTTGGCGGCACGCGCTGGCACAAACAGGCATTCAATCGCAGATCATTTCCGGCGAACAAAGCGAGCGTGCGTTATTGGCCGGGCTTCGCGCTATTGCTGGAGCGCGGCATTAGCCGGAGCGCGGCATTAGCCGGAGCGCGGCATTAGCCGGAGCGCGGACAATTTGTCCGCCTGGTCCGCGGACGTTCCGTCCGCTCGACACCAGCAGAGGGTTGCAATTAAAGGCAATGACGGGCGGACTGGAAGTCCGCGGACCAGGCGGACGAGGACGTCCGCGCTCCAGCAGAACGTCCGCGCTCCAGCGGAACGTCCGCGCTCCAGCGGAACGTCCGCGTCCCAGTTTTCAAATTTATGAAACTCATTCTCTGCATCATTTTTTTAGCGATTGCCGGTTGGCTGGTTCTTTCAACGGCAAAGGCAACTCAACCGGCTCGCCGCATAGATTTCAATCGAGACATTCGCCCGATTCTTTCGGACAAGTGTTTTGCCTGTCACGGCCCCGACGCAGCGAATTTGAAGATCAAGCTGCGACTGGATTCTGAAGCGGCAGCGACTGCCGATCTTGGACGAGGGCGAAAAGCAGTCGTTCCCGGCGATGCTGAAAAAAGCTTGTTGGTGCAGCGCATCACGCACAGCGACGAAGCCATGCGAATGCCGCCGGTCGAATCTGGCCGCAAACTTTCGCCGTCGGAAATTGAATTACTGACCGAATGGATTCGCCAGGGAGCGCGCTGGCAACAGCATTGGGCATTTGTCACGCCGACTCGACCAGCTTTGCCGACAATCAAAAACACTGCGTGGCCGAAAAACGCGATTGATTATTTTGTGCTGGCCAAACTGGAAGCTGCCAATGCAGCCGGGTCAGAAAGCTTGACGCCTTCGCCCGAAGCGGACAAAGCGACTCTGTTGCGCCGAGTCTCGTTTGACCTGACGGGCTTGCCGCCGACGATCAAAGAGCTTGATGAGTTTTTGAATGACGCTTCGCCGAACGCTTATGAAAAAGTCGTTGACCGATTGCTGGCTTCGCCGCGTTACGGCGAACGCATGGCTTATCGCTGGCTGGACGCTGCGCGATACGCAGACACGAACGGTTATCAAATTGACGGCGACCGTTCGGCTTGGCGTTGGCGCGATTGGGTGATCGAAGCCTTCAACGCCAACAAGCCCTTCGACGAATTTGTGGTTGAACAACTGGCGGGCGACCTTCTTCCAAATCCTACGTTGGATCAGCGCATCGCCACGGCGTTCAATCGCAACCATCGCATCAACGCCGAAGGCGGAATCGTGCCGGAAGAGTACCGAATTGAATATGTTGTTGATCGTGTGGATACGACTTCGACGGTTTTTATGGGGCTGACGTTTGGCTGCGCGCGTTGCCACAATCACAAATTCGATCCGCTGTCGCAGAAAGAGTTTTATCAACTGTCGGCGTACTTCAACAGCATTGACGAAGACGGGCATTCATTCGATTGGGGCAACTCGCCGCCGGTCATGGCTGCGCCGACGCGCGAGCAGCAACAGCGTTTGCAGAAGTTCGCCGAAGACATTGCCGCGGCTGAAAACGAACGCAGCCGATTGGCAAAGAAGTTTTCAAGCAAACAAAAAGACTGGGAAAAAACGTTCGTAGTTCCGCCTTCAGGCGGCAGCGGCTTCAATCGCACGGTGGGCGTCGTCAGCGATGCGCAGCCGCCTAAAGGCGGAACTACGAACGGAGTTCCTGACGAGAAGCTGATCGTGCGAATCCCGTTGGATGAACAGCAAACGCCGGTGTTCAACGTGTCCGACCGCGCCTATCACAATCAGCAAGACATCAAAACCAAAGACAAGATCGGCGAACCGGGCGGCTTCAAAGAAGGCCAGCCGCGTTTCGTCGCTTCGCCGCTGGGGCAGGGAACTGCGTTCGACGGCAAGCTGTATTTCGACGGCGGATTGAATGCCGACCTTCGTTACAAGACGACTTCCAGCGATTACCGCGAACGCTTCACCATCGCGGCGTGGGTTTATCCTGAAACTGAACAAAGCGGGTCTATCGTGACGAAAGTCAGCGATGCTCCGGCTGAGGTTGAAAACGGTATCCCGCGCGCCGATGGTTATGGGCTGTATTTCCTGAACGGCAAGCTGCATTTCAATATGATTTTCCGCTGGGGCGAAGACACGTTGCGAGTGGAAACAGAGCAGCCATTGCCGCTGCGGCAATGGCAACACGTTGCTGTTGTCTTCGACGGTTTGAAGCAGTGGGAAGACCGCTTGAAGATTTTCGTCAACGGCCACGAAGCCAAATTGAAATGGAATCAGCGCAACTTTTATCTGCTCTTTGGCGGCAGCCGCAATACGTTGAAGATCGGCGCAGGCGGAGGCCCGCAGTTCCGATTCAAAGGCGCGCTGGATGAAGTCCGGATTTACAGCCGCACGCTGAGCGCCGAAGAAGTTGCCGCGCTGGCTTGTGCTGATTCGCTTCAAGCAATTGCGACGATTCCGGCAAAGCGACGAACTCCGGCTCAAGCGTGGAAATTGCAACGCGCGTTTTTGGATTCCGCCGCGCCCGAAGAATTGAAACAGGCTCAGGCGAAACTTGCCGAGTTGAAAGCTCAACGGCAAAAGTTTGAAGACGATTTGCCGCCGTTGATGGTCATGCAGGAATTGCCGCAGCCGCGTCCGGCGCAAGTGCTTCGTCGCGGAGCTTACGACGCGCCGGGCGAAGTCGTTGGCCGAGCCGTTCCGGCAGTTTTGCCAGCGATGGCTGCGGGTTTGCCGAACAATCGGCTGGGCTTTGCGAAATGGCTGGTCAGCAAAGAACATCCGTTGACAGCCCGCGTGACGGTCAATCGTTTTTGGCAAATGTTGTTCGGCGTGGGACTGGTCAAAACTTCGGAAGACTTTGGCGCGCAAGGTGAATTGCCTTCGCACCCTGAACTTTTAGACTGGCTGGCAGTGCAGTTCAGAGATGGGGAGACAGAGGGACGGAGAGACAGAGGGACGGAGAGACGGGGAGATGGGGTGAAAGCTTGGGACGTGAAGGCTTTGCTTAAAACCATCGTGATGAGTGCGACGTATCGGCAATCGTCCAAGTCACAGCCAGCAAACCCGCAATCCGCAATCCGCAATCCGCAATCGTTACTGGCGCAAGCTCCGCGCTTCCGACTTTCCGCCGAAATGATCCGCGATCAGGCGTTGTTCGTTTCCGATTTGCTGGTGGAAAAACTCGGCGGGGTTTCGGTCAAACCTTACCAACCGGACGGACTGTACAAAGACATGGCCTTTTCCGGCATGACCAGCTACAACACGGACAAAGGCGAAGGCCTTTGGCGGCGCAGCCTGTACACATTTTGGAAGCGCACGGTTTTGTCGCCCACGATGCAGGTGTTCGATGCTTCGGCGCGCGAATTTTGCACGGTGCGCGACACGCGAACGAACACTCCGCTGCAATCTTTGAATTTGATGAACGATGTCACCTACATCGAAGCCGCTCGAATGCTGGCTGAAAAAATGTTGACCGAAGGCGGCGCGACGGTTGAGCAACGGTTGGCTTGGGCGTTTCGCCGAGTGACTTCGCGGCCAGCCAGCGAAGCGGAGTTGAAAGCGTTGACTCGGAATTTGAACTCGCAACTTGATTACTTTTTGCGCCAGCCACAGGAAGCCGAAAAACTGTTGGCAGTCGGCCAACGACGCAACGACGATAAACTGAATCGCGCAGAGTTGGCGGCTTATGCAACGGTTGCCAGCTTGCTGCTCAATTTAGACGAAGTGATAACCCGGCAGTAACTCAACAAGGAGACAAGATGAACCGCAGAATCTTTCAAGCTGTTTCGCTGGTCGCGCTGGCAGCGGCCTTTGCCATTGTGTTCAACGTCGCCGACTTCGCTTCGGCGCAATCGCGGGCAAAGCTGACCAAAGCCGACATTGACAGAATGATGACGGAGCTTTCCAACTGGGGACGCTGGGGCAAAGACGATCAGCTCGGTACGTTGAATTTGATTACTGCCGCCAAGCGCAAACAAGCGGCTGCGTTGGTGACAGAGGGAGCGAGTGTGTCGTTGGCTCGCAACACCAATTCCGACACCGGCGCAGACAATTCGAATCCTTACAGTCATACGATGAATCTGACCGGCGACGGCGAAGGCCAATGGAGCGTGGATACGTTGTCGGTTCTTTTTCACGGATACCAGCACACGCATATGGATTCGCTCTGTCACATCTTTTATCAGGGCAAAATGTTCAACGGATTTTCGCAGCGCGAAGTCACAGCCAAAGGCGCGCAGAAGCTGGCGATTACCAACTTGAAACAAGGAATTTTCACGCGCGGCATTTTGATGGACATGGCTGCGCTGAAAGGCGTGCCGTACCTGGAACTGGACGTGACGATTTACCCCGAAGACCTGGACGCCTGGGAAAAGAAAGCCGGAATCAAAGTCGGCGCGGGCGATGCCGTGTTCATTCGCACGGGTCGTTGGGCGCGTCGCGCGGTGAAAGGTTCATGGGATGTTGAAAAAGATGGCTCAGCCGGATTGCACGCTTCGTGCGCGCGTTGGTTGAAACAACGCGACGTTTCAATTCTGGGCAGCGATGCCGCCAGCGATGTGCTGCCTTCCGGAATCGAAGGCGTCACGCATCCGGTTCATTTGCTGACGCTGAACGCGATGGGCGTTCACATTTTTGACAACTGCGATTTGGAAGCTCTGAGCGAAGCGACCGCCAAACGCAAACGCTGGTCGTTTCTGCTGACGGCGGCTCCGATTCCGATCACGGGCGGAACCGGTTCTCCGCTCAATCCGATTGCGACTTTTTGAAATGCAAGGTAGGCAAAGCTGATTGATGCAGGAGTCAGAATGGCCAGCATTCAAAGAATCCGGCAGAAAATTGTTGATCGGGCATACTACCTTTCGTCTCACGCTGAAGAAGAGATGGCCAACGATTTGTTTGAGCGGTCAGATGTTGAGAATGCTATTCTGAAAGGTGAGATTGAAAAGAAGATGACTCACGACGAACGCGGTACACGTTACCGAATTGAAGGCCCAGCACGCGATGGCCGGGTAATGCACGTGATTTGCCGCTTCAGGGAAGACAGCAACCTGCTGATAATCACCGTCTACGCCTTAACGGAGGAGTTATGAAATGCGAATTTTGCGGCGGCCAAACCGTCAAACGAAAAGTCCGAAAACAACATTGGCTGGAAGGTAGGCTTTATCTTGTTGAAAACGTCGAAGCCGAAATTTGCGGCGAATGCGGTGAACGATATTTTCATGCGACAGTTTTGGATCGAATAGATGCAATGCTGAAAGCCGAACATCATGTGAAAGAACGTTTGTCAGTCGAAGTTGTTAGCTTTGCCTGACATCGAATGAAACCAGAGCGAGGACATTATGAATCCACTCAATGAACTTCAACTGAACTTAACTCGTCGCTCGTTTTTTTCTCGTTTTGGCTTGGGCGTGGGAACTGCCGCCTTAGCTTCGCTGTTGGGCGAAAGCGGTTTTGCGGAAGAGAAAACCGGTTTGCCCGAAGTCCCGCACTTTGCGTCAAAAGCCAAGCGCGTGATTTTTCTGTTTCAAGCTGGCGGCCCTTCGCAGCTGGAATTGTTTGACGCCAAACCGAATCTGGAAAAGTTCCGCGCACGGAACTTGCCGGATTCGATTCGGCAAGGGCAGCGGCTGACCGGAATGACCGCGCATCAATCCAGCTTTCCGACTGCGCCGTCGCTGTACAAATTCGCGCAACACGGAAAGTCCGGCGCTACCTTGAGCGAGTTGTTGCCGCATACGGCGAAGATTGCCGACGACATCAGCTTCATCAAATCCATGCACACCGAACAGATCAACCACGATCCGGCGCAGACTTTTGCGCTGACGGGGTTTCAACTTGCCGGGCGGCCAAGTCTGGGGTCGTGGTTGGCTTATGGATTGGGCAGCGAAAACAAAGACTTGCCCGCGTTCGTCGTGTTGGTTTCAGTTGGCAGAAACGGCGGAGATCAACCGCTGTATGACCGTTTGTGGGGCAGCGGATTTTTGCCTTCGCAACATCAGGGCGTGAAGTTTCATAACGGCGCTGACCCAGTTTTGTATTTGTCGAACCCGCCGGGCATCAACAGAGAAGTTCGTCGCAAGTTTTTGGACGATCTGGCGGAGATGAATCAACTCAACGCCAAAGAATACGGCGACCCCGAAATTCAGGCGCGCATCGCTCAGTACGAGATGGCTTATCGCATGCAAACTTCGGTGCCGGAACTGACCGACCTGTCGAAAGAATCCGACAAGGTGTTGGAAAGTTACGGCCCTGACGCGCGCAAACCCGGCACGTTTGCTTACAACTGCGTGCTGGCTCGGCGATTGACGGAACGCGGCGTGCGCTTTGTGCAACTGTTCCATCGCGGTTGGGATCAGCACGGAACCTTACCGCGAAACATCAAGAAGCAAACCGAAGACACCGATCAAGCTTCGGCGGCGTTGATTCAGGATTTGAAAGCTCGTGGCATGTTGGACGACACGCTTGTCATTTGGGGCGGAGAGTTTGGGCGTACTGTTTATTCGCAAGGTCGTCTGGCTGTGGACGATTACGGACGCGATCATCATCCGCGTTGTTTCACCATTTGGATGGCGGGCGGAGGAATCAAACCTGGCGTAACCGTCGGCGAAACGGATGATTTCAGCTATAACATCGTGCGCGATCCGGTTCACGTTCACGATTTGAACGCGACGATTTTGCATTGCCTGGGCATTGACCACACGCGGTTGACATTCAAGTTTCAAGGCCGCTATTACCGGTTGACGGATGTTCACGGCAACGTCGTTAAACAGATTTTGGCTTAGCGTGTTTGTAGTTCCGCCTTTAGGCGGCTGAAGCCAAAACCGCCTAAAGGCGGAACTACAAACGTGATTCCCCGCAAAGAGAACTCCATGAAAATCAAACTTCTTCGCGGCGCATTCATGTTTGGAATGTGCTTGATGGCCTTTGTTTCAATCGAACGCGGTTCAAAGTCGTTGGCCAGCAAAACGGTTGCCGCGCCATCCAACATCGTCTGGATCATCGGCGAAGACCTTGGGCCGGAGCTTGGCGCTTACGGCGACAAACTGGCTCGCACGCCGAACATTGATCGTCTGGCGCGCGAAGGCGCTCGGTTCACGCGCGCATTCACGCACGCGCCGGTTTGCGCGCCCAGCCGTTCGGGGCTGATTACCGGTCAATATCCGACGACGATGGGGTCGCATCACATGCGCTCGACGTTGTTGAAGCCTCCGCCGCTGTTCACTGATTACCTGAAACAGGCTGGGTATCAAATCTGCTGGCCGACCAAAGCCGGATTCGGCAAAACCGATTTCAACTTCACGCCGCCCGAAGGTTGGGTGGATGTCACTTCCGATTGGACGAAAGACGTGCCGAAGCGACCGTTTTTCGGATATTTCAACATCACGACTTCGCACGAAAGCCAGGTGCGCGCCGTGCCAGAAAAACACGCGCAGAACACTGTGCGGTTGAAACCGTCTGACCGCCAAGACCCTGCGAAGATGGTGTTGCCGCCTTACTATCCTGACGATCCGGCGGTGCGAAACGATTTTCGGCAGTATTACGAAATTGCCACAGCGGTGGATTACAAAGTCGGCGACGTGCTCGAAGCTTTGGACAAAGCAGGCGTGGCCGACAACACGATTGTGTTTTTCTTCGGCGATCACGGACGAGGAATGCCGCGCAGCAAACGCTGGGTCTACAACCAGGGCATTCACGTGCCGCTGATTGTTCGCTGGCCGGGCAATATCAAACCCGGCAGCGTGCGCGAAGATTTGGTTTGCTTTCTGGATTTCGCTCCGACAGCGATTTCACTGGCGGGCGGCACGGTTCCAAAAGCAATGCAGGGGCGGGTGATCGTCGGCGACAAAACCGGCGCGGAACCGAAATACGTTTTTGCCGCGCGCGACCGAATGGACGAAACCTTTGATCGCATTCGCAGCGTGCGCGGTCGGCGATTTCATTACATACGCAATTTTTATCCTGAACTGCCTTACGCTCAGGTGGTTTTGTACAACGAGGAAAATCCGATTATGCAGGCCTGGCGGCGCTGGCTTGCCGAAGGAAAATTGAACGCCGTTCAAAAACAGTTTTTCGCGCCGACCAAACCTGCCGAAGAGTTGTACGACGCCGAAGCCGATCCGCACGAAATCAACAACCTGGCTGCGTTGCCGAAATACAAAAAGACGCTGGAAGAAATGCGCGCTGGGCTGGATCGCTGGATGAAAGACACTGGCGATTTGGGAGCCGTGCCGGAAGTGGAGTTGGTCAAACGCGGCTTGGTCGCCGACCGAATCAAAGAATACGAAGACCGCAAGAAAAATGGCTTACAACCGAATGAACGTCGCCAGCCGCCAAAACAGCCTTGAGTTGTTGGCAGGGATTTCAAACAATCCCGGTCATTCCCACTGCCAGCAACAGCGCCCGTTTGTAACCGAGTTCGCGGCCAGTCGGGTCGAACCATTCGCTTAGTCGGTGGCAATCGTTCGATCTGCCGCCCACGCCGATGGTGATGGCGGGAATTCCCAAGCTAATGGGGACATTGGAATCGGTAGAGGCTCGATTCAAAATTGGCGTGATGCCCATCACACGCGAAGCTTCCATCGCCGTTCGCACCAGATACGATTCGCGCGGCGTTTCGCCCGAAGGCCGATTGCCGATTAACCGAACTTCGGCTTTCAGCTTTTTGCCCGAAGCGGCGCGCATCACGTTTTCATCAATCACTGCTCGGTTCAGCGCGGTCAGCAGAAAATCTTCCAGCCGCGTCAACTCTGCTTCGGACGCCGAGCGCAAATCCACATCCATTGAAGCCGATTGCGGAATGACGTTGACCGATTCGCCGCCTTCGATGCGGCCAACACTGTAAGTCGTTCGCGGTTCCGACGGAGCATGGTAATCAGCCAATCGCGCGACGGCTCGGCTCAAAGCGTGAACCGGATTGACGACGCCGAAATCTCCCCAACTGTGACCGCCGGGGCCTTCCAACCGGACGCGGTATCGCCGCGAACCCAACGCCTGATGCGTGATGAAATCCACACCTGGTCCGTCAAAGGAAATAAAAGCCGAAACTCGTTTTGCCAACTTGCCTTCGTTGAACAGGTGACGAACTCCGCGTAAATCGCCTTCGCCTTCTTCGCCGACTGTGGCGACAAATGCGACTGTGCCGCGCAATTTGATCTGTCCGGCATTCAACGCCTGAATCAATCCGATCATTGCCGCCAGCCCCGCGCAGTTGTCCGCAATACCCGGCGCGCACATCCGCGAACCGACGTAACGGACTTTGACATCGGTTCCTTCAGGGAAAACCGTGTCCAGATGCGCCGACAAAACAATCAACGGCTGTTCGCGTTCGCCTCGATAAAAGCCTATGACATTGCCTTCGCTGTCGGTGTGAACGTCATCCAGACCGAGTTCGTTGAACCGAGCGGCAAAGTAACGTCCGCGCTCTTGCTCTTTGAACGGCGGCGCAGGAATTTCGCAGATGCGAATCAACTCCGCCGTGAAGCGTTGCGACGACGTGTCTATGAATTCAAACGCCGTGACAATACGCTTGTCTTCGAGCAAGTCAGCGATGGACAGCGAACGAAAGCGGTCGGCAATGGAAATGATGGAAGCGGGCATTGGGTGTTCCAGCGGGTTAAAGTTGAGACGCTGAATTGTTGAATCCGCGCGAGCAAATTGCAAACTTCATATCAGCGGCTGACGGGTTGGCGCTGTTCAATGAACCAGGCCAGCAATCCGCACAGCACAAAACCCAAGGCGTTGCTGATTCCATGAACTTGAGCCATGAGTGGAATCGTGACGGTTTCAATATCCGCAAATCGCCCGTAGGCATAGAGGCAGGCGAACATCATAGTTACGACGACGGACAGCGAAGACAAGATCAGCAGCAATCTGGGCAGCGGCTTCATTGTTGGAGCAATGACGAACATCGTCAGCATTGCCAGAACAAACAAACTGGTTGCCAGCACAGCGGCGGAGAAAACTTCGACCGTGCGCGACAGAGTGATGCCCGCAGCAACCAGCGGAGGTCCGGCGATTACTCCGGTTGCCGCGGCAAGGTAAAACTTGCGAAAGATGCCGGATTGAATTGATCGCCCCGCCAAGCCGGTCAAAATCGGCGCGGAAAATCCAGCGTAATGAAAATGCACAGCCGTCAGCAAAACGATGTTGTCGGAAAAGTTCATCGGATTCAGTCCCAGCCGTGACAGCAACAGCCAGCCGCTGCCGACCACTACATAAGCCAGCCCGGCGTCAATGCAAAGCTCTTCCAGCGGAAAGATGCTGGCAGATGTTTTCCAACGTTGCCACAATCGCCACAGGCCAAACAGGGCGACGAAAAATGTAGTGAGTATCCAGACCAGCGTGGCCGCTCCGGCAAGCAGGCTCGTTCGCACAAAGAACGACACCACGACCAAGGCGGCTCCGATGGGCTGCAAACGAATGGCGTAAGAAAACGGCGGGCAGGATTCTTTTGCGGCGACCAACGACAACGCCAGCGGAACAAACACCAACACGGCCAGCATCAACAAACGTTCGATCAACCATGTTTCGCCGCTGCTTTCGACCGGCAGGTTCAGCCAGGTCGAAAGCGGCATCAGCAGCATCAACCAGACAATTCCTCCGATCAGTGCGCTGGTTTGGCCGACGCGAGCGGGGGCAGATTTTGAAGTTTTCATGGCTTTATCATCCTCTCAATCAGGCAAGTTTCCCAACCAAAAAGCCTTTCGGATGCGAATCTTGCGCCTTCGCCAGCTTATGGTGTAGAACGGACGGGCATTCAAACCAGACAATATCAGAAGGGAAAAGCCAACGTTGGTAGAGCGTCATTCAAACGATTCCGGCTGGATCGAAGTCATCACCGGTTCGATGTTCAGCGGCAAAAGCGAGGAACTGATTCGCCGATTGCGCCGAGCGCAAATCGCCCGGCTGAAAGTGCAAAGTTTCAAACCTGCGATTGATTTGCGGTATTCCGAAGAACACATCGTTTCGCATTCTGAAATGAAGCTGGCGTCGCAACTGGTTACAACCACGCGCGAGATTTTGGAAGCCGTCGCCGCCGACACTGAAGTCATCGGCATTGATGAAGGCCAGTTTTTTGACATCGAACTGGTCAGCGTCGCCAACCAACTGGCTGCGCAAGGCAAGCGCGTCATCATTGCCGGGCTGGACATGGATTATCTCGGTCGTCCGTTCGAACCGATGCCGCTGTTGCTTGCCGTTGCCGAAGACATCACCAAAACACGAGCCATTTGCATGCAATGCGGCAGCCCTGCGACTTACACCCAACGATTGATCGCCAGCCGCGAACGTGTCGTCGTTGGAGCTTCGGATGCTTATGAAGCTCGTTGCCGTGCCTGTTTCGATCCGAATCTTGGCCAAGTCAACGAAGATTGATTGCTCGCGGCACAAATCAGAGTGCTCGTTTAACAAAAGGAGTTTTGAGCTATGAGCGAACAGAATTCAGCCGAACGTCCGTTGGAACATGATCTGTTGTTTGATTTCCTGCGCGTAGTCGAAGCTGCTGCAGTCGAAGCTGCGCGCACGATGGGACAGGGGGAACGCAAATACTCCGATCAGGTGGCTGTCGAAAAAATGCGCGAAGTGATGGACTCCATTCCGATGGAGGGAACGATCGTCATCGGCGAAGGCGAACGCGACGAAGCTCCGATGCTTTACATCGGCGAGCGCGTCGGGATCGGAGCAAAAAACGGCAACGAAGGCCGCTACCCGGCAGTGGACATCGCCGTTGATCCGCTGGAAGGAACGAACCTGTGCGCCACCGGAGCCGACAACGCGATTGCCGTGCTGGCTGCGGCGGAAAAAGGCGGATTGCTGCACGCGCCGGATATTTACATGAAAAAACTGGTAGTCGGGCCTTCGGTCAAAGGCGCTGTGGACATAGATGCTCCGGTCAAAGACAACCTGCATGCGATTGCTTCGCGGTTGAAACGCAAAGTCGAAGACCTGACCATCGTCGTGATGGATCGTCCGCGCCATCGCCAGTTGGTCAGAGATATTCGAGACGCAGGCGCTCGCATTCGACTGATTTCCGATGGCGATTTGTCTGCGGGGATTTCTGCCGCCGTCGCCGGTTCGGGAGTTCATGCGTTGATGGGAATCGGCGGCGGGCCGGAAGGCGTTATCACCGCCGCAGCCATGAAATGTTTGAATGGAGAAATCCAGGCGCGGTTTATGATGCCCGAACAACTGGAACAAGCCGAAGACCGCGCCAAGATCGCCGAAGACATTGCCGACCGTATGGCCAAGATGGGCATCAAAGACCCTTCGCGCGTGTTCGATACGAATGAACTGGCGCCGGGCAAAAAAATCATCTTCGCCGCCACCGGAGTCACCGATGGAACGATCCTGCGTGGGGTGCGATTTTTCGGCACGGGCAAACGGACTCAATCGTTGGTAATGACGACTGAAACCATGCACGTTCGATTCGTTGATACCGTCCACGTCGAAGGCGGGCCGGATTCATTCGTTCGCTTTGATCGAATTTAGTTGGTTATTGAGCTTGGTTTGGTTAACTAATGATCAAATCGTGGTTGAACAAAGGGCTGAAAGATTTCTTTGAAACGGGAAGCAAGAAAGGGATTTTGCCTGAACTAGCTTCTCGTATTCGCATTCGCCTTGACGCGGTTGATGCTGCTGTCGAAGTGACTGACCTTGACCTGCCTGGATTCAAATTGCACGAACTGAAAGGGAATCGAAAGGGCACTTGGTCAATTTGGGTGAATGGCAACTGGCGTATCACGTTCAAGTTTGCTGGCAAAAATGCGGAAGACGTAAATCTTGAGGATTACCATTGAGGAGGAATTATGCTCAACGGAAGAAAAAGACGACCGACTCATCCGGGCGAGCTTTTGCGCGCGGAAATTTTACCGGAAGCCGAATTGTCTCAAGCGGAATTGGCGGCTTGGCTTGGAGTTTCGCGCCGCTCAGTCAGCGATTTGTTAAACGAACGTCGCTCAGTAACTCCTGATATGGCTCATCGTTTGGCGCGAGTGTTCAAGACTTCGCCAGAGTTCTGGATGAATTTGCAGCAAGCGGTGGATATTTGGGAAACGTTGAATGCGAATCATGAAGAGTACTCAAAACTCCGCCCGCTGAAAGCAGCCTGACCCCCTTCAACCCTAACAAGGAGAATCTTCATGCGTGTTTGCCGAAGTTTTGTTTTGCCAATTCTGCTTTGCCTGATTTCCATTTTGGCGTTAGGCCAATCCACCAAGCCCGTGCCGAACCTTGATCGGTTGCGAGCGCGATTGCAGGAACTGGTCAATGCTTTTCCGGGAACGATGGGCGTTGCCATCCGCGATGTTGCCACCGGCCAACAGGTTTCGATCAATGGCGACCGGCAGTTTCCGATGGCCAGCGCCTACAAGATTCCGATTCTGGTCGAAGTCTTTCGTCAGGCCGAAGCCAAAAAGTTTTCGCTGGATGATCGAATTGACCTGACCGCAGACGACCGCACGCTGGGCAGCGGAGTTCTGACGCTGATGGCTCCGGGTTTGAAACCGACGATTCGTGATCTGGCGTTGCTGATGATTATCCTCAGCGACAATCAGGCGACGGATATGTTGCTCAATAAAGTCGGAGCCGAAAACGTGACGGCGACGATGCGGAAATTGGGTTTGAACAACATCCGCGTAGACCGCACGACCTTTGAATTGATCCGCGATTATCTGGCGCTGATTGACGAATCAGCGGCTGGCAAAAGCAAACTGCAATTAATGAACCGCCCGCAACTGAATACTTCTTCGCCGGAGCGCGTGGTCAAAGCCGATCTGGAATTTTCCAAAATCATGAAGGATGTGGCTTCGCCGGATGATATGGCTCGGTTGTTGGATTTGATCGTCAAAGGCAAAGCCGCCAGCGAAGATTCCTGTCGGCAAATGATGACGATCATGAATCGGCAACAATTCAATCATCGCTTGCCGCGCTATTTGCCCGAAGGCACCGGCTTTGCGCACAAGACCGGAACCATAGGTTCGACGACCAACGACGCCGGAGTGATGTTTATTCGCGGCAACCCGGTTGCGCTGGTCGTGTTCACGATGGACAAACGCACTTCGCGCGGCGAAGTCGAAGAGCAAATGGGCAGGTTGGCGCGCGTGGTTTATGACTTTTTCGATGCGGTTAAATGATGCCCAGTGAAGCTGACATTGGATTGGCAGCGCCGAAAACGGCCTTGAGCGTCTACGCCGGTTTAGTGCTGATTGCGTTGGGTTGGTTGGCTTTGATTTTTGGGACGCCGCTGCTGGCCGATTCGCATGGAGTGCTGGCGCTGATTTTCTATCGCAGCTTCTCAGCCATTTGCCATCAGATGCCTGAACGGTCGTTTCACTTGCACGGATTTCCATTGGCAGTTTGTTCACGTTGCACTGGAATTTATGCGGGCTTCATCGTTGGTTTGCTGATTGCTCCGCTGGTCAGAAATTTACGTGAAAGCGAAATGCCGCATCGCCTGTGGTTGATTCTGGCGGCTTTACCGGTGCTGGCGGATTTCGGTTTGGATTTCGTCGGCTTGTTCGACAACACCTTTGTTTCGCGCACGGCCACCGGGGCTTTGCTCGGAATCGTTGCTGCGTTTTTCATCCTGCCTGGATGTGTTTCTACGTTCAGGAATTTTTCAACGGAGACTTTTTTATGGCGGAAGCGGATTTCAAAAAGCCAGCCTTGATTGGCGGCGCAATTGTCGGTCTGTTGTCGGTGATGCCGTTTTTACAGATGTTCAATGCCTGTTTTTGTTTGTGGGCTTGGGTTGGCGGCGCATTTGCCGCCAAGATTTTGGTTGATGGATCGCCGCGCGCGATTACTTCACGCGAAGGCGCAAAGGTTGGATTGCTGGCCGGGTTATTTGGTGCGCTGATTTTCTTTCTGATTGAAACGCCTTTGATGGTTTGGCAGATGGGCAAACTGCTGGAATCGGCGGCGAACATCGTTCGTGATCCGGAAGCCATCGAGCTTTATCACAAAATCGGCGAAAGCCGGTTGCTGTCTGTGTTGTTCGCTTTGTTTATTACAGGCTTCAGCGCGCTGTTTACTTGTGGCTTTACGGTATTGGGAGGAATGGTTGGAGTGAGGCTGTTTGAGAAACGGCAGAATCAGGCTCCGCCTTCGCAATGGCAACCGCCGCAAGCTGGCGAAGGTGGATGGCCGCAGCAATAACGAAAAATCAGTACCGCTGCTACTGCGTGCGGTACTGATCCTGAGCCGTCAGCGGCTGGAAACGACTGCCGCCACGTTGCAGAAATTCAACGAATTCCTGTTTGTCGCGCGTCAAGCCGGGAAATTTCGACAACACGTTTCCGTTCGGATCAACCACCACGTACAGCGGCAAAGCTACTGTTCCGTACTTTTCCGCCTGCAATCGTCCGTTTTCTTCGTCAAGTTTCTGATGCTCCGGCGTGTCTTCGCGGTCGGTGTAAAGTTCAGCCAGGACGAATTTCTCCAGTTCTTTTTTCACTGCCGGATCGGGAAACATGTTTTTTTCCATCCATCGGCAGTTTGTGCAGGTGACGCCGGTGAAGTTCAAAAACGCCGGGCGATTTTCGGCTTTGGCTTTTTGCAAAGTCTCTTCGTAAGTTTCCAGCCACTTGGCTTCGGCTGCATTTCCGCCCGAACGGTTCAAGGCAAAATCTTTCGACGATGAAGGCGGCAACCAGGCGTCGAATTCTCCCAAGCTTCCGCCGAACAAACCGGTCAGGAAATAAAACGCCAATCCCAAAAAGAACGTTGCCATCAGCATTCGCAGCACGCCAAGCCGCTCAACCGGCGTGTCGTGGGGCAATTGAATTTTGCCCAGCAAATAAAGCGCCGCCGCCAGAGCAATTGCTATCCACGCCGACAAAACCAGCGGGCGTGACACCGTGTTCCAACCCCAGACCAGATCAACGTTGCTCAGGAATTTGAACGCCGCGCCAAGCTCCAAAAATCCCATGACGACTTTGACGGCGTTCAACCAGCCACCGGATTTCGGCAGGCTTTGCAGCCATTGAGGAAACAGCGCGAATAGGAAAAACGGCAGTGCGAACGCCGTCGCAAACGCCACCATGCCAATGATTGCCCAAAACCAATCGCCTTGAGTGGCGTAAATCAGCACCGTTCCGACAAAAGCCGTGGTGCAAGTAAACGAAGTCAGCGTGAAGGTAATGCCCATCAAAATCGTGGCGAAAGTTTGCCCGCCCGTTCCGCTGTCCGCCTGTTTGTTGAGTTTGTTGACCAGTCCCGACGGAACTCCGATCTCGAACATTCCGAACAGGTTCAGTGCGAAGATGACGAACAGTGCCGTCAGGAACAAATTCATCCATGGACTGGCCGCCAGTTTGGTCAATCCCGTTGGCCCGGCAATGATTGCCAACGCCAATCCCAGCACGGTGTAAGTCAAAATGATTCCCAGCGAAAAAAACGAAGCCTGTCCGACGGCCTGTGCGCTGGTGCGTTTTTCGCGTTTGGTGAAAAACGACACCGTGATTGGAATCATCGGAAACACGCACGGCGTCAACAACGCCAACAAACCTTGCAGAATGGCGAACCAGATGAAGCCGAACAGCCCACGGTTTTTCAGCGATGCCGCCTGATCTTCGTCAGACCCCTGAGAAACAGGCGGAATTGTCGAACGATCGTTGCCAGTGGCTGCCGACGCAGCAGTTTCCGGCGTTGGCGAAGCTGTGGTTTCGGGCGACGCAGCAGTTTCCGGCGTTGGCGAAGCAGTGAGTTTTGCGTTGGCCGCGACGACGGTTACGTCCACTTCAATCGGTTTGGTGCGCGGAGCCAGACATTGATGATCGTCGCAAACCTGAAAGTAAAATTTGATCGTCAGTTTTTGCTGCCCAGGTGCGGCGTCTTCGGCGACTTTGATTGGCAGGGTGAAAACAGCTTCTCCGTCGAATGTTTCGGTCATAAACGGAGGCTGGCCTGGAATCGAAAAATTGGGATCGGCGGCGATTTTCGGTTTTGGCTGAGTCGCCTTGCCCGCAGCTTTGAACGGTCCGGTTTCGTCAATGGTAATGCGCGTCGCACGCGGCCCGCCCGCCGGTTGCGTCAACGAATACAGATGCCAGTTCGTCTCGATTTTGGCGGTGATTACAGCCTTCGCCGTTTGCCCGGCTTTGACCGGATTCGGATCGAGCTTGGCGGACAATTCAATCGGGTTCAAGTTCTGAGCCGATGCAGCAATCGCCAACCAACACGTTATGAATAACGCCGCCAGCGCGTTTTTACTAAATTGACCGGAACGAACCATAAAACGACCTCGCAAGTTTTGAAGATGAAATGCCTGTGGAATTTACCTGACCGCGCGAATGAAGTCTGTCAGCCAAGTGACCGAAAGAGTACCCCGAACGCAAAAACGCGGCAAACCGCCATGACGCGCGCAGCTTTACTCCGGCTGCAAATCAAAGGTCGCGGCTTTGATTTGTCGGTAATTTTCGTCGAGTTGCGGTTCCAGCAGTAAAATCGCCGCAATACGTTGAGCCATTTGCGTCACTTCGCGCACTTCCTCAGAAGTCAGGCCGCGCCCAAACAGCGCGAATTCGCGGTAACTCAACCATTTTTTCATCACCTGATATCCGCCGATGGTGTAATCCCAAACGCGCTGCGGAACGTTTCTCCAATACGCCACGTCGTTCAGATAAACGTCGCAAGTCATGGTGTTCGCCATTCCGTCTTCGGCGGGAAGCGCTTCGCGGACAATCAGCTTTCCTTTGCCGGGCATGGTGATGCCGCCTTTGCCGCCGTGTCCCCAACCTGCGGTCAGGTTCAGATCACCGTCTTCTGGATGAAGCTTGCCTCCGCCCGCCCGTGTGATGACGGCGATGGAGCGCAGTTCAGACCATTGATCGCCACTGTCAGGCGTTTCCGTATCCAGCAGCGCGGCGATTTGTCGCCCCAGCTCCGCTGAAGCGAGCAGGGCTTTGCGCGAAGCGGGCAACGGGATGCGCGGCCAATCCTGTTTTATGCCATCCGCGTTTTCCAGCAAGTAGGCTGGCGAATAACCAACGGCCAGCGCGTGCATCCAAATCAACTCAGCCAGTTCGGAGCTTGTGTCTGGATCGTTGAATCCCAAACTGGCGAAATACTTGCGCGCTTTGGCAGAAAGGTTGGCGACCGGCGCGTCTTCTTCCGGTTTACCGCCAATGATGTCGAACAGCGTGGCTTCGTCTTTCTTTTCCAGGCGAGAGCCGTTTTTCAATTGCAGCGGAAAGTAATAAGCGTGGCCGCGCAGAAAATCATTGTCCCCTGTCAGTTGAGTGAAAAAGAACGGAGAGCCTTCGGGCGAAGCAACTCCGGCAGGGCGCGTCATGAGAAAACGATTGCCCGGCCAGCATTGCGCCCACAACGAGGGACGCGGCTCATTCCAAACCGGTCTAACTCCGGTGTAATAACACCAGCGCGTGTCGAAAGGCCGAACCGAATAGCGCACGATCCGCGCCGAGTCGAACCGTTCGGCGGCCAGAGCTTTTTGGCGCGCGGCTTTGGGATCGAATCTGGCTTGCGGTTCCGTCAACTCCGAACGCAATCGTTTGTAAGCTTCCCAATCCAGTTTCGGGTTGAAGTAATCCTGCATGCGTTTGGCCAGTTCTTCCCGATCAATCGAGATCAACGCGCCGCCGCGTTTTTCCATCAACCCGTTGCAGGGCGAAACCGCGCATAAATCGGTCAGCTTCGGCCAACGTTGATAATTCCGTTCAACAGCAAGTGGCCTGAACGAATAACGATTGCTGGCATTGGGTTTGGCTGTTGCGTACTGCTTGTCGAACTTTTTGGCTTTCAGGCTGTCCAATAACTGCCGCCGCCGTTCCACAGCGCGCGCGGCATTCAGGTCGTCGCGGAACAGAACCGAAGGCTTCTTTTTTTCCTCGCCGGTTTTCGCCCACAGCGAGATGACCACGCCCTGTTGAATGCCTGGCGAAAATCCCGGAATCGCAAAGACGGTTTCGCTGGTGCGACCATCCGGTGCGTATTCGGAAATCTTACGGTTGCCGTGCATGTTTTCGACCCAGAATTTGTCGAAAGATTCCA
Organism: uncultured Acidobacteriota bacterium; assembly: GCA_902825875.1. Lineage (GTDB taxonomy): Bacteria > Acidobacteriota > Blastocatellia > RBC074 > RBC074 > RBC074. The sequence goes on from CADECP010000019.1 coordinate 69,710, forward strand.
GCAGATGTTGGCGCAACACCACGAACGAAGGCTCGCTGGTCCAGGAGTAATTCGAGACGAAGCAAACCACTCCTTTGCCGGTTTTTTCGCCGATGCGCCTTTCAGCCAGCCGAAAAAACCGGACATACAAATCATCCAGGTTGAATTTCTTGATTCCCCATTCAGAGATCAAACCTACTTTGTACGGTTCAACCAATCCCTGCTCTTCTTCCGGGCTGATGCCGGCAAAGGCGTTGTAAGGCGGATTGCCCAGCACGACCAAAATCGGTTTGTCGCGTTTGATGGCTTCGGCGGCGTCGCGTTCCTGTTCCATTTCGGCAAACAGCAACTGCTTTTTTGGCCCTTTCGGCGGCTCCCAGCCGGTCAGCGCGTTGGTCAGATAAACCTGTGCGCGTTCACGATTGCCGACCACCAACGGAGCGTCCAACGATTGCAGCAACAATCCCAATTGCAGATGGGCGATGACAAACGGCGCCGGCAAAATCTCGAAGCCAAAGATGCGCTCGGTGGCGGCCTGTTTCAGATCGTTGGCCGACATAGCATCACCGCCCTGTTCGCCGCCCATTTCGTGAATAGTTTGATGAATGCGCTTGAGCACTTCAACCAGATAAGCTCCCGTGCCACAACACGGGTCAAGCACGTAAACGCGCCGGTCAGCCAACCCATTCGGGATGTTCAACTCTTCGCGCAACACTGTGTCCACACGCGCAACCATGTACTTGACGATTTCCGGCGGCGTGTACCACACGCCCAAATCTTTTCTCAGCGCCGGATCAAAGGCTTCCAGAAATGGTTCGTAAAAATACTGGACGGCGTCAGTTTCATTGAAGTCAGCGAAAAAGGTTGCGCGGTTGACGCGGTTGAGCGCATTCGCTGCCCAGTCAAGCGGCTCTCCCAGCTTCAATTCTTCCAACTGGCCCGGTTCGGCAAGCATGTAGAAAAGCTTGCGAAGGATCGGCACGCGCAAATAACGCGCCGACATAAACCAATCAAATCCATTCTCCTTGCTCTCTTTGGAATAGAGCACCCAGGCCGAAAAGATTCCGTAAAACAGCGTTTGCACCAGCGTCGAACGAAAGAAGCGCAAGCCCCGCTCATCTTCAAAACGAATGCCAAGAGCTTCTTCCAGCGCATCACGAATGAGTTTCAGCAAGCCGAGTTCGGTTTGTTCGATGCGGGCTTTGGCTTCGCGCGCGTATGAGGCCAGAAACCACGCGACATCGGCGGGCTTTTCCAGAGGAGCGTTGTGCAACATGACGCGCGTCAGGTATTCAACGAATCGCTGGCCATGTTTGGCGACAAGCTGCGGCGCATCCGTTGCCCAGAATGCGGCTTCGTTTTCGGCCAGGCTGTACCGTTCCAGCAAGCGGCCTTCGCGCCCGACCAGAATAAAATCGCGGTAGTTGGTGATGAGAATTTGGCCGTAACTGTTGCGATATTTTTCGACTTGTTCGCTGGCGGCAAGCTTTTCAATATCGTGGCTGACGGGTTTGACTTCCATCGCGCCGCGCACGGGCAATTGCCCCGGCAAAGGTTCGCCGGATTTTTGAAACTGATCCGCCGTGAAAAATCCTCCGTCGGGAATGCCAGCGCCTTTGTTTTGGGGATGAATGACGCAACGGACTTGCGGCTTAAGGTCTTTGCCGATGGCGTTCAGCAGATTGGCCAGCGCGCCGTAATGCGACGTTTCCGCTGTGCCGAAGGAGCGGTTGGCGCGTAATTCATTGAGATAGATTTCAAGCAATTGCATAGCGGTGCTGAGGGACACAAGTAATCCGGGCGGAACCCTGATTACTTGTGAATGCTTATTTAGCGGCGCGTCGTTCAGCCATTCCTTTGAATCGGGCTTTCATCAACTCCACGCGCTGAGCGCCGTTTGGATGCGCGGCAACCAGCTTTTCCAGATTGACCATGTACTGCGGGCCAAACAATCCGCGCAGTTCCGGCACGAAATCGCCGATCTTCGCCCAGATGGCAAAGAATTCGCCGTTGGTGTCGTAAAACAATTCCCGGTCAACAGCACCGTGATTGACCATCGCCGCGACCATATCCCAATAACTGGTAGCCTGGCGGAAATACGCGCTTTGTTGCGTCAGGTCTGGATTGCTCAGGATCGCTTTGAAATCGTCCAAACTGGTTGGAAAGAATTCGCCGAACATAAAGTTGCGCGCTTTGCGCATCGTGTCGTCGCGGCGCAGGTCGTACAGTTTGATAATCAGGTCTGCGTCTTGCGCTGTTGCCATTCGTTTGCTCCTTATCTGATTGAGGTGGTCTTGTAGAAATTTTGGAAGCTGCCAGTTTGCAGCCGAGCTTGTCTGCGAAGTTCGCCAAAGTCATATTCCGGCTCGATGTCGTCATCCAGATCGTAATCGTCATCGTCCAGAATTGTTATTTCGTGCTTCATAAGTTTATGTAATTCGGGCCGCCTCCGCCTTCGGGCGTTACCCAATCAATGATCTGGTATGGGTCCATGATGTCGCAGGTTTTGCAGTGAACGCAGTTTGAAAAATTGATTTTCGGACGGCGTCCGCCTTCGACTTCTTCGGGTTCGTAAACCGCCGCCGGGCAAAAGTATTGGCAAGGGTTGCCGTATTCCACCGTGCAGCGTTCGATGCAGATGTTGGTGTCTAGCACTTTCAAATGCGGCGGCTGGTCTTCGTCGTGTTCTGTGCCGGAGCGAAACACGTCCGAGACTTTTTCAAACGTCAGCTTGTTGTCGCACTTCGCCGGTTCGGCCTGAATGAATTCGCCAGCCTGTTTCGGCCAGCGGTTGTAATAATGCTGCTTTTTCATGTGCTGGTGACCCGCTTCGACGTGAATGTCGCCGAGCAGGCCAAAGCCTTTGGTCGGAACCTGGAAACCGCTTTCGATCAAACCCCAGATGCGTCCGTGCCGAAACGCCTGATGGAAGTTGCGGACTTCGTGCAGTTCTTTGTGGATGTAGCTGGCTTTGACTTTCGCATCGAAGGCTTTCAATTGCGCTTCGTCGAATTTGTCGGCCAGCAAAGCTTCAAAGATCGTTTCCGCCGCCAGCATTCCCGACTTCATGGCCATGTGAATGCCTTTCAGCTTTTGCGAATTCAGGAAGCTGGCCGAATCGCCGACGATCAAAAAACCGTCGCCGTAATACTTTGGCTGCGACAGCAATCCGCCTTCGGGAATGGTCTTCGCGCCGTAATGCAGCATCTTGCCGCCTTCGAGCATAGCGGCAATCGCCGGGTGTTGTTTGAATTCATTGAACAGGCGATGCGGATCAGTGAAGGGGTCTTGATAATCCAGCCCTACGACCAAGCCTATGTCCAGCAAGTCGTTCTGCATCCCGTAAACGAAACCGCCGCCGAAAACGTCATTCGGCAGCGGATAACCCAGCGTATGCATGACGAAGCCGGGCGTGACACGACCTTTCGGCAATTCCCAAATCTCTTTGACGCCGACGGCGTATACCTGTGGATTCTTGCCTTCGTCCAGGCCGAGTTTTTCAACCAGCTTTTTGGTCAGCGAACCGCGCGAGCCTTCGCCAAGCACTGTGACTTTGGCGAAGATGTCAGCGCCGGGCTGGAAGTTATCTTTTGGCTCGCCGTCTTTGCCGATGCCTTTGTCGCCGGTGCGAACGCCGATAACTTTGCCCGCGTCATCAAACAGCAACGAAGCTCCGGGAAATTCCGGGATCAGCATCACGTCGGATTCTTCGACAATCGGAGCCATCCAGCGAATCAGCTTGTTCAAACTGACGACGTATTTGCCATGATTGTTCAGCGGCGGCGGGATGATCGGCGATTTGATCTTGCGCGTTTTGGTCAGGTAGGAAACGTCTTCTTCGGTGACTTCGGATTCCACCGGAGCGCCGCGCTCTTTCCAATCTGGCATCAATTCGGTCAGCGGACGTGCATCCATCACCGCGCCTGAAATCATGTGCGAACCGACTTCGCGGCCTTTTTCGATGACGGCGATGGTCAGTTCGCCCAGAGCGTTATTGTGCTCTTCGTTGTGTTTGTTGATGAGCTGGCGCAAGTGAAAGGCTCCGGCCAGCGAAGCCGGGCCAGCGCCGACGAAAAGTACGTCAACTTCTAAAGTATCGCGTTCAATGTTTTCCATAGTTCAATTCAGCAGTGGATTGTGGTTAATCCTTTTTTTGACGTTCGCAAAAATACACGAGTTTGGACGAATGAAGGGAAGCCAGTTGGCCTCCTGCGAAGCACTTACCAGTAACAAGTTTGTGGTGTGAAAAAAAATGCCTCGACAAAAAGTTTACAAGACTTTCGCGCCGCTGTCGCCAGCAGTTTGGGAACCGACTTCTGTTTTCTTTTTAAGGCTTGATGGTGCGGGCTGTTTTGCGTTGCGTATAATGCCCGCGAATCGTTGCAGGCATTTTGACCGTGATACCTTCTTTGCGAAGCTGCAACCAAAACCTGTCGAACAAAAGGAGTCGTTGTTGGTTATGAAACACTTCATTGCAACGCGCACCATTCCGCGCGTCATTTTGATTTTATTGTTGCTGGTCAGTTTGGCTGTGATTGCCAGCGCGCAATTACCCGCTGGCATAGAGAAACTCACTTCAGTCGAAGGCATCACCGAATACCGCCTGAAAAACGGTTTGCGGGTGTTGATTTTCCCCGATCAATCGAAACAGACGATCACGGTGAACATCACTTATCTGGTTGGCTCGAAGCATGAAAATTACGGCGAAACCGGAATGGCTCACCTGTTGGAGCACCTGGTTTTCAAAGGCACTCCCAAACATCCAAACATCCCAGCCGAATTAACCGAACACGGCACTCGTCCGAATGGTACGACCTGGTACGACCGCACGAATTATTACGAAACCTTTGCCGCAACCGAAGAGAATCTGAAATGGGCGCTCGACCTGGAAGCGGATCGGATGGTGAATTCCTACATCGCCAAAAAAGATTTGGACAGCGAAATGACCGTCGTCCGCAACGAATTTGAAATGGGCGAAAACGATCCGTTCGGCGTGTTGCTCGAACGGGTTTTTTCGACTGCTTACCTGTGGCACAACTATGGCAAATCCACGATTGGTTCGCGCGCCGATCTTGAAAATGTACCGATTGATCGCTTGCAGGCGTTTTACAAAAAGTACTACCAACCTGACAACGCCGTTCTGCTGGTCGCCGGGAAGATTGACGAAGCCAAAACGCTGGCAATGGTCGCGGATTACTTCGGCAAACTGCCGAAGCCTGACCGTGTGCTGTCGAAAACGTATACCGACGAACCGACTCAGGATGGCGAACGCAGCGTGACGGTTCGCCGCGTAGGCGATGTGCAATTGGTTGCCGCCGGTTATCACGTGGCGGGTAGTTCGCACGCTGACACCGCCGCTGTTAATGCCTTGTTGCAAATCATGACTGAACAACCGGCAGGCCGTTTGCACAAGGCATTGGTCGAATCGAAAAAAGCCGCAGCGGTTTTCGGGTTCCCGTACATTTTCGGCGAACCGAGTTTGTTTTTGGTTGGCGCGCAACTTCGGCAGGAACAGTCGCTGGACGAAGCGCGCGACATCATGCTGAAAGTTCTGGAAGACATTGCCAAAAATCCTGTCACCAAAGACGAAGTCGAACGCGCCAAGACAAACCTGTTGAAAGAAATCGAATTGAAGATGAATTCCGTCGAAGACGTTGGTTTGGAAATGAGCGAGTGGATCGGTTACGGCGATTGGCGGTTGCTGTTCATCACGCGCGATCGCGTTCGCAAACTAACAGCGGAAGATGTTCAGCGCGTGGCGATCAATTACCTGAAACAATCGAACCGAACGTTGGGGCAATTCATTCCCACGGCGAAGCCTGAACGTTCGGAAGTTCCGGCGAACCCGGATGTATTGGCTTTGGTCAAAGATTACAAAGGCGATGCCAAAGTTGCCGAAGGCGAAGCCTTTGAACCGACTCCTGCAAACATCGAATCGCGCGCCGTTCGCGCCAATGCCGCCGGAATCAAATACACCTTTGTGCCGAAACGAACTCGCGGCAACACAGTGGTCGCCAATTTGAGCCTGCGCTTTGGCGACGAAAAAAGTTTGATGAACCGCGACACCGCCGGGGGGCTGGCCGGTTCAATGTTGATGCGCGGCACTGCCAAACGAACTCGCCAGCAAATAAAAGACGAATTCGACAAGCTGAAAGCCCGCGTCAATGTGGACGGCGGCCCGACTTCCGCTTATGCCAGCATCGAAACTACGCGCGAAAATTTGCCTGCGGTGATGAAGCTGGTCGCCGAAATTCTGCGTGAAGCTTCGTTTCCGGCAGATGAATTTGACCAGCTTAAACAGGAACAACTGGCCAACATCGAAGCGCAACGCAGCGAACCGACTCAGATGGCTGTGACCGAAGCGACGCGCCATTTGCGCCCTTATCCCAAAGGTCACGTCAATTACACTGCGACGCCGGACGAAGCCATCGCTGATTTGAAAGCCGCGACGCTGGCCGAAGTGAAAAAGTTTTACGCTGATTTTTACGGCGCCAGCAACGGCGAGCTGGCGGTCGTTGGCGATTTTGATGAAAAAGAAGTCGCCAAATTGACCAACGACTTGTTCGGCAACTGGAAGAGCAAGATGCCGTATGCGCGCATCGGCGAAACGTTCCGGGACATTGCCGCCATCAACCGCAATCTGGAAGCGCCGGACAAAGCCAACGCCTTTTTCATCGCCGGACAGACTTTGAATTTACGCGACGATGATCCTGATTTTCCGGCTCTGGTGTTGGGGAATTACATGCTCGGCGGCGGATTTTTGAATTCGCGGTTGGCGGTTCGCATTCGCCAAAAAGAAGGTTTGAGTTACGGCGTCGGCTCACAGTTTCAAGCCAGTTCGCTGGACAAGAGCGGCGTCTTTATGGCGTTTGCGATTTACGCGCCACAAAACCGCGACAAGCTGGAAACCGCGTTCAAGGAAGAAATCGAAAAGATGCTGAAAGACGGTTTCACCGCCGAAGAAATTGCCGCTGCCAAAAAAGGCTGGCTGCAATCTCGCCAGGTCAGCCGCGCTCAAGACGCCGAACTGGCCGGTCGTTTGAATGGCTACAACTTTCTGAATCGCACGTTGGCCTGGGACGCCGACCTGGAAAAGAAAGTCGAAGCTCTGACGGCAGAACAGATCACGACGGCTCTGCGGCGACACATCAACCTGTCAAAAATCTCCATCGTCAAGGCTGGGGATTTTTCTAAAAAGTAGCCGGAGCGCGGACGTTCCGCCGGAGCGCGGACGTTCCGTCCGCCTGGTCCGCGGACTTCCAGTCCGCCCGTTACGTTGGTTGCCACTGACGGGCGGACGGAACGTCCGCGGACCAGGCGGATTACAAATCCGCGCTCCCGTTACAAATCCGCGCTCCCGTTACAAATCCGCGCTCC
>CADECP010000019.1:77165-142776 GCA_902825875.1 uncultured Acidobacteriota bacterium
TTACAAATCCGCGCTCCCGTTACAAATCCGCGCTCCCGTTACAAATCCGCGCTCCAGTTAAAGCCATGTCCAAACCACAAACTCCCAGAGGTTGGCACAGCCGAGGTTACTTGCCTCACTTCGATGGCGGCGAGGTTTTGCAATTCGTCACCATTCGATTGCATGACTCAATTCCGGCGCATGTGCTTCGGCAGTGGATGATCGAACTTGAACAGCAAGTCGCCGATGAATCGGAGCGTTCGATAGCTTTGCATCACAAGATCGAGGCTTTCACCGATCAAGGGCACGGTGAATGTTGGTTGCGTCAGCCGGAAATCGCAGAAATCGTTGAACAGTCGCTGTTGCATTTTGATGGTGAGCGATACCGATTGTCGGCTTGGGTGGTAATGCCGAACCACGTACATTTTTTGCTGGCTCCGATGGAAGGGCAGAGCTTGTCGAAGATTTTACAGTCTCTGAAAACGTGGTCGGCCAAGTCGGCGAATAACATTCTGAAACGCTTAGGGCAATTTTGGATGCCGGATTATTTCGACCGCTACATCCGCAGTGAAAAACATTATTGTGATGTAGTCGCCTACATTGAAAACAATCCGGTGAAAGCGAAGTTATGTGGGGATGCGGCGGATTGGCGATTTGGTAGTGCTTGGCATCGGAAGCAGCGGTTGGCGGGGGACGGGCGGACGGGAACGTCCGCGGACCAGGCGGACGGGAACGTCCGCGCTCCGGCTGGCGTCCGCGCTCCGTTTTCATCTCGTTTCAAATGGAGTTTAGAAACCAATCGGTTGGCACAGTTGATTGAAGAGAAGCGGCAAGCCGGAGTAAAAATTTTCGATTTAACCGAATCGAACCCGACGCGCGCCGGGTTTGGATTTCCGGTAAGTGAAATTCTTTCGGCATTCAACAACGCGGCGGCGATGCTGTATGAACCGCAGCCAAAAGGCTTGCTCATTGCCCGCGAAGCCGTCGTCGGTTATTACGCCGAACGCAAATTCAACGTTGATCCTGACCGCATTCACCTGACCGCCAGCACCAGCGAAGCTTATTCATTCTTGTTCAAGCTGCTGACCAATCACGGCGATAACGTGTTGGTTCCACAACCGAGTTATCCGTTATTCGACTTTCTGGCTTCGCTCGAAGGCGTTGAGTTGCGGCCTTATGAATTGGAGTATCTTTCGACAGGTTGGCGGACGGATTTTGATTCGATTGAAAGTGCGCTAACTCCGACGACTCGCGGCATCATTTTGGTCAGCCCGAATAATCCGACCGGCTCGTTCGTCAAACTTGATGAGTTGCGGCGATTGAATGAGCTTTGCGCCCGGCACAATCTGGCACTGATCGTGGATGAAGTCTTCAGCGATTACGGTTTTGACGAAAACGAAACTCGCGCAACTTCGCTGGTAAGAAATGCCGATGCCTTGACGTTTGTCATGAGCGGTTTTTCCAAGATTCTCGCCTTGCCGCAAATGAAACTCGGCTGGATTGTGACCAACGGCCCTGCCGGTTTGCTCGACGAAGCCATCGAACGATTGGATTTGATTGCTGATACGTTTTTGTCGGTCGGCGCTCCGGTGCAGCACGCTGCGCCGCACTGGTTCAAGCTGCGCGCCGGATTGCAGCGGCAAATTCTTGATCGAGTGAAAACCAATTACGATTGGTTGGCGGCGAAGGTTGAAAACTCGGCTGTGCGAATGCTGAAAGCCGAAGGCGGTTGGTACGCAACGCTGGAAGTTCCTCGACACGTTTCGGAAGAAGAGTTGGTTTTACGCTTGCTGGCCGAAGACGATGTGCTAGTCCATCCCGGCTACTTTTTCGATTTCCCGCGCGAAGCGTTTTTGGTGCTCAGCCTGCTGCCAAAGTCAGACGAATTCCGCGAAGCCGTTGAGCGAATGTTGGCAAGAACTGTGCAAGCCTGAAGCTAAGGCTTGCTGTTCAGCGATCTGGGTTTGGGTTTTTCTTCAGGTTTCTTTTCCTGCCCGCCGAGTTTTTCTGTCAGGCGATCAATGGTTTTCTGCATTTCCAGCATTTGTTTTTGCATGGTGATGGCTTGTTCGGCCAGCGAAATTTGCTGGCGCTGCAATTCCAACACTGCCGCCGGAGTGATGTTGGCGCTGGTGGCATTCAGCGATTGCGTTTGCTGAATCCGTTCCAGCGCATCAACTCGATATTGCAACTGATCCAATCGCCGCTCGATATTCAGAAAACGAAAGTTCGGGTCTTGTGACAAATCCGCCGTCGGAGTCGTAATAGCCAGCAATGCCAGCAGCAAAACGATGATGAGCGAGTTGGTGGAAAAGCGATTTGAATTCATAGCATCCTCTCTTTGCAGCGGGCAGAAGTTTTATTTCAACTACGAATGAGCACAAATGGTCACGAATCCATAATCAATTCGTTGATGTGTGGTCGTGAATGATTTTCCAGTTCTTTCTGATTTTGCGTAACACCAGTGTGAACAACCCCGTCGGTTTTTTGCCATCCGAAAGCGTCAGTTCATAACGTCCGCGAACGACTGCGCCGCGTCCGAAAGTTTGAACATCCAAGTCCAGAAATTGCAGCTTGCCCATTTCCTTGCCTTCGGACTGGTAATTTTTGCGATAGCGTTCCAGCGTCGCGTCCCAACTTTCCAGCTTGCGTCCGCCGGAAAAAAACGTCAGCTTCGGCGAACGCCAATAACCGACCATAAACTCTTCCAGTTTGCCCGCGTTCCAGGCTGTGACCTGCGCGTCGAGCACGGCGCGAATCGCGCTTTCGGCTTCTTTGGCTTGATTGGCGGTTTTGGGTTTGGCCGCTTCAACCTTTTGGTCGGTTTGCCCGGTCTGAGTTTGAGCAACGGCGGTTGACGACAACGCCAGACAGCACAGCGACAGCATCAGTGAACGGTGAATGAGCTTCATGGGTTTTCCTCTGTTGATTGAAAGTTTGGACTGGAACCGCAAGTAACGCGGCGCGTGAATGGTAAGAGAACGTGCCTTGACGGCGCAAATCAGCGTTCATCGCTATCGGGCAAATGCCAGCCAGGAGAATTGACAAATCAGCCTCAAATTGCGATTTATCGCCATCAACCGTATTCACCCCATTTTTTTGCAAGGAGCATTCTGTGACTGACAAACTGCATTTGCCCGAAGACCGTTACTTCGATCCAGACCCAAAACAAAAAGAAATCGCCCTGCACTTATACCGTCAAGTTGCCAACAAACCGCTGGTTTGCCCTCACGGCCACGTTGATCCGCGAATGTTCGCCGATCCCGATTATCAGTTCGGCTCTCCGGCTGATTTGCTGCTGATTCCAGACCACTACATTTTCCGTATGCTTTATTCGCAGGGCATCGCGTTGGAATCGTTGGGTGTGCCTAGAAATGATGGCGGCGAAGTCGAAAACGATCATCGCAAAATCTGGCAAACCTTTGCCGATAACTTCTTCCTGTTTCGCGGAACTCCGACTGGGATGTGGCTGGCTCACGAACTGAGCGACGTGTTTGGCGTGACTGAGAAATTGAACAGCGCGAACGCTCAGAAGATTTACGATCAAATCGCCGACTGTTTGACCAAGCCTGAGTTTCGTCCGCGCCAGCTGTTTGAGCGATTCAACATAGAAATTCTGGCTACGACCGACGCCGCCGCCGACACACTGGAATATCACAAAGCAATCAAGGCTTCGGGCTGGAAAGGCCGCATCGTGCCGACGTTCCGCCCCGATGGAGTCGTCAACATTGATCGCCCAGACTGGCGCGCAAACATTGGTGAGCTTGGCAAAACCTGCGGTTACGAAATCAGCAGCTACAAAAAACTGATCGAAGCGTTGGAAAGCCGTCGCGCCTTTTTCAAAACGATGGGCGCGACCGCTACCGATCACGCGGCGTTGACTCCGTTCACCTGCGTGCTGACCGACACTGAAGCCGATGCGATTTTCCAACGCGCTCTGGCTGGAACGGCGACTGAAGACGACGCCACGCGCTTCACCGGTCATCTGATTGTGCAAAACGCTCGGATGAGCACCGAAGACGGTTTGGTCATGCAGTTCCATCCCGGATCGTTCCGAAATCACAACGCTGTAGTGTTTGAAAAATTCGGCTACGACAAAGGCTGCGATATTCCCGTGTCGTCGGATTTCACTCGCAACCTGAAATCGCTGCTTGACCTTTATGGCAGCGATGCGCGGCTGAGAATGATTCTGTTCACGCTGGATGAAACTACGTATTCGCGCGAACTGGCTCCGCTGGCGGGACATTATCCGGCGCTCAGGCTTGGGCCGCCGTGGTGGTTCCATGACAGTTTGAACGGCATGCGTCGCTTCCGCGATTTGGCGATGGAAACCGCAGGGCTTTACAACACGGCTGGTTTTAACGACGACACGCGCGCCTTTCCTTCGATTCCTGCCCGTCACGACCTGGCGCGGCGAGTGGACTCCAACTGGATCGCCGGCTTGGTTGTTCGCGGCATCATTGATCTGGACGACGCCGACGAAATGATTCACGACGCGGCTTACCGGCTGGCGAAACGTGCTTATAAGTTTGACTAACGGAATGAACTTCGCCGAATCGGTTTCTTATCTTTACTCGCTCGGCAATGAAGTGCTGGCCATGAAGCTTGGACTGGAAACGGTTCAAGCTTTGGCCAGCGCGCTCAGGCATCCTCAACAAAAATTCCCCGCCGTTCACATCGCCGGAACCAACGGCAAAGGTTCGACCGCCGCAATGACCGAAGCGGTTTTGCGATCAGCCGGACTTCGGGTTGGCTTATTCACTTCACCCAATTTGATTTCAATCACCGAACGTTACCGAGTTGGCGGTAGCGAGATTGCCGAAGATGACTTCGCGCGATTGGCGACTGTTGTTCGGCAAGCGGGCGAACAACTTGTTGCCGATGGAATGCTTGAAGCTCCGCCGACTTTCTTCGAGCAGGTGACGATGATCGCTTATCTGCATTTCGCCGAAAGCAAAGTTGATCTGGCCGTGTTGGAAGTCGGAATGGGTGGCAGGCTGGACGCGACGAATATCTGTCAGCCGCTGGTGACGGCAATCACTGCGATTGGCTTCGATCATCAACAGTATTTGGGAAACACGCTGGCCGAAATCGCTGGCGAAAAAGCCGGAATCATCAAACCGAAAGTGCCGGTTGTTGTCGCTCCGCAACTCGCCGAAGCGATGCAGGTGATTGCCGCTCGCGCCGCAGAGTTAGACGCGCCCCTGTTTTCCGTTGCCGATGAATCGTTCACCGTCACGCCGAACGGTTCTGGCCGATACCGATTGCGTTATCGAGATTACGATGTGTTGTTGAGTTTGCGCGGACGCCATCAAGCTGAAAACGCGATGACGGCAATTCTGATCGCGGAGCAGTTGCGACAACTCGGCTGGAAGATTGAAAAGCAAGAAATTGAAGAAGGATTGAGCAGCGCCGTTTGGCCAGGCAGGTTGCAGTTGATCGAATCAGCGAATTTGCCAGCGCCGATTCTTGTGGATGGCGCGCACAACCCGGCGGGAGCCGAAACGCTACGAAGCTTTTTGGCAGAAAACTATGCTGGCGTTCCGATCACATTGATCTTTGGAGCGATGGCAGACAAAGCCGCTGTCGAAATGGCCGAAATCCTGTTTCCAATAACGCAGCATTTCATTTTGACCAAAGCCGACAATCCGCGCGCAGCTTTGCCGCAATCCATCGCCGAGCAAACTAAAAAGCTTTGGCCAGACGCGGTTTGCACACACGGTCTGGCCGAAGCTTTGGTTGAAGCCGAGCGCATCACGCCAGCCAATGGCTTGATCGTAATCTGCGGCTCGCTGTATCTGGCGGGAGAACTACTTCATCACTTAACCACAAACGTAGATTGATGAGCTGCCATTTTCCAGCCACCTTTTTCTTTGACGTACACGTGAACGTAGCGCGCATCGGTGTGATTTTCCTTGCCACCACCGAATGAATGCACCAGCCAATGGCAAGTGACAATTGCCGTGTCGTCAATGACCGTGACTTTGATGTCGTCGCGTTTGATGGAAATGTATTTCGACGCTCCGGATTTGATCTTGGAGTTGTAACTGGTTTTGTCGTCAATCGAAGCGTTCGAGTGCGTGTAAATCAATTTGTCGTGATAGAGCTTTTCCAGCACGGCGACATCGGCTTTGACCAAAGCAGTTTCCCATTGTTGTTCCAGCTTCAAAATTTCCTGCTCGACTTTTCCAGACTGAGCGTTTGCAATCACAGCGGTCAAAATCATAACGATCAAACCTCCAAGAATTCGTTTCATTGAGCTTCCTCCAAAAGTAACGTTTGTAGTTCCGCCTTCAGGCGGCGGCGCGGCTGCAAGCCGCCTGAAGGCAGAACTACGAACATGGTTGATGAATGTTTTACATCTCGTTGATTACCAAATCTTCGTAAGTGTCGCGGCGGCGAATGACTTCGATCTTCCCGCCTTCATCCACCAGCACCGCAGCCGGAAAAACTCTGCCGTTGTACGAAGTCATTTGCGAAGCGGTGTAAGCGCCGGTGTTGAGCATGGCCAAGACTTCGCCGACCTGAACATTCGGCGGCAACAATCGGCAATCGGGCAAATGACCGTCGCCATGCAAATCAAAGTAAACATCTCCGCCGTCGCACAATGGTCCGGCCATTCGATAACGCTCGCTGTGAGCTTCGCCAGCGCGCGAAGCGTTCACCGCGTGGTAATACCAGTGATACATGACCATTGAAAGCATCAAGTTGTAACCGGCATCGGTCAGCGCCCAGCTTTCGCCAGTTTCGGGGCGCGATTTGATGTTGCGGACTTTGGTCAGGATTGTCACGGCGTCGGCGATGACTGCGCGGCCAGGCTCCATGACGATTTCAAGTTCGTCCAGCAAATGTTCCGCGCCGGCTTCGCGTGCCGAAGCTCGCACGACATCAATGGCGTTCGCCATCATTTCCGCCGCCATCAAATTTGCGCCGAGCATAGCGCGTTCGTCGTCGCTGATTTCTTCAGCGTGAGCATCGTCGCGCAAGTAATTGACCGGAATGCCTCCGCCGATGTTGATGTGTTGCAACTTGTGGCCTGTTTCTTTGTGCAGCCACAACAAATGCTCCCACATTGCCGAAAAAGCCGCAGCGTATGGTTCAGGGTCAGGCGTTTGCGAACCGACGTGAATGTGCAACCCGGCCAGGTTGATAAGCTCCGGTTTGGCAACGGCGCGCAACATCATTTCGCGCGCTTGTGCGGGCGACACGCCGAATTTCGATGTGTAAAGAGCCGTCTGCAACCCAGCCAGCGAACGGGTGCCGACTCCGGCAACCAATCGCACCGTGACGTTGGCGCGTTTTTTCAACTTCGCCGCGACCTGTTCAACCAGTTCCAGCTCAAACGGAGAATCCAGATTGATTGTGTAAATGCCAGCTTCGATGGCTTCGGCAATTTCCTGTTCGGTTTTTGAAATGCCGTTCATTTCAATCTGGTCAGGGCGAAACCCGGCGCGCAAAGCTTTGAACAGTTCGCCGCCGGAATTCACTTCGACATCAATTCCGGCTTCGCGCACCACGCGCAGCACGCCCAGCAGGTTGTTGGCTTTCGACGCAAAACAAAGCTTCAGCTTCGAATGATGGTTTTTCGCTTCCATCAACTGCGCGATGTTGTGACGAATGCGTGGCGCGGAAACGACAAATAGCGGCGTGTCGAATTCGTCGGCAAGTTTGATCGCATCTACGCCATTGATTTGCAGGTGGTTGTTTTTGATTTCCAAATAGCCGGGAATCGTCCAGGCCGGTTGATGGGATAAAAGGTTTTCAGTCACAGTGAGTCCAGGAAAAGTGTTTTGCGTTTTGAGACTGAATTGTAATCGTTGGCAGCTTTGACGTGAAGAAGAGGCGGTAATCTTTTTGTTTGCCAGCCAGCCGTCTTATCCGTAACATAGCCGATATTGCATATTCATTTTGAGGCATAATTTGTATGGCGTGGGAAATTGAATTCACCGATGAATTTGAAATGTGGTGGGATTCTTTGACCGGAGATGAGCAGGAATCCGTAGCTGTTTCCGTCAAGCTGTTGGGAGAAACAGGGCCAAATCTTTCTTTTCCTCATTCGTCAGGAATCAACGGATCGAAGCACAAACAAATGCGTGAGCTTCGCGTTCAGCACAAAGGCGATCCGTACCGAATTCTTTACGCCTTCGACCCACGGCGTGCCGCATTGCTGCTCATTGGCGGAAACAAGGCTGGTGACGACCGTTGGTATGAACGTTTTGTGCCGATTGCCGACAAACTTTACGACGAACATTTGGAAACGCTCAAAAAGGAGGGCGAATTGTAATGGCTAAATCATTCAAAACTCTGGAAGAAAAAATGCCGGCAGAACGGAGAGCCAGGATTAAAGCTCGTGTGCAGGAACTGTTGGACGAAATTGCGCTTCAGGAACTTCGCCAGTCACTCAACCTGACGCAGGAACAAGTCGCCGAAGCGTTGCAATCAAATCAGGCGACTGTGTCCAAGCTGGAACGGCAGAGCGATATGTACATCAGTTCTTTACAGAAATTCGTTGTGGCGCTTGGCGGCCAGTTAAAGCTTGTCGCCAGTTTTCCTGACAGAGACGTTGTTATCAGCCAGTTCAATCAGCATCAATGACTTCATCAACTCGCCAGCGATGAAATCGCCCGAGCGATGATGAAGTTCGATTTTTGCAGCGCGGCTTCGGCGGCTTCGCGTGCGGCGTTGGTTTTCACCATGACAATGGCCACGCGCAAATCCCAGTTTGCGGCTTCCAACGCAGCTTCAGCCGCCGCTTTGTCCAAATCGCATTCAGCCATGACCAAGCCGGTGGCGCGTTGACGCAATTTGATGTTGCTGGTTTTCAGATTGGTCATGCGATTGCCTGTGACGTAACCCAGCCGCACCATCGTCATTGTCGAAAGCATGTTCAGCACCAGCTTTTGTGCCGTGCCGGATTTCAATCGCGTCGAACCGGCGATGATTTCGGGGCCGACGATTGGCTCAATGGCAATTTCCGCAGCCGCAGCCAGTTCAGAATTTTCATTGCAGACAATACAAATGGTCAGCGCGCCAAGTTGCCGAGCGTACTCCACAGCACCAATGGTGTACGGCGTGCGCCCGCTGGCGGCGATTCCCACCAGGCAATCGTTCGCGGTGAATCCGCGCGCCTGCAAATCTTTGGCTCCGGCTTCGCGGTCGTCTTCAGAGGCTTCAACGGCTTTGTAACAGGCGTCGTAACCTCCGGCGATGATGCCCTGTACCAAGTCCGGCGAGACGCCAAACGTCGGCGGGCATTCCGCAGCATCCAACACGCCCAGCCTGCCGCTGGTTCCAGTGCCTGTGTAAAACAGTCGGCCTCCGCGCTGCAATCGTTCGGCAATGCCGTCCACCGCGCGAGCGATAGCGGGCAAAACTTTTTCAATCGCTTCGGCAACTTTGCGGTCTTCGGAGTTGATGACGCGCAAGGCTTCCAGCGTTGGCAGTTTGTCTATTTGCGTTGTGTTGGGATTGATTTGCTCTGTTGTTGTCATACAGAAATCAAAAGGCAAATATCAAAAGTGAAAAGGCAAAAGTGCGGCACTCAGTTTTGTTTTCATTTTTGACTTTTGATATTGCCTTTTGCCTTTTGATTTACGAGCGAATTGCTTGCGCCATTTTCGCAGCGCCAATCACTGGCGCATCAATCGGCGGAGCGACTTCGGCATTCGGCGCGACCTTTTGAATTTCTTCGCGCAGCGGTTTCAGGATCAGTTCGCCAGCTTCAAACACGCCGCCGACATAAGCCACGCGAAAAGTGTCGCGCTCCATTCTTAATTGGTCAATTACGGCAATGGCGGTTTTGGCCAGTTCGCTGGCAGCGTCGCACAAAATTCCGATGGCGACTTCATCGCCTTGCTCGGCAGCTTCGACGGCGATGGGCGACAATTGGGCGATTCGGGATTGAACTTCGCCTTTTTCTTTCGACGAAGAATCGTAAACCACCGTCGTCAGCTCCGGCGGCGAAGAAACTCCAAAATGCCGCAAGACAGGCGCGGTCATGCTGGTGGCTTCGCCGCGAAAGTCATAAGACATCATGACGGATTCCAGAGCGCGGCGGCCAATGTAACTGCCGCTGCCTTCGTCGCCCATAATCGGCCCCCAGCCTCCGGCGCGAGCAAAACGTCCGCGCGAATTTATTCCGCAGGCAATCGAACCGGTTCCGGCAATGATGACTACGCCGGGCTGATTGCCGGTCGCTCCGGCCAGAGCCACGCGAGCGTCTGTTTCCAGTTGAATCACGGGAATCGGCAACGCAGCTTTCAGCGCGTCCAGCATCTGGCGGTGATAATCGGGTTGCGAAACTCCTGCTAGGCCAATGCAAGCGGCAACGATTTGCGAAGCTTCAATTCCGGCTTCGCGGCAAGCGTCATTGACGGCCTGATGAATGTGGTTGACGGCGTTATCCAATCCGACGCGCAGCAAATTGGCAGCAGCGGATCGGCCTTCGCCAAGAACGGTTCCAGCTTCGTCCACGATGGCGGCGCGGGAATTGGTTCCTCCGCCGTCTACGCCCAGCCAAAACCGCCGATGTGTGTGCTCATCAATCGAAACAGCTTCTGATGTCACGGTGTTCATACAAATTCACGTTGTCAGTTGAGTGATTGCTCACGGCTTGATGATCGGTTTTTCCCATTGACGATTGCTCGATCAGGTAAATCGAATCATAAACTTTGCCGACGGATGAGCAAAACCGAAACTCCGGCTTCGGCCAAGAAACTTTCGCTGTCGTTTGATGGTGAACGATGACATTTGCTAACTCAGAACAAACAACATTGGTACACTCTTTTTCGACAGGATTTTCAGGATTTCGCAGGATTTACAGAAAGACCAATCTCAGCAAGTCTCAAATCAGGTTTGAATGTTGTTCATCCTGAAAAATCCCGTAAATCCTGTCCAAAAGTTTTTGGCTCTGATTTAGAATGCCGCGCGAACTCGAAAGGCTCCTCGGAGGGCAAAGCTGATGACACAAAACAATGAAAAACGTCCGGTGGTTGGGTTGGCGCTCGGCGGAGGCATGGCTCGCGGCTGTGCTCACGTCGGAGTGCTGCGGGAATTGGAACGCAACGGCATTCCGATTGATTTGCTGGTCGGAACCAGCGTCGGTTCGTTGATCGGCGGAGCTTACGCCGCGGGACTGTCGCCGGATCAAATCGAACAACTGGCAACGACCATCAGTTGGAGCGATCTGGGGCGACCGACGGTTTCTTTGATGGGGTTTTACAACAGCGAACGCACCGAAGATTACGTCAAAAAGAAATTCCCGTTGATCGAGTTTGAAAAAACGCGAATTCCATTTGGCGCGGTGGCTACCGATCTTCAAACCGGCAAGATGGTGGTGTTTACCGAAGGCAGTTTGCCGCTGGCCATTCGCGCCAGTTGCGCCATGCCGGTGTTTTATACGCCGGTGATGGTCAACGGGCGGATGATGGTGGATGGCGGCTTGGTCGGACACATTCCGGCTTCGGCGGCGCGTATGATGGGCGCTGACATCGTTATCGCAGTGGACATCAATTCGCAGCATCTGCCGATCCCGCAACCGACCAATCTGTTTACGATCATGTCTCAATCGCTGTCGGTGATGGGGCGCAGCGCAGTCAGTTACATTCACGCCGACGCCGATGTCGTTGTGCGACCGCAGATCGAACACGTTCGCCCGGACGATTTGTCCAAAGCCGCCGAAATGATCGTCGCCGGAGAAGAAGCCGTTCGTCGAGTGATTCCGAAAATTCGGCGTTTGCTGGCGCCGAAGAAAAAAGGATTCTTCAAGCGCCTGTTTTCAAGTTCGCGCCCCGATCCTCGCCGCGTCAGCATGTTGGAAGAAGATTGAAAAAGAATCGGCGGCAAATTCGCTGATTTGCCGCCGAAGTTTGGTGTGTGGTAATTTCCGAGTCAGAGATTTGATAATGCGCGCCCGTAGCTCAGTTGGATAGAGCGCCGGCCTTCGAAGCCGTAGGTCACAGGTTCGAGCCCTGTCGGGCGCGCCACCTTCCCGAAAACACAATCCAATCAACAACCGTTATCGCAAAGCAGCATTGACCATTGTGCTGATTTCCGTTCGCACGGTACTCCAACGATTGTTCAAACTGGCGTCCAATCGAACTCGTTGCCAAATTTGATGGGTAAGATTTAGGTCTTCCTGCACACGTTGGGCGCTGCTGCGAATCAGATTCGGATTGGCTGCGTTAGCTCGCAAACTCGCCAGAGACGATCGCAAAGCACCCAATGCACTTAGAAATTGCTCTTGTTCGAGAGTCGGTTTTTGTGTCCCGATAAAGCTCACGGTTCCATCCGAACCAATTCTGTACCCGATGCTGGCGGCATATTCATAACGCAGAACATCCAGTTTTGCAGACGCGCTCTGTGCCATACCACCAATCGAAGTTGTGGGTGACGGAGTTCCACCATTTGTCGGTTGAGTTCCACCATTCGAGGGGATGGATCCGACTCCACCTGCGGAACCGCCTGCTGGCAATGATTGAACGTACGCATAATTACTGGTTCCTATTTGCGTAGGAATGCTTACTCGCAAAACTGCCCGGCCATTCCTATCCAAAAGCTCCGCTTGTCGAATCACACCGCCACGGTCTTCCAAACAAACTTCCGGCGAAGGTGTCATTGTTGTTCGCCGATTTTGCAACAGCGAATCCACGCTGGTGCTTGCCGGAGGAGTTCCGCGCAAACGAATTCTGATTGTTTGGCTTGGGGTGAGGGGATCATGGTTGGTAAACACGCGCCACCCCGGAGAAGGCGCTACGGCGTTGATTCGCAATCGAACCGAACCATCCGAATCACGATACGCCGTCACGTCATAAGGATTCAGGGCCCCAGCCATCTGGCGATTCGGATCAGTAGTTGGTTGCGAACCCGGTCTGGGAGGCTGAGTGGGCTGCAGCACAGAAACATTTCTAGGCTGAAAGACGGTCGTCGGGAACGGTTGAACCAGTTCCATGCCAAACCGCTCGCCGGGTTCGATGACTACGTCTTTGCCTTTCATCAACATGGTGGCGGTCAAACCGGCTGCGGCTCCGATGCCCGCGCCGAGCAATGCGCCGCCGGTCAGCACTCCGATGCCTGCGCCGAGTCCCGCGCCACCGCCGATGAAAATGATGTCTCGCCGGGTCGGATTGCCGCCTTTGACGTAACCTTCTTCATCCAACCGTTTGCGTTCGTCGGCGTCGGCGCTGGTTAAAGTTCCTTTGACCGGAACCGGTTTGCCGTCCAGATCACGAAAGTTGTCGAAGACGATGGAGATGATTCCTGACCGGTGCGCCCATTTAGCTTTGCTGACCGAAGAAACATGGCCTTCGACGACGGCTCCGACGGGAATGATCGTTTTTCCTGTGCCGTCCAGCACAGGACTGTCCACGTGAGCGCGAAACCGGTCGCTCACTCTGGAACTTCCCGAAGACAGCCGATCATCCATTTTCAAAATGATGACTGTGCCGGGCGGAATCGAGGTGGCTCCGGGAGCCAGCGGCGGTGTGCTCTCCAAATCTCTGGCCGGTGCGCGGCCAAGTCGCGCCTGGGCAAAAACCTGAGTGCTGTTGGGAACTGTGGCACTGATGACCAATGACAAGAGGGTAATGGCAAATGCTGCTTTACGCGGACTTCGGATCATAAAAACTCCTTGTCAGTTACTGCAATCAGTCATCAACTCAAAGGAGGGCTGTGGCTGAACACTGACTGCCGACAATTAAGAAAAGTTCCGGCACGAACCTTCTCGTTTTACTTTAGCTTTTGATTTTCTGTCACTTGAACGCGCGTAGTTTACACGGTTCGCCATCACAGGCAAAAGCTGGAATTGCCCCAAACGCCAAAAAGCGAAAGGCGCACCCTGACGAGTGCGCCTTTCGCTTTTTCACAAATTGAGCTTTGTTAGCTTAGCCAGCCTGCGGAACGATCAGCAGCACCACGACCAGCGTGAAGATCACGAGCGTTTCGATAAACACCAAACCGAGAATCATCGGCAGCGGAACGCCTTTGAAAGCTCCGGGATTGCGCGCCAGGCCTTCGCAAGCCGCAGCGCCGACACGACCCTGACCGAGTCCGCAAAGACCGGCGGCGATGCCGAAACCGACCACCGCGCCGATGTAACCCAGACCTTTGGCCAAACCGCTTCCGCTTCCGCCAGCCGCTTCCGGTTCCGCCGCAAAAGCCGAAACCGCCAAAAACGCCATCGTCATCACGACGGTCATCAAACGAATCACATTACGAGTCATTGTTGTTTCTCCTCAAAAAAAGAAAGTTGAATAGGTTTTGATCGGCAACTCACCTGCATTCGGGGTTTGTATGAACAGCAAGTATGAAATCCCGTTTGCCAGGAAATTGAAGATCAGTTGATGCGTGTCGGCGAGGTTTCTGTTTGCGGTTTCTGGATGAATGCGACGCCGGGTCTGCATTGCATGTCTTGGGAGACTGCAAGCGCCTCACAAACGTTTTCGCTTCGGTGTAACTTGAAACCGCATCGGATCAACTCCGATCACTGCATCTGTGTCAAAGAAAACAAGCCGCTCGGCTTGCTCAATCAGTACCGCAACCGGTAAGGAGCGATGCTCGCTACCGATCTTCGATACAGGTAGAAAAAATTAGTGCGCCGGTTGTTCGTGGCTTTGCACGGAGCCAAAAACTTCTTCGCCGTGCCCGTGCCCATCGTCGTGGTGAGAAACTTCGCCCAGATAAACCATCGAAAGCAGCACGAAGATGAATGTTTGCAGGAAAAACGTCAGCAATCCCAGCGGCATCAACAGAATCGGCAATCCCCATTGCACCATTCCCGAAACCGCGCCGCTGACCTGTTCTTCGCCGTAAATGTTGCCGAACAGACGAATGCTCAAGCTCAAGATTCGCGCCAGGTTGCTGATGATTTCAATCGGGAACATCAACGGAATCAGCCACCAGATCGGCCCGGCGAAATGTTTGATGTGTCCGAAAAATCCGTTTTCACGAATGCCGACGAAGTTGTAATAAAGAAACGAAGTCAGCGCCAACGCCAGCGTCACGTTGAAACTGGCCGTGGGCGAAACCATGTCAGGCAACATTCCCAGCAAATTCGACAGCAAAATCAAAATGGCGAAAGTCATCACCACCGGAAAATGCTTAATGCCGCCGGGTCCAACCAGATCGGCCAAAAAGTTGCGAATGGCTTCGACGGCGACCTCAAAAGTTTGCTGGCGGCTGGTCGGTGATTCGGTCGAAAGTTTTCCGCGCAAAATCCTCAGCACGATTACGGCGACGATCACCACTACCGCAAACATCACAATCTGAGTCGGGATCGGCAATTCGCCCGAAGCGATGTATTGCTCGTAAGTTTTGCCTTCGCCCGGCCAGTGCGGCCCAAAGATTTTCAGAGCCTTGTAAATCGGCGGCATGATGCTTTTTTGCATTTCAAAAACCGCCGGGCCAAACAGATGGTTGACCTGTTCCGCCAGCCAGGGAACGTGATGGCCTCCGCTGTGACCGGCTGCTTCGGCGGCATGTCCGGCTGCCTGAGCCACTTGACCGGTAACTTCGGCTCCGTGCTGAGCCGCAGCTTCCGTGCCCTGCTGAACGGCAGGCGTGCTTTGCGCCGCCGCTGGTTCTCCGTGTTGTTGCAGAATGTTCAGTAGAAACATAAACGTTAGATTATTCCTGAGATGAATTCGGATTCGTTTTGAATCCCAGATAAAGCTGATAAACCGTTTCGATCATCGCTCCGCCGACAATGGCTGCAAACCCTACGCCGATTCCCAGCGGATGAACCCGCCCCAGCCAAACCGCAGCGCCAATCACCAGAGCAATGACAACGTAGCGCAAAACGAACTTAAAGGCCGTGAACGACGGGACTTGCCCGGTTCCTTCGGCGGCGGCTCTGTCCAACATTACCTGCAAACTGCCGCGCAACCAGCGTTTGTTGAACAAACTCAGGGAGCTGCCAATCAGCACTCCCAACGCCATCCGCCACCCTGACCAGTACAGACCCGCAACCGTAGCTAACAGAGTAAAGACGTAAGTGTTGCGCTCCAATCGCCGCTCGACTGCGCGATTTTCGTCTTCGCCGTGTTCGTTGCTGTCTTTAAGGCTCATTTGCGAAGCGGGAATCTTACTGACCGACTCTTGTTTTGGCAAACGCGCAAGCGTTTGAGCGCGCCAGTCGCCACATTGCGTGCCCGCAATAACTCTGACAATGGGTTGATTGAAGATAGCGCTGCCGGATCACAAACTGGCAGCGACAACATCACGAAAGTTCTGTACACTTTCTTTTCAATAAGAGGCTGACCGGCCTCATTTCATTTGTCCAAACTTCTGTTCCGTAATGAATACTCTCTGGAAAATTGCCGGGATCAATTTCGACCACATGCACATGGGCGATTTGCTGCGGATGGCTTTCAACCATCCGCGCGCCGAAATCGTAGCCATTTGCGACGAACGCCACGAACGTATGCAAGCCGCCGCTGCGAACTTCAACATCGCCGCTGAGCGTCAGTTCACCGATTACCGCGAGTGCCTGGAAAGCACGCAGCCGGATTTGGTGATTTTGTGTCCGGCAACTTCGCAGCACGCGGAGTACGTTGAAAAGGTTGCGCCGTTTGGAGTTCACATCCTGATGGAAAAACCTATGGCGGCTTCACTGGCTGAAGCTGACCGAATGATTCGGGCGGTTGCGGCGACAGGCAAAACGCTGGTCATCAACTGGCCGTTGTTTTGGAGCGCGTCTCACCGAACAGCCAAACGTCTGGTTGACGAAGGCCGAATCGGTCAGGTCATCGAAGTTCATTATTACGGCGGCAATCGCGGCCCGTTGTTTCATACCGCCGACAAAATAGAAGTCAGCGCCGAAGAAGTCGCCAGACAAAAACCTGAAAGCTGGTGGTACAAACGTTCCAGTGGTGGCGGCTCGCTGTTGGATTATCTGGGTTACGGCGCAACGCTCGGCAGTTGGTTTCACGACAACAAAGCTCCGATTGAAATCACTACGACTGTGGATCAGCCTGCCGGTTTGGAAGTGGATGAACACAGCGTGACCATCGCCCGATACGATTGCGGCTTGTCGAAGATGGAAACTCGATGGGGAACGTTCAGCGATCCGTGGACGAATCAAACTCAACCGAAATGCGGATTTGCGATTGTCGGTACGGCGGGAACCATCGGCAGTTACGATTACGAACCGACCGTGCGGCTGCAAACCAAAGCCAATCCGGCAGGCGAAGACATTCCGATTGATGTGCTGCAACCGCCGTTCGACAATGTAGTGAATTACTTTTTGCACTGCCTTGAAACCGGCGAAGCCGTCACCGGCCCGTTGTCGCTGGCGACCAGCCGATTGGGTCAACGTATCGTAGACACCGCCGCCATCAGCGCGCGTGAAAAACGAACCGTTCCATTGATTGCGTAGGAATAATCAACTACGAATTTTCACGAATGACCACGAATAGATTTTGGCTGATTGGGTTTGATTCGTGAGCATTCGTGTTTATTCGTAGTTCAAACAAGTTATGTCTGAAGAGTTGGTTGACGATTATGGATTGAGCAAAGTCGCTGAGGCGAAGCGAATCGCCGCGCCGGATTTGCCGTATCAACCGCGCGAGTCGAAAAGCTATCGCCCGGAGATTGGCTTGATCGGTTGCGGAGGCATTTCGGCGCAGCATTTGAATGCCTATCGCCACGCCGGTTATCGCGTTGTGGCGTTGTGTGATCGCAATGAACATAAAGCCATTGCTCGGCGCGACGAATTTTTTCCGCAGGCGCAAGTTTTCACCGATTACCGCGACTTGTTGGCGCTCAAAGAAATCGAAGTCGTGGATGTGACGACGCATCCGGCAGATCGAGTCGAAATCATTGAAGCCGCATTGCTGGCCGGAAAACACGTCCTGAGCCAAAAGCCGTTCGTAACTGATCTGGAAATTGGGCGGCGATTGGTCGCGCTGGCTGAATCTCAAAACCTCAAATTGGCCGTCAATCAAAATGGCCGCTGGGCGCCGCACTTTAGTTACATCGGGCAAGCGGTTCAAGCCGGATTGATCGGCGAAGTTCAAAGCGTCAACTTCACGCTGCATTGGGATCACAACTGGATCATCGGCACTGAATTTGAAAAGATCAAGCATCTGATTTTGTCGGATTTCGGCATTCACTGGTTCGATCTGGCGGCGAGCTTTTTCGGCGAACGAAAAGTGCTGAACGTTTTTGCCACCGCCGCGCGAGCCGTTAGACAGCGCGCGAAAGTGCCGATGCTGGCTCAGGCGGTGATCGAATTTGAAGGCGGAATGGCTTCGTTGTTTTTCAACGCCAACGTCACGCACGGCCAGGAAGATCGAACCGTCGTCGCCGGAACCAAAGGCACAATCACCAGTCGCGGGCCGAGTTTGTCCGAACAAACCGTGACGCTGTTTACCGCCGAAGGTTACGCGCAGCCGGAATTGACAGGAACCTGGTTCCGCGAAGGTTTCCAGGGGGCGATGGCGGAATTGCTCTGTGCGATTGAAGAGCAGCGCGAACCGGCGAATAACGCGCGCGACAATCTGAAAAGTCTGGAGCTTTGCTTTGAAGCAATGGAAAGCGCCGCGCCCTAAAGTTTGCTTGGTTTAAGCAACGAATCGTTCAACCACAAAAAGCACAAAAAACACAAAAAGTTATCGTGGGCAATTTTGTGCCTTTTGCGCTTTTTGTGGTTTCAATTTTTCTTATATGAACGCATCAATTACCTACTTTGAACAAACGCTTGCGCTGTTACAGCGCCTGCGCGAAACGCAACTCGACAACATTGAACGCGCGGCGGAACTCTGCGCCAACTCCATCGCCAACGGCGGCCTGGTCTTTCTGTTTGGCAACGGTCATTCGCGGATGATGTGCGAAGAAATGACTCCGCGGCAGGGATGCTTTCCCGGCTTTGTGGCTCTGGTGGAATTGTCGCTGTCCAACCACGCTTCGATCATTGGCGCGAACGGATTGCGCGCGCCGCTGCACCTGGAAAAGTACGAAGGTTACGCCGAAGAAATTTTGAAAGGCTTCAAGTTCGGCACGCACGACGCTTTCATCGTCATTTCCACCAGCGGCATTCGTCCGGTGATTGTCGAAATGGCTGCGGGAGCACAACAGCGCGGCTTGTCTGTGATTGGGATATGTTCGCGGCGGCATTGCGAACAATCCGTTCCGGCGCATTCGTCCGGCAAAAAGCTGATTGATTGCGCCGATGTGGTGATTGACAACGGATGCCCGCCGGGCGATTGCGTCATCGAACTGGACGGTTTGGAATGGCGAACCGGGCCGACTTCCACAGTGACCGGAGCGATGATTATGAACATGCTCCGTTCCCGCGTAGCCGAAAAGTTGCTGGAACGCGGCATCAAACCGGAGCTATTGCCCAGCCACCAATTCGTGGGGAATGCGAGCGCGGAAGAACAACTTGAACGGTTTTACGAAGCGTATCGCCGCAGCCTGGCGCATCTTTACCAATAATTTCGGAGTGCGGTGGCTTGACACCGCCTTTGCGTTCGCTGTTGAGCGATTCCTGAAATAGCAAAGAGTTAGCCAGGAATGCCAAAGCTGCGTCAAGCCGCAGCACTCCAAACAAGCATGAAAACTTACGTCATCACAGGTTCAACCGGCATTGCGGCGGCAACGATTAAATTGGCCGCACACGAAGGCAACGCCGTCTTTTTCATCAGCCGTGATGCAGACAGTTGTCATTCGTTGGCGGATGAACTCCGCGCGGAAAACAAGCTGCATGGTTTTTATGTCGCCGACCTGACCGAGCCCGAATCCGTAGCCGAAGCAGTTGCCGCCTGCGTCGCTCAGTTTGGACGAATTGACGCGCTGTTCAACGTAGCCGGAATCAGCGGACGACGTTTCGGCGATGCGCCGGTTCACGAATGCTCTGTCGAAGGCTGGCAAACGACCTTTGATAACAACGCGAAGACTACGTTTTTGATGTGCCGCGAAGTCGTTAATCAAATGTTGCGGCAAGCGGTCAACGAATCAGGCTTGCGAGGTTCGATTGTGAACATGGCCAGCGTGTTGGCGATTGCGCCTGAAGCCGAATACTTCGCCACGCACGCTTACGCCGCCAGCAAAGGCGCGATTATCAGTTTGACGCGAGCGATGGCTGCGTATTACGCGCCGCACAAAATTCGAGTTAACGCTGTCGCGCCCGGTTTGGTGAGAACTCCGATGAGCGCCCGCGCGCAGAACGACCCGGCGATTCTGGAATTGATGAAAACCAAACAACCGCTTTGCGAAGACCTGCTCGAAGCGGAAGACGTTGCCGCCGCCGCGCTGTTTTTGTTGAGCGCTCAGGCACGGCGAATTACAGGAGAAATTCTCTCAGTTGATGGCGGATGGCAGGTGAGCGGATGAAACATCAGCTTGTTGCGATTGACTGCTGGCGAATTGTGGATTGGGATTCTTTCCACGATGTTTTCGCTGAAGCTTTGGGATTTCCGGACTTTTATGGACGGAACCTGGATGCCTGGGTTGACTGCTTAACCTTGGTGGATTCAGCCGAAGATGAAATGTGCCGAATTCAAGTCGCGCCTGGGTCTGTGCTGGTGATTCAACTGAACGACGCTACAGAGTTTGCGTTGCGATGCCCTGACCAATACGCCGCGCTGATCAAGTGTTCGGCAGTTGTAAACTACCGTCGAATCGAAGCCGGCGAAGAGCCGGTTATCGCGCTTTCCTTTTTCCTTTGAGATGAAGCAACAACCTTTGCGAACAACAGTCATCGGCAGCTATCCATTTCCCGGCTGGCTGGAATTTGCCTGCCAGAACCTTGACCAATTTGGCGAAGCCGACCGCACCGAATTGCAGGAAGATGCCGTGATCGCCGCCATTCACGATCAACTGGCCGCCGGATTGGATGTCATCACCGATGGCGAACAGACGCGGCTGGATTTCAATTTGTCGTTTTACGGCTTTTTGTCGGGAATCGAACTTGAACCGGCGCAGCCTCGGCGATTTGGTCCGCCCGCTCACGATCAACGCGGAAAACACAAAATCATTGGCGAACTTGCGGCGTTGCGCAGACTCGGTGTAGTTGAAGAATGGCAGCGACTCGAACGACTGGCACAATCCAAAATCCAAAATTCAGAATCCGCAATCACGCTAAAAGCAAGTGTGCCCGGCCCGTACACGCTCAGCGGACGCCTGTTGCCCAATCGAGATTATCCTGACCGCTATGCCGTCACCGAAGCTCTGGTTCCCGTTGTTCGCGCCGAACTCGAAGCGTTGGTTGCCGCCGGTTGTCAGGAAATCACTGTGGATGAACCTTCGATGAGCTGTTACGCGCACCGCGAAGACACGCGCCGGTTCGTGGATATTTTCAATCGCACGGTTGAATCCGTTGCCGGTCGTTGCCGGTTGTCCACGCATTTGTGCTTCGGAAATTACAAAGGCCGAGCCGTTGGATTGCGCCGGTACGCGCCTATGTTTCCGGCTTTTCTGGAAATGCAGGTGGACGAATTTCATCTGGAAATGGCCAGCCGCGAATTCGCCGAACTGGAAATCATCGCCGAAATTGCCAAACAAAAAGATGTGGCGGTTGGCATTATTGACGTAAAAAGTTATTACATTGAATCCATTGCCGACATCGCCGCCCGAGTTCGTCGCTGTTTGCAATTCGCTCCTGCCGAACGATTGGCGTTCGCGCCGGATTGCGGATTGAGCCAGACGGCGCGTTGGGCTGCGCGGCAGAAACTTAACAATATGGTCGCCGGCGTGAAGCTGGTGAAGAAGGAGCTTGGATTTTGAGTATCGAACTGACCGAACTGGTCAAACCCGTTTTAACCGATGAAGCATTTCTGGCCGACGTAAAAGCGTCCAGCCAACAACCGGACGAATTTCATTTGTGGTGGCTGGGGCAATCGGGGTTCCTGTTGCAATGGAATGGCCGCCATTTGCTGTTTGATCCTTACCTGTCGGATTCGCTGACAAAAAAATACGCCGCGACTGACAAACCCCACGTTCGGATGACCGAAATCGTCATTGATCCGGCCAAGCTGGATTTCATTGACGTGGCCACGTCCACGCACAGCCACACCGATCATCTGGATCACGAAACTCTGTTGCCGTTGATGGCCGCGAATCCGAATTTGAAGCTGGTCATTCCCGAAGCCAATCGAGCCTTTGTCGCCGACCGTTTGAAATGCGACGCCGCCTGGCTGGTCGGCAGCGACGACGGCGAAACGGTGACGCTTGGCGATTTTGAAATCACTGGGTTGGCCGCCGCTCACGAAGAGATTGAGTTCGACGAAGAAGGCCGCAGCACGCACCTCGGTTACGTTGTTCGTTTTGGCGATTTCACGATTTATCACTCCGGAGACAACAAAGGTTTTGACGGAATGGCCGAAGAGTTATTGGCCGCAGTTGGTGATCGAAAGATTGACGTGGCTCTGTTGCCGATCAATGGCCGCAAGCCCGAACGCCGCGTGCCCGGCAATTTCTGGGGACACGAAGCCGCCAAATTTGCCAAAGACATCAACGCCGGATTGGCGATTCCCATGCATTTCGAGATGTTCCAGTTCAACACCGAAACGCCGGATGAATTCGTCGCCACGTGCGAACAACTGAACCAGCCGTTCCGCGTGCTGAAATGCGGCGAACGATTCAGCAGTAATTGAGTTGAAAACTTTCTCCCACGAAGTCACACGAAGAAAGCACGAAGAAGAATTTAGACAGGATTCACAGGATTTTTCAGGATGAAGCATTTTTGCCGTGTCAGTAACCCGACCGTTTTGCCGTGTCAGTAGCCCGCGCGTAAGCAAGGGCTTGGGTTCGGCGAAAAAGCCCTTGCTTACGCGCGGGCTACCGATACTTGCCTAAAGCCAATCCTGTTCCATCCTGTAAATCCTGTCTAAAAATTTCCCTTCTTCGTGTCCTCTTTGTGTGTCTTCGTGGGAGGACCTTCTGATAGGTTTTTCATGCAAGCAGATTTTCTTTCCGGCCTGAACGCTCAGCAGCGCGAAGCCGTCACCACAACCGAAGGCCCCGTTCTGCTTCTGGCCGGAGCCGGAAGCGGCAAGACTCGTGTCATCACATTTCGTATCGCGCAGTTGATTGAACAGGGCGTATACCCGAACAACATTCTGGCCGTGACCTTTACCAACAAAGCCGCAGGCGAAATGAAAGAGCGCGTCGAAAAGTTGTTGGAAGGAAAGTCGCTCAACAGTTCGCCGCTGCTTTCGACTTTTCACGCGCTGTGCGTTCGCATACTGCGCCGAGACATTGAAAAGCTTGGCAAAGGCTACACGCGGTCGTTCACGATTTACGATTCCGACGATCAGCAGAAACTGCTGCGCGCCTGCATTCGGGATTGCGGTTTTGATGACAAACAAATCACTCCGCGATTGGCGCAAACTTCCATCAGCGGTTCCAAAAATCGCGGCGAAGACCCTGAAACCGCCGCAGCAAAAGGCGCAGCCGATCCCAAGCGAGCTTCGATTGCCAGGGTTTACGGGCTTTATGAGCAGCGGCTGCTGTCGTCCAATGCGATGGATTTCGACGACCTGTTGATTCGCACTGTTCAGTTGCTGCGGACTTCAGAAGAGGCTCGGCGTTATTACCAAAACCGGTTTCGCCACGTCATGGTGGATGAGTTTCAGGACACCAACGGCATTCAGTACAGCTTGTGCAAGCTGCTGGTTGAAGGCGACATCGCATTGAACCTGGCCGTGCGCCCGCCGGATTTCTGGACGAATCGGAGCCTCTGCGTTGTCGGCGATGAGAACCAATCCATCTACAAATTCCGAGGTTCGGATTTCAACATCATCCTGAATTTCGAGCGTGA
Organism: uncultured Acidobacteriota bacterium; assembly: GCA_902825875.1. Taxonomy (GTDB): domain Bacteria; phylum Acidobacteriota; class Blastocatellia; order RBC074; family RBC074; genus RBC074. The sequence continues at coordinate 100,900 of CADECP010000019.1, forward strand.
CTTTCCCGGCACGCGCACCATCAAGCTGGAAGACAATTACCGTTCTACCGCGCGCATTCTGGAAGCCGCGAACAAAGTCATCGCCAATAACTCGCAACGCTTCGACAAAAAACTTCGAGCCAACGCCGCCGAAGGCGAAAAGATTCGATACGCCCAGGTTTACGACGGCGAAGCCGAAGCCCGATGGGTGGCGGACAAAATTACCGAACATCTGCGCCGCGAACCCAAACTGAAAGCCGCCGTGCTTTATCGCACTAACGCCCAATCGCGTTCGTTTGAAGAAGCCTGCCGCCGCTCCGCGCTTCGTTACAACCTGGTTGGCGGTTTCAGTTTTTATGACCGCGCCGAAGTCAAAGACATCATCGCGTATTTGAAATTGGCTATGAACCCGGATGATTCGATTGCCTTGCAGCGCATCATCAACACGCCGCCGCGCGGTTTGGGCAAAACGACTTTGGATGAAGTTGATCGTCAGGCAAAGGCTTTGAGTTGTTCGCACTGGGAAGCCATCGCCCACGTCATCGAACACAGTCCGTTGCAGGCGCGCGCCATCAACGCGTTGAAGGCCTTTCGTTACGTCGTCACGCAGTTGATGGAAAAAGCCAGCAACTCCGCTGTGCCGGTTGCCGACGTGGTCAAAGCGGCGGTGATTGATTCCGGTTACGAGTTGATGCTGAAAGAAGAGCGCACCGAAGAAGCCGAAGGCCGATTGTTGAACCTGGACGAATTGGTCAACGCCGCCGCCGAATCCGACACACGCGGAGAAACGTTGCGCGACTTTCTGGATCACGCCGCCCTGGTTGCCGACACCGATCAATACAAAGCCGAAGCCGAAGTGACATTGATGACCATGCACTCGGCCAAAGGTTTGGAATTCCCGTTGGTGTTCATTGCGGGCTTGGAAGAAAACCTGTTCCCGCATTCGCGCGCCAGCCAGGATCAAGCTGAACTGGAAGAAGAGCGGCGGCTTTGTTACGTCGCCATTACGCGAGCCGAAAAGTATTTGTACCTGACGCACGCGATGACTCGGCGGGTGTACGGTGAATCAATGGAAGCGGAACCTTCACGCTTTTTGAACGAATTCCCCATTGAATTGATCGAAGACCTGTCGAAAGGCCCAAGCTGGTTGCGATTCGCCAACAAGGTCGCAACCAAAGAAAATCTGGCGGCAATTGACGCCCTAACCGGTAAAACTCCGCCACCAGTTAAACGCACCAGCAATTATCAGGGGCAGACTTACAACAGCCGAGACAGCATCAACGAATTTTTCAAACGACAAGGTGTGAAAGTAGATTCCGAACCGGCCAAACCAAAGCTGGTTAAACGCGACTCCAGCGAAAGTTCACGTTCAGGCGGAGTTTCCGGAAGCGGATCGGGCAAATTCAAAGTCGGCACGCGCGTCCGCCACGCCAAATTTGGAGTCGGCTTGGTCGTCAAATCCGAAGGCGAAGACGACAACATCAAATTGACGATCAATTTTCCCGGCTATGGACTGAAGAAAATGATTGAAAAGTTTGCCGGGCTGGAAAAGGCTTGATTACGGATAGGCTAAAACGAGTTTGTTTGAAAAAAATGCCAACAGAAAAGCTTCAGGGTTTCCTGTTGGCATTTGTGTTTGTCGCCGAAGCTTGTCGGCAAGGAAGTTATTTCATTTCGTCAATGCTGGCGACGGCGAGTTTGCCGTCCATCATTTTTCCTGTGACTTTGAATTTCGCGCCGTTGTCTTTGGCGCTTTTTTCCAGAGCGGCTTTGGCCATTGCTGCACCTTTTTCATCGAATTCGGTGTATTTGCCGTCGGCATACACGCCCAATCCGCTCTTCAGGCAATTTTCCATCAACGAGCAGCTTTTCTTGTGCGCGTCAATCGAAGCCTGAGCGTCGTCTTTTTTCATGCGTCCGGTGGCGCAAGCCTTATCAACGATGTTGCCGGTCAAAGTGACTTTGTCGGAGTCTTTGTTTTGTGCGGTCGAAACCGCCGCAATGCTCAGAGCGACAGCCAAAACAATAAAAAGGGAAATCAGTTTTTTGGTCATGTTTTTTGATCCTTTCTTGAACCATTGCTGGTTGGTTGAAAGCCGACAGGTGGTGCAAGCCAACAACTTCAGACTTGGGTCGGCAAGTTGGTTTTGTCTGCACGACATCGAACGCCGATCAATTGGCAGCTTATAAAGCCCTGGGGCTACGGTATTGTTCGTAACGGCGAGTCGGTTCGTATTTGCTGACAGAAAACGGTAAATCTTTTTTGGGCGGCCCTTCGAGCCGGATGATCTCAATCGCTTCCTGGTAAACGCGCTCCAGGTTTTCGGGTTGAAAGCCATTCAATCGGCAAGCGTGAACGTGTTGGCGAACGATTTGCTCCACAGCTTGACGACCAATTTCGTCCAAACCTTCCAATGCACGCAGAGCATGGGCAGAGAGCTTCATAAGCAAATTACCAATCCTTTCAATGAGATTTTGAGAACTGTCGTTGAGTTTTTTGATTTAACCTGAAAAACAGAGGATGGAACGGCGCGGAGTGTAGCACAGAAAAAATTGGTGTCTACAAAATTTTTCCAGCGTCAGGCAACCCGGTTTAATTACACCATTCGCAGGAGTTACAGGCGTAGTTTGCCTGTCGGGATGGCTTTCTCATAGAATGCCAGGCGTTCACGAGAGACATAAAACTCAGACGTTTTTGGCGCTTATAGCGACTTTCAAATGGTGCGACTATGGAGTGCTGCGACTTGTCGTAGCTTTTCGTTCAGTTGTGAGGTCTCGTTGTAACTAAAGCTTTCAACCGCGAACGAAAAACGGTGTTGAGCCACAGCACTCCAAAGGCTGCGCCAATCAGAATCACTATCGGTCGCAGACAACTGCAAATCGCTATAACCTATTCTTCAAAAGTAGTGATTTATGCGAATCGCCGCATCCACATATCTCAATTCGGCTCCATTGGTGTATAGCTTCGCGCAGGGCGATTTGCGTCGGAGTTATGAGTTTTTGGGCGACGCTGCGCCATCGCGCTGTGCGGCGATGTTGGCTGACGGGCAATGCGAAATCGCCTTGATTCCGGTGATTGAATACCAACGCATTCCGGGTTTGAGGATCATCCCCGATGTCGCTGTCGCTTCAAAAAATCGTGTTCGCAGCGTTTTGCTCGCGGCTCGTTGTCCGTTGTCAGAAGTTCGGCGAGTGACGTTGGACACATCGTCGCGCACATCGCAGGCGTTGGTGAAAATTCTGCTTGAACGGCAGTATGGCGTGCAGCCGGTTTTCACCGAACGAACGCCGAATGCCGTCGTCGAATGCGAAAACATGCTTGAAGACACTGACGCCGCGTTGGTGATTGGCGATCCGGCGATGCGGTTGGCTGCTTCGGCGTCGCAATTCGGCGTGCGAATTTACGACCTTGCCGAAGAATGGCGAACGATGACCGGATTGCCGTTTGTGTTTGCAGTTTGGGCTGTCTGCGAAGGCGTTGCCGAAACTCATGCCCTTGTCTGTGATTTTCAGGCGGCCAAACTGGAGGGCTTATTACGATTGGAACAGATTGCGGCCAGCTATTCCGACGAGCTTCGCTTGCCACAATCCGACTTGCTGGATTATTTAACGAATTGCGTCAATTACGATTTGGATGCGGAAAACATTGCCGGAATGAATCGCTATTTCGGTTTAGCTGCCGATTGTGGATTGATTTCGGCTGCACGATCCGCAAAGTTTTTGTCACTGACCCAAACAAGCGCGAAGTAAATACCGCTGCGCCGACAAATTCCCCGCAACTGTCGGCAGAAAAGCTTTGAGCCGCCTTTTCCCACACCGGCTCAGGCTGCGATGTCATAAACCCTAAAATAAAGTGAAAACTATGATAACTGCATTGGCCGGTGGTGTAGGCGCGTCGAAACTACTCGATGGGTTTAATCGAGCGATGTCACCGGAACAGATTTCCATAATCGTGAATACAGGCGATGACATAGAAATGTTCGGGCTGTACATCGCTCCTGATTTGGACATTGTGTCTTATACGCTGGCCGGATTGGTGAACCCCGATATGGGGTGGGGCGTCAACAGCGACACGTTTTACTGTTTGGATTTGTTGCTGCGATACACAGAAGCAAAGCGTTGGTTCAATCTGGGCGACCGCGATTTGGCGACACATATTTTCCGCACGCACCGGTTGAAACAAGGCGACAAACTTTCGGAAATCACCGACCAGATTCGGCTGACGCTGGGAGTGAAATCGAAAATCTTGCCGATGACCGACACGCACACCCCGACAACGATTTTGACCGATAACGGCGAAATGCACTTTCAGGAATATCTGGTCAAACATCTGGCTCAGCCAGTGGTAAAAGGCATTCGGTTTGAAAACATCGAAACTGCCGAACCTGCGCCCGGCGTGGCCGAAGCAATTCTGAACACCGACGCCGTCGTCATTTGTCCCAGCAATCCGTTAATCAGCATCGGCCCGATTCTGGCGGTTCCGGGAATGCGCGATTTGATTAAGCAGACTTCGGCCAAAGTCGTCGTTGTCAGTTCGGTGGTGGACGGCGCTTCCTTGAAAGGGCCGACGGATCAAATGCTCAAAGATTTAGGTATGGAAGTTTCGGCGCTACAAATCGCCAAACTGTACGAAGACATAGCTGACGTTTTCGTGCTGGATCAGCGCGATGAAGTTTTGCGACCGGAAGTCGAAAAGCTTGGCCTGCAAGTCGTTGTCACTGACACTGTCATGCGAGATGCCGACAAAAAGCGTCAACTTGCCGAAACGATTTTGACTGTTTTGTCCGCTTAACTGTCGAATGCGTTATTTACTGATTCCAGTCAAAGACCTTTCTCGCGCCAAACAACGCTTGGCGGCGTTGATGACTCAAGCCGAACGAACACGATTGGCGTGGGCGATGCTGGAAAGCACCTTTGCCGCTGCTGCCGCCGCTCGTTCGGCAGATCGCATCGCCGTTGTGACTTTGTATGAACCAGCCATCGAACTGGCGAAGCAATACGGCATGGATGTGATTATGGAAACCGAGCAAATTTCCGAAAGCGCGTCGGTGGATTTCGGTTCGCGTGAAGTCGCCACACTCGGAGCCGAAGCAGTTCTGCGATTGCCGATTGATTTGCCGCTGATTACCAGCAATGACATCGAAACGATACTGGCCGCCGATCAACGTAATCCTTTAGCCAACCCATCGGTGGTCATCGTTCCTTCGCGCGACGGCACGGGAACGAACGCGATTTTACGCCGTCCGCCGACGCTGTTTCCCTCGCACTTCGGCGCGGGCAGCCTGGCCAAACACATACGCGAATCTGAACAAGCCAACGCCTCTTGTCAGCTTCTGCAATTGCCCAACATTGCTCTGGACATTGACGAGCCGGAAGATTTGGTCGAATTTTTGGGGCGAGGGCAGGGAAATCCAATTCATGATTTGCTTGCGGAAATGAACGTCGCTGAACGATTGACGCGTTTTTTTTGAAACTCAGCCAAACTGACGTTTTTGCTACTGGCTTTGAATCCTCTCTGCCAAACCTTTCCAACGCAACCGGATCATTGCATAATCCGCCGCGCTCGGCGTCAGCAATTGCAAATTCAACATTGGCCACCACAGCAACTCAGGAGGTTTTTCATGAGTCGGTTTCGATTTTTCCTTTGCCTGATCCTTTTTGTCGGTTTCAGTTCTTCGCCATTGCCATTTTCAAACTCCTCGAAGGCTGCAATTCAAGAACCGCCTTTTCTGGAATTGAACAAACCCATTGAGCGGAACATCGCTCAAGGCGAAACTCATTTGTACCGCATTCGGCTGGTTGCGGGAGACTTCATGCACATCAGCGCGGATAGTAAAGGTGCGTTGCTCGGCTACGAAATGTTTGCTCCCGACGGACGGCAAATGCTGGAAGTGGGAAAACTGGGCGGCATTCCCTTTGGCGTCAAACCAGTGTCACTGGTCGCGGAAATTTCAGGAGATCATTTGGTCAAAATTCGTCCAGTGGACAAGCCCGGCAAATACCAAATCGTACTTGATACATTGCGACCAGCCACACCGCAAAACCGTAGTCGCGCACGCGCCGAAGCCGCTTTTGTCAAAGCCGATTCTCTTTACCAGCGAGGGCGAAAAGAAGATTGGCGACAAGTCGTCGAGATTTTGAGAGCTTCGTTGCCAGATTGGCGCGCAGCGGAAATACCGATGGCCGAAGCGGATGCGCTGACTGTGATGGGACTGGCGCACCGGCGACTCGGCGAAATCCAGCAAGCAATAGAACGTTACCAACAGGCTTTTGACATTTTTCAACGACAAAAGTGGGACATTGGTGCAGCGTTGATGCTTAACAACATCGGTGTTGCTTATGCCGAAGCGGGCGATAAAGCCATGGCGATCCGCTATTACTTGCCGGTGACGAAGTTATGGCAGAAGTTTGACAATTCGATTATGTACGGCATGTCAATGACCAATCTGGGATCGCATTACAGTTCGGTCGGAGAGTTTCGAAAAAGCCTGGAAACTTTGGAAGAAGCCCTACGCACTTGGGAAAAGCTGGGTGAGCGCAAATGGAAATCTTCCACGCTCGGCAAATTTGGCATCGTGTATGGTGACCTGGGCGAGTCAGAAATTGCTGCTGATTATTGTGAGCGAGCGTTCCAGCTTTGGCGCGAATCGGATGGGTTGCCTGAAAAAACGCAACACTTGATGTGCGTTGGAGGCGCACAAGCAGACTTGGGCAATTACCCAAAAGCGATTGAATATCAATCCGAAGCCTTCAAAATCTGTCAGCAAACAGGCAATAGCAATTGTCAGGTGACGGCGGCTTCCGGTTTAGGGATGACTTACTTTGTAATGAAAGATTACCTCCGAGCCATCGAACATTTTCAGCAGGCGTTGGAAATTTCCAGAGCCTCTAAAAATCTGTACAGCGAGGCAAAACTGTTAAGCAATCTTGGGCGGGTTCAGGCGAATCTCAACGATTTGCCAACCGCCGAGCGTTTGCTGCTTCAATCATTGACGCTTCATCAATCAATTGGCGACAAGCAGGGTGAAGCTCACGCCAGAGGCGGGTTGGCCAGGGTTTATCGCGATCAAGACCGTCTGGACGAATCTCGCGTTTTCATGCAAAACGCCTTGGCGATAATCGAAGAACAGCGCTTGGCGCTTTCCGGCCATTCATCACAGGCCAGCTATTTTTCGCGGCTGTATGAGTACCAGGAATTTTATTTGGACCTGTTGATGCGGCTTCACGGCAAATCGCCGAATACCGGTTATGCCGTCACTGCCTTTCAAGTCAGCGAACAAACCAGAGGGCGCTCTTTGTTGGAAGCATTGCGCGAATCGCACGGTGATATTCGGCAAGGCGTGGATGTGAATTTACTGGAACGCGAAACCGTCGTGCGCCAACAACTTTTTTACAAGGAACAGGTTTTGGCGGCTTTGTTGGCCGGTAAAAGCAGCGTCGAACGAATTGCCGCCGCCAAAAAAGAAATCGAAACGCTGCTGTTGCAAAAACGCGAAGTCGCCGCGTTGATCCGTGCCCGCAGCCCACGTTACGCGGCGTTGACGCAACCGGAATCGCTCAGTCTGGCCGAAATTCAAAAACAGGTTCTGGATGACGACGCCACTCTGTTGGAATACGCATTGGGCGGAGAGCGCAGCTATCTGTTTGCAGTGACCAAAACTTCATTCGACGTTTACGAATTGCCCAAGCGCGCCGAGATAGAAGAATTGGCCGTGGAATTTTACCGCTTGTCCGCGCGAACATTTATGGCTGACGACAAATGGACGGCTGAATCAGAAAAGAAGTATCAGGTAGTCGCCGCCAAATTGAGCCGGATGATTTTGCAACCTGCCGCCGCCAGCTTGAAGAAAAAACGATTGTTAATTGTCGCCGAAGGAGCTTTGCAGTACATCCCATTTGCTGCATTGACGGTTGTTGGTGGGCGGTTCCCGGTTGCTGGCAATACCTCCGAAGCCAACCGACTCCCGACTCCCGACTCCCGACTCCTCATTCAAGACCACGAAATCATCAGCCTGCCGTCGGCTTCGACGCTGGCGGTGTTGCGGCGCGAATTGAACGAGCGCAAGCCTGCGCCGAAAGCCGTGGCGGTATTGGGCGATCCGGTCTTTTCCCAAAACGATCCGCGACTTGTGGCCGACGCCAAACCCGTTCAGGCGAAAACCGCGCGCGGCTTGTCGGCTGAAGTCGGCATGTTGCGGCGAAGTTTGCGGCTGAGCGTTGCCAGCGTTTCTGCGCCGTTGCAGTTGACTCGATTGAATCACACGCGCAGTGAAGCTCTGGCCATCGCTGCGCTGGCTCCCACAGGATCAAAACTTCTGGCTTTGGGTTTCGAGGCCAACCGCCAACTTGCGACCGGCGCGGACCTCAGCCAATACCGCATCGTGCATTTCGCCACGCACGGCTGGCTGGACGCCGTAACACCTGATTTGTCGGCAGTCGTGTTGTCGCTGGTAGACAAAAACGGCCAGCCGCAAAACGGTTTTTTGCGGCTGCACGAAATTTACAACCTGAATCTGCCCGCAGAACTTGTCGTCCTGAGCGCCTGCGAAACCGGCATCGGCAAAGAGGTCAAAGGCGAAGGATTGATAAGTCTGACACGCGGTTTTATGTATGCCGGAGCGCGCCGGGTGTTGGTCAGTTTGTGGCCGGTTGACGACCCGGCGACGGCGGAATTGATGAAGCGGTTTTATCGCGGAATGCTGAAAGAGAATCTGACTCCGGCAGTCGCCCTGAAAAAAGCTCAGATTGAAATGAGGAAACAGCCGCGTTGGCGTTCGCCGTATTTCTGGGCCGGGTTCGTGCTGCAAGGCGAATGGTAGGCTGGGTACGCAGCGCCTCCAGCCTGCGGTCTTGTCAAGAACTATGTTGAAGACAAAAGGGCCATCGCATCATCGTGGGATGCGCTTTTCCGATTCAATCGCTTGAACCAACAGGTTGACCGCCGACTCGGCGATTTGTGCGGTTTCACCCTGTTTGAAGCTCGCCCGCCATAAAACTTCCCCTTCTTTGTTGACCAATCGCAACCTCACCGGTCGTTTTCCGCTGCCGGAGTTTCGCTCCAAGATCGCGTCGGCAGCCGGCAGCATCCCCTCCTCGACAGTCAGCGGCGATTGCTTCAGCCGGTCAATCAAGCCTTCGCGCAAAGCTATTCCGAATTCATCTTCGCCAAACGATTGGATGTGAATCCGCGCCACCGAACCGAGCGGCAATCCTCTGGTTCGGCGCGAAGAATTCCGACCGGAGGATGAACCGCCTTTCCCGATTTCCGGCTTGCCGCGATTTTCCACCAGCAACGGCTGTTCAGCGCGCGGCGAGTCAGCCGGTGAAGGTTTTACGGTTGGCGAAGGCTGCTTGACGACTTCGGGCATTTCACTCGGCTTCTGCCTGAGCCAGAAAACCGACAAGGCGATCAAGCCAACCAGAATCGCGCCGACTGCCCAAGTCGTCGCCGGTTTAAGCTGAATTGCCGCCAGGCGATAAGCCAGGCGTCGCCATTCCAACGCCAGCCACCGCACGGGGCTGGTTTCGCAGTAACCGACCTCGACGCTCGAAGCACCGTCTTCGGCAAAGGCAATGTCGAATCGGACTTTCTGCCCGCCTTCAGCGCAGGTTTCGGCAATCGCGCATGGAGTTTCGATTTCTTCCAGCCCGGCCAGCCAACAGTTAGCCAACAGCAAATCTCCATCGGGTTCGATTGAATAAACCTCGATGATGGTTGAGCGCGGTTTGACAGGAAAAGCGCAGAATCTTTCCGACAGAGGGTTGAGTCGCGTTTGCTCTTCGCCGTCAACGCGCACCGAGAGCAACATTGGTTCGGATTCTTTCCGGCGTTTGCTCAATTTGCCGCAAATTTCCTGAAGCAGTTGAAGCTGTTGTTGAGTTAAATCAGGCGGTTGGCCTCGCCCAGGACGTGAAGAGAAGCCGTTGTTAGCTGGCAACATAAATTTCGGAATCGTCAAATTGGCAGTCGGGTTCTTGATACGCAATTGTTTGAGGACGCGTTCGTAACAGGCAGGATGAATCAACGCATGAGCCTGATGAGGTTCGTCCTTAAACAAATAATGTTTCGTGTCCCACAGCGCCAAATGATCCAGACAATCGTTGACAAGCGCCAGCAAAGGAAGCGTTCGTTCTTGCGCGTGAAATCGCCCCTTGCCACGCAGCGACAACAGGTTCCCAAACCGGCTGACCATTTCGTTCCAGATGCGCTTTCTGGAAGTTTTATAAGATTTGCCGCTCACTCCGCCACGTTTCAAATCGGGATCAATCAACAGGTGTATGTGCTCCATTTCCTTTACTCCATGGCGATATAGAAATTGACTTATGCCGACCATAACTTGATACGCATTGCGTGTCACCGTCACCAGCGCCAAATGTTTGAGGTAACGAATGATCAGGTCTTCGTTCGCTAGAGGCCGAATGTGAAGACCTACCGTCATTCCTTCCGTTGAAAATGCCAGATCAATCAAATGTTCCAGCAGGGATTTTTCCCATTCAGCTGGGCGCGCGTCGTCTAGTTGAGTCAGTTCTTGTCTTCTTTCATAAAATTCCGAAGCTTGCAGCAAACCAACCTGGAATAACTGGCAATCGCTCATCTTCATGAGATTGGCGCCAGTGCGTTCTTCCTGTTGTCTGGCCTTCAACTTGGCCAACTCCATTCCATGAATCATGACGCACAGGGCCACGCGCGAATCGCAGTGAATGAAATACGCCAGCTTGAAAGCTCGTTTCCAGATTTCCAAGTCAGTTGTCATGATCTGTGTCTCCAAAATCGAAGTAGAGTCAACTTTTCAGCATACAGCTTATCGTCAATGGCCGAAGAGGCCCTGTTCCCCTCGCAGAATCGGTACTTTTGAGCATCTGCAAAATCTGGTTTGATCCAGCCCGCGTCGTTAAGGCATCGGAAAAATGACGATTCCTGGCATCTGTTTTATCAAACGTAAAAATTATTGCCCCAGTGAAATTTTCAATCTCGGTTCACGCTTACTGGCATGTCCGGCGTGACCGTGTGCAGCCACGAGAATGCATCCGCAGACTCAGGGAGGGTAACCCGGCTTTTGTAGATGCTTGTCTCAAAATCTTTCACACCCCGATTTTGACAACGTTATTTTCTGGAAGTCGGCCATGATCACTTCATATTCGAAGCCCGATTTTATTAGCGTCATTCGTTTCAGCGTTTTTGTTTTCTCTGTTGTTTTTCTATTCGGTTACTTCAGATCAGGCTTGGCGTCGCACTTCAATTCGGCTTGGGTAATGTTTGCTCTTTGAAAGGAGATTTTCCATGTATTGCCAATCATCTTTTCGATGTCTGACCTTGTTCTTGTGTTTTGCGTTGTGTCCAGTTCTTGCTGCTGGCCAGCAGTCAGGGCCAATAAACGAATTCACGCTCGGCATCCAGCAGCGCAATGAAATTATGTCGTCCTTTCGTGTCCTGCGGAATACCAACGCCAATGAATTGAGTGAAAAAGTGTTTCGGATGTTGTTGGCGACTTCGGTTGTCAGAAATGCAGGGCGTGATCTGGGCTGGGAACTGACGTTGATTGCGTCGGATGATGTCAACGCATTCACCACCGCCAATGGCAAGGTATATGTGACCTCAGGGATGATCGAAAAAGTGTTGGGAACGAATTACGGATTGTGGGCGGCCGTGCTTGGGCACGAAATTGGCCATGGGTTGGAAAATCATGTCCACAAAGCTTATGTGCGCCATTACCAACACGAATTGCAAAGAGTCAATTTGTTGAACCTGTCAAATCAGGGGCAGGCGTGGGCCAGTTGGGCCTTGGTGGCGCATATGACGGTGGGAAGCATGGCCAAGTTAAAGGTGTCGCGTGATGAAGAATCGCAGGCCGATTTTCTAGGGGTGATGATGATGGCCGAAGCAGGAGTTCATCCCGATTACGCGATTGCCATGACTCGCCGGATGGCGGCAACGACGGGCGATTTAGGAAAGGTCATGACGTTTTTCAGCAGCGATCATCCGCGCTGGGCGACTCGCGAAGAAAACGCCTGGCGCAATTGGACGGCGGCGATCTCTCATTTTCGAAACCGTTGGAACGATCCGGTTGGTTCGCCCGGCGGTATGCCGCCGCCCATTGTCGGATTCGGTAAAGCTCATATCGTCAAGGACGGCAAAAACAAATTGGTTTCGATTACTGCGCCTTACCTTGTCAGAAACGCAAGCGAGGCTTTCGTCGGCGTCATCTTTGAACACAAAGGGAAAATCGTTCAAGGAGCTTTGCCGGAATACCGATTCGACAGCGGCGCGCTGGGCGTGATGCGTCCTGCTCGAATCAGCAATGGAATCGAAGACAGTCAATTTTCAATCAGCATTCCTTCGTCGGCGCTCGGCGGCAAGGAGCGGACGCTGGACGCTTATTTGGTGATTTGGGCCAACGGCAAAACGGTTGGGTATTCCGAAAAACTGAAAGTTTCGTTTCCCAAACCGTGAAGGCCAGAGAGAAAAACCGACACAGTGAAAGCAAATGCAAAGGCAAATTCGGATGGAGCGACGGCCATTGCCGTCGTTACGGCGGCGCTGAAAAGTCGTCTGAGCAATGGTCTGGTCGCTTTTGGCAACGTCAACGTTATCGCCCAACCACCGGACAAAATCGCGGTTGGTGAAAACGAAGACGGGCAGATCAATCTGTTTCTTTACCGCGTGGCCCCGCACACTCGACTGTTGTCGAACAAATCCGCGGATCTGCGCTCCAAAAACGAAGTGACTGCTTTGTCGTTGGAATTGAACTACCTGCTGACGGTTTATGCCGCGCAGGATTTTCAAACTGAAATTCTGCTTGGCCGCGCCATTCAACTGATTCACGAAACGCCAAACTTGAGCGCAGAGGAATTGAATCGTGCCACCCAGGAACTTCAAGGCAAACGCACTGGCAAATCAGGTTCCGGGCAAAGCTCTGATTTGATCGAAGAGGTGAGGATTACACCGCAATTTCTGAATTTCGAAGAAATGGCCAGGCTCTGGTCGTCGCTGCAATCGCGTTACAGGCCGTCGGTCGCTTATCAGGCGTCGCCAGTGTTGATCTACAGCAAACAGAGTTGAACTTCGATGGCTGAAACATCTGAAAAAAAAGGACACGACGTTTGGCTGGTCGCCAATCAGCGAGCGTTGTCTGCGGCTCTGGCTATAACGCGCGAACATCTGCGCATTCAGGCGGCGCGCGTCAACGGCGAACCGCTGGCTGACGAATCAGTGGCGGACAAGCTCGCTTCGCTGCAAATGGAATATGGCGATTCCATTGAAATCGCCGCTTTGCCCGCGCTTGAAGCTCTTTGCGCTTTGTTTGGCCTGTCGGAATTCGAGCGAAATGTGTTGTTGATGTGCGCCGGAATGGAGTTGCAAGCCTCCTTTGCCTCAGTTTGCGCCGAAGCTCAGGGGAATGCGCAAACGCCTTATCCGACTTTCGGGTTGGCGTTGGCTGCCTTTCCCGAAGCGCATTGGAGCGCGTTGGCTCCGAACGCGCCGTTGCGTTATTGGCGATTGATTGAATTGGCGGCTTCAGGTGGATTGGCCAGCGCGCCAATCACCACTCGACCGCTGCGAATAGACGAACGAATTTTGCATTGTTTATGCGGAATTTCGTGCCTGGACGAACGACTGTTGAATTTGTTCAAACCAATTCCGCCAGACAAAGTTTCGGAAAGCCGATTGACGAAAACTGACAAGGAAACCGCTTTGCGCGCGGCGCTGGTCTGGTCGCAAAGCCCGCGACATTTATTGCCAGCAATTGTTTTTTGCGGTTCGGCGACGCGGTCTGCGCGCGATGTGGCGCTTTACGCCAGTGAAAAACTCGAACTCAAGCTTTACGAAATATCGCCTCAGCGTTTGCCGTCAAACCACGCGGAGCTTGAAACCTTCATTCGCTTGTGCGAGCGCGAATCGGCGCTTGGTGGTATCGCGTTGCTTGTCGAAATTGAAAACGAACCCGACGAATCTCGTTTTTCGGCGACGCTGAAAGACTTCCTGGAACAAACGCGCTGCCCGATTTTTGTCGTCAGCCGCGAAAGAAGACGTTTCGGTTCGCGCGAATCGGTTTGTTTTGAACTGCACGCGCCGCCCGCGCAACAGCAACGCGAGCTTTGGCAAATGGTATTGGCCGGGAAACCAGAACTGCCAGAATTATTGGATGGCCAGCTTGACGATTTGACATCGCAATTCAATCTGACTCTGGCAGAAATTATTTCCATCGCTGGCGAAACGGCGCTCCAAACTGAAGAAACTGATTGGTTCGCCAAACTCTGGGACGCCTGCCGGCGACATGCGCGCGGGCGATTGGAAACGTTGGCTCAACGCATCGCGCCTGCCGCTTCGTGGGACGATCTGATTTTGCCCGCCGCACAAAAAGAAACGCTCCGCAGCATCGCTACACATGTTCGCCAACGCGCGAAGGTTTATGACCAATGGGGTTTCGCCGGCAAAGGCTCGCGCGGGCTTGGAATCAGCGCCTTATTTGCCGGAGCCAGCGGCACCGGCAAAACGATGGCCGCCGAAGTCCTGGCGCAAGAACTGCGTCTGGATTTGTATCGCATAGATTTATCCGCTGTCGTCAGCAAATACATCGGCGAAACCGAAAAGAATCTGCGGCAACTGTTCGACGCGGCGGAAATGGGTGGCGCAATTCTGCTGTTTGACGAAGCCGACGCCCTGTTCGGCAAACGCAGCGAAGTCAAAGACAGTCACGACCGGTACGCCAATATCGAAGTCAGCTACTTGCTGCAACGAATGGAAAGTTATCGCGGCCTGGCCATCCTGACGACGAACTTGAAAAGCGCGCTGGATTCGGCGTTCCTGCGGCGCCTCCGCTTCGTCGTGCAGTTTCCATTCCCCGACGCCGCCGACCGCGAAGCCATCTGGCGCGGCATCTTTCCGAAAGAAACGCCGCTCAATGGAGTTGATTTCGGCAAGCTGGCGCAACTGAACGTGGCTGGCGGCAACATTAGGAATATAGCGATGAACGCCGCGTTTCTGGCAGCAGATGTGGATGGGAAGGTTGGTATGACGCAGTTATTGCAAGCGGCTCAAGGCGAGTACGCGAAGATGGAAAAGACAATTACGGAAGCTGAAATTATGTGGTGAGGTTCGTCTCAATGTGGTTGGTTTTAAGAAGGAATAACGATGGCAGTATCAAAACGAAAAGAACGAAGCATGGACAATTATTCCGTGGGGAGTACGCAAGCCACAACATATAAGACAGATGGCTCGTTAAACGATGATGTCACCTCTGATATTTCTGATTCATTTCGTAATAGCGGCCATGACTTTGCTGAGTGTCTGCCACTCAATATCGGCGAGTTCAGTGAAAAACCTTCTCAAGCTTATTCCATCCAGGAAGCGATCCGTCGATTCCTGGAAACTAATGGGAATTTACCGAATCTTGTAAATTCGCCTCTCTCTAAAATTCTTTCCCGCGCTTCATCCGTAGTTGGTGGCTATGAAATGTACGTCAATCTTTGTGGTGAAGATGGGTTCTTGAAGAACCCTACTGATCCGGAGTCGTTTTCAAAGCTGGGAAAGGGAATAGCTGGAGGAGCAGGAGCATTCGGCGGGCCAGTAGGGACAGCGTTTGCTGGAGGATATGCAATAGGAGACTTGGCTAATGAGTTAACTGACCACGTGTTAGGAGGGAAGGGGCGCTCAGCTTTTGACATTCTGGCTTCTGATCCGTTGATAAGTAAATTTGGCGACTCAATGGGTAATTTCAATGAAGCTCTGGCTAACGAGATCGTAGGGCTTACTGATTCTGCAGGGAATTTGCTGAAGGACGAAAATGAGCAGGAAAATCAGTTACCTGGATCTATCAACCCCTTGAGGAGAATGCAGCAAATCCAGCAGGAAAATCATCGGCCTAGAGTTTATCTACCTTTACGCTGATGACATAAGTGGTGACAAATGAGTCAGCCGGAAAATTTTGAGATTAATGGGTTGCCGGACGCTTTATCGAGCTTGGTGACAGAGTTCGGAGCAGTTGATTCGCAGGCGATTGCCTTCAGCTTCGCAGCGCCGACGAAAGAATGTATTGCTTCACTGACGCAGCCGACGATCAATTTTTTTCTCTTCGACATTCGTGAAAACACGGAAAAGCGCGAGGTCAATCCGCAGGTGTTTCGGCGGGTCGCAGAGAAAGAAGGCGGGCGGAAGATGCCTCCCAGGCGGATGGATTTGAGTTATCTGGTCAGCGTCTTTGCCAGCGATGCGCGCGATGAACTGGCTTTGTTGTGGCGAGTGACGGCGGTGTTGATGCGGCATCCGGTGTTGCCGGAAGAGGTGATGCCGGAAGAGTTGAAAGAGAATTTGCGGCGGATGGACGCGCAGATCACGGCTCGATTGCATGAAAAAGAATCGGGGCGCGATTTGTTGGAATGGTGGACGGCTTTGGGAGTGACGCCGCGCGCTTCGCTGCATTACGTGGTGACTGTGCCGCTTGATCTGGAAAGCGAATTGAAATCGAAACTGGTGTTGTCGTGGCAATTGCGCGTCGGTGAAATCGAAGCGCGCGACCCGAAGCAGTCCGAGGTTGTAGAGCAATTCGGCGGCAGAATTTACAACCAGCGTCGCCAACCGCAGCAAAACCTGACTGTCAGTTTGCAAACTGACGCGCAGGAAAAGAACCGGCAGCGGCGCGTCGTTGTCGAAGAGCGTCAAACAGGCAAAGACGGTCGTTACGATTTTCGTCTTTATGAAAACGCGATGAAGCTGACGCTGACGATTTCGCGCGAAGGGAATGTTTTGAAAAGGTTTGAGCATTCGGGCGCCACGCCGCCGGATGAGTGGAGAGAAGTCATTTTGGATGTCAATTGACAATGAGGTTGTCATGTCGGCTGCAAAGTTTTGAAACAATAAAACGCGAGCGGGAGGCTCGCGTTTCAATCACAAAGGAGGTTTGACCATGCCTGAATACTTGTCGCCCGGAGTTTACATCGAAGAGGTCAACACTGGCCCTCGCCCGATTGAAGGCGTGGGCACGTCCTGCGCGGCGTTTGTCGGTTTTGCCGCAACCGGGCCGATCAACGAACCCCAACTCATCAGCAATTGGATGCAATATGTCGAAACGTTTTGCGACGTCAAAAACGGGCGCCGGGACGGCAGTTTTCAGATTCCGCATAAAACCGAACAGGGCACTATGGTCAACACTTATCTGGGGCAATCTGTCCGAGGTTTTTTCAATAACGGAGGCGGGCGTTGTTATGTTGCTCGCGTTGGAGATTATTCGTTGGGAACCAAACCGATTCTGCAAATTCCCAAACAGGACGGCAACGCGACTTTATTGACCATTGAAGCGAAAGAGGGAGCGACACGAAACATCAAGGTCGAAATCGCGTCCGCCGAAGGCGAAAACCCGCCTGCCGGAAGTTTCACGATGATCGTCACGCCTGAAGGCAGCGGCGCGCCGGAACGATACGAAAACGTATTGCCGAAAGCGGATGGGGAAAACAGCATTGTCACCAAAGTTCAGGAACGTAGCCGATTGATTACGGTTACGGTTGTCGCCACAGGGCCGATCGCGCAACGCACGTTACAAACGGGGACTTACCCATTGAACGTAACTTCTCCTGCAATGGAAGTTTCAGTGCAATCAAAAGATTTCATCGGTGATGCCGGCGAACGCAAAGGCATTGAAGGAATGCAGGTGGCCGAAGAAGTGACGATGTTATGTTGCCCTGATCTGATGGCGGCTCATCAAGCCGGGTACCTGAATGACGACGGTGTGCTGCAAGTGCAGCAGGCAATGATTACTCATTGCGAATTGATGAAGGATAGGTTGGCGATTCTGGACACGCCCTACAACAAAGTGAAGCCGGACGATGTTCGGAAATGGCGCATCGCCGCCGGATTCAACTCGAAATTCGCGGCCTTGTATTATCCGTGGATCAGCGTTTCGGGCGCGGACGGAAAATTGATGGACGTTCCCCCAAGCGGTTATATCGCGGGCATATATGCGCGCAGCGACCGGGAGCGTGGCGTTCACAAAGCTCCTGCCAATGAAAACGTGCGCGACGCAGTCAGAGTCAGTGTTCAATTAACCAAAGGCGAGCAGGATACGTTGAACCCTGAAGGGGTCAATTGCATTCGCGTGTTTCCCAATCAAGGCGTGACGGTGTGGGGAGCGCGGACTTTAAGCGATGACGCCGCCTGGCGATACATCAACGTTCGTCGCTTGTTCAATTACGTCGAAAAATCAATTGAACGCGGGACGCAATGGGTGGTCTTTGAACCCAACGACCATGATTTGTGGGCGCGCGTTCGGCGAGACGTGACGGCGTTTCTGACCGGCGTATGGCGCAGCGGAGCATTGTTCGGGCACAAACCCGAAGAAGCCTTTTACGTTAAATGCGATGAGGAATTGAATCCTGAATCCGTTCGCAATGAAGGCAAGCTGGTTGTGGAAATCGGCCTAGCTCCGGTCAAACCGGCGGAATTCGTCATCTTTCGCCTGAGCCAGTTTAGCGGCGGCGCGTAAGGTTCAGTCAACCAACAGAAACGGAGGATCAAGATGCAAGAAAAAGACCCGGTAGTTTCGTCGTGGTTCGGTGTCGAGTTTCAAGGCCAGGTGGTGGGTGCGTTTCGGGAATGCACGGGAATGGGCAGCGAAAACGAAGTCGTTGAATACAAAGCCAGCGGACCCAAAGGCGAATTCGTCATCAAGAAAGTTCCCGGTCGCATGAAGTGGAACAATATCACTCTTAAACGCGGCATTACCGACGCGATGGACATGTGGAAATGGCGCAAGATGATCGAAGACGGCGAAATTGACGCTGCGCGAAAGAATGGTTCAATCGTTATGTACAACCAGGCCGGTCAGGAAGTCGCGCGTTGGGATTTCGTCAACGCCTGGCCGTCGAAACTCAGCGGCCCGACAGCCAACGCCAACAACAACGAAGTGGGAATCGAAGAACTGGAAATCACCCACGAAGGATACAAGCGCGTGAAATGACCGGTTAACCACGAGAGCGACGCCTGATTTATGCCGACAACCTTGCAGACCGAATATGAATTCACCTTGCCGCGGGGCTACGTTGACGCGCAGGGCAATTTGCATCGGCGCGGAATCATGCGGCTGGCAATGGCGCGGGACGAAATCGAACCTATGGCCGATCCGCGCGCGCAAGCCAATGAATCCTACCTTGCGATTTTGTTGCTGGCGCGTGTAGTCACACGGTTAGGAGAAGTTTCTCCCGTCAGCCCCGCTGTGATCGAAAACTTGTACGCGGCGGATTTTGCTTACTTGCAAGATGTTTATCTGCGGCTCAACGACGACGCCAGCCGTTGGATTGCCACCGAATGTCCGAACTGCCAAACGCGGTTTGAACTGGACCTGTTGAGTGAAGATGCCAGCGAATAATTCAATCACGGCAGGCGATGATGCGGAACTGAAAAATATGACAAGCCGGAACGACGGTTTGGAATCCGAGCCGGACGATCCGCAGATTGATCTGCGACTGCTGACAGACAAGGTTTATCTGTTGATGCAACAGGAAGCCCGATTGGATCGCTCACGAAATGGGGAAATTCTGTGGAGGAGATGACCGTTGATGGCTAACAAATCCAATACTGAAAACGACGCTAATCCGTCGTGTCGCTTTTATGTGGATGTTGGCGGCAAGAAGCAGGCCTTGTTTACGGAAGTCGGTGGACTGGGCTTGGAGATGGAATTTCAGGAAGTGCGCGAAGGCGGAAACAATCATTTTGTGCATCGGCTGCCTGGCCCCTGCAAGACGGGAAATCTTGTTTTGCGGGGCGGGTTGTCGTCGTCGAGCGAGTTTTTCAAATGGATGATGGACGCGGCGCACGGAAAAATCGAACGCAGGAACATTTCCGTCATCCTTTACGATCCGATGGGCAAAGAACAAGCGCGATGGAATTTCAACAATGCTTTTCCGGTGAAATGGACTGGGCCGCAGTTCAAAGCCAACGACGTCACTGTGGCCATTGAATTGCTGGAAATCGCCCACGAAGGCTTAAAGACCGATTGACGCTTTATGTTACGGCAATCTTTTTTGCGAACCATCAACCATCCGGCGCGAAAACTGGCAAAACGCAAATTGTCCGCGCGGTTGCCGGCGTATTTGCGGCGACATTCTTCCAGGAAGTTTTTGCGACAAACAGGTTTGGCGGTCAGCAAAGTTTCGAGATTCGGTTATGGTCGCAGATTTGCGCTTTCGCGCGCGCTGTCGGATTTGTCGTCTGTGTCGTTTCCCGCCGCGATGGAATCTTTCGACTCGGCTGACTTGGCTCAGTCGTTTGCGCCGAAAGAGCCTGAAGCCTTGGTCGAGCAATTGCCAGATACCGTTGCCGCTTTGCAGGCGCATGAGCCTGAGGGAATTTTCCACGAAGCCGCCGAGATTGCGGAATCGGCCAAGCAAAATTTCGACGCGCCAAGTTTAACGGTTTCGACAATTCCTGAGATTCATTCCTTGCCGGTTAGGCAAAGTCGTATTGAGGAGATAGAAAAATCGGCAAGCAATTTTTTGAGCGCAAAGACGGCAATGGAAACGCCGTTACCGGAAGTTCCGCGCCTGGTCGAATCAGAACCGGCGAATCTTTTGAAAACGATTGATCCGGTCATTCGTGGCAGGCAATCCGACCAATCCAACCAGCCCGACCGCGCTGAATTGTTTGCCGACACTGGCGAAGATCGTTCGCCTGCGGCTTGGGCGGCCAAACTGGCCGGATTCGGCGGCGGCAATTCAGTTTCAAATCGGCAAGCTCAAGAAGATGATTCGCGCGGCTTACGGCGACCGGCTCTCAAACCATTTGCTGGCGCAATTGAGAAAACGCCGGATTCGCCCAAGCGGTTTTCCGCCAAAGCCGGGCGAGTTTTGTCTCCTTTGGTCGAATCCTCAATGGCAATTGAAACCGCGACGAAGTCTCTGAGCGCGCAGAGCGATGACAAACCGCCGCCCATTCACCACGACGGCGCAGGGCGCAACTCTGACGACGTTCCCCCAAACGTGGAGCCATGGGTTTCCGCTCCGCTGGTGAAAAAAACTGTTCCCGCGGTTGTTCGGGCTGCGATTGAAAACGATGAAATTATGCCGTCACGGTTTATTAAGGCGGTTGGCGCAACATTGCCATTGGCCGGAAAACCGTTGGCCGCTATGCCTGATCTTTTGTCGGAGTCCGAGTTGCCGGAAATGGCCGATTTCCAACCTAAAGTTGAGTCGCTGCCTGAAAGTTTTTCAGCGGTTGGTCTGGCAGACGCCGTCCCTCAACTTCAGAGCGCCGATTGGCCAGAGCATTCCGCCGACTTGCGTTTATCAAATGTTGCGTCGTTTGACGCGCCGAAACAGCAAGTTGGAGAAGAAACTGATTGGGGCGGTCTGCCTGCTCCTTGGGAAGCGTTGCCGGACTGGGCGGCTTCGATCAACAACGATGAGCGTAGAAACCCCGAAGTTTCACCGTCCGAAAGTTTGCTGAACCAGGGACTGGCTGACAACGCGCCAAAAGGCGATTGGGACACGCCTGTCGACGAAGCGGAAAATTCGTTTGCGGAATTTGCAGGAGCGAGCCAGGCAATGATGAGTTTGGCAGAACCTGCGTCCAGCCGATTGGAAATAGATTTGGACGGTTTGGCCAAACAGGTGTATCAACGATTGAAACGGCGGTTGGCCGCTGAACGCCGCCGCGAGGCGTATTAAGCGGAAACTCAGCAAGGAGTCAAAGCAATGAGCGCAGCGGGATTGGCGAAAGCGATTATTGTCAAATTGGATAAACAGAACCGTCCGGTTCAATCCGAATCGGTCAAGGTGATGTTCAATCCCAAAGAACTGGTTTTTACAAAGCATAACACCTGGAAACAGGGAGAAACGCCTCAAGCCAATGTGCCTGATTTTGAATTCGGCAGCGGCGGGGCGACGACGCTGACGCTGGAATTGTTTTTTGACACTTACGCCGAACGAAAAGACGTTCGCAAAGTGTACACCGACGCCATTTACAAAATGACGCTGGTGGACGAGCGGTTGATTGACGAGAAGACCAAAAAAGGCCGTCCGCCGACGGTTCGGTTTCAATGGGGGCAAACAGTCGGTTTTGACGCGGTGATTGCCAGCATTACTCAACGGTTCACGCTGTTTTTGCCGGATGACGGAATGCCCGTGCGGGCGACGGTGAACGTAACTTTTTCGCAGGTTAAAGACGCGCTGTTTTATCCGCGCCAAAACCCGACTTCAGGCGGCGCGGGCGGAGAACGTATTTACACCGTCAAAGAAGGCGACACGCTGACCTGGATTGCGTTCAATGAATACAACGATGCGACTCAATGGCGGCGGATTGCCGACGCAAATGAATTGACCCAAATACGGCGACTGATTCCGGGCGCCAAGCTGGTGATTCCTCATGCATGAACAAGGGCAACTCATCACTCATTTTCGATTGATCTTGGGCGGGCGGGACGCGCCGGAAGAATTGATGTCCGCAGCTCTCGAAATCGCGGTGGAAAGCAGTTTGCACATGCCGGATGTGGCCACTCTGGTCATTCACGATCCACGGTTGTTATGGATTGACAGCGATTTGCTCAAACCTGGCCAGGAATTGAAAGTCTCGGTGACTGACCTAATCAGCGGACGTGAATCGCGCGAACCGATCTTTGACGGCGAAATTGTGGAGATCGAGCCGGAATTCACGTCGGAGACGCATTCGTTGACAATTCGCGCATTTGACCGATTGCACAGGTTGACGCGGGGACGGCGAGTACGTTCGTTTCAGAATGTGACCGACGGCGACGTTGCGCGCTTAATTGCCAACGAAGTGCGATTGGAAACTGAAGTCGCCGAAACTCGCCGCGTTCATTCTTATTTGCTGCAATGCAATCAGACCAATCTGGAATTTTTGCGTGAACGAGCTGCCGCGCTTGGTTATTTGCTTTATGCGCAGGGCAAGAAGCTGTGTCTCAAACCGCTCAAGCATGAAGAGCAGATCGAACTGCAATGGGGAAAAAGTTTGTTGGAATTTCGTCCGCGCCTGACGACGTTGTCGCAAGTGGACACGGTGCAAGCGCGCGGTTGGGACCCAATCACGCGACAAGAATTATTGGCGCAAGTCAGTGACGGGCAGGGAATGCGCGAAATTGGCCAGAAACAATCCGGCGGCAAGCTGGTCAAACAGTTGTTTCGGTTGGAAACTAGCCATCTGATTGTTGAGCGTCCGGTTCGATCTCAATCGGACGCCGAAAATCTGGCGCAGGCAACAGCCGATCGTGTCGCCGAAAGTTTCGTTGAAGCCGAAGGCGTTTGTGTTGGCAAGCCGGAATTGGTTGCGGGCGTTTCCATTATGGTTAGCGCCGTTGGCCAACAATTCGGCGGCAAGTATTTCGTGACATCGGCTTCGCATGTTCATAACGCCCGTGACGGATACGTCACACGATTCACGATTTCCGGCCAATCGCCTTCTTCGTTGCTTCGGCTATTGCGTCCGGAAAAGGAAAGCCGTTCATCCGAATTTTTTCTGACGCTCGGCTTGGTTACGGACAATAACGACCCGGAAGGATGGGGGCGGGTTCGCGTGAAATATCCGGGATTATCGTCCGATCACACCAGCGATTGGGCGCGAGTCGTGGCTGTTGGCGGCGGGCCGAGCCGCGGCATTGAGTTCCTGCCTGAAGTTAATGACGAAGTGTTGATCGGATTTGAAATGGGCGACGTGCATTTTCCGTATGTGCTCGGCGGGTTGTGGAACGGCCAGGACGATCCGCCGAAAAAGAGCGATCAAATCGTCGGCAATGGGCGTGTTCGCCAACGCATCATTCGTTCGCGCAGCGGCCATGTGATTACGCTCGACGATGACAACGGAGGCATTTCGCTGACGGATCGCGACGGCAATCGGGTTCAAATAAATAGCAAAGGCATTGTCATGGCTCATCAAAACGGAAACAGCCTGACGCTTGAGTCAGGCAAGCTGGACATCAACGTCAAAGGCAATGTTTCGATCAAATCCACAGGCGAAGTCAGCATCAACGGTGCGCTTGTCAAACTCAATTGTTAAGTTCAGGAGTGATTCTATGCCTTGTCTTCCTGCTGCCAAGTTGGGCGATCAAATTGTTTCTCGGCGCACTTACGTCATCGCTACGCTGGTTGAAATCAGCGTTTTGATCGAAGGAAGACCCGCAGCCGTTCAAGGCAGCGGCGATTCCGACAAAGCGCAAATCCTTAGCGGCAGCTTGACGGTCTTGGTTGGCGGCAAAATGGCCGCCCGCGCGACTGACCCGGCCAACACGGACAAAGGGCCGGGCAATGTGATCGCTCCATTGGGCACGGTTTTGATTGGATAGGAGAAAACAGCGATGGAAGATTTTTTAGGCAACGGATGGACGTTCCCGACCGGCGTGGATGCGCACGGGCGTATTGCGTTGGCTCGGCAGGAAAACGACATTGAACAAGCCATAAGGATCATTCTGATGACTCCGAAAGGGCAGCGTGTCATGCGCCCCAATTTCGGATGTGGCATTCACGATTTGCTGTTTGCGCCGAACGATTCCGCCACCGCCGGACTGGCCGCGCATTACGCCGAAGACGCATTGCGAATGTGGGAGCCGCGCATTCGCGTGTTGGAAGTCAAAGCCGAGCGCGATCCGAATCAGCCTGAGTGTTTGTTGATTGAAGCTCTGTATGAAGTGAAAGCCACGCTTGATCGCCGTTCGCTGGTGTTTCCTTTTTACAGCATTCCCGGAGAAGAAAACGAATTGCGCCCTTGATTGTCGCAGAGGATGATTTATGCCTTTACCCGCGCCGGAACTGGACAACAGAACTTCGCAAAGCATAGTGGACGAAGCGAAGCGATTGATTCCACAGTTTTGTCCCGAATGGACGGATCACAATGTCAGCGATCCGGGCGTGACGCTGATAGAGCTGTTCGCCTGGATGACCGAAATGCTGTTGTATCGCGTCAATCAGGTTCCCGCTAAAAACTACATCAAGTTTCTGGAAATGCTTGGTTTGAAATTGCGCCCGCCCCAAGCAGCCGAAGCCAATGTCACATTTTATCTTTCGGCTCCGCTCGACGAATTGTCATCCGAGCCAAAACTGGAAGCCGGGACTGAAATCGCCACTGTTCGCACGGAACTGAAAAACGCCGTAGTCTTTTCCACTCTTGAAGACCAGAATCTGCGTTCGCCTCAACTGAGCAACGCATTGACTTACAGCCGACGTTCTGGAGCCGACGAAAGGATTCAACACGATTTGAAAGCGCTGCGCGATCTGGATGGCGTCATAACGATGTTTTCCAATCCGCCGGTTCATGCCGACGATGGCCGCGAAGGAGACGCCTTTTATCTGGTTTTCTCCAACAATATCAGTCGGCATGTGATTTCGCTTTCATTGAAATTTCGCGAGGGGGAAGTGGTTGGGGTCACTTCAGACGATCCGCCGATTGTCTGGCAAGCCTGGAGCAACAACGAATTGAACTGGGTCAATTGTCCGTTGGAACGAGACGGAACGCGCGGATTGACGCGCAATGGAGAAATCGTCCTGCGGTTGCCTGAGATGGCGAAAAAGACCGAACAAGGCGTGACCGGATACTGGCTGCGATGTTCATTGACCAAACCTGTCGCTGGCCAACACGAGTATTTGAATTCTCCTGCTTTGCGGCGGGAAATTCGCGCCAAGACTCTGGGCGCAACGATTCGAGCGAAACACGCCGCGACGGCGTTGGACGAATTTCTGGGCGTCAGCGACGGTTCTCCGGGACAAAGTTTCCAGTTTCCTCACTTTCCGTTGTTGGAGCGCAATCCGCAATCGGATTATCTGAATGTGATTGGAGAACCGGATCAAAGCGATTGTGCAGTTTGGGCTGAAGTCGGCGATTTTGGCGATTCGAACGAAAACAGTTTGCATTACACGATTGACGATTTGACCGGAACGCTCAGCCTGGGGCCGGCGTTGCGACAACCTAACGGCAGCGTGCGACGATTTGGCAAAGTTCCGGCGCGCGGAGCTGAATTGCGGTTCAAGCGATACAGTTACGGCGGAGGGACTGAAGGCAATGTGGCGGCAGGATTCATCGTCGTGATGAAATCAGCCAAATCGTACATTTCAAAAGTCATCAATTGGGAACCTTCCGTTGGCGGACGCGACGCCGAATCTTTGGAACAAGCCATTCTGCGCGTTCCTGCCATGTTGCGCTCTCACGAACGCGCCGTCACCGTCGAAGATTACGAATATCATGCCAAAACAATTGCCGGAGTCGCTGACGCTTATTGCGTCGGACCTGGCCTGATTCGAGAAAACGAAATGGCTACGGAAGCAGATAAAAAGAAATCTTACGGCGCCGAACTTCCCAAGCCCGGTGAGGTTCACGTCTACATTCTTCCGCAAGTCGCGCACACAGATTCTTTGCGGTTTGAGCAGCTTAAGTTGGACGAAACAGTTCGACAACGCGCGCAGTCCGAATTGCAAAGCCGCTCTGTCCTTGGCGTGACGGTCAAAGTGATGCCGGTGAAGATCGTGGAAATTTCCGTCGAAGCCAAATTGGTCAACCGGGATCGAACCAACGGCGAAAATTTGAAACGTCAGGCGCAGGAAGCCATCAAACGATTTTTGAACCCTTTCACTGGCGGTCCAAAAGGCAATGGTTGGCGACAAGTTTCAGTGCTGCACAAATCCGATTTGTATCGGTTGCTGCTGAATCTGCCGATGGTCGAACACATCGAAGAAATTTTCATCAAACGCGGTCCAGCCGGAGAAAACATTCCAGCAGCTTTGGAATTGGGTGGAATCGTTGTTTGTTCCGGCGAACATCAGATTGAAATCGTGAGGTGAAATCGCGTGCATCAACCCAGTTCTTACCTGCATTACCTGCCTGTTATTTTTCAAACCGACGAATTTCTTGGGCGCTTTTTGCGCATATTTGAAACGGTTTGGGAACCGTTGGAACAGCGTCAGAATCACCTTGCTTCGTATTTCGATCCGGCGACCTGCCCGACGAACTTTTTGCCCTGGCTGGCCAGTTGGTTCAATTTGCCGTTCAGCGAAAACTGGCCTGAATCTCAACAGCGGTTGTTGGTCAAACAGGGTTTCAGGTTGAGCCGACGCAGTGGAACTCTGGTCGGATTGGAAACCATTCTGGAATTGTGCGTAGGTCAAAAACCGACCATCGTCCAATCGCCTGACGATCATTTTGTCTATCGAATCTCTCTGATTTTGCCTGCTCAGCCGGAAGTGACTGAAGCGTTTCTTCATCAAATCATTCAACTTCATAAACCCGCTTTCATTGGCTACACGTTGGAGGTGAAATGATGGCTACGATCACTGTGATTGATTCTGAAGGAAAAGTGGATTTCAACTTTCCGTTAGCTGATAAACCTGTCAGGCTCGGAAAAGGAGAGAACTGCAACAAGGTCTTGCCGGAATTGCCAGTCAGTGGGCCGCAATTGGAAATCGAATACGACGCCGGCCAAAACCGCTTGCTGGCAAGGCGGCTCAGTTCAGACTGCGAAGTCTGGATCGGCGACCAACGAATCGGTGACGGAAGCGCAATTTGGCCTGCGGAAATCGAATTGCGAATTGGGACGTATCGGTTGACGAACGACCTTGGCTCTGCGAATAGGCCAATTTCCGCTCAAGATGGATTTTCTGTTGAGATCAAGTCAGGAGAGGATTATTTGAGCCTGACTCCTGGCGCTCCGATGAATTGTTCGTTGCGGATCACCAACCAAAGCGCCCGTAACGTCACCGGAGCTTTGCACGTGGAAATCAATGGCCAACCTATCAAGTGGTGCGCCGGTGCCGGAAACATGGGACGGGCGTTTACGCCGTATGAAGAGCGAACCTTTACATTGACCTTTACTGCTCCAACCGACTCGACGGTAAAAGCAGGAACGTATCAAGTGGATGTAACAGCCATCCCTGATTCCAAAGTAGAAAAGTTTCGTTCGGGAGGTGATTCTCTTACTGCCATCGTTGAACGCTTTCCTCAACATTCCCAGCGAATAGACCGGCTGTTACGGTTCAACCCGCTGTTTGGCTTCATTTTCCGTTCAGCCCGCTTCAATTTCGAAGTCAACAACACTGGCAATTGCGACGATACGTATTCGTTGGCCACTGCGCCGAATTCCGATTCCGACGAACGCACCGAATACCAATTCACCGACACGGGAGCGCCGAAAACCTCGTTGGAAGCGGCAGTCGGCAATGTCAATGCAGCTCAGCTTCAGGTTCAACGGCCATTGCTCTGGTTTCCGTTGTGGAAGGGCCATCGCTTCAACGCTTCGATTGCGAATAGCGCAAATCAAATCGTCAGGTTCACGCAACTTTCCGTGGTTTGGCTGATTTTGGTTACAGGTTTGTTGGGTTGGCTTGGATGGCATGCAGGAATGATATTGCTGAAACCAAAGTTTGAGATTGAGAAGACCGGTTTCAAGCCGGATAAAATTGAAGCTGGCGATAAAGTTGAAGTTTTCTGGAAAGCGCTCCGCGCTTCTACTGTTGATATTTATCAAGTTATGGGAAATCAACAGCAGCCAAAATCACTTTTGCAGAATCGTGCCGGATCGTCCGAAGGAGAAGAGATAGGACCTTTTGAAAAGGATATTGAACTCCTGTTTATCGCCAGGAATTTTTGGGGAGAAGATCGCACAACACTTCCCATACCTGTTGGCTTTCAAGAAGCGACGATTCGTTTCATCACAGAAAATCCCAAGAGGCTACAACTTACCGAAACTGGGAGCGTGGATATGTCCGTTGAATTTGAGGTTGTCAAAGGGAAATTCATCAGCGAAGTCACTATCAATGGAGATCCGGTGACTGAAGTGGCCGGTAAATATTCGTACCCAATATCACCTGAAGGTTCTAAACAGTACGTTGTTGAAGTCCGTTACTCTAACAGTCAAAAGGTGACGAAGGATACTTTTCGGGTAATCGTTGACAAGCCTACTCCTACACCTTCAGCTACTCCGACGCCATCCCCGACGCCGCTTACAGATTGTAGTCTCAGCGCCATTTGGCCTGCCACAGTGGTGGAAAGGATGGAAAGGAGGAGAAACGCCACAAACATTCATCGAGGCGACATGATTGACCTGAAATGGGAAGTCAGAGACGCAGATAGAATTAAGATCACACAGCAGACCGACGGAAACGGACCGACTACTTTTTTGGAAAGCACGCGCGTAGCGGATAAGCAAGAAGTCATACCGCCACTGAAGCGTAGTACCACCTTTACACTCATTGCGTTCAAAAATGGCCAACAGACAATATGCAATTCAGTAAGAATTGTAGTCAATTGCAAGGATCGCAGCCTGACAAATCTTTTGGGTGAATGGAAACCCTGTAGGTAGACGCGGGTAGAAGACCATCTGCGAAGTTGTTCATCCACCAAAACCGCAACTGCCACGGCATCTGCTGCCGGACGGTTGCGGTTTTCTTTTGCAACCGTCGCCAGCTTGCGCCGATGCTGGCCTCTGCTGATAATGCCCGCTATCTTCAAAGCTTCTCGAAAAGGGAATCAGTAACAACACAATGAGCGCAGAGCGGAAAATGGATTTGGACAAGATCGCCGCCGGAGTCCGTTTGATTCTGGAAGGCATTGGCGAAGATACGGCTCGCCACGGCGTCGCGGACACGCCTCGCCGAGTCGCCGAAATGTTCGAGGAAATCTGCGGCGGCATGCACGAAGACCCGGCTGCCGAAATCAAAGTCATTCCCGGCGAATCGCAAGACGACATCGTCATGGTCAAAGACATTTCCATCGCTTCCATTTGCGAACATCATCTGGTTCCGTTCACCGGCGTCGCTCACATCGCTTACATCCCGAAAGACGGACGCATTATCGGGCTGTCGAAGCTGGCACGCATCGCCGAAATTTTTGCGCGCCGCCCGCAGGTGCAGGAGCGGCTGACTTCGCAAATTGCCGAATTGTTGTATCGCGGCGAACTTCAACCCAAAGGTGTGATGGTCGTCATCGAAGCCGAGCACATGTGCATGGCTATGCGCGGGATCAAAAAGCCCGGAACGACGACGATAACTTCAGCCGTGCGCGGAGTGTTTCGCAAAGACGAACGCACGCGCATCGAGGCAATGTCTTTTTTAACGGAGAACCGACGTGGCTAAACAAAACTTCGCAGAAAAAGTAGGGCAAGCTGCCGAGCTTGCCAGGCTGACTCGAAAGACGTCTTTGAAGAACGCAGAGCAAGAAGCGCTTAGCGATAGCGGCGTCGCCGCGTCACAACTGACTCGAAAGACGTCTTTGAAGAAGGTAGAGCAAGCTCGGCAGCTTGCTCTACCTTCGCGGCGTGATTTTTTGATTGGCGGAGCGGCGTTGACTGGTTTGGCTCTTTTTCCAACGGCGGGTTGGACGAAAAGCGACGCGATGAGCTTCGCCGACAACCCATTCAGTTTGGGCATCGCTTCGGGCGAACCTTGGCCGAACGGCGTCGTGTTGTGGACTCGGCTGGCTCCAAAACCGCTGGAAGGCGGCGGAATGCCTGCTAAAGATGTTCCGGTCAAATGGGAAGTCGCCGCGGACGACAAGATGCAGAAAGTCGTCGCCAAAGGCACGGCAATCGCCAAACCTGAATGGGGACATTCGGTTCACGTCGAAGTGACGGGGCTGAAACCGGCGCGTTGGTATTGGTATCGCTTCACCGTGGATGCCGGGTCGAGTCCGATTGGCCGAACGAAAACGGCTCCGGCGGCAGGAGCGAAAAACGACCGCATGAACTTCGCCTTTGTTTCCTGCCAGCATTACGAACACGGTTATTACACGGCGTACAAACATCTGGCCGCCGAAGACCTGGATTTGGTCGCACATCTGGGCGATTACATTTACGAATACGGTCCGGCTGCCGACCGCACACGAAAACACAACAGCGCCGAAATCAAAACCGTTGACGATTACCGCAATCGGTACGCGCTGTACAAAGGCGATGCGCTGCTTCAACAAGCTCATGCGAACTTCCCTTGGGCGGTCGTTTGGGACGATCACGAAGTGGATAACAACTACGCGGGACTTGTCCCCGAAGACAAACAAACGTTGGAAGAATTCACCAAACGGCAAAAGATCGCTTATCAGGTGTATTACGAACACATGCCGCTGCGGCGGTCTGTGCTTCGTGGCGCCAGCGGAGTGGAAATTTATCGCGGCTTGAATTTCGGAAATCTGGCGAACTTTTACATGCTCGACACGCGGCAGTACCGCAGTGATCAGCCTTGCGGAGACGGCGGCAAACCGGCCTGCCCGGAATCGCTCGATCCGAAGCAGACGATTATGGGCAGCGCGCAAGAGCGTTGGTTGATGAGCGGGTTGCGCCAGTCGAAGGCTCGCTGGAACGTGATTGCCCAGCAGGTGATGGTCGCTCCGGCGGACGCTGTTGCCGGAGCGGAGCAGCGTTTTTCGATGGATCAATGGAACGGTTATCACGCCGCGCGCCAACGCTTTCTGGAATTTCTGCGCGACAGCAAACCGTCTAACCCTGTGGTGCTGACCGGAGATATTCACACCAACTGGGTTCACGATCTGAAGCCGGAGTTTTACAAGGAAAGTTCGCCAGTGGTGGCGACGGAATTTGTTGGGACTTCGATCACTTCGGGCGGAGACGGTTCGGATGTTCGTCCAACGACAGCAAGCATGTTGTCGGAAAATCCGCACATCAAATTTTTCAACGCGCAGCGCGGGTATGTGCGTTGTTCACTGACGCCTGACCGCTGGCAAACCGATTACAAAGTTGTGGCGGCAGTGACGAAACCCGATGAGCCAGTAAGCATACGCGCTTCGTTTGTTGTCGAAAACGGCAAACCAGGAGCAAAACGAGCATAGCAATTCAGGAAAATGTTTTTCCCGCGAATGAACGCAGATACCTGGGAAAACTGCTCAATTGCCATAGTCGGGGGACGAGGTCGCTGATTCTCAAACCTGGAAAACCACTTCTTACAATTCGCGTTATCCGCTTGATTCGCGGGAAGGTAAAAGCTCAATAGATGGAAGAAAGACTACAAAAGATTATTGCCTCTGCCGGAATCGCTTCGCGGCGTAAAGCGGAAGAGTTGATTCTGGCCGGGCAAGTTTCGGTGAACGGAAAAACCGTCCGCGAACTTGGCACAAAGGCCGATCTTGAAAAGGATCACGTCAAAGTCAGCGGCAAGCTGATTTCGGCGGCCAAAGCTTCGGAAAAGATTTACATTCTGTTGAACAAACCGGTCGGATATTTGACCAGTCGCTCCGATCCCAGCAAACGCCAGTTGGTGATTGATTTGGTTGGCCAGTATCGCAATCGAGTTCATCCGGTTGGGCGATTGGATTTGAACACCGAAGGATTGATTTTGCTGACCAACGACGGCGAGTTCACCAATTTGATCGCGCATGCTTCGCACAACATCGCCAAAGTTTACGAAGTGAAGGTCAAAGGCAAACCGAGTTCTGTGCAGATCAACAAGATTTCGCGCGGAGTGGAAATTGATAAGGTGAAAACCGCTCCGGCCAAAATCGTGTTGATGGAAGAAACCGAAACCAATGCCTGGTACGAAGTCACGCTGCATGAAGGTCGCAACCAGCAAATCCGAAAGATGTTCGATTCGATAGGTCATTCTGTGGTGAAGCTCCGTCGGGTGGCGATTGGCTTTTTGAAAAACGAGAAATTAAAGCCGGGCGAACTTCGGTTTTTGAACGAAACGGAGGTCAAGCGATTCTTCAAAACGACGGTAAAAAAATCGCCGCTGAAAAGCGCAAAAGCGACGAAAACCACGACTGGCAGCCGGTTTGACAAGGCATAGTCGAACATTTAGAGTCACGCCTTCCTAACGACTGATTGAAGGTAGATTTGTTGATGCTTCACATAAGAGTTCATCGCCTGCCTTAAGCTCCCTCGACTGGTAATCAAGCAATGGAAATCGTTCTGGCCGAAAGTTTGGGATTCTGCATGGGTGTTAAGCGCGTAGTTGATATGGCATATCGCGCGCTGGACAAAGCCAGCGGACTTCCGGTCGTCACGTTTGGTCCGCTGATTCATAACTCTCAGGAAATTGCCAGATTGACGGCCAGCGGCATCGCTGTCGCCGACGAAGCGACGCTGCCGGAAAAAGGTACGGTCATTATTCGTGCGCACGGAATCGCTCCGCAGGCTTACGAAGAATTGAAAGCGCGCGGGTTGAAGATCATGGACGGAACCTGTCCTTATGTTCATTACTCGCAGCGCAAAGCCGCCGAGTTGCAACGTGAAGGTTACAAGGTCGTCATCGTCGGAGATAGGCATCATCCGGAGATCACAGGCATTTTGGGTTTCATCAACGATGATGCCATTGTCGTCGAATCCCTTGAAGAAGTCGAAGCTTTACCGCAACTCGACCGCATAGGAGTGATTGCTCAAACCACGATCAGTCCGAAGAAATACAACGCCATACTCGATGCGTTGCGTCGGCGAGCGGTTGAAGTGAATGTTTGCGAAACGATTTGCGACGCGACCGAAGAGAATCAGGCTGCGGTTCGTGAATTGTCCGGCGAAGTTGATTTGCTTTACGTCATTGGCGGTCGCCACAGTGCCAACAGCAACAAGCTGGTCGAAACGGCACGCGACAAATGTCCGCGCTCTTTTCTGATTGAAACTGCTGACGAGATCAATTCGAGTGATTTGTCCGGCGTTGGCCGCATCGGCATCAGCGCCGGAGCTTCGACACCGGATTGGATGATTCAGCGCGTCATAGAGAGATTGCGCGAAATCGAGAAATCGTTGGCAAATCACCGCTAAAGGTTTATAGTCCAAGCTCTTTTCAGATCGGCACTATCTTCCGGTTATTCTTTGTTTCCGGGATTCTTCAGAGAATTTCGCCAATGAAAATCGTAGATTGCCATCAACCGGGTTGCAGGAGCAGCTCGCGTAGTTTTCCCAGGAGGAAGTCCACTTTAATGTCAACCAACAACGCTAACCAACTCGCTCTCGATCCGAACGAAACGCCGGAACTCGAGGGCGCTCAACCGGCTTCTGCTGCCGAAGCCGCTGCCGACGCTCAAGAAACCGTTCAAGCTCCCGCCAACAATACAGACTCAGATGCTGACTCTGCCGAAGGCGAAGAGATGGACATGGATTTCGGCAAGATTCTCGAAGAACACGAACAAAAACACCGTTCCGAAATCAACGAAAACGAACTGGTCAAAGGCCGCGTCGTCAAAATCACCGATCAGGTCGTCGTGATTGACGTCGGTTACAAATCCGAAGGCATCGTTCCCATTGCGGAATTCAAAGACGGCGATCAGATCATCATTCAGCCCGGAGACGAGATTGACGTTTTCGTCAAACAACTCGAAAACAACGAAGGGTATGTCGAACTTTCTCGCGCCGATGCGATTCGTTTGCAGACGTGGGATCAGATCGAAAAAGCCGCCCGCGAAGGAAACACGGTCACAGGTCGCGTCACCGACCGCATCAAAGGCGGTTTGCGCGTGGACATCGGCGGCATTCAGGCATTTTTGCCCGGCAGCCAGGTGGATGTTCGGCCTGTTCGCAATCTCGACAGTTTCCGCAACAAAGACATCGAAGTTCGTGTCATCAAGGTCAACAAGAAGCGCGGCAACATCGTTCTTTCACGCAAAGTCGTTCTGGAAGAAACGATCAACGTCCAGAAACAGCAAACCTTCAAAGACCTGGAAGAGGGAATTGTCCGCGAAGGTCAGGTCAAAAACATCACCGAATACGGTGCGTTTATTGATCTGGGCGGCATTGACGGTTTGTTGCACATCACGGACATGTCCTGGGGACGCATTCAGAACCCAAGCGAGTTGTTCAAGGTTGGCGAAACGATTCAGGTCAAGATTCTCAAGTTCGACCGCGACAAAGAGCGCGTCAGTTTGGGATACAAACAATTGATTCCCGATCCGTGGGCGACTGCGGTGGAGCGGTATCCGATTGGAACGCGCGTCAAAGGCAAAGTGGCTTCGGTCACTGATTACGGCGCGTTCATCGAACTCGAAGCGGGCGTCGAAGGTTTGGTTCATGTGACCGAAATGAGCTGGTCGAAGCGCGTCAAGCATCCTTCCAAACTGGTTGCCGCCACTCAGGAAGTCGAAGCCGTCGTGCTGGAAGTTGACCAGAACAATCGGCGCATCAGCTTGGGCATCAAGCAAATCGAAGCCAATCCTTGGGATTCGATTGCTGATCGTTACGGCATTGGCACTCGTGTCAAAGGTCGCGTTCGCAACCTGACGGACTTCGGCGCATTTGTCGAAATCGAAGACGGCATTGACGGCCTGGTTCACGTTTCTGATATTTCGTGGACGAAGCGCATCAAACATCCCAGCGAAGCTCTGAAGAAAAACCAGGAAGTTGACGCCGTCATTACGGCGATTGACATTGAAGGTCGCCGCTTGTCGCTTTCGATCAAAGACCTGGAACCGAACGCCTGGGATCGGTTTTTCGACACGCATCGTTTGGGTGATGTTGTTTCCGGTAAGGTCACGCGATTTGCCAACTTCGGCGCATTTGTCGAACTCGAAGACGGCATCGAAGGCCTGTGCCACGTTTCCGAACTTTCGGAACAGCACGTTGATAAACCGGAAGACGCGATCAAGGTCGGTCAGAAAACGCAATTCAAGATTCTCAAGATGGATCGTGAAGCGCGGAAGATTGGCTTGTCGGCGCGTGCCGTCGGCAAAGACGAACCGATTCTCGACGTGCGAACCTACTCTTCTGGCGACACCGGCATGGCCGGTTTGTTTGAAGTCGCGGACTTCAACATCGGCGGTGGCGGTGACGAAGCCGCCAAGAGTTAAGCCGAACGTTTGAAGCTTGTTGTTTCGTTGTCAGTGGTCAGTGCCCATTGGTTCGTTGTCGTGAATCTGGTGATTTAACCGGATGAACGGCATTAGAGCCTTTGGTTGCTGACCACTATTTCCTTTTCGCTCAGCCTCTTTAACAGTTGTATGAAAAGAAGCACGTTGACCTGGATCATTGTCTGCGGAGTTATTTTGCTCTGCGTGTTTTTTGTCGGCCTGTTTGCGCTGATGGCTGTCGTGTCTGAAGACGACGGAGTCATGTCAGGCGGCGGAGATCGCATTGCAATCGTTCCGGTCGAAGGCGTGATTGACGATGCAATGGCCAAAACCGTCAATCGTCATTTGAAACAATACGGCGATGATTCGCGCGTCAAAGCGATCATTTTGCGCGTGGATAGTCCGGGAGGCGGGGTATCGGCTTCGCAGGAAATTCACCGCGAAATCATCCGTTTGAAAGAAGAAAAGAAAAAGAAGATCGTTATTTCGATGGGCAGTGTTGCGGCTTCGGGCGGATATTACATTGCCGCTCCGGCTGACAAAATTTTTGCCAATCCTGGCACGGTTACAGGCAGCATTGGCGTCATTGCCGAATGGATTAATTACAAAGACCTGGCTGAATGGGCAAAGGTCAAGCCGGTGGTTTTCAAAAGCGGCGAATTCAAAGACACGGGGTCGCCAACTCGTGAACTGACTGACAGAGAGCGCGAATACTTTCAGGCGATGATTGACGAAATGTATGGTCAGTTCACCGGCGCAGTGTTGGATGGCCGCAAAGGAAAAGGTTCTCCCGGCAACGAGCTTGACGAGAAACGGGTTAAGGAATTGGCGGACGGGCGGGTTTTCACCGGCCAGTCGTCGGTGGCAAACGGTCTGGTAGACGAAATCGGCAATTACGAAGATGCGCTGAGAGCGACAGCCGCTTTGATCGGTATGAAAGGCGAACCGAAAACCGTGACACCGCCAAAGCCGAAAGAAGGATTTTCGATTCTTGATCTGTTGCTGGGGGTGACAAACGTCACCGGAGTTTCCCCGGTTCAGTTGCCGAAACATTTGTCTGATTTTGACACCTCAGTGAAGTTCAAATACCAATGGAAGTAGAACTTGTAAGTTAGAGCGGTAAGTAAACAATGACGAAACACGGATTGTGTAGTTGTTGATCTGATGTTTGATCCTACTCACCGTCAAACGGAGGAGCGATGACCAAAGCAGAGTTGGTGGAAGAGGTTGCGAAAGCAGCCGACCTGACCAAGAAAGATTCGGAAGTAATCGTTGACGAAGTCTTCAAGAACATCATCCAGGCGCTGAACAGCGGGGATAAGATCGAATTGCGTGGCTTCGGCAGTTTCCGAGTTCGCAAACGCGACGCGCGACGCGGACGTAATCCGAAAACCGGCGAGCCGGTGGATATTCCGGCCAAGACCGTCCCATATTTCAAACCCGGTAAAGAATTGAAAGAGTTGATCAACGGCAAATCGCTCGGCGATGACCCGGATGATGACATTGATGACGATGATGATCTTGATGATGCGCCAGACAGTGATGCCAATGGCGCAATCGTCCTCAGTTAATCGTCCGAAGCTTGTTCCGCGATGCGCCGACACTCTTTTTCCGCAAACCAGGAATCGCCGTTTATCGAATGGCGAACGTCTGACGGTTGAGAGCGTAATCTGAAAATTTCGACGCGCCTCTTAAATCCGCCAGCACTTTTCCTTTCCATCTTCGGAGGCGCGTATGAACCGGCAATCCACATCAATCTTCCTTCGTCTGCAATCCCTTCTTGTTTTCATCACGCTGCTCGGCGTGAGCGCCTTTGCCCAGCAAACCAATCCCGGATCCACAAATAATCCGGGACGTAGCGCAGGAGCCATTTCTCATTCGATTCGCGGAAAAATCTATCTGCCGTCAGGCAATTTGCCTGAACAGCGCATGCGCGTGGTGCTGGAAATCAGCAGCGGCGGCATTGCCAGCGAAGCCTTTTCCGATACCGTAGGGAATTTCGAGTTCAGAGGCTTGAGCAGTGGAACGTACCGAGTCGTGATCCCGTCCGATTCGCGCAATTTTGAAATCGCGCAGGAAACGGTGGAACTATACGGCAGCTTTTCGCGCACAGTCACGGTTCAGGTTTATTTGAAGGAAAAAAACAACGATCCACACGGAAAGCCGAGCGGAAAAGTGCTTTCTGCCGCTGACATTCAAGAAGTCCCAAAGGAAGCAAAGAAGGCTTACGAACAAGGCGTCAAACTCGCTAAAAACCAGAAACCCGAAGACGCCAGCAAAAAACTTTTGCAAGCGTTGGAGATTTTTCCCGATTATCTGCACGCGCTGAACAAGCTTGGCGAACAGATGGCCATGTTGAACAAACAGGTCGAAGCACAGGCTTATTTTGAACGCGCCATCGCCATTAATTCCAAATTCGCCCTGCCTCACATCAATCTTGGAATGTTGATGCTAAATCAAAAAAAGTTTGATGAAGCTGTTGCCGAACTGGAAACCGGTAACGGTAACGACGACAGTTATCCGATGGGGCATTTGAATCTGGGATTGGCGTTGATGATGAAACCGCAGCCGGAATTCGACCGCGCCGAGCGGGAATTATTGCGAACTTTGGAAATGGGAAAACGGGATTTCGTTCACGTCCGAAAATATCTGTTCAATCTGAACGTGCGGCGTCAGACGATGGACAAAGCTGCTGAACAGCTTGAAGCCTATTTGCGCGAAGTCCCCGAGGCGCCCGACGCAACGGATGTTCGCCTGATGCTGGATAAGGTGAGGAAGGCCATCGCCAAACAAAAAGCCGAAGCCAAAAGATAAGCTGAAATTCGTTGGGCAGATTTTCCAATCTGCCCAACAAAACCCAAATCAAAACGGAACGGCAGGTTGGAAAATCTGCCTTACTCAGGGATTTTCACCGAAGCGATAACTTTGTCAGCCAGACCGGGAACGGTTGCCGGAGCGTCTTTTGAGAAAAAGATTGCCGTCAGCAAAATGCCTTTATTCGCACGGATAATCAGCGCCTTGCCCATAAAATCCAGCGGTGAAGTTTGACCCGGCAAAACAAATGTTGCTCGCAAATCCAGATAGGTTCTGATCTGAGCTTTCGTTTCCTCAACCCTGCGCGAAGTCGCCTCCATCGTTTTTGTTTCTTTCCCCGATTTCATGCTGGTCAAAATCACATCAATAATCAGGTCGTTGTTGTTGGCTGGGTTGTTGGCTTTTTCCAGTTCGTTCCAGATGACGTGCAAAAACGCATTGTCGTCTGCCGACTGGAAATAAGCTCCGGCGTTGACTCGTTGCGCCTGGGCATCGTCAGGAGTCAACGGATTGCCCGTCCAATGAGCCGGATAATCAAAGGTGAATCCAATTTGCGAATTGCGGAATTGAGCGAAATTGGCTGCCGTGCCGCCGGTCGCCGGTGACGGGGCAGAAGTCACCGAAGAAGATTCCGGCGGGGCTGATTCATTGGGCGCAGGTTTGACAAGTTCAGGCGCAGGCGAATTGTTGGCGACAACTGCTGGCGGTTCTTTTTTCGGCTTTGTCGTGTTTTTGGCTGGCTCCGGTTTGATAGCTTCCGGTTTGTCGGGAAGAGCCAAAGTTTTGTTCGCAGGCTTTTCCGGCGATCCCAGGTTTTTCGGCGCTTCAAATGGAGCGATAAAAAATTCCGGCACAATGCCTTTTTGTTTGAGGCTTTCGCCATATTGGCGAGCTTCGTTGGCGTTGGAAAACGAACCGGCTCTGACTCGATAAAAAGTCCCTTTGCCAGGCAGGAAACTTTTCAGCACATACGCATCAACGCCTTTGGCTTTAAGCTGACTGACAGTTTCTTCCGCTTCGATTTGCGTTGGCGCGGCGACAATCTGAATTGTGTATTTGCCCGATTGCGAAACGGCAAAGATGGTTAGCGACAGCAAAATGGAGAGAGCAAAGCTTGCCCGGAGAAATAATTTCATAACCCTGTTTGTCCTTTGTGGGGATGTAGCTTGCGGGGCCGACGACATTATGCACGAATCCGGGCGGGAGAAAAAAGCCGAATTTTAGTTGAAAGAGTCTGGCGTAGTCCGGGAAGGTTTTGAAAAGTCCGGGAAAGTTTTTGACTTTAGACCTTCCCGGACTTTTCCAGACTTTCCTAGACCTTTTCCGGCACGACGAACGGAGCGCGGTATTTGTCTCGCAGCATTGCGTTGGCTTTCGGATTTCCGGCGATGACTTCTTTGACCGGATCGAATTCCAGGCACTGACCCGTTCGGTAAGA
Organism: uncultured Acidobacteriota bacterium; assembly: GCA_902825875.1. Taxonomy (GTDB): domain Bacteria; phylum Acidobacteriota; class Blastocatellia; order RBC074; family RBC074; genus RBC074. The sequence continues at coordinate 140,829 of CADECP010000019.1, forward strand.
AATGTTCGCCAGGTGCATCAACGCCGAAGACAGGTGGCCTTCTTCAATGTCGGCGTTGAGGTCTTCGCGTTTGCGGCTTTGGACGGCTTTGATGAAGTTCGCCCAGTTGCTGCCGCCTTCGCTGCGGCTTGGGCCGGGTTCCTGTTTGCGGCCAAGAAAAGTTTTGTACGACGTGTAACCTTCGATGGCCATATAGCCTTCCGAACCGTAGAAGATATTGCCGATGACGTTGCTGTCGAATTCGCCGCGGTTGTTTTTTCGCTGACCGATGCCAGCTTCGTTGTTCGACATCCAGTGACGGACTTCAAAAACGAGCATTTTCTTTTTGCCGTTGACGTTGAATTCCAGATTGGCGATTTGAGTGTTCGGCGTGTTCTGATCGTCGTCGAACATAAAGTGATCGCCCATCGAGAAAACTTTTGTCGGCAAGGTCACGCCCAAGCCCCAGCGGGCGATGTCCATTTCGTGAATGCCTTGATTGCCGATGTCGCCATTGCCGTAATCCCAGTTCCAGTGCCAGTTGTAATGGAAGCGGTTTTCGTTGAACGGGCGTTTCGGAGCCGGGCCAGTCCACAGATCGTAATTCACTCCGGCGGGCACGGCGGAATCCGGTTTTTTGCCGATAGTGTCGCGCCATTTGAAACACAAGCCACGCGCCATATAAACATCACCGATGACGCCTTCTTTTAGTTTTTGCATGGCTTCGCGCAACGCGACGGTCGAACGGCTGTTGGTTCCATGTTGAACGATGCGGTTGTATTTGCGCGCGGCGGCGACCAGTTGTTTGCCTTCCCAGTAACTGTGCGAGCAGGGTTTTTCGACGTAAACGTCTTTGCCCGCCTGACAAGCCCAGATGCCCATCAAGCTATGCCAGTGATTGGGCGTGGCGATGGAGATGGCGTCAATGGATTTGTCTTCCAGCAGTTTGCGAATGTCCACGTACTCTTTCGGCTTTTTGCCTGAAGCCTTTTCGATTTCACTGATGCGCTGGAGACGGATTTTTTCATCTACGTCGCAGATGGCGGCGATTTCGACGTTGGGCATTCTCAGATATTCGCGGATGTGCGAATTGCCCTGCGCTTTGACGCCGACACAGGCGACGCGAACTGTTCCGTTGGGGCTGGCGGCATACGAATTGATGTTGAAGCCCAGCGTACCGACGGTTGCGGCAGCGGCAGATGATTTCAAAAAATCACGGCGTTTGTTCATAACTTTATCTCTCCTGAATGGATAGGGTGGTGATTACGAGCAGTTGCGGAAATTTGTCAGTCGCTTTTTGCCACAGTCGGATTGGTAAGACAAGCTGATCGAAGTACAAATCAGCCACACAACGTGAATCAGGCAGGAAGAAAAATGCCAACACTCAACCAACTCAACAAGAAGGAGAAAAATAAATGTCGAAAAAGAAAAATCAGGTTAGTCGTCGAGAAGCATTGCGTTTGATGGGAGCCGCCGGAGCCACAGCCGTTGTCGTAGGCAGCGGTCATTCGGCTTTGAGCATTTGGCCGGTGAACCAAACTTCGGCAGCCGCTGAAGCGATTGGCGCGCTGCCCGGTCAAGCCGGAGCATTGGCGAACCCCGCGTTGGCGTCAATGTTCGAGCCAATGCCGCGCGTGAGTTTTGATGTCAGCCAGTTGTCGTGCGTCACCAAACCGGCATTGACCGAAGGTCCGTTTTTTGTGGACGAAAAACTCAACCGTTCGGATATACGTTCCGATCCGTCCAACAATACCGTCAAACCCGGCACACTGTTGAAGGTCGGGTTTTACGTCAGCCGCGTTACGGGAACCAACACCTGTGTGCCGCTGGTCGGCGCTTGGGTGGATTTGTGGCATTGCGACGCGACGGGCGGATATTCCGACGTTAGCGGGGCGGGTAATCCGAATAATCTGGGGGGCTTTGTTGCACGAATAGGTTGTTGCCGCTGCGGGAGCGGCAGTCTGGTAAG
>CADECP010000020.1:0-106525 GCA_902825875.1 uncultured Acidobacteriota bacterium
CGCAAAACCTGTTTGGCGTGTTTGCGCTTGATTTGTGTACGGCTTGGGCGGTTGGTGATGGCGGTGTGATTTTGAAAACCACCAACGCCGGACAAAGCTGGATACCGCAAACCAGCGGCGTGACGACGGCTTTGCGCGACATTCATTTCATCAACGCCGATCGTGGTTGGGCGGTTGGCGACGGCGGAATCATTCTGGTCACGTGGAATGGCGGCGCAACGTGGACGCCTGAAACCAGCGGCACGACAGCCGATTTGCGCGGCGTTCACACCAACACGATCAACGCGGTTTACGCTGTCGGAGCCAACGGAACCATCGTCAAACGTACGCTTTGCAGTTACACGCTGTCGGCGACTATGGCTTCGTTTGCCGAAGCGGGCGGCAGCGGTTCGGTCAACGTGACGACGACCGCCGGTTGTACGTGGACGGCGACCAGCAATGCCAACTGGATCACCATCAACAGCGGAACTCCCGGCAGCGGCAATGGCACATTGAATTTCACCGTCGCGGCGAACACCGGACTGGCTCGCACAGGGACGATCACCGTCGCTGGTCAAACCTTCACGGTGAATCAATCCGTCGCTTGTCCGACCATCGCGGGCTTTACGCCTGCGCGCGGCGGCGCTGGCAGCAGCGTCGTCATCACCGGCACAAACCTGACCGAAGTCACAGCCGTCCGCTTCGCCAACAACGTTGCGGCGCAATTCACCGTGGGCAGCGCGACGCAATTGACCGCCACAGTTCCCGCCGGAGCCATTACCGGGCCAATCACAATCAGCAAAACCGGTTGCGGCGATGTGCAAACGACGAACTTCATTTTCTGCAACCCGATCACGATCAACCCGGCGACGTTGAATTCAGGAACTGTTGGCGTGGCTTACAACCAAACGCTGACCGCCACAGGCGGCACAGCAGCCTATGGCTTCACCGTGACTGCCGGAGCTTTGCCGAACGGACTGACGCTGACCACTGGCGGCGTGCTTTCCGGCAATCCAACGGCGTTGGGAACGGCAAACTTCACCGTCACTGCAACCGACGCCAACGGCTGCACAGGCACGCGAGCTTATTCATTGCAGATTCTTCCGACGGGTTACGAAGCCGACGTGTTTCCGCGACCGAACGGCGACGTGAACGGTCAAGTGACGATGAGCGATTGGACGCAGATGGGACGCTTTGCCGCCGGGCTGGATTCCATTGGAGCAGGCAGCGAATTCCAACGCGCCGATTGTGCTCCGCGCGCGACGTTCGGCAACGGCCAGTTGAGCGCCAGCGATTGGGTGCAGGCTGGACGATACGCCGCAGGACTCGATCCTGTGGTTCCGATTGGCGGGCCGACTGCGCCGAGTTCGTTGACCGCAGACGAAGAACCGCTGGGCTTCGCCGCTGCCGAACCTTCGCTGGTTCGCGCGGAAATGGTGGCGAACAAATCGCTGGCTGGCGTCGGCAAAGATCAGCAAGTCATCAAGCTGATGGCGCAAGGCGGCGAAAACGCCTTGAGTTTCAGTCTGGTGTTTCAAAATTCATTATGGAAATTCCTTTCCGCCGAACTGACCGACGACACGGCAGGCGCGAGTTTGATCGTGAATCGTCAGGCAGAAGCCGAGGGCAAACTCGGCTTTATGTTCGCTTACCCGACCGGCAAGACTTTGCCGCCCGGAGAAATTCGTTTGTTCACGGTGACGTTCACTCCGGTGGAAGCTGCTGCCGATGCTTTGTTCGTAGGTTTTGGCGATGCTCCGCTGGCGCGCGAAGTCAGCGACGTGAACGCCAATCGTTTGCCGTCGAACTTTGTCGCCGATTACAGCTTTGCGGGAGCGACGGCTTGCGCGAATGTTTCCGCCGCCAGCTTTGCGGCTGACCGATTGGCAGCGGAACAGATCGTCGCGGCGTTCGGTGTCAATTTGGCGACAACGACTGAATCCGCGTCATCGTTGCCGCTGCCGACAACGCTCGGCGGCACTTCGGTCAAAATCACAGACGGCAAAGGCGCTGAACATCTGGCAGGGTTGTTTTTCGTTTCGCCGACGCAAATCAATTACCTGTTGCCCGAAGGACTGGCCGAAGGCATTGCGCGCGTGACGATTACAGCAAACGGAAATGCGTCAATTGGTTTGATTGATGTTGCGCCGGTTGCGCCAAGCCTTTTCACCGCCAACGCCGACGGACGCGGTCTGGCCGCAGCCGTGTTGCTGCGCGTTCGCGCCGACGGTTCGCAAAGCTACGAACCGGTCACGCGCTTCGATTCGGCGTTGAATCGTTCGGTCGCAGTGCCGATTGTCTTCGGCGAACCGGGCGAACAACTCTTCCTGCTTCTGTACGGAACCGGCTTGCGCCACCACAAAGGCGCGATTCAGGCCACAGTTGGCGGCGTTGAAGCTGCCGTGCCTTTTGCCGGTGAAGCGGGCGGCTTTGTCGGACTCGATCAATTGAACCTGAGCTTGCCGCGCAGCGTGGCAGGACGCGGCGAAATTGCGATTCAAGTCAACTTCGGCGACCGAACGGCGAATCCGGTGACAGTGGTTGTTCGCTGAGCTTGGCGCAACCTGCCCAACACAGGGCAGCCTCGTCAGGCTGCCCTACTTTTTGCTGCGCCGCCTTTTGATGCTCGGCGTTGTGGTGTACCCTCTGCCGCAGTTTTGGCAGAAGTTTCATCCGTTTCCGAAACAACTCAAATCAACATTCTGAACAGGAGCACCCAACCAACAATGGCTGAATCCGCCGCTGCGCCTTCGTTTGAAAACGCCTCGAAGGAGTACAACATTTGGAGCGTAATCATCGCGTCCGCTGTCGGGACGATGATTGAATGGTACGACTTTTATATTTTCGGTTCGCTCGCTGCAATCATTTCGCCGCTGTTTTATCCGCCGGGCAACGACACCGTGGCAATGATCGCCTACCTGATGACGTTTGCCGTTGGCTTTGTCGTGAGACCGTTTGGCGCGCTGTTCTTTGGACGCATCGGCGATCTGGTCGGACGCAAGTACGCCTTTCTGGTGACGTTGCTGTTGATGGGCGCAGCCACGGCGGCAGTCGGATTTTTGCCGACGTACCAAACCATCGGAATGGCTGCGCCGATCATTCTGATTTTGATTCGCGTGCTGCAAGGATTGGCGCTCGGCGGCGAATACGGCGGAGCGGCGGTTTACGTCGCCGAACACGTTCCCGATCATCGCCGAGGTTTTTATACCAGCTTCATTCAGATTACGGCGACGCTGGGATTGTTCGTGTCGCTGGCGGTGATTTTGACGATTCAATCGTTGATGTCGAAAGAAGCCTTCAGCGCGTGGGGCTGGCGAATTCCCTTCCTGCTTTCGATTTTACTGGTCGGCATGTCGTTATACATCCGCTTGCGAATGAAAGAATCACCGATCTTTCAGCACATAAAAACCGCCGGAATGACTTCGGCTCAGCCGCTGAAAGAAGCCTTCACCAACCGCGAAAACCTGAAGCGCGTATTGATTTCTCTGTTCGGAGCCACCGCCGGACAAGGCGTCGTTTGGTACACCGGACAGTTTTACGCGCTGTTTTACCTGCAAACGATTTTGAAGGTAAATTCCCGAACGGCGAACATCATTGTGGCGGTCGCGCTGTTAATCGGCCTGCCGCTGTTCACAATTTTCGGAGCCATGTCAGATCGCATTGGTCGCAAAAAATTGATGATGGCCGGATGTCTGCTGGCGGTGATTTGTTACCTGCCGATTTACAAAGCGATGGTGGCCGCGACGGGCAATGACATTGTCGCGGTGACTTCGGCAAAAAATCCGACGACCGGCGAATACAAATTGACGGCGGTGACTACGGTCAAAGACGCCGCCGGGCAGCCGGTGATTGACGCAGCAACTGGTCAGCCGAAACTCGAACCGGCGAAAGAAGCGTCCAGCCCGAACGTGCCGCTGTTGATCCTGCTGGTGTTTCTGCAACTGATTTTTGTCTGCATGGTTTACGGGCCGATTGCGGCCTATCTGGTCGAAGCCTTCCCGGCGAAGGTTCGTTACACTTCGTTGTCGCTGCCGTATCACATCGGCAACGGAGTCTTCGGCGGATTGCTGCCGACGATTGGCCTGGTTTCCTGTGCGTGGACGGGGAACATTTATGCCGGACTGGCTTATCCGATGATCGTCGCGGGAATCACGTTTGTGGTCGGTTCGATCTATCTGAAAGAAACTCACCACAATCGAATCTGGGATGAATTGAACAAGTAAGGAATTCGGTACGGAGCGGTAGCGACCGAGTTGGTTTGAAGTAAATTCGGTACGGAACCGAGAGCGGTAGCGACCGGGTTGGTTTGAAGTAAATTCGGTACGGACCGAGAGCGGTAGCGACCGGGTTGGTTTGAAGTAACACTGACGAAAGAACCCAGTCACTACCGCTCCTGGTTCCGTACCAAGCTCGCACGGAAAGAACCCAGTCACTACCGCTCCTGGTTCCGTACCAAGCTCGCACGGGCCATTTTTGCCCCCATCCTCAAGCTACTTCGGCGCAGGCATTTCGGAAACTTGCCAGGCAACAACGCCAATGAAAATCAGCGCAAACACAATGACCAGAACTACAAACAGACTCGGCATCCAACTGTTTTTTTCCAATTCGCCAGCTTCGGCTAGCGCATTGGGTAAACGAAAATGGCTGTCGTCCTGACGCAAGATGCCGAAATTGTCTGCTGTATGGTTCAGGCTGATTGCCGTTGTTGGCGACAATAATTTGTCAGCTTGAACCGGCGAACCAATCGCCACCAGTTTGGCCAATCCACCTTTGACCGCGCGTTTTCGTTTTCTCAGCCAACGTTTGGCGACTTTGTTTCGCTTCATAGCCAGTTGATCCTGCGAAAGTAAAAGTACAAGGCAATTCCTATAACCAGCATGAAACTGAGCGCGCCGACGTATCCGTATCGCGTGCCGAGTTCCGGCATAAACTGAAAGTTCATGCCGTAGATGCTGGAAATCAGTGTGATGGACATCAGGATCGCCGAAATCGAAGTCAGTTGTTTCATAACCTTGTTCAGCCGATTGCCCGATACAGACAAGTACGCATCCATCGTCGAACCGACAATTTCGCGCAAAGTATCAATGGCTTCGACAACGCGGATCAGGTGGTCGTAAACATCCTGAAAGTACATCAGCGTTTCGCGCGAAAAAATCGGTTGATCGCGTTTCAACAGCATATTGAAAATTTCGCGCACAGGCGAAACAGCGCGGCGCATAAACAGCAGTTGTTTTTTGACGCGAAAAATCTCTTCCAAAGCTTCGGGGTGAAAATCGTCGAAGATGTGCTCTTCCAGGTCTTCCAGCCGGTCGGACAGCCGATCGAGCAACGACAGGTATTCATCCACGATCGTGTCAATCATAAGATAAGTGACGATTCCGGTTCGGCGTTCGGCCAAATCCGTGCGGCTTTGCCAATGTTTACGAGCGGCTTCGATGGCGCGAATCGTCTGGCTGTGAACCGTGACAATGTAATTCGGCCCCAAAAAAATGTTCAGCTCGCGCAGTTCCAACTGATGGTCTTCGTTCAAACTGGCTTCGTACAGCACGATGAAATAATAGCCGGAGTATTCGTCAATTTTCGGGCGTTGGTGTGGATGGCGGCAATCTTCGATGGCCAGAGGGTGAAAGCCGAATTCGCGTGCCAGATCGTCGAAATCCTGATCTTGCGGGTCGGTCACATCCGCCCAGATGACCGATAACGGCTGTTGGCAAAAATCGCTGATTCGATCCGGGTCGTTGAATTCTGTGAAACCGAGCGAGGAACGATCCAGCACCAGGGTGTTAATCATTCTGTCCTGATTCAGTTAGTGGAATTGATGAACTTGCCGCCGCCCAACACATCATCCAAAGCGCGCAGCCGAATCTTTTTCACGTCGTTGATTTTTTCGATAATCGGTTCGCGGACGAGAAAAGGAACATCGCGGTTGACGGTGTCCAAATTACGCGACTGTTTGAAAATGGCCTGCTCGATTTTTTTCAGGCAGTGGTTTCGATCTTTGATCTGCGAATCCGGCAATTTGCGCGTGTAATCGTTGGCGTAAATCACCAGAGAAGCGTACACGTCCACGTCCGTAATGGCGATGTCGAATTCATTGGCCTGAATGTTTTTCATCGCATTGGCCAATCGGGCGTCGGACATTTTCAACGTCGTTTCGACATGCGAACGCGGATTGGTTTGTTTGATGATGCCTTGGACTTCGTTTTCGTTCAGTTGGCGAGGCAACGCGCGGTCATCGGGCTTTTTGTCCTGACCGCTGACCAGTGAAACCAGCGCAAAAATCAGCAACAGATTGAAGATCGTCTTTGACGGCATAACAACTCTTCGGTTTGGCGAATCAATTTGGGGAAACCAGTCGTGGGGAGTGCGGCGATAAAAATAGCACTCCCGTTTGGCGAAGCCAACCAACGTTATTGCTTATTCGCCTGAGTTTCCGCCAGGTCGCCAATGAATGGCAGTTTGAACATCTGGCCTTTGTAAGCTTGAAACATTGACCAGCCGGTTCCCGCCAACCACAACAGCGAGTGCAGGTTTGAAAGCGTCCGCGCCAGCCGCCACGGTAGCACAAGGCCAAAAATTCCAAGCACAATGCTTAGGGCAAACATGGCAATAAAGAGGAAGATTGACTGATAGGCATGAAACCGGACGAATCGGTCTTTGTTATACGGCGGCAACACCAGAAACAAAATACCGGTCACGATAGACAACAAATAAGACAAGGCTCCGGCCACGTTTGACGACAACTCACCGCCAGTCGGACGCGACTGGTAAGGCGGTTGATATGGATGTTGATATTGTTGCTGGCCGAATTCCGGTTGCTGATAATTCGGCGGAGTTTGATAAGTCGGTTGTTGATAAGTGGCTGGCGGCGTTTGCGGTTGGGTGGGCAACAACTGAGTGCCGCACTTGTTGCAAAACCGCGCCGTTTCCGCCACTTGCGATCCGCACTGAATGCAGTATTTGGTCATAATTTTTCTCTGTCAGGACGTGGGACACATTCAAATTGTCCCAGCGTTCCTCGAAAAGGCGGGACAATTTGGATGTGTCCCGCGAGTTTTAGAACGTCTGTCCGAAACGGATATGAATCGCGCCGCGCGGTTGTTGCAAAAACGCGCCGGGAACTCCGGGAACGGCAAACGCGGGCGGGTTGAGCAAAAAGCCGTAATCCACGCCCACAGGCCCCAGCGGAGTGTTGAATCGCAATCCCGCGCCAACCGTGTGCGACATGTTTTTCCATCGAATGTCGTTGATGCGCCGGAAAACATTACCCAAATCGTAAAAAGGCACAAGTCGCAGCCGCTCGGTCAGCGGATAACGCATTTCGAAATTGAACACAGCCAGCGCATCGCCGCCAATCGGAACCAGAGTCGGCAGGATGAATCCCTGCCCGGCAGCCGGAGTTTGATTGGCGTTGAACAGCACATCCTGCGGCCCGGCGGTTTCAAATCGGAAGCCACGCAGAGTCGTCGCGCCGCCTGAAAAGAATCGTTCGCTGATCGGCAAACGACGTTCGCTGTCTTCGATGGTTCCGTTGTTGTTGCGGTCGGTTTGGCGATAAGTGTCAGCCAGACCGATGCGCGCCGAAACAGCAAAAGTCGTATTGGCCAGCACCGAAGCATAAGGCGCTACGGTGTGGTAACGCTGGTAGGTGCCGAAAAATTTGTTGAACGATTCATTGCCGCCCAGCCTGTTCGACGCTATGGAATGGTCGGCACTGATCAACTGGCCGCGCGAAGGATTCAAAATGTTGTCGCGCGAATCATTGGTGAACCCAACGGAAAACATCCCCAACCGTATGGCTTGTTCGTTGCGCGTGATTTCCGTGTCCGGCAACCCGGCAGTGTTGAACAGCTTGGCGCGTTCCAGGTTGTACCGAAAACGCAGCGAAACGCGGTCGTCCAGTTTGCGCTCGGTTTGAATGAAAGCCGCGAATCGTTCCAGACCGAACGGCTGGCTGTTCGGCACGTTTTCCAACTTGCCATCGCGGATTTGCCGCTGTCGCGTGAACGGCAGCAAGTTGCCGTTACGGTCGTAAAAGATCGAAATCGTCGTCGGCAATCGCCAACTGAACGGTCGCAAATCGGTAAAAGACAATTGCGCGAATTGTTCGCGCTGGCTGGCGCGCAATCTCAAACTCAACGCATCCAGCGAACCGCCCAAATTCGTGTTGGCGATTTCCACAAGCGCGCGCGCGCCATCGTCTGTGGAATATCCCAAACCGTAAACGAACAGCAGCGGTTTGGCTTCGGTCAGGTTGACTTCGATTTTGTGTGCCGAACCGTCAATACCGTTTGCATCTTTGATGGGAATGGCGCGAATGGCGACTTCGCGGAACGCATTGGTCGCATACAAATCGCGTTGAGTCCGGGCGATTTTGGTCGGAGTCAGCACATCGCCCGGTTTGAAATCGAAATATCGCCGAATCCAGCCCTGACCGGTTTTGCTGGTTCCTTTGATTTCGATGTTTTCGACGATGGCACGCGAACCTTCATTGATTTTATACACCAGCCCGACGCTGTCATCGTCCAGTTCCAGGATTTGCAATTCGGCGTTGGTTTCCAGAAAGCCGCGTTCGGCATAAAGCTGTTTGATCGCCTGAGCGCCCAATCGCGCGCGCGTCAGCGAAAAAGCTTCGTTCTTTTGAATCGGCACGGCCTGACGCAATTCGTTCGCCGTCAAAATCGCATTGCCACGAAACGCCACATCGGCAATGTCGGATTGCCCGCCTTCGGCCACGTCGAAGATGACTATCAAATCATCGTTTTCGGGTTTGACGGCCAGTCGCGTGTTGACGCGCGCGTTGCGGTATCCAACATCCACCAGATAACGGCGAATGTATTCCGCATCGCTTCGCAACCTGGAATCGCTGGTCAGCCCGCGCACGCTTCCGCCGATAAAGGGAATGTTCTGCAGATACGGAATGCCGCCGACTTTGCTTTCGACCTGCGACAACAAATCGCTGCGAATGTCCTGCCAGCGAATCAGCCGCGTGCCTTCGACGCGAATTTCTTTCAAGTCGTAAATCAGGTTCGGCGTCACGTCGTACATCACGCGCAAATCCTTGCTCGGGGCGCAATCCGCAGGTTCGCAACGCCACGCGACGTTGGCGAAAAAATATCCCTGTTCCTGCAAAAACTCCGTCAACCGCCGCTCGCCCAATCGTGCCAGCGAACGGCTGAAACCTTGCGACATCACGGGCAACAGTTCGCGCAGTTTTTTGCCGTCGAGTTTCAAATCGGGAACCGGGCTGACTTTGACCTGCGCTGATGGAAGTTTCTGACGCGCAGCCGCAGGCGTGGACGCAGCCGCATCCGGCAAGATGTCCGGCGCAGGCGCAATGAAGCCCAACGAAAAGCGTTGGCGTCCGCGAAGTTCAATCGAAAACACGCCTTCACGCACGCCTTGCCGAGCCGCGCTGCCGCCTTGCGTGTAAGTCGCCAATCCAGAAAACCGATTGGAAAAAGTGTATTCCGCCAACGCGGTTTGATCCTGTTCGGTCGCCAGATTCGTCGAATAGCTCAGGTAAATGTTGCGCGAAAGCTGCTGCCCGACGGTCAATCGCGCTGCCGGGTTGGCGTTGGCGCGAATCACCGGGTCAATCTGAAACCGGCTGAGTCCCAGCAATTGCTCCGTCGGTTTGGAGATGAAACCGGACGACAGCAACGAAGCCGCCGCGCCGACTCCGGCGGAATTCAATCCTTGATTGCCCAACGATCCGGTTTCGGTTCTGCCGGTGGTGATCAGCGAAATGATTTCATCGCGCGTCAGTTGCGGTTCGGCGCGCAATTTCAATTCGATGGCGTCGGTTTTGCCGGACATATCCAGAACCACGTGATACCCGCCGATGTCCGATTCCGCGACCAGACTCAGCGAAGGTTCGCCACCGCCTTGCGGCAAAACCAGATCGCCTTTGGTAATTTCGTACCGCTGGCCGCGAAACCGCACTGCGCCGCTTTCGGTAACAATTCGCCCGCGCGCGTCCGGGTCGCTGAGCGTTCCGCCAACTTCAAAGTTCGCCGAACCGACGGCGTTGATTTGTTCGCCGCGCACCAGCAACGAATCGCGCGCTTCGACTTTCAGAGCCAACGTAATCGGCGGAATGATGGATTTTTGCGCGCTTCCGCCTGTGGCGTTAAACCCGCCGAACGACAAATTGGCGCTGCCGCCGCCGATCAAATTATCCAGGTCTATTCGCGTTTCGTATTCGCCCAACGGAACCAGAATCGTTCCCGACAAAGTTTGTTTTTCCGGCGTGCCGGTCAGCATCAGCGCGCCGTTCACCGACGCAGTAAATTCGTCATAAAAGATTTCAGCGTTCGTCGCGCGAATGTCGAACTTCCAATTTGCCGGTCGCAAATCCGCCAGCTTCATGCCGCCTGTGATGTCCAGCGTGCCGTCGTTGGCTTCGGCCTTGAAACTTTCCAGCGTCAGTTGATCGCCGCTGAGTTTGATGCGGCCTTTACCGCTGGAAACAAAAATCGGCAAATCGGTTGAGGAAAGTCCGAAGCCCGTGAAATCAACAATGCCGCCCAACACAGGTTTTTCAGCCGTGCCGGTCAGGTTGCTGACGATTTTGACTTCGCCGAACAAAGCCAATCCGCTGACGATGGTCGGCAACCGATCGAGATTGATCGAACCGTTCAGGTCGAAATTCATGACGGCTTCGTCTTTCAATCCGATTGCGCCGCCAAGATTCAAATCCACGCCTTGTCCGTTGATGCGCGTGACAGGCAATTTCAGTTGCGAACGGTCGAGCGCAATCGTCAGCGGCGTGGCAATGATGATCGGATTTTCCAGCACGTCGAGTTTGATGTCGGTCAGTGTCAATCCGCCTTTCAGCAAATCGGCGGTGGCGTTTCCTGCTTCGTCGGCGGTCGCACCTTCCAAATGCAACTTGCCGCTCAAAGCTCCGCGAACCTGGGAACCCAGATCAGGCACAAACGTCGCAATCAACGGCGTCAAATCCAGATCAGCCAAATCGCTTTCGATGACGACAGGGCGACCGGGTTTTCGCAGTTCAATGCTGGCTTTCAAAAGTTCCGGTTTGCCAAACGCGCCCGGAGATTTGTCTTTGGTGACGGCGGCCAAAATTCCCGTTTCCAATTCGGCCTCAATTCGCCCGCCGGGACTGGTGTGCGCCGTCAATTTCAATTCGCCGGCATCGCGTCCGTTGATACGAACTTCTTTACCTTTGGCAGTCAATTCGACTTTGAACGTTTCCCAATCAAGTTCCGGTTGTTTGCGATTTTGATCGGGCTTTTCCAGTTTGCCGACAATCTGGAAATTGGCGTCGGCGAAGCCTTCGATTTTGGTTTCCTGCAATTGCAGCGATTCGGCCAAACTGGCCAGCGCGATTTGATCGGCTTTACCCTGCGCCTGAAACACGAAATCTTTCAGATGGAAATTGCCCGTCGCCGTCAGATGCGTTTTGGGCAATTGCACTTCCAGCGGTTCCAGAAAAGCCTGCTGGCCATCGAATTTCACATCGGCTGTTGCCAGACTTGCGGGCTGACCGGAGATCGTGCCATCCACCAAACTGATTTTGGCCGTGCCGCGTAAAGCGCCGGGCAAACCGTTCAAACTCGCTCTGCCGGAAATGTCTCCGCCGATAAATTCGCCTGCGTCGGGCAATCCGCTTGCCGCCAAAATTGTTTCCAGGTTGATGCGATTGATCGTCGCTTCCAACGTGCCGGTTTCGGATTTCGGATCGAGCGGCGCAAACAAATCGAATTTCGCCGATCCGCCATTGGCAGCCGCCAACGAACCATTGGCGATTCGCAATTCGTCTTTCGACACGGTCACACGACCGGAAAGCGCGCCCAGCAATCCATCGCGCAAACCGACGTTCGCCGCGCTGAATTCGCCGCCAACGGTCGCGTTTTCCAATTTGCCTGTGACGCTCCCGTCGAACTTCAGATCACCCAACAACTGAGGTTCGTTTTCGACAATGAACGGGCGAGCTTGTTCAATCGAACGCGCGATTTGAATCAACTCTTCGGCTTGAGTTGATTCCAGCGAAACGCGCAAATCGGATTCGCCGTCGTAACTCAGCTTGCCAGTGGCGTTGACTTTGGTGGCGGAGGTGGAAAGTTGCGCTTGATCGAACTGAAAAATTCCGTTGTTGGCAGTGATGGCGACTGCGCCGGTCAGCGGAATCGCGTCGTCGGATTTGTCGGATTTGCCGTCAAAACGGGCAGAAATTTTGCCGTTGATCGTTCGCGGATTCGCACCGACGAAGCTCAGTTCCGCCGTGCCCGAAGTTTTGCCGCTGATCGGCGAATCTTTCATCTTGAAAGCTGCCAGCGCACTGGCGGTTTGAATGTCTGTGAAACTGCCTTTGACCTGTTGCGGCGCGCCTTTGGCCATTGGCAATTTGTATTCGGCTTCGGCAGCGCCGCCCAGCGCGTTGGCTTTGATCGCCGTCAGCGACAACGCCGCGTTGTCGAATTCCGTCTTGGCCGAAGCGTTCGTGAATTCGACGCCGCTGATTTGGCCGCCGGGCAATCGCGCGTCGGCTGTGACCTTGTATTCCTTGCCGCGAACGGTCGTCGCCAATTTGCTGATCGCCAGATTGGAAAGTTTGCTGTTCGTCCAACTGACAGCGGCAATGCTGGCCGATGGCGCATCGAATTTCGATTCGGTCGCTTTGCCGTTGATGTTGATTTCGCCGCTGATTGCCCCAACCGAAACGCCGCTGACTTCGACAATGTCCACATTGACGGTTTGCACGTTGGTACGATTCAGCGCCAACGTCAGCTTGTCGGCTTCGCCGCTGGCCGTCACGTCAGGAATCTGAACTCCGCGCAGCCGCGTGTTTTCCACCAGCAAATCGGCGGCGGAAACTCCGCCGTTGAATTTGTATTTGCTGCCTTCGCCCGCGACGTTGCCTTTGACCGAAACCAGCCCGCGCATCGCCACTTCTGGAAAAACAAAACGCACCAGTTCGTCGGTCTTCACGCCGGATTCCACGTCAAAGCTGTATCGCAACGCGCGCAAATCATCCACTTTGCCTTTGGCGACCACTTCGCCCAGGCCAGAGTTGAGTTGCAACCGTTCGATTTCGACGGCGCTGGCTGAAGCCTTCGTCATCAGGTTGAGCTTGCTGATTGGCGTTTCGCGGCCTTCGACGGCGACGCGGCCATTGTCTGTTTCCAGTTTTAGATTGAACGATTGCGCCTGCCCTGCTGTTGGCTGCACTTCGATTCGCAACCTGCTCAGGTCGCTTTCAATTTTGTGCTGGCGATCTTTGAAATGAACAGCAGTGTTGATCAGCGTTGTCAGCAATTTTGCCGTGTCGAATTTTATCGTTTGAGATTTCGGCGGAGCTTCGTGAATGCCTTCCAGATTGCTGCGGCCTTGTTCGTCGAATTCGACGAAAACTTCCGCGCCGTCCACGTTGATGGTTTGAATCTCGACTTCGCGGCTGAGCTTCGGCGCGTACAAATCGCGGATGTGAGTTTTGACTTCGATGCTGTTGACCGAAGCGATCAACTGGCCGGTCTGTTGGTTGTACAGCTTCAAATCTTTCAACCGAGCGGTTTCGGAATCCCACGCAAATCCGAAGCTGCCAACTTCGCCGCGCAATCCGAATTCCGTCAGCTTTTTGGTGATTTCTCCGGCAACGAAACGATTGAATTTTTCCGACCGCAGCCAGTAACGGGCATAAATCCCCGCCGCCGCGCCTGCCACCAGCAGACACAGCAAGGCGATCAAGATTCGTTTGCGCCAGCGCGACGGTTTCGGTTGTTTGGCGGATTGCTCCAATGGCGTTTGATTCATCACTTTACTTGGAATTTAACAGCGGATAGGGAGCGCGCGCTATTGTTTACAAACTGGCGTAGATGAGCAAGCGCAATAGTTACCAGTCGGCAGTTTCCGGTTTCCAGTCCGAGTTGTGAGTTTGAAAGCTTTCGGTAAACTGCCAACTCTAAACTGGAAACCGGAAACTGGTGACTGGAAACTCAACAAATGAAAAGAATCATCGTCGGCACAGCCGGCCACATAGATCACGGAAAAACTTCGCTGGTCAAAGCTCTGACCGGCGTGGATGCCGACCGCCTGAAAGAAGAAAAAGAGCGCGGCATCACCATTGATATTGGCTTCGCCGATTTGACCGTCGGCGACGTGCATTTCGGGTTTGTGGATGTGCCGGGTCACGAACGCTTCGTCAAAAACATGCTGGCCGGAGCGCACGGCATTGATCTGGTCATGCTGGTGGTCGCTGCCGACGAAGGCGTCATGCCGCAAACGCGCGAACATTTCGACATCTGTCGTTTGCTGGAAGTCAAAGCCGGATTGGTCGTCATCACCAAAACCGACATGGTTGAAGCCGAGTTTGCCGAATTGGTCGAAGCCGAAGTCAGCGAATACGTCGCCGGTTCTTTTTTAGAAGGCGCGCCAATCCTAAAAGTCAGTTCGCGCACCGGCGAAGGCATTGATGAATTGAAAAAGACGCTCGGCGCGTTGGCCAAAAAAGTCGAAGAGCGCGACGAACGTGCCGTCGCTCGGCTGCCGATTGATCGAGTGTTTACGATCAAAGGCTTCGGCACGGTCATCACCGGAACTCTGATCGCCGGACGAATTGCCGTCGGCGATGAACTGGAATTGCTTCCTTCAGAAAAGCGCCGTTCGCGCGCGCGTGGCTTGCAGGTTCACGGCCACGCCACTCAGGAAGCCAAAGCCGGAGAGCGCACCGCCATCAATCTGCAAGGCATCGAACTCGACGAAGTCACGCGCGGGCAAGTTCTGGCTCCTGCCGGAAGACTGGCGGCAAGTTCCATGCTGGACGTGAAACTGACGTTGTTGAAATCGGCTCCGCGCAGTTTGCGCTCGCGTTCGCGCGTGCATTTGCACATCGGCACGGCTGAAGTTTTGGCTCGCGTAGTGCTGCTCGGCCAAAACGAATTGGCTCCAGGCGGAACCTGCTTCGCGCAATTGCGACTGGAATCTGCTGCGCTGGCTTTGCCGACGGATCATTTCATCGTTCGCAGTTATTCGCCTGCAGTGACGATTGGCGGCGGAGTGATCGTTGATCCGTTGCCACACAAACATCGTTTACGCGAAGGCACAGCGGTCGTCGCGTGGCTGGAAAAACTGGTTGTCGCTGACGAACCCGAACGTATTGGCTTGTTGGTGGAAATGGCTGGCGAACGCGGCCTGAATTACGCGGAGCTTGCCGCTCGTTCCGGTTCGACCGACGAAACCATCAAACGCACGGCGGACAGTTTGACCAAAACCAAACGCTTGATTGCCGCCGTCGCCAATCCTCTGCTGCTGATTGCGCGCGCTGACTTTGAAAATCTGGCCAAACAGGTTCGCGCGTTGCTGAAAGAATTTCACAGCCGCCAGCCGCTGGAATCCGGCATGAGCCGCGAAGAAGTCCGCGAAAAGATTTTTGCCAACTTATCGCCAGACATTTTCCGCGCCGTCGTCGGCCAGCTTTCGGATCGAAACGAGGTCATTGCCGAAAAGGATTTGCTGCGATTGGCGACTCATCGCGTGGCGCTTTCTGCCGAAGAACAAGCCGCCAAAGATCATCTGGCCGAAATTTACTCGCGCGCCGCGTTGCAGCCGATTTCGCTGGAAGAAGCACTCGCCCAAGCAGGTTCGCAATTCGGCATTGACGCGGCTCGCGCTCAACGTTTCGCGCAAATGCTGGTCAACAGCGGCGAACTCATTAAAGTCGCCGACCTGATTTTCCATCGCAGCGCGATTGACGGTTTGCGTGCCACCTTGCAACGGCACAAAGCCGAACAAGGCGCGAAACTGGATGTCGGCGTGTTCAAAGACCTGACAGGCGTGTCACGCAAATACGCAATTCCGCTGCTGGAATACCTTGACCGCCAGCGAGTGACGCGGCGCGTTGGCGATGCGCGCGAAATTTTGTAAGCTGACATTCCCTTTTATCTCCCAGTGGCTGTGCTCACAGCGTATCCCTCGCAAACTTGAATCCGCAACAAGGAAATCAGCGGGCGGGAAACCGCTCCGCAAGGAGGATGTATGTTCAAATTCGCTCTTCGTCTGTCGTGTGCTTTGCTTTTGATTGGCGCGATGTTGGTTTTCGGAAATCGTTCGCGGCTTTTCGACCAAACCGCATCAGCGCAAACGATCATCCAGTTGCAGCAATTCGCCACTGGCTTTTCGTTTCCAATTCTGATGACCAGCGCGCGCGACGGCAGCAATCGTATTTTCATCGTCGAACGAACCGGCAAAATTCAATTGATGACGCCCGGAACGACTTCGCCGCTGCCAACGCCGTTTCTGGATTTGACGGCAAAAGTTTTGACGACAAATGGCATCGGCGACGAACGCGGATTATTGGGTTTGGCCTTCCATCCGCAGTTCAAAACCAACCGACGCTTTTTCGTGAACTACACGCGACGGAACGACGGCGCGACGGTGATTTCGGAATTCACGGCTTCAGCAGCGAACGCAAACGTCGCCGACACAACAGAAAAACCGATTCTGACAATCACTCAGCCATTTTCGAATCACAACGGCGGGATGATGGATTTCGGCAAGGACGGTTTTCTGTACATCGGCATGGGCGACGGAGGCTCAGCCAACGATCCGGGCAATCGTTCGCAAAACATCGAAGACCTGTTAGGCAAGTTTTTGCGAATTGATGTGGACACGCCGAACGGAGCCGTGCCGTATTCGTCGCCGTCGTCGAATCCATTTTTCGGCGCTACGCCCGGACGCGATGAAATTTACTCGACCGGTTGGCGAAATCCCTGGCGATGGTCGTTCGACCGGCAGACCGGCGAACTGTACGCGGGCGATGTCGGCCAAAATGCGATTGAAGAAATTGACATTGTCACGCTGGGCGGCAATTACGGCTGGCGAGTGCTGGAAGGAACGCGCTGCACAAATCTCGGCCCGGCGGCTTGCACCACGCCGGGCTTCGTCGCGCCGATTCACGAATACGCGCAAAGCGGCGGTCGCTGTTCGGTGACGGGCGGTTATGTTTATCGAGGAACGCGCGCGACTCTGGCGCCGGGAACTTACGTGTTCGGAGATTACTGCACCGGAGAAATTTTCTTGCGCGAAAACGGCTCGGTGCGAATGGCGCTGGATTCGCCTTATTCCATTTCGTCATTTGGCGAAGACGAGGCCGGAGAGCTTTACGTCGTTCATCTGGGTTCGGGAGCGAATGGAACGGTTTATCGGATCGTCAATCCGAACGCGACGGCTGCCGCAGCAACCAGCGTTTCGGCGGCAAACTTCCGCAGCCCTCTGGCGCGTGAGAGCATCTCCGCAGTTTTCGGAACTGACTTAGCTGTCGTGACCTTGCCAAACAGCGGCGGAACCTTGCCGACGAATTTGGGCGGAACTCAGATCAGCGTCACCGACAGCGCCGGAACCAGCCGAGCCGCGCAGTTGTTTTTCGTTTCGCCGACTCAAGCCAACTATTTGATTCCGGCGGGAACGGGTTCGGGAACGGCTACGGTGACGATCACCAATTGGAGCGGCGTGCTGTCGCGCGGAACCGTCCAGATCAATCCTATCGCTCCGGGATTGTTCACCGCCAATTCCAGCGGGCGCGGAGTTCCGGCGGCGGTCGCCGAACGAGTTCTGGCCAACGGTTCGCGCAGCACAGTGCCGGTGGCGGCGTTCGATCAGTCGCAAAACCAGTTTGTGCCTGTGCCGATTGATTTGGGAACGGCAGCCGATTCCGTCTTTCTGGCGGCGTTCGGCACAGGTTTTAGATTCCGCAGCGCATTGACTGCGGTGACGGCTACCATCGGAGGCACGCCGGCTGAAGTCAGTTTTGCCGGAGCGCAGGGCGATTTTGTCGGCCTGGATCAAGCCAACATTCGCATCCCGTTCAGTCTGGCCGGACGCGGCGAAGTGGACGTAGTGCTGACCGTTGACGGCGTAGCCAGCAACACCGTCCGCATCAACATCAAATAACTGAAGCCTGTGCGAATAAAAGTGGCTTGCCATCAATAATTTGAGCGATGGTACGGAACCGGGAGCGGTAGCGACCGGGTTGGCTTGAAGTAACGCTCACGAAAGTATCCAGTCGCTACCGCTCCCGGTTCCGTACCGAATTACGCACAGGCTTCAAATAACTCATTTCCTAATCAGTCGAACGTCTCGACGTTTATCGAGGCGTTCGACTATAATCCCGCCCGGTTCAACAACCTGTAAATTCCGTATCCCCAAAGAGTTCAGCGAACACGAGACAAAACGAAAGATGGCCAGTTTTAGAATCAGAACACCAGCCGAATATCTGAAGCTGTTGTGGCGGCGACGGTATTTTGTGCTGGTTCCCGCAGTGATTGTGACTTCGGCAATGGGCTATGCGATTTACAAATTGCCGAACGTTTACGAATCGCGCACCACCGTCATCGTTGACCCGCCCAAGGTCTCGTCCAGCTACGTCCAACCGGTAAACCAGATTGATTTGAACTCGCGGCTGAACTCGATTCAGAAACAGGTCACCAGTCGCACGGAGCTACAACGGCTGATTAACCGGTACGGGCTGTACCCGGAGCTGATGGCTCGCAACACGCCCATCGAACTGGTGATTGACGAAATGAACCGGTTTATTTACGTCCAACCGTACAGCGCGTCTTCAGGCATTTACGCTTTTCAGATTTCGTACCGAGGCCCAGACCCGCGAACCGTGCGCGACGTGACGGCGGAACTGGCGGCGCGATTCATTGATGCGAATTCCGACGAAACCCGGCGGCAGGTGTACACCACGATTGATTTGTTGGAAGGTCGCATCAACGAAGTCAAAACCGAACTGGAAAAAATCGAATCCGCGCGTGCGGGCTTTCTGGTCAGCAATCCCGACGCCGTGACGGGACAGGAGCAAAACATGCTGGGCCAGATGAACTCGCTGAGCATGATTCGCCAGTCGCAGCAAAATTCGATTGATTCGTTGCGAAGCCAGATCACAATGAGCGAACAGGTGCTGGCCAATCTGAAAACTCAGGAAAACATCGAACCGGAAACTCCGCTGGCCGCCGGACAAACCGAAGGGCAACTTCGCGCCAAGCGCGCCGATTACGAAGGCCAGTTGAAACAGTTGCTGATTACCTACACCGAAAAATATCCAGAAGTCATCAAACTGCGCGTTCAGATCGAATCCATCAACCGCGAACTGGAAGACCTGAAAGCCAAAACCGAACTGGAACGCCAGACCAAACGCGCCGCCAAAACTGCCAATCCGCAAATCGCACAACTGGAAATCAAATTATCTGCCGACCGTGCCGAACTGGTTCGCAAAAACGGCGAACTGGAACAAACCAATCGCCAGTTGAACGAACTGCAAAACCGGTTGCGTAACTCGCCGATTCTGGCCACAGAAGCGACCAAGATCGAGCGCGATTACAACACGCTGCGAAAACGGTACGAAGATTTGCTTTCGATGCGCGACAACGCACGATTCGGCGCAAAGGTCATCAACGATTTCAGCGGCGAAACTTTTCGTATGGCCGATCCGGCGAATCTGCCCGAAGCTCCGGCTTCGCCCAAACGAAACATGCTGTACCCGATGGCGCTGGTTGTCGGTTTGCTGAGCGGGTTGATCGCCGCCGCCGCCGTCGAAACCCGCGCGCTGATGACCATACGCGATTCGCGCGATGTGACCCATTACACGCAACTGCCGCTGCTGGTTACAGTGCCGAAGATCGTCACTGAACAGGAACTTCGTCGCCAGCCGATGCTCAACGCAGCAAAGGTTTTCGGCATCTTTGTGCTGATTCCGTTGGCGGCATTTTTGCTTTATCAAGGAATCAAAATTTCGCGCTTGCTGAGCATGGTCACGGGAAGCTATTGATAAAGTAGTCGGTAGTCGGGATTCGGTAGTCAGCAGCAACAGCTTCACTACCGACTACTGAAGGCCGACTACCGACTACTCGATTTATGTATTTACAGTTTTACGGACTCAAAGACATTCCTTTCAGCCTGACGCCTGATCCGCGTTTTTTGTATTTCACGGCCAGTCACCGCGAAGTGATGGCCAATTTGCATTACGGCATTCAGCACGGCAAAGGCTTGATCGTGGCGACGGGCGAAGTCGGAACCGGCAAAACGACCATGTTGCGCGCGATGATTTCGCGGCTGGATCGTAGCGTGCTGACTTCTTACCTGTTCAATCCGGGATTGACCGTGCCGGAGTTGTACCAACATCTGGCGGCGGATTTCGGATTCGCGCCGTTCGCCTCGAAAGCCGAAGCTCTACAAAAATTCGGACGGTTGTTGATGATGCGGCATTCGCGCGGACTCAGAACCGTTCTGGTAGTGGACGAAGCTCAAGGTTTGTCGCGCGAACTGCTGGAAGAAATTCGTTTGCTGCTGAACTTTGAGACCTACACCGAAAAACAATTGCAGATCGTGTTGACCGGCCAGCCGGAATTGCGCGCATTGCTGAACAGCGCCGAATTGCGGCAGTTGAAACAACGAATCAGTTTGCGCTGCGAAATCAAACCGATTAAAGCCGACGAAATTTCCGGCTACATTCGCACGCGGTTAAAAGTCGCCGGAGCAACGCGGCTGGATTTGTTCACGCCCGATGCTGTGGCTCTGGTTTATCGAGCTTCGGAAGGAATTCCGCGACTCATCAACAACATTTGCGACAACGCCCTGCTCAACGGTTTCGCGGCAAACGTGAGAACGATCAACGCCGACATCATTTCCGAAGTCGCCGAATCGCTGGATTTGTTGCAACCTATGATCGAAGACGATCCGCTGGACGTGATGGCTGGCGCTCTGCCGCCAATGCCTGTCATGCGCGACGAAGTCGTTATGAACTGGCAACCGGAACCGGAAATGCCGGAGTTTGACGATCCGCGATTGAACGTGCAAAAACCTTCTCGCCGAAGATCGCAACGTCGCCGGGGCGGTAATCGCCAGCAGCCGCAACCCGGCGAGCCAGTCCAGTTAAAGGTCGTTCCGCCACCGAACGAGTTTGAAGAGGAATTGAAGGCCGGTTGATGTAGGCGAACTGAAGTTCGCGCCAGCGGGCGGGACGCCCGCGTTCCCAGTTATGAGCAAAGTCTTCGAGGCGCTGTTGCGCCAGCAACAATCCGAACAAAACGGCAACGTTACGCACGATCCGCTGGCGGCGGAAACCGGCTCGCCGGAATCGTTTTCTGCCAACGGCGAATCGGGCGAAACCTCGCTCGATTCAATTCCCTTCGAGTTGCCGTCTGTGATCGGAACTCCCGTCGGGCCGCGCTCGAACGAAGGCGCGTTGTTCACCTCGCTTCATCAACCGGCTGCTCCCAGCGAAGCTCCCAAACCTGTCAGGTCAAACGGAACCGACAAGCACGCGGTTGAATCTCCTCGACTGACTTCGGAAGAAGTCCGAGACATTGCGGACCGGCTGAAAAAAGCTCCGCCGGTCATTCGCCAGGCGCCTGTTGAATCAGAAGCGCCAAAGTCGGAGCAGGAAATCACCAGCAGCGACTCCCGACTCCCGACTCCCGACTCCTCCGCAATTCGCAAACGCCAGCACGAAGTCCGCGTCGAACCGATTGTGCAATCGCGTTTGCATCCGCGCCTGATTTTGCTGACCGATCCGCAAACCGCCGAATGCGAACAGTATCGAACGCTTCGCACACAGTTGTTTCATGCGGCGGAAAAGAAAAAAACACAGGTTGTCACCATTACCAGCACGCTGGCCGGAGAAGGCAAAACTTCGACGATCATCAATCTGGGTTTGGCCATCGCTCAATCGGAAAAGCGCGTGCTGATTATTGACGGCGATTTGCGGCGACCGAACGTCGCAGCATATTTGGGAGTGCAACCGAAAACTGGTTTCGGCGAAACGTTGCGCGGCGAAACCAATCCGCTGGATTCGCTGTTCACGTTGGAAAACCACGAAATGTATGTGCTGGCCGTCAGCCGCGAATCGGCCAATCCAACCGAATTGCTGTCCAGCGAACGACTGGTCGAAATGATCGCTGAATTGCGCGGCTACTTCGATTTCATTTTGATAGATTCGCCGCCGGTGTTGCCGTTTGCCGACGCGCGATTGCTGGCGAATCAAGCTGATGCTGTCATGCTGGTCGTCCGCGCCGGAATGGCTCAGTATGAAACCGTAGAAAAAGCGATTGAGGCATTGCCCGCCGCCAAAATGTTAGGCGTCGTGTTGAACGATGCGGAAGTGTTTGAAGAGGCCGGGTATTACGATTATTACTACAATTACTCCCAACGAAATCGCCGCCGTTCGTGGTGGCAAAAACTCCTAAGCCCCATAAAAAAATCTCCCCCAGGAAGGAAGCTGAAGTTGTAACTTGGAAACGTGGAACGGGTTCGTCATCGCTTGCGGCCTCCACCCACCAACCACCAACCACCAGCCAAAACTCAAGTGATTCGTCGAAACATCTGGTTCAAAACTCTGACTCTGTTTTTGGTCGAAACCGGCATTGCAATTTCTGTTGTTCTGCTTGGCCTGTACCTGCGATTTCCCAAATATCTTGGCTCGATCCTGATTGACCAACGCGGCATTTATAAAATCGCGCTGACGACCTTTGCCTGCCAGTTCATCTTTTACCTTTTCGATCTGTACGACGTCGCCAAACCCAGATTGCGGCGCGAACTGCTGACCGACATTTTTCAAGCAGTCGGAACCACGCTGATTGTTCTGGGCGCAATTTTCATGCTTCGTCCGACTTTGTTGCTCGGCTACGAACAGGAAATCGAAGGCTTGGGCGTTGCCCGAACAGGCAACGGCGTTCCGGTGATTGCGCTGATTCTGGCGCTGGCGCTGATGACCGTCTGGCGATTGAGCATTCACTGGTTGATGCGGAATCCAATGCTCGGAGATCGCATCTTGATCGTAGGCACGGACAAATTGGCAACCGATGTCGCTCACGAAGCCATGTTGCGCCGCGATCTGGGTTACAAAGTGGCCGGGTATGTTTCTGAAGACCCGAAGCTGGTCGGAACCAGCATTGTCAGTCACAACAACTCGCTGGATTTCGGACAGACTTCGTTTACGCGCGACGTGCTGGGTTCGGTTGATGAACTGAACCGAATTGTCGAACAGGAAAAAATTGATCGCGTGGTAATCGCCTTGCAAGATCGGCGCGGCCACATGCCTGTTGACCAGTTGTTGAAACTTCGACTGCAAGGCCAGGCCGCCATCGAAGAAGGCACGGCGCTGTATGAAAAACTGACCGGCAAAATCAGCGTTGAAATGTTGCGACCAAGCTGGATTATTTTTTCCGGCGGAGGTAAACGCGGCACATTGGCGGGTTTGATTCGGCGATTGTTCAATCTGGTGATGGCAACCGTCGGTTTGGTGCTGTCGTTGCCGTTGGCGATTTTCGCAGCCATCGCCATCAAACTGGATTCGCCGGGACCGATTTTTTACTCTCAGGAACGGGTCGGCAAAAACGGACGCACGTTCAAGATCATCAAGTTTCGTTCAATGCGGCAAGACGCCGAAAAAGGTGGCGCGCAATGGGCGACTGAACGCGACCCTCGCATTACGCGCATCGGCAACTTTTTGAGAAAAACCCGCATTGATGAAATCCCGCAGTTCATCAACATTCTGCTGGGCGATATGAGCTTCGTCGGCCCGCGAGCCGAACGTCCTGTTTTCGTCGAACAACTTAACGAACAGATTCCGTTCTATTCGCAGCGCCACCTGGTCGAACCCGGTTTGACCGGTTGGGCGCAGGTGAATTACGGCTACGGCGCATCGGTGGAAGACTCGATGCAGAAATTGCAGTACGATCTTTACTACATCAAAAACGTCTCGCTGCTGTTCGACATCTGGATCATGTTCAAGACCATCAAGGTCGTCTTGTTTGGTTACGGGCGATAAATTGCGTTGGACAATTTTCCAAATTGTCCCTGTTTTCAGACTGCCAGGAACCCGGAACAATTTGGAAAATTGTTCCACCTTCATTTGAGGTTTTGATGAAAATGCTCCGCAATCATTTTTTTGCAATTCTGCTAACGACGTTTGTCGCCGGATTTGCCTTTCCACAATCTGAGTTGGACAAAGCGTCGAAGTCACAGGAAAGCAAACCTGCGGACAAGAAACGCGCTGAGGTTCAGACCAAAACCATTCCAGACGCTGACCGTCAGGCGCTGCGCCGCGAAACTCAGTCCGAAGAAGAAGCGGCTGTGTTGCCGTACATCAACAATTTTTTTGCGACGACGCGGCTCGGCCCCGAAGACGTCATTTCCGTAGACGTGTTCGACCAGCCGAATTATTCGCGGATGAACATCGTCGTTCCGCCGAACGGAAAAATCAGTTACCCCCTGATCGGTCACATCGTCATCGCCGGTCGCACCATCGAAGAACTGGAAAAAGAGTTCACCGAAAAACTGTCCGAATACATACGCGAACCGAAAGTTTCGATTCAGATCGCGCAGGTTCACAGCCTGAAGTACATGGTCATCGGCGATGTGGCTCAACCTGGAATTTATGAAATGACGCGACGCCTGACCGTCACTGAAGCTCTGGCAAAAGCCGGCTACGTCACGCGCTTCGGCAATTTGTCGAAAGTCAGCGTGCTGCGAATGCAAAAAGAAGGCACGACCGCGGCGATTCCCGTGAACATGAAAGAAATCGAGCGCGGCAAAGCACAAGACATGTATCTGATTCCCGGCGACACTGTGGTTGTTCCGGGCAACAAATTCAAAACGGTTGATAAGCTGATGAACATCACAATGCTCGCTTCGTGGATGCGAGTCATCGTGCGATAGATTTTCGATTTATGGAGAGATGGAGATGTTTTGGAAACCAGCGTTTAAGTATTTGAGCCTGATGCTTCTCTCCGTGGTGGCGTTTTTCCCATTCACCAGTTCCGGCGCGCAGACTCAATCGCAACGCGGTTGGATGCAACAATCCAGCGGAGTGCTTTCCAAGTTGAATGCCGTTGTGTTCGTCAATCGCCAACGCGGTTGGGCGGCTGGCGGCAACGGCATGCTGCTTTCGACGGAAGACGGCGGGCAGCATTGGCAACCGATGTTGTTGCCGCCAAAGATGAGAAAAGAACCGCTGCTTGATCTGTGGGCGAACGACAAACAGTTTTTGTTGCTCGGCGAATTCGGCTTGTTCAATCGCCGCCCGGATCTTCAATGGCACGAACGAGTCTTCTTGCTGCGTTCTGAAGATCGCGGCGCGTTGTGGATGGACGCTCAATTGGCTCGGCCTCCTTTGCAACCGAATCAATCGCTGACGATCAAGAAAACCACCAAAGACACGTTGGAAATCGAAGAACCGAAACCGCCGCCCGACCCTGTGTTGCTGCGGATGGCGTTTGCGAATGAACGTTTCGGCTGGGCGGTCGGCGAACTCGGCACGATTCAAACAACTGCGGACGGCGGCGCAACCTGGAAGCTGCAAGTCATTCAATCGCGGAAAATCCTGAACGACATTTCGGCGGTTGACGCTCAGCGAGCCTGGATCGTTGGCGCTGCCGGATTGGTTTTGCACACCGAAGACGGCGGCCAAACCTGGAATGAACAAACAACCGGCACAACTGCCAGCTTGCGCGCAGTGCATTTCGTTGACGCCAATCACGGTTGGGCGGTCGGCAGCGGCGGAGCGGTTCTTTTTACGGCGAATGGCGGCGCTCGTTGGCAAGCGCAAAGTTCCGGCACACAGCAAACTTTGAATGACGTGTATTTCATCGGTTCAAAAGAAGGCTGGGCTGTCGGTGATCGCGGAAGCCTGCTGCACACGACAGACGGCGGCACAACCTGGCTGGATGAATCGCCCGGCACGCGCGCCAATTTGCAGCGGGTGTTTTTCGTCGCGCCGGATTGCGGCTGGGCGGTTGGAACCAACGGAGCGATTTTCAGTTACGGCGCGAAAGATTCCGAGCGCCCGGCGCTCAAAAACTCTGAATCAAAATGAACACTCAATCGCCAATCAAACCCGAATCCGATCAACTAACTTATGGCAGCTATTTGCGCGTCGAAGAATTGATCGCGCTGCAACAGCCGCAATCCGTTCCGCCGCATCACGACGAACTGCTGTTCATCATCATTCACCAGACTTACGAATTGTGGTTCAAACAACTGCTGCACGAACTGGACGCGGTCGTCGGCAATTTGCGAGCCGCCGCCGCGAATCCTGACGCCGACGAAGTTTACGAAGCCGCGCGTTTGTTGCGCCGCTCGACTGAAATCGCGCGCGTGCTGGTCGAACAGTTCACGATTCTGGAAACGATGTTGCCGACGCACTTTCTGGCGTTCCGCGACAAGCTGCGCCCGGCCAGCGGATTTCAATCCGAACAGTTCCGCGAAATCGAATTTTTGTGCGGCCTGAAAGACGAAAAGATGTTGCGCTTTCACGAAGCTTCGCCGGAAATGCTGGCGCAATTGCAACGCCGATTGCACGAACCTTCGCTGCGCGATGTGTTTTTTGACGCGCTGGCTTCGCTGGGAGTCCTGCCGCAACTTGCGGCTGACGCCAGCGAAGAAGATCGCTATTCCGCCCGCGCCAAAGCGATTCTTTCGATTTACCGCGACGAACGCCGCAATCGGGATTGGATTGATGTGTGCGAACGGCTGACGGAATTTGACGAACTGATCGTCAGTTGGCGATTGCGGCACATTCAAATGGTCGAGCGAACCATTGGCGTGCGGCTCGGCACGGGAGGCAGCAGCGGCGCTTCGTATTTGAAAATGACGCTCGACAAAAAATTCTTCCCCGAATTGTGGGAAGCTCGAACAATGCTGACCGAGGCCTAAAACCTGCAAACTGCCACCTAAAACCTGATTATGAAACTTGCCATTCTGGACATTGACGGAACGCTGACCGACACCAGCCACGTGGACACGATCTGCTTCACGCGCGCCGTCGCCGAAACGCACGGCGTGACTGACATCGGAGCTTCGTGGACAAATTGTCCGCACGTCAGCGATTCCGGCCTGACGCATCAAATCTTCGTGGATCATCTCAACCGCGAACCGACCGACGACGATTTGTCTCCGCTGAAAACGCGCTTCTTCGACTTGCTGCACGAACATCACCAACTCGACGCTGCACATTTCGCTGAAATTCCCGGAGCGCGTCAGATGGTTTCGCAGCTTGCCCAAAAAGACGATTGGGCCATCACCATTGCCACAGGCTGTTGGCGAGGTTCGGCAAAGATGAAGTTGGCCGCTGCCGGAATTGAACTGGATCGTTTTCCCGGCGGGTTTGCCGAAGACGCTCGCCCGCGCGAAGGCATTGTGCGAACGGCGATTGATCGCGCTCGGCAGCATTACGGCATCAGCCGGTTTGCCAAAGTCGTTTCGGTCGGCGACGGATTGTGGGACGTGCGAACCGCATCCAACCTCAGTTTGGATTTCGTAGGCATCGCCAACGGCGAACGCGCTCAAACGCTGGCCGAAGCCGGAGCGCGCCACATCGTCAGCGATTACCGCGACTTGAATGGCTTTTTTGAGTTTCTGAATTTGGCCCAAAAGCCAATGGAATAATTGGCTAAAAATAAAGGCTGTAAAAAAGATCGCGTGATAGAAATGATGGCGGCCTGGGCAACAACCTCATACCAGACAGAAGCAGTCGGTTTTTGATGGCGTTTGCGCCAATGCCGTCATCATTTCTATCACGCGATCATTGAGTAGCTGTAGCAACAATCAAGGATTTCCAGCGCCAGGACAATCAGTCGGCTTCTGGCTTTTTTGGCGCTCGGACAGAATAGTCGGCCTCCATTCAAACATTGATTACTGCCAATTCAGCCTTCTCAAAGTAAATGTTTTTACCTACATTCAGAAGTGAACTGTTTGAAAAAACATTGCTGACGAAAATAGAAATTTACTGAAAAATTTTTATCTCTGTTGAAACCTTCCAACCAATCGCCAATCAATGATTGCTGACGTTGAAAAGCATATCGCCCAACGGAACAGATTGCCCTGATTTCGTGATTCCATAAATAGCCAATACATAATTCGCCTGCGGCAACTGTTTCGCCGAAACAGTGACTGGAACAATGGCTCCGTTGGAATCTGCCCGCCCTTTCAGTCGAGTTAGATAGGCAATCTTTTCATTTTCAACCGTTTTGATCGAAGCTTCATAGCTCGCATAAAGCGGATGGTCGTTGATTTGAGCCAGTAATTGAACAGCCTCATAACCAGCGGGAACACGAACTGTAAGTTGCTCATCAGGCTCGCCGCGCACGGTAGAAAATGCCAACGTGAAAGTAAATGTTTTCTGCTGAGTGGCTTTAGGCACACCGACGCTGACGCCATTTGATGAAGCCTGTTTTGAAATTTCAACTTGACTGGGTGAAGACTGTGAGGTCGGTAGAGGCAGTTCAGGTGACAATGGCTTTTGTTCAGCAAACTCGACAGCAGAACCAGTCTGGCTGGAATTTGACCTAATCGAACTAGAATTCAGCGCCCACCACATGCCTCCGCACAACGC
This sequence comes from uncultured Acidobacteriota bacterium, assembly GCA_902825875.1. Taxonomy (GTDB): domain Bacteria; phylum Acidobacteriota; class Blastocatellia; order RBC074; family RBC074; genus RBC074. The sequence continues at coordinate 28,334 of CADECP010000020.1, forward strand.
TGCGGCAACAACCAACGACCAGGCCATTTTGGGCTGAACTGGAAACAACCAACTCCACCAGGAAGCTGTGTTTTCAGATTTCATGCGAACCGCTTTGGGCACAGATTCATTGGCGTATTCCGTCAAACGTTTGGTGAATTCGTATTTGCTGTGCCGCCGATGTGACGCAAGGAAATGTTGCTCAAATAAACCGCGTTCTTTGCCTGACAATTTGTTGTTCAAATAGTCGCTGATGAGGTCGTCTTCCAGGGTGAGAATCTGTTCGTGATACTCAGGATCATGAAAATATGCTGTTTCAATGCGGTTTTGTTCCGATTCGTCCGCCTGTCCCAGCAAGTATTCGACAATCGCTTTCTCCTCTTTTGATCTTTGCATAATTGACCTACTTCGTTTTCAAGAAGCGCATAACACTTTTCCGTTACAGCATAGAGTTATGAATTTTCAGATTCATTACACTTCATTTTGAGATTTTTGACTGGGATGCTTGTTGGCAACAATGGAGGACACATTTTTCCAAACGGGCTTTCAAGCGGTGAACTCTTACGCGCAAGGCATTCAAATTGGTTCCGAGCGAATTGGCTATGGCAAGGCGATTGTCAATTTTGATGCGCCGCTCATTGCTGAAATAATTGAGAATCAATTCGCGGTCGTCGGTGGGTAATTTGGCCAGACAGGTTTCTAAACATTCAAACTGGCGCTCACGCTCTAATTGCTCTGCCCAATTTGTTTCGGACGCAGTCAAATGCTGAAAAGAATCCGGTTCGTTTTCGACTTTGGATTGTTTGGCCAGGACTTCCAACACCAAATAGCGGGCTGTCCCGTAACAATAATCTGTCAGGTCGCGGATTTGCTCGCCTTCTTCCAACCTTCTGGCGACGCGGTTCAGCGTTTCGTCAACCAAATCTTCCGGCGATTGACATCCTCGCCAATCAAAAAACGTCGTCAAAACCTGGCGCAGGTTTTCATAAAGCGCGCCAGCCTGTTCGCGGTCAGAATCAAGCAACTGTAAAAACCGATCAAAAGATTCGGCGCTTAATTTCCAATCCCGCTTTCGAATTGGCGGCTGCACCACAACAGGCTTTGGTTCATTGTCGAGTTCTTTTTCCTCAGTTACTAGAGACACAACTCACTCCCAACACTCACCTTGAAATTACCATTCACCTTGTAACACGAACGCCGCCCAGTAATAAGGCGATTGCCAGCGTTGTTCTTTGCACATCGAAACCTGAGCTTCGCGCAACGCGGCGGCAGGCGACAATTTCTTCTGGCCAAGCATTCCCTGATAAAACCGCTTCATCAATTCCGCTGTCGAAGCATCGTTGACCTTCCACAAACTTGCGACCACGCGGCGCGCTCCAGCGTACATAAATCCGCGTGTCAAACCTACTATGCCTTCACCTTTGACATCCTTGCCCAATGCAGTTTCACACGCGCTCAGCACGACCATCTCCACAGGAAGTTTAAGGTTGTAAATATCTCCAACGCGTAATAAACCGTTTTGCAGTTCGCCTCGTTCGTTGACCAAAGACAAGAAAAGCCCTGACAGTTCCGGGTGATAGCCGTTTAACAGGCCGTGCGTAGCCAGATGAATGTAGCGGTAGCTGGCAAGAGAAGCATTGATTACGGTTTCGCGGTTAGCACGAAAGTCCAATAATTTAGTGGAGTTGGCTGGCTCCCCCAAAAGCGCAATCGCGTCAGCTTCCTGGCGAGAAAATGGCAATCGCGCCAAGCGCAGTCCGCGACCATCTTCACGAATGCCACGTTCCAGCTCCGCCAACGTCTGGGCAGCAGAAGAAGGCGAAACCTCAGGTTGCCGCCCTTTCACTTTGGCTAAAACGCGGTCGTCATAAACGCCAAACACAGGATCAGCCAGCACAGCCAATTGCTGAGTCGCCGGTTGGCGTCCATTCAGTTCGCGGCGCAAGACAGCCAACGTGGTGGCCGAAGGAATGCTGGCAATCTGGTGCTTGACGATTAATGGCGTCGGAATTTGTCCGCTGGCTTCAGGATCAGGCAACGCGGCGAACGGCACGTAGCGCAACGCGCCATCAGCCACAATCAACAACCGGCGGTTGCTCAGTTGAGCGGCGACAGGGCGCAGGATCATTTCACTCAATTGTCGCGTCGCAACTTCCAATTCCTGTACGCGCCGCAAACGGTTGGCGGCATTTCCGTTCTCAGGCCTCAACCGCATCAACTCGTTGACGCGGCGAGCCACAATTTCAATATCAGCGCGCTTTGGCAATTCATAACTGACCATTACGGTTTGCGTGACAGCAAACAAATAGCTGCGTTCTTCGCCAAGCGCGTATTCCAGCAACAGCGTTTGGTCATCAAGCGCCTGCTTTTGGATTTCCGCCAAACCCAGCGGTTCCGGCATAACCAGACTGGCATAGCGCGGGCTTTCGGCGCGTATGCGCGCTTCAATCTGACTGGCTTCTTCGGTCAAGTTGGCGATTTCTTTCTTGAGCGTTGCCAACTCCTCAGCGCTGCCGTTGCTATTGAGCAGCGCGATTTCTCGGCGGACTTTTGCTTCGATGGACAGCCGGACGCTCTGTTCGCCTTGAAGCAGCGCCGGATTGACGCCTTCACGTATGTTCGTGTTCGATTCGGCCAACAGTTCGATCAATCCACGCGCTCGCGCTCGCTCGCTTGCCTGTAAAGCCAGCGCGTCATGTCCAGCGTCTGGCTGCAAACGATGTCGTTCCATCAGCAAAGAGATTTTGGTTTCGTACATCTCCCTTACAGAACTGAGAAAGTAAGTGCGGAGGTCCTGCGCGACAGATTTGGCGCGTAATGATTCGATCCGGTTGATGGCCGATTCAACTCCTTCTTGAGCGGAATCCAGTTTGCCCAGATCGCGTTCGACCAGCGCCAATTCATACCTCACTGAGGATTCTTCCAGAACATCTCCCAGCTTGATGGTCAATGCCAGCGATTCTTTAAGTCGCGCAATCGCTTCCTGCTTTTTCCCCATGACCCTGTATAAACGGCCAAGATTCAGCAGAGCTTTCATTTCCCCACGAAGAACCCCCGCCTCCCGCGCAAGCTTGAGGGCTTGTTGATAATTTATCTCCGCTTCCGCGAACTGCCTGGATTGGAAATGAATCCGCCCCAACCCCATCAGCGCAAACCCTTCTCTGGAACGATCTTTGTTTGAACGGGCTAGTTCAAGCCCCTGAGTTGTTAGTTCGATTGCGGCAGGAACCTGGCCAAGCGCCAATTTGACCTCGCCGAGATTGATAAGACATGAAGCTTCGAGTTCAGGATATTTAGCCACACGGCTCAATGGAATTACTTGACGGAAATACTCCTCGGCTCGCTCCGCATCTCCAAGCCGACGATATTCAAAACCTAGAATGTTCAGAGCTACGGCTTCACGTTCGGACGAATTGGCTTTGCGGCTGATTGCCAATGCTTGTTGGATGATCTCAATCGCCTGCTGTTGGTTGCCGATATGAGATTGGAAAATAGCGGACGCATTCAGAATCCAGTTTTTGTTTCCCAAGTCTTCGCCCACCCTGACACTGGCTTCCCTAAGCATTTCTTCAGCCAATTTCAACTCACCAATACTGGCGTAAAGTTGCCCGAGCGAGGCTAACATCATGGCTAACCCAGGTTGTTCTGGCAGCAGGCGTGTTAGTCGTTCCGCTTGTCGGAAATAATCAATCGCCTGCAACGTGTTGCGTCCGTGTTCGTAAGCCGCTGCAATTCGAAGAAGTGTAGCGGCTTCCATCTCCTGATCGCCACGCTCGCGCCAGATTGGCAACAGAGCGCGAAGTGTTTCGGCCAACTCAGAGTATGCAGTGTTGGGCGATGTCCAAATCAGCTTGTAAACGACTCCGTAAAAATCACGGTACGCCTGTGCAAGCTGCCGGTCGCGGTCTTCAGCCTGGCGCAAATGCTCCAACCTGATCCGGTAAGAACTGGCTCCCCATTCAGACGTATTTCGGATATCAACTCGATATTCTCCACTCGCCGGGGCGATAAAACCTAGATGGATTGGAGTCGGTTGAAAGAATGGTTGCAGCCCTTTGGCGACTTCCTTACCGTTCGCATCCAGGACAATCACGGCCACGGTCTCCTGCCGCTGTTCAACAATAAGCAAGGCGTACTGCCCTTCAATCAGCGACAAGCTAAACTTTTGTGACTGATTCTTAGGCAGTTCATGTTCTTGGTTTTGCCCCAATACCAAACTGGGAAGTGGATTCTGCTGTCCTACAGCAGTAGTCAACAACAAGAGAATCTGTAGAAATATGGGAAAGATGGCAGATCGAATTGAGATCATGGTTTTCACCTGAAATTGTAGCTTTGCAGATAGGCGGATAATGTAGTTTACGGGCAGGTGAATGATAGTGATGTCATCTGATTTAACCAAATCAAAAATCGCGTCAACGTCCTCTCCGTGAAACAAACGCTTCTTGTTGGAGGCCTACAGCACATTAAAAGGACAGGTGCCTTTGCGATTCGGTTATTCGCCAATCGCTTTCACTTGCGAATCCTGACTGGATGATCGAATTTACGGACTTCAATTCCACTCTCGTTGGCGTCATTTTTTGGAGGATTTTATGGACGAACTTCTTTCTTATCGCTCGGAGTTTCCAATTCTGGAAAAGTCGCTCTATCTGATTAACCATTCGCTCGGAGCGATGCCGCGAAAAACTTACGACCGGATGCACGATTACGCAGAATCGTGGGCTACGCGAGGCATTCGCGCCTGGGCCGAAGGCTGGTGGGAAATGCCGCTGACAGTTGGCGGCAAAATCGCTCGCATCATCGGAGCCGAGCCGGGTTCGGTGGTTATGCACCAGAACGTTTCCATTTGTCAGGCGATCATCTTGTCGTGTTTCGATTTGTCCGGGAAGCGAAACAAGATCGTGTACGAAGCGATGAATTTTCCGTCGGTGATGTACGTTTACGACGCTCACGCCGAGGCAGCTGGCGCGAAAGTCGTCCGCGTTCCCAGCGATGACGGCATCACCATTGACACCCAAAGGATGGTTGACGCGATTGACGAAGCCACATTGCTCGTGCCGATGTCGCACGTGCTGTTCAAAAGCGCCTACATTCAGGACGCCAAAGCCATTATCGAAAAAGCTCACCGCGTGGGTGCGATGGTCGTGCTGGATACTTACCAATCAGCCGGAACCGTTCCGTTCAACGTGACTGAACTCGGCGTAGATTTCGCCACCGGAGGTTCGGTCAAATGGCTGTGCGGTGGTCCCGGAGCCGGTTATTTGTACGTTCGCCCGGATTTGCGCGAACGTTTGAAACCGAAAATCACCGGCTGGTCGGCGCATCAAGCTCCGTTCGCCTTTGAGCCGGAAATGACTTACGCCGAAGACGCGCATCGCTTTTTGCACGGGTCGCCTGCGATTCCGACGCTTTATGCCGCCGAAAGCGGTTACGACCTGGTCAACGAAGTCGGCGTCGAGCGCATTCGCGCGAAATCCATTCGGCAGACTTCGCGGCTGATCGAACTGGCTAACGAACAAGGCTGGCGCGTGAATTCGCCATTGAAAGCCGACCAGCGAGGCGGCTCGGTGATTTTCGACGTGCCTCACGCCGGAGAAGTCGTACGAGAACTGGCCAACCGAGAAGTTTTAGTGGATTACCGACCCGGCGCAGGCATTCGAATCGGCCCGCATTTTTTCACTGCGGACGAAGAACTCGACCGCGTAGTTGTTGAAATTAAAGGAATTCTGGATTCCAGAGCTTACGAAAAACATCTGGCTGCCGCTGGAGCGAAATTCTGATTTTTTAGTACATCACCAAAACATCACCAAAACATCATGAATGGATTGGGCGACCTGCGTACAATCCAAATCGTTGAGGCACCATTGATTCGACGCTCAAAACCGCCAAGCTTCCCTGACGGTTTTGGGCGTCAACTTTTTTGTGGAATCAATTTTTCCGATTTAGCCAATTCGCCCTCGCTCTCTGGACGCCAACCACCAACAGCGGCACAATGTCGCTTCCCAAATCTCGCAAGCAATTCAAAACCCAAAAAAGGAGCCTTTCCGATGTTCGAGTCCGATGCGACGAACCAACATCACAACCCGGAATTCAACAAGCTCTTTCCCGAAGAAGACCGGCTGACCCGGATGAACCGCGATTTCCGCTTTCATCCAGCCGCAACGACCGATCCGCAGGCGTTGACGCGCGAACAAATCGAAGCCTTCAACCGCGACGGATTCATTTCGCCGCTCGATTTGTTCAGCGAAGCCGAAATCGCCAACCATCGCAGCTATTTCGACGAATTGCTGGCGCGCGTGCTGGCTTCAGGTCAGGACAATTATTCGATCAAGACGGCTCATTTGCTGTACGGCAAGGTGTATGACTTACTGACTGATCGCCGCATCGTGGCGTACGTCAAAGACCTGCTCGGCGAAAACGTCGTTGGATGGGGATCGCATTATTTCTGCAAATTGCCCGGCGACGGCAAAACCGTTGGCTGGCATCAGGACGCCGGATATTGGCCGTTGACGCCGACCAAAGCCGTTACCGTCTGGTTGGCGATTGATGATGCCGACCGCGAAAACGCTTGCATGAAATTCATTCCCGGTTCGCATCATTTCGGCCATCTGACTTATCAACTGACCGAAGAAAGTGATCCGAGCATTCTGAATCAGGTCGTCCCCGAAGCTGAGAATTTCGGCGCGCCTGTTTATAACGAGCTTTGTGCCGGGCAAATGTCCATTCACTCTGACTTGCTGTTACACGGTTCGGAAGCGAACGCTTCGACGCGACGACGCAACGGCCTGGCGATTCGGTACACCACCGCCGACGTACGCGCCGACCTGGACTGGAATCAAAAAGGCGTGCTGGTTTGCGGCTCTGACCCTTCCGGGCATTGGAGAAATCCACAGCGACCAGCCAACGATTAAACGACTTTTCCTCAAGGTATCCCAAACATGACCAAACCAAATTTTTGCGGCAAAGCCGTTCTCGTTCTCTTGTTGCTGACACTCCAACTTTTCTCTTCCGAGGCGAAACAGGTCGTCAAAGCTGCTGACCAACCGAACATTCTGTTTTGCCACGCCGACGATTGGGGACGATACGCCAGCATCTTCGCCGAGTTCGAGAAACATCCGAACCTGAATCAAGTCGTCAAAACGCCAAACATTGATCGCGTCGCGCGCGAAGGCGTGTTGTTCCGCAATGCCTTCGTCAATGCGCCTTCCTGCACGCCAAGCCGCAGTTCGTTGTTGTCTGGTCGTTACTTTTTCAACACCGGGCGCGGAGCCATTCTGCGCGAAGCTCGTTGGGATTCGGCAATCCCCAGTTTTCCGTTGTTGCTGCGCGATGCCGGGTATCACATTGGCGAAACTTACAAAGTTTGGAGTCCCGGTTCGCCTGTGGATGCTCCGTTCGGCGCGGGCAAATACGCCTATGAAAAAGCCGGTAGGCTGCCGGAAGATTTTTCGGAAAACGCTACGGAGATGATTGCCAAAGGAGCAACGCTGAGCGAAGCGCGCGAAAAAATCTTTGCTCAGGTGCGCGGCAATTTCGACAACTTTCTGGCCGACCGCAAAGCCGGGCAGCCGTTCCTGTACTTTTTCGGCGCGACGACCACGCATCGCCGCTGGATCAAAGGTTCGGGCAAAGCTCTGTGGGGAATCGAGCCGGATTCGCTGCAAGGCAAACTGCCTGCGTTTTTGCCGGACGTTCCAGAAATCCGCGAAGACGTAGCCGATTATCTTGGCGAAGTGCAGGCTTGGGACGCTTATATCGGTTTGCTGTTGAAACGCCTGGAAGAAACCGGCGAACTGGAAAAAACGCTGATCGTCGTCAGCGGCGATCACGGCATGCCCGGCGTCACCAATGGTAAATGCAGTCTTTACGATTTCGGCACGGGCGTCGCGCTGATGGTTCGCGTTCCCGGCATGAAAGGTGGGCGAATCGTAGATGATCTGGTCAGTTTGCCGGATTTGTGCCCGACTTATTTGGAAGCCGCTGGCGTCAAGCTGCCTGCCGGACTCAATAGTCGCAGTTTGTGGAGTTTGCTGAAATCAGGCAAAAGCGGTCAGGTGGATAAAACGCGAACTTGGGTAATTGCCGGGCGCGAACGCCACGTTCACACCGCGCGCGAAGGCTTCCTGCCGTATCCGCAACGTTCGCTTAGGACCAAAGAGTTTTTGTACATTCGCAACTTCACGCCTGACCGCTGGCCGATGGGCGACCCAATGAAGCTGACAGCAACCAGCGAACCGACCGCGCAGGAACTGGAAGAAAACACCTACGTCGCGTTCGGCGATATGGACGCCAGCCCAACCAAAGCCTGGTTGGTGGCGCATCGCAACGATCCGAAATGGCAACGGCATTACGAATTTGCTTTCGGCAAACGCCCGGCAGAGGAACTTTACGACCTGCGCCGCGATCCGCAACAAATGAAAAATCTTGCCGCTGATCCGGCTTACGGCAAACAGAAAACCCAACTGGCAACACAGTTGATGACGATCCTGAAAAACGCTGGCGACCCGCGCGTCGGCAGCGATCCGCAAAACTGGGAGAAGATGCTGTTCGTGGATGACCGCCCACGCTAAGCCGAAAACCTATGCGAAAAAATCTTTCCACCATTGAGTCGGTTTTGTGTCTTCTGTGCTTTTTGTGGTTTGGAGTTTTTCTCGCTTATCAGCCAATCAACGCTGAAATGGCGACACAAACGACCACGAAAAAATCGGCGAGGCCAAACATTCTGTTTTTGTTCAGCGACGACCAACGAGCCGACACAATTCACGCCTGGGGCAATCCGAACATTTCGACTCCGAATCTGGATCGGTTGAGCCGGGAAGGCATGTCATTCACACAAGCTTACTGCATGGGATCCAACAACGGGGCTGTGTGCGTGCCTTCGCGGGCGATGTTGATGACCGGCAAAACGCTGTTTCGCATTTCGGAAAAGATGGAAGACCAAACGACCTGGCCGCAGCATTTCGGCCAGAACGGTTATTCAACTTTTGGAGTCGGCAAATGGCACAACCAAGCTCCGTCCTTCGCCAAGTCCTTCGTTGAAGGAAAAGCAGTCTTTTTCGGCGGAATGAGCGATCCGTATTCGATGCTCGTGCAAGACCTGGACGCCAGCCGCCAACTGGGCAACAAACGCGCTTCGCAAAAACACGCGACGGAATTGTTTGCCGACTCCGCCATCGAATTCCTGCAACGACAAAAAGGCGAAACGCCGTTTGCGCTGTACGTGGCGTTCACCTTGCCGCACGATCCGCGAACCGCGCCGAAAGAATTTCGTGCGCGTTACGACGCCGCGAAACTTCCGTTGCCCAAAAACTTCCTGCCGCAGCATCCCTTCAACAACGGCGAACTGGTTGTGCGCGATGAAAAACTGGCCGCGTGGCCGCGCACGCCGGAAGTCGTCCGCGAACATCTGGCCGATTATTACGCCTGCATCACTTACCTGGACTTTCAACTCGGAAGAATTCTCGACGCGCTGAAAACTACCGGTCAGTACGACAACACGATCATTGTTTTTGCAGGCGACCACGGTTTGGCCATCGGCAGTCATGGACTGTTCGGCAAACAAAACCTGTACGAACATTCGATGAATACTCCGCTGATCGTCGCCGGTCCCGGAGTTCCGAAAAACAAACGGTCAGTCGCATTCACTTACTTGCTGGATTTGTTTCCGACGCTTTGTGATTTGGCGGGACTGAAAACGCCGGACGGAGTCGAAGGGCTGAGCCTTGCGCCGGTTATGGCCGGAAAGCAGAAAACTCGCCGCGCAGTGATGTTCACCGCATATCGAAGTTTCCAGCGCGCCGTGCGCGACGACCGCTGGAAACTCATCGTTTATCCACAGATCAACAAAATGCAGCTTTTCGATTTGAAAAACGATCCGGCAGAAATAAATGACCTGGCAGGCAATCCGAAATTCCAATCGCAACTGGACAAGATGACTTCGCTGTTGCGCCGCCAGCAGGCTGAAGCAGGCGACACTCAACCGCTTCGCACAGAGAAACCGCAGCCCGCAGAATTCGATTTTCCCAAAGTCAGGAACTAATCATCAGGGCTTCTTTTCAAACAGGATGAACGGGATTTTTCAGCAGGATTTTCAAGATCATCGAACCCAACTCTAGTCTGGCTGGAATCCTGTTCATCCTGAAAAAATCCTGCCCATCCTGTTTCAAAGTTTTCTGCTTTGATTACTTTTGTTCAGGCGGGAAGTTTTTGCCGATGAACCAGTCGTAAACGAGCGCACCCAGCGGACCGCCAATCAGCGGGCCGACAATCGGAACCCAGAAGTAATAATTGTTGGCCGTGAAGACCTGGCCTCCCCAGCCAGCCACCAAGGTGAACAAACGCGGCCCCAAATCACGAGCCGGGTTGATCGCGTAACCGGCGTTCAATCCAAACGCCATGCCAATCGCCATGACCAAAAAGCCAACTGCAAGAGGCGCGACATTTCCGGGAACGCTATTGCGAGCGTCACCGATGGCAGTAATGACCAACATCAACAACCCCGTGCCGATGATTTGATCTATCAGCGCTCCCGAAGTTGAAAGGTAGCTGGCCGGGTAAGTCGCAAAGATTCCAGCAGTATTCATTTGCCGAACGCCGCCATCAAAGTTGTGAAACGCCTCGCGGTAGACGGTGAAAGCAGTCGCTGCTCCGCAAAAAGCTCCGGCGGTTTGCGCGACGAAATACGGCAGGAACTTTGACCACGGCATCTGGCGACGAACGCATGCAGCCATCGTCACCGCCGGATTCAAGTGAGCGCCGGAAACTCCGCCCGCGACGTAAATTCCCATCGTCACGGCAAAGCCCCAGGCCAGATTGATCGAAAGATATTCGCCGTTTTGATTTTTGCCGAGCACGACTTGAGCAACGACCGCCGAGCCAAAGGCGATCAAGACGAAAGTGCCCAAAAATTCGGCCAACAATTCACGCTTCAGATTGTTTGAGTTCATAAAAGAATTGGGGAATCAGACAGGATTTACAGGATTAACAGGATTCATCGGGAAGCCGAGCTTGGCCATTTCTCCAAATCCTGAAAATCCTGTTAATCCTGTCGAAAGGTTTTTTATTTGGAAGCGCCGCTGCTGGCGGCTTTCACTTCCGCAGGTTTTTCGCGCTTGATGCCCAGATGGGAATCGAACCACTCTAATTGCCTGGCCGTCAGGTCAATGACGTGATTCGGTTCCTGGATTCCGTGGCCTTCGCGCGGGTAACGGTAAAAGACCGTTTCGACTCCACGTTTTTTCAACGAGCGGTAATACTGTTCGCCCTGTTGAATGTTGACGCGCATGTCGCGTTCGCCGTGCGTAATCATCAGCGGAGTTTTGACCTTCGACACAAAAGTCATCGGCGACCAGCGGCGATAATTTTCCGGCACGTCCCACGGCTTGCCTTTGAAACCGTATTCCATCAAACCGGGAATGTCGCTCTGGCCATGGAAGCTGTACCAATCGCTGATGGCCGCGTGGCCGATGGCCGCTTTGAACCGGTCGGTTTGCGACACCGTCCAGAAAGTCATGAAGCCGCCGTAGCTGCCGCCCATCACCACGCATTTGTCAGCGTCGGCAATGCCTTTGGCGATGACGGCATCAACTCCGGCCATGATGTCCTGGAAATCTTTGCCGCCCCAATCGCCAATGTTGGTTTGCGTGAACTTCTCGCCGTAACCGGTTGAACCGCGTGGGTTGGGCATCAACACGGCGTAACCGTTTGCCGTCCAAATCTGATTGCGCGCGTTGAAGCTGTCGCTGAATTTGCCGTAAGGCCCACCGTGAATTTGCAGAATCAGCGGATACTTCTTTCCGGTTTCGTAACCGAGCGGTTTCAGCAAGACACCTTCGATGTCGAAATTGTCCGGGCCTTTCCATTTGATGACTTCGGCGTCGGCAATGGCGAAATCTTTGATCTGCGGATTGACTGTCGTCAGTTGCCGAGCGGCTTCGCCATTCGATCCGGCAATCCAAATGTCTTCAGAAGTGCGGCTGTCGTTCAACGTGTAAGCCAGCCATTTGCCGTCGGCTGAAAGATCGAATTGACCGTAATTGCGATTGCCTTTGGTGACTTGGGCGACTTTGCCGCCTGCGGTTGGGACGCTGTAAACGTGCGAATACATTCCAACGCCGCTGCTGAAGAAAATCGTTTTGCCATCGGCTGACCAGTTGATGCCAAACGCCGATTCGATGAAATCCGCCGTCAGGTTTTTCGGCTCACCTGCTTCGGCAGAAACAATCATCACATTGGTTTTGGCAGCCCAATTTCCCGTGCTGGAGGTAAAGGCAATCCATTTGCCATCGGGCGACCATTGCGGATTGCCATCTGGTCCGGGATTCGTCGTCAGCTTGCGAGCGGTGCCGCCTGTCGAAGGAACGACGTAAACTTCGCTGTTGCTGAATTCGGAAATGTCTGTCCAGACGCTTTCTTGCGACGAAGCTTTTGACCACGTGTAAGCAATGTACTTTCCATCAGGCGACCATTGCGGAGCGGCAGCGGAAAACGCGCCTTCGGTCAAACGTTTCTTTTCTTTGGATTCAATGGTGATCGTCCACAGATGCGAGTAGATCAAATCGGCGTCCATCGTGATGGTGTCGAATTTGTCTTTCTTCTTTTTGTCGCGCTCGGCTTTGTCTTTGGGAGTGTCGCGCGTGACAAAAGCCATCGCTTTGCCATCGGGCGACCAGCGAAACGCCGAAACGCCGTTTTCTTCTTCAGTCAGCTTCATGGCTTCGCCGCCATCGGCTGGGATGATCCAGATTTGGTTGCCTTTTTCTCGGTCAGCCAGAAAAGCTAAACGCTGTCCGTCGGGCGACCATTGCGGCGCGTTTTCGCCTTTTTCGCCATTGGTCAATTTGATTGAGTTGCCGCCTTCGGTTGAAAGCAAATAGATGTGAGTCGTGCGGCGATTTTCCTTTTTGTCCCATTCGCTGATGGTGTAAGCGATGCGTTTGCCGTCGGGCGAAATCTGCGGCGCGCCGACGTTTTTCATCGCCAAAGCATCTTCGATGGTCATTCGTTTTTGCGCAGTGGCGGAAACTGCCAGCGCGAAAACGAACAGAACTGACAGAAGAGAGGTTGAAAACTTCTTCATAACTGCCTCCGCTTGAGTTGGTTGGACTGGTTTTGGGAACGGTGAAAGACTTGTTTACTGCGAACGCGCGGCATCATAGCTTCAGAGGCTGGAAAAATCCATAAACCGAATTGCCTGTGGAATTAAAGCCGGTGTATAACTTGGCCGTCTGAGGAGAAAAATCTATGCCAGCAATTCTTGAAGAAATTTCCCTGGAAACAGCGAGAGCTTTATCAGTTCAGGCGGCGGCCAGCGGGCTGACTGTTGATGGCTATCTGAAACGGCTTCTTGGGGTGAATGGTAGCGTGTTGCAGCAGAAGGACACGCCGAAACCGGATGAGATCGTTGCTGCACTCAATGATTTTGCCGAGGATGTGCCGCCGCTTCCTCGAAATTTTTCGCGCGAAGACATCTATTTTCCTGAAGGTTAAATGGCATACCTGATAGACACAAACGTTTTCCTCCGCCTTGTTTCAAAAACCGATCCTGACCGATCAGCCTCGCTCAACGCGCTACAAAAGCTAATCGCCAGCAAAGAAACTCTCCACTACACCACTCAGGTTTTGGCTGAATTTTGGGTTGTTTGCACCCGACCGGCGACTGCTCGTGGCGGTTATGGATTGTCGTCCGCAAAGGCCGAACAGAAGATAAAACTGATTGAACGTTACTGCGAATTGCTGGCTGATAGTGCGGCCACTCATCAGGAATGGAAGCGCCTGGTTGTTACCCACACGGTTCAGGGAGTCGTAATTCATGACGCCCGACTGGTTGCCGCAATGAATGTTCACGGCGTCACTCACCTGCTCACGTTCAACAAAGGTGATTTCAAACGTTATCCGGGAATCACACTTGTCTCGCCTGATGAACTCTCTTGAGGATGATTTATGACGAAAAAAGTATCGCTGTTTTGCTTTCTGGCAACCCTGCTATTTGTTGCATTGCCCGCTGTGCTTTTTCAAAGTGGCTCGGCATTGTCAGCGGACTTCGATCTGATCGTCGCCAATGGCCGCATCGTGGATGGCACGGGCAATCCCTGGTTTGTCGCTGACTTAGCCATCAAAGGCGGACGCATCGCGGAAATAGGTAAGCTCGACGTGAAGCGAGCGGCCCGCGTGATTGACGCCAAAGGCTTGATCGTCGCGCCGGGTTTCATTGACGTTCACACGCACATTGAAGGCGGCATCGAAAACTTTCCGGCGGCGGAAAACTTTGTGCGGATGGGAGTGACTTCAGCGGTGACGGGCAATTGCGGCAGTTCGGAACTCAAATTGGGCGAATGGTTCGCGCGGTTGGAAAAGCTGGGAGTTTCAATCAACGTCGCTTCGCTGGTCGGTCACAACACGGTTCGCCGAGCCGGAATGAACGGCGATTTCGACCGCGCGCCTTCGTCGGAAGAGTTGCAGCGGATGCGCGATCTGGTTTCGCAAGCCATGCGCGATGGAGCCGTCGGACTTTCCACCGGCCTGGAATACATCCCAGGCACTTACGGCAAAACCGATGAGATCGTCGAAATGGCCAAAGCTTCGGCGGAGTCTGGCGGCGTTTACGCCACGCACATGCGCGACGAAGGCGAATTCGTGGAAAAGTCCATCCGCGAATCCATTGAGATCGGCGAAAAAGCCGGATGCCCGGTTCAGGTTTCTCACTTCAAAATTTCCAGCCGCAAACGTTGGGGAGCCAGCATTCAGACAATCAAGCTGGTTGAAAACGCGCGCGCTCGCGGCCAGCAAGTCACAGTTGACCAGTATTTGTATCCGGCCAGTAGTACAGGCATTGGCATTTTGTTTCCTTCGTGGGTGTTTGAAGGCGGAGCGGAAAAAGCCAAAGAACGGCTGATTGATCCGGCAACTCGCGCTCGCGTTCGCAAAGGACTGATCGAGAAAGCGGCTCAACGTGGTGTGCCCGATTTTGCTTTTGCCGTAGTCGCCAACCATTCAGCCAATCAATCGTTCAACGGCAAAAACATCGCTGAAATCACCAAGCTGGCCAAACAGAAAACCGACCTGGATTCTCAAGCCGAACAAATCATAGAGATTCAATTGGCCGGAGGCGCTCAGATGGTTTTGCACAGCATGTCTGACGCTGACGTAGATCGAATCTTCAAGCAGCCATTCACAATGATCGCTTCGGATTCGGGAGTTCATAACCCCGACAGCGCCAGCATTCCTCATCCGCGCGGTTACGGAAACAACGCGCGAACTCTGGGGCTTTACACACGCGAAAAGAAATTGGTCGGCCTGGAAGACGCCATTCGCAAAATGACTTCGTTGCCCGCAGGCACTTTCAAATTGTGGGATAGAGGTTTGCTCAGACCGGGAATGGCTGCGGACGTGGTGATCTTCGATGAAAAGACTGTCGCTGATCGGGCTACGTTTCAACAGCCGAAACAATATCCGGCAGGTTTCAGCTTCATAATTGTCAACGGCCAGGTCGTGATCGAAAACGACAAGCACACTGGCGCAAAACCCGGCCAAATACTGCGCGGGCGCGGAGCCGCGAAGTAATGCTCACGGCGCTGGTTTGAGTTAGAATCGCACCGCCAACACAAACCAAAGGAGCAAACAATGAGCGCATTACCAAAACAGGATAATAAATACACTGTTGAAGAGTACATCGAACTATTGAAGAACTCGGACGAGCGGTTTGAGTACTTCGATGGCGAGATCGTTTCCATGGCCGCTGGCAAAATTGCCCATGGCGGCATCGTTATGAATGTTGGCACCAGCTTTCGCAATTTACTGGGAGATCGTAACTGCCAGGTTTTTGGCGGAGACACCGCCGTTAAAACCGTCAAGGCTCAGCCATTTCGTTTGCCTGACATAACTGTCGTTTGCGGCGATTTGGAAATTGAAGAGTTGAATGGCATCGAAATGCTGGTCAATCCGGTGCTGATCGTCGAAATTTTGTCGAAGCGAACTCAATCTTACGACCTGAAGGAAAAGTTTATCGCTTATCAGGCGATTGAAAGCTTGAAGGAATACGTGCTGGTAGACCAAAGTCGCCCTCACGTCATTCGCCACGTGCGCCAGCCGGATGGCCAATGGCTGCGCGGAGATTTCATCGGAATGGAAAATGTAGTGCGATTGGAATCGCTGGACGTGACGCTTTCCTTCCCTGAAATTTACCGGATGATTATTTTCCCGGAGGAAACTTCGGCGGAAGAATTGTTCAATTAAGCACTGAAAAGAAAAATGCCGCGCGCTCAAAAGGCTTTGAACGCGCGGCGCATCAAAAAAACAACCGCGCAGCACTGATTCATCAATGCTGCGCGGTTTTCATTTACCGGCAAGGAGGAGGAAAGACCGGAATCACAAAACTGTTGTTTGTATCCAACGTCAGTTTATGCAGGTTGCGCCCCTGGTTATAAGCCGACGACGAAACCGACGTGTTGGGATTGAAGTTGATGACGGAACCGGAAATGCCTTTGTTGCCGTCGTTGCCCGAAATCCAAAACTTCATCCAGCCACTGGCTCCGGCTGGAATGAATTGTTCCAGTCGCGGAATCGTTCGCGGGAAGTTGGAAGACAACGTGCCGCGAAGCTGGCAACCGCCCGTCAGATTGAAGCTGGAACTGATTTCGGAATCGTTGTAAACGATGCCGAACAACGTTCCCAGCGGCGAAGTCCCCAAACCCAGATTGCCGCCGATGCGATTGATAATCACCATAGTGTCGTTGCCGTCGGCTCGGCTGGGAATGTCGTCCACAGCCAACGCGCGCGGCAATCGCCCGTAACCGAGTCCGTCGAAATTCAACGTGGCAATCGGCGAAGTTTCGTCGCACAGCGAAGGCGAACCCGCCACCGCCGCAATCGCTTCGGCCTGAAGATTGGCCGCGTGGCCGGACGAAAACTTCACGTACTCATCGCCGATCAGGTAATTGAAATTGATCGGACAGCCAGTGATCGAATCCACAGCGACTGCAATCATGAAACCGGTTGTGCCCGGATCGAAATCCGCCAGCAAAAAGCTGGTCGTCTGATTGCGCGTCAGGCAAATGAAACTATCCGCCACCGAACAGCTATCGCCGTCAATGAAGAACAGATGCACAGCGGTGTCCTGTCCCGGATTGACGTTGGTGATGTTGATGCGTGTGTTTTGCACGGCAGGCACGGTCGGGTTGGACGTGTAGATGTTGTAAATCAACACCGAACCCGCTCGCTGGTCGCTGACTTCGGACAGCGCCGAAAACGCCACGCCAGGGCCTACCGGCGGCGCGCAGGTGCTGACCGACAACACAACATCGTCCGTCGTCGAACCGCAGGAAGGCTGGCTGGTGCTGGTGACGGTCAAACGCAAAGTGACGGTTCCAGTCCCGTTGACGTTGACCGAAGTCACTGCGGTTCCCGGACTCAGAATGTTGGCAACCGCCGAGCCAGTCGAACCAACCACGCTCCATTGCGGAGTTCCGCCCGAAGCCGAACCATTCACCGTCAACACCGTCGGATCACCAATGCGGCAAGCCGACAAATCGGCTCCGGCATTGGCGGTGGCAGCCGGGTTGAGCGTGACATTGGCCGAACTGCTGGCATTGCAACCGCCCGGCGCGCTGACTGAAACCGACAACACAGTGGTTCCGCTGTCGCCCGCCGTCCAAGTGACCGTGCGGGAAGTTTGTCCGCTGGTGATTGTTCCGTTGGTGATCGTCCAGTTGTAACCGGCTCCCTGCCCCGCGTCCGGAACCGAAGCCGTGTTGCCCGTCGAAGCCGCGCAAACCGTCGCCGGAGCAGTGATCGCCGCTGAAATCGCATTGCTGGTGGTCAGGACGACTTCGTCGCTGGCCGTGCCGCAACTGGAATTGCTGTTGGCCGTGAAGCGCAACGTCACAGAACCGATACCAGCAACACTGACCGAAGTGCTGGCGCTGTTTTGGCTGGCCAGATTGGCCGCAGCCGTTCCGGTCGAACCCACCACAGTCCACGCCGGTGAAGCCGGAACGCCATTGCCGACTGTTCCGCTGACTGTGAACGCGGTCGCGCCGCTGCCTGTCGCGCAAAGCGTCTGGTCAACTCCGGCATTGGCAGTCGGCAAAGCGTTCGCCGCCAGCACCACATCGTCCGAAGCAGAACCGCAGCCGCCCGTTCCCGTAACGGTCAATCGCAAAGTCACCGTTCCTGCGCCAGTGACGTTGGCCACTGTGTTGGCGCTTCCGGGACTGACGATTCCAGCCGCAGCCGTTCCGGTCGAAGCGACCACGCTCCAACTCGGAGTTCCGCCGGAAACCGTTCCAGTCAAATTGAATGCAACGGTTCCCTGCGCCGTCTGACAAGTTGTTTGATCCGCTCCGGCGGCGGCAGAAGCCGTCGAAGTGATTGACGCCTGTTTGGAACCTGTGGCGACGCATCCGGCTCCGGCGGTGATGGTGACGCCAATGGTCACTGTGCCTGAAGCGGCGGCAGTCCAGGTAATCTGGCTGGTTCCCTGCCCGGCAGTGATCGTTCCGTTCGTCACCGTCCAGTTGTAGCCCGCGCCTGTTCCCGCGCTCAGCACCGAAGCGATGTTGCCGGTCGAATTGGCGCAAACCGTTGACGGAGCGGAAATCGTCGTCGTTGGCGAAGACGTGAAGCTGATTTTGATTTGATCGCTAACCGCTCCGCAGATTCCGGCAGGGTTATCGGTCGTCAATGTCAGCGTCACAGACTTGGCCGAAATCTCCGCCGCCGAAGGCGTGTACGCCGCGTTCAACGTGTTTCGATTCGGCGTGAAAGTGCCGGTTCCGCCAACCCAGCTTGCGCTGCTGGCCGAACCTCCGAATGAACCGGCCAACGTGACCGGAGCGCCTCCGCAAAGATTTTGATCCGGGCCGGCATTTACCGTCGCAGCCGGATTGATCGTGATGACCATCTGGTCTCTAGCCGCGCCGCAAGGCCCAGCCGGATCGTTGGTCGTTAATGTCAACGTCACCTTTCCGGCTGCAATTTCTGCCGCAGATGGCGTGTACGTGGCATTCAGCGTATTTCGGTTCGGCAGGAATGACCCTGTGCCGCCAACCCAGGAACCGCTGGAAGCTCCGCTGCCAATCGCACCTGCCAACCCAACGCTGGGACTGGACGCACAAACCGTTCGGTCGGCTCCGGCGTTGGCGGTGGGAGCAGCGGTGAAATTGATGCGAACTTGATCGCTGGTCGCTCCGCAGGCTCCGTCAGGATTGTTCGTCGTCAAAGTCAGCGTCACTCCGCCAGCGGCAATTTCTCCGGCAGTCGGCGTGTAGGTCACATTCAGCGAATTGGCGTTCGGAGAAAAAACGCCCGCGCCGCCGCTCCACGATGCTCCAGTGGCCGAGCCGCTGATCGAACCTGCCAAAGAAGCCACAGGGCTGGCCGCGCAAATCGTTTGATCCAGTCCGGCGTTGGCACGAGCGGCTGGGCTGATGGCGATAACCATTTGATCGCTGACCGCTCCGCAAGGGCCGACAGGGTTGTTGGTCGTCAAAGTCAGCGTCACGGTTCCGGCGGCGAGTTCCGCCGCAGTCGGCGTGTAAGTCGCATTCAACGTGCTGGCGCTCGGCGTAAAAGTTCCCGCGCCGCCGCTCCAGGTTCCGAAAGCCGCGCTGCCTCCAATCTGACCGGCCAGAACGATTGCCGAACTGGTGGCACAGACTTCGCGGTCGGCTCCGGCGTTGACCGTTGCCGCCGGATTGATAGATATCTTCATTTGATCCCTGCCCGTGCCGCAGCTTCCGCCAGAAGTCGTCAAAGTCAACGTGACTTCTTTGGCGGCGATGTCAGCCGGAGAAGGCGTGTAAACCGCGTTCAAGGCATTGGCATCCGGCGAAAAAGTTCCGGTTCCGCTGGTCGTCCAGATTCCTCCAGGAGCGCCGCCAATGGCTCCGACAAGTTTCGCCGTCGGGTTGTTCGCACAAATAATCTGGTCAGTTCCGGCCTGCGCCGACGCAGTGGCTCCGATGATGACATTCATCGAATCGCTGATGACATTGCACGGCCCTGTGGTCGTCAGTTTCAGAGTGACAGAACCTGCGGCGATTTCCGCCGCCGTCGGAGTGTAGCTAGCGTTCAGAGTTTTGGCGTCCGGCGTGAAAGTTCCTTTGCCGCCGCTCCAAACTCCGCCGGTCGCGCCTCCGCCGACTGAACCGCCAAGAAAAACTGTCGGCGCTGCGGCACAGGTTCTGAGGTCAGCGCCTGCGTTGACGGTCGCCGCCGAAGTCAGATTCACTGTTCCCAGCGCAGACAACGACAAACAACCATTGGAATCTTTGACCGTCACGGTGTACGTGCCCGGCGAAGAAACGCTGATGGATTGAGTCTTGGCCGAAAAATCGCCAGGCCCAGTCCAGGTAAAGCTGTACGGCGCGAGTCCGCCATTCACTGTCGCGTTCAGCGTAGCCGTTCCGCCCGAACAAATAACTTCGGAATTGACGGCCACAGTCGGAGCCGTTCCGAAATTCACCTGCAACGGATCGAGGAAATCTCGCACAGTTGCATCTGCGTTTTGCGAACTCTTGGATTTAATCAGAACGGTTTTGAAGCTCAGGCAGTTGGCGGTTTTGGCCAGCAATTGATTCAGATTGATTGCCGCTTCGGCAAAGGAATTCGCGGCATAAGTCGTTCCGCCGAAAGCTCCGAACGGAACGGCCACAGAATTGCCGTTGGCGGCGAGAAAGGTCAACGCTGCGGAATCGGACGACGAAACGACGCTCACCCAATCGAATGTATTTCCGGTCGCCTGCCACCGGTGAATGAACAATTCCGGTTTAGTGCTGCCCGCAAACATTTTGATCGTAAACAGCAAATCTCCGATGGTGCGTCCGCCGTTTTGTCCCGCCGAACTGAATGTTCCGTTGGTGTTGGCGGTCAGCGTATTTTGCAGTAATTCAAAATCCAGGTAGCTGTCAGCGCCGTTGCCGAGCCGGTCAACGCCAAACACAAGCCACAAATCCTGGTTCTTGTCTGTGGAAAGGTGCAACAAACCATTGTTGATGTCGTCCGCCGTGGCGGCTTTTTGCGCCGCCCATCCCCAGTTATTCGGATTGTCGTTGGCTTTCAGACCGCTTTTGAACATGTTGTCGTTGGCATTGTTGAACGCATCGGTTCGACGAAAAGTCTTGCCTGTATCCAACGAAGCTCCTGCGCCTGAGAAAACGCCCACGCCGGTTCCGGCGACTCCCGGAACCCAGTCTGTCGTGTTTGCGTTTGGCGAGTTGGATTCCAGATTGCCTTCAATATCGAACCCGGAACCGGGATCGCCGGTCGGAGCAACGGTCACTGACACAACAGGGCCTTGCGCGGCGGCAACCGGAAAAGAATTTTTATTGGATTTGAGCTTTACTTGTTCAACAGGAGTGGAGTTGTCGGAAATTTTCGACGATGAAGATGGAAAAATCCCATCCAGAATTCTGGCGTTGCCAGTGGTGACGGCGATTAAGCCCGAAGCCAGTCCAATGGCTAGAAATAAGGACACGGTGATTGCGGTAAACGCTTTTGAACGCAGGCGCAACATTGAAGCTACCTCCTAATGATTGGTGGTCATTCGTTGCCAGCCCACACGCGGAAATAGGCCACCGGCTGACACGAACTCTCAATCCGAAAGCGATGATTCAAAATAGGGGAATCAAAATTGGAAATGAATTTTCACCGGCTTGTGGAAAAAAGGCTGGATGGTTCCGGGCGGTTTATCCAGTGAGGCTCACAAGCCAACTATTGAACTGCTTCAGATTATGGCACGAGCATTTAGGATGGCCTACGAATATAATTTTTCTGCTAACATTAACTTGCTTGCCGCAGACAGTGGATTAATCAACTTGCTTCAATGAATTACGAATTGGCTCGGTTTTGACCAAACTCCACGAGCCATCAAATTTTTGGAGAAAACCAGTATGAAATCAGCCGCACAATTTCTTTTGCTATGTTTCCTGTTGTCCATGACCACAACGATGATGGCGCAAACACCACAGACCAAAACTCCGGGAACAATTTCCGGTCGCGTCACCGCCGGTTCCGATCCGGCAGCAGGCGTCGAGGTCATGTTGAAGCCGGGCGGCAATTCTCCGATGTCCGACATCCTGCAATCTGGCCCGGCAATTACGGCGACAACCGATTCCGCTGGATGGTTCAAGATCACGGGAATTGCGCCAGGCAGTTACCGCATCCTGGCCTACGCTCCGGCGCACGTCGTCGAAGGCGAAACAAATCCTCTCACGCCCGGCAAAGTCGTCAACATTGGCGAAGGCGAAACAATTGAAAACATCAACTTTTCCATTACGCGCGGCGGAGTCGTCACTGGCAAAGTCACAGACCCCGACAATCGCGCAGTAATTGCCGAACCGGTTCGCGCTTACAAACTGGACGCCAGCGGCAAACGCAGTTCTTCGGGCATACCGGATTTCGCCAACATGTGGCAAACCGATGATCGCGGCGTGTATCGCATCTTCGGCCTGGAACCTGGAAAGTACATCGTTGCCGCCGGAGCCGCGTCGGAAGACGCAATTCTGCGAATGGCGGGCGGAGGCGGCACGTATTACCGCCGCACGTTTTACCCCGAAGCCGTCGAAGAAGCCGAAGCCAAAGTCATCGAAGTGACTTCTGGCGGTGAAGTCGAAAGCATAGACATCAAACTTGTGGCTGCTTCCAGAAGCAAAACTTTTGCCGCGACAGGTCGCGTCATCGAAGCCGAAACCGGCAAACCTGTTCCCGGCGTGATGATCGGTTACGGCGTGACCAAAGAAGGCTCCGGCAGTTTCGGCTTCGGCAATTCGGCGACGAATTCGGCGGGCGAATTCCGGTTGGAAGGTTTGACGCCGAACACTTACAACACTTTCGTCATCGGCCTGGAAGCCAGCGAAAATTACGCCAACTCAGTCAGCTTTGAAATTACCGGCAGCGACGTTTCCGGCCTGGAAATCAAAATGAATCGCGGATCGAGCATCAGCGGCATCGCCGTCATCGAAGGCTCAGCCGATCCCACGCTGCGCGAAAAACTGACCAAAGTCCGAATCAACGCACGAACCATTAGCAGTGGTGACAATCCGATGGGGATGGAGCTTGATTTTGGCGGAGGCGCTGGTCAGATCGTCGCCAATGGCACATTCAAACTCGGCGGCATCAAGCCCGGCAAAGTCCAATTGTTCGCCAACACCTTCATGGCTGAAAAAGGCTTTTCACTGCTGCGCGTTGAACACAACGGCGCTGAGGTCAAAGAACTGCAATTGAACGCTGGCGACCGGCTGACCGGCTTGCGGCTGGTGTTTGCTTACGGTACGGCCAGCATCGCCGGACGAGTCGAAGTTCGCGGCGGAACTTTGCCCGCTGGCACAAGACTTATGGTCAGAGCCAAACGCGAAGGCGCCTCCGAAGAAGGTTTTAGTTTTGGCACTGGCAGCGCGGAAGTGGATGCTCGCGGCCAGTTTTTGCTTGAAGGATTGTCGGCAGGCACTTATCGGGTGACGCTTTCCGTTCCGTCGTTTAACGCTGGAACCTCAGAGTTCAAGTTGCCGAAAGTCGAACAAACCGTTTCGGTCGCCAGCAGCGGACGGCAAGAAGTGTTTTTGGTTGTGGATTTGTCGAAGGAGGAGAAATGACAGAGAGGCAGAGGGACAGAGGGATTGAGCGACGAAGCGCGCGAGTGTTGTTTTCGCTCAGCGTACTCGTTGTGAGTTTGATGATGTCGGCGAATGCTTTTGCTCAGAGGGCGACCGGCTCCATTTCCGGTCGAGTCGTCACCGAAGAAGGCCAGCCGATTCCACACGCCAAGGTCAACATTGTCGGCGTTGGCGGCGGAGTCAAAAAAGCCTTGTCCGGGCGAATGGAAATCGTCACCGATGAATCCGGAAACTTCATTGCCGACAAACTTGACCCGGCGTCGTATTCGATCACTGCCAGCGCGCCGGGTTATGTCGTGTTGCCGAGCGAAAAAGTTGCGGGACAATTCGGCGCTGGCACGGCGAAATACGCCCGCGTAGGTGATTCGGTGACGATCCGCATGCTGCGCGGCGGCGTCATCACCGGGCGAGTTGTGAACGCTTCGGGCGAACCGGTCATCGGCATCACCGTCGAAGCTTCCCGCGTGCGTGACGAAGCCGGTAGGCGTATCACAGAACAAACCAACGTGAATGAAATGGTGCTGGGTCGCCAAACTGACGACCGTGGCGTTTATCGAATTTACGGACTGGCTCCGGGAGCTTATGTCGTCAATGTCGGCGCGGGAAGCATGGGCTTTTCGTTGAAATCAAATCCTTTCTCTGGCCGCGCGAAAATTTATTACCCGTCGGCCACGCGCGACACCGCAGCCGAAGTCACCGTTCGCAGCGGCGAAGAAGCCAGCGGCATAGACATTCGGTATCGCGTCGAACGCGGAGCCGCCATCAGCGGCAAAATCATCGGCGCGCCAACCGGCGGTCAATCGGGGATGACTCCAACGGTGGTGACGCTGACCAAAGCCGGAGCCGACACTTTGATCGGGACTTCCGTCGTTTTGCCGATGAGCGAAAACAGCGGTTATTCGTTTTACGGATTGCCGAACGGCGAATACGAGGTGGTGGCGACCAAGCCTGACTTCAGCGGCGCTGACACCATGATGTCCGCGCCGCGCAAAGTGACCGTCAGCGGGCGCGACCTGACCGGAATTGATCTGGCTTTGCTGCCAACGGCTTCGATCAGCGGCACGATCAAGCTGGAAAAGCTGGCTGCGCCGCCCGCCGGACAGAAATGCGAATCCGGGCGCGATTCGTTTCTGGAAGAAATCATCTTGCAGGCAAAACCCGACGATCCGAATCAGAAATCGTCCGTCAACCAGATTTACGGCGGACTGGGAGCATCCGCTCCGAGCGACAAAGGCGAGTTCACAATTTCCAGCCTTAGAGCCGGACGGCACTTCGTCGAATCGCAATTGCCCGACGAACACTGGTTCACCAAATCCGTTTTGCTGACCACAGCCGCCGCGAACAATCCAACTGCGCGCGAAGCAGGCAAGAACGGCGTCACGCTGAAAGTCGGCGACAAGCTAACCGGTCTGGCCGTCACTCTGGCCGAAGGCGCTGCCGGTTTGAAAGGAAAACTCTCTGGCGACAAAGTGCCTTCGCGTGTGCGAATTCACCTGCTGCCCGCCGAACCTGAAGCCAAAGACGATTTGCTGCGGTTTGCCGAAGTCATCGCCGACGAATCTGGAGCATTCGCGTTTGCCAACCTAGCGCCGGGAAAATATCTGTTGGCTGCGCGCGCAATTCCCGACAGCGAACCCAGCGACAAACCAGCAAAACCCGTTGCTTGGGATTCGCTCGAACGTGCCAAGCTCCGCAAAGAAGCCGAAACCGCCAATGCCGCTGTTGAATTGAAAACTTGCCAGCGCGTGACTGACTTCGCGCTGCGCTGGGTGAAATAACGGCTTTGTTCAGTGAGTCGGCGAGGATTACAATCCGGCTCGGAGGTGTTCCATGACCGTAGCAACCAAAGAAGCTCTACAATTAGCCTTGGCAACGACAGCGACGCCGGAACTCCACGGGTCGCCTCAGCCGCCGCTCAAACGTCTGTTCACATTGGAAGAGTTCGCGCAAATCGCCCACGCCTTGCCCGATGACAGAATGGAGTTAATCAATGGAGAAATCGTTATGGCGCCACCACCGGATAATTTTCATATCGAACAGACAATGGGAGTCGAATACTTACTTGCTCCTTATTACCAGGAAATCGGAAAGCTGGGTTGCGTTAGCGTTGGATCAAGCGTTTGGTATGCCGTGCCGGTTGAACTGAAAAGTAGTTGGACGCAAGAAGGCGTCAAAGGCCCAAACCATGTTTGCCCGGACGCTTCCGTTCCTTACCGCGATTATTTGAGAACCAACCGACGCCCGCCTGCTTTACTCGTCATCGAAGTCATTTCAGTTTCCGCCAAAAGCGAAATTGACCGCGATTTGGTTCACAAACCTGACATTTATGCCAGCCTGGAAATACCGACTTATTGGGTGATTGACCGCCGGGACAAAAGTGTTTGGGTTCACACCGAACCGGAGGATGGAAAATACGCGCGCCGTGCGCAGATCAAAGGCGATACCCAACTGCCAGCGACGGGCCTGGAATTCTTAAACATCACTCCTTCGAAAATTTTTTCCTGAAAGACTTAGCACAAGTCACTTCCCGGCGAATTCGACGAAGCCCCATTTTTCCGGGATGTGCATGTTGATTTCACCTTGAGGCGACCAGACCCAGTTGTCTTCTTTGCGACCGGCGACTTTGCGGTATTTGCCATCGGCGATTTCGTGCTGCCATTCGACGCGCGAAAAATTCACGCGCCAGCGGTCGCCGATTTTCGGAGCGCCAATCGGACGCGGACTGCCGGTCAAATCTTTCCACGGCAGAGCCAGTTCCACAGACCAGCCGCGATCTTTGTCTTTTGGGTTGTTGAGCGTTCCCGCCACCGAAACAGCCGTTTTCAATCCGGTCGCATTCCATCCGTCGTTCGCCTTGCCCTTGAACCGATACGGTTTGTCGAGTTGCAAATCCCAGACGGTGTTCA
This sequence comes from uncultured Acidobacteriota bacterium, assembly GCA_902825875.1. GTDB lineage: Bacteria > Acidobacteriota > Blastocatellia > RBC074 > RBC074 > RBC074. The sequence goes on from CADECP010000020.1 coordinate 54,825, forward strand.
GCGCGTTGATTTCGATTTCGTAATAATTCAGCGTATCGCCTTCGGGATCGAGAAAGACTTCAAAATCGTTGTCGTGAAAGATGACCGAATCGCGTTTGGTCAGCGTCGCCCAAACATGAGGCTCTTCCAGATCGGCGGCGAAATAAAAGTACATCTCGTCCCACAGCATCTTGGCGCGAGTTTTATATTTCGGTTTGGGTTTCGCGTCGCCTTCGATGTCAACGAACACTTCCGTCCATTTCGCGTTGCGCCACGCGGCATCATCGAGTTTGCCATCAATGTTGACCGCGCTGACTGCTCGCTGGCAGACGTAATTCAGCGGTTGAGTTTGATTCGTTTGACCTGTCGTCAGCCCGCCGTAACTTAGCCACAATATGCCAACGACGAAGATTCCCGCTCTCAAAATCTGTTTCATAAATTGGTTCCTCTCAAAGGCTGGCGTTTTACCACTTTCAAACTCCGCCGCAAAGAAGGTCGCTGTCCGAGTGTCGCCAAAGTCTGATGCCTGATGGATTGCTTCCTGAAAACGCTCCACTACAATCCCGCCGCAAGTTTATGAATGCGTTCGCTTGCTGGCAATTCGACTTACTGAACCACAAATTCAACAAATCACGACTTCACGATATGACGAACAAAAGATTCTTTATCTGGTTTGCGTTGTTCGCAGTATTTTTTGCGCTCGCTCCGGCAAAAGCTCAACAGCAGACCAAAACAAAACCCAACGTGCTGTTCATCGCTGCTGACCGAGCAATAGGAAAAAGGTTGGCAATGACTTATGGCAATCAACAAAGTGACCTAACGCTCGACGCCGCAGGCACAGCGCAAAGACTAAGCTGCCTCTGTAAAAAACCTTTGTGATTAGGAGGCAAAGATCATGCAAAACGTAACTTCATCATTACCTACCATCCTGCGTTGGGGAGCGCGCGTTCTTGGCGGGGTGATCGTCTTGTTCTGGGGCTTTTTTCTGCTCGCGCATTTATTCGGTGACGCTGGCAGCCCTTCCCGACCGCTGGTCTGGACTGATTACCTGAGTCTGGGCGCAATCATTGTCGCAGTCATCGGCTTGGCCGTCGCCTGGAAATGGGAACTGTTGGGCGCTGTCATTTCGCTGATCGCGTTTGGCGTTGTTGCCGCCGTCAACTGGCGAGTGGCAATCTTTCCCGGCACGCTGATTCCGATTACGGCGCTGCTCTTTCTGGCTTCATGGTGGCTTCATCGCTCACCACAAACCAACGACGCTTTTGTTCAGTAACAGTTAGGGTGTTTTCGTCCGCCAAATCGGGAAAAATCGAGTATATTGACCGCCAAAGCGAGCTTGAGTGTTTTGAATAAGTCGCCAATCAGAGAGAGGCTTTTATGACAGAACTAACGATGCAGTTGGACGATGACGTTTTTTCAGCCTTGCGGCGCGCACCGGATGAATTTATCCGAGAGATGCGACTGGCTGCCGCGATTCATTGGTATGAACGCGGCGAAATCTCCCAGGAAAAAGCAGCCCAAATTTCCAACCTGGACCGTACAGACTTTCTGCTGGCTCTTAGCCGCCGAGGTGAAAACGCATTTGTGGTGGATTTTGACGACCTGAAAAAGGAGATGGAACGTGGCTGAACGTCCGGCGGTTAATGCCTCGCCAATGATCTATCTTTCAAGAGCAGGTCTGCTTGATCTTCTGCAACTGCTTGCGCCAGAAATCGTCGTTCCTAATGCTGTAGCGACTGAGATCCTGCAACGCGGCCAAAGCGATCCAACCGCTCAAGCTCTCAATCAAACTATCTGGTTATCCATCGTCCAAACTCCGCCTGTCCCCGCCTCGATCCAGGCCTGGGGGCTTGGATTGGGTGAATCCTCCGTGCTTGCCTGGGGCTATGCCAATCCTGGGACCGAAGTCATCCTTGATGATCTGGCGGCGCGACGCTGTGCAACAGCACACAGTATTCCAGTACGAGGAACTTTAGGTTTGGTGCTCACAGCCAAACAGCGCAGAGTTATTTCGGCAGCGCGCCCGGTTCTCCTGCAACTTCGCCAAGCAGGAATGTACTTGTCTGATCGAGTGATGAATCAAGCTTTGGCAATGGTCGGAGAATGATGAATCAGCAGGAAAGCTTACAAACACCATGCCCGACACATCTCCTATCAATTATCACCCACTACGCCAACCAACACGCCGCGAATTTCTGTGGCAAGCAGGCGGCGGGCTTGGCGGGTTGGTGCTGGCTTCGATGCTGGCGAACGAAAACGCTTTAGCTCAAAGCGGCCCAAACAAGAAACTGCATCATCCGGCCAAAGCCAAACGCGTCGTGCAGTTTTTCATGGCCGGAGCGGCCAGCCACATTGACCTGTTTGATTTCAAACCTGAACTGATCAAACGTCACGGCCAGCCGAGCGATTTCGGCGAACACGTCGAAGCCTTTCAAGACGGGCTTGGCCCGTGGTTGCGACCTGTCTGGGATTTCAAACCGTATGGCCAGACCGGCAAGATGCTGGGCGAACCGGTCGCCGCGCTCGGCAACGTTGTGGATGACATCGCTTTCGTTCACAACATGGTCAGCAAATCCGGTGTTCACAGCACGGCGACTTTGCTGCAAGCGACGGGATTTCTGCTGCCAGGTTTTCCCGGAGCCGGTTGCTGGGTCAGTTACGGCTTGGGTTCGATGAATGACAACCTGCCGACTTTTGTCGTCATGCCCGATCACCGCGGCATGCCGTCGAACGGAGTCAAAAACTGGGACGCAGCGTTTTTGCCCGCTGAACACAGCGGCACAATGATTTTTCCCGGCACGGAAGCTCCTGTCGCCGATCTGTTCCCGCACAAATCCGCCAAATACATCTCACCGCAAAGCGAAGCCGCCGCGCAAAAGCTGATGGCGGAAATCAATCACGCTCACGCCGCCAAGCGCGAAGGCGATCAGCGATTGGAAGGCCGCATTCGCAGTTACGAACTTGCCGCCAAGATGCAATTGGCCGCGCCCGAAGCCTTGAATCTGAAAGCCGAGCCGGAACACGTGTTGAAGCTTTACGGGCTGGATCGTGGCGCGCGCGAATGGCCGAAGGAAATCAACGACGACGAAGAGACGTTTCACTTCGCGCAAAAATGCCTGACGGCGAGGCGCTTGCTGGAACGCGGCGTGCGCTTCATTCAAATCTGGAGCGGCAACGACAACAGCTTTCCTCGGCGCAATTGGGATTCGCACGAAAACATCAAACAGGATCACGGGCCACTTGCGACAGGCATGGCTCGCGGATGCGCGGCCTTCATTCAGGATTTGAAACAACGCGGCTTGCTGGAAGACACAATCATTTTGTGGACGACCGAATTTGGCCGTATGCCTTCCAGTCAGGGCGGCACCGGGCGCGACCACAATCCGTTTTGCTTCACGAACTGGCTCTGCGGCGGAGGCATCAAAGGCGGCGTGACTTATGGCGAAAGCGACGAATTCGGCTACAAACCGTTGGATCGCAAACGCCCGACCGAGGTGTACGACATTCACGCGACGATCATGCACCTGCTGGGCATAGACCACGAAGAACTGACGGTTTACCACAACGGCATCCAACGCCGCCTGACCGATGTGCATGGCCGCGTCCTCAAACCGCTGCTGGACTGAGCAATTCATGCCCAAATGGATATAAATGGATATTCGCGGCTCGAAATAGATAGCTCGCGGCTTACGGTGAAGAGGTGCCTTGCTGAACTGGTCAGGCGCAGTTCATGGGCAAGGCCGGGGAGCTTGGTATGAACCGTCATTCCCTGGCTGATCCCATCGCCAGTCTGGCTCGACTCGCCTTCCTTAGCCCATAGAGTTTCTTCGCGGCTGGCATCTATTCCTGAAACAAAAGCACGCTGCTGAATCCGGCACAGATTTGTACAAGTAGGTTGGCGGATGTTGCCACTATCTGACAATAGTCATTGTCTGGGCATCGAAAGACTCCTGGAAATCCTTAGGGAGAGGAGCTATGGCGAAGGGGTTGAGGTACAAATTCATGTGGTACGAAATCTCCAACCAATTATTTTCAATCCAAAAGATTCCCACACCTCCTAAATTTTCATAGTGGTCATCAGTAAAGCAGCCACATCTTCCTATTGTGTACAGGCTCTCTCTGGCGTGCATTTCAGTGCCATGCCTCAATTCCCAAAAGAGGTCGTCTACAATGATCAGCAAATTAGCCTTGTTCGGCAAGAATTTCTCATAAGCTTTATCTAGAATGAATTGTATTCGCTCCCAAGGAGCTACATTCCTAGTCTCCAAATGAATATGTTTAGGCCGTCTTTTTCTATCTCCCCTTTTTTCTTCTTCCGAAAGTTCTCCCTCCCAACCAGGACTTTTTACTTCGACAAAGATTTCCGAACCGGAGGGAGACTGTAATAGAAATTCACCTTTTTTTTCATCCAAGCCAACTGGCTCCCATTCCGTAATCGTGAGCTTATTTCTTTGAAAGTGAAGGGCAGTACGCAGTTCTACCAAAACAGAGTCTCGTTGGCTTAGAGTACCAAGTAACGCACGCCAGTAATGTTTTAGCCTTCCAGCCTCAAGTGCAAATCTAAGAAGGTTTTCTAATTCGTTGGCATAAAGCTGGGAAGACGGATATTCATCTTCTTTACGCCAAAGAAAGTCACTGATAAGAGCAGAAGCCAGAGGCCCTAGACTAACCTCTGCTGAACCACGCCTTATTATCATCTTGTATTCCTCATAAAAGTGCTTGCAGTTTTTTCGTCTACCAAGCAAAGACGAACTGCTCCTCATCGGCGCTGCTTCAATAAACTTGATCCACCCAATTCTGAATCTTCGCGGCTGGCATCAAGTCTCGGAAATCATCCACATTTCGCGTGACCACAATATCGCCGCTGGCCAACGCCATCGCAGCAATCATAACGTCGGAGTATCGCTTTCGTGTGCTCACACGCTGCCGCAATGCCATCAATTCCGCCACTGCTTTTTCGTCCATATAAACGGTTTGATAGAGCGAAAGGAATTGCTGGGCTGCCAGTAGGCGTTCCTGCTCCCGTAAAAGGTTTTCGGGTTCGGCCTTGAGGTAGGCATCGAAACGCCCGCGCAATTGCTCGATCACTACGACAAAGGGAATCGCAAGCCGTTCAGCCGGAACGCGGGCGAGATTGCGCGTCATCGTAGGATGTTTGGCGGTGTAATACCGCAGGATGTTAGAGTCGAGCAGGTATCTCATCGGCTTAAGGTTGAGAGACGGCTAAAGTGTTGGCGAGAGTTTCCTGGTCGCGCAGTCGTTCGATTTCATCAAAGACTTCCAGCGCGCCGGGATCATCGGCGAAGATTCCGTAAAACTTGTGCCCTTGTGCAAGCACACGCGCCTCTAATTCAGCCAAGTCGTGTTGAGGCATCGTACTGCCATTCTGAACTTTGCTTGCCACAGCATCAGGAGTCGTCAATATCACTTCCATAATTTCACCTCGTGCGCGTAAGCATACTGCGAATTTGCGAGCGGCGGCAATGCACCAAGACTTCTTTTCAACTGCAAGCAATCTCGTGTCAGTAGCCCGACTGTAAAGGAGGGTGCGTTCGGCATTGCGCTGTTCGGCCAGAACTGGCGAATTGCCGAGCTTGCCCTTGCTCACGCGCGGGCTACTGACATGTCAGCAGCCACGAACGGTTTGGCTTATTTCCCGCTCGACACCTTCTTTGTCTTCAGATTCGGGTCGGATTTGATTTCGGCTTCGGTGAACAGAATCTTGCGCCACTTCTTGGCCGAAAAGAGTTCCGTCTGGTCGTAAGACTTTGGCGAAGCCGGGTCGCCCGATTGCGAGTACGTCAAAAACGCTTGCGCGCGCGGGCCGTTGGCCGTGAATTCCAACGCCATAATGAAGCTGGTTCCGACCGTGATCGGATACCCTTCTTTGGTCAGGTTGCGGCTGCCGCTGATGCGCGCCGGGCTGGTTTCCGGTTCCAGCGTCGTGCGATTGGTTCCGAAGCCTACGACGTTGGCGATGCCTTCATACGGACCGTCGCCGCCGTGAATCGGAATGCGTCCGCCGTTTTTGCCGCTGTATTGCAACTTGCCGAGCGGCGCATCTACGGCAAAGCCCGCTTGCTGCAACACGCGAACGGCTTTGGCCAGTTTCTGCAAGGTTTCGCCGTTTTGATCCTGTGTCATGGTGTGCGGCGAGTTGACCGAATCCGCTGCGTTGAAATCGCTGGCAAACAGTTTGCCTTTGCGCTGCGTGTCGGCGATGTCGTATTGCGTGATGAATTCACGCCACAGCACAGGGCCAACGCTGTCCACGTCGTATCGTCCATTCCAACCTGCCAACACCTGACAAGCCTTGCTCAAATCCACGCTCTGCCCGTCCAGGCTGACCGAAGAAGTCGTCTGACAGCGTTTGACCACTTCGGCGCGCAACAGTTCCGCAGACATGCTGCGATTGTTGACGGCGGCGGCGGCCAATTCGTCCAGCGTGAATTTGCCGTCTTTGCCCGAAGCTCCGTTGGCGCTGGTGTCGTCCAAAATGACGGCGTTCATGCGCGTGCGCAAACTGCGCGGAGTTCCTTCCAATCCTTGCAGCGGCGAAAAGCCCGTCAGCAATTGATGCGGGTTCGCCAGCCAAAAACTGTCGTTGGCATTGAAGACATAATCTTTGCGTTCCAGTTGCGGCATACGCGACCAGGGAATGACGCCTTCGCGGGTGGAAGGATCGCTGACGAACTCATACAGCGAATCGCTGCCGTCCAGCAAAATCAAGCCGCGATCCCACGCGGTTTTGGTCAGCATGTCGCTGTCTTTGCGCTTCATCAGCGCGGCAATCGCTTCGGGTTTCAGGTTCGGCGTCGCCGAAGTGTCGGCGTACCAGGCGCGTCCGTCGGCGCTGGCGGCGATGGTGTTGATCCACGGAATGGCGTTGTATTTGGCGTGCGCCTGTTTGAATTCGTCCAGGCTGCGCGCCGCATTCATGGCTACGCGCTGAGCGTAAAACTGTGTGTTGTTGGCATTGGCGTCGCGCATGGTGACGGCGCGTTTCGGCGACCAACCGAATCCGGGCAGGTTCACAATCGGGCCGTAATGACTGAAAAACACGCGGCGTTCGATTTGTTTGGTCGTGCCGTCGTTTTGGCGAACGGCGACGCTGACGACCTTGCTGGTCATTTCGCGTTCTTTGCCGTCGTACAGATATTTGGTCGGATTGCCTTCGGCCAGATTCAGAGAATACAGCGTGAAACGTTTGCCCGCCGAAACCGTGTGCGTCCAGGCGACGGCGCTGTTGAATCCGATGGAAACGCCGGGCGAACCGAGCAAGCCCACGCCGTACACGTTCAATTTGCCGGGGATGACCAGATGCTTTTCCCAAAACCGGTTGCTGCCCGTCCACGGATAATGCGGATTGGCGACCAGCATGCCTTTGCCGCCAGCCGAACGGTCAGAGCCAATCGCCCAGCCATTGCTGGCCGTATCGGTTTCGGGCAAGGCGGCGTTGCGAAAGGCTTCGAGCGAAGTATTGACGGCGGTTTCTTTGGTCGGAGGCGCGGCAGTCGCAATCATATCGGCGAATTGCGTGCTGGTGACAACGACGCTCTGGTTGTATGCCAGCACATCCACGGCAGTGATTTCAAAAACCCAGTCTTTGCCTTTGCACCAACCGCCTACGCCGTTGGCCGTGACTTCGCGCAGGTATTGGTTGTAACCGGCGGTGTAACCTTCGATTTGTTCACGATGTTCTTTGGGCATTGCCGCAAACATGGCTTTCGCTTGGTCGTAAAGGCCGAGTGCTTTCATCGTCACGTCGCTGTTGAAGTGACGATTGTTTTCGCCCGCGCCGAAATACTTCGCGCGTTCACCGCGTGCTTTGATGACCTGATCGGCCAGCGAACACAGATGGTCTTGCGCAAACGCGTAACCTTCGCCAAAACCCAGGCTGCCCATGTCTTTGGCGGTGATGTGCGGGATGCCGTTGGTGGTGTGACGAATTTCGGCTTCGTACCGGGTTTGCGATTGCGTAGCGGTTCCGATCAATCCGGCGATCAAAATCAATCCGGCAATCAGCCAGAGTTTGCGAGTGGAGAAGATGGACAAAGCGCGCATGAGTTAGCCTCCGAGTAGCTTGGTGGTTACTTTCGTTCGTTAAGTGCTGGCCCGACGGGCCATTCGGTCTTTGGGCGGAAATTGTAGGGCAAAAAGTGTTGATCAATCGTGGCGTTGTTCCAGCGCGACACCAAAGCCATACGACGTTTGGTCAGCAACGTCAGTGGATCAATCAGCCGCGAAAAGTTGACGAAGTCATTCCACGAACCGGTGAACTTCGTTGGCCAGTTCAACCTCTTTGCCAATGGATGGTCAATCAGACGACGACCTTCAGTGCTGAGTTTGCGGAACGTCCCTTCGTTGTATTGCTTCAGTGTAATTGGTTGGCCGGTTGGGTAATACTTTCGTTCGGCGTCGCCCGCGTCGGCTTTCAACGTCATGATTTCCCAACCCGCCAACAGCGAACCGTGCTTGCCCCATTGCACATTGACGCGCGGACGCATTCCGTTTCGCCGGGCATCGTCCAACGCGGCTTCTTCGCCCGCCAAAATCCGTCCGTGAAAATACGACCAGACGTTTTCCAGCCGCAGCTTGTCGGCGGAATACTGTACCCAGATTAATTCGTGATCGCAGGGGTCGTTGTCTTCTGGGAAGTCAATGTCGTCTTCCCAAAAGAAGTGGTACGCGATCAGCCGTTCGGTCGGGTGAAGTATGACCGCGAAATCCTTGAGCGGGAAAAACTCCGTCGGCGTCGTGTACAAACGCGGAGCAAAACGCCGCGCAAGTTGCCAATCTTCGGCGGTCAATTCTCGCGGCGGATCCAGCGCCAACACCGCGGCGTATTCCTTGCTGGCTTCGTCCAACGAACGGCGTTCGTGATGCGCGAAGCCGCGTTGATGATGCGTTGCGGCGGTTTCCTGCGCCAAAGCACTCAGCGCAACGGCGCAGAACAAACACGCGAACAAAAGAGCGAAACAATTTTTCATAATGCTTTGCACCAGGGAGCGCAGACAGCTTCATCAGTCGCAGGCGAGACGCCTGCGCTCCCGGCGTTATTTCCCATCTACCGAAAACGCCAGCAGCGCGTTGCCGGGCATGCCGATGATTCTGCCGTAACCGGAATTGATGTACAGAATGCCGTTGGCAATCGTTGCGCCTCCGGCGTCAATCGTGCCGCCTTTGGCTTGTTTGCCGTTGACGGCATCGTACGGCTGCGCCGCCGTGTCGAAATCCCAGAGGATTTTTCCGTCGGCGGTGGCGTAAGCGCGCAAATGGCCGTCGGTCGTTCCTGAAAAGATGACGCCGGGAATCAGACTGGCTGCCGCCGATTGCGCGTTGACGCAACGCGACGTTCCCCACGAACATTTCACAGTCGGAGCGGGCGTTTGCCAGAGCTTTTCTCCGGTGGCGATTTTGACGGCTGAAATTCCAGGATTGCGCGTGCCGGGTTTGCCGAAAGGATCGGCAACGGGAACGTAGACATTTGTTGCGTCGGCAGTGAAGCCCCATTCGATGCCGCCCAGCGCCGAACCTCCACCAAGCGGAATTTCCCAAAGCTTTTTGCCCTGATTGTCCGGGTCGAGCGCGAACAGAATGCCGGCTTTGTTGCCAGCCAAAATCACGTCTTTGCCGTTCGGCAATTTGCGTAGAATCGGCGAACTGCCGAAATCGAAATCCGGGCCTGCTTTTTCCGGGCAATTCCCCTGGCCGGGTCTGCCGCAGTTCATGATGTAGTTGTCATTGGGCAGCACCTGATATGCCCAGCGAATTTTTCCGGTCGCCAGTTCAAAGGCGATGATGGAATCAGAGCCTTTTTCCGCCACGTCGGTGTATGAATTGCCGGTTCCGGCATACAGCACGCCGCGCTTCACGTCCAGCGTAGGCGCTGACCAGATGGCCGCTCCAGCCGGGCCGTACATTTGAGTTCCGGCGGAATTTTTCTTGTGCGGCTTAGGCTCTTCGGGAATGGAATGTGATTTCCAGAGCAGCTTTCCGCTGTAAGCATCCAGCGCAACCATGCTGCCGCGAAACTTGCAGCATTCGTATTTGTCCGGGCGCGAAATGGCTTCTTCGACCGAAGACACGGGAACGTACAACCGATCTTTGTACAGCACGGGCGAACCGGTGATGCGCGCTACCGGATGATCGTCGAGCTTGATCTTCCACAGTTGTTTGCCGGTTTCGGCATCCACTGCGTAAACGTTCGCGCGTTCGTCGCCGAAATACGCCGCAAATTTGGCCCCGCTTTTATTGACGCCTCCGGCGGGCAAAGCTCCGACCGACACCGAAGTTCGCACGGGCGCTCCGACGTTGATCGCCCAATACGCGCAACCGGTTTGAGCGTTCAGATTGATGACCTGCCCGGAATCCGTCGTCACGTACAAACGATTGCCGACAATCGTCGGCTGCCCCAAAGCCATCGTCGCCGGATAAGCGAACGCCCATTTTACCTTCAATCGCGGCACATCTTCCGCTTTCAATCCGGGTTTGGGTTGAAAGCGCGTGTTGTCCAAATCGGTGCTCCAGCCGTTCCAACCCGTTGCTTTCAGATTGATGGCACCGCCTGGCGCCTGACAGCGATTGGCCAATTGCGAAGGATCAATCACGCCGCTTGGCTGTTTGCCGGTCAGGTAAACGGCGATGGCGCGAATTTCCAATTCCTTCAATCCTGCGGCCTGAGTTTTCATCGAACCAGTGGTCAGCGCGGCGATGACGTCGTCCGGCGCACGTCGCGCCAGCAAGGATTTCGGCGGTGTGCGATCTTGCGGATTGCTGCCCGCGTTGTCGTGGCACACGGCGCAACGCTCTTCATAAAGCTTTGCGCCGTCGGGCGGAGCGTCTTTGCCCGTCGAGCCGGTTGGTTGTTGAGCCGTTGAATTGACGCCGAAGAACCAGGCCAGCGACATAACAATCGCGCCGACCAAAACGAATTTTGCTGGAGCTTTCATCTGGTTGATCTTTCCTTTGTTGATGTAATTCTCGAAAGTGAGTGATGGCGCGAACAATGACTAATTTTTTGCGACCGGTCAATTGCCGGACAACTTGAAGGCTGGAAGTTTTTCCGCACCTCGCAAGCGACTATAATCGTATCGTTCTTGAGAAGCATTTTTTGAGGTAGCAGTGATGATTACGATTGTTCGCCTTCCAAAACGAAAGAAAGGTTTGCTGATTGCGGCGGCAGTTTCCGTCGTGACGCACGCCGTGCTGTATCTGGTCGTGTATTACGCGCCGATTTTCGGATTGGCGATGAAGCTGCGCGATGTGCAATTCGTCGAGGAAGATTACAACCGAGGCATCCTGATTACCTTCACCAAAAAGATGAAATACCCGAACGGGTATATGGGTTTTCGCGCTCCTGAGAAAACTCAATCGCTGGAAGATCAGAAAAAAGAACAAGCCAAACTGGCCAAGCGCGAAGCTGATCGCCGTCGCAAAGAAGAAGAGCTTCGTAAACAGGAAGAAGAACTCGCTCAACGTGAAGCCGAGCAAAAAGCAGCGGAAGAAAAAGCTAAAGCTGAAGAATTGGCCAAAGCTCAACAGCCTGAACCAGACAAATCCGAACAGCCGGGCAAGCCCGAAAGCTTCGGGGCTTTCGGAAAAATCAATACGGCTCCGATCAAGGATCAGGTCAAACGGCTGTACGACGCCAACAAGGAAGGCAAGCTTTCATTGCCTGCTGGCAAGATGAAAATCGGTGTGACGGGAACGGTCAAACCGGACGGCACGTTGGCGGATTACAAAATAACGGAATCGTCCGGCATCAAGGAAATTGACGATGCGGCATTGGCCATTTTAGCCGCCGTCAGCGAAAGCAAAGCGATGGGGCCGTTGCATCAACTGACTTCGCTGAGTCTGGTGCTGGCGATTGACCAGGAAGCGCAATTGATCGTCACAGGCTTCACCGCCAACGAAGAAGACGCTCGCAACATCACCAATCTGGCGCAAGCCGCTTTGTTGGTCGCGCGGCTGAAGAAAACCGACGACCCCGGCGCAATGTTGATGCTCAACAATCTGAAAGTCCGCCGCGAAGGTCAACGCATCCAAGCCATCATCAGCATGCCGCGCGAAAAAGCTCAGGAAAGTCTGACCAAGACAATGGCAAAAGGTCAGGGCTGAACTTCGCTTTCTTGAAGGTTTGGAAATTCCCACCACAAAAAGCGCAAATAACACAAAAGAACTTCAAGCTTGTTTTGTGCCTTCTGAGCTTTTTGTGGTTAAAAGGCCTTTTCGCACTCCACAAAAACAAGCCAGCAATCATTTGCTTGCCGATTTCAAGTAACGGCTGGCGAATTCCAAAAACGTCGGCCAGTTCGGTCCCGGCGTGTGGCCTCCGCTATGCTGGCGGAACGTGATGTCGCCCGCCATCAAACCGGTTTCCATCGGCGGAAATTCCATCGTGCCCATATCTTTTTTGCCGAGCAATTTGTACACCGGCCCAGCGTGCGCCGCAGCCAGGAACATGCCTTTGGCGTCTACCCAGCCATCGCCTTTTTCCACCGACCCCGAACTGATAAACACCGGGCGCGGCGCGCACAACGCCACCAGTTCATGCGAATCCACCGGCAAGTCATTGGCGGTCAGCGGCCCGGCGTATTTCAGATAATTCCCCGCCATCCAATGGTATTCGCTGGGCGCAGCGACGTTTTCGACCATCTCGCCGTAATTATTCCGGCGATGGATTTTAGCTCCGCCCGCGCCCGAAGAACTGACGAACGCAATCGCCAGGCGCGGTTCATAAGCCATCGCCACCAGCGTCGCTTTGCCGTACCGCGAATGCCCTTCCAGCGCAATTTGTTTGGCGTTGACGGCTTTGTCGGTTTCAAAATAATCCAGCGCGCGGCTGACTCCCCAAGCCCAGGCGCGCAACGCTCCCCAATCGTCGGCTTTGCGCGGCTGGCCTTTGTTGACCAGACCGATGATGCCCGCCGTCAAACCGGCTCCGTTGTCGGCCTGAATGCTGGTCGGAACCAGCGTCGCGTAGCCCCAACCTTTCGCCAGCACTTGCTGCTGCCAAGGAGTTCCCGGCTGTTGTGGCAACGGCGGCGCATTCGCCGGACGCGGAGGTAGTTGAAACATCAGCTCCATAATCACCGGCACGTTCACCGCTTTGACCGGAATCGTTAGCGTCAACTTGATGTCTACGGTCACTGCCGGATAGGACGAATTGTCTACGTGGCCGACCAACTGTTTGGTGACGACCGGCACGCCGTATTTCACTTCGTTGGTTGTGCTGACGACTTCCCACTTCACCTTTGGCGTCACTTTCGGCATGCGGCCATAGACTTCGCGGTCGAAGTCTTCGACAATTTCCGATCGCCGTTGATTCCACCACACCTTGGCCGAAGTCACTTTCTTGCCATTCTTCAACGTCAGCGGATCAGGCAGCGGCGAATACGGGTTCACTTTCGATTCGTCGTAGTTGGCGTAATTCGGAGCATCCTTGTTGCTGCCATTCGCGCCCGGTCGCAAGGCTTTGATTCCCAGCAACTCCATCATCCGCTGATGGTCTTCGCGCGTAGCGGCTTGTTGGGCTTGCTGTTCGGGCGTGAGTTGGCGTTGCTGCTGGGCAAAAAGCGTAGCACCAGCGACTGCGAAGAGCAGGGTGACAATGGTTGTGAATGTAAGCGAGCGTTTCATAGGTGACTTCCTTGAGGTATTGAGAAAGCTTAAGGTGATCCCGGTTGGTTTGGGCTTCGATCAAGCAGTTCCATCATTCGCGGCAGAATCTTTCTGATGGAACTTTCGTGTAACTCAATTGTGTAGCCGTCCGCCACACACTCAAAAGTCGAGTCGTGAAATGACAGCACATAATGTTTTCGCGCCTGGAATCTTTGAGGCTTGTGATAGGGATGCACGGAGTTCATTTCTTCGAGCCGCCGAATCCACGACGAGTTTTCGATGATAAAAGCGCCGTAAGGCTCCAGACCGCGCTTGGCCAACGGATGCCCCTCGAAAGCTTCGTCATTCGGCGGCCCAAACATCGAAGCATAACAAAAAGAGAATCTGACCAAAGCAAGTGGTTCCCCTTCGGTTCCCGAACTGGCCATGCGAATAGAAGTTCCGTCCCAACCATCAGGCGTGTTCTGCAGATAGAAAGCGACGACAGTGACAAACTCATCACTCAGAACCACAGGGATTGGCGCGCCAACAGAGGATTGCGGAATATCTTCGATTGGCATGACACGATCTTTTTCGTCAACAGAGTACATCTGTTTTACCTCTCCCCATTGGATGACAAAGGGTCTCAGTTACTTGAAAGGCGAAATTGCTGAAGGCAAACCGACGCGCATAAAGAATCGGGCGAAGCTTTGGGAGAAGTGCTCAAGGTATGGTGGCTTCAACCGCCACCGCTGCCCAACACCCAGCGCGTGCTGCATTAGCATTTCAAACGGCAGGCTGTAAATCTCCCGAAAATCAACGACCAATGACTCGCGGTTGTCAGTTGGATTAGTGGGAGAAGTGAGGAGGTGCAAACCTTCTACCCGGCCTTTTCTTACTTCCTCCCATCGTCCTTTCCTTTTCATCTCCTCGTTGATCTCTTCAAACCGGGTGATTGGAAAGATTGGACACAACGCAACAAGCCGAGCCTTTTGCTGGTTCAGATCACAGCTCTGAGTGATGACGATGAGATTGTATCTTTGGATAGGCACGGTCTGAGTTGGCGCATCAGCTATCAGCTTTTCCTGTACGACTGGAACAGGGCAAAGTGGCAGCAATTCCCCTTGGCGCAAGCCTGCGTCGGAAGTCGCTTCCCAAAATGATTCAACCAGTGGCATCTATTCAGCCTCTATATCTTCGTCATCAAAAATTCCGCTGAAGTCATAGCGTGCAGGCTCTCCTTCGCCAGTCTCTACAAAACGCATCTGCACGATAAAAGAGTCTTCAGGCGGCATGTGTCGCAAACTGAAAACGTCCAAACCTTCGACATCTTCCTCGCTGTACATTTCATCCGGTGTTTTCAGCGAATCTTCTGTTGATCCACTCACTGGCATGTTCTTCAACCGTTCATGAGTTCTGCGGATGACAGCAAGCATCGCTTCATTCCGCGGTGAGACTTCTTGTGGTTCTTCCGGTTCGCTTATTTCTGCGGCGAGAGGTTTCAACAGTTCTTCGAGCGTGGTTCCCTGTCCTTCCGCCTTTTGCTGCAACATTCGCAGAATGACGGCAGCATTTTGATTCACTTCAATCGTAGTCATTGGCACGTTCATAAACTTTACTTCCTTTCAATCACTCATTTGCAATTATTCTGCGGCATCTTAAGCCCGCCGTCCAAGAGAAGGCAGCAGGAACGTGCGGCGAGAAGCATCGCAATGGGTCATAGGGATCAGGTAGATAAAAACATGTGGAGTGCGGTGGCTCGACACCGCTTTTCCTTCGCAGTGAAAATCTCACTTGGGTAGTAAACACAAGGCTGAAAACACAAAGCTGCGTCGAGCCGCAGCACTCCACAATCGTTAAATCATCGCCCGATTTCGATTTGCTGTTTCAGAGCGATGGCTTCGCGGTTTTGAGGATCAATTTCCAGCGCCTGTTTACAATGCGCCAAGGCTCTGGCGGTGTCGCGTCGAACCAGGTAAATCCTGCCGAGCATGATGTGCGCTTCGGGCATGCGCGGATTCCAAGACACGGCAGCCTGGAACGATCGCAGCGCGTTTTCGGTTTCGTTGCGGCGCGTGTAAACAATGCCTCGCAAAAAGTAAGCGTCGGCGTTGGCGGTGTCGGCGGCCAAAACTCGCTGGAGTTCAGCCATCGCTTCGGCGTCTTTGTTGGCGGCCAGCAACTGGCGAATGTTGTCCAGCGCCTGTTGCTGAGAAATCTGCTGCGGAGTCGCCCGCGTTTGCGCCGAAGTCCCGGATTGCTGGCGCAAAAGTTTGGCCAGCGCCAATTCATCCAGGTCTTCTTTCATGCGCGCCAGCACGGGAACTTTGTCCGGCGCGACCGCCCATCGAGCATAGGCGCTCAAATAGCGTTTGGCTTCGTTATCGGCTTTGGCTGCGTCGTCGGCCTTTTCGGCGGAAGCCAGGCATTTCGACAACACAAACCACGCTTCGCCATCGCGGGCGTTCGACCCGACAACGGCGCGAAGCTGTTGCGCGGCTTCGTCGTAAGCCTGATTTCGCCACGCGGCGTAACCGTAATTGAATCGGTAAACCGTGTCGTTAGCATTGGCCGCAATAGCGCGTTGCAGAAACGGCAGCGCACGAGCGTTTTCGCCCTTGGCCGTCAAAGCGGCTCCGGCGTTGTTCAAAATTTCCGGCAGCGGAGCGATTCCTGCCAACGTTTCCAAAGCTGCGGCGGCATCGTTAAACACTCCGGCTTTGAACGCCGCCTGCCCCAAATAAAACAAGCCTGGTTCGTAATGCGGATCGCCTTTAGTCAGCCGCTTCAACAAAGTCACGGCTTCTTCAAACTCCGTCTGGCGGTATTGCAACACGCCGAGTTCGTAAATGGCTTGCGCGTAATGGCCGGGCGCTCCGGCGGTGTCGTGTTCCTGAATGGCACGCTTCAAAAACGATTCGCGCAATCGCAGATCAAGCGTCTGCACGCCTTTGACATAACTTTCATACGCGCGCGGCGGAACGTTGGTCGCGCGGCGAACAAGCTGCTCTTTGGTGTACGGCAGCGAAGGATTTCGTTCGTACAGCACGTGCCACGCCAGTTGCCCCTGCATCAACTGCAAATCGCTGAGCGGCCCACTGAAATTGAACACCTTGTTGCCGATCAAGCGTCCGGCTTCGGTTTCGATCAGTCGCGCCGAAATGGCTATGGAGACGTTTTGCTTGTCGCCGCCGATGTCGAATTCGCCAACGACCACCAGATTGGCTTTGGCGGCTTCGGCCACGCGAATCATCGCCGCGCGCGTCAGCAAATCAGTCGGGCTGAGCCGAACCTGATCGAAAGCCTGCAAGCGTTCATCAGCGCTGACCACAGTCAAACCCGGCGCATCCAGAATGTCAGCCAGCAAAATCGAAAAACTTTCGCGCACCCAGTTGAACTGCGCCGATTGCGAGCGATTTTCAAACGGCATAATGATGACGACATCCGCCGCCCACGCTTTCGCCGCCGAACAAGCCATCAGAAAGATAGCCAGAAAAACTATTTTGAATCGGAATCTGTTGAACATCGGCTGGATCATAAACAGAAAATCAAAAAGTCAAAAGCGCGGCTTTTCACCGCACTTTTGACTTTTGCCTTTTGAGATTTGCCTTTTGCCTTCAAAGAGGAATGTTGCCGTGTTTGCGCGGCGGATTGGTGTCGCGTTTGTTTTCCAGCAGCTTCAAGGCGCGAATCAATTTTCGGCGCGTGTGCTTCGGCTCGATGACTTCATCCACAAAGCCACGTTCGGCCGCGACGTATGGCGAAGCGAATTTGTCCTGGTACTCTTCGATCTTTTCTTTGCGAGCGGCTGCCGGATCGGCGGCGCTGGAAAGTTCGCGGCGATACAAAATGCCTACCGCGCCTTCGGCACCCATCACGGCGATTTCGGCAGTCGGGTACGCGAAATTGATGTCCGTACGGCAATGTTTCGATCCCATCACGCAATACGCTCCGCCGTAGGCTTTGCGCGTAACGACGGTGATTTTCGGCACAGTTGCTTCGGCGTAAGCGTACAGCAGCTTGGCTCCGTGTCGGATGATGCCGCCGTATTCCTGGCTGACTCCGGGCAGAAAACCGGGAACGTCTTCAAAGGTGATGATCGGAATGTTGAAACAGTCACAGAACCTAACGAAGCGCGCTGCCTTGGTCGAAGCGTCAATGTCTAAAACTCCGGCCAGAAAATTCGGCTGGTTGGCGACAATGCCGACCGGCTGGCCGTTCAGCCGCGCAAAGCCAATGACGATGTTTCGCGCGAAATGCTCCTGAATCTCAAAGAAGTATTCATTGTCGGCGACTTTGGTAATGATCTGGCGAATGTCGTAAGGCTTGTTCGATTCCGGCGGCACGACCGTGTTCAGTGATTCGTCGGCGCGATCCACCGGGTCGTCGCAAGCAACGCGCGGCGGGTCATCCTGATTGTTTGATGGAATGAACGACATCAGTTCGCGGATCAATCGCAAACAGTCTTCTTCGTTTTCCGCCGCGAAGTGCGCCACGCCGCTGGTCGAGTTGTGCGTCATTGCGCCGCCGAGTTGTTCTTTGGTCACGTCTTCGTGCGTGACGGTTTTGATGACATCCGGCCCGGTGATGAACATGTAGCTGGTGTCTTTGACCATCACGATGAAATCGGTGATCGCGGGCGAATACACCGCGCCACCTGCACACGGCCCCATAATCGCGGAAATCTGCGGCACGACTCCCGAAGCCAGCGTATTTCGCAAAAAGATGTCGGCATAACCGCCCAAACTGACGACCCCTTCCTGAATGCGAGCGCCGCCGGAATCGTTGAGGCCAATAACAGGCACGCCGACTTTCATCGCCAAGTCCATGATCTTGCAAACTTTCTGCGCGTTGGTTTCCGACAGCGAACCGCCAAAAACCGTGAAGTCCTGGGCGAAGACAAACACTTCGCGTCCGTCAATCAACCCGTGCCCTGTGACAAATCCGTCGCCAGGAATTTGTTGCGACTCCATGCCGAAATCCTGGCAACGATGCGTCACCAGCTTGTCGAACTCTTCAAACGTGCCGTCGTCGAGCAGGAACTCCACTCGTTCGCGGGCAGTCATCTTGCCGTCGGCGTGCTGCCGAGCGATGCGATCCGCTCCGCCGCCCGCTTCTGCCGCAGCATTTTTGTCCTTCAGAAGTTTCAGTTTGTCTTCGATCATAGTTTGGTAATGAATCAGTTCGCTTTCATGAACTCCATCCACAGCGAATGGAATTGGTGAACTCCGTTTTCTCGTTTGACCGAATACCGCCCTCGGTCGTAGGCGATGGACTTCAATCGCCGCTGCACTTGTTCGCAAATCCGGATGTCTTCCTGCTGAATTTCGTCGCTCAACTCAACTGTGGTTTTGATCCGCTCTTTGGCTGCTGCCGATTCGACATCGTGAAAGTACCACTCAAAAATGGTCAGCGTTTTGTCGTGGCCAACCGGCACGATCAAATTCGTCGAAAGATTATCCGGGTAAATGTTCAGCATCAGGTTCGGAAAAACCCAAAAGTACAAAGCTTCGGATTGTTCCGCCGTCGCTGAATATCGTCGTTCGGGATCGTCGCCAGTTTTGATAGGCGCGTCTTGCAGCGAAGAAAACCGCCGAGTGATCGTCCGGTAACGCTGAAAATCAATCTCGCGCATCAAGCTCGGATGGACAATCGGCACGTGGTAGCCTTCGGCGTAGTTGTCCACGTACACTTTCCAGTTGCAATCAATAAGGTAATCGCGCCGTTCGGCGAACTTCATTTCGGAAACTCGGCAATGTCGGGTCAGCGCCGGGATGTCTTCCAGAAAGTCGGGCAAGCTGAACACGTTCGCCCGTCCGTCGAGTTTGGCGAAGATGAATTGTTCCCAGGTTTCCACCTGCACAGGCAACAAACCGAAATCTTCTCGGTCGAAGTTTTCAACGCCGTCAAAATCCGGCACGCCGATCAAACGCCCATCGGTCGAATACGTCCAGCCGTGATAACCGCAACGAAAATTGGCGCAACTTCCTTGCCCTTCGGCAATCGGCCCGGCTCGATGGCGACAGACGTTGTGAAAGCCTCGCAACTCTTCGTCGCCGCCGCGAACGACGACAATCGGTTCGTCGCCGACTTCGGCGGTGAAAAACGCGCCCGGTTCGGCGACTTGATCCAATCGCCCGACCAGTTGCCACGTCCGATTGAAAATTCTCCGCTGTTCCGTTGCCAGATAATCGGCGTTGGTGTAACAGCGCGCGGGCAAGGTTTCGGCGTATTCGATTCGCTCATCAAAATCGAAGTTCAGCAAATTCATGTTCGATTGGGACTTTGGGTGTGCAGGCGTCCCGCCTGCCGTAATAAAAGCGCGAAGCTTCCTTGATTCGGCGCAAAGGGTAAGCTCTGTCACGAAGTTTGGCAATCCATCGAATCGCGCGCGCCCTCGCGAGCAAGCTTTCAACAGATGCCTGCTCGCGGGGGCGCGCGCGTTCCCAATGGCCAAGCCATTTTCTTGACCGTCTTTACAGGCATTTGCTAGTATCGCGCCGCTTTCACACAAGGCAATCAACCATTTACAAGCAATTGGCTACAGTAAAACCTGCGCGAAACCAGTCAGGTTCGGAGTTTCAAGTAATGAAGTGCGAAAACTGCGGGAATGATCTTGTCGGAGCTTCCATCGTTTGCCGGCAATGCAATCATAACAACGCGCAAGGCCGCGTCAGCCAATGGCGTGCGCGCCGAAGCGGCGATTTGCAACCGATTGCGGCGGCGGCTCAGGCAGTCGCGCCCCGCATAATTTCGCCGCTGGCATCGCCAGCCGCCGATTCCCGACCGGAAATCAAACGCACGATTGTCGAATCGAAAACTCCGGCGCCGATTCCTTTCGATCAAAACCGTAAATCCAATCAACCTGCGCCAACTCCGATTCGCAACACCGCTGCTTCTGCCGCTGCGGAAAATGACGAATTCGTCGAGCTTCCGGCGTGGCGCGCTCAGTTGAAAGAAAAGGTCAAACAGGTGCGCGAACGTCGCAGCGGCGAATTGCCGCCAATTCACATTGAACTCGACGAAGCCGAAATTGATCCGAATCCGATTGTCGAATCGGCTCTGAAACGAATTCGCTGGTCGCAACATTCGCAACCGCTTCCACAAAAACAGTCGCCGGTAGTTTCTGAACACTCGAAACGTGAATCTGAAACAACGGCAAAATCCGAAACAAAGATTTCGGCGAAATTTGAACCGGCGGAGGAACAAGCCGCCGAATCAAGGCCAATCACAAGACCGCAACCGGCTCCGGCCAATCCGATGTTGGCGCGAAAACCCGTTTTGCAACCGGTCAACCGCCCGGACACAGGCTCACTTTCAAAACAACCGGCTGCAAATCCTGAACCGGCTGCGCAAACGGCTGAAGCCAGAATTCGCGTCGAACCGATAGCTCAACCCAAACCGGCGACAGAAACTCACCCAATCGCGCCGAAAATCAGAACGACCGGCGAAATCAAACCGCCCGCGACCGAACGGCGCACCGATTCAGGTTCGCTGGCGCAACCTCCGCGCAATCACGTGGAAACGCAAGTCATCGGTCTGGCTCCTGCGCTAAATTCCGTCATCGGCTACGCCCACAGCGGAGCGACGACTGCTCAGCAAACCGCCGCTCAAGACACCAACCCGTTTGCCAAACCGGGCACGGCGACGTTGTGGATGCGGACTTTGGCGGGCGCGTGCGATTTTGAAATCGTCGCTGTCGCCTACCTGCCGCTGTTTGCGGCATACGCGATGTTGGACACATCGTTTGGCATTGAAACAGTGGCGATTTTGTTTGTACTGCTCGCCGGCCTGACGTTTTGTTATCAGTTTTTGTCGCTGACCATCGCCAACCGAACGTCCGGCATGGCTTTTTTGAAATTGCGACTGGTCAACATCGGCGACAAAGACAAACCTGTCAGTTTCAAAAACAAAATCCTGCGAGCCGTCGGCGCAACCGCCGCGATGTTTTTATCGCCGATCAATTTTTTGGTGATGCAATCCAACCCGCACCATCACAGCCTGCCCGATCTGCTTTCCGGCACGACGCTGATCGAACGACCACGGCGTTAAGCCCGCTCAAAAAAACCAATGGACAATTTTCTGCTGCAAGCCATCGTCAATGAGCTTGAGCCTTTGCTCGCCGGTCATCGGCTGGGCAAAACGGTTCAGTTAAATACGACCGATGTGGCGCTGGATTTTCGGCTGCGTGACGGGCGCTGGCTGGTGGCGTCCACCGATCCATCGCGGCTGGCGTTGTATCTGACTGCGCGGCAACCCAAACGACTCAGCGACGAACCGCGCACAGACACAGCGTTTGTCGCGCTGGTCAAAAAATATCTGAGCGGCGCTCGGCTGACGGCGATTGAAAAACTCGGCTACGACCGCGTCGTCAGCTTTCATCTCGAAGCCGAAGACGAAGCTGACAAAATCTACAATCGCAAATTGATCGTGTCGCTGACCGGACGCGGCGCAAACATCCTGCTGATTGAATCCAATCGCGTGCTGGCCAGATTGCGCGAAAGCGTCAGTAGTCCGACTGTAAAGGAGGGTTCAGTCAGTCAAGACCCGGCCCTTGCTTACGCGCGGGCTACTGACACAGAAAATTACATTGAACCTCCGCCGCCAGCCGACAAACTCGATCCGTTTCAATGCTCTGCCGCGCAGTTGTACGGATTGATGGCTGACGCCGACGGCGGCCTGGCTACTGCCGCTCACAAACACTTCATCGGCTTCACGGAAAGCTACGCGCGCGAATTGGCCTTTCGCGCCAAGCAAACCGACGCCGAATTGGCGCTGCGTCAATTGCTGGTTGATCTGTTTGAAGCAAATCCAGTCCCGACGGTTTATTCGTCGCCATCGTTGGAAGAATTGCAGCGCGAAATTGGCCGCGAAGAATTCCATCTGACGCTTTCGCCCATCGAACTGCGCCATCTGTTCGCTTTGCCGCCAACGTCTTTCTCGACAGTCAACGAAGCGGCGGATGCGTGTTTTTCGCTGCTCGATGATCGCCGTCGTTTTCTGGCTCAAAAGCAAAAACTGATATCACAACTTGCCGCCAGACTGAAAAAGCAGCGCACGCTGGCGACCAACCTGGAACGCGAACGCGCTGGTTTTGCCAAAGGCGAACAGCATCAACGCTGGGGAGAATTGCTGCTGGCGAATCTTCACCAAACCGAAAAAACCGACGCCGGGTTTGCCGTCACGGACTTTTATGACGAAGCGCAACCGACGATCACCATCCCCGCCGCAGACAAAGCCAACGCGCAAGAAGCCGCCGAGCATTACTTCAAGCTGGCGCGTAAATCGAAAACCGGGCTGGCGACAATCAACGTGCGGTTGCCAGAAGCGCAAAAAGAAATTGTCAGTTTGGAAAATCAATTGGCGCGATTGGCTGAAATAGTTCGCGCCGAAGAATTGAAGCAGCTGATTGAAACAGTTGGCTCGCCTGCCGCGCCCCAACAACAAAAGCCGAAAACTCAACCAGGCAAAAAACCAAAGGAGGAAAAGATCGCCGGAGTTCGCCGGTATCGTTCCAGCGACGGATACGAAATTCTGGTTGGCCGCACCGACCGCGACAACGATCATCTGACCATGCGCGTCGCCAAATCGTACGACTTGTGGTTTCACGCGGCGGATTATCCCGGCTCGCACGTCGTGCTCAGAAATCCGCAACGCCGCGAAGTCCCTCAGCGCGCCATCCTCGAAGCCGCACAACTGGCCGCGAAATTCAGTTCCGCCCGAACCAATGCCAAAGTCGCCGTCAATTTCTGCGAAAAGAAATTCGTGACAAAACCCAAAGGCTTCAATGTCGGTCAGGTGCGACTGGCGTCTTTCAAAACAGTCATGGTTGAACCGGCAGAGGCTGGCGAACGAATTCTTTAGCCGGAGCGCGGACATCCTGTCCGCCTGGTTCGCGGACGTTCCCGTCCGCCCATCGCAAAATTCAGGAAACCCTTGAAGCCAGTAGCTCGCTTTTGACTGACGTGCGGACGAAGACGTCCACACGCCAGTTTGCGGACGGAACGTCCGCGCTCCGGCTAAATGCCGAGCGACTTTTGAATGAACTCAATCGTTTTCGGCTGCTGAAAATAATTGACGTGATGGACTTTGGAGTTCGTGCCGAAGTTCAAAACGTTTTTGAACTTATTCAAGTCCCCTTCCAACCCGAACAATTCCGTCATCGAGCGCGTGTTGACCACCAGATCGTTTTCGATTTCGAGCGGGTCGTTTTCGTCGCGTCCGAAGATGAAATCCACGCTGGCGTTGGCGGCGCGCAGAGCCGGTTGATCCACGAAGACTTTCCAGAATTTCCAAATGCCAACCGGGTCAGGCTGAAAATTCGATTTGACGGCGAAGTAATTCGGCAAACGGTCGTGGCTGGTTCGCAAACGGCGAAGCTCGAAGTTGTTGCCGACGCGCGATTGGGCGGCCAAACCGGGAATCATCGCAATCGCGGCGTCAATCAGCGGCACTTTGGCAGTCAGGCTGGCAAACGAAGACATGATTTTGACCAAAGTCGCTGACAGCATCAAAAACGGATTTCCGCCGCTAAACTTAACTCCAGTCGTGCCGATCACGCTGCCGATATTCGCCAGAAATTCCACGCCGGAGCGCAACCGCGTCGGATCGGCCAGACTGGTTCCGCCCAGTGGCGAACCAACCAGCACGACATTGCCGGGTTTGGCGCTGCGCTCGAACACTTCCAGCCACCAACGAGTCACCAATCCGCCGCGACTGTGACAAATGACATCCACCTGGGCGTGCGTGTTGGCAAACAGCCGCGATAAATCCAAAGCGTTCAGCATAGGGCTGACAGACAACGTCGGATGATCGAAGGCCAGAACTTCGTCGTAAGGTTTTTTCGCGCCATTGACCAGCGTGTTCAGCAGTTTTTTTCCGTCGTCGGAAGTAACGAGTTCCGCGCCGACGACATGATCGTTGCTGCTGAACGTGCCGTGAATGAAGATCAAAATTCGCTGGTTGGCTTTGGTGGCAGAGGGACGTTCGATTGTTTCCCAAGCTTTGCTGTCTGCACCGTTGACCCGACGCAACTTGCCCAGATTCGGCGTTAGTTTTTGATCGAGCGATTCCAGCATCTGCGCGATTTCATTCAGCCGCAGCTTTTCAAACTTCAATTGCTTGACGGTTTCGCCCGAAGTCACTGCGCCGGGGCCGCGTCGCATTCGACGACCTGGGCGACTGAACGGAATCACGCCGTCTTCCCAGCGCAACACTCCGTCGTCATCTTTAGTCAGCGTGACCGTCACGACTTTTTCATCTTGCGGAGAAACCCGACGACGACGGCGACGAAGACTCGTCGGCAATTCGCCCTTTTCGATTTTTTCGGTGGAAAGAAAGCCTAAATCTTCGACGGCTTTGTCCAGTTCACGGCTGAGCAATTCGGTTTGATCGTTTTTGGTGATTGCCATAATCGTGTTCCTCGTTTTATCGCCCGCGCATCGGAATCGGTGTGACGCGGTTTTCGCGCGCCGTCACCA
Organism: uncultured Acidobacteriota bacterium; assembly: GCA_902825875.1. Classification (GTDB taxonomy): domain Bacteria; phylum Acidobacteriota; class Blastocatellia; order RBC074; family RBC074; genus RBC074. The sequence goes on from CADECP010000020.1 coordinate 79,886, forward strand.
CGTCCAGCATCGAATGAAATTCGCTGCGATTTCGCAGGTTGTCCATGCCTTGAGCAATTGCATCGCCATAACTGCCGCGCGTGGTCAGCAGAGTGCTTTCCAGCGGAACCAGTTTGGCTTCGCGTATGTATTCCAGCACGATGTCGTAAAACCGTTTCTCGAAATACCAGGCGTAACTCGGTTTGTACGGATCGCTTTCCCAGCCGCCGGACGATTTCAAATTGCTGCCGAATTCCGCCATCTGCTCCATGAATTCCTGCCGATAAGAATCGCTGCGCCAGTACCCGACAAAGGCGTGCCCAGTCAGCAAAAACAACACCGGATACACTTCGATCAATTCCAGACACGAAGCCAGCAACAACGTCGTGTCAATGCAAGTCGCCCGTTTGGCATCGAAAATTTCCGACGGCGAACGCAATCGCTGCGAACGTTCGGTAAAACTCGGCGGTGGATTGGTGTAACTGACGCTGTGGTCGTAAACGATGGCCGACCAGATGGCGCGGACTTGATAATCCAAATCTTCAGCGACGTCTTCGGGATCATCCGCACCGTCAATCAAGCTCTGATACCCGTCAAAACCGGCGACCGGATCGTCGCGCAACGCCATCAAATATCGCTGGCCGGATTCAATAATGCGCCGCACAGCCGGATCACGCGGCAACACAAACGAAGGCAACCACGCAGTGTTCACGTCATCGTCGCGCCATTCATCCAGCGTCAGCAAAGTCACCGGATGCGTTTGCCTGTACAGTTCGTGATTGCCCCAGCGCAACTGAACGGACAAAGTCGTCCGCGCGCTTTCGCCGATTTCCGCCCAGGCTTTGCTGAGCAGCGGCAACCGAATCTTGTCCCGCAAATCCAGCGGCGAATCCATCACATCCCACGAAGCGGAGTATTCGGCTTTTTGATCGCCAACCTGCAACGCCACGTCTACTTCAACGTGATTGACCGCGCGCACGTGCCATTTGTGGATCAGGAATTTTTTGAACAGCGGGCGTTCGTTGTGCAGCATCGAGTAGTTGATTGTCGCGCTCGGTTCGATTTCGACAGGCAGCAAATTGCGCGCAGCGGCTTCGTCATTGGCAAATTCAGCGTCGTTCGGTTTGATGACGTTGGCTTTTTCGCGCCGCATCGCCAGTTCCAGATCGCCAAGCTCCGGCAATTTGAACGCTTCGTTTTTCTCGACTGAACTTTGCAAAAACGATTGCGCCGTCCACAGCACCACCCCTGTTCCGCTCAACCCGCGTGGTTGAGCGCGCAGCATCTGACACGCCATGACGAACGCCGCCAGTAAATCCCATTTCGATGTTCGCCAGGCGTGATAGAAATTGCCGAAAAACAATTCCGCCAATGCTTCGTCAAATTCATCCTGAAATCCGATGGCGGCGTCGGCTCCGCCCGCGACAATCATCGGGCCGATGCGCGCTGCCGAATGGTAGATATTGCACGACACCAACAGCGGCTGTTTGGAATGGCCACCTGAATCGCCAAGGTTCAAAATCTTGCTGAGTGTTTCCGCCGAAACGGCTTCAATCTGCTCGTTCGTTCCTTTCATCAAAAAACCGTCGGTCAAACTTGCTTTCGATTGCCTGACGTTTTCCGCCGTTTCCTGCTCTTCTTCCGCCATCATTTCACGCGCTTTTTTCTCTGCTTTGCGTTCGGGCGGAGTCCAAATTTTCAAACTCACTCCCTGATGAGTATCCACGCCGGCCAGATGAACGATGTCCGGGCTTAGCTGGCGAATCTTATCGCTGACTTCAACCGGAGAATCGTTAAGACTGCGTTCGCCTTTCAGTCCCAAAGCGGCGCTTACCATGTCCCGCTCTGCTCCGAAGTTGGAAGTCTCGCGTACCTTTCCCGGCGCGCTAACCACCATCAACAAACTTTCCGGCGTTCGCCCGCCGGGCGTTCTGCTGCAATCCAAATGGCGAATGATCGTCAGCGGCTGACCTTGTCGTTTGGCGCTGGTGGCAGCGGTAATCAAATACTCCCACGGCAACACGCGCGCTTCCCAGCCAATTTTTTCTTTGATGAAAGGAATGCTGACTTCGATGATGCGAGCTTTGGCCAGTTCAGCAATGGCGGCTTCGATGTCGGCTTCGATTTGTTTGGCAACGTCTTCGTCAATTCGTTTTTCGATTTCTTCCGGCGCGCCTTCCTGACCGGTTTTCAACGTATCCTTGAGCGCAATGATTTCAGGAGATTTCAACAGGCTGGTTTTCAGCGCGTCCTTCACGTCTTCAGACGCCAGCCGCGCGCGCTCTTCGCGTTTTTCCAGATTGCCAGTCCACAAACTGCGATTGCGAACGACCGCGCGCCATTTCATCGCCACTTCCTGCAACTTCCGATTGCTGCGAAAGCTGATGGCATAGCCCTGATCGGTTCGCAACGTGATTTTCACCCATTCGTCGTTTTTCGAATTTGCAGCTACGGGTTTGGGCAGTTTGTCTTTTTTTGAGATGGTTGGTTTGCCAGTAATTTTTGATGATTTCGGCATATCGGCTTCTCCTCGACTGACTGAAGAATTACAGCGTCGTCATTCGACGAAAGCCGATATACCGGTAAAGCAAAACTGGGTCAAGGTTGGTTTGGCTCCTGGCTTTCCTGTCGCCGCAAAATCAGAAACGCGGCGATTCCGCCAACAATCATTCCGATCAAATCGCACTGCAAATCGTTCGGCGTGTCGTACGGTCCGTGAATCCGCATGCCCGGTTGCGGCCACATATATTTGTCGTCCCAGTATTCGATGACTTCGTAAAACCCTGAGATGGTGAACATCGTCGTGATGGCAAAAAACGTCACCACCCACAGCGGCAACCGATACCCGAACCGTTTCAGCCCTTCGTTCAACAGCCAGACAATCACCGGAGCCGTCAGTGCCGGAACCAGCGTGTGAGTGATTTCATCGTACTGGAGGTATTTGTATTTGGTGCTGTACCAGCCAAATAAATTGCCTAATCCGTCCAGCGCCACCGACGCATAAACCAGCGCCAGCAAGATGATCGGAATCTTCACGTCGAATCGCTGCTTAACGTAAAACCAAATCGCCCCCAGCCACGCCACGCAAATCGGTGTGCTGTACCAGATTCGCAAATACGCCATGCGTAACAGAAAAACGGATCCCCACAACAGCAAACCGCCAACGATGACGGCGTCCAACAGTGTGAATGAAGAAGAATTGCCGGTTTCAGTTTTGTTGGGGCTAGAGATGACCTGGCTCATGAATTTCTCCCTTTGAAAATGATGATTGAAAGTAACAATGCAATTGAAAGAATCGTCGCCCAATTGCCAAAACGGCGAATGGGCGTCGAACGATATTCCAGAATGATTCGATGTTCGCCCGCTGGCAGATCAACCAGAATGTTTTTGACTGCGCCTTCGCTGATTGGCACAGACTGGCCATCAACCGTCGCCGTCCATCCGGCGAAATTGCGCGTGCGAAATTGAAGTTGATCGGCGTCGTTCAAACTGACGCGAAGCCGGCGAAATTCCGGCGTCCAACGTTCGATGATGATCGAACCTTTCCCTGCCGCAAGCTGCACCGGTTCCATCGGCGGATTGTCCCGCGGGCTTTCGCGCGGCAACGTGGCGTAATTGTAATGCTGCAAATTCGGCTCGAACGATTGCGCTCGCCACATCGGCCAGGCAACGTAATACCCGCTCATCGCCAACGTGCCAACCAGAATCAGCGCCGCTGCCAGCCTTCGCCAATCCGCAATCCGCAATCCGCAATCCGCAATCGCCCCCGTCAGCATCGCCATTGCAAAACTGGTCAGTGTCAGCATTCGCCACGAATACACGCCGATTTCAATTTTTGGAATCCATCGGCCCAACGGCGCAGAAAACTTCGTCATCAAAAAACTGGCCAGCAATCCAACCGCAATCCACAACCAAACGCGATTGCGCCGCTCCTTGAACCTCAGCGCGACAGTCGAACCAACGATGACCGCTATCAGGTTGAACGCCCAGATTCGATCCAGCCGAATGAAAAACGGATTGTTGACGCGGTCGTAAACCGTCTGGGAATAATCGAAAACATAGCTGGCGTGATAAGGCCAGACGCGCTGAACGTCGTCGCCGTTGACCAATCGCTGTTCGACAATCGCCGGATAAAAATAGGCCGCTGCCAACATTGAACCGAACATCAACGCGATAACGCACCAACTCGCTCCGCGCCACTTCTTTGCCCTGATTGCTGAAACAGCCAGACACGAACCGCATACCAACAAAAACTGATAGGCCGTCGGCGGATGCGTCCACAAAAATGCGCCAAAGCTGGCGGCCAACCCGGCGAAACTGATCCAACTTGAATTTCCTCTCTGCGCCGCCTTTGCGTTCTCTGCGCCTCTGCGGTGAATCAACCTTTCGGCAAACAGCTTTTCCGCAAATAGCAGGCACAACGGAATCCAAACAAAGCTGGTGAATTCCGAAATCGCGCCGCGCTGATATTGGTTCAGCAAGTGATAGGGCGCGAAGACGTAAACCGCCGCCGTCATCATCGAAGCTCCGCGCGAAAGCGATTGCCGCGCGTAAGCAGAGATCGCCGCCGCCGAAGCCAGCATCGTCAGCCAATAAAATCCGGCCCAAGCTTTCAACCAATCGCGCGCGAAGAAGTAAACAGTCGAAGTCAGGTAATAAACTCCGGGCGGATAAAAGCTGGTCGTCGGCGCTCCGTAACCGTGAGTGTTTTCGTCCCAGCGCGGATAGACGATGCCAGCGGAAAGGCTGCTCCAGAAAGCGTTCATCTGGTTGAAGTGCATCCACGAATCGTGCGTGACAGGCATCGCTCCGCCGCAGCATCCGATCTTTTGATCTTCACCGATGACGAAAAACGGCAGCACTGCAATTGAAGTCATGACGACCAACACCGCCGCAATTGCCAGCCTTGTTTTCCATCTCCGATTGTTTGTGTCAGTAATGATGGTTGAAGTCATTGGGCGCGAATTCTGTCACACGAGATTCAGTCAGCAAAGAATTCACAGCAATCTTTATTCCGCTGCGTTTCTCACTCGAATACTTACACTTTGCCTGTCACCTGCAACCTGTCACCTAACACCTGCCGGACACCTGAAAGCTTTCGCCGACACCGGAAGCCGTGTGCTAAATTACGTCCGCATTTCTAAACTTCATTCAACTCAGAGGAAAAATTCATGGACGCTTTTCGTGAAAGCATGCTGCAACTCATCACGCATACATCAACCAACCTGCCGCCCGACGTTCGCAGGGCGATGGCCAGCGCAATGGGCGAAGAACAAGGCGGGCGCTCGCTTCAGGCTTTGAACGTAATCGCCACGAACATTGATATGGCTTGTGACAACGAAGGTCCGATTTGTCAGGACACTGGCTGGCCTACGTTTGAGATCAAAACTCCGGTCGGGGCCAACCAGATCGTGATGAAACAGCAAATTAAAGAAGCCGTCGCCGAAGCCACCAAGCGCGGCAAGCTGCGAACGAATTCCGTCAATTCGCTGACCGGCGAAAACGCTTCAGACAATTTGGGACCAGGCACGCCAACCATGCACTTCGAGCAATGGGAAAGTGACGAAATCGAAGTGAAGCTGATTTTGAAAGGCGGCGGTTGCGAAAACAAAAACATTCAGTATTCGTTGCCAATGGAAATTCCACATTTGGGCAAAGCCGGACGTGATTTGGATGGCGTTCGCAAATGTTTGCTCCACGCCGTCTGGCAGGCTCAAGGGCAAGGTTGCAGCGCCGGAGCCATCGGCGTTTGCATCGGAGGCGACCGCGCGCAAGGTTACGTCAAAGCCAAAGAACAGCTCTTCCGTTTGCTGGACGACACCAACGAAATTCCAGAACTGGCCAAACTGGAAGATTACATCGTGCAGACTTCAAACACGCTCGGCATCGGAACGATGGGCTTCGGCGGAGGCGTGACGTTGATCGGTTGCAAGATCGGCGTGCTGAATCGGCTACCTGCGAGCTTCTTTGTTTCGGTGGCTTATGACTGTTGGGCGTTTCGGCGTTTGGGAGTCGTGCTTGACGCCAAGACTGGCGAAATCAAACGCTGGCTTTATCGAGACGAAAAACAAACCGACATCAAAATGGCTCAAGGCGGCGGGTTTATCACAACCGGCAAAGAGAAAGTTCTGCGCGCTCCGCTAACCGAAGAACAAGTCCGGGAACTGAAAGTCGGCGATGTCGTATTGGTCAGCGGCGATATGTTCACAGGACGCGACGCCGTTCACGCTCATTTGATGAAGAACGATCCGCCGGTTGATTTGAACGGCTCGGTGCTTTACCACTGCGGCCCTGTGGTTTTGAAAGACGGCGACAAGTATCAAATCAAAGCCGCTGGCCCAACCACCAGCATCCGCGAAGAACCGTATCAGGGCGAAATCATCAAACGTTACGGCGTGCGCGCTGTGATGGGCAAAGGCGGAATGGGCGCGAAGACTTTGGCGGCGATGAAAGAACATGGCGCGGTTTACTTGAACGCCATCGGCGGTGCGGCGCAGTATTACGCCAAATCCATCAACGAAGTGCTGGACGTGAACCTGCTGGAATTCGGCATCCCCGAAGCCATGTGGCATCTCAGCGTGACCGACTTCCCGGCAATCGTGACAATGGACGCTCACGGAAATTCGCTGCACGCCGATGTTGAGAAAGCTTCGGCGGCTGTGTTGGCCTCACTGAGCGAACCGGTGTTTTGAGAGACAACGTGAGAATTCGTTGGGACGAGCCAAAACGGCAATTGGTGTTGAACAATCGAGGCATTGACTTCGCTCACCTCGGTGAGCTGTTGAACTGGCCTTATGTTGAAGATCGTAGAAACGATGACCCTGAACAATTCAGGATCGTCGGCTTTGCTGGCGGGCAACTAACCACATTCATCGTCGAGTACCGCCAGGATCAACTCGACGAATACATTTGGGTGGTGACGGCCTGGCATTCCACCAAACAAGAGCAAAAAGCGTATGAACAAGAAACACAGTAAAAACGATAAGCCAATGGACATCGAAGAAATCGCCGAACAAGCTGAGCAAGGCATAGATGTATCGAGCCATTTCAGTGGGCAACACTTGGCCAAACAATTTGTCAGCATAGATTTTCCACTGGAACTTTTGCAGGCCATTGATGCTGAATGCAGGCAAGTCGGCGTCACCAGACAAGCCTGGATCAAGCTGGCTTGCGATGAGCGGCTGCGGCAGATTCGAGTAGGGCGAGTTGCTTATTTGCCAACTGAAATCGAAAAAGCCGCTTGAGAAATCTGCAATTCACCATTTGTTGTCAAAACTTGTTGTTCGTAAAAACTGGAGAAACCAATGAAACGACCTCTCTCAAACTCTCTCGCAGCAATTCTGTTGTTCGTTGCTTTGGCTGTTCAAGCAGCAGCGCAAGCTCCGGCCAACGACTTAACGTCGGCCATCAATCAGGAAATGGAAAAGATGTTCAAAGCGAACGACCCCGGCGCGGCGGTTATCGTCGTCAAAGAGGGGCAGGTCGTTTTTCGCAAAGGTTACGGGATGGCCAATCTGGAACTCGGCGTGGCGATTGAGCCGGATATGATTTTCCGCATCGGTTCAATCACCAAACAGTTCACGGCGGTTTCAATCCTGATGTTGATGGAACAGGGCAAGCTGAGTCTTTCGGACGAAATCACCAAGTTCCTGCCCGATTACCCTACGCAAGGCCACAAAATCACCATCGAACATTTGCTGACTCATACTTCCGGCATCAGAAGTTACACCGGAATGAATGAATGGCGTCCGCTGTGGCGCAAGGATTTGAAGCTGACCGAACTGATTGACATCTTCAAAAACCAGCCGATGGATTTCGCTCCGGGCGCGAAGTGGAGTTACAACAACTCAGGCTTTGTGCTGCTGGGCGCGATTGTAGAAAAAGTTTCGGGCCAGAGTTACGCAGACTTTGTCGAAAAAAACATTTTCGCGCCGCTGGGCATGAAGCAATCGTTTTACGACAACACACAACGCATCATTCCTCGCCGCGCTGCCGGGTATTCACGAAACGGCAGCGGTTACGCCAACGCCGAATATCTGAGCATGTCGCATCCGCACGCGGCTGGTTCGCTGATGTCCACGGTGGATGATTTGGCGAAATGGGACGCGGCGCTTTACACCGAAAAACTGGTCAAACAGGATTCGCTGAAAAAAGCCTGGACGGCGTTTGTTTTGAATGACGGCAAACCAACTACTTACGGTTATGGTTGGGGCGTCAACACGCTGCAAGGCATGCAAATGATTACGCATTCAGGCGGCATCAACGGTTTCACGTGCGATGCCGTGCGGCTGCCGGAAACTCGTGTTTACGTGGCCATCCTCACCAACCGCGAAGGCGGCGCTGGCAACCTGACCAAAAAATTCGCAGTGCTCGCCAGCGGAAAAGAATGGCAGGAGCCTGCCGCCAAGCCTGCTGCACCTTCTGCCCCGATCGCCAAAGTTGATCCGGCGTTGTTTGACCGTCTGACTGGTGATTATGAATTGATGCCCAACTTCATACTGACCATCACCAAAGAAGGCGACAAGTTGATGGGTCAGGCGACAGGCCAATCAAAGCTGGAGTTGCAGCCGGAATCGGCGACGAAATTCAACGTGCCTTCGGCCAGCGCGCAAATCGAATTCGTGATTGAAGGCGACAAAACCACCAGCTTGATCCTGTTGCAAGGCGGCCAGAAACTGCCTGCAAAGAAAATCAAATAGTCGTTCCAAAATTGAAAGAGGATTGCCATGCTTAAACAATTCGCTGCTCTGTTGTGTTTGGTCGTCATGCTGACGCTGACAGCAACTGCTCAACGTCGAGTTCCCACGGTTGACGATTTGATCAATGTCAAAACCGCTGGCGGAGCGCAGATTTCTCCTGACGGCAAATTCGTCGCTTACACCGTTGGCGAAACCGATTGGAAACAGGATGCCTTTGTCACTCAGATTTGGCTGGCGAATGTGGCGACGGGAAAATCGTTGCAATTGACTCGCGGCGAAAAATCTTCTGGAAATCCGCAATGGTCGCCGGGCGGAGCCTGGCTGGCGTTCACTTCAAACCGAGTTGGCGACAAGAATCAAATCTTTGTCATCTCGCCTGAAGGCGGCGAAGCCATGCAATTGACCAAAGCCGAAAACGGCGTCGGCGGTTATTCGTGGTCGCGTGACGGCAAAAGCATCGCCTTCACCTCAACTGACACCGACCAGAAAGCGGCAAAAGAACGGCAGGATTATCTGGGCGGGTTTGAAGTCGTGCGGAAAGAGTATTCCTACTCGCACCTTTTCACGTTCGACGTTGCTGAAGCTTTGAAAGCTCCTGTGGCTGGAACTCAGCGAACGAAAGGCAAAGACTTCACAGTCGGCAGTGCCAGTTGGTCGCCTGACGGATCGAAGATCGCGTTCAGCGCAACCGTCAATTCTGATTTGATTAACAGCGGAACTTCGGACGTTTACCTACTGACACTTGGCGATAACTCAGTCAAAAAACTGGTCGCTCAGGCTGGCCCGGACAACAACCCGAACTGGTCGCCGGACGGCAAATGGATCGTCTTCAGTTCGGCGATGGGCAATCCGAAGTTCTTCCATTCCAATTCGCGGCTGGCGCTGGTGTCGGTTGACGGAGGCACTCCACGTTCGATCACGGACGGATTTGACGAACAACCCCAGTTTTTAGAATGGAACACCGACGGAATTTACTTTGGTGGATTGCAGAAAACCGCTTCGCACTTGTTCCGGCTCGATCCTGCAACTGGTAAATTCACTCGCGTAAGCCAACCAGACAACTTGATGATTGGCGGAGCCAGCTTCACCAAAGACGGAAAACAAATCGCCTTCACCGCGCCTTCGCCAACTTCGCTGAGCGAAGTTTATGTTTCCAGTGTTGCCAGCTTCGCGCCGCGCAAACTGACTGCGATGACGGATCAGGTCAAAGATTTCACGCTGGCTTCGCGCGAAGTCATCTCATGGCAAAGCAAAGACGGCGCAACCATCGAAGGCATTTTGATTAAGCCTGCCGACTTCGATCCGGCTAAAAAGTATCCGCTGCTGTGCGTCATTCACGGCGGGCCGACGGGCATTGATCGGCCTACGCTGCTCGACGCTCGGTACTATCCAGCGGATATTTGGGCAGCGAAAGGCGCTCTGGTTTTGAAGGTGAACTATCGCGGCAGCGCCGGGTATGGCGAAAAATTTCGGCAATTGAACGTTCGCAATCTGGGCGTAGGTGACGCTTGGGACGTGATTTCCGGCGTGGACAATTTGATTGCCAAAGGCTGGGTGGACGGCAATCGAGTCGGTTGCATGGGCTGGTCGCAGGGCGGATACATCTCTGCGTTTCTGACAACTTCCAGCGACCGGTTCAAAGCGATTTCAGTTGGAGCGGGCATTTCAAACTGGGCGACTTATTACTTCAATACAGACATCACGCCCTTCACGATTCAGTATTTGGGCGACGATCCGGCGGATGATCCTGAAATTTACGCCAAAACTTCGCCGATGACTTTCATCAAACAAGCCAAGACTCCGACTTTGATTCAACACGGAGAATTCGACCGCCGTGTGCCGATTCCTAACGCCTACGAATTGCGGCAAGGTCTGGAAGATCGCGGCGTGCCGGTGGAAATGGTGGTTTACAAAGGCTACGGGCACGGCATCACCAAACCGAAATCCATGCGCGGCGTGATGCTGCACAATCTTGGCTGGTTCAATCATTACATCTTCGGCGAAGCCAAACCCGATTTCGCCAAGCCGGATTTGCCGAAGAAAGAAGAAGCGGCAAAAGCTGCTGGGAATTGAGAGGACAAAATTATGAGCACGGCAGCAGTCGCTAAACGAAAAGTTCAACGGAAGGACTTCGTCATTTCTTTGCCGGAAAACGTGGCGGAATGTGTCATCACGCCCATACACAATTTCACTGACGATGAATTCTGGCAGTTCTGCTCAAGCAACCGCGAGTTGAGAATTGAAATGACAAGCGAGGGACAGATGATGATTATGATGCCAGTTGGTGGTGAAGGCTCAAGCCGCAATTTCAAATTGACTGGCCGTTTTTCGGCTTGGGTTGAAAACGATGGCAGCGGTATTGGCTTTGATTCTTCCGGCGGATTCAAACTGCCGAACAAAGCCAAACGTTCACCTGATGCTGCCTGGGTAAGGCGTGAACGATGGGAAGCCTTGAATGAACAGGATCGCAAAAAACTTGTCCCGCTGTGCCCGGATTTCGTAGTTGAATTGCGTTCGTATACCGACCGGCTAAAAAAACTTCAGGCCAAGATGGAAGAATACATTGCCAACGGAGCGCAACTCGGCTGGCTGATTGATCCGAAAGAAAAGAAGGTTCACGTTTATCGTCCCGGCGCGCCGGTCGAAACGCTGGACGATCCGGAGGAAATTTCCGGCGAACCTTTGTTGAAGGGCTTCGTGTTGAAACTGGCTGGAATCATTGACTGATCTGCGTCATCGAATTGTTGAATTCGCCTCGGCCTTCGATTAGGCTTTGCGCCCATTCGCACTATCAATTCCATACTTCAGGAGCACCATAACTTATGACGATGATGAACACACCGTTGACGATGCCGGTGTTGATGGACAGAGGGCCAATGCTCTATCCAGACAACGAAATCGTCTCGAAGATGCGCGACAAAGTTCACCGTTACACTTATGCCGAATTGGGAAAACGCGCTCGTCAATTCGCCAATGCCGTCACCAAGCTCGGCGTCAAACAGGGCGACCGCGTGGCCACCATGGCCTGGAACGGCTACCGCCATCTGGAAGTTTATTACGCCACGCCGTGCATGGGCGCGGTGCTGCACACGCTGAACCTGCGGCTTTCGACCGCCGATCTGGAATACATAGTCAATCACGCCGAAGATTCGGTGATCTGCATTGACGACGATCTGTTGCCGATTCTGGAAAGACTGGCCGGGAAGATTCCCACCGTCAAACACATCATCGTGATGAACAACACCGGCAACAAAGCTTCGGATGCTTTGGCTGCTTCGGCACAGATTCACGATTACGAAGAGTTGATCGCCGCCGAATCTACCGAATTCACATGGCCGGAAATTGACGAAAACTCGCCGATGGGTTTGTGCTACACCAGCGGAACTACAGGTCATCCGAAAGGCGTGATGTACACCCACCGGTCGAATTACATTCACACCATCACCGGCGGATTGCCGGATTTGCTGGGTTTGAAACGCGATGACACGGTGATGGCCGTCGTGCCGATGTTTCACGCCAATGCCTGGGGCTTGCCGTACATTTGCATGATGCTGGGGCTGAAACAGGTTTTTCCCGGCTCGACGATGGACGGCGCTTCGGTGTGCCAATTACTACAGGATGAGAAAGTCACCTTCACCGGCGGCGTGCCGACCATCTGGATGGGCGTCATCAACGAACTGCAAACCAATCCCGGCAAATACGATTTGTCGAACTTGCGCGAAATGATTTGCGGAGGCTCTTCGCCGCCGCGCGCGATGATTGACTGGCTGGAAACCAATCTAGGAATTGATTTCATTCAAGCCTGGGGCATGACCGAAACTTCGCCGCTCGGCACGGTCTGCCGTTTGAAGCCGGAGATGAAGGATTTGCCGCGCGAAAAGAAACTGGACGTCAAACAGCGCGCGGGCATTTACGCGCCGGGTTTGAAACTGCGCATCGTCAACGACAACGGCGAAGAAGTGGCGCACGACGGAACTTCTATGGGACGCTTGCTGATTCGCGGTCCGTGGATCGCTTCGACGTATTACCGCACCGAAGCTACGCCGGATAAATTCCCCGACGGCTGGCTGGACACTGGCGATGTGGCCACGCTCGACACCGAAGGTTACATGGCCATCGCCGACCGCTCGAAAGATTTGGTCAAAAGCGGCGGCGAATGGATTTCGTCTGTGGATTTGGAAAACGCGATTATGGCTGTGCCCGGCGTTGCCGAAGCCGCCGTCATAGCCATCGTGCATCCGAAATGGGACGAACGTCCGCTGGCTTGCGTGGTCAAAAAGCCCGGCGCGGATGTCACCAAAGACCAGATTTACGAACATCTGCTCAAAGGCTTCGCCAAATGGTGGATGCCTGACGACATCGTCTTCATCGAAGCCGTGCCGAAAACCAGCGTCGGCAAATTCGACAAGAAAGTGCTTCGTGAGCAATTTAAGGATTTTCAATTGAAAGGCTGAGTTCGTCGAAGCAGCAAAAAATCAAAGCGCGCATCTGCCCCCCCTACTTTTGTGGACAGATGCGCGCTTTGGTTATTTCAATGGCAAGTATTCGACATTGGCGGCCATATCTTCCGGGTCATAAACTTTCGCCAGCAGTTCCAAATCGTTTACGCATTGTCCGATTGTCACGTGAAGTTGGTGAGCGTAAATGACACCAGCAAATGGCTTCCCGGAAACTTGACGACGTTGCGCTTCCTGCAAGAAATCTTGATCTTGAGTGAAGACAACCCGCCCCAAGTCCCGTGCTCTGTCCAACAAGTCAGGATCATCCATTTCGTCCGCGCCGTCTTCCTGAGCCGTCAAAACATCCACCCCTCTGAGCCGTAACCCCTCCGTTACGGCGGCGCGAACATGGACATCCAAATAAAGCGCAACGCTCATTTCGCCATCGCCCTTTCCCGGAGACGCTCTTGCAGCTTCCGTCGGAGTGGAGAGTTTTTCGCCTGTTCTGCCATTTCGCGCGCCCAGTTGGCCTGACGAATGATCTCAGCGTCGAATTCTTCCTGATTGTCGTAGTAACAAGCCAACGCTGCGTGAATCTGCGCCAGCGACAGGTGAGGGTATTGAAAGTGCATCTCTTCCGGGCTGGAACCGTGAGCCAGCTTGTCTGTTGCGACTTCGATAACTTTGACCTTTGTGTCCGCGATCCAGGCGACACCCCGATCATCAAGTTCAATTTGGGTTTTCAGTTCGATAGCCATTTGGACTACTCCTTTTCGGTTCCATCGTACTGCGCTGCTCGCAATGCGGCAATCATTCTGCGCTCATTGTCATTTATGCGGTGAGGAATAAAATCCGATTATGATTACTATTGACGGTTCAATTGGAGAAGGCGGCGGGCAGATACTTCGCACGGCGCTGGCGTTGTCGCTGATCACCGGAAAACCATTTCGCATCGAAAAGATTCGCGCCGGGCGGCAAAGTCCAGGCCTGTTGCGGCAGCACCTGACTTCGGTCAACGCGGCGGCGGCAGTTGGCGATGCGGAAACTTCCGGCGCCTCGCTTGGCTCCACTCACCTGACGTTCAATCCCGGCAAGACCAAACCCGGCGACTATCACTTTGCAATTGGAACAGCAGGCAGCACGACCTTGGTGCTGCAAACTGTACTGCCTGCGTTGATGACCGTCGCGGCCACCAGCCGATTGACGCTGGAAGGCGGCACGCACAATCCGTTTGCGCCGCCGTTCGATTTTCTGGAAAAAGCTTTCCTGCCGTTGCTGAAACGAATGGGCGCGAAGGTTGAAACCAAGCTGGTCAATTACGGTTTTTATCCGGCGGGCGGCGGCAAGTTGGAAGTGACGATTCACGGCAGCAGCAAACTGGGGCAGATGGATTTGCCTGAACGCGGCGACATCAAACGCCGATTGGCCAAAGCCGTGTTGTGCCATTTGCCTCGCAACATCGCCGAACGCGAGTTGAGCATCGTCCAGAAAAAATTGTCGTGGCCGAAAAAATGGCATCTGGTGGAAACACCTACAAACGCTTTAGCGCCCGGCAATTTCGTTTCTTTGGAAATCGAATGCGAACAGTTGACGGAAGTCTTCACCGGATTCGGCGAACGCACCATTGCCGCCGAAGCCGTCGCCGATCAAGCAGCTTTGGCGGCTCGGCGGTATCTGGCCAGCGAAGCCGCCGTTGGCGAATATCTGGCAGATCAACTGTTGCTGCCGATGGCATTGGCGGGCGGCGGTTCGTTCACGACTTTGCCGCCTTCGCGCCACACGACGACCAACATCGAAATCATCAAAAAATTCCTCGACATACCGATCACCTGCGAACAAACCAACAATCGTGTCTGGCGAATTCAGATTGGATGAATCGTTTTCGCCAACTCTACCGCGCTGGCAGCAAGCGACAACCATACAGGTTTTGACCGTTTCCGATGGCGTGAAGTATTTTATCCGCCTTGTTCAAGCCTTCTTCCCAATCAATCAAACGAAAATCGAATTACGAAAAGGACCCCGTTTATGTCTGTACTTTTGAAACAACTGCAAGACAGTTTGCCCAACAAAGTCGAAACCGCACTGGCTGAACACGTGCGCGTTGCCGAAAGCTGGGCGACCAAAATTCGCCTGTGGCTGGCACTGACTTCACTGGTCGCGGCGTATTGGATGTGGGATCACCATTCCAACGCAAAAATCATTTATCTGGCCTTCGCCGCGTTGTGGCTGGTGACGATGTTCGTCGCCAGCGCATTGACCAAACGAAACGCTTCGCTTTCTCTGGCCACAAAAACGACCTTCTTCGATTTGACCATCGTTCATCTGGGTTTGGTGGCGTTCGTATTTAACGGCCTGTTTCCGAAAATCGGTGCCGGAATCTTTCTCTGTTACTTCCCGATTCTGGCTGTCGCGGCAACTCGCTACCGAATAATGTTGGTCGTCCAGGCTTCTGCGTACGCGCTGATCGGTTACGCCGCGATTTCTTTTTGGGCGGGCAGCCCGCCGTGGTTTCGGCTGTCATTGCTGGCAGCAACGGCGTTTGTCTTCGCGATGGGATCGCACAAACCCAAAGACCTGATGGTCAGCGTGGCCAAAAACGCGCTTCAGGAAGCCTTTGGCCTGGGCAGCAAACAGCGCGAATTCGAGATGACTGAACAGGTGCATCAACTGTTTATGCCTGCGCCGTTGATGGAAATGCCTGAAGTGTGGGCTTCTTCCAAACACGGAGCCGGAACCGAAACCGGCGGCGATTACTACCAGATTTTTGACACGGCAAAAGGCCCGCTGATTGTGCTTGGCGACCTTTCAATCGCCATCGGCAAGAAATTTGACTCGCTGGCCGCGACGAATGAATTGCACAAAACGCTGACGAAAATCGCCAACCGCAACTCCGCCGAATCAAATCTGACCGCAATTATGGACGAATTGAACTCTGAGCTTTGCCAGAAACGTCGTCCGTTCACCTGCGTGCTGGCTCAATGGCGTGGCGATCAATTGCATTACGTCAATGCCGGTCATCTGCCACTGGTTCACCTGAACAAACCTCAAGGCGCGACTACAGCCGGACGCAAACAACTGCCGGTGACTTGCGGAGCCGTCGGCGAAAAAGCTGACGCGAAATTTGTCGAATCGGCCGTGCCGTTCCCTGCGCGCGATTTGTTGTTGATGTACACCGACGGAGCCTTTGCCAAGTTGACCGGCGACCGCGACAAAGGCGTCGTTGAAATCGAAGAAATGGCCGAACGATTCAGCGGAGGTGAAGTCACCACGCTTTGCCATCGTGTGTTTGATTGCGGCCAGCCTGGCTTCGAGCAAATAAAAGACGACGCGACTGTCGTCGTCGTTCGTCGCCAACCGGTTGCTGCAAACAGCTAGAAATCAAAAGTCAAAAGGCAAATTTCAAAAGGCAAAAATGCTGCACTTTTGATTTTTGATTTTTGATTTTTGATTTTTGCCTTTTGCCTTTTGCCTTTTGCCTTATGTTGATCCTCGGAATCGAAAGCTCCTGTGACGAAACTGCTGCCTCTGTAATCAAAACTGATGCTGACGGCACGCAAGTTCTATCCAACGTCATCTATTCGCAAATCGCCACGCACAAAAAATACGGCGGCGTAGTGCCCGAACTGGCTTCGCGCGAACATTTGGAAAAGATCGCGGGCGTCGTTGATGAAGCTCTGAAAACGGCCAACATCACTCACTCTGAGCTTGATGGGATCGCCGTCACACAAGGCCCCGGCCTGGTAGGTTCGCTGCTGGTCGGACTGAACTTTGCCAAAGCCATAGCCTTTGCCACCGGCAAACCCATCGTCGGCATCAACCACATCGAAGGTCACGTTTATTCGATCGCCTTTGAATTTCCGCCACCCGAATATCCCGCGCTGGCGTTGGTTGTCAGCGGAGGCCACACCAATCTGTTTCTGATTCCCGAACCGGAAAAGTACAAACTGGTAGCCCGCACGCGCGACGACGCCGCTGGCGAAGCCTTCGACAAAGTGTCAAAGCTGATCGGCCTCGGTTATCCCGGCGGGCCGGTGATTGATCGGCTGGCTAAGCTCGGCAACAAACGAGCAATCATCTTTCCGCTGGCTGAAATCAAAGAAAAAGACGGCAGCGGGTTGAGCCTGGATTTTTCCTTCAGCGGATTGAAAACCGCCGTGCTGCGTTACGTCCGAGAACATCAAATCGAGCCGGTCACCAATCCTGAAAATCCCGGCAGCCAGATTCTCGACCTCTGCGCCAGCTTCCAAAACGCCGTAGTCCGCGCTCTTGTCCGCAGCCTCCGCAAAGCCAGCGAACGCTTCCAGCCGCGCACAATCCTGCTGGCCGGTGGCGTAGCCTGCAACAGCGAACTCCGCGCGGCAGTCCAAAAGCTGGCCGATGAATTGAAAATTCCCGCCTACATTCCTTCGCCGATTTACACCACCGACAACGCCGCAATGATCGCCGCCGCCGGTTATCCCAAACTGCTGAGAGGTGAACATCTAGGCTGGGACACCAGCGCCGATGTCAGCCTGCGATTGCCCAACGTGGATGTCGAAGCCGCCAAGCCCAAGCAGAAGCAACGCTATCGGCTGTAATCAAACGGCTAAATCATTGAGGCAAACAACGGCTTGGCTGTAGAATCGGCTTGAGCCTGAAAACATCTGATTTTCCGCAAATTCAAAGAGGTGAAGACATGCCGACCAGTCAACTGGAACGAATCTCTGATCAAGTCAAATTCTTGCCGCCCAACGACCTGGTGAAACTTATCAAGCAAGCCGTAGAGTTGTTGGCACAAAAACAAGCTGTCCCAGCGCAGTCAGTAACACCCGCAGTTGCCAACCCGACAACCAATTACGCCTCGCTCTTTGGTTCGGGCAAAGGTGCGTTTGCGACTCCGGCTGAAGCAGATAATTTTTTGCGCGCGGAGCGTAACCAATGGGAAAAGTAAGTTCCGAGCTTGGCCAGCGGGCTTACCTCGACTCCAACATTGTCATCTATGCCATTGAAGGTTTTGCTGATTATGCTGACCAGATTCGCGCATTGCTGGAGGCAATGGATACCGGCGAAATTGTCGCCGTCACCAGCGAACTGACGCTGGCCGAAACGCTGGTCAAGCCGATCAAAGATCAAGACCTGGCAATTCAACAGGCTTATCGCACGTTTCTAACACCCACCTCTGTCATGGAAATCGTTCCAATCAGCCGCGACATTCTGAAAGATGCTGCGCAGTTACGGGCGACCACCAAACTGAAACTGCCAGATGCCATTCAATTGGCAACCGCTTTTCGTGAACGATGCGATTCGTTCTTAACCAATGACGATAGCTTCAAGTCGCTGGGCCTGCCAATAGTCAAAATACTATCGGAAAAGTCGTTGACATAATTATGAACATCACCTTTCTTGGCGGCGGCGACGAAATCGGAGCCAGCAGCGCCGTTGTCGAAATCGGTTCCGCGCGCATTCTGGTGGATTGCGGCATGCGTATGAGTGGCGACAATCGCCTTCCAGATTTAGCCGCCATTCAAAAAACTCACGCCGGACAATTGGACGCCGTGCTGCTGACCCACGCGCACATGGATCACAGCGGAGCCTTGCCTGTGCTGCATCAGCACTTCCCTGCCGTGCCGATTTACACCACAGCCGCAACGCGCGGTTTGGTCGAAGTCCTGTTGCGCGATTCGATCAACATCATGCGGTCGAAAGCCGAAAGCGAGCAGGAGTTGCCGCTGTATTCGCCCGCCGCTGTCGAAAGCCTGCTGGAAAAAATGACTCCGGTTCCGTTCGGTTCGCCGTTGGAGCTTGGCAAATCCGGCGTCACCGCGACGTGGTTTCCCGCCGGTCACATTCTGGGAGCAGCTTCGGTCGGCATCGAAGGCATTGAACAAGGCCGTTCGATTCGCGTGTTGTTTTCAGGCGACATAGCCGTCGGCGATCAATTGACCGTGCCGGGAATGCTGCCTCCCGCCGGATTCAAACCCGATGTGCTGGTGATCGAATCCACCTACGGCGACCGGCTGCATTCGCCGCGCGAACTGGAAGAACAACGGTTGATCGAAATGGTGACGAACGTCATCGAATCGCGCGGCAAGCTGCTGATTCCAGCCTTCGCCATCGGGCGCGCTCAGGAAGTGATGCTGATGTTGCTGAAACAATTTCGCAGCAAAAAGCTCGGCAGCTTTCCGGTCTGGATTGACGGTATGGTCAAAACCGTTTGCGGCGTGTATTCGCAATTCCCTGCTCACCAAACGCCTTACGCCCGTCGGTTGATCGAAAAACACGGCAACCCGTTTTTCAACGTCGTGGATGAAATCCGGCAGGTAGCTTCGCCCGCCGAGCGCGAAAAAGTTTTGGCTGGCGCTCCCTGCGTCATCATCGCCAGTTCGGGAATGTTGACCGGCGGAGCTTCGGCGTTTTACGCGCCGCATCTGGTTGGCGATGAACGCAACGGCATCGCCATCACAGGTTATCAGGACGAAGAATCACCCGGTCGCCAATTGTTGCAACTGGCCGAAGCCGAAACGCGCGAACTGACCATCGCCGGAAAAACTCTGGACGTGAAGTGTTCCGTCGCCAAGTATTCGCTTTCAGCCCACGCTGATTGCAACGAAATTTCCGGCTTGATCGAAGCCATCAATCCGCGCGAAATCGTGCTGGTTCACGGCGACGGCAACGCGCGCGAAGCCTTGCGCGATTTGCTCAGACGACAAGGCACGCGCTACCGCCCGATTCATTTGCCGCAAACCGGTGGCACGCTCAGTTTCGGAGCCAGCCGCCTCACCACCAAATCCGCAATCCGTCGTCCGCAATCTGCAATCGGTCAAGGCGAAGTTCTGACCGCCGCTGCCTTGCAACAACTGGCCGTTCATTTGCGCGGACTCGGCGACGAAGGAAAACTGTTCAGCGAATCTGACCTGTTGAATTTGTGGCACGGCGAACACGGCTGGGACGAAGATCAATACGTGGAGTTGATGCGGTTGCTGGACGACAGCGAAGATTTTCGTCGCCCCAAATCGCGCCCGCATCGGTATCGGCTGGTGACTCCCGATGAAAAAGAAGAGCCGAAAGAAGCGTTGCAATTCGCTTCGCAACAAACCATTCAAACGCGCGTCGAAACAATGATGCCCGCCGAAGCCGGCCTCTATCACAAAGGTTACGACATCGCGTCGCACACTGTGCGGCTGATGTTTGAATTCCCAGACGTAGCCCGCGACCGATACCGCGCCGAGTGCGAAGCCATCGTCGCCGAAACCGGTTGGACTTTCACCGTCAACGACAAACCTCATCAAGCCCGCCTGACCGAAGTTGCATTGGAAGTTTTGCCGCCCGACATTCAGCGATTAAAAGCGCCCGCCGTTCATTTGCTGACCAAAGAAGTCGCTATCAAGCTGGAAACCGCGATTGACGCGGCGACAGCCAACGCCGCGATGACGGCCTTTCACGAACACACTGGCTTCCGCCTGCGATTGCAAATGCCCGCTCCGGTTTTGGAAACGACTTCGGAAAAGCCTTTGGAAACACCGGCCATCGAACAACCCGCGCCGATTGCTGCCAGAAGCCTGGAAGCTGACAAACTGGAATTCACGCCAGCCACAACCTTTCGACCTCTTTACGAAAAACGCTCCGCCGCGATGATCGAAGAAGCCTTCAGCTTTGCGCCGGAAACCTGGCAAGTGTCGCGCGTCAAATTGAAAACCGATGAACGCGGCGATTACCTGGAATTGAAATTCCTGACGCCGGAACTAGGCTTGCGGCAAGCGCGCACGATCCAGGCAATGGCCAACGCCACAGGCCACAGGCTGAAAATTCGTCCCGGAGTGAACACTTTTGATTTGGTCGAAATCGCCAAACGCCTGATTCCCGCCGAATGGCAATTGCTGAAACAACCCGGCGTGCATCCAGACAAAGGCCTGGTCGAAGCCAAAATTGCCGCGTCGCCTTTGCCCGAAGAATTGGCTGATGTGTGCGAGCAATACGAAGAAGAAACGGGATTCAAATTGTCCGTGCTATCGTAGCCCAGCCACGTAGTGGCTTTTGAATTTAGGCAGGTCGTTCACGGCCTGCAAAGCGGTTGGCAATCCAACCGCGTCACGTAGTGACGCCTGAATACTGCTGGGTTGTTACGAAATTCAGCCGTCGCTACGCGACGCGAACGTTTTTCGCTCTTTCACAGGTCGTGAACGACCTGCCTAAAATCAGCCGTCACTATGTGACGAAAAGGCCTGAGCAATTACCAAAAATCTTTGCTTGCCGCCATCTGGATTTTTATACTCCGCGTTATGTCGAACTCTGAAACTCCTCCCAAAGTTTTCATCAGCTACAGCCACGATTCGTCGGAGCACGCCGCTCGCGTGTTGAAGCTTTCTGATGTGTTGTGCGCCTGGGGCTTTGATTGTCACATTGACCAGTACGAACTGGCTCCGGCGAATTGGCACACCTGGATGCAGAGTCGCATCAAAGAAGCCGACTTCGTGTTGGTCGTTTGCACCGAAATTTATTGCCGCCGCTTTGAAGGACGCGAAACCAAACCAACCGGCGTAGGCTGGGAAGGCGGCATCATCACTACGGAACTGTACCAGCGCCAACAGGACAAAGCGGCCAAGTTTATCCCGGTCGTGTTTTCCGCCGAAGACCACGAACACATTCCCGCACTGTTGCAACCTACGCATCGCCACCAGATCAATATCGAAACGCTGGACGACCAAAACCCTCGCGTCAATCAAAGCTCCGAAAACCTGTATCGCCATCTGGCCGGAATGCCCAGAGCCGTCAAACCCCCAATCGGACGCATCGTCGAATTGCCGCCGGTCAATCGCCGCGAAGTGTTTGAGAAAGAAAAAATCAAAACTCCTTCGCCAATTATTCAACCGCCAACGCCAAAAATCGTTGAACCGCCCAAGCCGAAACTCATTCACCAGAACTTCACCGAAAATCTTGGCAATGGCGTCAAGCTGGAAATGATCGCCATTCCCGGCGGATCGTTTCAGATGGGTTCGGACGAATACGACAATGAAAAACCAATTCATCGTGTGACGCTTTCGCCCTTTCACATCGGCAAGTTCCAGGTGACGCAAGCCCAGTGGGAAGCGGTCATGAAAAACAATCCTTCACGCTTCAATGGCGACACGCTGCCGATTGAAACTGTTTCGTGGAATGAAGCCGTTGAGTTTTGCAAAAAGCTATCGAAAAAGACCGGCAAGGTTTATCGCCTGCCAACTGAAGCCGAATGGGAATACGCCTGCCGCGCCGGTTCAACCGGAAAGTATTGTTTCGGCGATGACGAATCAAAGCTGAAGGATTACGCATGGTTTGGTGAAGATTGGCAAAAAGGAAGCACACATCCGGTCGGAGAGAAACTGCCGAACGATTGGGGCTTGCACGATATGCACGGCAACGTTTGGGAATGGTGCGAAGATTGGTATGGAAGTTATTCGCCGGAATCAACTACCGATCCGAGTGGCCCTAGCACGGGCTCGAACCGCGTCATTCGCGGCGGCGGTTGGGTCAACAATGCCGTCAACTGCCGGTCGGCGTTTCGGCTCTACGACACGCCCGTCCACCGCGGCGGCAACCTCGGTTTCCGCCTCGTGAGGATCGACAGGTAGCTCTATTGACCCTTTTTACCCTCTTTACCCTTGCCGCCGGAATTCAGGCAGTGGAATCGAAGCTTCGCCGAGCGAAGGTCGTGCGAAGCCGACCGAAGCGGCGAAGCGTAGATGGAACTGCCGGTAATGGTTGTAACCGGAATCGTCAAACGAGGTGTTTTACCCCTCACCGCGAAGCGGTCGAAATTATTTTTTTATTTGGCGTTTTTCTTAGTTTTGCTCTGGGCGCTGATTTTCTTTACCCTTGCGGCTCGGTAACTGTTCACTCCATTCTTCGCCGCATCGCGGCGGCTGACTTTAGCCCGGCGTTTTCAACGCCGGGTAGCGCAACAACAATCTCCACGTCGCGTCAGCGACGTCTGAATTCAATCGTCGCTGACGCGACGCAATGCGAGATCGCTCGCCGACCGTAGGTTGAAAACCTTGTCATTACCCAAATTTTTGCGCGAAACGTGCGGTTTGGTTTTCAGCCCGCGAATGCGGGTGGCAGCATAAAGCCCAGGGTGGAGCGCGGCGAGCGCGGAACCCTGGGAACATTGACGAAAACACGCGAAGCCCGCGACAGCGGGCGACAGATTGTGGCAGCCGACAAACGATGGCTGCCGCCCACTTCGTAGGCTCAATGATCCCATCTGACGCTTTCTGGGGTTTCGGCTACGCCTACACCCCAGGCTTTACGCTTACGCCCGCATTTGCGGGCTTCAGAAAGCAAAAATTTGGGCAATGACAAAGGTTGAAAACCTACGGCTAAATTCAAACGCCGCTAACGCGGCGAAGAAGCAGTTCCAAGCTATGGCAGACGACTATCAGATTCTTGATGACGATGATTTTGACCCCGAAGATGAACTGCGACCTGAATACGATTTCGCATCGCTTCGGGAAGCTGACCGCGCGCGAGGCATTGAATATCGCCGAAGCTTTGTCCACCCGGAACCTGACTTGGCTGCCGCGTTTCCTGATGCTGAGATTGAAAATTATTGGGCGGGCGTCAGCATTGACAACATCCACGCGCGGATCATGCGGTGGAAAAATAGAGGGTGACGACGGCAATGTCGAAACGGGACAAGATTCACGATGCAGTCAAAACCGCTCTGGTCAAAGATGGCTGGACGATTACGGCTGATCCATTCCAGATTGACTACAAAGAATCGAAGCTCAAGGCGGATTTGGCAGCGGACAGAGTTCTGGCAGCGGAACGCCAGAGTGAGAAGATCGTGGTGGAGGTCAAAAGTTTCCTGAGTCCGTCGCCGATTCACGAATTACAAGCGACTGCCGGACAATACCAAATGTATTTGATGTGCCTGGAAACATTCGCACCTGAACGCGAGCTTTTTCTGGCCATCAGCGAACCGGTTTGGGATGCGTTTTTCAGTTTGGAAATTACACAGGATTTCATCCGCCGATTTCCGATGAAACTATTCGTCGTCAATCTGGAAACAGAGGAGATTGTGTTATGGAAAAAATGACAAAGTATCGCCAGTTGCTGAAACAGATACTGGAAAGTTATTCGCACGCTTCGGTCAGCGTTCCCAACGAAGGTATCGAGCGATTGCTGATTACCGATGAAGAGCACGGAAATTTCATGTTGATGCGAATCGGCTGGCAAGGACAAAAACGTGTGGAGTGGACAACCGTATTTGCTCGCGTCAAGGACGGCAAAATCTGGATTGAAAAAGACCTGACCGAAGACGGCATCACTTCAGAATTGCTGGAAGCCGGAGTGCCGAAACACGACATCGTGCTGGCTTTCCACGAACCGGAAATGCGCCAATACACCGAATTCGCTGCCGCCTAAACAAAAGGCCAAACCTTATGTCGAAACGGGACAAGATTCACGATGCAGTCAAAACCGCTCTGGTCAAAGATGGCTGGACGATCACGGCTGATCCGTTTGAAATCTCGTACAAGAAAGTGACTCTGCGCGCTGATTTGGCGGCTGACCGAATCATTGCTGCGGAACGTGGAGTGGAAAAGATTGTTGTCGAAATCAAAAGCTTTCTCAGTCCGTCACCAATCCACGAACTGCAAACTGCGCTTGGCCAATTCGAGCTTTATTCGACATACCTGCAACTGAGCAATCCTGAGCGCAAACTTTATCTGGCCGTTAGCGCAGACATTTGGAACCGCTTCTTTCTTCGAGAAGAAGTCGTGCTGGTTGTCGAAAAGTACCAACTGCCGTTTTTGATCGTGAACATTCAAACAGAGGAGGTTGCACAATGGACAAGATGACCAAATACCGCGAGACGGTAAAACAGATTCTGGCAGAGCACGTGGACATATCCCGGCGACAAGCTGCTCCCGGTGTCGAAAAATTGCTGATTGCCGATGATGAACATGGCCATTACATCTGGCTGCGGTTGGGATGGAAAAACGGCCAGCGTCAGAACTCACCCGTAATCCAGGCGCGTGTTAAAGACGGCAAAGTCTGGGTCGAAGAAGATTGGACAGACATCGGTTTCGTGGATCAATTGATCGAAGCCGGAGTGCCGAAACAAGACATCGTGCTGGCTTTCCACGAACCGGAAATGCGCCAATACACCGATTTCGCCGTCGCTTGAGCGGATGGCGCTAGGAGAAAATTCATGTTCCGAAACGTCATCGCCCGCAATCATTGGGTTCGGATTGTTGCTGTAATCATCGCCTTATTTGTGACGATTCCGGGTTACGCGCAGCAACCAGCCGCGCAAACTCCGCAAACCCCCACAGCGCCGGCTCAGCCCAAACCACTGGCCAATTTGCCAGACAGCCTTTCCGCCGCCGAGTTTTCCAAGCTCAGCCGCGAGATGTCGGAAGAGGGTGGATATTTTCTTTCTGACAATTTTTCGTCGAACGAAACTTCGTACCTGCACATCGTGGACAAGCTCAAACAAATCGGCGCAACCGGTGGAGCTTACATCGGCGTCGGACCGGAACAGAATTTCACCTACATCGCCAAGATTCGTCCGCGCATTGCCTTTCTGATAGACATTCGCCGCCAGGCCATCATTCAGCATTTGATGTACAAAGCGATTTTTCATCACTCGCCGACGCGCACGGAGTTTCTGTCTCGTTTGCTGAGCAAACCTTTGCTAGCCGACAAACCAGTCGAAGCTGAAAAGGACAAGCCGAAGCTGACGATTCCCAAAGCCGATACGGCGATTGAAGAGTTGCTAACGTTCTTCAACAAGATTGCCGCGACCGATGCCGCTTACACCGCGAATCTGGCGGAGATCATCAAAACCATCGAAGCTGAATTCCAATTCCCGCTCAGCAAAGACGACCGCGCCAGTTTGGAATACGTGTACAAAAACTTTCGCGCCGATGGGCTGGACATAGCCTTTCGGATGGATGGCGGCGGAGGTTGGGGCAATTACTTCCCTTCACTGCGCGAATTGATCGTGCAGCCGGATTTGAACGGCAAGCTCGGCAACTTTCTGGCGGTAGTGGACGATTACAACTTCGTGCGCGATCTGCATCGCAAAAACCTGATTATCCCCGTCGTCGGAGATTTCGGCGGCTCAAAGGCTCTGGCCGCCATCGGCGATTACCTGCGAAAACACAATCTGACCGTAACGGCTTATTACCTGTCCAATGTCGAGCAGTATTTGTTCGACGGCTCTTCGTTCGAAGCTTTTGCGCGCAACGTCAAACGATTGCCGCTGACTGAAAAGAGCCTGTTCATTCGCGCCGTATTCAACATGCGATTTTCACATCCGGCGGCAGTTCCGGGACATATTTCGACTACGGTGATGCAGTTGATGACCGGCTTCGTCAAGGATTTCGACTCAGGCAAATATCGTGATTACGGCGACGTGATTTTCAATGGCTACATTTCTGGCCAGAAGCCGTAACAGAGGGACGGCGGGAATGAGGAAGATAGGATGTCTGGACATTGATGCTACATCCCTCATTCCCTCATTCCCTCATTCCCTCATTCCCTCATTCCCTCATTCCCTCATT
>CADECP010000020.1:106625-138451 GCA_902825875.1 uncultured Acidobacteriota bacterium
CCTCATTCCCTCATTCCCTCATTCCCTCATTCCCTCATTCCCTCATTCCCTCATTCCCTCATTACCCCACTCTTTTCTGACGCTTGCAATCCAATCGGCTTCAATGTGAGACTCCCGCCTCTTAAACACCCAAAAACAATCGTTGCCTAAAACGCTTTTGCCGATACGAGCAAAAGTTCGTGGGAGAAACTTATGCCCGAAGATTTCGATCTGCTTTTGAACAATTACGACGAAGGAATACGCGAACTGGCCGTTGCCGCGCGCGAATTGATTATCAAGTTGACGCCCAAAGCCGAAGAAAAAGTCTATTTCGGATGGCGAGTAGTCCGGTACAGTTTGGACGGAACAATGGCCGGACAGTTCATCGCCATCGGCCCGCAAAAGAAATACGTCAACTTGTACTTCATGAATGGCACAGACTTGGACGACCCGAAATCCCTGCTGACGGGCGAAGGCAAGAAAATGCGTCACGTTTCCATCGCCGATGCCAAACAACTGAAAAGCGCCGCGCTGAAGGCATTGATCAAAGCTTCGGCCAAGCTGCAACAGGAAAAATTGTCGTGACGGCTTGGCCACGCAAACCGTCTTGAATTGTTCGATGGAACGGATTCCAAATCTATGATCGAACCTCGCCGCGCGTGAGTTCGTTTTGATAGCTTCAACTACAACCATATTTTCATCATCACCAACAGGAAGGTTTATTACGTGAAAGTCAGATTTCTTTTCGGAATTGTTTTCAGTTTGCTGTGTTTGACTGTTGCCGGATCAGCGCAAAATTATCGCGGTTCGGTTCGTGGAACAGTCACTGACCCTAACGGAGCAGTCATTGCAGGCGCGAAACTGAAGCTGATCAATTCAGAAACCAACAAAGCTCAAAACGCCACCACCAATCAAAACGGAGATTACGCATTTTTACTTTTGCAGCCGGGAGCCTACCAACTTCAGGTGGAGCAATCGGGGTTTGGCAAATTTGCCGAATCTGTTCAGTTGAATGTCAACCAGGAACTTCGCTTTAACGTCACGTTACGGGTAAGTGGAATTGAAATCGTTGATGACGGTCCAATCTGGACTCAAATTCTAAACAACGAAAACGCTTCGCTTGGCGCGGTGATTGACAATAAGCAAGTTACCGGCTTGCCGCTGGATGGGCGCAATTTTTTGGAATTGGCCTTGCTCGCGCCGGGAACGACACCATCTGCACAAGGTTCGGCAGGTTCCGTGCGCGGAGATTTCGCTTTTTCGATCAATGGCCAGCGCGAAGACGCCAACAACTTTTTGCTCGACGGCGTATACAACGTTGACCCAAAGCTGAACACGTTCGGCGTCAAACCGCCTGTGGACGCCATCGGCGAATTCGCAGTGATTTCCAGCGTGTACGACGCTTCGCTTGGCCGCAGCGCCGGAGCGCAAATCAGCGTTGCTTTGAAATCCGGCACGAACAGTTTTCACGGCACGGCTTACGAATTTCTGCGGAACCAATCGCTGGATGCGCGCAACTACTTCGCGCCCGCTGACCAACCTGATCCAACGTATCGCCGCAATCAATTCGGCTTCAGCATTGGCGGTCCCATCATCAAAGACCGCACCTTCTTTTTCGGCGATTACGAAGGCACTCGTTTGCGCGAAGGCATCACTCGATTGGCCAACGTGCCGACGGCGCGCGAACGTATCGGCGATTTTTCGCAACTGCCGCAACAGTTCTGGCCGCTGGTTCCCGGCACGGCCAATCAATTCCCCGGCGGAGTCATTCCGCAACAAGCTTTGAGTCCAATCGGTTTGAAAATCGCTGCGCTGTATCCGCTGCCGAATCGCAATGTGCCGGGGCAGAATTTCGTCGCCTCGCCGGTTCAACGCGACCGCAACGATTCGTTCGACGTTCGCGTGGATCATCGTTTCAACGAATTTTCTTCCGTTGTTGCACGGTACAGCTTTGCCGACCGCGAGTTGTTTGAACCGTATTCCGGTGTGACTCAGGTGTTCGTTCCCGGTTATGGCAACACGGTTTACCGTCGCGGCCAGAATCTGATGCTCAGCGAAACCCATTTGTTTTCGCCACGTTTTGCCAACGAAGCGCGCGTGGCGTTCAGCCGCGTAGCCAATCAGGTTCAAATCGAAAACGCCGGACGCAGCGTCAACCAGCAAGTCGGCTTGCCGGAATTGTCGTTGAACCAGCGCGATTATGGATTGAGCTTCATTCGCGTCACGGGTTATTCGCCGCTCGGCCACGAATACAACAACCCACAAGATTCGGCGACGAACGTCTTTCAGTTTTTGGATACGGCCAGTTACTTGACCGGCAATCATTTGCTGAAATTCGGCTTTGATTTCCGTTACACCCAACAAAACGCTTTCCGCGATGTGCAATCGCGCGGCTTGTTGGTGTTTCCGGGACAGGTTTCATTCGTTTTGCCGAATGGCCAACCGACTGTCTTTCCGTTCGTCACCGGCAATCCGCTGGCGAATTTGCTCTTCGGTTTGCCGCTGGTTTCCGGCGGAGCACGATTGGACAATCCGCAGCATTTGAGAACAGAAAGTTACAACGTCTTTCTGAACGACAGCGTGCGACTTACTCGGCGTTTGTCGTTGTCCGCGGGTTTGCGGTACGAATACAACTCGCCTGCCGTTGACGCCGAAGACCGCGCGAACATTTACGATCCGGCCACAGGCAAACTGATCAAAGTCGGCACGGCAGGAATTCCGCGCGGCGGATATGAAGCTGACAGAAACAATTTCGCGCCGCGTTTGGGTTTAGCCTGGTCGTTGGGGGCGGAAAGCAAGACTGTCATCCGCACTGGCTACGGAGTGTATTTCGATCAATCGCCGCTGGCTCCGGGCGAAGGCTTGTACTTCAACGCACCGTATTTCGACTTCCGGTTTTACTTCCAATCGCAACAAGCGCCGTTGACGCTGTTCAATCCGTTCCCGTTCAACACGCCTGGGCAATCGGCTCCCTCGGCGTTTGCTTATGACCGCAACCTGCGAACGGCTTATACGCAAAGCTGGAACCTGAGCGTGCAACAACAACTCGGCAGCAATACCGTCGCCGAAGTGGCCTACGTCGGATCGAAAGGAACCAAGCTGTTGACTTCGCGCGACATCAACCAACCCGCACCTGGAACGCGCTTCCCAAACCTGCCGCGCAATCCGTTGTTCGGCGAAATCACTCAACAAGAAGGAAGCGGCGCATCGAATTACCATTCGCTGCAAGCTCGATTGCAACAACGCCTGACCGCCGGGTTGTCGCTGCTCGGCGCTTACACTTTCGGCAAATCCATTGATAACGCTTCGGGAGTGTTTGCCAGCACGGGCGATCCGAACTATCCGCAGAACAGTTTCAACCTGGCCGCCGAACGCGGACGGTCGGGTTTCGACGTGCGTCATCGGTTTTCGCTGAGTTATTCGTATGACTTGCCGTTCGGCAAAAACCAGAAAGGCGCGGCAAAGGCGTTGCTCAACGGCTGGCAAACTTACGGAGTAATTACTCTGCAAACTGGGCGTCCGTTTACCGTCGCGCTGTTGCCGGAATTCGACAACAGCAACACGGGCATTTCCAATCTGGGATTTTTGGGCAACGACCGCCCGAATCTGGTTGGTCAGGCGCGACTGGATAACCCAACAGTCGAACGTTGGTTCAACACGGCAGCGTTTGCATTTCCTACGTTTGGAACCTTTGGCAATTCTGGCCGCAACATTGTGGACGGAGACGGATTTCAGAACGTGAATTTCTCGCTGTTGAAAAATACAGCGATCAAAGAAAGCGTCACCGTGCAATTCCGCGCCGAGTTCTTCAACCTGTTCAACCATCCGAACTTCGGTTTGCCTGATAACTTCGTCGGTTCACCGTCGTTTGGCCGAGTGTTGTCAGCAGAAAGCCCGCGCCGCATCCAATTCGGCGTGAAGCTGATTTACTAACTGATGTTACGCGATGGCAGATCAGAAAAAGCATTTGATAGCTTCTTCGTCCCGGTAGGGACGGTTGAATTTAGCGCGGCGTTTCAACGCCGGGTAGCAGAGCGTTTCTCGGCGGCGTCCTGTAGGGACGCTTGAATCCTGCTCTGGCGAGAATTCAAGCGTCCCTACAGGACGCCAATTCATTCACGGCTTTTCCCGGCAGTAAACTGCCGCGCTAATATCAACCGTCCCTACCGGGACGAAAACCGGGTCAAGTCTGATGACCATTTCTTTAGCGCGTAACATCAGTTACTAAAAGCTCATCCGCCTAGACGTACACGAAAGCCCGAATCGTTTTGAACAAGACGATTCGGGCTTTTTCTTATGGCGAGGCCTCTAAAACTGATTGGTGGTATAGTTTTAGCGAAAGACGAATTCTCGTTTTTACCCAACAACAAAATCAGGAGAGCAAAATGTGCAGCCCGCATTCTCGTCCGTTCAAGATCGTCTGTCTGGCCGTGTTTGCCGTCGGTTGCGTCTTCTTTTCGCAACTCAAAGACGCCAACGCGCGCCAAACCATTGAAGTGAATTTCGAGCGCGACATTCGCCCGTTGCTGCACGCGCGCTGCGTTGAATGTCACGGCCCGGAAAAACAACAAGCCGGTCTGAGGCTCGACAGCAAAGCCGTAGCCGTCAAAGCGCCGATCATCGTTCCCGGCAAAAGCGCCGAAAGCGAATTGATTCGCCGCGTCACCAGCACAGACCCAGCCGAGCGCATGCCGTCGAAAGGCGAACCGCTCAGCACGCGCGAAATCGCTTTGCTGCGAGCGTGGATTGACGCGGGCGCGGTCTGGCCGGAAACAGAAAAGCCTCTTGGCGGCGAAGCCAAACGCGCGGACAAAACTTCGTGGTGGTCGTTGCAACCGTTGGCAAAAGTTGAACCGCCCACGCCATCAAACATTCCTGTCGAATGGTCATCCTCGCCAATTGACCGGTTCATTTTTGCCAAGCTGGCCGAACGTGGCTTGAAACCAAATTCGCCAGCCGACCGCCGCTCGCTGATTCGCCGCGCGACTTATGACCTGACTGGTTTGCCGCCAACGCCGGAAGAAGTCGAAGCCTTCGTCAACGACACCGCCCCGAAAGCTTATGAAAAACTGGTTGACCGTTTGCTGGCCAGTCCGCGTTACGGCGAACAGTGGGGCAGGCATTGGCTGGACGTGGCGCGCTTCGGCGAAAGCAACGGCTTCGAGCGCAACGTGCTGATCAACAACGTCTGGCCTTACCGCGATTACGTCATTCGCAGTTTTAACGAAGACAAGCCTTTCAACCGTTTCATCGTCGAACAACTGGCGGGCGATGTGGTTGGACGCGGCAATCCCGATGTCGAAGTCGGCACGGCTTTTCTGGTTTGCGGCCCTTATGACGACGTTGGCAATCAGGACGCGGCGCAGGCGAAAGTCATCCGCGCCAACACGCTGGATGATTTGGTTGCAGCCACCAGCAACAGTTTTCTCGGCCTGACGGTGAATTGCGCGCGTTGCCATCATCACAAATTCGATCCGATTCCGACCGAAGACTATTACCGTTTGCGAGCCGCCTTTGAAGGTGTCACGCACGGCGAGCGAGTGTTGGCGACCGAAGAACAGCGAAAAACCTTTGCCGAAAAAGCCGGACCGCTGGAAACGCGCCGCGCCGAATTGACGAAGGAAAAAGACGCGCTGGAAAAATCCATCGCCGCGCGCGCACTGCAACGCGCAGCCGAACACGCGGCTTATCCGCTGCCCGCCGTGACTCGACATTTCAATGAACACCGCTTCGCGCCGGTCAGCGCGCGGTATTTGAAATTCAAAGTGCTGGGCAATTCCAACAGCACGCAATCCGGCAGAAACGCGCGGATTGATGAATTCGAGGCGTGGACGGCAACTCAGAATGTCGCGCTGGCCAGCCACGGAACCAAAGCCGAAGGCGCAAGTTCGGCGCGCGCCGAAGACGCCGGAGCAGGGACTTATGGCGTGGAACTGGTCAACGACGGCAAATTCGGCGAGCGTTGGTTTGTAGGCAATCCGCCGGAATTGACGCTGACCTTTCCGCGCGTTGAAACCATCCAGCGCATCATCTTTTCGCAAGACCGCACCGCTTCGCCGGACAATTCCGGCGCGGGGTTGGGGCCGTTTGTCAGCGAATATCAGGCACTGGTTTCCGCCGACGGCAAACAATGGCAAGTCGTCGCCGATTCGCACGACCGCAAACCATTCAACGAAGCTCACACCGTCGCGCGCTTTTCGCCGGAAGTCACCAGCGAAGCCGAAAAACAAAATCTGGATTCGCTGAACAAAGAACTGGCGCAACTCAATCAACAACTCAGCGCCATTCCGCCGCTGCCGCTGGTTTGGGCGGGCAAGTTCCAGCAGCCGAAAGAAACCACCTACGTTCACAAAGGTGGCGACCCGCAACGGCGCGGAGCCGATGTTGTTCCGGCCAGCCTGGCCGTGCTGGATCAAGTGACGAAGCCTTACTCGATGAACGCCGATGCGCCGGATGCCGAACGCCGTTTGTCGCTGGCCAACTGGATCATCAATGACGAAAACCCTCTGACGGCGCGCGTGTTGGCCAACCGCGTCTGGCATTACCATTTCGGCGTTGGGATCGTGGACACGCCCAGCGATTTTGGTTATCTGGGCGGCAGGCCGTCGCATCCTGAATTGCTGGATTGGCTCGCGCGGCGATTGCAACAGCACGGCTGGCGATTGAAACCGCTGCATAGGGAAATTCTGTTGTCGCAAACTTACAGGCAAAGCAGCGCTTCACGCGAAGACGCCGCCAAGCTGGACGCCGGCGCGCGATTGCTGTGGCGCTTCCCTGCTCGCCGATTGAGCGCCGAAGAAATCCGCGATTCGATTCTGGCCGTCACCGGCAAGCTGGATTTGAAAATGGGCGGGCCGGGATTTCGGCTGTATCGTTATTTGCAGGACAACGTCGCCACGTATTGGCCGCTGGATAAACACGGCGCTGAAACTTATCGCCGCGCGGTCTATCACCAAAACGCGCGCGCTTCGTTGATTGACGGGCTGACGGATTTCGATTTGCCGGATAGCGCCTATTCCGCGCCCAACCGCACCAGCACGACTTCGCCGCTGCAAACTTTGACGCTGTTCAATCACCGCTTCACGCTGGAAATGGCCGACGCGCTGACCGAACGCGCCAAACACGAAGCTCCAAACGATGAACCGGCGCAGGTTCGCAGAGTCTTCGCGCTGGCCTTTCAACGACAGCCAACAACCGAAGAACAACAGACTGCGTTGAAGCTAATTGCGTCGCACGGTTGGCGAGCTTTCTGCCGCGCGATGTTGAACTCCAATGAATTGATCTACCTGAATTGAAAAATCCTATCTTTGGTGGGACAGGTTCAGAACCTGTCCCACCTCTGAATGTACAAAAATTACTGTATCGCCAAACTAAAAATGAGCTATGGACAAACTCAACCCTCTCGCTCTGACTCGCAGACTTTTCCTTGAACATGCTGCCACCGGAATCGCCGGCGTGGCCTTGACCGATTTGTTCAGCCGAGACGCGCTGGCTCAACAAATTCAGCATCACGCGCCCAAAGCCAAACAGGTGCTGCACATCTTTTGTCCGGGGGCGGCTTCGCACATTGATCTGTGGGATTACAAACCCGCGCTGGAAAAGTTTCACGGAACGCCGCTGCCCGGAGCCGAAAAGGAAGTCACCTTTCAAGGCAAAAACGGCCCGTTGATGAAATCGCCCTGGCCGTTTGCGCCCTCCGGCCAAAGCGGCAAGATGCTTTCGACGCTGTTGCCCAATGTAGCCAAACACGCCGACGACATAGCCTTCATCCATTCGATGACTTCGCGCAGCAACACCCACGGCCCGGCGAATGTGTTTATGAACACGGGCTTCGTGCGCGAAGGCTTCCCGTCCGCCGGAGCCTGGGCGAGTTACGCGCTGGGCAGTTTGAACGACAATTTGCCGACGTTCGTGGCCATCACCGATGTGCGCGGCGAACCGCCCAACGGCAAAGCCAATTGGTCGAACGGATTTTTGCCCGCGCAACATCAAGCCGTGATGCTGGCCGCTCATCAACCGCTGCGAAATCTGAATCGCCCTGCCGAAGTTTCCGCCAACGAAGAAACCGCCACGCGCGATTTCCTGAAAATGCTCAACACCGCGCACGCCGCGCAACATCCCGGCGAAAGCGAATTGCGAGCGCGAATGTCGGCTTACGAATTGGCCGCGCGTATGCAACTGGCTGCCCCTGAAGTCGCAGATTTATCCAGAGAAGCCCAGCACGTTCACAAACTTTATGCGACGGACGACGCCAATCCGCTGAAAGCCGCCTACGCCCGAAACTGCCTGCTGTCGCGCCGTTTGCTGGAACGCGGCGTGCGCTACGTCAGCCTGTACTGCGCTTCGCGCGCCAGTTCCATTGACGGCCTGTTGAATTGGGACGCGCATCGCACGTTGAAAACCGATTACGAACGCCACTGCCCGATCTTCGATCAACCGACCGCCGCCTTGCTGGCAGATTTGAAACAGCGCGGAATGTTGAAAGACGTGCTGGTGTTATGGACGACGGAATTTGGCCGTATGCCCACGCATCAGGAAGGTTCCGCCGGGCGCGATCACAACCCAGACGGGTTTACTCTGTGGATGATGGGAGCAGGCGTCAAAGGCGGCATCAGTTACGGCGCGACGGATGACTTTGGGCGTCGAGCAGTGGAAAACGTGGCGACGGTGTATGACTTTTACGCGACGGTGCTGCACTTGCTGGGGCTGGATCACGAACGGCTGACTTATTACCACAACGGAACCAATCGCAGACTTACAGATGTTCACGGCCACGTGTTAAAGGCGTTGCTGAGCTAACTTACAAACTGATGGTACGCGATGGCAGATCAGGAAAAGCATTTGACAGTTTCTTCGTCCCGGTAGGGACGGTTGAATTTAGCGCGGCGTTTCAACGCCGGGTAGCAGAGCGTTTCTCGGCGGCGTCCTGTAGGGACGCTTGAATCCTGCTCTGGCGAGAATTCAAGCGTCCCTACAGGACGCCAATTCATTCACGGCTTTTCCCGGCAGTAAACTGCCGCGCTAATATCAACCGTCCCTACCGGGACGAAAATCGAGTCAAGTCTGATGACCAGTTGTTTAGCGCGTAACATCAGTTACAAATATCAGATGAAGTGATGGCTTCTGGAAAAACTTCATCGCCGATCATGCAGCACGGACAGGTAGGCGCTCCACGGCCCGACATTTACGCTTTGTGTTTTAGCAATCGTTCGGGCGATCTGCGCCAGATGATCGAGGTCGTGAACCATCCACGTCGCCAGCAATTGCGCCAGCGTCACTGTTCCGAATGCCGGATGCTGGCCTGTGCGCTTCAGGTCGTCTTCCGTCAGGTGGAATTCATCCAAAGCCGTTAGGCTTTCCCGCCGAAGCATGGCGAATTCTTCCAACAATTTCGCCAACGATGCGCCCGCGCTTTCCGCAAACTGCGCGTCACGATCAAACGGATCGAAAGGCCGCGTTTCGCCAGCCAAAATGTGGCGCGCTCGTGGAATCCAATCGGCACGCTCGCCGTGAATCAGATGTCCGACCACATCGTACGGCGACCAGGTTCCTTCGCCTTCCGTCGTGCGGATGAACTCTTCCGGCAAACCATTCAGCCAGGCGGTCAACACCGACGGCGTTCGTTCCAACACCACACGTAGATTTTTGAGATTGAATTCCTGCACTCCCATCCAACTCTCTCCCTTTGCGAGCTATTTGCTGCCAGCATTCGCAATGCAATACAGATGCTTTTCGCCGCGAATGAAAATCTTTCCGGCGGCAATGGCCGGTGAAGCCAGCACCGGTTCATCCAGCGAATTCGTTCCCAGCACTTCATGCGTCGGCCCGGCTTTGATGACGAAGGTGTCGCCGTCTTCGCTGGTCAAAAACAACTTGCCGTCAAACGCCACCGGCGAGGCGCTGAAGCTGGTCGGAATCGGAACTCTGCCGCCTTCGTAAGTGATCTTGCCGGTTTTGGCTTCGATGCAGGTCAGAATGCCTTTGTCGCTGATGAGGTACAGATACTCTCCGTAAAGTATCGGCGAAGCTACATAAGCAGTACCTTTGTCGTAACTCCAGACCAGATTTTGAGTGCCGGTTAAGTTACCCGAACCGCCGTACTTGATGCCCATCGCGCGTTTGTTTGGATACCCCGCCGCCATAAAGACCATTTCGCTGTTGGCCACAGGACTGGGAATGCCCCAACCTTTGACGCCTTCGCAACTCCACAACTCTTTGCCAGTCGCCGGGTCGTAAGCGACGACGGTTTCCCAACCATTGGTAATTAATTCGTCACGATTCCCTGCTCGAACGATCAACGGAGTCGCGTGAGTCTTTCGATGGTCGCGTTTGATCCGCCAGACTTCCTTGCCCGTGCGTTTATCCACGGCGGAGATGAATGACAAATCCTTACCGCCGTCTTCCAGATCGCATTGCAGGATAATCAGGTCTTTGTACAACACGGGCGAAGTCCCCGGCCCCATTCCCACTTTGCTGATTTTGCCAACCGAAGTTTTCCAGATCAGCTTGCCGTTGAGGTCGTAACAGTACAAACCTTCAGCTTCAAAAAAGGCGTAAACAAACTTGCCGTCAGTCACCGGAGTGCCCGAAGCATAAGTGTTTTTTCGGTGGCGGTCGTCCACCACAGCGCCTTCGTAAGCAACCTGCTCCCACAGAATCTTGCCAGTGTTTTTATCCAGACAAAGCACCTTCAAGGTGTGCTTTCTGTTCCCGGAAACGGCATCGGGATGCACCCAAACTTTGCCGCTGCGAACGTGTTCGACGGCTTTCGCGCCGGGGATGATCTCGCCTTCGATGTCCGTCGTCAGAAAGACCTTGTTTCCCCAGACCACTGGCGAGGAATGTCCTCGCCCCGGCAACGGTGTTTTCCATTGAATGTTTTTTTCGGCGCTCCATTCAACAGGCAGATTCTTTTCGTTGGAAATACCGCTGCCGTTCGGGCCTCGGAATTGAGGCCAGTTGGTTTGAGCGAAGGCAGGCGCGCTGCCAATCAATAGCAAGAACACGACTGAAATTCGGGTGATGTTTTTTGTTTTCATAAGGTGGGTCTTTCAAAAGAGACAACGCCGCAGATCAACGCCGATAAGCGCTGATCTGCGTGACTCTGCATTGATCTGCGGCGACGTTTTTCATTCTTTCGGTAGAGTCGCCAGACAATGCGCTATTCGACTTTGTTAAACACGCGCTTAGATTCAAAACTTCCATTCGCGCGGTCAACGTAATAATCCACAGTGAGCGTTTTGCCGTCAGCGGCAAGCGTCCATTTGCGGGTGACTGTGGAAACGACTTTGCCGTCCACTGCTGTTTCGTCTTTGATTAACAGCCCACGTCCGTTCGGCAACCACGAAGCCGTTCGTTTGCCCGTGGCATTGGGAGGAGCAGCGGGTTTGAAATCAACTTCTTTGCCATCCAGCGTGTAGCTTTCAGTGATCTTCTGTTCGCCACCAGCGCCGGTTTTGACTTTGGTGTCAAAAGTCACCTGGTCGCCAGTTTGAGTAATCGTCGCCGATTGTTCCAGCCCCGGCGGGTTGCTGAAGCTTTTGATTTTGTCCAGTTCCCATTTGCCGCCGAAGTTCGGTTTCTGGAACGCAACCGCGATGCTCAGCAAACCCAGCAGCAGCGCAAAACTGATGAGCAAGTTTTTGGTCCTCATCTTTGCCTCCTACTTTTTGTTGCTGATGCAGTACAGATTCTTTTCTCCGCGAATGAAGATCATTCCATCGGAAATCGCTGGCGAAGCGTAAACCGGTTCGCCGACTGAATTCGTCGCCAGAATTTCAAACTTCGATCCGGCTTTGATGACATAAGTGTCGCCGTCTTCACTGGTCAACAGAACCTTGCCATCAAACGCCACAGGCGAAGCCGTGAACGTCGCAGGCACAGGGGTGCGTCCGCCTTCGTAAATCAGCTTGCCTGTTTTGGCGTCCAGACAGGTCAGAATGCCTCGGTCGGTCATCAAGTAAATGTTGTCGCCGTACAGGATGGAAGACGGAATGTAAGCCGTGCCTTTGTCGTAGCTCCAGGCCAGGCTTGTTTCGGCCAGCTCGCCAGAACCGCCCAATTTGATGGCCAAAGTCTTTTTGGTTGGATAGCCCGAATAAGCGTAAACCATCCCGAATCCAGTCAGCGGCGTAGGCAGCGCGTTGCTCTGAAAGCTTTTCATCCGCCACAATTCTTTGCCGGTTCTCGGTTCGTAGGAAATGATCCATTCAAATCCGCTGGCGACGACTTCGTTTCCTTTGGCGGTTTTGACGGCCAGCGGAGTTGACCAGCCAGCTTGAACCGGACGCGGCGTGCGCCAAATTTCCTTACCGGTCTTTTTGTCCACGCCAGCGATGAAGGATTTTTTGCCTTCGTCTTCATCGCATTGCAGCACGATGACGCCATCCGCCATGACAGGCGAAGTGCTTGGCCCCATGCCGACGCTGGCGATTTTGGCAATCGGAGTTTTCCAGATCAGCTTGCCTTTGAAATCGTAACAATACAGCCCGTCACCTTCGCCGCCGAACCAGGCGTAAACATTCTGGCCATCTGTCACCATCGTCGGCGCAGCGTAACTGCCTTTGCGATGGCGACCGTCATAAACGGTTCCGGTGTAAGCGGTTTGCTCCCACAGAATTTTCCCCGTTGTGCGATCCACGCTCAGGACTTTGAAAGTGTGGTTGCGGTCGGCAGCGATTGAATCCGGGTGGATGAATTCCTGGCCTTCAATCATGTGCTTGACGGCTTTCGCGCCCGGAACGATGTCACCTTCGATGTCCGTGGTCAGAAAGATTTGGTTGCCCCAAACAATCGGCGAAGAATGCCCGCGTCCGGGCAAAGCCGATTTCCATTTGATGTTTTTGTCGGCGCTCCATTCAGTCGGCAAATTTGTTTCGGCGGAAACGCCCGTGCCTTCCGAACCTCGCCAAGCCGACCAGTTTGAATTCGGCGCAGCGTCAGAAGTTGAAGGCTTGAACGCCACGAAGGCAATCAAGCCCAGAGTTAAGGCTGCCAGTGTTAAACCTGAAAGCCGCAGAGTTAGTTTTCGATTCATTGATTTAGTTACTCCTGTCGTTGATTAGCGCAGGATTTATGCTCACGGTCAGAAAGCAGTGTGCTCGTTACAGTTTGATTTTAGGAACGATCTTCGATTTTTCGATTTGTCCGGCATGCGTGAAGTACGAGATTTCTTTATCGCTGTTGACGACCCAGACTTCCAACGCGCCTTTGGCAAGGTAAAGCTCAACCTTATGTTTAATTTCTGCCTTTGTGTTGCGTGGCGAAACCACTTCAACACAAATTTCAGGAGCTTTGGGATAAGGCGTGACTTCTCCAAATTCAGCCATAAATTCATCAGACGCCCAAGCGACATCAGCCACTTTCACCCCGTCAGAGGTTTCAGTCGAGCAGCCAAAAATGATCTGGCCACGCTTTTTGCTACGATGGATTTTGAATCCAACTTCAGAACGAATCGCGCTTTGCTTGTTTGACCTGGGACTCATCACAATTTGCCCGAAGCCATTCAACTCAATCTTGAAAGGCAAATTACGCAAAAACGGGCTATTGACTACTTCGTCCCAGGTCATAACTTTTAGCCTTTCTTGCCGATGCAGAACAGATGCTTGTCGCCGCGAATGAACAGTTTGCCGTCGGCGATGGCAATCGAAGTCCGCGAAGGTTCGCCAATGGAATTCGTACTCAGCACTTCGTGTTTCGGCCCGGCTTTGATGACAAAAGTTTCGCCATCGTCGTTGGTCAGCAAAATCTTGTCGTCAAATGCGACCGGCGAGCCTCCGTAAAACTTGGCGTTGACGGGAACGCGCCCGCCTTCGTAAACCACTTTGCCGGTTTTAGCTTCCAGACAGGTCAAAGCTCCCTGGTCGTTCATCAGGTACACGTAATCGCCATACAAAATCGGCGAAGGCACATACGCTGTACCTTTGTTGTACTTCCAAGCAATGCTGTCGGTGTTATCCAGGTTGCCAGAACCACCCAGACGAACAGCGGTAATGGCTTTGCCGGGGTAGCCGGAAGAGTGAATGACCAACCCGTGACCGACAACAGGAGTAGCAATCGCGTTATTTTTCAATCCGCCAGCTCGCCAAAATTCTTTGCCAGTCATCGGGTCATACGAAATCAGGAATTCGTTGCCGCTGGTGACAAGCTCTGTTCTAGTCGCGGTTTTGACAATCACTGGCGTAGTCCAACTGGTTTGAACCGGGCGCGCGACTTTCCAAACTTCTTTGCCGGTCTTTTTGTCGAAGGCGGCGATAAAGGAGTTTTTGCCCAGATTTTCATCGCATTGCAGTATCAACAGGTTTTTGTGCAGCACGGGCGAAGACGCCACGCCCATTCCCAAAGTCAGAATCGGGCCGAGCGATTTTTTCCAGATCAGTTTGCCTTTGAAGTCGTAACAGTACAGCCCTTCGGAGCCGAAGTAACTCCAGACGTATTTGCCGTCAGTTACGGGCGTCGGCGCAGCGTAATTGCCGCGTTTGTGGCGGTAATCGTGAACTGTGCCTTCGTACGAAACGACTTCCCACAAAATTTTGCCGCTGTCGCGGTCAAGGCTGATGGTTTTGAAAGTATGCAACCGATTGACGCCGTCCCATTCGGGATGCGTGAACTCTTTTTCGCCGATCATGTGCTTCGGCGGTTTGTGCGATTCAGGAGCGGCAGCGCCGTCAACGTCAGTCGTCAGAAAAATCCGATTCCCCCAAATGATCGGCTGAGAAAATCCTTTGCCCGGCAGAGCCGCTTTCCACAATACGTTCTTGGTGTCGCTCCATTCGGTTGGCAGATTTTTCTCGGTTGAAATGCCTTGCGAATTCGGGCCGCGCCATTGCGCCCAGTTCGTTCCGCCAGCAGCTTCAGCCGCCGAAAGGTTCGTCGTCTTAACGGCTGTCAGAGCCATCAACGCTGCTGCCAGCAATACAAAAGTCAGTTTTTTCATTTGGGTGTTTCTCCAGTTCCAAAAGTATCAAGTGACAACCGAGGCAGTCGTCGTTGCTGTGCTTCGATTGTGGAAATTACTTCGCCGATCTGCGTCGCTCCGGCTTTTCGGTAAAAGCCTTCGGCGTTGGGATCGGATACGATTTCAATTCGTTGCGCGCCGATTGACGCAGCGCGTTCGGTTGCGTGAGCCAGCAATTGGCGGCCAATGCCTTTGCCAATCTGTTCCGGCAAAACCCACAAATGCTCAAGTTCGGTTTTGCCGT
The DNA here is from genome assembly GCA_902825875.1 of uncultured Acidobacteriota bacterium. Classification (GTDB taxonomy): domain Bacteria; phylum Acidobacteriota; class Blastocatellia; order RBC074; family RBC074; genus RBC074. Next base: position 121,805 of record CADECP010000020.1, read on the forward strand.
CGTCAGTCACCAGCACGTAAAAGCCAATCAGTTTGTCAGATTTGGTTGCGGCGAAAACTTCGTGGAGTTCGATAAAGTCCGGCGTGATCGTCAGGCCGTCGCGCCACGCTTCCAGCCAGCCTTCGGGATAGCCCCAATGTCGTTTGGCGGCAAAGGCGATTTCAGTCAGCGTTGCTGCTTCTTCCGAATTGGCGCGACGAATAATCGGCATCATTTGCCAGTTCGCGTATAACGAAACGCTTCTTCTTTGACGTTGCCGTCTTTGTGTTCAATAGCCAGGTAAACGGTGAAAGCGTCTTTCCCTTCGGGCTTAAAAGACATTCCTTCAAAATGAATCAGGCCGTCTTTTTTTCCGATGAATTTGAACTCAACGGTTTTGTCCTTCTCTTCCCAGCCGGTCATATTCGGATTGAAGTGCTTAAGCCGAAACAGAATGCTTCCGTTTTCTTCAACCAACGTCATCAACTCGTAAAAAACCGGCTTGCCTTTTTGAATCAACCGAAACATTCCCAGCATCGCGCCGCCAGCAGGAGCCGCCCAAACCTCTTCGACTACGCCGCCAAGCGCATTGCCTGACCAACTGCCAATCATCCAGGTCATATCGGCCAAAGCTGCGGAAGGCGATTTCTGTCCTGCGCCGAGTTTGAGTGTGTGTTCGGTTTGTCTTTCCTGCGCCAGAACCGTCATTGAAATCAGGCACAACAAACTTATGGCTACGAATAATCGCATTGGTTCTCCTACTTCGACGCTTTTTGATTTTGCCCGGTTATGTCCGCCACAGCGATCAAATGTTTTTGGCCGCGAATGAAAATCATTCCGTCGGAAATTGCGGGCGTAGCCATCATCACTTCGCCGACAGGGTTGGACGAGAGCAGTTCAAATATTGCCCCGGCTTTGACGACAAAAACTTCCCCGTCTTCACTGCTGAAATACACCTTGCCGTCGGCGGCGACAGGTGAAGCGCTGTACGAACCGGCTTTGGTGCTGATGCGTTGCTGATAGACCCGCTCGCCGGACTTGGCGTTGTACACACGCAAAATGCCGTCGTTGTTGCAGACGTACAAATGATCGCCGTAAGCCAGCGGCGTCGGTTGATAACTACCACCGCGTTGAATGCTCCAGGCGACGAATTCGTTGGTGGTTTCGCCTTGTTTCAGCGAGATGTCACCGTTGGCCGCGCCCTGCTTAATGGCGTAAATTGGTTGATTGGGCCGGTAACTATTGCAGATGAAAATCAGATCGTGGGCGGCAATCGGCGTCGTTGAAGTCACTTCGGGATTGCCGGTCAATTTCCACAATTCTTTGCCGGTCAGCGGATCGTAACCGCGCGCGGCTTTGGTGGCGTTGGTGACCAACTCAACGCGCTGTTTGCTTTCGACGATGGTCGGCGATCCCCACGAAGGAATTTCCGCGCGCTCGGTTTTCCAGACCTGTTTGCCGTCTTTCAAACTGTAAGCCGCGATGAACGAACCTTTCTGAATGTCGCACTGAATAATGACCAGGTCTTTGTAAATGATCGGCGAACTGGCCGTGCCCCATTGATAGTCAGGATCGAAAAACCAGCCGGAATCCAGCACACCCAAATCCTGTTTCCATTTCAGCTTTCCTTTCAGGTCGTAACAATACAGCCCTTCGGAGCCGAAAAAGGCAACGACATATTTGCCGTCGGTGACGGGCGTCGAACTGGCGAAGCTGGATTTGATGTGGCGTTTGGTCTTCGGAATGCCTTCGTAAGAGACTTTTTCCCATTCGATTTTGCCGGTCTTTTTGTCCAGGCAGTAAACCTTGAAGGTGTGTTTGGAAAGATCGGCGGCGGAATCTACGTCACCGTAATAGCCTGAGCGAAAGACGGATTTTGGATCGCTGCTGACGGCGGTGATGACGAAAACCTTGCCGCCCCAGACAATCGGACTGGCGTGGGCAAGGCCGGGAATTTCGACTTTCCAGGCAATGTTGGTGCTTTTCTCAACGTCCCAACTGACCGGCGTGGATTTGCCATCGGCAACTCCAGCAGCTTTTTCACCACGAAACGCGGGCCAGTTTTGGGCGTAACTCAACCCGGTCAGCGCCAGCATCCAAATACAGATACCACTCAACAAAGCTCGATTCATTTTGCCTCCACTTTTTTCAAGATTGTTGTGCCGCCGGGGCCTTTCAATGAAATGCCGGTGACTTTGTCGCCTTCAAATTGGAACGTGACGGTCATCGGCTGGCCTTCGGGTTCAAAGGTGTGTTCGGAAACCGGCGTCAACAACAGGTCAAAACCGTTGGCAGAACCGATCAGTTTTCCGTCTTTTACTTTGACGGTCAGTTCGACTTGTTCGTTTTTGAAAGCGCCTTCATAACGCGGCAACTGTTCCGGCGCGAGCTTATAGTCGGATTTTGGCTTGGGCTTGGCTCCGGCTTTTTTCAGAGCTTCGACAATTTCCGTGCTTTTATTTTTCTCGGCCATTGTCAGCCACATGCTCAGCGATTCGGGTTTGAAATCGCCCATTGCCAGCAGGGTTTCGACGGTTTTTGTTTGCCCCATCGTAACGGCCATCGCCGTGGTGGATTCCTTGCTGGTGGGCTTCTTTTCCACTAGCAGTTTGACGACTTCGGCTTGATCGCGCTGCACTGCCCAATTGATCGGCGTGGATTTGTAGAAAGTGTCGCGGGCATCAATATCTGCGCCAGCAGCCAGCAACAGCTTGACGATTTCGACGTTGCCACGGTCGCAGGCAAAAAACAGCGGTGTGGCTCCGTATTCGGTCTTGGCGTTGACGTCAGCGCCTTTGGCCAACAACGTTTTGACGGCTTCGACGTTGCTTTTGCGAGCGGCGGCAATCAATTCGTCATTAAGAGTTTGATTGCCGGTTTGCGCCAAGGCACACAGCGGCGTCAGCAACAAAGCCAGAAATGCGATTTGTTTTATGAACATGATTTTGACTCCGGCGAAAGCGTACAACAGCGACTGCAAATTGTAGAGAAGCCCGGTTCCTATGATCGCGGAATTCTCAGCAGTCCGAAGAACCTGATATGCGATGTTCCAATTTGCTGTTTTGATTTCCAAGCCGACCGGCAATAACCGAGCCAATCCTGGCAGCAGCAAAAACGCAACTCTTCGTGGTCAGGTTTCGGGAAAGTCGTCTTGAACTGTGGTCAGTCGGCAAATTATAGTCTGACTTCAACAACGTCAAGAAAATCATCGCAACCAAAGAAAGATCAAACCAGTCTTTGATGAACGGAACCACTTTCACCTTTACGCGTTCACAGGATCGTACTCTATGAAATCAACATTGCTTCGTTTCGTTTTGTTTGCCGCAGTAATTTCCGCGTTTTCCTTCTCCGTCTTTGACAGCGACAGTTCGGCGCAATCGCCCGCGCGAGCCAAATCCGGCAGCGATTGGGCGGATTGGCGCGGACCTTCGCGCGACGGCATTTCGCTGGAAAAAGGCTTGCCGGAAAAATGGTCTAAAGACGGCGACAATCTGCTGTGGAAAGCGCCGTATGGCGGACGCTCGGCTCCGATTGTCATGAATGGCCGCGTGTTTATCTTCAACACGTCGGGCGAAGGCGAAACTTTTCAGGAGCGTGTGATTGCGCTGAACGCCGAAACCGGCAAGCTAGTTTGGGAATACAAGTTCAACGTTTATTCCAGCGACGTACCGCCGCGCCGCGCCGCTTGGTCTTCGCCTGTGGGCGATCCTGTGACGGGCAACGTTTACGCTTTTGGCGTCTGTAATGAACTGGTTGCGTTGTCGTTTACCGGAAAGGTTTTGTGGCAACGTTCGCTGACAGATGAATTCGGCGCGTGGACTACGCACGGCGGACGGACAGTTTCGCCAATTGTCGAAGGCAATCTGGTCATCGTCAGCACGGTTACGGATGGTTTTGCCGACATCGCGTCGCGTCGTCATCGTTATTACGCCTTCGACAAAATCAGCGGCGAAACCGTCTGGGTCAGCACGCCGGGCGGACGACCTTATGACACGACTTATTCAACGCCGGTCGTCACCACAGTTGATGGAACTCGTTTGCTGGTTGCGGGCGGAGGCGACGGTTCGGTCAGCGCCGTCAAAGTCGCCACAGGCGAACCAGTTTGGAATTATCCGATGTCAAAACGCGGCGTTAATCCAGGCGTCGTTATTAAAGACGGCATGGCTTATGTCAGCCATCAGGAAGAAAACATTGACTCCAATGAAATGGGGCATCTGGCCGCGATTGATCTGCGCGCCAAAGGTTCAATCAGCAAAACCTCCAACGCCGACAAAATCAAATACGCGATTTACAACTATCAGCTTGGCCCGGCTTCGCCGATCATTGATGGCAACCTGATTTACTTCGTGGACGCCGGAGCGAACCTGTTCGCCTTCAACCGCGCCGACGGCAAAAAAGTCTGGGAACAGAATCTGGGCACGATTCAAAAGGCTTCGCCGATTCTGGCCGACGGCAAAATTTATGTCGGCACGGAAAACGGCACGTTTTACATTCTGAAACCGACGCCGACAGGCTGTCAGGTGCTGGATAAAGACGAACTGGAACCGATCACCAAAGAAACCCTGAAAACAGAAGCAGGCGACGAAGCCATTGCCGCCAACGAACAGATCATCGGTGGCGCAGCGGTTTCGCGCGGACGCATTTACTTTGTTTCGACCAAACACGTTTACGCCATCGGCAAAAAGAAAACCGCGCCGCTGCCGCCGGTTATCGAAAAAGCTGACGCGGCTCCGGCAGACGCCAAAGTCGCGCACGTGCAAGTAGTCCCGGTTGATCTGGTGATGCAGCCCGGCATGGCCAAAACATTCAAGGTCAATCTGTTCGATGACAAAGGCCGGTTCATCAAATCCGAAACCGGCGCGACATGGGCGATGGAAGGTTTGAAAGGCAATCTAGCCAACAATCAATTCACGTCCGCTGCCGACAGCGCGCTGCAAGGCGGAACGCTGAAAGCAACTGTCGCAGGCGTCACGGGCCTGGCGCGCGTTCGAGTCATTCCCGCGCTGCCTTACACAGAAGATTTCAGCAAAGTCGCTGTGGATCAAGCTCCGAGTTATTGGCTAAATGCTGGCGGAACGCCGATCAAATACACTGTGCGGGAAATGGACGGCAACAAAGTGCTGGTCAAAAAACCGGACAATGGCATTTTCAAACGCACGCGCTCGCCATTCGGCGTTGTGGAAACGGCGAATTTCACAGTGCAGGCTGACATTCGAGCCGTCGAACGTCGTCGCCAAATGGGAGATGCCGGAGTCGTCGCTCAGCGTTACGAACTGGTGCTGTTTGGCAACATTCAGAAAGTCGAACTGCGTTCCTGGCAGATCGAACCGAAGCGCAGTTTCAGCAAACCGTTCGCCTGGAAAGCCAACACCTGGTACACAACTAAATTGGAAGTGCAGAACCTGCCCGGCGGCAAAACTCGCGCGCGCGGCAAAGTCTGGCCGGCAGGCGAAACCGAACCTGCCGAGTGGCTGATCGAATGGACAGACCCGATTGGAAACCGACTGGGCAGCGCAGGCATTTTCTGCGACAGCGCCAATGAAGTCTTTTTTGATAACATCAAAGTCACGCCAAACAAATAGACGCTTTTCAAAAAGCATCGCTCTAAAATTGAGGGAGTAAGAAATGAAATACGGAAAATCGAAATCACTGTTTATCGCTGGCGCAATCGCGCTGGCTGTCGTTGCCACCTTTGGCTGGCAAATGCTCTCTGTTTCGGCGTCTGACACCGCCAACGGCGATTGGCCGATGTGGGGCGGAACGCCTGACCGCAACATGGTTTCAAACATGAAAGGTTTGCCGACGACTTGGGACGTAACGAAAAAGACCAACGTCAAATGGATGGCGACCATCGGTTCGCAAAGTTACGGCAACCCAACCGTCGCGGGCGGAATGGTTTTCGTCGGCACGAACAACGAAGCCGTGCGCGATCCGAAACAGCCCAATGATCGAGGCGTGGTCATGGCTTTTGATGAAAAAACAGGCGAGTTCATCTGGCAGATCACTCACGAAAAACTGACAGCCGGACGAGTCAACGACTGGCCGTTTCAAGGCGTGGCGTCTTCTCCGGCGGTTGAAGGTGACAGGCTTTATTACGTGTCGAACCGCGCCGAACTGATTTGCGCCGACACCAAAGGCTTCACCGATGACGAAAACGACGGCCCAGTCAAAGACGAAAAGTTCACCGGCAAAAAAGACGGCGACATCGTTTGGCGTTTCGACATGATTGAAGAAGTCGGCGCGCATCCGCACAACCTGGCCAATTCTTCGCCGGTGATTTACGGCGACCTGATTTTCGTCAGCACCTCAAACGGTCAGGACGAAAGCCACGTCAACGTTCCTTCTCCCAAAGCGCCTTCGATGATTGCCATCAACAAAAAAGACGGCAAGCTGGTTTGGGAAGTGAACAACGTCAACGACAAGATTTTGCACGGCCAATGGTCTTCGCCTGCGGTGGGCAAAATCGGCGACGTGCTGCAAGTCGTGGTTGGCGAAGGCGATGGTTGGGTTCGCGGTTACGAAGCATTGACCGGCAAACTGCTCTGGTCATTCGACACCAACCCGAAAGAAAGCGTCTGGCCGAAGACTCGCAACGAAATCATCGCCACGGCGATCATTTACGACAACAAGGTTTACATCGCCAACGGACAAGACCCTGAACACGGCGAAGGCGTCGGCCACGCTTACTGCATTGACGGAACCAAACGCGGCGACATCACTAAGACCGGTCAGGTCTGGCACTTCGACAAGATTCGTCGTTCGATTTCAACTCCGGCGCTGGCTGACGGATTGCTGTATTACCCAGACTTCAGCGGATTCCTGCATTGCATTGACGCCAAAACCGGTCAGGAATTGTGGCAACACGATATGTTCGCCGCTCTTTGGGGATCGCCGCTGGTCGTGGACGGCAAAGTTTATCTGGGTGATGAAGATGGTGACGTGGTTGTTCTGGCTCACGGCAAAGAGAAAAAACTGATTGCCGAAATGAACATGGGCAGTTCGGTCTATTCCAGCCCGGTTCCAGCCAATGGCGCGCTGATTATCATGAACCGCAACCAGCTTTTCTCGTTGGCGGTCGGCAGCGGCGCTCCGGCGGCAGCAAAAGCTACTGAAAAGGCTGGCCAATAAGCAAAGCAGACTGACCACGATTGGCGGGATAGCATTCTTCACCGGAGTGTTATCCCGCTTCTGTTATCACCAAAGGAATTGTTCTATGGCGCGGGTACGTCTGATCCACTGGAAAACCGAAGAAGCGGCGGAGCGAATTGCTAAGCTCGAAGCCGCCGGGTACGAAGTCGAATACAGCGCGCTCGACGGCGAAGGCTACAAAGCGTTGAAGGACAAGCCGCCCGCTGCGTTCGTGATTGATTTGTCGCGTATGTTTTCGCACGGCAAAGAAATCGGAACCGGTTTGCGCAGCGCCAAAGCCACACGCGGAGTGCCGTTGGTGTTTGTCGAAGGCGAGCCGGAAAAGGTCGAACGACTGAAGAAGGTGTTGCCCGACGCGACTTATACGACCTGGAGCAAGATTCGCAGCGCGCTGAAAACCGCCATCGCCAAGCCTGTGGCAAATCCCGTAAAACCGGAATCCAATCTGGCTGGATATTCCGGCACGCCTCTGCCGAAAAAGCTCGGCATCAAAGCGAACATGGTTGTTGCACTGGTCAACGCGCCGAAAGATTTTGAAACCACGCTTAGCGAATTGCCCGAAGGCGTGAAGTTCAAAAAGAAAGCTTCTGGCAAAGAAGAGTTGATTCTCTGGTTTCTGCGAATGCGTGCCGAACTGGAAGACCGCGTCAACGAAATGCGCGAACTGACCGGCGACGGCGGCATCTGGCTGATCTGGCCGAAACAGGCATCCAGAAAAGAGGGGGGGATGAAAACGGATTTGACGCAAAACATCGTGCGCGAAACCGGCCTGGCCAACGGCTTGGTGGATTACAAAGTCTGCGCGGTTGACGCTACGTGGTCGGGTTTGAAATTCGCCGTCCGCAAAGTGAAGTGATTACCATGACTGCATTTTTAACCTACTGCTCGGCGGAAAAAGAAACTTACGAACATCCGCTGCCCGCTATCAACCGATACCGCAGCGACCGAATCCGGCGAATTTATTCGGCAGCGGAAAGCGCCGGAACAGGTTTTTTCATTTTGTCGGGCGAATATGGCTTGCTGAAACCGACTGACGCGATTCCTTATTATGACCATTTGCTGGTCGCCGAAGAAGTCGAAACTCACAGCTTCAAAGTGGTCGAGCAGATCAAACAACACGGCATTACTCAAATCATATTTTTCACGTTACCGGTGACGGTTGACGAAAAACTGGCGGCTTACCATGCCTGCTTGCGGCTGGCCTGCCAAAAAGCTGCAATCAATCTGAACTTCGTCGAAATTGATTTCGCTTGAGTGGGCGCGGAAAAGTAAAACATCAACATGGAGTCTTTCGATTTTCACCTGCGCACGCGCGTGATCTTTGGCTTGGGAGTGTTTGAACGACTTGGCCAGATCGCGCGCGAGCTTCAATTCAAACGTTCGTTGCTGGTCGCTGACGCCGGAATGGTCGCTTGCGGCTATGTTGCCGAAGCCACAAAACTGCTCAACGACGCTGGCGTTGCTGTTTTCCATTTCGGCGACTTCGGCGAAAACCCCGACACGCAAATGGTCGAAGCCGGGCGAGTATTTGCCGAACCGCCCCAGCCGGATTCGATCATCGCACTCGGAGGCGGCAGTTCGATGGATTGCGCCAAAGGCATAGGCTTCGTGCTGGCCGGTGGCGGTTCGATGCAAGATTACTGGGGACACGATAAGTTATCGTCGAAACCCGATGCCAAACCGATGTTGCCGATGCTCTGCGTGCCGACAACCGCCGGAACCGGCAGCGACGGCCAAAGTTATGCGCTGATTTCCGACGCTGAAACTCACGTCAAAATGGCCTGCGGAGACAAACAAGCCGCGTTCAAAGTCGCTCTGCTCGACCCGCGATTGACCGTCACGATGCCGACAGAACTGACAGCCATCAGCGGGTATGACGCGATTTCGCACGCCGTCGAATCCTTCGTCACCAAAAAACGAAATCCGGTTTCCGACCTGTTCGCGCGCGAGGCCTGGCGATTGCTGGCAGCGAATTACGAACAAGTTTTGGCTGATCCAAACAATCTTGAAGCTCGCGGGGCGATGTTGCTCGGCTCGTTTTACGCCGGAACAGCGATTGAAAATTCCATGCTCGGAGCCACGCACGCTTGCGCGAATCCGCTGACCAAAAACTTCGGCACGACGCATGGCGTAGCCATCGGGTTGATGTTGCCGCACGTCGTTCGTTGGAATAAAGAAGCCAGCGGCGCACGATACAAAGAACTGGCAGCGATTGCCGGACTGGCCAGCGAAGCCGCCAACGAAGCAAACGCGGTTGAAAATCTGGCGCGACGTTTGGAACAATTACGCGCCGCTGGCGGATTGCCAAACAGTTTAAGTTCAATCGGAGTTTCTAAAACTGACTTGCCGCGTTTGGCCGAAGAAGCCGCCAAACAATGGACAGGCAGCTTCAATCCGCGCGATTGGAGCAAAGAAGGAGCGATAGAGGTTTATGAAAATGCTTATGACTAAAACAGAAAATCAAAAATCAAAAGGCAAAAGTCAAAAGTCAAAAGGTCGGAACTTATCTTTTTATTTTTGCCTTTTGATATTTGCCTTTTGCCTTTTGATTTCCAAACCGCTTGCTACCGCGCGCGGTACTGAACCAGCAACAAAACCGCTTGCTGACGCGCGCGGTGCTGCAACCACGCAAACCGCCGATTCCTGGCCGCAGTTTCGCGCCAATCACAACCTGACCGGCGTCGCGGCGACGACCATGCCGGACAATCTGAAACTGTTGTGGACGTTTGAAGCTGGCAAAGGTGTGGACGCTTCGATTGAATCGTCGGCGGCGATTGCCGACGGCACGGTGTATGTCGGTTCTGCTTCGGGCGATTTGCTGGCCGTGGATTTGTGGAGCGGCAAGCTGAAGTGGAAGTACAAAACCAAAGACATGATTCTGGAATCTTCGCCAGCAGTCGGCGGCGGAATGGTTTTCGTCGGCGATCAAGCCGGAGTTTTTCACGCCGTCAACGCCGCGACTGGCAATGGTGTTTGGAGCTATCCGACCGGTTCGGAAATCAAATGCTCGCCAGTGATTGTGGGCGACAAAGTCTTGATCGGCGGTTACGACGGATTTCTGTATTGCTTCCAGATGCGCGACGGCAAAACTGTCTGGCGATTCAAGACTGACAATTACGTTCACGGCACGCCTTCGATTGTGGATGGCGTCGCGTACTTTGCGGGCTGTGACGAAATCTTTCACGGCATTCGCATCACAGACGGCAAAGAAGTCGTTCGCGTTCCCGCCGGAGGCAATACGGCTTCGTCGGCGGTCACAAACGGAACGGCATTTTTCTTCGGCAACTTCAACAACGAAGTCGTCAGCTTGAATCTGCGATTGAAAAAACAAGCTTGGCTTTACACTCATCCGCAACGGCAATTTCCGTTCTATTCATCGGCGGCACTGATTGACAACAAAGTTGTCATCGGCGGACGCGACAAAATGGTTCATTGCCTGAACGCCGCGACTGGCAAAGCTCTTTGGACTTTCAGAACCAACGCGCGCGTCGAATCTTCGCCAGCGATTGCCAGCGGTAAAGTTTATGTCGGTTCAAACGACGGACGCTTTTATGTTTTGGATTTGGCGAAAGGAACGAAGCTGTGGGAATTCAACGCGGGCGGCGCAATGTCTGCTTCGCCAGCCATCGCCAGCGGGCGCGTAGTCATCGGCGATCAAAACGGCAAGCTGTATTGTTTTGGCGGATAATCAATGAACTCTAAAGTCGTCGCCATCATTCCCGCTCGCTACGCTTCGACGCGGTTGCCGGGCAAACCGATTCTGGACATTGCCGGCAAGCCAATGGTCGTTCGTGTCGCCGAACGCGCTCGGCAAATTGCCGCCATCAACAGAATCATCATCGCCACCGATGACCAGCGAATCGCCGACGCTGTCGCCGCACACAACCAAGAAGTGATGCTGACTTCGCCCGATCATCCAACGGGCACTGATCGGCTGGCCGAAGTCGCGGCGAAACTTGACGCCGAAATCATCATCAACGTGCAAGGCGACGAACCCTTGATCGAACCGGCGACGATTGAAGCCGCGCTGGCTCCGATGCTGGCCGACAGTTCCATCGTCATGAGCACAACCAGCGAACCGGTTGAATCCACAGCCGATCTTTTGAATCCCAACGTAGTCAAAGTCGTCACCGATCCTGAAGGCTTTGCGCTGTATTTTTCTCGCAGCCCGATTCCCTTCCCGCGCGCGGCGGTGCAGGCGCACGGTTCCATCGAAGCGGCTTTAACCGCAAAACCGGAATTGCTCAACCGATACGCCAAACACACCGGACTGTATGTTTACCGCCGGGAGTTTTTGCTGAGCTACGCCAAACTCCCGACGACTCCGCTGGAACAAAGCGAACTGTTGGAACAACTGCGCGCGCTGGAACACGGTTACAAAATCAAAGTCGTCAAAGTGGCTCACCGTTCGATTGGCGTGGACACGCCGGAAGATTTGGAAAGAGTTCGGCAGATGTTTTCATCCAACCATCAAGTTGTCCCAACTTCACACTTGGCCTAACCTTGTCATCCAAACTAAACGCGACTTAAACCTGACAAGAAAAAGCTATGACCGTTGAACTCAATCACCAGCAAGCAAATTTTTCCCGCGACGTAATTTTGCGCGATGGCGCGTTGCTGCAAATGCGCTCGCTGCGCCAAACCGACCGCGAAGGTTTGATCGCGTTATTCAAACGCTGTTCGCCTGAAACCATTCGCTATCGTTTTTTGCGAATGGTGACTTCGCTGCCCGATTCGCAATTGGATCAACTGGTTTCAGTGGACGGACGCCGCCACGTTGCGCTGGTCGTTACATATGGCGAAAACGCAAACGAAACTATTGTTGCCGTTGGGCGCTACTTTGTGCTGGACGAACAGCCCGACACTGCCGAAGTTTCCTTTCTGGTGGAAGACGCGATGCAGCGAAAAGGCATCGGCACGATTTTGCTTGATGCGTTGGCCGAATTTGCACGCGAACACGGCATCACGCGCTTTGCGGCGGATGTGCTGGCGGACAATCGGTTGATGCTGTCCGTCTTTCGCAAAGCCGGTTACGCGCTGACGGCGAACATCAGTTACGGCGTGACGCACCTGGAATTTCCGATCAGCCGCAGCGAAGTCGCTGAAGCTCGCCGCGACGCACAGGAAGCCGAAGCCGAACGCACCAGCCTGAGCGCAGTCTTTGAACCGAAAACCGTCGCCGTCATCGGAGCCAGCCGCGATCCGGCTTCGGTCGGCGGAGCGTTGTTTCGCAATCTGTTGCGCTGGGGATTCACAGGAACGCTCTATCCTGTCAATCCATCGGCGAATTCGATTGCCGGAGTTCACGCTTACGCCACAGTTGCCGAACTGCCGGAAATTCCCGAACTGGTTTTCATAGCCGTTCCCGCCGCTCACGTTATCGAAGCCGCCCAGCAATGCGCCGCCGCTGGCGTCAGAGCCTTGTGCGTTCTGTCGGCGGGTTTTGCCGAAACCGGCGCAGCAGGACGCGAAGAGCAAAAAACTCTGCTCGACGTTTGCCGAGCTTCGGGAATGCGTTTGGTCGGGCCGAACTGCATGGGCTTGGTCAACACGTCGGGCAAGGTTCGTTTGCTGGGAACCTTCGCGCCGGTTGAACCGCCTGCCGGAAACGTGGCGATGAGTTCTCAATCGGGCGCGCTTGGATTGGCGTTGATGGCTCAGGCGGGCGAACTTGGTTTGGGCGTTTCGTCGTTCATCAGCATTGGCAATCGCGCGGACGTTTCAGGCAACGACTTGCTGCAATTCTGGGAATCGGACGATGCGACGGACGTGATTTTGTTTTATCTGGAAAGCTTCGGAAATCCGCGCCGCTTTGCCCGCATCGCCCGGCGAGTTTCGCGCGCCAAACCGATTGTCGCCGTCAAATCCGGTCGCACTTCGGTTGGAGCGCGCGCCGCTTCCAGCCACACCGCCGCGCTGGCCAGTTCCGACCGCGCAGCCGATGCGCTGTTCGCCCAAACCGGAATCATTCGCGTGGATACGTTGGCGGAGTTCTTTTCCGTTGCGCGGTTGCTGGCTTCACAGCCAATTCCCAAAGGCAAACGAATGGCCGTGCTGACCAATGGCGGAGGGCCGGGCATCATCGCTGTGGATGCAGCCATCGCCGCCGGATTGGAAATTCCGCCGCTCAGCGAAACCACGCAAGCCAAACTGCGCGAAGTTCTGCCCGCAGCCGCCACAGTCACAAATCCTGTGGATATGATCGCCAGCGCCGGCCCGACTCATTACCGAGCTTGTCTGGAAATTCTTTGCGATGACCCTGATCTGGATTCGCTGCTGGTAATTTTCATTCCGCCGCTGGCCACGCCCACCCGCGAAGTCGCTCAAGTGTTGGGCGATGTGCTGGCGGCTCGGCCAAATTTGCAGAAAACCGTTGCGGCAGTGTTTTTCGATCCGTATTCGACCACGATCAAAGTTCCGGTCAGCGAACCCAAAAGCGCCAAAGCCAACCGCTCAGTGCCGGTGTACGACTTCCCCGAAAGCGCCGCCGTCGCGTTGGCCGCCGCAGCGCATTACGGCCAGTGGCGTTCGACGCCAACCGGCGGCATCGCCGACATAAAAATTGACCGCGACCTGACGAAATCAATCGTCGCCAACTACCCCAACGGCGGCTGGCTGAATCAATCGGATGTTGCAGCCTTGCTCGGCGCGGCAGGCATCAATATCGTCAGCGCCAAAATCGTTCGCACCGCCAAAGAAGCCGCCACAGCCGCAGCCGAATTCAATTTGCCCGTAGCGTTGAAGATTCACGAACCCGCCGTACTGCATAAATCCGACGTAGGCGGCGTGCTGTTGAACATAGCGCCCGCTGACGCCGAAGCCGGATTCCAGCAACTCACCCAACAACTGGCCGCGCACAACATCGCGCTCGGAGCCGTCAGCCTGATGCCAATGGCCAAAGCTGGCGTCGAAGTGCTGGCAGGCGTAACTCACGATCCGGTGTTCGGGCCGCTGGTCGCATTCGGTTCAGGAGGTTTTTTGGTGGAATTGCTGGACGATGTGGTTTTTAGAGTCTTGCCGCTGACTGACCGCGACGCACGCGAAATGATTCTTTCCACTCGCGCGCATCGTTTGCTGAAAGGCTATCGTGGAGCGCCGGAAGCTGACATTGCCGCTGTCGAAGATTTGTTGCTGCGATTGGGCGCTCTGGCCGAAGTCGTTCCGCACATCGCCGAAATTGATTTGAACCCGGTCATCGTTCACCCGCGCGGCGAAGGCCTGACCATGATTGACGCGCGCATCCGGCTTGGCTGAATTGCGTCACGAGAAAAACCCATGCTTATTTCAACATCCCAAGCGTTTTTGCCTGAACGGATTCCAGCACAGCATCTCGAAGAAACTTGCTGGCGTTCAGGATTTCAACCTTGCTGCCGCCTGGCTTTTCGCGTTGCTTCATTGGGCAATGCTGCGACCAAAGCGCGAAGAACTGTGTTTACGGATTCTGCCGTTGTGAAGACCTGAGAAACTTCAGGGTCGAGAATAACTACAACTCTCTCCTCGCTGATTTTTCCGGCAAAGCGGTTGGGACGCGCCTTGCTGTAATCAAAATCATATTCCGGCAGCATTTCCGGCGATTCGACTTTGCTGGGTTTAGAGACCGATGTTTTCTTCATAAGCTTTGCGTTCTTTCTTTGTCGGCAACCGCGCGCTGATGATCCGAATGATTTCGTTTGGCCGCTCGGTAAAGCAGACCAGCAGCAAGCGATTGTTCATTGAATGCCCAATGATGATTTCGCGCCTCTCACCAATGGAATGTTTTTTGTCATCAAAGATTCTGGCTAACGGATCATCGAAGACCGTGCTGGCTTCATCAAAACTGATCCCATCATGGTTGATAATATTCGCGGCAGCTTTATCTTCTTCCCATTTGAACCGATAGCTCATCCAATCTCCGTCGTTTAAGCAGCCTCCGCTTCTAACACTCGAAGCGTCTTTGCCTGAATGGATTCCAGCACCGAATCTCGAAGAAACTTGCTGGCGTTCAGGATTTCAACTCCGATCATTTCGTCTTTGTCGTTCAACTCGACGGTAATGTCGGGGCTGAGTTCCAGACTGCGGGTTTCCGGCTCTTCGGTAATTGCCAAATGGAGCACGTCTTCCTGCTCGAAATACCTGATGCACGCTTTAACCATAACCTCACTCTTTCTCTTTCATAGACTACAGCACCTTTTCGTCTGGCCAGCGTTTTGCCGCCCATTCAGACAAATCCTTCCCGCGTGACTCCAAAGCCAACGGTGTCCACTCCTCCATTTCCTCTGCAAACTTTCTTGTGCTCTTAAACATAGAGTCTTCACCATACCGAGTTCGTTTCTTTTCATAAGGCTTATTACTTAATGAGACATTCATCTCGCTACTCAATGGCAAAAGATTGGCTAGACGGTCTTTTAGTGCCATATGTTGCTCTTCCGAGAACACCTTAAACCAAGCCGGGTCAGGCTTTGTCGGTAAGACATGTTCAATCCAAGGCGATGTCGCGGTCAGGTCTCCTTTAAGGCTCTTATCAAACTCAAGAATTAAAAACGGTGTGATATTAACTCCATATAGATTTCTAGTTTCAATCGCCTTCTTAAAGTCTTCAGTGCTAGGCCATACAACTGTACGATGTTTCGAGATTTCTTTGGCTACACGTGCTTTCGTGTACTCGGACTCGCAATCTGACCACAATCGTTTGAATACAGAATGAAGCCCCGTAGGCTCATGCCCGCAAGTGGCTCGTCTCACTAGAAAAGCCTCTATCAGTTCAAGAATACAAATCGCTTCCTCTTCTGGAACCTCAGATGAAGATACTGCCTTCGATAATTGCATCAAAAATGGGAATGTCGAGCTTGGCAATTTGGTTGAGTAAAGCCGTTTGAATGCGGCTGCAACCGGCTTTGAATGTTTACAAAGATTAGTCCCACACTGAAGATCAATAAAAGCGTCTTGGTACTCAGAAAGCTGCTTTATTATTTCCTCTGGGTTATCAGTTCCATCCCAATCTTTCCGAAGAGAGCTGTAAACCTCTGACTTTTTAAGATTTGGGCTTTTTATAAGACCAAATGGAAAGAAATACCCATCAAACAAGTTGATCCCATTTTGATCGAACTTCTTATAGAACGGCTGCCAGTAATCTGCATCCAACCGCTCAATAACATCTGGGTGCTGGCTTGCAACTTTGGAAAAGACTTCGTTGCGAATCAGGTCACCAATAGTCATTGGCTCCTGTCGGGAGTTAAGGCTGTCAAAAATTTTAGGCCCGTTCGTCGGGTCCCACACATCAATTTGAACAACACTCATTTGGTTTAACAACGCGCTGTAGATCGCCCTTATCCTCTCAATTCCACTTTGCTCGTATTCAACTTTCAGAAAATTTAGAGCCGCTTGATAGTTTTTACGTATAGTACCGTTTTCGGCACCGCTTTTGGGTAATGGACGAAGCTTAAAACCACCGACAGCGTTTTTTAACCCCTCATCTGAAAGCAAATCCAAAAATACATAATTGAGTTGAGAACGGTCATCTTTGCAAGAGTGAAGCTTAAT
>CADECP010000021.1:0-30998 GCA_902825875.1 uncultured Acidobacteriota bacterium
TTCACATTGATCAATCTCAGAGAGTTTTGTGAAGGATGAAACTTGCAACCAGTTCATGTTGAATAGGAGAGATGCCACAAACAATGGCGTCTCGGTAGACAACTTTGAAATTGCCAACCCTCTAATGGAGCACTTTGATTACATCAGACTCAGATTCAATATCTCTGCTAGAGACACTGACGCACTGATTCTAAGAGCAAACTTTAAGATTACGCTTTTATATGAAAGCTTATAATCACTTAAATCCAATTCTAGACGAACGCGTTCTGATTCACTCAAACCAACGCCGCTGCATTCAGACGCCATTCGCTATATGCAACGACGTCATCAGTAATCAGTTCATGACCAAATAGCTGGATAGAGATGGCGTCTGGAGCGCGACGGATTTACGCTCACTGTCATGCAGAATCAGAACGTTAACAACCTACAAGCGTCCTCGGCTATACGGGTGGCCATTGTCGAAGACCGTCCCGACATCCGCGACGGCCTCGGCCAGATCATCAATGGCGCAGACGGCTGTAAATGTGTTGGCGCTTACGGGACGATGGAATTGGCGCTGGTGGAAATTGACAAGTTGATGGACGCCAACACTTCGTCGAAAGCCATTCAACCGGACGTGATTTTGATAGACATTGGCTTGCCCGGAATGTCCGGCATCGAAGGCATTCGATTGTTGAAAGAGCGTCATCCGCAATTATTGCTGCTGGTGCTGACGGTGTTTGACGACGACACGCGCATCTTTGACGCTTTGTGCGCCGGAGCTTCGGGGTATTTGCTAAAGAAAACTCCGCCACAGCGATTGCTGGAATCCTTGCGCGAAGTGGTGGCGGGCGGCGCGCCTATGTCTCCGGAAGTCGCCAGCCGCGTCGTTCATCTGTTCCGCACTTTTCATCCGCCGACGCAGGCTGATTACCATTTGTCGCCGCACGAACTGCGCGTGTTGAAGCTGCTGGTCGAAGGCTACAATTACAAAACGGCGGCGTTGGAACTTGGCGTGACGGTCAATACGATTTCCTTCCACGTTCGCCGTGTGTACGACAAACTCCAGGTGCATTCCAAATCCGAAGCCGTCGCCAAAGCCCTGAAAAACAAATTGGTTTGAAGAGGGGCTAAACCAGTCTCAGCGAACGGCGTCGAAACCATCCCGTCAAACTGAATCGGGTTTCTGTTGCAGGCAGCACTTCGTGAAAGAAGGTGTCGCTGCGGAACAGCACGCAGGTTCCGGCGGTTGGCAGGACATCCACATAGCTGTTTGGCAAATACAGCCGCAATTGCCCGCCGTATTCTTCTCGCCAGTTTTCATTCAAATAAAACGAACAGGAGATGGTTCGTTCGTCGGAGTTGTTAAACCGGTCAAGGTGTTTTTGGTAAAACGCGCCCGCCGGATAAACGGCGAAGTGCGCTTCGTAAGTCGAAAGGCTGAGAAACAATTGGCGATTCATTTCCTGCCGCAACTCTTCGATGGTCGCGCGATACAGCGATTGCGCTTCGGTCGGCGATTGATCGTCCAACCAGTGAATGTGGTCGCTGCGAATATCCGGGCGAATGGCGTAACCGCCCAAACGCCCGGTTCCGGCTTTGCGAAATTCATCTTGTAGCCAAAGCTGCTGCGCTTCGCCACGCAAGGCGGCGATGGTTTCCGGCGGCAGAAAATCGCTCATGACCGTCCAACCTTGATGAGCGATTTCGGCGGCTGCTTCTGTAAATCGGTTCATGCTCCGGCTGCTTTCAAATGGTTGATGTTGGCTTCGACGCAGGCGTCGTATTCGGCGGCGCTGACCAGGCCGGAACCGTGTTCCTGAATGAATTTCAGATCCGCTGCGGAAGCTTCAATTTCGCTGATGCCTTTTGCGGCGTTGGCCAGCGGAGTGCGATCCATTTGCAGCACAAATTCCGCCGTCATTGGCCCCTGATAATTGATCTCTTTCAAAATGCCTACGACTTCTGTCCAATCGTAACGGCCTTGCCCGCAAGGCTTGCGGTTGTTGTCGGCAACGTGAAAATCCAGCAAGCGGTCGCCTACGTTACGAATGGCCTGTCGCCAATCTTCTTCTTCAATGTTGATGTGAAAAGTGTCCAGCACGACGCGCATGTCGTTGCCGACTTCTTCGACGAGTCGCAGCGCCTGGTCGTGGCGTTTGATGAAGTAGGTTTCAAACCGATTGAGCGGCTCGATGCCCGTTTTGATGCCGTTGTCGGCGGCGAAGGCGGAAACTTCTTTCAAACTTTCCACAGCCCATTTCCATTCTTTGGCGGCGGAAGCCAGCGGTTTCACCTTGCCGACAACCGAAGGCACGATGCAGAACATCTGGCCGCGCAAAGCCTTCACCATTCGAATGCAATCTTTGATGTAGGCAATCGTGCCGACGCGAACGTATTTGTCGGGATGGATCAAATCGCGGCCTTCGAACATCAACGTCACGCCGCCCCAACATTCGATTTCGTATTTGTCCATCAAGCCGCGCACTTCGTCCCAGTTGTAACGATCCGGCTCTCCGCTGATTTCTATGCTGTCGTACCCGAAGCGATGCAATCGTTCCAGCGTCGTTTCAATCGGTTCCGGTCTCATCCAATTGTGCATGGAATGCTTCATCAAGTTCTCCTAAAAAGTGACAGTTTAAACGCTATCTTTTATCAATTCTTCGGCGGATACCAATCTGCAATGAACCAGTTTTGGCGAACTGTCATCGCTAGGCGATTGTTCATTTGCAAAGCGATAACAGTAGCTCGCCCGATTGCCGTCTTGCCGACAATCTCGATTCCGTTGGCCAGTCTAAAATGTCTTTTCCAACTTTGTCTTCGCGGGTTAAAGAGCGGGACTTTTCGTTGAGAGAGAGAATCAATGCCTTGAGTTTGCGTGCCTTTGTAGGCGTTGCATAGCGGGCAGGCCAGCCAAAGATTTTCTTCGTCATCAGTCCCGCCTTTGGCTGTTGGGCGTAAGTGGTCAATTTCAAGCGGCGCAAAAACATAACGTTGCTCGCCCAAACAGTATCCGCAACGATTTTGTGCTTGCTCGACAATTCTTTGGCGCAGCTTGTCGGAAACATGGCTCATAGCAGGTCATCAGGCGTTTTTATCAAACCACGTAACACGGCTTCAGCAATGCCTTGCGATTTCCTGAGATTGCCCAGTTGGTAAACCAAAGTCAGTCCTTCGAGTTCATTGCGTTCAAGCGGCGTGATCGTGCCAGCCTGATTTTTATACAAAAGCTCGCTTTGCCGTACGGCTTGCTCGTCCGGCATTTTCAAATTTGCGACCGCCAAAACTTCATCATCTGAGCAGTCCGCCAAAGGTCGCTCCAAACCATGCATGCTTTCCGTGACTGCTTTGCGAACCGCATGTTGAATGATTGTAGCGACGCTTTTCTTTTTTGCTTGAGCCAGATGCGAAATGTCCTGGTACAGCGTGCTCGATAACTTAATGCTGATTTCCATGTTTGAACCTCGCCGAAATCATAGCACGGGAGCTTGATCTCACCGGTTGAGAATGGTTCGCAACTCGCCGGAGTTTTTGCCTGCGTAGCGCAAAATCACTCCGTCGCGTCCAACCGCCCAGCCGTCGTCTCCGATGAAAGCGATGGCGCGCAGCGGCGTGGTCGTGTTGCTGGCGTCGCGTTGCCAGCGTCTTCCGCCGTCTTCGGTTTGCAGAATGACGCCGTTCAAACCGACGGCGAAAACTCGTTTGGCGTTGACGGCTTTGACGCCCAGCAGATTGCTGGGAACGTTGCTGATTTGCACCGCCCAGTTTTCACCGCTGTCATTGGTTCGCAGAATTAAACCTTCTTCGCCGACCGCCCAACCGGTTTTGGCATCGGCGAAGGAAACCGAATACAGCCATCGGCGCGTGCCGCTTTCCTGCAACTTCCAGGTTTTGCCGCCGTCGGTGGTGTGAACGACGCTGCCGGCTTCGCCGACTGCCCAGCCGGTTTTTGCATCTGTGAAGCTGATGGATTCCAGCCAGAATCGGCAGTTAGAATTTTGCGCCGTCCAGGAATCTCCGCCGTCAGAGGTGAACAGGATCAGCCCTTCTTCGCCAACAACCCAGCCTTTGGTGGTGGAAACAAAAGCGACTCCATGCAGATCGAGTTGAGATGGCAATGGCTTGGCTTGCCAGTTCGCGCCGCTATCCGAAGTTCGTAACACCGTGCCACGTTCGCCAACGATCCATCCATGTTGAGCGTCAACGAAACTGACGCCTCGCAAATTCGCCGTTGTGCCGGAACTTTGCGCCTGCCAGGCCTTGCCGCCATCCGTTGTCACCAACACGCTGCCGTTCATTCCCGCCACCCAGCCCCGATCCTTGTCGGCAAACTGCGCCGCGTTGAGCATATCTCGGACTTTGGCTCCGCCATCGGTTTGCGGCGACCATTTTTCCCCGCCGTCGGTGGTGGCATAAATCACACCGCCTTCGCCCGCTGTCCAACCGGTTTTGTTATCTGCGAAATAAATTGCGCTCAGCAACTGTGCGCTGTTCGACAATTGCGCGCTCCAGGTTTCGCCGCTGTCTTCGGTCTTCAAAATCGTTCCGTCAGCGCCGCTCACCCAGCCGAGTTTGTCGCTGGCGAACGTGATCGAATGCAGGTGGCTGGACGAATTACTTTGTTGAACGATCCAGGTCTCGCCGCTGTCGTTGCTGTGCAAAATCGTTCCGCCGGTTCCCACCACCCAAAACTTGTTCGGCGCAACTGCAAAAGCTCGAAGCAAATTGGCCGATGATGGCGGAACTTTCGCTTGCCACGAAACGCCGCCGTTGTTGGTTGTCAACAACGTTCCTTCATTGCCGACCGCCACTCCGGTTTTGTCGTTACCGAACGCTACACCGAACAATTGTTTGGTCAGGCCGCTTTTTTGTTCCGACCAGCGTTGGCCGCCGTCGTTGGTCGTCAGAATCACGCCTTCGACGCCGACGGCCCAGCCCGTGCGTTCATCGTTAAACCATACGCCGTACAAATGGTTTTTCGTTTTGCTTTTTTGCGCTTTCCAGTTGTCGCCGCGATCTTCAGAAAACAGAATTTCTCCCCGAGCGCCGACCGCCCAGGCTTTTTTGCCTGCGATTGCCAAACCATACAGCGGCGTGTTGATGGGGCTGCGCGTCAATTCCCACCTCGCTCCGCCATCGTCAGTTTTCAGAATCGTTCCATCGCGCCCGACGGCAAGACCTCGCTTGGCGTCGCCAAACCAAATGGCGTACAGCGGATTTCCCTGTGGTTGAGGGTTCTGCCATCGCCACGAGTCCGTCTCGGCTGCGCTCGTCAACACGACAAACATCGTCGCGCAAACGGCGAATGAAGACAGCTTTTGGCAAATTGATTTCGCGGAAACCATACGGAAACTCCAGGGCAAAAAACGGGCGTATCATAGTCCACGCCATCGCAAACCTGTAGCCGCCGCCGATGGAGGATTTTCCGCTGACAGCAATCGCCTGAGCGGCTAAAATGTCGCCGCCGTATTTACCAGCATCAACAAAGGCAGCGGTTCAATCAACAAGGAGATCGTTATGATTCAGTCGAACCCCGATAATCGTCTGAAAAGCTTTGAAGAATTCTGGCCGTTTTACGTCCGGGAGCATTCGCATCCGACCAATCGCACTTTGCATTTCATCGGCAGCACTTTTGGTTTGGTTTGTCTGATGGTGCTGCTTGGCACCGGGATTTTGTGGTTTTTCCCTTTGGGGCTGTTGCTCGGTTATGGCTTTGCGTGGATTGGCCACTTTTTCATCGAACGAAACAAACCTGCTTCGTTCAAATATCCGTTTTGGTCGTTTTGCGCCGATTGGAAAATGTGGGCGCTGATTTTGACTGACAAGATGGAACCGGAAATCCGCCGAGCCACCGAACAGGTTTGAGCGATTTTTGTTACCCCATTTGCCGCACGCTTCGTTGTTGAATTACCCCGAAAGGGTTTTTCGATCATGAAGCGTGCTTTTCGTTTTCAGCCAAAAGAGCGTTTCTCCGTCTTTAAGTCACGTACTTTCAGCATTTTCAATAAATTCCTTGCGATCGGATTTCAGCGGCACGCCGGTTGAATACTTGCTGGGTGTTCGGATTGATTCCCCACAGAAAATTGAAGACTGAACGCAAAATTGATTTGGCAGCTTCTGACCGAAGCAGCCCCAAGGAGGACAAAGATGTTGAAGATGAACAAAAATCTGTTTCTGGCAATGTTGGCGTTGGGAGTGATGTTCGTGCTGGCCGCTCCGGAAGCGATGGCGCAAAACCGATGCCGAACCAATAACCGAAACTCTCGATCGGTTTACAACAACAACAATTATTACAGCCGCGATAACCGCGACCGCGATTATCGTGATTACGACGACCGCGATTATCGTTACCGCGACCGTGAAGACACAACCGGCAAAGCTCTGAAACGGACTGGCATCGGCGCTGGCGTTGGCGCTCTGGGTGGTGCGGTGATCGGCGGCAAAAAAGGCGCTTTGATCGGCGCTGGCATCGGAGCCGCTGGCGGTTATCTGTATCACCGCAACAAAGCCAAGAATGATCGTTACCGGTACTAACCTAGCCACAACAATTCAATGGCTTTTTTAGCAAAGGCGATGGAGTGATTCCATCGCCTTTGCTGTTTTATGTCGTCTTGAACCGCATCTTTCTTGTGATAGGCTCCAGCCGATGAATTTACCGTTCAGGTCAATATTGAATTCGCGGTTGCCGCAAGCAAAGAAAGCTTCGTCAACATTGCGCGACGCGACATTGGCGATGCTTTTTCCAATTGAATGCCGTGTGTGCGGAGCAATGATCGAATCGTTGCGCGATGGAGCGGCCTGCGCCGACTGTTGGCTTATGGTCGAACAACGAATCGAACGAATCCGAAACGAGAAATGTCTCTGCGCGAAATGCGGAATGCCGTTGCCGCCACAGTCAAACAACTTGGACGAACGATCTTGCGGGCGATGCGATGAACTGGCGTTCAGTTTTGCTCGCGCGTGCGGCGTTTACGAAGGCGCGCTGCGCGAAAGCGTGTTGCGGCTGAAAAGTCATCCGCACATTCCAGCTCGATTGCGCGAACTGCTGAAGGCCGCTGTTGCCGGTCTTCACGAAAAACAGCAGAGCGATTCCATCATTCCGGTTCCTCTGCACAAAGATCGTTTGGCTGAACGCACATTCAATCAGGCCGAAATTATCGCCAACGAATTGGCGAAACTAACAGGTTTGCCGGTGGATACCGCCAGTTTGATCCGCGCCGAACACACCGAAAAACATCGCGCCGGAATGGGAGCGCGCGAACGGGCGCGTTCGCTGGAAAAGGCGTTCAAAGTTCGTGCGCCGCGTTTGATTGAAAACAAAATTGTCTTGTTGGTGGATGACGTAATGACGACCGGCAGCACGGCGAACGAAATCGCTCAAACCTTGCTCAACGGAGGCGCGCGAGCCGTCAACGTTCTGACGTTGGCTCGCGCCGCCAGCGAAATTTTGCTGTGAGTAAGTGAAACGGATTTGCTTGAAGCTTCAGACTTCGACGCCACGTTTGCCGAAAAATTCCTTCAACGCCGGATAAACATCTTCCTTGTCGTCAATTCGCACGCCGATGAATCGCTCCTGGTTTTTCAGCCGGTCGTTGAAAATCGAAAGCAGCGCGCCGGAACTCCGGCGGTAAGTGGCCATACCCTCTTCGCCGATTTCGCCATAACCAAACAGATTGCAGGTTTCGATCAACTGGTCGGCCATCTTCACGGCGTCTTCGTTGTCGGAGTAATAGTTGTCGCCATCGGAAAAATGAAAAGGATAGACGTTCCAATCGCGCGGCGGAAAGCGTTCAGCGATGATGTCCAGAGCCAAGCCGTAGGCTGAACTGACAACCGTACCGCCCGATTCTCCCTGTGTGAAGAACTGTTCCTCGTTGACCTCTTTGGCTTCGGTGTGGTGGCTGATGAAAACGATTTCGACGCTGTCGTATTTCGTTCGCAGAAAGCGAACCATCCAGAAAAAGAAACTGCGCGCGATGTACTTTTTGAACTCGCCCATTGAGCCGCTGACATCCATCATCGCAATCACCGCCGCGTTCGATTCGTAGCGGATTTCGTCTTCCCAGCTTTTGAACCGCATGTCTTCTTTTTTGAAGCCGCCGATTTTCGCCTGACCTTTTTCGCGCGCATTGCGGCGAATGTTTTCCATGATCGTTCGGCGCTTGTCCAAATTGGACAGCACCCCGGTACGACGAATTTCTGTGAAGCGTGTGGTTTGGGACGGCACGGCGCGCCGGGCTTTGTCTTCCAGAAAGGGAAGCTGCAGGTCTTCAAAAATCATTGCGGCGATGTCGTCAATGTCCACTTCGGCTTCGTAATAATCCTGACCGGGCTGGTCGCCGCCTTGCCCAGTGCCTTGCCCTTGCCCCTGGTCTTCGCGGGCAATGACATCACCGACTTTGGTTTTGCCGTCGCCCTGCCCGACGTGTTTGCGTTTGCGGTAATCGAACCGAAATTTGTATTCGTCCAACGCGCGCATCGGCACTTTGACGGTTTTCCGCCCGTTCGACAGGATGATGGATTCGTTGGAAACAATCGAACCCAAATTTTTGCGAACCGCTTCCTTGATGCGCTCTTTGTGGCGATCCTGGTCAATGATGCCTTTGCGTTGTAACGACCAATCGTTGCGTTGAACTGACATAAAGCTTGATCGGACTAAAACGCCCGCGCTTTCTACGATGAAAAAGCGCGGGCGGAGTTGAAGTTGAATTTCCAGCCCGCCGTTTAGCGTGACAACAACGTGCCGACGTAACTCAGCAATTCGTTCGCGCAGACCGTGCAGTACCCATGGTCAGTAACCAGCCGATCAAGCACTTCGTTGATGCGGCGAAGCTGGTCGGCGTCGGGCGTTTTGGTCGAAGTCGTAATCTTCACCACGTCTTTCAGGTCGGCGAAGATTTTCTTTTCGATGGCTTCTTTCAACCGCTCGTGCGAGTTGTAGTCAAAGGTTTTGCCTTTGCGCGAGTAAGACGAAATGCGAATCAGGATTTCCTGCCGGAACGTATTTTTGGCGTTTTCGGAAATTCCGATTTGCTCTTCGATGGAGCGCATCAGCCGTTCGTCGGCTTCCAACTCTTCTTCGGTGATCGGGTCTTTCAGCTTTTCCTTGTTGCAGTACGCTTCGACGTTGTCGAGATAGGCGTTGCACATGTTTTTCGCCATCTCTTCAAACGAATAGACGAACGCGCGCTGCACTTCGGTCTTGGCGATTTGGTCGTATTCGCGCCGTGCCTGTGCAATCAAGCTCAGGTAACGTTCCCGTTCTTCGGCTTTGATGCCGGTGTGTTGATCGAACCCGTCCTTGATCGCGCGCAAGGCGTCAATCGGATTGATGCAGCGAATGTTGTCTTTGACCAGTGCGTTCGACAGCCGGTTGATGATGTAACGCGGCGAAATGCCGTCCATGCCTTCGCGGACGGTTTCGTCCTGCAATTCGCGCACGTCTTTGGATTTGAATCCTTCGACGTCTTCGCCGTCGTAAAGCTTCATCTTTTTGACGATGTCCACGTTGGCTTTTTTCGGTTCTTCCAGCCGGGACATGACGGCGAACATGGCGGCGATTTTCAGTGTGTTCGGAGCCAAATGGATGCTCCTCATGGCTTCGGACTGTTTCAACAGTTTGTCGTAAATGCGTTCTTCCTGCGTGACCTTCAGGTTGTACGGAACCTTAATCATGATGATGCGGTCTTGCAGAGCTTCGGATTTGCGATTGCCGACAAAGGCCGTGTATTCGTTTTCGTTGGTGTGCGAAGCGATCACTTCGTCGGCGTAAATCATGGCGAAGCGACCGGTCTTGATGTTCTGTTCCTGCGACAGTGTCAACAGTGAATACAAGAACTTCTCGTCGCACTTCAGGATTTCGATGAACTCCATCATTCCGCGATTTGAAATGTTCAGTTCGCCGTCAAAACGATAAGCGCGCGGATCAGATTCAACGCCGATTTCGCCGATGGTCGAAAGATCAATCGAACCGGTCAGTTCCGTGATGTCCTGAGATTTGGGATCGCTGGGCGCAAACGTGCCGATGCCGATGCGGTCTTTTTCGGAAAAGGCGATGCGTTCGATCAGCACGTCTTCGTGTTTGCCATGGTAAACGTGGTCAAGGTTGTAACGGCATTGCGGGCAAAGTTCGCCTTCGATGTACAGGCCGTAATGCTTTTCGATTTCCGGTCGCAATTCGGCGGGAATCAAATGCAGCGGTTCCTCGTGCATCGGGCAGCCCTTGATGGAGTATACGGCTCCGGCTTCGGTGCGCGTCCAGTTTTCCAAACCGCGTTTGAGCATTGCGACGATGGTTGATTTGCCGCCGCCGACAGGTCCCATCAGCAACAGGATTCGTTTGCGAACTTCCAATCGCTGAGCGGCTGATTTGAAATACTCGACGATTTTGGCAATCGGTTCTTCGATGCCGAACAATTCATCGCTGAAAAATTTATAGCGAGTTAGCTCATCACGCGTACCTTCGGCAATTTTTTCGACACCCGGAGCCAGGATCATGTCGCAGATGCGCGCGTGAGAAAGCGACGCCAGCCGCGGATTGCCCGACACCAATTCGAAATAATCACGGAAGGTTCCTTCCCAAACCAAACGCTCTCGTTCGCGCCGATGCGCTTCGAGCAGCTCGCTGAGACTCAACTTCTTATCTTGCTCTGCCATGCTGCTACTCCTGGCCGTCAGCTCGCTGTTCAGGGTCGTTCGGTCTGACAGCCTGTTGTGGGTTTTTATTTTTCCCGGACGGGTTGCCGGGATTTTTAGAGAAGGAATTCGCCGTCAATTGAGGGGGACGACGGCACTTGTTTATTTAATTTTTGGCCGGACCTTCAATACGTTTCTATTATTTCCGATGCCATTTGGTCCGTGCGGGTAAACGTTTTCATTCGGCAAAATCAGTATAACACAGCCTCTGTGGATGCAATCAGCGCCGCCAATGTAAATTCCACCGCGCATTCAATCCGCTTCAATTGGGTTGTTCAATCAACACCGCACGCGGTCGCCAGACGGAATTTTCGGCATTGAACTCCGCGATTGCCAACAAGTTCCGCTCACCGTCGCAAAGTTTGGACAGCGATCCGGCTTGCCAGGTTCCCGTGCGACGAATTGAACGACCGTGCCCAACCGCTTTGCATTCTTCTTCCGACAAAATCATTTCCGGCAATTCGACCGCATCCGCCATTTGGGTCAACACTTCGGCAAGTCTGCCCTGTTCGACCAACTCGCTTAACTGTTCCAGCGTGACGGCTTCGGACAAGCGACTTGATCCGGCTCGCGTTCGGCGCAGCGAGATCAAGTGTGCTCCCACGCCAAGCCGTTTGCCAATGTCTTCAGCCAGCGTGCGAACGTACGTTCCGGCAGTACAAACCACACGGAACGAGAATTCCTGAGTACGCGCGCTTCCAGAGTGCGAATCCAACACTTGTGAATCAGGCAGCAATTCAAGTTCTTTGATTTCGATTTCGACAGGTTGCCGTTCAACCTCTTCGCCTCGCCGAGCCAGTTCGTGCAGCCGAACTCCGCCGATTTTTTTGGCGGAATACATCGGCGGAATTTGTCGAATCCGCCCGCGAAACTGATTGAGAGCTTCGCGCATCTGCTCAGATGTGATCTGGCTGGCGTCGGTAATCGGCGACAGAGCTTCGCCGGTGAAATCGCCAGTGTCCGTAGCGAATCCCAGCCGCATGGTCGCCACATATTCTTTGTCGTCGCCGGTCAGGTATTGCACCAGTCGCGTAGCTCGATTGACGCAAACGACCAGCACTCCGGTCGCAAACGGATCAAGCGTTCCTGTATGCCCCACGCGCCGAGTCCGCAAAATCTTTCTGACCTTTGCCACCACATCGTGCGAAGTCCAATCGGCGGGTTTGTCTATGACCAAAACACCGTCCAGTAATGTTGGGTTTTGGATTGTGGATTTTGGATTTGTCATTCGGAAAGTTCTTGGTTGATTCCGTCGTTGACCCGTTCAACAGTCCTGACTCGAACGCCTGAGCGCCAGTTGGCGTTGACGCCAACTTGGTAAGCTTCGATTTGCGGCGACAAACACCGCGCGACAATCGCAAAGGTTTTATGAAATCGCAAACGCGGAGCCACCAGATATAACAACGGCGATTGGTCAGCCAGTTCGACGCCGCCGAACAATCCTCGCCGCTCGAACTCTCCGCGCAACCGAGCCTGCTCAACTCGCAGCCAGTAATCCAGCCCTTGCAGCGGCAACTGTGCGTCTTCAGAAGCTTTGACTTCGATCACAACCAGACGGCCTTTGTGGTTGACCGTCAGCAAATCAATCACCGAACGTTCATCGCCTCGCCAGGCCGGAATTTGGGAATAGACAAACCGGTCATCGAACCCGGCGTCCAGCACGCTGATGTTTTGCCGCATCAACGATTCCAGCCAGGCTTCTTCGCGCAGCCGGTACAGCGGGTTTCGTCGGTCGCCGGAATTGGCAGAGCGATGTTCAGCAAGTTCGCCAACCAGCGTTGCCAGCCGGTCAAAATTCGCTTCCGTCAGGGTTGTCGAGGGCGTATCGTCCAGCCCGGCAACTCCAAACACCACGCGAGGCTTTTCGCCGAAACTGGCGCGCGCAAATTCCAAACCGTTGATCGAATACAGCTCGCGCCCGGCGATTTGTCGAAGCTCTATGCGGTCAGGGGCAAGCCGCAAAATTCGCTCGCGCCACAGGTTGTCGGCGGATTCAGCTTCCGGCCAGTCGAGTTCTCGCGGATGCGTGTTCAGCAATTCGCTTTGCGTGGCCAACGGCAACGCAGAAAGTTCGCGGAGATGTTCGTCAATTTCATAGCATTCGATGCGCGCGCCCAGGTGAGCCGTGTCGAGCAAGGTCATTCGCTCAATGGCAGTTTGCGAACGTCCGACGGGCAAACAAAACAGCAACCGTTTGGCTTTTTGTTTGGCGTCGCGTTGCTGGTTAAATCCCGCCAGCCAGATCAATCCGGCGGCGATGACGCCGTCAATGTCGGGTTGGGTTTCAGCTTCGGTCGCGCCGATAGCCAGGACCGTTTCGCCACGCAGTTGCAAGATCAAGCGTGCGTAGCGACCAGGAACCGAATGCGAATGATCCGCGCCTGTCGTGACGCGCTGAACTTTGGCGTTGAAAAATCCGCTGGCGAACATTTCGGCCAGCGTTTGCGCGTAAAGCTTTCGACGTTCGGCAAGCTCCAGGTTTTCAAATTCGACTTTTTCCTGCCAACGGGTTTGGTTTCGCAGCGTCAAAGTGGTGATTTCATTTTTCAACCCGCGTGTCACCTGCAATCGCAATTCGGCTTCGTCCAATTCGTAAGCCGTTACTCGCCAGTTTTGCGAACGTTGATCGTCCCACCACGCGAAAATCAACTTTCCCCATTCAACGCTTAATTCGCAATTATCACGGGTGATAATTGCGGCCTGAACATCGCCGACCAGCAATTGCCATTCGGCGATGTCGAACATCGCTCGTTCGATTGCGTATCTGGCTTCGGCGGCGGTTTCATTGTTCGTGATTGAAAGCATGTTGTTCGATTGATGTTTGGCAAAGATGGCTTTGGCTTCTGACGACCTGTTCTGCTACCATCCGAACCGTAACGAGTCGTTGACATTCTACCGTCCTCGAACTAATCAATCTATTCTCTTCAACGCACGCAACTTGAATGAAAGAGCTTTCAACAACCGAAAGCCAGCGGCGTGCTGTTTGGTAATCCAATCTTCCAGCGGAACAAGGCCATGCCTTGATTCGCTTTTTTCAGCCGTTTGCGCGGAGCGTTATGGTTTGTCACAACTGTGGGCGAGAAATCAAAGTCATAGGCAAAGTCCAGCGTCGAGACGAATGTCCGCACTGCGACGCCGATATGCATTGTTGCAAAAACTGCCGATTCTTCGATCCGGGCAGAAACAATCAATGCACCGAATCGCAGGCCGATTACGTCAAAGACAAGCTTAAGGCCAATTTCTGTGATTATTTTGAACCGAACAAGCGCGTTCCGCTGACTTCACGTGGCGGCGCGCAAACCGTGCAACGTGATGATGTGCGAAAGGCCTTCGACAAGCTTTTCAAAAAGTAACGATTTGCGCCGACAGGCGTGCGGACTTCCCCGAATCATTTTCTCTTTGCAGCAATTGTAGTTTTTGTATGGAGCAACGTTTTTTGTTTCCGGCTTCCGAACTCGAACGGCAGTCTGCCGCGCAAGCAGATGCCATGACCTTGTCTTCGCCCGAAGCGGCGACGCTGGAAGTGATTCCGGCGGAGCAATTTCGCCAGACGGAAATTTATCGGCTGCCCGATCATTTTCCGCTACTGGTTGCGCCGCAACCCAATCAGTTGACCGGCAAACAGGTTTTTCGCCATGTGTTGCTGGCGCTGGCGACATTGATCACAACAACATTGGCAGGGTTTTTCCTGTTCGGATCGCTGAATTCCGGTTTGATTTATTCGTTGACGCTGTTGGCGATTTTGACGGCTCACGAAATGGGGCATTACATCGCTTGTCGTTGGTACGGAGTCGAAGCGACCTTGCCATATTACATCCCGTTTGTGTTGCCGTTTCCGGTTTTGCAGGTCGGCACGTTCGGCGCGTTTATCAAAATCAAATCGCCGATTCCTTCGCGTCGTGCGCTGTTCGACATCGGAATTGCAGGGCCGCTGGCAGGATTCGTTTTCGCTTTGCCGGCAACGTTTATCGCGCATTATTACGCGCAGGCTTCTCCGTTTGTCGCTGGTGATGATTACATCAGTTTGCAAGACCCGCTGCTGTTCAAATTTTTCCAGCAGGCGCTGCATTTACCGAACGATCTGTTATTGAACCCGGTCATGTTTGCTTCGTGGGTAGGTTTGTTGATGACGGCGTTGAACCTGATGCCCGTCGGCCAGCTTGATGGTGGCCATGTCACTTATTCGCTGTTTGGCCACAGAGGCCATCGCACAGTGGCGCTGTTGTGTTACGTCGGCGTGGTGGCATTGGTGGTCTATTCGATTCAGTCCGGTTCGTGGAGCTATATTTTGTACGCCGTGATTTTGACGCTGATGATGCGAGTCGGGCATCCGCCGGTGCTTGATGAAAAAGATGCCATCGGCGCGGCCCGCATTATTGTAGCTTTGATCGGACTGATCGTTTTCATTCTTTGTTTTATGCCGTTCCCGATTTCGCTTTGATTTCGTCCCCCGCTGTTGGCCTGAGTTGTGTCCCGGATATGGAGAAACTTTTATGACGCTTCACGCTTCGGACGTTATGGTCAAAGACGTCATTACCGTTAATGAAAAGACGCCGCTCAAAGAAGTGACGAAACTTTTCGGCGAAAAACGCATCACGGGCGTCCCGGTGGTCAACGCTGACGGCCAACTGGTCGGCGTGCTTTCAGAAAGCGACATCATTCGCAAAACCACCAGCATGGGAGCATGGTCGCCGACGCATGCCGGGCAGATCATGACCAAACCGGCGGTGACGGTTTTGCCGAACGAAACGCTGCAAAAGGTTTGCGAATTTATGCATGACCGCCGCATCCACCGCGTTGTCGTCGCCGACGATTCCGGCATTCAGGGCATCATCACGACGATGGATATTTTGCGAGCCATTGCCAATCTCGGAAAAGAAAAAGGCAAAGACGCATTCGAACGGAAAACCCTGTTCTGAGCATGCAAACCCCGTTACTGGAAAAAATCGTTTATGGCATGTTGCTGGCCTTGCTGGTGCTGACGCCGCTTCCTTATGGTTCGGTGGAAACCTGGTCCATCGCGTTGTGGGAAGTGCTGGTGTTTGCCACAGTCGTGCTCTGGGCGTTGCTGACAGTCGTTGAAGGAAAGCTGAAAATTCACCTGAACCCATTGGTCTGGCCGATGCTGGCGTTGCTGATACTGGCCGTCGTGCAGATTTGGCCGTTTGCCTCAGCCGCAAACGGAGAACGGCAAACCATCAGCTTTTCGCCGTTTGTCACCTATCAATTCGCCGTCAAACTCTTCGCTTCGATTTGTTTCTTCCTGCTGTTCGCTACATTCATCAACAACGACCAGCGTCGAATGATGGCTGTCAAAGTGATTGTCGCCGTTTGTTCGGCCATTGCCATTGTCGGCATCGGCCAGGCGTATATCGGCAGACTGCTGTGGCAGAGAGGCGCGTTCGGCCCATTCGTCAATCGCAACCATTTCGCCGGTTTTCTGGTGATGGGAGTCGCTCTGGCCGGCGGGTTGATGATTGGGCGCGTCGTCAAACAAATCTGGCTGGCGATTTATGCAAGCTGCGCGTTGGCAATGTGCGCCGGAATCGGGCTGTCGGCTTCGCGCGGAGGCGTGCTGGCTTTGGCGGCGGAAATCGTTTTTTTGGTGCTGATCGCCATTCCGACGTTTTTCCACAGCCGCCGCGAAGACAAAGCGCGCCGCGTTGGTGTGCTGATTCGCGCCGCCGCCGTGTTGCTGATCGGAACCGGAGCAATTGCCGGGGCCATGTTGCTGGTCGGTTCAGAAGGCTTGGTGGCGAATTTTTCCCAGCTTCAGGCCGAAACCGGCGGCGAGCTTCCGGCCAGCGAACGATTCAGTCGCCGCGACATCTGGCGCGCGACAACCGAACTCATCAAAGACCATCCTGTGACCGGCGTAGGTTTGGGCGCATTTCAGTTTGCTTACACCCGCTACGATCAAAGCTCCGGCATTCAGCGCGTCGAACAATCCCACAACGATTACTTGCAAATCGTGGCCGACGCCGGATTGATTGGCGGATTCATTGCGCTGGTATTCATTGTCCTGCTCTTCGTTCGCGGATTCACTACGTTACAAACTCACAACCGTCAAAAACGCGCCGTAGCCATGGGAGCGTTAGCCGGATGTTTTGCCATCGCCGTTCACAGCTTCGTCGAATTCAATCTGCAAATCACCTCCAACGCCCAACTCTTTCTGGCGCTGGCCGCGCTGGCAACAACCGGACGCCACAAACACCGCGAATCTGAGGACGAATAGCCGCTGGAGCGCGGATTTGTAATCCGCTGCCGGTCCGCGGACGTTCTCGTCCGCCCGTCAATGGCAAACTATATGACGGGCGGACTGGAAGTCCGCATACCAGGCGGATTGCAAATCCGCGCTCCAACGCCCAACTCTTTCTGGCGCTGGCCGCGCTGGCAACAACCGGACGCCACAAACACCGCGAATCTGAGGACGAATAGCCGCTGGAGCGCGGATTTGTAATCCGCTGCCGGTCCGCGGACGTTCTCGTCCGCCCGTCAATGGCAAACTATATGACGGGCGGACTGGAAGTCCGCATACCAGGCGGATTGCAAATCCGCGCTCCGGCAAAATCCGCGCTCCGGCAAAAAAATATGGAAGAAACCTGGCTCCATCTTCGTCTAATCCTCGAACGCGAACGAATTCTGAAACGATAAAGGCGCTGCAACGATGAACGAACTCCACAACGAAGAGCGGTTGATTGAAGCGTGCCGACGGGGCGACCGTGAATCGTTTCGGCAGTTGTTCGAACTGCACAAAGATCGCGTTTGGACGATTGCGCTGCATTTCATCGGCGACGAAACGGCGGCGCGCGACATTACGCAGCAAGTCTTTTTGAAACTGTTCACCGCCATCCAGCAATTTCGTGGTGAAGCAGGATTTTCAACCTGGCTGTATAGAATGACGGCCAACGCCTGCCTTGATGAACAGCGGCGGCGGCGAAGGTTTTTGTCATTCGAGTTTTTCAAAAGCGACGACGGCGAATTGAACTCAATGGACAAACAGCAGGCGCAACAATTCAAACAGGAATTGGTTCACGAAGATCAACACGCGCAACTGGAATTGTCTGCCGCCGTCAAATCCGCGGTTAAGGAGTTAAAGCCCAAGCTGCGAATCGCAATTCTGCTGAAATACTTCGAGGGGCTGTCTTACGAAGAAATCGCCAACGTACTCGGCTGTTCTGCCGGGACTGTGGCTTCGCGGCTCAATCGAGGACACAAGGAATTGGCAAAACGGCTTCAGCATTTGCGAAACGACATCTAAACAGGAAAGCAAACGATGTTCGGCAATCACGTCCACAAACAACTTTCAGCTTATCTGCACGGCGAGCTTTCATCGGAAGATGCGAGCCGCGTCGCGGATCATCTGCGCGATTGCCAGCGTTGCCGCACCGAATTTGAAGAGATCGAATTCGGCGCTCAAATGGCCAGCCAGCTTCAGCGCGAGCAAGCGCCGGATGATTTGTGGGCGGACTTGGAACTGGCGATTTCTTCTCACCGCAGAGGCGCAAAGAACGCAGAGATGGCGCAGAGGTCGTCTGGTTTTTCGTGGTGGAATTGGAAAACTGGGTTGGTTGGCGCAACGGTTGTAGTAATCGCGGCTTTGACGTTTGTTTATTTGAATCGCCAACCGGAGCCGGGCGAACCGGACAATCGCCCTTCTTGGGAAGTGACGCGGCTGGATGGGCGACCGGTCATTGGCAAACAGCGCATCGCCGAAAAAGGAAAACTTCCGCTCGGCGAATGGCTGACGACCGACGAAACTTCGCGCGCGCAAATCAGCGTCGGCCAGATTGGCGAAGTAAAACTGGAACCGAACTCGCGTATTCAACTGGTCGAAACGCTTGAAGACAACCATCGGCTGGCGATGGCGCGCGGCAAGATGGAAGCTTTCATCTGGGCGCCTCCGCGCAAGTTTTTTGTCGAAACTCCGTCGGCGTTGGCTGTGGATTTGGGGTGCAGTTACACGCTGGAAGTCGCCGAAGACGGAACTTCGCTGTTGCACGTGACGATGGGCTGGGTGGCGTTTGAATGGCAAGGCCGCGAATCGTTCGTTCCAGCCGAAGCCAAGTGCGTCACGCGACCGAAGCTGGGGCCTGGCACGCCTTATTTCAAAGATGCTTCGGCGGAATTTCAATCGGCGCTGACTGCATTCGATACCGGCTCAATTGATTCGCTGGATGTCATTCTGACTTTGGCGCGAAAACGCGATGCGCTGACGTTATGGCATTTGCTGACGCGAACGGATGGCGAAACGCGCGGCAAAGTCTTTGACCGATTGGCGCAATTGATTCCGCCGCCGAAGAAAGTTACCCGCGCAGGCGTCCTCAGCAATGACCGCACAATGTTTGATCTGTGGTGGAAAGAGCTTGGACTGGGCGATACGGAATGGTGGCGGATGTGGAAAGGCGATTTACCAACGCAGTCGAGATAAGTTCTCGACTTTGGCAACAACACGATTTTCCATTTTCCAATTGGAATTTTTCATTTGTCATCGGCGTTTCCGCGCAGCAATGACAGATGAAAATTGACAACTGACAAATGGAAAATAAAACCTGACTTGATGGGAGGAAACGTTATGACTCGCAAAATGCTTCGTTCGCTTTCGATTGTCGCGGCCTTGTTGCTGACGGCTGCTGTTCAACAACCTGCGCTGGCCGGGCCGCCGTTGATTTGCCATCCGATTGAAATCGGCAACGCCAAATCTCTGGCCTGGAGCGGCCCCAACTGGCGCGACGTGAAAAAGGATTACGACCTGAACAATCTGGTTGCCGATACTTTGGCCTTACTGCAACCGGAAACTCCCGTGTTGGAGCGGATGGAAACTCTGCGCCGGGCGACTGTTTACGCCGTCTGGGCAAAACGCGACAACGAAGTCGGTTTCACCGTCAAAAGCAATGCCGTCGCGGAACAGTTGCAAGCCAAGCTGATGGAGCGCGTCCGCGAGGCGTTTCGCGTCAACAGGAACGCTTCGCTGGCTTTGTTCGACGCCGGTTATCTGGACGCTTGTTACAAACAGGCCGGATACAAATCCAACGTCAACACGCCAAGCCTGGCCGAAGGTTACGCGATGGTTCGCAAAGGCTCGGCTCATATGGGCAACAGCCCGGAAATCGAATTCGCGCTGGCGATCATTTCGGAACATCCGCGCCAGACTTCACATCAGGAACACCTGCAAAAAGCCATTGCCGGAGCCAAAGACGGTTCGTTGCTGGCCATCAATCTGGTCAAACATTTTGGCAAGCCAGGGCAAAATTTGACTTCGCTGCGCGCGCAAGTGGCATCGGTTAGAAACTGACCTCTTGGGAAACTCAATCTAAAAAAAGAAAAAGCGGCTGCGTTTGTAATGAAAGCGCAGTCGCTTTTTGTCGTTGTTGTGTGTTGTTTGCCAAATCCGGCAAGGGTGTGAAGAATAACGGCTTCTTTTTGCAAAGAGTAAAAGCCAATGAACAAGTTCTACGTCACAACACCGATTTATTACGTCAACTCGTATCCGCACCTAGGCCACGTTTACACGACGATCATTGCCGACACTGTGGCGCGTTATAAACGCCAACGCGGTCACGAAGTCTTCTTCCTGACCGGCACGGACGAACACGGCATCAACATCGAACGCGCGGCGGAAAAAGCCGGATTGCCCGTCAAACAACACGTTGATCGGATCGTGGATTCATTCAAAACCGCTTTTGAACCGTTCCAGTTCACCAACCGACATTGGGTTCGCACCACCGACGATTATCACAAAGCGGGCGTTCGCAAGTTGTGGCAGGCGGCGAAAGCGAACGGTTTCATTTACAAGGGCAAATACGAAGGTTGGTATTGCGGCAACTGCAACGAGTTTTATCAGGAAGGCGAAGCCGTTAAAGGCGAAGGCGATGTTTTGCTTTGCCCAACGCATGAACGCCCGCTCGACCTGCTTTCCGAAGAAAGTTATTTCTTCAAGCTGTCCGCGTTTCAGGACAAACTGATTGCACATTACGAAGCCAATCCGCATTTCATTCGCCCGGAAACTCGGCGCAACGAAGTCTTGAGCTTTGTGCGCGGCGGGTTGAATGATTTGTCGGTTAGCCGCGTTTCCGTGAAATGGGGAATCCCGGTTCCTGACGATCCTGAACACACGATGTACGTCTGGTTCGACGCACTGTCGAATTACATCACGGCCATCGGTTATGGGAATGAGCAATTCGGCGGCGAAGCGCATTTCAACAAATTCTGGCCTGCGGATTTGCAGCTTGTCGGCAAAGACATCTTGCGATTTCACACGGTGTATTGGCCTGCTTTTTTGATGGCGGCTGGATTGCCTTTGCCCAAAACGGTTTATTCGCACGGCATGTGGCTGTCGGGTGGACGCAAGATGTCCAAAACGCTCGGCAACGTGATTGATCTGGAAGTTTTGCATAAACACTTCACGCCCGAAGTCGTGCGCTACTTCGTGCTGCGCGAAATGGTTTTCGGACAGGATGGAGATTTCACTTACGAAGCCTTGCTGGATCGCGTCAACGCCGATCTGGCCAGCGGCTTGGGCAATCTGGCTGCGCGCACACTGACGATGATTCGCAACTTTTGCGAAGGCGTGATTCCATCAGCCAGCGAAGCGAACGCCGAACTCACTGCCCAAGCCAACGAAGTCCGCGAAGCTGTTGCTCTGGCTGTCGTCGCCTTCGACCGTGAATTCGACGAATACAATTTCAGCCGCGCGATTGAAGCTGTTTCCAACGCCCGGTTCCGCGTGGACAAATTCATCTCCGATGCCAAGCCGTGGGATTTGGCCAAAGACCCCGCCAAACGCGCCGAGTTGGAATTGGTGTTGCACACGGCGGCAGAAAGCTTGCGCCATTTCGCCGCGCTGCTTGCTCCGGTTTTGCCCAACGCGACGCAGGCGATTTGGCAACAGCTTGGCGAATCCGGCCAAGTGAACGAAGTCATTCCTGCCAACTTGAATTGGGGGGGCGGGGCGCAACATAAAATCGGCGATGTGCAGCCGATTTTTCCCAGATTGGACAAAAAGAAAATTATGGAAGAGATCAAACAAGAAGAAGCGGCGAGCCAGGCGGCTCGCGCACAAGAAACCAAACCCGAAGCTCCGGCAACGGCAACAACTGAAACGAAACCTGCCGAAGTTGCGGCTGCGGTCAATGAACCCGCGCCGGGCGTCGCCTACATCGGCATCGAAGACTTTTTGAAAGTCGAACTCCGCGTCGGCGAAATCAAAACCGCCGAGCGAGTGCCGAAAGCCGACAAACTGCTACGGTTCACGATTGATCTGGGCGAAGCCGAACCGCGCCAGATTCTGGCCGGCATCGCGCAGTATTACGAACCCGAAAAACTGATTGGCCGCAAAGTCATCATCGTCGCCAATCTGGCTCCGCGAAAGCTGCGCGGTTTTGAATCGCAAGGCATGGTTTTGGCAGCTTCGATTGGCGAAGAAGGCCGCCCAATCTTGGCCGGTTTTTTGGAAGACGTGCCGAACGGTGCGAGGCTAAAGTAGTTTTTTATCCACGAAGCACAGGAATAAGCACGAAGGATTTTCCGCTTCGTGAATCTTCGTGAACTTCGTGGACGATTTTTAGGAGACTCAATGAAACATCACAAGCTGAATGAAATTCCCGAAGAGCAAGTCAACAGCCTGTTTTCGCGCCGCTTTTTCACCGGCGAAAAAATCACGATGGCGTTTCTGGACATCAAAAAAGGCAGCGTCGTGCCGCGTCACAGTCACGACAGCGAACAATTCAGTTACTGCGTCAGCGGTTCGCTGAATTTCAAAATCGGTGACGAAGAACTGGTCTTGCGCGCAGGCGAACTGGTTGAAATCCCCTCCAACGTTCCGCACGAAGCCTGGGCAACGGAAGATTTCACAGGCATTGATGTCTTCAGCCCGATTCGCGCTGACTGGCGCGACGGCACGGATGATTATCTGCGTCGGCAAAAGTAAAGGGTTGGTTTACAGCGCAATCACGCCCGCTCGGATCAGCAGCAGCGAAAGTACGCCCACCACGATCCATAAAATCACGCCTTGAATTAGCGGGCGCGCGCCTACTTTTTTCAGCGTCGCTTTGGAAATGCCGCAGCCGATCAAAAACAGCGTCACCGTCAAACCGATGCGCGCGAGTTTGACGATCCACGGATAAACCGGCGCTCCATCCGGTAGGTAGGTGTTGATGACCGCCGCCAGACAGAAAAACACGATAAACCACGGCCATTGGATTCTGGCTTCGTGTCGTTTGATGAAAGCCGTGCCGAGCGTCAGCGGGACGATCCACAAAGCGCGCGCCAGTTTGACCGTCGTACCGACCGCCAAAGCCGT
The DNA here is from genome assembly GCA_902825875.1 of uncultured Acidobacteriota bacterium. GTDB lineage: Bacteria > Acidobacteriota > Blastocatellia > RBC074 > RBC074 > RBC074. The sequence goes on from CADECP010000021.1 coordinate 22,976, forward strand.
AGCTCCGTATTTTGCCGAAGCTCCGACGACTGAACTGGTGTCGTGAATGGCCAACGCCGCCCACAAACCGAATTGCGATTCGTTCAAACCTACCGCCAAACCAATCGCCGGAAAAATCAGCAACGCCACCGAATTCAAAATAAACACCGTGCCCAGCGAAACGGACATTTCTTCGTCTTTGGCTCCGGCGACAGGGCCGACGGCAGCAATTGCGCTGCCTCCGCAAATCGCCGTGCCGACGGAAATCAGCAGCGAGTTGGTGTCGGCAACTTTCAGCCATTTCCCCAGCGCCATTCCCAACGCCAGAGTCGCCGTGATGCCCAGCGCCGTGTAAACGAAGCCCGAACTTCCAGCGCGAATGACCTGATGCAGGTTCATGCCGAAACCCAAACCGACAACACAGACTTGCAGCAAGGTTTTGGAAAGCGATTTGGTTTGTTTGGCGTACGGATGTTGAAGAAACAATCCAAAGGCCAGCCCCACAGCCAGCGCAATCGGCGGCGAAGCCCAGGGCGTTACGACAAACAACAATGCTAGGAAGAAAATCGTCTTGGCGAGCATGCGCGCGGAGTATACGCAGAGCGTCCAAAGCTGTCTAACCAACTCTGGCTCGAAATCTTGACGCCACAAACAGCGCGGCTTATGGTTGCGGCGTCTTTCCCGGCAGTACCGTCGTTTGAATTCATCACAACGAAATTCGATCTTGAAGGAGCATCCAGTTATGAAAACTTCTGCTTTGTCTTTTTGTCTGCTTGCATTGGCGATGGCGTCGGTTCAGGCGCAACCGACAAAACGCTACGATCTGGTTATCAAAAACGGTCACGTCATTGACGCCAAAAACAACATAAACGAAGTGCGCGACGTGGCCATTGCTGCCGGTAAAATCGCCTCCGTCGAGAAAAACATTGATCCGACTCTGGCGACCAAAATCGTGGATGCTCGCGGACTGTATGTCACTCCGGGTTTGGTGGACATTCATGTTCACGTTTATGCCGGGACCGGGCAGAAAGCTCTGACCGGCGACCAAAGTGTTTATCCCGATGGATTCAGTTTTCGCGCTTGCACGACGACGATGGTGGATGCGGGGACTTCGGGCGCGCGCAACTTTGAAGACTTTCGCCAGCGCGTGATTGACCGAGCCAAAACGCGCGTCTTCGCTTTTATCAACATTGTCGGTTTGGGAATGGGCGGCGGCAAGATTGAACAAGACACCTCCGATATGGATTCCAAAGCAGCGGCGGAAATGGCCAGGAAACATTTGGACGTGGTTGTCGGTTTCAAAACGGCGCATTACGCCGCTGGCGATTGGACGGCGATTGATCGGTTGCTGGAAGCCGGAAAGGTGACGAATCTGCCGGTGATGATTGATTTCGGCATCATCAAACCCGAACGCCCCCACGATGAGTTGTACCTGAAAAAACTGCGTCCGGGCGACATTTACACTCACATGTATCGCAAGTTCGATCCGACGATTGACGACAACGGCAAAGTTCGCCCGTACCTGTTCGAGGCAAAAAAACGTGGTGTGATTTTCGATGTTGGACACGGCGCAGGCAGTTTGGTCTGGCGTTACGCTGTGCCCGCAATGAAGCAGGGCTTTTCGCCGGATTCGATTTCAACTGATCTGCACACCGGCAGCATGAATTCCGGGATGAAAGACATCGTCAACGTCATGTCGAAGTTTCTGAACTTGGGGATGCCTCTTCAGGAAGTGATTCAAAAATCCACCTGGAACCCGGCCAAAGAAATTCATCGAGAAAAGTTCGGCCATTTATCGGTTGGTGCGGTTGCTGACGTGGCAGTGTTTCGGTTGGAACGCGGCGAGTTTGGATTTGTAGACAGCGACGGTTTTACGATGAAAGGTTCGCAGCGGCTTCAATGCGAAATGACATTGCTGGATGGCAAGGTGATGTTCGATCAAAACGGTCGCAATAGCCAACCGTGGGAAAAAGCCCGCCAACAAGGCAAATAAATTTGATGCAAGTTTGAATGTTGTTACGGAACCGGGAGCGACCAGGTGTTTGAGTAAAGTATCCAGTCGCTACCGCTCCTGGTTCCGTACCGAATTACGCACTGTCTTCAGTTATTTTGATTTGATGGCTTCGGTCAAAATTCTGCCGACTGAATTGCTGGGAGTTTCCAGTTTCAGCAACGCCGCCAACGTCGGAGCGATGTCCGCCGGGCTGCTGACCGAATGAAAGCTCCCTGTTGCGATTCCAGCGCCATAAAAAATCACAGGCACGTGCGTGTCGTATTTGTATGGCGAACCATGTGTCGTCGTGGCGGATTCGCCGACGAAATAAAACGGTTGGGTGATGATGACCAGATTGCCGTTCCGTTGCGGATGAAAACCGTTGGCGACGCTGCGCGCAATCGCGGTGTTCGGCAATTTGCCAGCCAGAATTTGCGACCGCGTGAACGCTTCAACCAGAGACGCTAATTTCAGCAAAGCTTTGCTGGCGACGGCTTCGACTTCGGCGGCGTCCAGTTTACGGCGTTCGATGGCGGATTCGTCCAGATAAACGTTGCCGTTGACGGTTTGAATCACCCATTTTTCTTCGCCGAATCGTTGGTTCAGCGAATTGGTCACGGCATCAGTAATTTGTTTGGCTTCGATTCTGCCGCCGTACCCCAATTTTTGAACCTGTTCAGGAACCGGCGCGACTCCGTGGTCGGCGGTCAGCGCAATGACGATTTGATCCAGCCCGATTTTCTTATCCAGGTAACTGAACAATTCGGCCAACGTGCGGTCAGTTCGCAAACTCATGTCGTGAACTTCCTGGCTGTAAGGCCCCATCGCATGGCCGAGCAGGTCGTTGGCCGAAAAACTGATTGTCAGCAAATCAGTGACATCATCTGCGCCCAACTTTTCAGCTTCGATGGCGGCTTTGGCCAGATTGACCAAATGGTCGTTGGCAAACGGCGAGGCCTCAAATTGAGCGATGAACTTCGTGCCGGGCTTTTCTTCGCCGCCATTCAACGTGTATGGGAACTTCGTTCCGTAAGGCGACTTTTCGTAAGACGCATCATCCTTGTCCGAACGCGAATACTCCGATTCCGGCAGCAACCGATCCCACTTTTTGCCGAAGTAGCTGAAACAATGATTGTCGCGGTTGAAGGCTTTCAGCCAATCAGGCAATTCGCTGCGGTAATAAGTGCTGGTGACGAAATTGCCTGTCGAACCGTCGAACCAATACGCCGCGTCAGGTCGTTTGCCGGCGGGCAAAATCGCCGAACGATCTTTGTATGACAGACCGATGACTTTGGCATGGCCTGCGCTGGCCAGTTTCAATTCGTCGCCGATGGTCGAACCCAGCAAACGATGCGGCGACATTCCCGAACCTTCTCTGCCGCCAACCAGTTTGGTTTTGTCGTCGCTGACGCTGGAGACACGCCTGCTGCTGGCGCGGTCGTACCAATCGTTGCCGACGATTCCGGACATGGCCGGAACCGCACCGGACATAAATGTCGCGTGTCCGCAGGCGGTGTAAGTCGGCGTATGAATGTAATTGGCGTTGGTGAAAACGGCTCCGCCATCCAGCAAACGTTTGAATCCGCCTTCGCCAAATTGATCGCCGAACCGGTTCAAGTAATCGGCGCGAAACTGGTCAATGACTATGCCGACAATCAGTCGGACTTTTTTTGGCGAAGCCATCACGCGGCGGCGTTGTTGAGCCGATGCCGGTGACAGCAGCGCAGACAGCGCCAAAACAAAACAAAACAAAACGACAAATCGTCGTCGGGTGAAGTGCATATTCGCTCCTTGTTAAAGCTGGGAGCGCAGACGGACGCCTGCACTCCCAGCCACAATCTTGTCCGTGATTTTGAGTGCGGAAAACGCGGCGAAGCATAAGCCCCGATCCGCAAAACTGACAAGCATCATGGTGTTAAGAAAAATTCCGTATCCCAACTTTTTCGTTTATCGTATTGGCCTGTGCGCGGGTCTTTTATGAATCATTCCATAACCGTTTTTATCACCAATGAAAGTATCAGATCATTGTCGAATTCCGGCTTTTTTGTTTGTCACATCCATTCTGGTTGTTCTGTTCGCGTTGTTTGACGCTTCGGCGGTTCGCGGCCAGAACCAGTCAAAGCCTCAAACGAAACCGACTCCAACGCCTTCGCCAACTCCACGTCCACAGCAACCCACGGAGTTGCAAAAAGCTCTGACGGAATTTCGCACTCAGATGAACGCCATGAGCGGCGGAACTGGCAAAGCCAAATCCGCCGGAAAGCAAAACAAATTAAGCGGGCGAATTTACGAAAACCTGCGTAACGATTTTTTCGACGCCGTGCCGCACGAAGTTCGCCAGCGCGGCGGAACGAAATCTTTGCTGCGGCGCAATCAGTATGGTTTCAGCGTCAGCGGGCCGGTCTGGATTCCCAAACTGTTTGACGGGCGTGGGCGAACTTTTTTCTCCGCCAATTTTGAAGCGACGCGAGAACGCATTGCCCAAAGCGCATTGTTCACCGTCGCCACCGACAAACAACGGCTGGGAGATTTTTCCGATCTGGTGGACAGTGCGGGACAACCGATTCCGATTTACGATCCGCTGACCACGCGCCCGAATCCGGCTTACGATCCATCGCAACCGATTTCGGCGACCAATCTGCAATACCTGCGCGATCAATTTCCGAACAACATCATTCCGGCCAATCGGCTGGAGCCGATTGCCAAAGCCGCTGTTGCGCTGTATCCGCGCTCGAACATCAATGTTGGGCCGTTTTTGCAAAACAATTACTGGGTCAATTCGCCGTTTGAAAATCGCGCCGATGGAACCATAGCCAAGCTGGATCATCGCCTGACCGAAAAACAGCAGCTAGGATTTAACTTCAACCTTTCGCAAGGCTCTCGCAAATCGCCGGAGTATTACCCCGGCCCCGCCAACGCCGGAGCGCCCAGTTACAATTACGAAAACGGCAGCCTCAGCGCACAAAACACTTTTACTGCTTCGCCACGCATGGTTTGGACGTTGCGAACCGTCGCTGCTTATTCCGCGACGACTTCGTTTGAACAAAGCGCCGCGCAAAATTATCCGCAACAACTCGGTTTGAAAGGATTGTTCGCCGGTTACTTTCCGCGCTTCACTTTCAGCAACGGCAATCTTTCGCTTGGGCCTTCAACGGCGGTCTTTCGAGACCGCAGCTATAACTACACCGGCTCGGCGGCGGTTTCGATCAATCGCAAAACGCACACGATTCAAATGTCAGGACTGTTTCGGCGCAGCTTCGTCAATTCGCTGAACCCATCATTTCCGTCGGGCTGGTTTTCGTTTACCAACTCGATTACTGGCTTGCCCGGAGTCCGCAACACCGGCAGCAGCTTCGCCAGTTTTATGCTGGGAACAGTTTCGCGCGCCGAAGAGGGCGTCGTGTTGCATCCGTCGTATTACAGCCGAAATTCGTTCGACAGCACGTTCAGCGATCAATGGCGCGTGCGACCGGGGTTGAGTTTGTTTGGCAGTTTGAGTTTTGAAGTTTCGACTCCGCGAGTGGAAAAATACGACCGTCAATCAACCGTTTCGCTGGATCACGCAAACCCCGCCAACGGCAAACCCGGTGCATTGATTTTCGCCGGACGCGACGGCATAGCGCGTGGATTGCAACCCGTGACCGCGCGCGTTGAACCTTTTGTCAGTTTGACCATCAATCCCTGGAATAATCGCCGCACCGTCGTTCGCAGCAGTTACAGCCTAAGTTACGAAGAATATCCGCTTTACGGGCGGCATTTCGGCACGCAAGGTTTCAATGCCACGCCGGTGTTTGTTTCGCCGAACGATCAATTGCAACCGGCGTTTTGGCTGCGCGATGGAATGCCGACGAACTTTCCGTTGCCGCCGTTTCTCGACCCGACTGCGGTCAACGGCATCGAACCGGATTTCATTGATCGTTCCGGTTTGTTGCCGACGACTCAACAATGGACGTTCAGCATTCAACGCGAATTGCCGCGTTCGTTGACGGCCAATGTCGCTTATACGGGCACGCGCGGTTCGCATTTGTTGGTGGATGGGTTTGCCAGATTCAATCTGGTTCCGGTCGCCAACCTGAAATATCGTGACCAGTTGTATGACGAAGCATTTCGCAATTCGCTGCGCCCTTATCCGCAATATCGCAGCTTTGATATGGGCGGATTGGCTCCGGCAGGAGCTTACAAAAGCCACGCGCTGTCGGCGACGATTGACCAACGATTGACCGGCGGATTGTTTGGCCGGTTTAGTTATCGCCTGGCCAAAGTGTTGGACAATTATTCGTCCGGCACTCCGCAAGACCCTGACAACCGCCGATTGGAATGGTCGCTTTCAACCGGCGACATCAGGCATTCGTTGTCGGCCAGTTACACGTATGAATTGCCGTTCGGTAAAGGCAAAAAGTTTTTGCCTGACAGCGCGTTGGTCACGCGCACACTGGGCGGCTGGAGTTTGAGCGGGCTGAGCAGTTGGCGCGGCGGCCAGCCGTTGAGTCTGCGTCCGCTGTTCAATCGCACCGGCGGAGTCGTCGGCAGTTTGCGCGTCAACGTCGTTCGGGGCGTTGATCCAAAAGTCGAAAAACCTTCGCCGGATCAGTGGTTCAATCCGGCGGCGTTCGCCCAACCGGACGATTTCACGCTGGGCAACGGGCCGCGAACGCATCCGCAATTGCGCGATCCCGGAGCGCACGTTCACCATTTGTCGCTGACCAAACGCATTGAACTGACTTCGGATACTTCGCTGGAGTTCGTCAGCGAATCTTTCAACTTTTTGAACCACGCCAACCTGAACGATCCAGACACGCGCATCGGCTCCGAAGCCAATCCGAACCTGAACGCCGGTAAAATCATCGGCTCGACGGGCGGACGAGTGATGCAGTTCGGATTGAGAATTTTATTCTGAGTTTGGAGTGCTGCGGCTCGACGCAGCTTTGGCGTTCGATTCAGACGTGCTTTGAACCAATCGAGAGCTTCCTGCAAGAAAAGAAAAGCTGCGTCGAGCCGCAGCACTCCACAGTGAGCGTTCCCCGATGAAAGTGACGAAAGTTCTGATTCTTTTACTCCTGATTACTACGCCAATCTTTGCCCAAACCGCCAAACCCGAAACCGCGCCAAAAGGCTTGCTGAAGATTCCAGTCTGGGTGGAAGAAAGTGACGATCAATTTTGGCTGGACGGCAATCGCCAGGCATTCAAAGTCTTCGTCGAAGAAAAAGAATCGCCGCTGAAAAGTTTTCAAACGCCAAAAAGCTCTACCATTTTGTTGATCGTCTTTGACACTGTCGCCGATTTGGCTCGCGTAGATCAGGCGCGCACCACGCTGAACCAAGCCATTAAAACGCTTGGCCAAAATTACTGGATCGGGTTGTTAAAAGCGCAAGATGGATTGTCTGTGATTCAGGAACCGACGGCGGATCGAAAAATGTTGGCTGATAAAATTCAGGCGATTCAGGTCAACGGCAAAGCGGGATTGTTGGACACGCTGGAACCTGTTTCCAAGCTCGCCGCCGGGATGATGCAAAAAGCCAACGTCCGAGTCGCCGTGCTGTATGTCACAGACAGCGGCATCGCCAATTACCGCGCGGATTATTTGAACCCTGTGGTCAATTCCAGCGATTCCGGCGATCTGAGCCGCCGCTTTTCTGATCGGGCGATTCAGGAACAAATGAGCCGACAGTCCGCGGCGTTGGGTGAATTCACCGCGCCGATTTTCGTGCTGCATCTTAGTTACCGAACCGATTCGATGAATCTGGCTTACCAAAGCGGGCTGGAACGAATTGCTTTGGCTTCGGGCGGCGTGACGTTGTTCAGTCGCACGGTGGATGACGTGGAATCGCTGTTGAAAACTCTGCTGGCGCGTATTCAGTCGTCTTATGTTTTGGGCGTAGACCAACCCACTGCCAAGCGCCGCACGATCAAGCTCCGCGTCGAAGCTAAAAAAACTGACGGCCAATCGCCCGGCAAACTGACTCATCGTGAGCAGGTCAATCTGCCGAAGAAATAGCTGGAGCGCGGATGTCCACATCCGCCTGGAACGCGGATGTCCACATCCGCCTGGA
>CADECP010000021.1:31098-130522 GCA_902825875.1 uncultured Acidobacteriota bacterium
CTGGAGCGCGGATGTCCACATCCGCCTGGAACGCGGATGTCCACATCCGCCTGGAACGCGGATGTCCACATCCGCCTGGAACGCGGATGTCCACATCCGCATTCTGTTAAAGCCGCGAAGCTTCCTTTTCACAATTAGAATTCGGAAGCTTCGCGCTTCAAATTACAGCGGATGTGGACATCCGCGCTCCAGTTTCAAAACAAACCAGAAATTCCCGATTGCCGTCCGCTCCATAAATCGGAGAATCCATCACGCCGCGCGAACGCAACCCAATCGAATCCGCAAACGCGACAATTTCATTGACCACTCTTTGCTGAGCCGCTTCGTCTCGAACAATGCCGCCTTTGCCGACTTCCTCGCGCCCGACTTCAAACTGAGGCTTAATCAACATCACGACCAACGCCGACGGCTGAACCAGCGCAGGCACGACCGGCAAAATTTTGGTCAGCGAAATGAACGACACATCGCCGACCACCAGATCAAACTTTTCCGCAAAATCGCCCGGCTGCAAATAACGCGCGTTGATTTGTTCGCGGACTTCGACGCGCGCGTCTTGTCGCAGCTTCCAATCGAGCTGGCCGTGCCCTACGTCCACGGCAACCACGCGCGCGGCTCCGCGCTGCAACAAACAATCTGTGAAACCTCCGGTCGAAGCTCCTATGTCCAGGCAAATTTTGCCGGTCACATTTACGCCGAAATGATCCAACGCCGCCGCCAATTTCAATCCGCCGCGGCTGACAAACGGCATGGTTTCTTTGACCAACAACGGAGCTTCAACGGCAACCAACTGCCCGGCTTTTTCCAATCGCTGTTCGTTGCTGAAAACCTGCCCTGCCAGAATCAACGCCTGAGCTTTGGCGCGCGTTTCGACCAATCCGCGTTCAACCAGCAATTTGTCCAACCTCTCTTTTAGTTTCGATTTCATCAGTCAATGTGTCAGTACCCCGCGCGTGAGCAAGGGGATTATTTTTGGCGATTGCTGCATTACTGTGCGAAGCTTGTCGAGTTATGAACGACTCCCGACTGGTAATTCATCACTCCACCCGGCAAGCCTATCAAGATTCGTTTGCCAAAGACGTTCGCACCGGTTTGACCGTGCAGCCTAAAACTCTGCCGCCGAAGTATTTTTACGACGCGCTCGGTTCGCAATTGTTCGAAGCGATTTGCTTGCTGCCCGAATACTACCCCACGCGCGCCGAAGCGGAAATTTTCCATCGCCATGCGGCGGAAATCGTTTCGCAATTGCCCGCGCCGGTCGGCGTTGTCGAATTGGGCAGCGGCAGTTCGGTCAAGACTCGTTTATTGATCGAGGCGATTTTGGCCAACCAGCCTGAACTGCATTACCAGCCGATGGATATTTCAGCTTCCATCTTGCAACACAGCGCGGAAAAATTGCTGGGCGATTACGACCGACTTCGCATCACCGGTCACGTCGGAGATTACACTTGCGGGTTGGATTCCATCGTGCGGCGAGAAGGTGAACACCTGCTGGCGCTTTTTCTGGGTTCGAACGTTGGGAATTACACGCCCGAAGAATCGCGCGCGCTGCTGAAAAGCATTCGATCCGCGCTACGTCCGGGCGATGGATTGTTGTTGGGCGCAGATTTGAAAAAATCGCCGGATGTGTTGATTCCGGCTTACAGCGATCCGCTAGGAGTGACGGCGGTCTTCAATCTGAACGTGTTGGCGCGCATCAACCGGGAACTTGGCGGGACGTTCGACCTGAAGAATTTCCAGCATCGAGCAGTGTTCAACGAAGACGCCGGACGAATTGAAATGCATCTGGTCAGCCGCGTAGCGCAAACCGTCAACATCCGGGCGCTGGATTTGCGCGTCGAATTCCAGACGGGTGAAACCATACACACCGAAAATTCCTACAAATACGATTTGCCGCAGCTTGCGACGTTGGCCGAAGCGACAGGCTTTCAACCTGTAAACACGTGGTTTGATGATGAACGACGATTCAGTTGCAATTTCTGGCTGGCAACCTAAGAACCCATTTCTAAGAACCTTTGATGGATTCCTGGATTCGTTTAGGGGATCGGGGTGATTGGCCATTACTCGTTGGATGTGCGGCGAACAGCTTTGCCTTGATTAGGTGAATACGATTGGCCGTATCGAATAGCGGGCGTGCCCGCGACGATGACGTGTTCGATGCCTTCGGGAAATTGTTTGGAGTCTTCAAACGTCGCGCGATCAATTACGTGATGCGGATTGAAGACGACGATGTTGGCTTGATAACCGTCCTGGATTTTTCCGAAATAACTAAGCTGGAAGGTCTCCGCCGCCAGGCCGGACATTTTGCGAACGGCTTCTGGCAGAGAAATCAGATTTTGTTCGCGCACGTACCGGCCAAGAATTCGCGGGTAGGTTCCGTAAGCTCGCGGATGCGGTTTGCCGCCCAGCAAGCCGTCGGTGCAAACGTTGACGTAAGGCTGCTGCATAATTTTGCAAACGACTTCTTCCGACTGGCTGAAGGAAATCATGCCAACGCCCATTCGTTCGGCCAGTAATAAATCAAAGGCGAATTCAACAGCTTCGGCTTCACTGACTTGATCGCGTTGGAGCTTCAGACACGCGGCCTCAGCCAGATTTTTGCCGAGGTCTTCCGGGTGATTGCCCGAAGGAATGTCCGGGATGACGATGCCCGCCGGCCCAGACCATTTCCAAAAGTTATCCCACGGCGAAGGCGAACGATCGAGCATGGCCACGCGCATCTTTTCGCGTTCTGAATTGCTGGCCAGCCGTTTCAAAGTTTCTTCGACGCCGCCCGCGTGCGCCCACGGAGGCAGAATCGCTCCGAGCATCGTTGACCCGGCAACGTACGGATATTGATCCGCCGTGATGCGAACGCCATCGCGTTGAGCCTGTTCGATCATCGCCAGCACACCATCAATCCGCGCCCAGTTTTCGCGGCCTGCGATTTTGAAATGCGAGATGTGAACTCGGACGCCGGATTGCTTGCCGACTTCGATCATTTCGGCGACGGCGTCTTCGATGTAATCGCTTTCGCTGCGCATGTGCGAAACGAAGATGCCGTCGAATTCCGCGACCGCGCGGCAGAGTTCGATCAATTCCGAAGTGTCGGCAAAACAGCAGGGCGGGTAAATCAATCCGGTCGAAAGTCCCAACGCGCCTTCGCGCATGGATTGGCGAATCAGTTCCTGCATCGCGGCGATTTCTTCGGGGCGAGCCTTTCGATCTTCCATCCCCATCACTGACAGTCGAACTGCTCCGTGCGGAACCAAGTACGCGCAATCAATCGCCGGTCGAGCGCGTTCAATCGCCGACAAGTATTCCGTCACCGATTGCCAATCCCACGCACGCCCAAGATCACCGTCCAGTCCCGCCAGCGAACGCGCCACCGCCGGTTGATCGGCGGAGCGAATCGGCGCAACCGAAATTCCGTCTTGCCCGAAAACTTCCAGCGTGACGCCTTGCCGGATTTTCATCGGCAGTTCCGGTTCCGCCAGCACGCGCAAATCCGAATGGCTGTGCGTGTCAATGAAACCGGGCGCGATGACGAGGCCTTTGCAATCAAGCTCTTCCATCGCGTGCAACGAATTCGACGCATCAACCGCCAAAATGTAATTGCGCCGAATCGCTACGTCAGCAGGGATCAGGCCGCGCCCTGTGCCGTCAGCAACCAATCCATTTTTTAGAACCAGTTCTGGCGTCATTGTTTCAACCTTTCACGCCGTCCATTCCGGCCAGTGCGCCGTACATTTCCGGTCTACGGTCGCGGTAAAACTGCCAGTGAGTTCGCACTTCGCGGATTTCATCCAAGTCCAAATCGGCGACGATCAACTCATCTTTGTCTTCGCTGCCTTTGGCTAGAATGCGGCCATCGGGATTGCAGAAATACGACGAGCCGAAAAACTCGCCGACATTCCATGGAGCTTCTGTGCCGACGCGGTTGATCGTGCCGACGAAATAACCGTTGGCGACAGCGTGCCCGCGCTGTTCCAACTCCCACAGATAATCGGCGTGGCCTTTGGTTGTGGCTGATGGGATGAACACAATCTCCGCACCGTTCAATCCCAACGCGCGCGCGCCTTCAGGGAAATGCCGGTCGTAACAGATGTAAACGCCTATGCGCGCGTACTTCGTCTCAAATGTCGGAAAGCCCAGATTGCCCGGCGTGAAATAAAACTTTTCCCAAAAACCCGGCAAGCAATGCGGAATGTGCGTCTTGCGGTATTTGCCCAGATAAGTTCCGTCAGCGTCAATCACGGCGGCGGTGTTGTAATAAACGCCGGTCATTTCCTCTTCGTAAATCGGCGCGACGATGACCATGTTGTGTTGTTTGGCGATGTCCTGCATCAACTTCGTCGTCGGCCCATCGGGAATGCGTTCGACCAAACCGTACCAGTGCGGATTCTGTTCGGCGCAAAAATACGGACCGTAAAACAACTCCTGCAAGCAGATGATTTGCACACCTTGTTTAGCGGCGTCGGCAATCATGGCTACGTGTTTATCAATCATCGCTTGTTTGATTTTTTCGATGGAGCTACCGGCAGGCTCCACATTCGTGGCTTGAATCAAGCCGCATCTGACAATTCGTGACATGACGAATTCCTCCTTCAAAAAATTTGCTGTGAGCAGAAAACGATTCGGCTCAGATGTCGTTCGATGAACAAGTTGGCACAGTAAACAACAACCGTTTGGCTTAGATCAATTGTTGTGTTTTCCGCCTGAGAATTTGCGGCTGACAGATCAATGCGCTACAAAGCCAGCGCAATCTGAAACCTCTCGGTAATGAACGAAACATTCCTCTTCAGTTATGACAAACATCAACACAAAACCCATTCGCAAACTGCGCTGGTGGATCGGCGGGCTGCTCTTTCTTTCGACGGTCATCAATTACATTGACCGGCAGACGCTGTCGAACCTGGCGCCATATTTGAAAGTCGAATTCGGATGGACGAACACCGATTATGCGATGTTGGCGATTTCGTTTCGTGTCGCGTATTCGATCGGGCTGGCCGTGAATGGGCGAGTGTTGGATAACATAGGCACTCGATTGGGGCTGACATTGTCGGTCATCTGGTATTCGTTGGTTTCGATCCTGACGGCGTTGGCGCGTGGGTTTTATAGCTTTGCCGGCTTTCGCTTTCTGTTGGGAGCAGGCGAATCCGCCAATTGGCCAGCCGCCACCAAAGCCGTTTCAGAATGGTTTCCGAAACAGGAACGCGCGTTGGCGACGGCTTTGTTTGACAGCGGTTCTTCGATTGGCGGAGCCATTGCGCCGCTGCTGATCGTGCCGATTTATCTGCAATGGGGATGGCGTCCGGCGTTTATCATTCCGGGTGTTCTGGGATTTTTCTGGCTGATTCTGTGGCGACGGTTTTATCACACGCCGGAAACTCATCCCCGCATCAGCGCCGATGAATTGCAGATGATCCGGCAAGACAAGCTGGATTACGAACCGACAGCAGGCGCTCCGCGCAAAAGTTGGTTTGATTTGTTGAAGCTGCCGCAGACTTGGGGAACGATTGCCTCGAAGGCTTTGACTGATCCGGTTTGGTTTTTCGTTACTGACTGGTTTCCAATTTATCTGGTTTCCAAAGGCATCAGTTTGAAAAGCGGATTGATTGCCGTGTGGATTCCGTTTATCGCGGCTGACTTGGGAAATTTCTTTGGCGGCTGGTTGTCGGGTTTTTTGATTCAACGAGGCTGGTCTTTGGGCGCATCGCGCCGGGCATTGGCGGTGTTTGGCGGCGTCGGAGTCACGTTGTTGATCCCGACAATTTTTACGACGAACCTGTTTGCGATTGCTTTGTTGTTCGGAGCGGCGACGTTTGCTTATGCCGCGTTTTCAACGATTGCGAACGTGCTGCCAGCGGATTTGTTCACCAGCGATTCGGTCGCTACGGTCAGTGGAATGAGCGGTTCAGCCGCGCAGATGATTACCATTGTCGCGTTTTTGTTGATCGGGCAATTGTCCGACGCGCGCGCCGGGCAGGCGACGACTTCGTTTGATTTGATAATCATTGTTGCCGGATTGGTTCCGCTGGTCGGAATGGTTTTGGTGTTGTCGTTGGTTCGCAACACACACGCGACCGAACAGGGGTTAGTAAGACGAATATGAAACCTTTGAAGATTGGCATTGCCGGAGTTCGCGGCATCGTCGGCGAAACGCTGACGCCGGAATTGGTCATCGCGTTCGCGCAAGCATTCGCAACTTATCAGGATTCAGGTCGAATCCTGATTTGCCGCGACACGCGCGGTTCCGGCCCGATGGTGCGCGCGGCGGTTTCGGCTGGGTTGCTGGCTTCCGGCTGCGAAGTGATTGATCTGGGCATTTGCCCCACGCCGACCATGCAACTGGCGGTTGAACACTTCCACGCCGCCGGAGGCATTTCGATCACTGCCGGTCATAATCCGGCTCAATGGAACGCCCTGAAATTCGTTCGCGGCGACGGGCTGTACCTGAACACTCGCCAAGCTGAAGAGTTGCTGGACATTTATCACCAAGCGGAATTTGCCAAAGCTCGCTGGAACAACATTCAAACCCGGATCGAATCGCGCGATGCGGTTGCTCATCACATCGAAGTTCTTAAAGCCGCCTTTGATGTTGAAACAGTTCGCGCTCGCAAGCTGACCGTCGCCGTGGATTGTTGCAACGGAGCTTGCGCGGTGTTGTCGCCTGCGTGGTTGGAAGAGTTGGGTTGCAGAGTGCTGGCCATCAACGACGAAATCGGCTCGCCCTTTCCGCACAACCCCGAACCCAAACGCGAAACTATGGCGCAACTTCGCGCTGTGGTGAAAGCCGGGCAAGCCGACATCGGTTTTGCTCACGACGCGGACGGTGAACGTCTGGCCATCGTCACCGAAACCGGCGAAGCTCTTTCCGAAGAAATGACGTTGGCCATCGCTGCTGAAATCAAGCTTCGACAAAAAGCCGGAACGGTCGTCACTCATCTTTCGACTTCGCGCAGCATCGAAGCGATTGCGGCTCGGCATAATTCCACAGTCGTTCGCACGCCGGTCGGCCAGGCTTACATTTCCGAAGCGATGCTGGAACACAACGCTGTGCTGGGCGGTGAAGGCAACGGCGCGGTGGCAATTCCCGAAATTCATGCAACGAACGATTCCGCCGCGACGATTGGCTTGATCCTGGAACATTTGGCGAAAACCGGTCAGAAGATTTCCGAACTGGCCGCCACGTTGCCGCGCTTCACTATGCTAAAGCATTACGTTCCCGTCGCACCCAACTTGCTGTTTTCCGTGCTGAACGAAATTCGCGCCGAAGCCGAAACCGCCGGAGCCGATGACGTGGATTTGAGCGACGGCATCAAACTTTCGTGGCCGGACGGCTGGTTGCACATTCGCGCATCGAACACGGAATCCATGATTCGACTGATTGCCGAAGCGGAAAGCGAGGGACGCGCCAATGATTTATTGGATTGGGCGATTGACCGTTTGAACTAAACAGACAATTTATGCGAGCAATTCCTTCACTCAAAATCAGCATTTCCGGCGTTCGCGGCGTGATTGGCGATTCGTTGACGCCGACCTTATTGACGCGCTTTGCCCAGGCGTTTGGAACTTACGTTGGTTCGGGGACGATTGTCATCGGACGCGACCCGCGAACTTCGGGCGAAATGGTTCGGCAAGCGGTGATCGCCGGATTGCTTTCCAGCGGTTGCCGAGTCATTGATCTGGATGTTTGTCCGGTTCCGACCGTGCAATTGATTGTCCGGCAGCGACGCGCTTCTGGCGGCATAGCCATCACCGCCAGCCACAATCCGGCTGAATGGAACGCGCTGAAGTTCGTCAATTCCGAAGGTTTGTTTTTAAGTCCCGGCCAAGCGCGCGAGCTTTTGGATATTTACCACCAGAGCGATTACACCAAAGTCGGCGGCAGCGAAATGCGAAGTGTCGAAGCATTTACGGGCGCGCTCGATGCTCACATCAAAACGATTCTGGATGCTGTAGGAGTTTTGCCGCCAAAACGAAAATTGAAAGTTGCGCTGGATTCCTGCAACGGAGCCGGTTCGGTCATCGCGCCGCGTTTGCTCGAAGCTCTGGGCGCGGAAGTCGTTTCGGTCAACACCACGCCCAACGGTTCGTTTCCGCGCGGAGCCGAACCGATTGCCGAAAACCTGACAGCGTTATGCCAGTTGGTAAAAGACAGCGGAGCCGATGTTGGGTTTGCTCAGGATATGGATGCAGATCGTTTGGCGGTTGTTGACGAACACGGCGAACCCATTGGCGAAGAGAACACGTTGGCTTTAGCTTCGCGGTTTGTGGTCAGCAAAACTCCGGGTGAAGTGGTGACAAATCTTTCAACCAGTTCGGCAATGGATGAGATCACCAAACTGTTTGGCTGCAATTTGCACCGATCAAAAATCGGCGAAGCCAACGTCACCGAATTGATGAAGTCAGTCGGAGCAGTCATTGGCGGCGAAGGCAACGGCGGTGTGATTTATCCGAAGATCAATTTTTGCCGTGACAGTCACGTTGGAATGGCTTTGATACTGCATTTGCTGGCCGAAACCGGGCGATCCGTTTCTAGCTTGCTCGGCGATTTGCCGCGTTACGTGATGATTAAGGAAAAGCTGGAATGCCCATCGGATAAAATCGCCGACGTACTGAAAATGATACGAAGTGATTTCGCCGCTGAGCAACTGGATTTGCGCGATGGCGTGAAAGTCAGTTTTGCCGACGGGTGGTTGCATGTACGCGGGTCGAATACCGAACCGATCATTCGGTTGATTGCCGAAGCCAAAAGCGAAACTCGTGCGCGGGAAATTCTCAATTCGGTGTTTGAAAAGGTGGAGCGGCTGTTAAGGTAAAAAAGAAAGGCTGCGATCCGAAAATCGCAGCCTGAAAATGCACCATAGCAGAGAGATAATGAAACAAACGTTGCAAAAAACCTGGCTTGCCGCCGTTGCTGCAGCTTCGACGAAATCAGTGACGATTCGGCGATGCTGAGCAAACAACCTATTTTGTCATTCCGACAAATCAGCCCATGCCTTTTCGGCGTTGAGCGGCAGCAATAACTCAATCCCAGCAAAGATTACCTGTGCAATCTGTTCGTAAAACATTTCGGGACGAGTGCCGTTCGACTTCTGACGAGCTGAATCGGAACTTCCCTCCTTCTCCTGCGTGCTTTTACTCGCACCAGCCAAAAAACATCAACAACAAATACAAACCACCTAAAAGCACGAGCGGATTATTGACGCCGACTTGCCATCTGTCTAACTCATTGTTCTAATCCATCCAATCAATAATCATAATGATTATTGAACAAGGGAGAACTGTTAAATGGAAATGACGCAGCTTCGCACGTTTCGTGCTGTGGCCGAAACTTTGAATTTCACGCGGGCGTCAGAGCGGTTGCATCTGACGCAATCGGCGGTCAGTCACCAGATCAAAGCTTTGGAAGAAGAACTCGGCGAGCCGCTGTTCATTCGCGCCAAACGCGGCGTGAAGCTTTCTCAAGCGGGAAAGATCGCACTGGAATACGTTGAACGAATTTTGGACGACACAGAAGCTTTGCGAGAGCGAATCTCCGGGCGCGAACGTTCGCCGGTTGGGCGCGTTCGCGTGGCGGCGGCGACTCAGGCGTTTGTGTACCTGTTCGCGCCGCTGTTTGAATCCTTCATGGATTCGCATCCGGGAATTGATCTGGCGTTCCGAACAACGGTCAGCACAGAACACACGGTCGCGGATATTCTGAACGGAGCCGCCGATGTCGGATTTGCTTCGCTGGCGGTGTATTCACCCAATCTGCAAGTGACGAAACTTTTTGAAGACGAACTGGTGTTGGTCGTCAGCAAAGAACACAGGCTGGCGAAAAAACGTTCGGCGACCGTCGAAGAAATTCAGAAAGACAAACTGATTTTGTTTGAGCGCGGCGCTTCGATTCGGCGTGCGACCGACAGCTTTTTCGATCAAATAGGCGTTCGCCCTGATCTGGCATTGGAATCGAACGACACGTTTTTCATCAAACGAATGGTCGAACGCGGTTTGGGCGTGTCGCTGCTGCCGGCCTGGGCAGTACGCGACGAAGTGTTGAACGGTAAACTGGCTCAATTACAAATCAGCGGGCATCGGTTGCGACGTTCGGTGGCGTTGGTTTCGCTGGGACGATTTCAACCTTCGCCGACGCGGGCGTTCATTGCTTACGTCCTGCGTCATAAAGCCAAGATTCAAGAAATGGCTGAAGGCGGCAAAACGTCCGGCAAGACGCGCGACTAGACGCTTCTGGCGACAAACGACTATCATCCGCGCCGCGTTTTTCTCTCAAACCCGATTGGCGATTCGTTATCAATTCAGGAGAAGCTTGTGATTCCCGAACAGCGAAGAAAGTTCAACAGCGAATTTACCGAAGAAAAGTATCAGCGATTTTTGCTGGCACTGGATCAAGCAGTCGGCGCGAAAATCGAATTTCGCACGTGCGAAACACCGGTTTTTCTTCCCGAAGACTTTTTGGTGGAAATGGAGCAAGCCGGAAAAGAACTGATCGCCCAGTTGAGCACGCCAGAATATCTGGCGGCTTCTTCGCGCGCCGTGCCTGCGGAATTCAATGTGCCGAACGAAGGTTCGCATCCGCAATTCATCCAGGTGGACTTTGCCGTCACGCACGACGCCGACGGAAAATTTTCGGCCAAGCTGATTGAACTGCAAGGCTGCGCTTCGTTATACGCTTTTCAGATGTTGCTGCCGCACGAATACCAGCGAGTTTACGATCTGAACGGATTGAATTACCTGCTTAATGAGTTGACCGACGAAAGTTATGTCGAATTGTTGAAGGAAGTTTTTCTTGCTCAGCACGACCCCGAACAGGTTGTGTTGATGGAGATTGATCCGCTTCAGCAAAAAACCTTGCCGGATTTCCGAATGACGGAAAAACTGTTTGGTATTTCAACGGTCAACGTTTCTGATGTCATCAAACGCGGCAATAAATTGTCTTATCTGCGCGGCGGGCGCGAAGTCGAAATTCGTCGCATCTACAACCGTGTGATTATTGATGAGTTTGTGCGGAAAGGCGTCACGGCGAAATTCGATTTTCGAGACGACCTGGATGTGGAATGGGCCGGGCATCCGAACTGGTATTTTCGCATGAGCAAGTTTTCGTTGCCGTTTTTGAACCATCCGACCGTGCCTCGCGCGTGGTTTCTGAATCAGTTGAGCGAGTATCCGGCTGATCCTGAAAACTTCGTGCTCAAACCGTTGTTTTCCTTTGCGGGCAGCGGCGTCAAAGTCAGCATCACCCGCGAAGACCTGGACGCCGTTCCAGCCGCCGAACGTGGCGATTATCTGTTACAGGAAAAAATCACCTACGCGCCGATCGTGGAAACTCCTGACGAACCGAGCAAAGTCGAAGTGCGCGTGATGTTTGTCTGGCCGGATGCTGCCGCCGAACCGATTGCCGTGACTACGCTGACTCGGTTGAGCAAAGGCGCGATGATGGGCGTGGATTTCAACAAGAACAAAAGCTGGGTTGGTTCGTCGTGCGCGTTTTTTGGAGCTTGAACGATGAGAGTAATGGCTGTGGATTACGGGACGAAAGCAATCGGTCTGGCGATTTGCGACGAATTGCAATTGACCGTTCGTCCACTGACCACCATTCGCCATCCCGAATTGAATCAGGCTCCGCAGCGCATCAGCCAACTGGCTGAAGAATATGACATCGAAACGCTGGTCGTCGGTTTGCCGCTGAACATGGACGGAACCAGCGGCGAAGCAGTAGAAAAGGTCAAAGCCTTCGTCGCCGAATTGCAGCCGCAGGTTTCCGTTCCGATAAAGTTGGTTGATGAGCGGCTGACTTCGTACGAAGCCGATCAAATACTGCGCGAAATGGGCGTAGGGCTTAAAGAGCGCAAAGCCAAATCGGATGAATATGCCGCAGTGTTGATCCTGCAAGATTACCTGGATGGGCTGGCGCGCCAGCAAAATCATGAAAACTCTTCGTCGTTACCCAACTGATAAATCAGAAATGAAAAGAAAATCGGTAAGTAGAAAACCTTTCAAACTGTTCAAGCTCGTTGTTGCCGTTCTTGTAATTGCCGTTGTGGCCTTCGTCGGAGGAGGCTTGTGGCTGAATGGCGAAATCAATCGTCCTCACGATCATCAATCGGCGCAAAAACCGATCACCATCGAACCGGGCGCAAGCACTTCCGTCATTTTGGCTCGGCTTCAACGCGAAGGCGTGTTGGAAAATGATTTTGCCGTCAAACTGTGGCTGCGATTTTTTGAGCCTGGCGCCAGTTTCAAAGCCGGGGATTACCGGTTCAAATCACCAATCTCGCCACGCCAGGTCATCAATCAACTGGTAAAAGGCGACGTGACAACGCTGCAATTCACCATTCCTGAAGGTTACAACCAATACGACATCGCTCGTGTACTGGCTGGGTTGGGCGGCTTGAAATCTTCGGCTGGCTCAAAACCTCCAACGACTCAAGACGAGATGTTGAAACTGTTCAGAAATGTTTCGCTGATTGCCGATCTTGATCCTCAAGCGACCACGCTGGAAGGTTATCTGTTTCCCGACACCTACGAATACACCGCCAGCAACACGCGCGAACAGTTAGTGGAAACAATGGTCAAACGCTTTCGGCAGGTCTACACGGCGGAATCTCAGCAGCGCGCGGCGGAGTTGGGAATGACGACTCGGCAGGTGGTCGCGCTGGCTTCGTTGATCGAAAAAGAAGCGAAAGTGGACGCCGAACGCGAACTGATTTCTTCGGTTTTTCATCGGCGCTTGAAGATAGGAGAACGGCTGGCTTGCGACCCGACTGTGATTTACGCCGCCCTGATCGAAGGCAAATATCGCGGCAAAATTTACCAGAGCGATCTTGATCGAGATTCGGCTTACAACACCTATAAACGCGCCGGGTTGCCACCGGGGCCGATTGCTTCGGTTGGGCGACGTTCGCTGCAAGCGGCGCTTAATCCGGCAGAAACCGATTATTTGTTTTTCGTCGTGGATGTTTCGAAGAACGACGGCTCGCACAAGTTTTCGGCCAGTTCCGCCGACCACGAACGCGCTGTGAAGTTGTTGCGTCAGGCAGAGAGAAACGGCAGCAAGTAGTTTTTAAGCCGACAACTCTTTCATCGAAGCGACGATGGCTTCGGTGTATTCAGTTGTATGAGCTGTGCCGCCCAGATCGCGCGTACGGATTTTCTTTTCCGACAAGGTGTGAATTGTCGCGCGAGCGATCAGATCAGCGGCTTGGCGTTCGCCTAAATGTTGCAGCATCATCACGCCGCTTTGCAGCAGAGCTGTCGGGTTGGCGATGTTCTTTCCGGCAATATCCGGTGCGCTGCCGTGAACTGCTTCAAAAACTGAACCGAGTTCGCCGATGTTTGCTCCGGGGCAAATTCCCAGCCCGCCAACCAATCCGGCAGCCAAATCCGAAACGATGTCGCCGTACAGATTTTCGAGCAGCAGGATGTCGAATTGTTGAGGCTTCATCACCAACTGCATGCAGGTGTTATCAACAATTTTGTCGTCGGCTTCGATCTCAGGATATTCGGCTGCAACTTTGCGAAAACAATCCAAAAACAATCCGTCGGAAAGCTTCATGATGTTGGCTTTGTGAATTGCTGTGACTTTTTTGCGGCCTTCGCGGCGTGCGTACTCAAAAGCAAAGCGGGCAATGCGCGTCGAAGCCTTTTCCGTAATGATCTTGATACTTTCGACCACACCGGGAATGACAACATGTTCAAGGCCGGAATACAGGTCTTCGGTGTTTTCGCGCACAACGATCAAATCAAGATCGCCGAACGGCGTCACCAATCCCGGCAGGTTCCTGACCGGACGCAGGTTGGCATACAGATCAAGCGTTTTTCTGAGTCGAACATTGACGCTGGCAAAACCGCTGCCAACCGGAGTCGTCAACGGGCCTTTCAGCGCGACCTTGTTGCGCCGGATGGAATCGAGCACCGGTTCCGGCAATGGGTCGCCAAACCGCGTTAGAGCTTCGGCTCCGGCGATAAAACTTTCCCATTCAATTTCAACGCCGGAAGCTTCAATGATGCGAACGACGGCGGCGGTGATTTCCGAACCGATCCCGTCACCGGGTATGAGAGTGACTTTGTGTGGCATAACAGTATTGGTTTCGAATTTTGGATTTCAGCGATGAGCAAGAGAGGCGCAACTGTAATCTCGAAGGATCAAAGTTTCAACGTCGCTTTCAGTGGGAATGAGTCTGCTGGCTGAGGAGGGAATTTACTGATGTTGAATCAAGCCGTTGGCAGCCTTAATCGGCTGCCTTCGATACCAGATCAAGCTTGGCTCCGATGTTTTGTAACAATGCGGAGATGTTCAGTCCGACCCCGGTCAAATAAATCATCGCGACGGTTCCGATCAACACCAACAACAACGAATATTCAACGACATCCTGGCCGGTTTCGTCTTTCATGAAGTTTTTCAGTTTCGTAATCATGTGAGTAAATCCTTGTGTGTAGTTTTTTTGGATGCGCCATAGTGGTTTGACGGCGCAATTTAGGAGCAACCAAGCCAAAATGGCAAGAATTTTCTCGCACATTTGGCAGAAAGAACTGGGCGAAAAGAACGCCTAAACAATGGGTCGGATGATTCAGGTAAGCGGGGATCGGTAGGAAATCAAGGCGTGATATTTGGGCAACGAGATATAACGTCTTGAATTGTCTGTGGCGGTTCTTACTGGGGCGAACTTTGGTGTAGTGGTGCGGGCCGCCGAACCACTACACGAGAATCGGATTTAGCAAATCTCTTTTCCAAGCTGGGCGCGAAGTTCCTGTTCACGAACCATGGCATTTCTCAGTAATTGATCCTGATGTGCGATGGTGCGTTCGGAACGAGCCAGTTCTTCACGAAGCGCGCGAACCTCAGCTTGAAGTTCGGCAATCTGACTCAACGAACGTCGCAACCGCTGTTCCGGCGCCAACTCGAAAATCGAGACGTTGTTGAATGGTTTTTCCAGCCGGCGTTCGTAAACTTCGGCTTCGATGATTGGTTGAGTTACTAATTGAATCGCTGCGCTCATTTTGGCTATCTCCCGTATGCCTTTATTTTTGTTGTTTCTCGTTAGATTCGGTTTCTGGCGAAGCGGACGTGAGCGGCATCTTCATTATTTTCCCGCTCAAAAGTTGAACGGATAAAAACTTATTGGCTTGCAGATGCCGCAACCACATTGCTTCATCCCTGACCGAATAAATGTTCCGGCTGTGTTTCGTTTCACTTCTCACTCCACTAACCGGTGTCGCGTTAAAACTAAGGATAAAAACTTCGTGTATGACAAAGAACAAATAGAAGCGTCGAAACAACAATGGAAAAATCTATAGGGCAATTACAGAAGACACCTTGCAGGTCGGGTTGAACCAGGGATCGGTATCGGAAGAGGACTTTGCCAATGCTTGAACTGAATTTCGCCAGCTTGACGATCAGTAACAGAACGTTGTGCTAGCTGGGGGGAGACGGTATCAATTGGCGATCAACAAATTGCGTTGAAGGAATTGTTTTGGGAGTGCCTGATCGCGGGGCGGCTGTCAGACGCGGCGGAATATAGCACAGCAGTTTTATGGCACGAAATAAAATTTGCCGATTGCGTCAATTTTTTTGCAAAGCAAGTGTACCTGTTGCATTCAGCGTCAAATTTTCCGTAAGAACGTAGTTGTTTGTCTGACTGTAGCCAGGAAGGCGGGGCGGCCTGTGCTAAGATCGCGGCCTAAAATCACTGCCTAAAACTCATCTGTGGAGGAAAAACGAAATCTGATGGCTGCTCAAGTGTTGAACGGTGTCGAAGTCGCTGACCACATCAAACAACGTGTCGCCGCTCGCGTCAGCGAGCTTGGAATCAAACCCGGTTTGGCGGCTGTGCTTGTGGGGGATGATCCGGCCTCCAAAGTTTACGTCGGCAGCAAAGTCAAAACCTGTGAGGCGTTAGGGCTTCATTCTGAAAAGCACGAATTGCCTGCGGAAACCACTACCGAAGAATTGTTGGCTTTGGTGGATCGTCTGAACCGGGACGCGGCCATTGACGGAATTCTGGTTCAAATGCCTTTGCCCAAACAGATTGATTCGCGCCGAATTCTGGAGGCCGTTGACCCGGCCAAAGATGTTGATGGGTTCCACGCTGTCAATGTCGGCAAGCTGGTTCAAGGGCGCGATGCGTTGGTCGCCTGCACTCCGGCGGGAGTGATCGAGTTGCTGGATTACTACAAAATTCCCATTGCTGGCGCTCATGCCGTAGTTGTTGGACGCAGCGATATTGTCGGCAAACCAATGTCGCTCTTGCTGTTGCATCGTCACGCGACGGTGACGATTTGCCATTCCAAAACCAAAGACCTGGCCGCCATCACTCGCCAGGCCGACATTGTGATTGCCGCCATCGGGCGCACGGCGATGATTACCGGCGACCACATCCGCGAAGGTGCAGTCGTCGTTGATGTCGGAATGAACGATGCCACTTCCGAAGAAGAAATTACGCGCATCTTTGCCGAACCCGAACGAACGAAGCGTCTGGAAGTTCTGGCCAAACGCGGTCGCACTTTGGTTGGGGATGTCGAACCTCGAACGGTTGTGGAAAAGGCTTCGTGGTTGACCCCGGTTCCTGGCGGAGTCGGCCCGCTGACGATTGCGATGTTGATGCAAAACACACTTCGAGCGGCTGAAATGCGAAGAGGCCTTTGATGATGCTGAAAGTTGGGCTGACAGGGGGGATTGCGACGGGAAAATCTTTTGTCTTGGGCGTGCTCGGCGAACTCGGTTGCGAAGTGATGGACGCCGATCAAACCGCGCGCGAAGTCGTCGAACCCGGACAGCCAGCCTTTGAAGAAATCGTCGAGCATTTTGGCAGCGACATTGTTGACGAAGACGGCAAACTCAACCGCGCTAAACTTGGAGCGATTGTTTTTAACGACGCCGCCGAACGCGAAAAGCTGAATTCCATTGTTCACCCAAAAGTCTTTGAAGCTCAGGCGCGCTGGATAGCCGAAATCGAAGCCCGCAATCCGTCGGCCATCGTCATCGTTGACGCCGCGTTGATGATCGAAACCGGTTCGTATCGCCGATTCGACAAAGTCGTCGTGGTTCATTGCGAACCGGAAATTCAGTTGCAACGATTGATGGCGCGCAACAACCTGACGCAAGACGAAGCGATGGCGCGGATTTCATCGCAAATGCCTTCGGCTGAAAAATTGAAGTTCGCCGATTTCGCCATCAACACTTCGCTTGGTTTTGAAGACACTCGACAACAAACCGAATCGCTTTACCAACAACTGACCAAATTATGAACCGACGAACTTTTCTCACTCGCGCCGCCGCCAGCAGCGGTTTGTTGCTTGGCGCTCCGGCAATCAGTTTCAGTCAAAGTCGTCCGCAACTTCCGTTTGGAGTTCAAACCGGCGACATCGCTCCTGGCCGAGCCATCGTATGGAGCCGCAGCGATCGTTCGGCGCGAATGGTTGTCGAATATGCGACGACCGAATCTTTCCAAAACGCCAAACGCATTGTCGGGCCGGCGGCAATTGAATCGTCTGATTTCACCGCGCGCGTTGACCTGAGCAGCCTGCCCGCCGGGCAAAAGATTTTCTACCGCGTCAGTTTTCAGGATTTGGAAAACACCAAACTCAGCAGCGAGCCGGTCACAGGCAGTTTCAACACTCCGCCTGCCACGCGCCGAGACGTGTCTTTCGTTTTTGGCGGAGACGTTTGCGGGCAAGGTTGGGGCATCAATCCTGACTTCGGCGGCATGAAAATCTATGAAGAGATGCGGAAACAGCAGCCGGATTTCTTTATTCATTCCGGCGATACGATTTACGCTGACGGAGTCATCCCAGCCGAAGTGAAGCTTGAAGACGGTTCGATCTGGAAAAACCTGACGACTCCCGAAAAATCAAAAGTCGCCGAAACGCTGGACGAATTTCGCGGTAATTACCGTTACAACTTGCTGGATGCGAACTTGCGCCGGTTCAACGCCGAAGTTCCGACGCTGGCGCAATGGGACGACCACGAAGTCCGCAACAATTGGTATCCGGGACAGATTCTTGACGACCCGAAATACCGTGTAAAAAGTATTGATCTGTTGGCGGCTCGCGGGCGGCGAGCGTTTTTGGATTATCTGCCGTTGCGATTCAACCCGGACGACCCTGAACAAATTTATCGCGGGTTCAATTACGGCCCTTCGTTGGAAGTGTTGATGATTGATGAACGCAGCTATCGCGGGCCGAACACTCCGAACCGGCAAACTGTCGTCAACGACGAATCAGTCTTTTTGGGCAGCGCGCAAATCAACTGGGTCAAACAGCGATTGTTGGCTTCAAAAGCGACGTGGAAAGTCATCGCCAGCGACATGCCAATTGGAATCATTGTTGGAGATTCAGGCGGAAAGTACGAAGCCTTTGCCAACGGCAACGGCCCTGCGCTTGGCCGAGAATTGGAACTGGCTGACCTGCTCAGCTTCATCAAAAAGAACCGAATCAAAAACGTAGTCTGGGTGACGGCGGACGTGCATTACTGCGCGGCTCATTTTTACGACCCGGCCAAAGCTCAGTTCAAAGACTTCGCGCCGTTTTGGGAATTCGTCGCCGGGCCGTTGAATGCCGGAAGTTTCGGGCCGGGGCAAATGGACGACACTTTCGGCCCCGAAGTGAAGTTCACAGGCATTCCCAAAGGCATGAAGCCGAACCGTTCGCCCAAAGAGGGCTTCCAATTTTTCGGCGCAGTCAAAATTGACGGCAAATCATCCGTCATGACGGTTGGCTTGCACGACATCACAGGCAAAAAGTTGTACAGCGTTGACCTGACTCCACAGAAATAGACTCTATCCACGAAGCTCACGAAGTTTCACGAAGAAATCTTGATGACTCTGTGAATGCAAAGGAACCATTTATGACCAAACTTCATCGTGCGTCATTCTTGTTGTTGCTGTTGATTTTTATCGCGTTGACGATCAGCCCGCTCTCTGTTCGCGGCTGGGGACAAAAAGGTCACGAGCTTTCCGGCCTGGTTGCTGCGAAAAAACTTCCGAACGAAATGCCCGGCTTTTTCCGCAAAGCGGCCAACCAACTCAGTTATTTGAACCCGGAACCGGATCGTTGGCGTAGCCGCGACGAATCCAATCTGGATCGGGCGATGGATTCGGCTTACGCGCCGGATCATTTTCTGGATATGGAACTTGTCCCTGAAGCAGCGATGAAATCCGTCAACCGATATGAATTCACGGCGGAACTGATTAAGGCGGGACAGAAACCTACGACGGCGGGGTTTGTGCCGTATCGAATGTTGGAATTGTTCCAAACGCTCCGCATAGAGTTCCGTTTGTGGCGCGCCGAGAAAGATTCCAACAAACGCAAATGGATCGAACAACGCATCATCAACGACGCAGGCATTTTGGGACATTACGTGACCGACAGCGCCAACCCGCACCACACGACGATTCATTTCAACGGATGGTCTGGCGCGAATCCGAACGGCTACACGGTGTTTTCGCGCGAACGCGGCATTCACTTTCGGTTTGAGGAAGAATTCGTCAGCGCAAAAATTGGCTTGAACGATGTTTTGCCTTTGGTGAACGCGACACCGCGCGTGATTGAAAAACCGCGCGAAGAGTTGTGGGAGTATTTGAAAGCATCGAACAAGCTGGTCGAACCGCTCTACATTTTGGACAAGAAAGAACAATTCAGCGCGACGAACAATTCGCCAGAACACAAAAAATTCGTGGCTGAACGCCTGGCCGTCGGAGCGCAAATGCTGCGCGATTTGTGGTGGACGGCCTGGGCAACCAGCGCATCGCCAGTTAAGCCGGCCACCAATTGAAGACAAATGAATCAGTTGCTGATTGACGAATTGCGGAACAGTTACAGCGAAAAGCGCGCGGCGATTCGTGCGCGGCTGGCGGAATTTGCCGAAATCAAACTCAGCCGAGACGATGCCCGTCTGTTTGAAGAATTGTGTTATTGCATCTTCACCGCCGGAGCCAGCGCGCGAATGGGATTGAATTCGGTTGAACGGATTCGTCGTCATTTGTTTAACGGCAGCCACAAACGACTGGAAAACCTGTTGGTCGGAGCGCATCGGTATCCGCGCGCCCGGTCGGGTTACATCGTCCACACGCGGAAATACCTGAAATCCGAATGCGGTTTGCGGCTGAGCGAAAAGCTGGATTCGTTTGGCCGCGACGCCGAAGCGCGCAGGGATTTTTTCGCCCGCAACACCGGCATCAAAGGCATAGGGTACAAAGAAGCCAGTCATTACCTGCGAAACATCGGCTATCGCGGCTACGCCATTTTGGACAAACACATCCTGAACACTCTGCACGAAGCCGAAGTCATTGATTCTCCAAAACCACCGACCACGAAAAAAAAGTATCTGGCCGTTGAAGAGCAGATGAGAAATTTTGCCGCAGAGCTTAGAATCAATTTCGACGAACTTGATCTTCTGCTGTGGTCGAACAAAACCGGCGAGATTTTGAAGTGATGAATTCTGAAGGATGAATGATGAATCGTCTGTTTCAGATGGCGCGACATTCATTACCCATAATTCGCCCTTCATCCCTTTTTGGAGGTATTGCAATGAAATCCGCTCTCCGGATGCTGACGATTTTTGCGGTGGCTGCGATGGCAGTCGCCGTGTTGAATTTCCCTGCTTTGGCCGAATCGCGCGGCAAAGCCTTAAAGCGTGCAGACAAGGAAATGCGCGCCGCCAATTTCGCTGAAGCCGAAAAAATTTACCTGCAACTGCTGGAAAAAGATCAGGCTGACAAAGTCGCCCGGCTGGGGTTGAGTTATGCGCTGATGAAGCAGTTGAAGCTGCAAGGCGCTTATGAACACGCGGCGCAGGTGATTTCCGCCGATCCGTTGAACGCGCGCGCGTTCGCTTTGCTCGGCACGTCGCTGTTGCGTTCGGGCGAATTCCGCAATTCGATCGAGGCGCTGTACACCGCTGTCAAATTCGATCAGAAACAGGCGCTGGCCATCGCCGGTCTGTCGGAAATCGAATACTTTGAAAATCGCGCCAAAACGGCTTACGACGGATTGCGTCGGGCTGTCTCGTTGGAGCCGAACGAGCCGGATTATCACGTTTCGTTGGCGCGCACCTGTTCGCGGCTGGAGTATTACAACGAAGCTGCCGACGCTTATCAGCGATTTCTGGAAGTTTCGCCGAAAACCGACGCCGAACGTCGCGCGCGGATCAAAGGGCTGATTGATTTTTACCGCTATCTGGGCACGACCAAAATCAATCGCGTCAGCGGCAAAGAACTTGTCACCATTCCATTCGATCTGGTCAACAATCGTCCTTTCGTCAAACTGATGATTAACGGTAAAGGGCCGTTCCGCTTCGTGGTGGATACCGGAGCCAGTATGTCTGTGCTTTCCGACAAAACCGCGCAACGTTTGGGCATCAAACCTGTTGCCAAAGGCGGCAATGCTCGCGCCATCGGCGGCAGCGGAACGTTTCCGATTTTGTATGGCGTGTTGGAATCCATGCAGATCGGCGAAGCGAAAATTGACGTCGTGCCGATTTACATCCGAACGGTTCATTCGACGGACGACACACCTGAAAGTGAGCGTTCCGACGGTTACATCGGTTTGTCCGTGTTGTCGAATTACGCCGTGACGTTGGATTACAAAGAACAGCAAATGATCTTTGACCGCTCGCCGTTGAGCGAAGATCAATTGGCGAAATCAGCACTAGGCGTTGTCGAAGCGAAGCCGGGCGAGCAGAAACCGGACGATGTTGTGGCGCCGAAACCCGAAAATCTGGGAGCGTTGGCGGCGCTGGGCGTCGAAGTTCCCATTCGCAGCACCAGCGGCGGATTGGCCAGCGCCGAAGCTCATTTGCCGACGATGGATCGTCCGTTGAATTTCATCGTGGACACCGGCGCGACGATTTCCGTGATTTCCAAAGCTTCGGTAAAACGATTTGAACTGGAAGGCATGAAGTTGCAAGGCGAAAGTTTCCGCGTGATCGGCGCTGCCGGAATCGAAGAAGGCGCTGAAGCTTTGGGGCTTTCAGCGTTGACGGTCAACAAACTGCGAAAAAACAACTCACGCGCGTTGATTCTCGACCTCGACGCGGTCAACGAAACTTCAGGTTTTGAACAGCACGGAGTTTTGGGCGGAGATTACTTGCGTCATTTTCGTGTCGTGCTGGATTTGCGACGGCATTATTTCGGTTTGACGCCGCAAACCGCTGCGATTTCGGTGGTCGCGGAAAAAAACTGAGTTGGCGCATTATGATTCCGACCATCTATCTTGAAACGTCTGTTGTTGGCGCTTACCTGGACAAAGGCGAATCGTTTCGCCGCGACCTGACGATTCGCTGGTGGGAACACGAACTCAAGAATTATCGCGCTTATGTTTCGCCATTGGTCGAACGTGAATTGGAACGCACGCGCGAACCGTATCGCCGCAGTTACCTGAAACTGATTGCTCATTTGCCGCAGCTCGAAATTTCCGAAGAAGCCGCCATTCTGGCTGACGGATACATCGGGCGCGGCATTTTTCAGCGCAAATTTCTGGGCGATGCCTTGCACGTGGCGCTGGCGTCGTTCCACAAGATTGATTATCTGGTGACCTGGAACTTTGGCCATCTGGCCAGTGTGCATCGCCAGGCTCGCATCAAGTTGTTCAACACCGCAGCCGGATTTTTCGTCCCGGAAATCGTCACGCCGGAATTTCTGGTCAGCGAGCTTTAGGTTAACGGTGATCGGTGGCTGGTTGTCGGCAATGCTGAAACCAACCACCGACCACCAGCTACCGACCACCGATATGTACCATCGCCCACGTTTTCTGGAAGAGTTAGAAGCCATACGCGAAGAAATGTCACGCGAATGCGATTACGACATGGATTTATTCGCTGAAATGGTTCGCAGCAACGAATTGCCCACACGCGGACGCGCGCGTAACCTGCGCGGCATCCGTCAATATGCCCCACCGAATCCGGCGGTTTACGAACGGCTCCAACGCACTCAAAAAGACGACCGCACATGATCCGCAAACCGCAACCGAGCCGGAATTTCTGACCAGTTATGCCTGAACCGTTCGACGCAATTGGGTTTCAAATCAATGATGACGCTTCTTACAAAGCGTTGGCCGAACAGGCTCATCAACTCGGCGCGCTTAGCAAAGCGCATCGCGTGCAAGGAACCTTGCACGGATGTTGTTGGAGTCTGGGATCGGGTTTGGAAGTCTGGACGGTGCTTTATGAATCGGCCAAAGGCATGTTTTACGCCGATTGTCGCCCGGCGTTTCGCGGCCAACGAATGCTGGCGTTTTATCCTTGGGAAATTCTGGAATACGAAGAAGACGGCGAAGCCATTGTGCGCGGAGCCGTGTTGGATTCGCCGCTGGAATTCATGTTTGCGCTGCAAAACATCACGGAAATCAATCCGCTGGATTTCCGCGAACGACCTATTACGGCGGTCGTCGCCGGATTGGCTTACCGAGCGCGAATCAGCACCCGTAAGCTGAAACCTGTGTTTGAACCGCTGAAAGACCGTCCCGGTCATCGCAAAACCACCGACACCGATTACACCATTCGCGGCCAGATTCTTTCCTGGCGGAAAATTCATAATCCACGTACCGAAGAAAATCTGCTGTGCGTGGACGTTGACGCAGGCAAAATCAAAATTGAAGTCGTCATCAACCGCACAGAGTTAAAAGGCGAATTGAAATCTGGCGCGTGGTTGTCCGCTGAAGCCTGGTTGCAAGGCCATATCGTGACTGACCGTGAATTGATGGCGCGTTACGAAGGCGTTGACCGCGATGTTCCGCCGGGTGATTGGTGGATCAAATTGCGGCGCGATCACTGATTTGTCTTGCCGAAATTTTTTGTCAGTTCTTTTCCGATCTTCTGCACACAGCAATCAAAAAATTCAAGGAGCAAAAATCATGAAGGCTTATGAACTTCAGCAGTTTGGCATTGATGGATTAACGCTGGTCGAAAAACCTGATCCGCAACCCGGCGCTCGGCAAGTTGTCGTCAACGTCAAAGCCGTTTCGTTGAATTACCGCGACCTGATGGTCACAAAAGGGACTTACAACCCGCGATTGAAACTGCCCATGACTCCGTTTTCAGACGGTGCTGGCGAAATCGTCGCAGTCGGCAGTGAAGTCAAAAATTTCAAAGTTGGCGACAGAGTCATCGGCACGTTCTTTCAAAATTGGACAGGCGGCGAACCGAACGAAGCCAAAGCTCGCACGGCCAAAGGCGGCGGTGATCAACCCGGCATGCTGGCCGAATATGTTGCGCTGGAAGAAACCGGCGTCATCGCTTTGCCGGAGCACCTGAGTTACGAAGAAGGCGCGACGCTGCCTTGCGCGGCTCTGACAGCCTGGAACGCAGTCGTTGATAAAGGCCAAACCAAAGCCGGAGATACTGTGCTGGTTCAGGGAACCGGCGGTGTTTCGATCTTCGCGGCGCAGCTCGCCAAAATGCACGGAGCGCGTGTCATTGCCACTTCCAGCAGCGACGAAAAGCTGGCCAGATTGGCGGAAATGGGCATCACCGATGGAGTGAATTACAAAACGAATCCCGACTGGGACAAAGCCGCGAAAGAGTTAAATGGCGGCGCGGGCATTGACCACATTGTCGAAGTCGGCGGCGCTGGAACCATCGAACGTTCGCTGAAAGCCATTCGCATCGGCGGAATGATTTCGGTTATCGGCGCTCTGTCGGCGGGGAGCGGCATCAGCCCCGTGCTGGTGCTGATGAAAAGCATTCGTTTGCAAGGCATCTTTGTCGGCCACCGCGAAATGTTCGAAGCGATGAACCGCGCCATCACTCATCACCAAATGAAACCGGTGATTGATCGCGTGTTCAGCTTCGATCAAGTCAACGAAGCTTTGCAGTTGATGGAAAGCGGCGGCCATTTCGGCAAAATCGTCGTAAAGTTTTAAGTGCTTGGTACGGAACCGGGAGCGGTAGCGACGGGGTAAGGTCTCACCCGGTCGCTACCGCTCCCGGTTCCGTACCGACTTCAAAAAGAGGAAACATCTGTGGAACAACGCAAATTAGGAACTCAAGGGTTGGTCGTTTCAGCGATTGGGCTTGGCTGTATGCAGATGAGCGGCAATTACGGCCCAGCCGACGAAGCCGAAGGCATCAAGACCATTCACGAAGCGATTGATCTTGGCATCAACTTTTTCGACACGGCGGAAATTTACGGCCCGTTTGAAAACGAAAAACTGGTTGGCCGCGCGCTGAAAGGAAAACGCGATCAAGCCATCATCGCCACCAAGTTCGGCTTCGCTATTCAGGACGGGCGTCCGATTGGAACCAACAGCCGCCCCGAACACGTCAAAGAAGTTTGTGACGCTTCGTTGCAACGGCTGGGCGTAGATCACATTGATCTGTTTTACCAACATCGCGTGGACAAAGCCGTGCCGATTGAAGACACAGTTGGCGCTTTGTCCGATCTGGTTACGGCGGGCAAGGTTCGTTACATCGGTTTGTCCGAAGCGGGCGCGACCAACATTCGCCGCGCTCACGCTGTGCATCCTGTGTCGGCGCTGCAATCGGAGTATTCGTTGTGGGAACGCGACATCGAAGCTGAAGTCATTCCTGCCATTCGTGAACTCGGCATCGGCCTGGTTCCTTACAGTCCGCTAGGTCGTGGCTTTCTGACTGGTTCGCTGAAACGCGCTGAAGAATTGCCAGAAGGCGATTGGCGCAAAGTAAACGTACCGCGATTGCAGGGTGAAAATTACGATCAAAATTTGGCGCTGGTCGAAGCGGTCAAGGAAATCGCCGCGCGCAAAGAATGCACTCCGGCGCAAATCGCCTTGGCGTGGTTGCTGCATCTGGGCAACGACATCGTGCCGATTCCCGGAACGAAACGATTGGCTTATATGCGCGAAAACACCGTGTCGTTGAATGTGTCCTTGTCGGCAGAAGACATGAACTGGTTGAACGAGCACCTGCCCGCAGGCACAGCCGTCGGCGACCGATATTTCAAAATGGGCATGAGCCTGCTGGACAACTGATTCTATTAGGCAGATTCGGTCTCACCGCAAAAAGCGCAAAACGCACAAAATCATCTGAACCAATTTTGTGCATTCTGTGCTTTTTGTGGTTTCGCCTTTTGCTGCTG
Organism: uncultured Acidobacteriota bacterium; assembly: GCA_902825875.1. Classification (GTDB taxonomy): domain Bacteria; phylum Acidobacteriota; class Blastocatellia; order RBC074; family RBC074; genus RBC074. The sequence goes on from CADECP010000021.1 coordinate 57,132, forward strand.
CGCTAAGACTTCACTCAAAAAGAGGTAAACCACAATGAGCGAAAGACAGGCATTTACGCTGACAGTGAATGGGCAATCACATTCAATCACCGTGTCACCGCAAACAAACCTGATGGATGTGCTGCGCGATGAATTGCATCTGACCGGCACGAAAGACGGATGCGCCACAGGCCATTGCGGAAGTTGCATGATTATCCGCGATGGCGAAGCCGTTCGTTCCTGTTTGGTTCCGATGAAAAAAGCTGATGGTGCAAACGTCACCACCATTGAAGCTGTAGCCAACGCCGACGGCAGTTTGCATCCTGTTCAACAAGCATATGTCGAACAAGGCGCAACGCAATGTGGATTTTGCACCCCAGGTTTTGTCATGGCGACGATTGCCTTGCTGGACAAAAATCCGAACCCGACGCTCGACGAAATTTACGACGGTCACAAATGGAATATCTGCCGTTGCACCGGTCACAACGCAATCATCCGCGCCGTTCAACAAGCCGCCGGTCAGGAAGTCGCGCCGCTGCCCAAAGTCAAACAACCGCTCAAAGCCATCAGCCAACCGCTACCGCGCCCGGACGCCGTTGAGAAAGTCACCGGCAAAGGAATTTACGCCGACGATCTTTACGTTGACGGAATGCTGCACGCCCGCGCGTTGCGAAGCGCGCAGCCGCATGCGCGCTTGCTAAACGTTGACACCAGCAAAGCCAAAGCGCATCCCGGCGTGGTTGCCGTGCTGACCGCCGAAGACATTCCTGGTGGCAAAGATTGCGGCGTCCACGAAGTTGACTGGCCTGTGCTGTGTTACGACAAAGTACGTTACGTTGGTGACGCCATCGCGCTGGTCGTTGCCGAAAGCGAAACCATCGCCGCCGAAGCCTTGAAGCTGATCGAAGTTGAATACGAACCGCTGCCGGTCGTCACAGGCCCGAAAGAAGCCGCCTTGCCCGACGCGCCGATCCTGCACGCGCAAGTTCCGCATCACGATCCCATAGAACACGGCAACTGCCTGAAGCATTACCATCTGGAAAACGGCGACATTGCGCGAGGCTTTGCCGAAGCCGATGTCGTCATCGAACGCGACTACAGCACGCAAACCGTCGAACATGCCTTCATCGAACCCGAAGCCGGACTGGCCGTACCCGATCCAACGGGAAGGATCACTGTTTATTGCGGCGGCCAGATTCCCTTCGGCGACCGCGCGCAAATCGCCGCAACGCTCGCCCTGCCCGAAGACCAAATCCGCGTCATCAACTGTTTGATCGGCGGCGCATTCGGCGGCAAGGAAGACGTTTCGGTTCAGATTCACGTCGCGCTGGCGGCAATGTTGACCAAGCGCCCAGTCAAAATGGTGCTCAGCCGCAAAGAGTCTTTGCTGGTTCACCCGAAACGCCACGCTACCCGCATCAAGATGAAAACCGGCGCTAAACGTGGCGGCACGATCACCGCGCACGAAGCCGAAATCTGGGGCGACGGCGGCGCTTACGCCAGCTTGAGCAGCCACGTCATGCTGCGCGCCACCACGCATGCCGCCGGAGCTTACGAAGTCAAAAACGTCAAGGTGGACACTTACGCGATGTACACGAACAACGTGCCGTCGGGCGCGTTTCGCGGCTTTGGCGTCACGCAAAGCGTATTTGCGATGGAAAGCCAGATGGATCAACTGGCTGAGGCGCTGGGAATTTCGCCCGTCGAGATTCGTCGCAAAAACGTTTTGAATTACGGCAAACAAACTCTGGCCGGTCAGGTCATGCACGAAAGCTGCGGTCTGGCCGATGCGCTGGAAACCGTCGCCGCCGAAATGGAAAAGCATCCGTTCACAGCAACCGAAGGCGACAAGCGCCGAGCCTGGGGGGTAGCCACGGCTTACAAAAACACAGGCTTCGGCAGCGGCGCGTATGACGCCGCCGGAGCCGAAGTCGAACTTTTTGCCAACGGTCGCGCCGCCGTTCGCGCCGGAGCAGCCGAAATCGGGCAAGGCCTGGTCGGCGTGCTGGCACAAGTCGTCAGCGAAGAACTCGGCGTGCCGTATTCAAACGTTGATGTGCTGGTCGCCGACACAGATCGGACTCTGGATTGCGCGGCGACGACGGCTTCACGCCAGACGTACGTCACGGGCAACGCCGCGCGTTATGCGAGTAAGGAAGTCCGCAAACTGCTGTCGCTGAAAGCCGCCGAGATGCTCGGCGCGCCGCCCGATGAATTGCTTTTCGCGGATGGGCTAATTAAGAACAACGGCCACAGCGTCGAACTCACCGAGATCGTCAAACTGATGCGCCGCGAAGGTCGCTTGCCGAAGATGAGCTATCAATACGTCGCGCCGATGTGCGAACCGTATCACCACTTCGCTTTTGGCTTTGGCGCGCAAGCTGTGCTGGTTGAAGTAGACATCAAAACCGGCGAAGCCAAAGTGCTGAAAGTCATCGCCGCCAGCGATGTTGGCCGCGTCATCAATCCGCTGGCGCTGCAAGGTCAGGTCGAAGGCAGCATTTCAATGGGCTTGGGAATGGCGCTTCAGGAAAACTTCGTCATGAAAGACGGCTTCGTGCAGACCGACACGCTGAAGAAGTGCAATTTGCCGACAATTGACCAAACGCCCGAAGTTATTTCCTTCTTCATCGAACACGAAACCAAAGATGGCCCTTACGGCGGAAAAGGCGTCGGCGAACTGGCTTCGATTCCGACCACGCCCGCCATCATCAACGCGATTTACAGTGCGACGGGCGTGCGCTGTTACAATTTGCCTGCGGATAAAAAGTGGCTGAAAGCGATGCTTCAGACCAACGAATGAAGTTCTTCCACGAAGCCCACGAAGGAGCACGAAGAAACGTTGAGCGCTTCGTGTTGCTTCGTGGAAGAAACCGAAAGGTATGAAATGACCAGAGCTATTTTCGGCCCCACCTTTGAAGAAATGCTTCATCCAGCCGCGATAGATCCGGCGGTGCGTCAGCGCGCCATCCAGGCCGGGACTGAAGCGCCGCTTGATCCGATCAATCTGTACAACATCACCTGGCGCGGCGCGGATGACCGCATCAAATACGAAGTGATGCCCAAAGAGTTGACCGGCGTCGAAGCGCCGATTGTTGTGCTCTATGGTCGAGACTTTCCGACCGGCGCGCACAAAGTCGGCGCGGCTTATTCGGTGATTGCCGAAGCTTTGCTTTTTGGCCAGGTGGACATTGACCAGCACACAGTCGTCTGGCCCAGCACGGGCAATTACGGCATCGGCGGCGCGTGGGTCGGCGGTCGCGTCGGCGCAAAGTCCATTGTTGTGCTGCCCGAAGGCATGAGCCGCGAACGATTCGAGCGCATTGAAAATTACGGCGCTGAAGTCATCAAAACGCCGGGCGTTGAATCGAACGTCAAAGAGATTTATGACAAGACCTGGGATCTGCGCCGCGATCCAAACATTCGCATCCTGAATCAGTTCGAGGTGATGGGGAATTACCGCTTTCATTACTACGTCACCGGCAACACGATTGTCGAACTCGCGGCGGAACTGAAAGCGCAAGGCATTGGCGATGGCTCCATTGCGGCGTTCTGTTCGGCGATGGGCAGCGCCGGAACGATTGCGGCGGGAGACCGGATCAAACAAGTTTGGCCGAACGCGCGCACCGTGGGGCTGGAACCCATCCAATGCCCGACGCTGTACAACAACGGTTACGGCGGACACGACATCCAAGGCATCGGCGACAAGCACGTCACCTGGATTCACAACGTGCTGAATATGGACGCGATTGCCTGCCTGGACGACATCGAGTGCAAAAAAGGGTTGCAGGTGTTGACGAGCGTTGCCGGACAGCAAACTTTGGCGCGCCGTTACGGCATTGCCGAAACGAAGCTGCAACAGCTTGCTTCGATCTTCGGCATTTCGGGCGTCTGCAATGTGCTGGGCGCAATCAAAACGGCGAAGCATTACCGGCTCGGCAAAAACGACTTGATCGTCACCATCTGCACCGACGCGATTGATCGCTATCATTCGGTGATGGCGGAAATGGCCGAGCAATACGGCGCGATAGATGACGCGCGGGCAACAGCCTATGTCGAAGCGATCTTTCACGGCGCGAAGACCGATTGGATGAAGGACGGAACGCCTGACGTTCGTCGCCAATGGCATAACCTGAAATACTTCACCTGGGTGGAACAACAAGGCAAAACCGTCGAAGAACTGGACGCGCAACTTGACCCCGAATGGTGGATCGAACATCAGCAATTGATTCCCGAAATGGATGCGCGGATAGCGACCGCACGAATGGCTTGATTGACTTCCATCCCAAGCAGTTTCTATGTTTGGGCAAACACTAAGGAGGATTTCCAAATGAACGTTACACTAACTCCCGAACTCGAACAGATGGTCAACGACAAGGTGGCCAGCGGGCTTTATTCCTCTGCCGGCGAAGTCATGCGCGAAGCGTTGAGGCTCTTGCTTGAATTCGATGAATTGCGTCGCCGGCGGATCGAGGAACTGCGAAATGAAATCGAAGCGGGCGCGGAACAAATCAAGCAAGGCAAATTCACAACTTATGCCTCTGGTGATGCCTTGATGGATGACATTGAAAAACGTGGGAAAGAGCGGCTTGCGGCTCGCCAACAACGATATTAGCCAATGAACAACCTCAAAGTTTCCGAGCTTGCACAGGAAGACCTGATTGCGATTTATGAATACGTGGCCGCCAAAGATGAAAGTGCGGCCAGTCGTCTGATCCAGACGTTCAAGGAAAAATTCAATCTGCTGGCTCAGTTTCCTAATCTGGGCAGAGAGCGAAATGAATTGTTGCTTGAGCTTCGCTCGTTCCCGGTTGGCCGCTACATCATCTTTTATCAACCAATCGCCGACAGCATAGAAATTCTTCGTGTTCAACACAGCGCCAGAGATTTACGAGGATTGTTTGAATTCTGACCTGAACTTTATGAACAACGTGACCGGTTTTAAATGCTTTGAATGCGCACGCATGTTTACGGTGGATGAGGTCAAATATGTTTGCCCGGAGTGCGGCGGCAATCTGGATGTACGTTACGATTACGAGCGCATCAACCAACAATTCAGCAAAGCCTCGCTCGCGGCGGATCGCAATTTCACCATCTGGCGCTATCGCCCATTGCTGCCCATCGAAGAGTCTTCGCCCTTGCCTCCGCTTAGCGTAGGCTGGACGCCGCTTTACGACGCGCCGCGACTTGCCGCCGAATTCGGTGTGCGGCAAGTCCTGGTTAAAGACGATGGACGCAATCCGACCGCTTCGTTCAAAGATCGTCCGAGCGCATTGGCAGTCGTCAAAGCGATGGAAGCGGGCGCAACTGTCGCAACCACGGCTTCGTCTGGAAATGCCGGCGCGGCGTTGGCCGGAATTTGCGCGAGCGTGGGAATGAAATCCGTCATCTTCGTTCCGGCCACCACGCCCGCGGCCAAAGTCGCGCAGTTGCAAATTTATGGCGCGACGGTCGTGCTGGTCGAAGGCAGTTACGAACAGGCTTGCGAACTTTGTCTGGCCGCTTCGGAACGCTTCGGTTGGTATCAGCGCACGACCGGCTACAACGCATTCACCGCCGAAGGCAAAAAGACCGCCGCGTTTGAAATCGCCGAACAATTGCATTGGCAAGTTCCTGACCGCGTCATCGTTGGCGTGGGCGATGGCAACATCATCGGCGGACTGTGGAAAGGCTTTTGCGATTTGCGGCAACTGGGCTGGATTGATCGGTTGCCAAAGTTGACCGGCGTGCAAGCCGACGGTGCTGCGCCTTTGGTTGCGGCAGTGAATGGCGACGGAGTGATTCGTCCGGTCGTTGGGCAAACCATTGCCGACGGTATCAATGTCGGCGATCCACGCGACGGCACGCGGGCAATGCGGGCAATGCGCGATTCGGGCGGCGGCGCGGTGGCGGTCAGCGACGAAGAAATCATCGCCGCCATTCCACGGCTGGCGCGCGCGACTGGAGTTTTCGCCGAGCCGGGCGCGGCGGCAGCGTTTGCCGGATTCGTCAAACTGCGCGAACAGGGCGTGATTCAATCTGACGAGCGTGTTGTGCTCATCAGCACCGGCAGCGGCTTGAAAGACATCAACACGGCGCGGCGCTCGGTCGGCGAACCGTTGCGCATTCAGCCGGACGTTGCAGAACTGAATAAGCTGAAGGTCTGACGTTATGCTCATCACCAATGCCACGCTCATCACTTGGGGCACGCCGAATCAGATTCTGGACAAGCACGCGCTGTACGTAGCAGGCGACCGCATCGTCGAGCTTGGTTTATCTGCTGAACTTGAAACCAAATATCCGCAAGCCGAACGGCTGGATGCGCGCGGCCAGTTCGTGATGCCGGGCAACATCTGCGCACACACGCATTTTTACGGAGCCTTTGCGCGCGGAATGGCCATTCCTGGAGCCGCGCCCAAAGACTTCCCCGAAATTCTGGATCGGCTGTGGTGGAGATTGGACAAGGCGTTACAGCTTGAAGACGTGCGTTATTCGGCGCTGGTCTGTTTGATTGATGCGATCAAACACGGCACAACGACCTTGATTGACCATCACGCTTCGCCGAACGCGATTGACGGTTCGCTGGATGTGATTGCCGAAGCCGTCGCGCAAACAGGCTTGCGCGCCTGCCTCTGTTACGAAGTCACCGACCGCGATGGCGCAGAAAAAGCCAAAGCCGGGATTAAGGAAAACCTTCGCTTTATAGAATCCGCAATCCGCAATCCGCAATCCGCAATCGCAGCCACGTTTGGCCTCCACGCTTCGCTGACGTTGTCGGACGCGACGCTCGAAGCTTGCCGCAATGCATACGACGGAGGCTTTCACATTCACGCCGCTGAACACGAATCCGACCAGTACGACAGTTTGCAAAAAAGCGACATGCGCGTGATTGACCGGCTGCACAAATTCGGCATTCTGGGCGAACGCTCCATCGTCGCGCACGCTGTTCACATTGACGCCCGCGAAGCCGCCTTGCTGGCCGAAACTGATACGTGGGTGACACATCAACCGCGCTCGAACATGAACAACGCCGTCGGCACGGCGGATGTGGAAAGCTTGCTGCGGCTCGGCGTCAAAGTCGGCTTGGGCAATGATGGTTTTTCCAACGCGATGTGGGACGAATGGAAAGCGGCTTACCTGTCGCACAAAGCCGCACACCGTGACCCGCGCCGAATGAACGGCGCAACCGTCGCCGAAATGGCCGTGACCAACAACGCCGCGCTCGCCAATGTCTTCTTTCCACAAGCGCCGATTGGCGTGCTTGCGCCGGGAGCCTTCGCCGACATCATCTTCGTGGATTACCACCCGACCACGCCGCTCAGCCTAGGCAACTTGCCCTGGCACATTCTGTTCGGCTTTGAAAATTCAATGGTGACGACGACAATCTGCGCGGGTAAAGTGCTGATGAAAGACCGGCAGTTGCTGTTTCTGGAAGAGGCGGAGATCACCGCCAAAAGCCGTAATCTCGCTGAACGAGTGTGGAGGCGCATTAGCGTTTGAAGGTAAAATGTCCAAGAGGAGTTTGAGATGAGTACGGCAACAGCGGATGCGATGAATTCCAAAACAGAATGGTATCGTCTTGGTGATTCTGCCGAGAGCAAGCGGGATTACATCAAACGGTTGTGCCAGCAAATTGCCAATGCATTTTTGCCAGAGCGAATCATTCTGTTTGGCTCACAGGCCTACGGAACACCAACCGAAGATTCCGACATAGACCTGCTGGTCGTTATGCCCTACGAAAACAGCCACGCTGCGCAGGCAATCCGGATTTTGAACCGGCTCAATGTGCTAGCGCCGATTGACCTGCTGGTGCGTTCGCCGGAAGAAGTTCGTGAACGAATCGAAATTGGTGACAGATTTATGCGCGAAATCTTCGAGCGAGGAAAGGTGATGTATGAAACAGCTCACGGTCGAATGGATTGAGAAAGCCGAAGGCGATTGGTTTGCCGCCCAACAGCTTTATCGCGCTCGCAAACATCCGAACTATGACGCCGCGTGTTTTCACACCCAGCAATGTGCCGAAAAATACCTGAAGGCTCGGCTCGAAGAAGCAGCAATTGCTTTCAGCAAAACCCACAATCTTGCTCACCTGCTGACTCTCACGCTGCAAGTTGAGCCGCAATGGATTGCCTTGCAGCCCCACATGAATGTGCTGAGCATCTTCGCGGTTGATTTTCGCTATCCGGGAAAATCAGCGTCAAAGCTGGATGCACGTCAGGCGATCAAAGATTGCCGTGAGGTCAGGCGAGTGATCCGCACAGCGCTTGGGTTGCCTATCTAACTTTTCTGCCTGATCACAAGGCAAGATGGCTAGGAAGAAACATGATTGACTTCAAAGAGATTCCAAATGGCGAAATTTGGGAGTTGTTCGCACGAGATTTCCTCGTTCAGCTTGGCTTTTTTATTGAATCGTCTCCTGATCGTGGTGCGGATGCAGGAAAAGATATGCTCATTTCAGAAGAGCTTACGGGCGCTTTAGGCCGTTATCGGCTGAGATGGTTGGTTAGCTGTAAACATAACGCTGTCTCCGGCAAATCTGTTAATGAAGATGATGAGAAAAACATTTTAGACCGCGTAAAGTCTTTTGATGCACAAGGTTTTATAGGCTTTTATTCAACACTCCCCTCCTCGGCGCTAAATTCCCGCCTAAAACAACTCCGCGATGGCGGGAAGATAAAAGACTATCGCATCTTTGATCATAAGTTGATTGAGGACTACCTGATCCAAATTGGTTTCTCAATTCTCCTTATGCGGTATCTACCACAAAGCTATAGAGTGATTAAGCCTCTTCATTTAGTTAATCCTGAATACGTACCACTGGAATGCAGAAGATGCGGAAAAGACTTACTGGAAACACTTTACCAAGAACAGTACTTAGGTCTTATCGGTTTTGTTGAATCGGAACGCGATGATTATTCAAAACCTAGAGTTATAGAAGACGTCTATTGGGCTTGTAAGGATGGTTGTGATGAACTAATCAGCGATCACTACCTTCAGACAGAAGGAAAACTAACAGGGTGGGAAGATATTGGCGATATCGCGATTCCAGCGTTCTTTCTCGAGTTCATCTTTAGGATAATGAAAGACATTCGGAATGAAAGCTGCGTCTTCACTGATAATGCTTATGGGCAACTAAAAGAGTTTCTTGTTGCCATTTCACAAAAGGTTTTACGTGAAACCACTCCATTAGAGAAAGAGCGAATCGGAAAGTTAATGGACTTCGATTTCCTGTAAAAGGAATAGCAATACATTTGCGCTATGAGGAGAATAGAAAACCATGCCAACTGAACGAGTCGCACTCTATCTACAAGACGCCCATTCCTTGCAGGAAGGAATCAAATACGCGCAATACGCCGAAAGCAAAGGCTTTGAAGCTGTCTGGCAAGCCGAAAGCCGTCTGGTGCGCGATGCGATTGTGCCGATGGCGGCGTTTGCCGCGACGACGGAGCGCATCAAGATCGGCGCGGGCGTCATCAACAACTGGACGCGCAACATTGGCTTGCTGGCGGCAACGTGGCTGACGCTGGATGATCTGGCGCCCGATCGGATGATCTGCGGCATTGGCGCGTGGTGGGACCCGCTGGCCAAAAATGTCGGCATCGAACGGCGCAAGCCGCTGCTGGCAATGCGTGAAACAGTTGAAGTGCTGCGCCGGTTGCTGCGGATGGAAAACGTCACCTTTCACGGCGAATTTCACCACGTCACGGGCATTGAGCTTGACGTGGTGCATGGCCGGCGCGAACCGCGCAATGTGCCGATTTACATTGGCGCAACCGGCGACAAGATGATGGAACTGACCGGCGAAATTGCTGACGGCGTGCTGCTGAATTACTGCGTGCCGCCGGAATACAACGACCGCGCGATGGAACTGCTGGAAGCGGGCGCAAAGCGAGCTGGGCGTCGGCTCGATGAAATTGACCGTCCGCAACTGGTCGTTTGTTCGGTGGATCACGACCGCAAGCGCGCGATTGAAGCCGCAAAGGTATTGTTGACGCAGTATCTGGCACAGCAGCCGCACATCGCCAAGGCTTCGGGCGTCAGCGAAGACATCGTCAAACAGGTGCAATCCATCCTGACCTGGCCCGCAACCAAAGAACAGATTCATCAGGCGATGCAATACGTGCCGGACGAATTCGTCTTAAAGATTTCGGCCACCGGCACGCCCGACGAAGTGCGCGCCAAAGTGGATGAATACAGGCGGCGCGGTTGCACTTGCCCTGTGCTGTATCCGATGAGCGATCCGTATTTGATGATGGATACGTTTGCGGTGTGATTGCGTAACTTCTGTCGAGCTTACAGTTCAGAAAGCCCGTCGCCCGGCGTCGAAACCATCACCCAACCTTCCGCAACGCCGTCGCGCTGTTGTGGCGAATAAAATTCCTGTTGGATGCAGTCAACCAGCCCAGCAACGTGTTCAGCCGAAGTCAGAACCAACACGTTTCCGCCAAAGCCTCCACCCATCAATCGAACGCCATAAACTTCCGAATCGGCGGCGAGGATTTCAATTAGTCGTTCGACCTGCGGGGTTGAAACTTCGTATTGGTCGCGTAACGCGGCGTGAGTTTGATTCAGAAGATTGCCCAATTGACGCATCGTATCTTCTTGGGTTGTTTGCGATCTGCGCAACGTGGCGACGGCTTCGTTGACGCGCCAAACTTCGCCGAGGTGATACAAGGCTCGCGCGCGAATCTTCAGCGGTTGGTGCAATCGTTCGCTGACCAGTGCCGGAAAAGCCGCTTCGCATTCCTGAAAACTTCGCGGATGAAGCTGGCGGAAATCGTCCAAAGTCATCGTTTCCGGCAATTGGTTGAGCAAGCTGGTCAAGCTGTCCGCCGTTTTCAAAGTGTCGTGCCCAAGCAGCGTGACGGCATATCGCCAATCCAGAAACCGTTGCGGATCGTGGCGTTCCAAATCACGAATCAACGCAGGGATCATCAACCGCGACACCGCCGCGCGTTCGTTGTATTCCAACATCACTTCGCGGCCTTTGTCGGCGGCGTGAGTGAAAAACGTCAGCCAGCGAAACCGCTCTGACGGCAACGGTACTGGTTCGGCTCGATGGTCGGCATACGACAGATGCACAGCGTGATGTCGTTTGGCCAGACAGATGGCTGTCTGATCCAGCGAACCTCCGCGTGTGCCCAAAAACCATTCGGCTTGCGAAGAATCTTTGGCGAGTTCAGCAAGTTCAAATTCAATTTGATTGGCTTTGCGAATGGCCGCGCCCGCCAAGACAACCAACGCTGAAGAAGATGAAGCTCCGCTGTTGGCTGGAATCGTCGAATCAATCAAAAAGTCGAAACCGCGTTGGATGCGTTCGCCGAATTTCCATTGCGCAAAGCTGACTGCGCCTGCGACGTAATTGCTCCAATGCGGATCGGGAACCGGGCGATTGAAGACAAACTCTTCCCAGCTTTGTCCGTTTACGGAAGGCTGAATGTCACTGAGAGAAAATTCGAAAGGCTGGAATCGTTCGTTGAGTGAAGCTCCACGAACTTTGCCGTTTTCATTGGGACGAACAGCCATCGTCATCGCATGTTCGTGGCTGCCAAACGGCAAAGAAGCCGTCGGCAGATACGACACATAATCCACGTGTTCGCCCAGGATGTTGATCCTAGCCGGCGCGCGCAAAACCGAAACGCCGCCTTCGCCATAAAGTTGGTGAAAACGGCGTTTCAGCGATTCCAGATTGGAAAAGTTATCGGCTGACATCAAAATTTAGCCTTTGCATTGCGCCAACCACAGCGCGCGGTAATACCGCATCAACCGAATCGGGTCAGTTGTGTCGGGAATTTCCGCCAGACAATATCGGTTGTAACCGGCAGCCTTCATCAGCTTGAACAGGTCGCTCCAAGGATATTCCGGTTTCCACAATTCGTTGATGTGCGCGTTCAGCAAATACGGTTTCAGCATGTCGAAGCCCGGTTTGATCGAACCGCCGATCAAATCCTCTGGGTTGGAGTTCCAGCAGATGCCGACGTTGGGATGATTGGCGGCTTTCATCATCGCGGCCATGCGCGGCGGATGGCTGGAATCGCGTCCGTGAACTTCGACCCAGATTTCGACTCTGGCTGACTTTGCCGCTTCGCCGCATTCGCGCAACGCAGCGCCGATTTGCGCGATGGTCTTTTCTTCGGCGACTTCTTTCGGGATTCCGTTTGGGCGGACTTTGACGCCGAGCGCCCCAATGTCGTGAGCCAGTTCGATGAAGCGTTTGCACTCGTCAATGTTTTTGCGAACCGTCGTTTGATCCGGCGCATGAAATTCGCAAACGCTGCCCAAACTCAACAGGCGGACTTTCGTCCCGGCAAAACGCGCTTTGACTTCGGCGCGCTGATCTTTGGTCAACGAAGGTTCGACACCGTGTTTGTGCGTGGTGCGAAGTTCGACCGCTTCAAAGCCTGTGGCTTCGCAGTTTTTGATGATGGTCGGAATGTCCCAGTCTTTGGCCAGGTTGTAAGTCACCAAACCGAGTTTGAAGTTGCCGCCACCAAGCGCGGGGTTGGCAGATTTTTGCGGCAAGGACTTGGCGGTTTCGGCCAGCGCCATTGAGCTGGCGGCGGCCAAACTGGTTTGCATAAAGTTGCGACGTGAAGATTTGTGCATGATTTTTTGCGATGGTAAGTTGCGTTGCCCGCAACCAAATTTGAATCAGGAGTAAATGTGATCGTTTCGATAATCGCAGCCATGGACAACCGGCGTGGCATCGGCATTGAAAACCGATTGCCCTGGCGATTGTCTGCCGACCTGAAACGCTTTCGTGAATTGACGATGGGGCATCACATCATCGTCGGACGCAAGACGTTTGAATCCATCGGCAAGCCATTACCCGGCAGACACATGATCGTTGTTACACGCGACAACAAATTCCGAGCTGATGGGTGCGACGTTTGCCATTCGCTGGCCGAAGCCTTTGAGTTGGCAGGTTCGCGCGAAGAGCAGGAAGTTTTTGTTTGCGGAGGAGCGCAGATTTACGAACAAGCTTTGGCGCTGGCCAACCGGCTCTATCTGACTTTCGTTGACGCCGAAGTCGCTGCCGACACATTTTTCCCGGTGTTCGATTCACAACAATGGAGCGAACGGGAAAGCGTTTTTCATCCGGCAGACGAAAAGAACCAATTCCCGTTCACCTTCAGCTTGCTGGTTCGGCGATAACAGTTTCAGGAGCTTTTTCGCCCCGACACCAGCCGATACAAGAACAACACAAGAACCGCACCGAGTATGGACATGATCCAGCCAGTGCTGGCGTTACGGCTCAGGTGCAGAATGTTCATGCCAAGGTATTTGCCGACGAACGAACCGGCGATGCCCAGAACCATGGTCATCAACAATCCCATAGGGTCTTTGCCCGGCAAAACAAACCGAGCGATCAAACCAACGATCAAACCGACGACTGCGGTGGTGATGATTTCCCACATAAGCAAATGCTCCTTTAGAAAGTGTAGCGTGGGCCGATACTTCCGCGCCCACTGTTGAGCGCGAACAAGCTGTTCGTGCCGAGAACAGTTTTTATCGTTTCAGAGTGTCGCTACGCGACGGTGAATTACTCAAGTTGACTGGCGCGGATTCTACATCCCGAAAAATCACCCAACAAGCTTCAGCAACAAGCAACTCAGGCAAAAAAGTCTTTGGACAAATACGGTTTTTGCGGCAATATGCAGTTTCTAAAGCCGAATTAAGCCATAGAAACTTCCGGTCATTCGACAATTGCTCAGCACCCAGAATCGTCGTCGCCGGATCAACAACCAGGCCCAACAACCATGCCGAACGGAGGAACCAATGAAACTTCATCTCACTTCTCAACTCAGCAACCGTGGTTTGATGATTGTCGCGGCAATCGTCATCAGTTTTTTTGTCGCGCCGCCGCTGGTGGTTTTGCACGCTCAGCCCGATCTGAATTTCCAGCGCGAACGCGGACGAATCATGCTCAAAACCATCAAGGACGATTTGAAGAAAAACTATTACGACTCAACGTTTCGTGGAATGGATGTCGAAGCGCGATTCAAAACGGCGGACGAAAAAATGAAAACTGCCGAATCGGTTGGTCAAATTTTCGGAATCATCGCCCAGGTGTTGCTCGATCTTGACGATTCACACACGTTTTTCTTGCCGCCGGGGCGTTCCAACCAAACCGATTACGGTTGGCGGATGCAGGCCATCGGCGAAAATTGTTTCATCAACGCAGTCAAACCCGGCAGCGATGCCGAATCCAAAGGGTTGAAAGTCGGCGATCAGGTTCTGATGGTCAATGGGTATCAGCCAACGCGGGCGAATCTTTCAACGATCAATTATTTGTTCAACACGCTCCGCCCGCAGCCGTCCCTGGTTATGGAATTGAAAAACCCTGACGGCCAAACGCGGCGGTTGGAAATCAAAGCCAAGATCCGCGCAGGCAAATTGGTAAAAGACCTGACTTCGACCATGGATTACAACGATCTGATGCGCGAAGCCGAAGATGATGATCGGTTATCGCGCCCGCGCCACGTCGTCGTCGGAGACAATCTGTTGATTTTCAAAATGCCGGATTTCAGCATCAGCGAATCGGCGGTGGACGACATGATCGGCAAAGCCCGGAAATATCCCTCGCTGATTTTGGATTTGCGCGGCAATCCGGGCGGATACGTGAAAACTCTGGAATGGATGATGGGATATTTCACCGAACTGGAAAACCTGAAAATCGCCGACCTGAAAGGGCGCAAAGAAATGAAACCGATGAAGGCGCGATTGCACAAAGGGCAACAATTCAAAGGAAAGCTGGTGGTATTGGTAGACAGCGAATCCGGCTCTGCCGCCGAAATCTTCGCCCGCGTCATTCAACTGGAAAAACGCGGCATCATCATTGGCGACCGCTCTGCCGGAGCCGTCATGCGTTCGCGCCGTTACAGCCACGAGAGCGGAACCGACACAGTAGTTTTTTTTGGAGCCAGTATCACCGACGCCGATGTCATCATGGCCGATGGCAAAAGCCTGGAAAGAGTCGGTTTGATACCTGATGAATTGATGCTGCCCAAAGCACTCGACATGGCGGCTGGCCGCGATACTGTTTTGGCCTTTGCCGCAAAATTACTCGGCGAAGAACTAACGCCGGAAAAAGCCGGAACATTTTTCCCGATAGAGTGGAAAAAATAGCCGCCCGGCGATCACAGAAAGAGGCGCAAGTGAGATTTCACTTGCGCCTCTTTCTGTTTCAGTGACTTGTTCGCCAACCCAAGTTCAGCTTCGCACGCGAGCGACGGCGGCTTGCCAACCTTCGTACAGCCGTTCGCGGTCGGCTTTCTTCATCTTCGGTTCAAAGCGTTTTTCCTGCTGCCATTGCCCGGCGATTTCTTTTTCATTCTTCCAGAACCCAACGGCCAGGCCTGCCAGATACGCCGCGCCCAGAGCAGTCGTTTCAGTAATCACAGGTCGCACGACTGGGATTCCCAAAATGTCCGCCTGGAACTGGCATAGGAAATTGTTGTTCGTCGCTCCGCCGTCAACGCGAAGCTCTTTCGCCTTGATACCGGAATCTTTCTGCATGCACTCGACCACGTCGCGGGTTTGATAGGCCATCGCTTCCAGAGCCGCGCGAGCCACATGCGCGCGCGTCGCTCCGCGCGTCAATCCGACGATGGCTCCGCGAGCATCCTGATCCCAATAAGGCGCACCGAGTCCGACAAAAGCCGGAACGAAATACACTCCGTTCGTGTCGTTGACCGAAGTCGCCAAAGCTTCGGTGTCGGCGGCGTTGGCGATGATGCCAAGTCCGTCGCGCAACCATTGCACGGCGGCTCCGGCGATGAAAACCGAACCTTCCAGCGCGTACTGAGTTTCCTTGCCGGTGCGCCACGCGATGGTCGTCAGCAATCCATTCTTTGAAGCGTTTGCCGACGAACCGGTGTTCATCAGCAAAAAGCAGCCTGTGCCGTAAGTGTTTTTCATCATGCCGGGTTTGTAACAAGCTTGGCCGAACAACGCGGCTTGCTGGTCGCCGGCAATTCCGGCAATCGGAATCGGCGCGCCGAGCAAATCGGCGTCGGTTTCGGCGTAAACTTCCGAAGACGATTTCACTTCGGGCAACATCGAAGCCGGGATATTCAACTTCTTCAGAATTTCTCCGTCCCACTGTTGTTTGCGAATGTTGTACAGCAACGTGCGCGAAGCGTTGGAAACGTCTGTGACGTGCGCCTTGCCTTTGCTCAGCCGATGAATCAGCCAGGTATCAATCGTGCCGAAAGCGAGTTCGCCTGCGGTCGCTTTTTTCCGAGCGCCTTTGACGTTGTCCAACAACCACGCGACTTTCGTCCCGGAAAAATAAGCGTCCGTCACCAAACCGGTTTTGTTGCGAATAACCCGGTCGAATTTTTCCTTTTTCAGTTTGTCGCAAATTGCGGCGGTGCGGCGGCATTGCCAGACGATGGCGTTGTGAATTGCAGCGTTCGCCGCGCGCTCCCAGACAACGGTGGTTTCGCGTTGGTTGGTGATGCCGATGGCGGCAACGTCTGTGGCTTTGGCTCCAGCTTTCGACAGAGCTTCGCGGGCGCAATACAACTGCGAATTCCAGATGTCTTCGGGGTTGTGTTCAACCCAACCGGCTTGCGGAAAGATTTGCGGAAATTCCTGTTGCGCTACGCTGACGATGCTGCCGGAGTGGTCGAACAAAATCGCGCGCGAAGAAGTCGTGCCTTGATCCAAGGCGAGAACATATTTGGGCATAGTCTGATGTCACCTCTGATGAATTGATTTGAACTGCGTGATTGACGATTTTTGGTTTTGTCGGATTGCCGTGTTACTTTTCCTGCTCACTCTATTTTTGTCAATAACTGGTCGGGTCAGTACCGCGCGCGTAAGCAAGCGGTTTCTCGCGCGAGCATCCGCTTGCTTACGCGCGCGGTACTGATTCATCAAGGAGAAAAAGATGTTTGGCGAATTTGGCTTGGCCTTGTCATCGGCTGGCGGAGAAAAACTGTTTCTGACCTTGTTCGTGATGTTCGTCGCGGCCAAGTTGATGTCAGAACTTTTTGAACGATTGAAACAGCCGGCAGTCGCCGGAGAAATTTTGGCAGGGATTGCCATCGGGCCGAGTGTGTTGCACTTGGTCGAGCCGACGGAAATCACTAACACACTGGCGGAAATCGGTGTGATTTTGCTGTTGTTTCTGGTCGGATTGGAAACCAAACCGTCAGACATCTTTCGCGTCGGCGGAAAAGCGTTGGCAGTGGCGGTGTTGGGCGTGATCGTGCCGTTTGTTTTCGGTTATGTGACTTTGGCGATTTGGGGAGAACCTCAAATCGAAGCCATCTTTGTCGGCGCGGCTATGGTGGCGACTTCGGTTGGCATCACGGCGCGAGTGTTGGGGCAAATGGGATTGCTGAATCTGGAAGTCAGTCGAATCATTCTGGGCGCAGCGGTGATTGACGACATTCTGGGCTTAATTATTTTGGCCGTCGTCAGCAGCATGGCCAAAGGCGGAGTGAATTACGCGCAGATTGCCACTACCGCAGGTTTGGCAATCGGATTTACATTGTTGGTGGTTTTTGTGGGCGCGCGTGCCGTGAACAAACTTCGCCCGCGAATCGAAAAGCTCAGAGTCGGGCAGTCGCAATTGGTTTTCGGTTTGTCGTTGTGTCTGGGGTTGGCGATGGTCGCGCATTACGTTGGCGTGGCCGCCATCATCGGAGCTTTTCTGGCCGGAATGGCTTTGGCTGAATCCGTCGAAGGAACCGACATGCCGCATCAAGCCGAAGCTGTTACCGAATTCTTGTTGCCGTTTTTCCTGGCCAACATCGGCATGCAGTTAAAACTGGATGCGTTGTTCAATCGCAACACAATTTTGATGGCAGTGGTCATTACATTGCTGGCTGTGATTTCCAAACAGATTGGTTGTGGATTGGGTGTGCTTTCTATGGGTAAAAAGAAAGCCATGCAGGTTGGCATGGGCATGGTTCCGCGCGGTGAGGTGGGCATCGTTGTCGCTCAGATCGGACTGGGGCTGGGCGTCATCAGTGATGGAATCTTCGGCGTTGTGTTGTTTATGGCCGTCGCCACCACGTTGATTGCTCCGCCGTTCCTGGTTCGGTTGTTCAAAGGCGAAAAGCGCGTGGACGAAGAAGAAATACTTCCGTTGTCGCCGCTTTCATAAAAACGGCGGTGCGGAACCAGGAGCGGTAGCGAACGGGTTGGCTTCGACAGATGTTCCATCCAAACCCACCGGGTCGCTACCACTCCCCGTTCCGCACCAAATCGGAAACCCATCGGGTCGCTGCTGCTCCCCGTTCCGTACCGAATCAGATTAGCAATG
Organism: uncultured Acidobacteriota bacterium; assembly: GCA_902825875.1. Classification (GTDB taxonomy): domain Bacteria; phylum Acidobacteriota; class Blastocatellia; order RBC074; family RBC074; genus RBC074. The sequence continues at coordinate 75,370 of CADECP010000021.1, forward strand.
TCATCAATCACTTTTGAAATCATCGCCATCTTCATTCTGTTGCTGGCCAACGGAGTTTTCGCCATGTCGGAAATGGCCATCGTTTCTGCGCGCAAAGCTCGGCTGAAACAGCAAGCCGATCAAGGCGACAAAAAAGCCGTTGCCGCATTGGCTCTGGCCGAATCGCCGGGGCCGTTTCTTTCAACCGTACAAGTCGGAATCACGTTGGTGGGAATTCTGGCCGGAGCTTTCGGAGGTTCGCGTTTGGCTGAACGCCTGGCTCCGAGTTTGAGCGGATTGCCATACGTCGGCAAATACAGCGAAGGCATAGCGTTCGCAATTGTCGTCGCCATCATCACGTACTTTTCGCTGGTTATCGGCGAATTGATTCCGAAGCGGTTGGCTCTGCGAAGCGCGGAAAGTATTGCGCTGTTGGTTGCCGCTCCGATGAGCAAGCTTTCGCGTTTGGTGTCGCCGCTGGTGAACGTGCTGGATCGTTCGACAGACGGAATGTTGCGGCTGTTCGGTTTGCGCGAATCGCCCGAAGCTCCAGTGACAGAAGACGAAATCAAAATCTTGATCGAACAGGGTATTCACGCCGGAGTTTTTGTCGAAACCGAACGCGACATGGTCGAACGCATCTTTCATCTGGCCGACCGCCGAGTCAGCGAGTTGATGGTTCCGCGAACGGAAATGATCTGGCTGAATGTGGACGATTCGCCCGAAGAAGTTTCTGCAACCATCAGCAACAGCCCGCATTCGCGCTTTCCTGTTGCTCAGGATTCGTCCGACAACATTCTGGGCGTTGTGCAGGTCAAAAACCTGTGGGCGCAAAGCCGCAATAATCACCCGCTGAACCTGAAAGCGATTTTGGACAAGCCATTGTTTCTGCCAGAAGGCACTCCGGCGTTCAAGGCACTGGAAGCTCTGCGCCAGACCCGGTCGCAAATTGCTTTTGTGGTTGATGAATATGGCGGCGTCGAGGGCTTGGTCACGCTGAACGACATTTTGGAAGCCATCGTCGGCGAATTGCCAAACGCTGGCGACACGGCGGAACCGTTGTTTCAGCGACGCGAAGACGGTTCGTATCTGGTGGATGGTTCGTTGCCTGTGGCGGAGTTCAAAAAACTGTTTTCGATCAAACATCTGCCCGGCGAAGAAGACGATTGGTTTCAAACCATCGGCGGTTTTGTCATGACGCATCTGGGCAAAATCCCGCGCGCGGCGGATCAGTTTGAATGGGGCAATTTGAAATTTGAAGTCCTGGATATGGATCGAAATCGCGTGGACAAATTGCTGGTCAAACAGATTCAACCGGCGAAATAACCAATCACCGAACCACAGGATCAAGGCGACCTCTGGGCGGGTGGCGCGTTGGAATTGGCGGCGCGGGAGGTTCTTCGTTGTCGGTTCGATGAAATACGATTTCCCAGAACGAGCGCCCCGACGTGAACAGCCGAACGGTCTGGCTGGCGACTTTGTCGGTTTCACCTCCGCCAAGCCCGATCACCTGTGGATACCATCCGAAGTTACTGAAAATCGGCAATCGTTCCGGCGCGCTCCAACCGTGCGGGTCGTCCGGGTTTCGGTTGTAGCTGACGTAAACTCCTTCCTGAGTCCAATTGCGATCGCTGGCGCGGTTGAGCAGCATCACGTACGTTTCCAGATGCGTGTTGTAATGTACCGACGGCCCCCAATAAGCGTTGGCGTTGGAACGATGCCAGTCAATCAATGCCGGAAACGTTACCGTCACCGCTCCGCCCAAACCTGAAGAATTCCATCCGCCGTTCGACCATTTCCAAACCTTGCCCGTGGGATTGTCCAGGTTTTCGATTCGCATTCGCGCTACGGCTACGCCCTGTTCTGAAACCTGCCGATGATAAGTGCTGATAAAAAAATACAGGTATTCGCTGTTTTGATCCGCGACAACGGAAAAGTCGCCATTACCACCCGCGAAGTAAAAATTTGAAGTTGAACAGTTCAGCGAACCGGCGGGAGCGTCAAGCACGATTCCCAGATTTTGCCAGGTCAAACCGTCATCGCCGGAAACCAAAGCTCCGATGCGCGGCGCAGTCAGTCGAGAACTGTTGCCACAGAGTCCGGGAGGTTCGTTGTGATACCAAGCGTAAAGTTTGCCGTTGTCTGCGCGGTAGGTGGCTTCGATCCATTGACCGCCGCGAACATCGGCGCGCGGCGCAATGTAAACCGGCAAGGCAGGCCACGACAGACTGAACATGTTTGCGCCGCTGCTGCGAAACGGTTGTTGCGAAGAAGTGAAGACAAACAGATTGCCGTTGCTGTCCCATTCGGCGGGACTGTTGCTGTCAATGCTGTGAATTCGCCCTGTGCTGTCCAGCCCGCCGGACAACGCGACCAGCGGAGCATCGCGCAATTCGATCAACGGCAAAGGCTCTGCCGCAGAAATTGAACCGATGACGGTCAGAAAAAACAGTGATCCGATCAAAAACTTCGTAACCATAAAACTCCTTCTGCTGCTGATTTCAGCCAGCGTTGCGTGCGGTTTTGCGTGAAACCGTCGCTCTATTTACAAACCGGAATGACCGTGACAAACTCCGCCCGAAATGTGAGACGGAGTCGGTCGTTTTTACCCACAATGTTCGATTGCCGGAATCTGGGTTATTGGTTCATCAGCGCAATCGAATCTCATCGAAAAACAAAAGAACAGAAAGTTAGCCGCCACTTGGAGAAGGTAAGGGGAAGCGTTATTCGCATCTGACGGGCTTCTATCAGGCCAGTTTTTGCTGATGATAAAAGCCAGTACGCTCGATGCCGTGGAAAGCTGTGCGTACTGGCTAAAAAGAACTCAGGTAAACAAGCGTTTTTTCTGTTTTCCCCGCGTTCGTCCTTTCAGACGACTGTCGGTGGGAATTGGTTTACGAAAAAATGCTCAGCAACTTTTTTTGGAGACCTAACCACATGTTCCCCCTCCGCGCTGTCGGCGATGTCCATTCATCGTCGTTTGCAAACCATTTGCGACTTTCTTTGCATAAACTGTTTACGGATCGCCGGTTTCATTTCGGCCTGATCGCCGTGATGGCGTTTTTGGTGTTGTTTTCCAAACTGCACATTGGCGATTTGGGCGGATATGACGATGCCGTTTACGCTCACGAAGGCAAACAGATGCTGGCCACCAATCAGTGGTGGAGCGTGTATCTGAACGGCCAGCTCGATTTCGACAAACCGCCGCTGTTCGTTTGGCTGGAAGCCGTTTCGATGTGGATTTTCGGCGTGACGGATTTTGCCGCGCGCTTTCCATCAGCCTTGCTGGGGTTTGGAACGATCCTGCTGGTGTATTTCCTCGCCAGTGAATTGTCCGATTCGTACCGATTGCCGGTTTGGGCGATGCTGGTTCTGTTATGCACTCAGGAGTTCGTTCGGTTTTCGATGCGCGCAATGACCGATGTTCCGTTTACGTTTTTCTTCCTCCTGGCAATTCTGGCTTACCTGAAAGGATTGAAACGGCCAAAGTGGTTTTTGTTGCTTGGAATGGCTGTAAGTTTGGCTATTTTGACGCGCTCGTATCTGGGACTGATTCCATTGGGAATTGTGCTGGCGCATTCGGCGCTGACCCGTCGCATCAAACCACTGCTCAACGGCTGGTTTTTAACAGGGCTGACGATTGCCATTGGTTTGCCGATGATCTGGTTCGTTTCGCAATACCAATTGCATGGTGCGGAGTTTCTGATCCGACATTTTTCGTTCACGGTCGAAAACCTGCCGATGACCGATGGCAAAGACGCCGTCCAGTTTCAGTCAGGTCTGTTTCAGTATCCGATCTTTCTGCTGCAAAGTTACTGGCCTTGGTTGCCGCTGTTGGTGGCGGGGCTGGCGCTGCAAATCCGAAAACTGGTGAAAAGCTGGGATTCGACCAGCGTGTTGTTGGTGGTTTGGGTGTTGGCGGTGATCGTGCCGTTCAGCCTGGTTCATTACAAATGGCTTCGTTATATTTTGCCTGTCTTTCCGGCGTTTTCGATTATGGCAGCCATGCCGATTTGTCAGTGGTTGGAATGGCGCCCGAAAAACGTTTTTCCATCGGTTCACCTGAAAATACTTTACGTTCTGCTCGGATTGTTGATGATAGGAATGGCTATCAACCCAAAATATCGAGACAGACCGGAAGAGTTGCGGCGATTAGCACCGATTGCCGAATCTGTGACTTCGCCTGAACGGCGAATCCTGCTGTACACCGAACGCGCTCCGCGAGACGCTCATCTGTTCCAGTTGATCTGGTATGCAAATCGCCATTGCGAATTGCTGAGCGAAAGTCGTGAGGTTTTCACACGCCTGGCAATCCATCCGAAATCGGCGGTCATCATGGACAAGGATGCGTTCAAGAATTCCGTGGGCAAGGTCGAATCCGGCGTCGAAGTGTTAGGCGAAACCGAAGGTTTTGTCTGTTGGACGATCAACGATTCGTTTTCGGAGAAAGAGGTTCCGGCAGACACAGTCAACAACGCTTCGTCTCAATTTACGCCTTCGGTAGGCAATTGAATCCTTACCGAACGGTAACAGCTATTTTTTTCGGAGAAATGAATGAACAGTAACCCGAAACCGTCCAAACAAACGTTCAGCATCAGCGCATTTTTCCCGGCTTATAACGACGAAAACTCCATCACTCCTTTGGTGGAAAAAGTGTCGGCCATTCTTCAGCAAGTAACTCACGATTACGAAGTGATCGTCGTCAACGACGGCAGCAGCGATGGAACCGCCGACGTTTTGAACGAACTGGCCACTCGATTGCCTTACTTGCGAGTCGTGCATCATCCGCGCAATCGCGGATACGGCGGCGCGCTTCGCAGCGGTTTTGAACACGCCACCAAAGACATGGTGTTTTATACCGATGGAGACGGCCAGTACGACGTTGCGGAAATTGCCAATCTGATTCCGCTGATGACCGACGACGTTGACGTGGTGAACGGGTACAAACGGAAACGTTCGGACAATCGCCGCCGCATCGTGTTGGGCGGGATTTATAAATTTCTGTCGCGCAATCTGTTTGGATTGCCGATTCGAGATGTGGATTGCGATTTTCGGTTGATGCGCCGAACGATGATTCAAAGCATCGAACTGACTTCGACCAGCGGAGTCGTTTGCACCGAAATGATTTACAAATTGCGTATGGCGGGTTGCCGATTTGCCGAAACGCCTGTGCATCATTACCCGCGATTGCACGGGCAATCGCAGTTTTTCACCGTCAAACGAGTGGCGCGCACCGGATACGATTTTTTCCGGTTGTGGATGAAATTGGTGGTCGGGCGAAGATTGAATTTCGGTTCGGCGGGCAAAAGCAAATCAGCGGTCGAAACGACTTCAGTGTGACAAGGCGTTGCGAAACAACTTGTCTTTGAAAATAGCCCCAACGGCTCACAGTTTTTGTGAGCCGTTGGGGCATTTGTCGTTTATGAAACGTTCGCCTCAACCGGCGGCGCAGCCAATTTTGGCGTTTCGCCACTTGACTGAATGCCAAGTTGTGCAAGCACATCCGGCACGTTCAATCCCAACGATTGCAGTTGCTGCAACAGCGAAAAGATCATCGTCGGCCCGGTTTGGGCGAACCGATTGATCGGGTTTCCGCCATTGCCATTGCCGCCGGTGTCAATCATCACCACCTTGTCAATGTTGCTGAGCGGTTCGGCAACAGCTCTGAGCGCCGGAGCAGTGGCTTCAATGATGCCGGGCAATTTTTCCAGCAATGTTTGCAACCGCGCGGCGTCGTTGAATTCGCGCCAGGCGGCGGCTTTTTCTTTGATCGCGGCGGCTTCGGCCAGACCTTGCGCTTCGATTGCTTTGGCCTGAGCCAGACCTTGCGCCTGAATCTTTTCGGCTTCGGCGTTTCCAAGCGCGCGAATCTTCTCAGCTTCGGCGCGACCTTCGGCTTCGATGGCAGTGGCGCGTCCCTGACCTTCGCGTTGCAACTTTTGAGATTCGGCTTCGGCTTTGGCGATCATCGCCTGTTTGTGACCTTCAGCGGCCAGAATCGCGGCTTCCTGTTCGCCCTGAGCGCGCAAGACTGCGGCGCGGCGAGCGGCTTCAGCCTGTTTGACGACCGTCGCTTCCAATTCTTTTTCGCGCCGCATAACTTCCTGTTCCTGAACGGCGATCTGTTCCTGCGTGCGAATTCGTTCAACGCGGACTTCTTCAGCGACGACTTCCTGCCGAGCTTTGGCTTCGGCCAATGGGCCAGCCTGTTTGGATTTGGCGCGTTCTTTTTCGATTTCAGCCTCGTACTGCGCGCGTTTAACTTCGGCTTCGCGGCTGGACAACGCGATGTCGGCGTCGGATTCCAACCGGACTTTTTCGCCTTCCTGTAATGCTACCGAAGCTTTGATCTTGGAATCGCGTTTGGCTTCGGCTTCGCCGATTTCAGCGTCGCGTTTGACTTCCGCTGTGCGTCGTTTGCCCAGCGCGTCCAGATAACCCTCTTCGTCGCTAATTTCCTGAATGGTCAGCGCGTCCAGACCGATGCCCATTTTTTCCAGGTCAACGGCGGCTTCCGAAGTCAATTTTTGCGCGAAGCTTTGCCGGTCGTTGTTGATTTCTTCGACCGTCAGCGTGCCAAGAATTGCTCGCAGGTGGCCTTCCAGAGTTTGGAAAACCAACTTGTGGAATTCCTGAGTGTTCATGCTCAGAAAGCGTTCGGCGGCGGCTCTGAGCGATTCTTCGTCGCCTTTGAGTTTGACGTTGGCGACGGCTTTGACAGAAACGGGAACGCCTTTCGCCGTGTACGCGCGCGAAGTCGTCAACGGCACGGTCAGCACGTTCAAATCCAGATATTCGGCTTTTTCCAAAAACGGAATGACCAACGTCGCGCCGCCACGCACCAGCCTGTAACCGACGGTGGAACCGTCCGGCAATTTTCGCCTGCGACCGGAAATCACGGCTGCCTGATTGGGCGAAACCTTGATGTAATTTTTGGCAACCATCATCAACGAAATGATGAATCCGCCGGCGACGATCAATAAAACAATCGGAATCAAAAGAGTTGTGTCGAACATTGTTAAATCTCCAAAGGTTGAAAACACCGTTTACGACGTTTACGAATTGATGAACTGGTTGATTTCTTCGTCGGCGATGACGATGACGATTTCGTCGGCAACGTCTGAAATGACGACTGTGCTACCGGCTTCGATTGTGGCGTTGGCGTTGGTTCTCGCCAATTTCTCTATGCGCTCCGGGCCGACGCGACAATTGATCTGCCCGATTCCGCCGTGCGGAATCGTGACGGTCACTTGGGCCACACGACCTATCAGATCAAAGATGCTGATCGAACTCGAAGCCTGTTGCCGATGCAACAGCCTTGCAAACCAAAACACCACACCGCCCAGCGCGACGCCGCCTACCAAACCACACAACGAACTGAGGAAGGTTCCTGCGCCAAGCTGCATTCCAATGAAGCCGAATCCGCCGAATGCAGTTAGAAAAACGCTCAGCACACGGCTGTCGAACCATCCCGGAGTTCCATCACCCAATCCGTCGGCTTCCAGTTCTACATCCAGACCGATCTGTTCAAACAAATCGCCCAGAAAAAACGAAGCTAAAAGAAAGAGGAACCCTGCGATGGCAATGATTAAAAACACGGTTGTCGCGTTGAATCCCAAAAGTTCGGTCATAACTGCCTTTCCAAAATCAGTCACAAAGTTGTGAGTGAAAAACCAACCAGTGATGGAAAACTACTTTTCACGTTTCGTTTTCTCGTTTTGTAAATGTGGGGAATGAATGACTATTTCGCCGATTTCGACCAAAATCGGTCGGCGAAAGATTTATCGCAACCCGCAATTCCGAATAGGGTGAATTTTCCAACCTGGCGGTAGATCGAATTGATAAAGCATCGGTACTGTAGAAAATTTTCCACGTTCGTCGGAGGAGCAAGAATGACAACAATGACATTGATTCTGTTTGTGCTGGGGTTTGTATTGCTGGTGGTTGGCGGAGAGCTGTTGGTGCGCGGCGCTTCAAGTCTGGCAGAGGCGTTAGGGATTCCACCTTTGATTGTGGGATTAACAGTCGTCGCGTTCGGAACCAGCGCGCCGGAAATTGCCGTGTTGTTGAAATCGGCGTTTAGCGGTCAATCGGGTTTGGTCGTCGGCAATGTAGTCGGCAGCAATATCGCCAACGTGCTGCTGATTTTGGGGTTTTCAGCAATGGTCGCTCCGCTGGTGGTTTCGCGGCGGATCATTTTTATAGAAGTGCCGTTGATGATTGCCATCTCGATTTTGATGCTGTTGCTGTCGCTGGACGGCCAGTTGAGCCGATTCGATGGAGTAATTCTGTTTTCAGGTTTTCTGATTCATCTGGCGTTTATGATCCGCGAACAGCGCCGGGCGGCAACAACCGGCGAAACGTTGCCGGCTGAACCCGAAACTTCGGAAAACGAAATCTCCGATCGAAAGCGGACGCCGTGGGCAAAGAATGGATTGCTGGTGGCGGCGGGTTTGGTTGTTTTGGTTTTGGGGTCTGAATGGTTGGTAAACGGAGCCGTGGCAATGGCGCGCGCACTCGGCGTCAGCGAACTGGTTCTGGGGTTGACGATTGTTGCAATCGGAACTTCATTGCCGGAAATGGCGACTTCGATCATTGCAGGGCTTCGTGGGCAACGCGATATTGCCGTCGGTAATGTCATCGGCAGCAACATTTTCAACATCTTGTCCGGTCTGGGACTGACAGCATTGATTGCGCCACGCGGCATCGAAGTCAGCACCGGAGCTTTGCAATTCGACATCCCGGTGATGGTTGCTACAGCGGTGGCGTGTTTGCCGATCTTTTTCATCGGCCACCGAATCGCTCGCTGGGAAGGCGGATTGTTTTTTGCATATTACGTGGCATACACAATTTATCTGGTAATGACGGCTACACGCCATCAAGCAGCAGCTCAGTTCCGATTGGTGATGCTGTGGTTTGTCATGCCGTTGACCATACTGACTGTGTTGATCTTTTTGTATCGAACTTTGCGCGACAACAAACGACAGACCGTCTTATCGGAAAGCTGAACTGGCTTGAGGAGGAACGATGAACCCTCATTGGATTCAAATTGCGTATTTGACGGCAAAAAAGGCAGTGCGAACCTGTCCGCATTGCGGGAAGAAAGGCACGTATCCGGCCAAAAAAACCGGACAGTTTCACACATGCAAACACTGCCATCACCGGTTCAAGGAAAAGGAAAGTTAGGCAATGCCGCACGACATAACTTTATTGAACGATCTGCTGATTTTGTTGCTGGCGGCGTTGCCCATTACGTTTTTGTGCCATCGGTTGCGATTGCCCGTGATGGTTGGATTTATGCTGACTGGAATCATCATCGGCCCATCCGGAGCCGGTTTGATCCGCGATCCGCATGCAGTGGAATTGCTGGCCGAAATTGGAGTCGTGTTGTTGCTGTTCACCATCGGGTTGGAGTTTTCGTTGCAGCGAATGGTGGAGATGAAGCGATTGGTTCTGGTGGGCGGCGGTTTGCAGGTAACGCTGACTCTTTTGATTGCGTTCGGACTGGCTTGCCTGTTTGGACGTTCGTTCAGTCAGTCGGTGTTTTTCGGATTCCTGTTCGCGCTATCCAGCACGGCGATTGTGCTGAAAAGTTATATGGACCGCGCTGAAGTCGAAACTCCTCACGGCAAGGCCGGAGTCGGCATTTTGCTGTTTCAGGATTTGTGCATCGTGCCGATGATGTTACTGACCCCGGTTTTAAGCGGCAAGGAAGGTTCCGATCCCACGCAAATTGTTCTGGCTTTGGGAGAAGCCGCGCTGGCCATTGCGACAATCATTTTGACCGCTCGTTTTGTCGTGCCGTTTTTGTTGGGACGAATCGTCAAATTACGCAGCCCGGAAATTTTCATTGTTTTTGTAGTGCTGGTCAGTTTAGGGACGGCGTCGGTGACGGCGCATTTTGGGTTGTCGCTGGCGCTTGGAGCCTTCATCGCCGGATTGGTGCTGTCGGAATCTGAATATAGCCACCAGATAGTTTCTGACGTTCTGCCGTTTCGGGATGTATTCAACAGTCTGTTTTTCATTTCGATTGGAATGTTGCTGTCGCTGGCAGCTTTGCTGGCGAATCTGCCGACAGTGTTGTTTTTGCTGACGGCGTTGATTGTCGGCAAAGCCTTGATCGTGTTTGTTGTCGCGTTGTTGCTTGGCAATTCGTTGCGTGTTGCAACGATGATCGGTTTGGGGTTGGCTCAGGTCGGCGAATTCTCTTTCATCCTGGCCAAAGTCGGAGCCGGGCAAGGGCTGATTTCGGACAACGATTACCAGCAATTCCTGGCGGCTTCGATTCTTTCCATGATTTTGACGCCGTTTCTGATCAAAGCCGCGCCACGCGCCGGTTACGGCTTGCAGGCTTTGATTTCGCCGAAATCCAAAGAAGACTTATCGTTTGAACCTCCGGAATCAACCGATGCACAAAAAGGCCATGTCGTTATCGTCGGTTACGGAATGAACGGACATAATTTGGCGAAGGTGCTGAGTCGGACTTCGATTCCGCACAAAGTGCTGGAACTGAATGCCGAAAACGTTCGCAAAGGTAAGGCCGATGGTGCGCCGATTTATTATGGCGATGCCACGCGACGCGAAATTTTGCTGCACGCCGGGCTGGCTTCGGCGCGAATCCTGGTCATTGCGATTTCCGACCTGCTTGCCACTCGCCGAATCGTTGCTTTGGCGCGCGAGATGAATCCTGACATTCGGATCATCGTCCGCACACGGTATATGTCTGAATTGAACGGCTTATATTCGCTTGGAGCCAATCAGGTCATTCCCGAAGAGTTTGAAACCAGTATTGAAATCTTTTCGCGTGTGTTGCGCGAATACGGTGTCGGGCGAAATCTGATCGAACGTGAAGTGCAGGAAATTCGACGTGAAGGATATAAAGTGCTGCGCTCTGCGTCGCTGCCGTTGGCAGATTTCAGCGTTGTCGCCGAAACCTTCGGGTCAGTTTCATCCGAAACGGTTTTTATTGACGAACATTCGCCCGCAATTGGCAAAACACTGGCGGAACTCAATCTGCGTAGCCGCGTTGGCGTGACAGTGATCGCGGCGATTTGCGACAGCAACACTCGCGTCAACCTCGGCCCGGAATTCAGAATCGGCGCCAACGACATTTTGGTTCTGCTGGGAAGCCCTGAGCAAATTGAACAGGCGCAGGACATTCTCAACAATGAACATCCACTTTCAGAACATCGCTCAAACGATACTGCAATCTTCCATCACTCAGATTAACGCCGGGCTGAAGAAAAAACCGAAGAAAGCCGTCATCAACGAAAGCATCACCAGGAAGACGGTTCGTACAGTTTGGTCTATTAACGGAGAGCGTCCCCAAACTGCCAGCAGGACAAAAATCGGAAAGACCGAAATCATGTACCGCGAATTGCCTTCGAGCGTGACGGTCGAAAGCGGCGTCAGCACGGAAATGAAAATGTAAAACGCCCACGCCCAGTTTTGTCGTTTTAGCCAGACAAATCCGCAAATCAATGCCAGCATCGCCGCCGCAAAGTTCAGCAGGCGAAAATTCCACCCGGCGCTCAATTCAAACGGGCTGATGATGAACGTCACCAAAGGTTGCAGAAAAAATCCCCAACGAACTTTCCAGGCTGCCTGAGCGTCGGCAAAAGCAAATGCATTGCCCGTGATTGCATGCAGGTACGCCATAAATGCCAATAAGCCAGCCGGAGCCAGCAGCAATCCCAGACTATTGGCTCGAAACTTGAGCGAGCGATAGGTTTGCCAGTAAAAAATCAACAAAGCCGGAAAAAGGAAAATCCCATTGTAGCGAGTGGCCGATGCCAACCCGGCAAACAACCCAGCCAGCCACCAGTTGCCACGTTTGGCCGCCAGAAACCCGGCCACCGTCACCATAAAAAACAACGAAGTCGTCCACGGCAAGGAAAAGAAATAACTGGTCGGAAATGCCGCCACATAAAAGATCGTTCGATTGGCCACTGATTTGTCGAACTCGAAGGCCAGAACAAGTTTGTGCAACAGCATCAGCGCAACAAACAAAAACAGGTTCGACAAGGCAATTCCTACGAGCCGGTAGTTGCCTGTGATGCTGGCTACGGTTCGCACTGCCAGTGGGTACAGCGGAAAAAATGCCCAGTTGTGTTCCTTATCCAGATTGAAAGGTTCTTTGTCGTAACCGTTTCGTGCGACCGAGATGTACCACGAACCGTCGCTGCGCGTGGCCAGGGTGCGCAACTCTTCGGGAATGCTGTATCGCCGAATGGCTATGCGGACGTTGTGCGGTTGTTCGCCAAAACTCGTCGGCGGTTCGCTGAATGAAAGATGTGTGGAAATGATGAAGATCAGAAACACCAGCGAGCGCGTCAGCAGAAAGACAAAACCTGCGGCTTGAAAACTCTGATCGTTCCATACGGCAGAAAGCCATGAAGCAAGATGTCGCGCCCGGCGTCGCCAATCAACAATCTCCTCTATGGAATTGTCAGTTTCAGCGACCCGTACAGAATGAACTTCGTTGCTGTCGAGATGAGCGGAAGGGGTAAGCATACTCGTCAGTCCTGTTCGGTTTATTCGGTTGTTGGATTAAACAGACGGTCGTAATGCAGATGACCGTTGAAAAGTGGGTTTACGATGGAAAACATAAACCAGAAAAGCAGAAGGCACAAAGGTAAATTTGCCTTCGTGCCTTCTGCTGAATTGAACTGGTTGATTGTCGAGTTACGCGATGGTGATTTCTTTGGCCAGATACACGTCCTGAATCGCATTCAGGATTTCCACGCCTTCTTTCATCGGGCGCTGGAATGCTTTGCGACCGGAAATCAGGCCGGTCCCGCCTGCGCGTTTGTTGACGATGGCGGTGGTCACGGCTTCGGCCAGATCGCTGGCTCCTTTGGATTCGCCGCCGGAGTTAATCAGCCCTGCGCGCCCCATGTAACAGTTGGCGACTTGATACCGAGTCAGGTCAATCAGATTGTCTGACGACAGTTCGGTGTAAACGCGGTCGTCAATCTTGCCGTACGGATTTTCCTTCGACGACAGAGCCTTGTATCCGCCGTTATTCAGCGGCAATTTCTGTTTGATGATGTCGGCTTCGATGGTTACGCCCAAATGGTTGGCTTGTCCGCTCAAATCTGCCGACACGTGATAATCCTTGTCTTTTTTGAAATCGGCATTACGCAGATAACACCACAGCACGGTGTACAGGCCAAGTTCGTGCGCGCGCTGGAAAGCTTCGGAAACTTCCTGCAACTGGCGTGTGGATTCGTCCGAACCGAAATAAATCGTCGCACCTATGCCGGTTGCGCCCATGTCGAACGCCTGATCCACGCGGCCAAACATGATTTGATCGAATTTGTTCGGGTAAGTCAGGAATTCGTTGTGGTTGATTTTGACGATGAAGGGAATCCTGTGAGCATATTTGCGGCTGCAAGCTCCGAGCACACCCAGCGTCGAAGCGACGGCGTTGCATCCGCCTTCGATGGCCAGTTCGACGATTTTGGCCGGGTCGAAGTAAATCGGATTTTTGGCGAAACTTGCTCCGGCGGAATGTTCTATGCCCTGGTCAACCGGCAAAATCGAAAGGTAGCCGGTTCCCGCCAGACGGCCAGTGTTGAACGTGTGCTGCAAATTTCTGAGCACAGCCGACGGACGATCCGAATCCAGCCACACGCGATCCACAAAATCCGGTCCCGGCAAATGCAAATGGTCTTTGGCAATCGTTTTGCACTCGTGATTGAGCAAAGCCTGACCGTCTGCTCCCAGCAGCTTCTCTATTTCCTGAATTTTCATTGGTAAATCTCCGAAGTTGAGGTTTGTAAAAGTAAGCGGGATTCTACTGCGCGAGTTTTGGAATGGTCAAACCAACACAACGCACCGCCCGTAAACGCAGGAATCGGATTTCAGATACGAGAACGCATCGGCAGACTGGTCAGCCTGACGATGCGTTCAATTGAAAACCGACTTGCGCTATTTGGTTTGCCGCCGATTCAGCCGTTACTCTTTCCAGATGGCTCCAAGTCCGGCTTCCCACAGTCGTTTATTCAGCGACGGAAGGTCTTTGTCCAGCATTTCATTGGCGCGCGCTTTCAACGTTGCCCATTCCGCATTTAGTTGCTTCATCCGATCCAGCGAAGGCTGGTTCACTTTGGGAATATCGCTTTCGGTTTGGTTAATCAAAAACAGGTAGTTCGCCGTGAACTTGTTCGGGAAGTTTTCGACATCGTCATACGCTTTGGATTTGCGCTGCACCATGTCTTCGTCCCAAGCCTTCATCTTTTTGACCAACGCCTCGCCATCTTTTTTGATGGCGCTGAATTTATCTCCGGCGGGCAATGACTTGAGCAATGCTTCCAACTGTTTCTGCTTTTCGTAAAGGCTGTTGGTCAGGCGGTGCATCGTCGCCAATTCGGTTTCCATCGCCAACATCGTCTGATGGTATTCCGCATAAGTCGCAGCCGTAGTCGGATAGAGCGGATTCGCCAGAATCTCAGTTTCCGTAGCCAGCGTTTGGTCGCCTGCTTTCAGCGTCAGGCTGTATTTGCCCGGCGGCGCTTTGTGACCGGCGAAGCTGCTTTCGATGTAAACGCCCGGCACTCCTGGCATCGTCGCGTAACGCATATCCCAAACGAAACGGTTCAGTCCTTTGGCTTTGGGCAACAGCGGTTCCGGTCGCGGGCCACCGTCGTAGCGCACGAACTTCTCATCAGCTTTGGAAGAAATGCTGCGCACCAGCTTGCCTGCCGCGTCTTTGATTTCGAGCGCGATGTGATCGTCTTTTTTCAATTCGGGCAGTTGGTAGTAAAGCACTACGCCTGATGCCGGATTGACGCCTCTGAACGGATTCGCTCCTGTGAATTCAGCGTCTGCCCGATCAAGTTCGCTGCCGCCGTTCACGATAGTCGCATTGTCCGGGCGATACAGCGCAAAAGTTGGCGCATCCTTTTTGTACTGCCGAATCAGCCCCAAATCGTCCAGCACCCAAAACGAACGGCCTGACGTAGCCGCAATCAAATTGCCTTTATGAACGCGCAAATCGGTGATCGGCGTCACCGGCAAATTCAACTGGAACGGCGACCAGTTCTTGCCGCCATCCCACGACAAATACAAACCGAGTTCCGTGCCCGCAAACAACAGGTCTTTGCGAACGTCGTCTTCGCGCACGACGCGGGTGAAAGCGTCCGCCGGAATGCCGCTGTCTATCTTCGTCCAGGTGTTGCCGTAATCGGTGGTCTTGTACAGGCCAGGCGTGTGGTCGTTGAATTTGTAGCGCGTCGTAGCGATGTACGCCGTCGCCTTGTCGTGCGGCGAAACTTCAATCGCGTTGATTAAGCATTCGGCCAAGCCTTTCGGCGTCACGTTTTTCCAGTTCGCGCCGCCATCGCGTGTCACGTAAACCAAGCCGTCATCGCTACCCGTCCAGATCACGCCTTTTTCGTGCGGCGATTCGATCACGTAACTGAGCGTGCCGTAATTCTCCGCGCCGACTGCCTCGTTCGTGTACGGCCCGCCACCTTTGCCCTGCTTGTCTTTTTCGTTGCGCGTCAGGTCGGGCGAAACTTCTTTCCACGTTTTGCCCATGTCGCTGGTTTTCAGCAGCAATTGCGCGCCGTGGTAATAGGTGTTCGGTTCGTGCTTGCTCCAAATGATCGGCGCGTTCCAGTTGTAGCGATACTTGATGTCCTTCGCATCCATGCCGAGGTATTGAATCGGCGCGGCCATCACGTTCGTCGAAGCCTTGGCCTGCGTGTCCAGCACTTCAATCGTGCCTTGATAACTGCCGCCGAGCACATAACGCGGATTGTTCGGATCAAACGCGAGGAACGCGCTTTCGCCACCCGCCGAAGCCGTCCAACTGGCGGTCGTAATTCCGCCGCCGCCCAATTCGCGGCTGGCGATGGAAACAGACGAATTGTCCTGCTGCCCGCCGTAGATGCGATACGGAAACTGATTGTCCACGTTGATGCGATAGAACTGCGCCGTCGGCATGTTGCTTTGCGTGCTCCAACTCCTGCCGCCATTGAACGTCACCGCACAGCCGCCATCGTTGGCGATGACAAAGTTATTCGGATTGTCAGGATTGATCCACAGATCGTGGTAATCGCCGTGCGTGCCGGACAGGTTTTCCCACGTTTTGCCGCCATCCTTTGAACGCAACGCCGGCGCGCTCAGCACGTAAATCGTGTTTTCATTTTTCGGATCAATGAACAGTTCGATGTAATACCACGCGCGCTGCACCAGCCGATGGTCATTGGTGACGCGGCTCCACTTCTTGCCCGCATCGTTGGAAACGAACAGTCCGCCGGCCTCTTTGTTCGAGTCGCTTTCGATCAAGGCGTAAACTTTTTCAGGATTCGAGCGGCTGACGGCAATCGCCATCTTGCCCATTTCTTCGGGCAAACCTTCTTTCAGCTTTTCCCACGTTTCCCCCTGATCGGTGGATTTATACAAGCCGCTGCCGGGGCCGCCGCTAATGACTTTCCACGGCAAGCGCCCGTGTTCCCACAGCGCGGCATAGAGGATGCGCGGATTCGTCTGATCCATCGAAAGCTCTGCCGCGCCGGTTTTGTTGTCCACGAATAAAACGTTCTTCCAGGTCGCGCCGCCGTCCGTAGATTTATAAATCCCGCGCTCCGGCGAATTGCCATACAACGCGCCTTGAGCCGCGACCAACACAATGTTTGGATTTTTCGGATCAACCACGATGCGCGAGATGTGCCGCGTCGCTTCCAGCCCGATGTGCTTCCACGTCTTGCCCGCGTCAGTTGATTTATAAACGCCATCGCCTGAATGCGTCATCACGCCGCGCACCGCATGTTCACCCATCCCGACATACACGACATTCGGATCGCTTTCGGCGACCGCAATCGCGCCGATGGTGGCCGTCTTGAAATACTTGTCCGAGATGTTCCGCCACGTGATGCCGGCGTCATCGGTTTTCCAAAGCCCGCCGCCGGTCGTGCCCATGTAATACGTCATCGGATCGCCGATCACGCCGTGCCCCGCATTGGAACGCCCGCCGCGAAACGGCCCGATGGAACGCCACTTCACGGGTTTGAAAACGTTGTTGAGATCATCCGCCGCCGCGTTTTGCGGAGCTTGCGCGAACAGTTGGCCCGCCAGAAAGCAGGACAATAAGATCAAGAGCAGTTTTTTGGACATAGATAGACACCCACAGTTTTAGAATTTGTCAGATCAGGCCAGATAAAAATTGATACCGCTTCGTGAACCAAATGTAGCCGAGATTCCGCCTTTGTGCCAGACATTGCGCCGATTGTTTCAATTTCTTTGATTGATTGTAACTGCTCGGAGGGAATGAAGAGAGATTACGGAATGGACGGAAATAACGGAATGGACGGAAATTTTCCATCTCTTTTCCGTTTGTT
Source organism: uncultured Acidobacteriota bacterium (assembly GCA_902825875.1). Lineage (GTDB taxonomy): Bacteria > Acidobacteriota > Blastocatellia > RBC074 > RBC074 > RBC074. Next base: position 92,697 of record CADECP010000021.1, read on the forward strand.
CAGTTATTTCCGTTTGTTACGTCAGTTTTCCCGCAGAGTTATTGACAGACCAAATTGACCAGCGTTCGCACGCAAACACCTGTCGGCCCAATGGCCAGATAAGGTTTGGTGCTTTCGTTCCAGGCCGTTCCGGCGATATCCAAATGCACCCACGGAGTGTCTTCGACGAATTCGCGGATGAAATAAGCGCCGGTGATGGTTCCGGCTTTGCGGCCACCGACGTTTTTGATGTCGGCAATCTCGCTCTTGATTTGTTCGCGGTATTCTTTGTCGAGTGGCAGTTGCCAGAACTTTTCGCCGGACTTCTTGGCCACGCCAATCACAGTGTCAATCCATTCCTGATTGTTGCCCAGAATCGCCACGTACACGTCGCCGAGCGCAATCGAAACCGCTCCGGTCAGCGTAGCCAGATCAACGATTTTCGTCGCGCCGAGTTTGCGCGCATAAGCCACAGCGTCGGCCAGAATCAAACGGCCTTCGGCGTCGGTGTTGATGACTTCGATGGTTTTTCCGGTCATTGCGCGAACCACATCACCGGGACGTTGAGCGCGTCCGCCGGGCATGTTTTCCGTCGCCGGAACAATCCCCAACACGTTGACCGCAGGTTTCAGTTGAGCAATGGCGCGCATCGCGGCAATGGTCGTCGCTCCGCCAGCCATGTCGTATTTCATTTTTTCCATGCCGTCGGCAGGTTTGATGGAAATGCCTCCAGTGTCGAAAGTCACGCCTTTGCCAACGATGGCCACAGTTTCGTCCGATTTGGTTTTCGGTTTGTAGCTCAGAACAATCAGCTTGGCGGGTTCCGCTGACCCTTGCGCCACGCCGAGCAGCGATCCCATTCCAAGTTCGCGCATCTGGTCTTCGTCCAGCACGTCCAGCGACAAGCCGTACGTTTTGGCGACTTCTTCGGCTTTGTTGGCCATCTCGGTCGGAGTCATGACGTTGCTGGGTTCGTTGATGACTTCGCGGCCAAAATTGGTCGCTTCGGCAATGATGCGTCCGCGTTCGACGCCTGTTTGAGCCGCGTCGAAATCGCCGCCATCGGTGGCCAGAATCATTTGATCCAGATGATTCTCTGTTTTGTCGCTGGTGTGATATTTGTCGGGTTCAAACAGCGCCAGCAAAGCGCCTTCGGTGGCTGATTGCGCGCTGTCGCCAGCCGCCAGATCGAATCGTTGTAAAAACGCAAACGTCCGGGCTTTTTTGCCGCGCAAAGTTCGCGCCGCCGTGCCCGCCATCCGCCGCACTTTGTCTGTGGAAAATTCGTCTTTTTTGCCTGCGCCGAGCAGCAACAAGCGCCGCGCTTTCATCTCGCCTGTGTTGTGAACGTAGGCGGATTCGCTCCCTTTGCCGGTGAACTCGCCGGTTTCAATCAGCGAAGTCAGCACACCGCCGGTTCGTTTATTCAGTTCGGCCAGCACGCCTTCTTCCGGCTTTTCGCCTTCAAAGACGCCAACGACCAGCGCATCGCATTCAATTTCGTAAAACTTTCTTGAGTCGGCTTTGACTTCCATTCAATGTTCTCCCGTTTGAGTTGTGATTATTCTTCTCGATTTCTGTGTTTGATCGCCGCGCGAGCTTCGCGTTCCTGAGTCTTCTTCGCTTCGTCGGCGCGTTTGTCGTACAGCTTTTTGCCTTTGGCCAGACCGATTTCGCATTTGATCAGATTGCCTTTGAAATACAGCTTGGTCGGAACCAGCGTCAGACCTTTTTCCTGAGTCTTCGATTGCAGCCGGTAGATTTCGCGTTTGTGCATCAGCAAGCGACGCTCGCGGTCGGGTTCGTGGTTCTGCCGGTTACCGTGCGAATAATGGCTGATGTGAACGTTCAACAGCCAGACTTCTCCGTCGCGCACGGAAACGTAACCGTCTTTCAAATTGACGCGCCCGGCGCGAGCGGATTTGACTTCGGTTCCGGTCAATTGAATCCCGGCTTCATAAGTTTCCAGAATGAAATAGTGATGATAAGCCTCGCGGTTGGTGGCCAGCGTTTTAGCTTGTTCCGTTTGTATTTTTGCCATTCCTCTAAATCCGTTCCGATTTCAACGGTCGTTCCATCAATTCCGCAGCCAACTGGCGCGGGCTTTTTCCTTCGTAAAGCATCTGGTAAACGCCGGTCGTGATTGGCATTTCAACGCCTAACTTGGTCGCCAATTCGTTGGCGGCTTTGGCGGTTTTGACGCCTTCGGCGACTTCGCGCATTTCGCTGATGATGTCTTCCAGCCTGCGTCCGCGACCGAGTTCCAAACCGACTCGGCGATTGCGCGACAGATTGCCGAAGCAGGTCAAAACCAGATCGCCCATTCCCGCCAAACCGGCCAGCGTGTCGGCTCGCCCGCCAAGCCTGACTGCCAGCCGAGTCATTTCAGCCAATCCGCGCGTGACCAGCGCAGCCTGGCTATTGTAGCCCAAGCCCAAGCCGTTGACTGCTCCGGTGGCAATCGCCATGACGTTTTTGATTGCTCCGGCAATTTCCACGCCGATCACGTCGTTGTTGGTGTACACGCGGAAGCGATTGGAAGACAAGGCCTGCTGAATTTCCGCCGCCCAACCCAGCGAATGCGAAGCCGCGACAATAGCACACGGTTCGTCACGCGCGACTTCCTGCGCGAAGCTGGGGCCGGACAAAATTACGTAGCGCGGTTCAAACTGATCTTTCAATACATCGCGGATGACTTCTTCCATCCGCATCTGCGTTTCGATCTCTATGCCTTTGGTCGCGTTGACGAAAATCATTTGTGGGCGCAGATGCGGGAGCATCTGGCTATAAACTTCTCGGCATACGTGCGACGGCACGACGGTAAGCACGATTTCAGCTTCGGCCAGAGCTTCAGCCAGATCGTTCGTCACCGCGATCGAATCGGGCAGCGCAAAACCCGGCAGGTAAATTTTGTTTTCGCGCTCGCGCTGCAACATTTCGGCGACTTCCGCGCTGTGTGCCCACAAACGGACTTCGTTCGCGGCGCGCGCGGCAACCAAAGCCAGCGCCGTTCCCCAACTTCCTGCCCCGATGATGGCGATTCGTTTCATCGTGATTATTTCAATGACACGTCCCCGGCTCGGCGAATGTCGTAAGCGAACGAAACAAAGGTTTGCAGATAAGCAATCATTGCTACCGCTAACGCGGCATAAGCCAGCAGCAGCGATCTAGGCGATTCAGTCAACCAGACTGCCGCCGCGATCACAGCCAGCATCACCGCCGCAATCAGCCAGCGATAAATCACTTTGAACGACAGCACAAACACGGCGATGAAGCCCAATACCGTCACCAGCGTTCCCAATCCATGAGGCCAAAACAGCATCAGCACCATCGAAAAGTAATAGCCGGCAACCAAACCGCGCACGAATTTTTGCAGCGTGAAGTAATGTTCGTAAAAGAATGGAAACAGCGCCGCCAGCGCAGCCGCCACCAGCCATTCATTGCGTTCGCCCGAAGGCACAGCCAGTGCAGGACACAGCAAGGCGTGCCAGATCAGAATCAACCAGACCGGCATTGTGTTGCGAACCCATTTGGCGAACCGTCCGGGTTTAACCAGAGCCAGATCAGCAGCCAGATACAGATAATAGCCAACAGCGGGCAACCACACGCCCAACCAAGTTTCGCGGATTGTGTTGCGGCTTAAGGAAACCAGCAAAGTGACAATCACGGCAATCAACGGCGCCCATTCATAACTGCGAATGTTTGATGGCGGCTGGCTGTACCAGCGGTCATACGCATCGTGAACGCGCAAGCTGGGCGTCAAAGAACGATTGATGCTTTCGGCGACCGACGCCATCACCTGTTGATGAAACTCTTTGTCGTCTCGGCGCGCGGTTCTGTCAGTTTCATCAAGCTGAATCGGCGGATGATATTTGACGATGATCTTGGCGGGTTTCGGCAACAGCTTCCATTTTGGCCACGCGCGATAAGCTCCGCCGATGGTGACGGGAACGATTGCCGCGCCAGTTTCAATCGCCAGCCGGGCGACGCCGGTTCTGAGTTCGCCCATCGGTCCTTGTTCGGAGCGTTGCCCTTCGGGAAAGATGCCCAGCGCGTCACCGCTGTCGAGCACTTTCACCGCTTCGCGGAAAGCCGATTCGCCTTTGCCTTTGCGAATGTCTACTGGAAATGATCCGAACGCGCGAATCAATTGGCCAAGCACTGGCACTTTGAACAGCGCATCCCAGGCCATAAATCGAATTCGCCGTTTGACCGGCAACAGCACCAGCACAGGGTCAAGATACGACGGATGATTGCCTGCAATGATGACGGCTCCGCGCGCCGGAATGTTTTCCACGCCGTGATACTCAACGGCGAACAGCACACGAAACAACGGCCAGCCAATAGATTTCAAAAGTCGTAGGAGCATAGTGAAAAGTTAGGCTGAGTCAGTACCGCGACCGGTAGGGAGCGCCAACCAAGAACGCTTGCTAACGCGCAATGAGATTAAGGCAAGGGAATTGCTTGTGGCTTGGTGGGACAGGTTCGTAACCTGTCCCACTGCTTCAGCAGCACAAATTTCCTATGGGACAGGTTAAGAACCTGTCCCACCGCTTCTCTGCAAATTGCTTGCCTTAATCTCATTGTGCTACCGCGCGTGGTACTGACTCGTCGAGGTTAATGGGATTCACGTGGAATTTCAGCGCCGCTGTGTCCAACCAGAAAATCGAAGTCTGCTCCCTGATCGGCCTGCATCACGTGGTCAACGTAAAGTTTGTAATAACCGCGATTGAATGCCGAAGTCGGCGCTTGCCAGTTGGCGCGTCTGGCCGCCAGTTCTTCGTCAGAAACTTCCAGATGCAGCTTACGACCCGCCACGTCCAATTGGATGTAATCGCCGTTTTCCACCAAAGCCAACGGCCCGCCGGTTGCTGCTTCGGGCGCAACGTGCAGCACGACGGTTCCATAAGCAGTGCCGCTCATGCGCGCGTCGGAGATGCGAATCATGTCGGTAACGCCTTTTTTCAGAATCTTTTCTGGCAATCCGAAGTTGCCGACTTCGGCCATTCCCGGATAACCGCGCGGCCCGCAATTTTTCAATACCAGAATGCAGCTTTCGTCCACGTCCAGGTTCGGATCGTCCACGCGAGCGTTGTAATCTTCGATGTTTTCAAAGACCACGGCGCGACCGCGATGTTGCATCAACTCCGGCGTTGCCGCCGAAGGTTTAATCACAGATCCGTTCGGACAAAGGTTTCCGCCCAGAACTGCCAAACCGCCCTGCTTCATCAAAGGTTCATCGAAAGGTTTAATCACGTCGCGGTTGTAACAGGGAGCGTTCGCGGTGTTTTCGCCGATGGTTTTGCCGTTGACAGTCATAGCGTCGCGGTTGATCAAATCGCCGAGTTCACGAATGACCGCCGGAACTCCGCCCGCGTAATAAAAATCTTCCATCAGGTATTTTCCCGAAGGCATCAGGTTGACCAGACACGGCACGTCGCGGCCAAGCGCGTCAAAATCGCTGAGTTTGAAATCAATTCCCAGCCGTCCGGCCAACGCCAGCAAATGCACAACAGCGTTGGTCGAACCGCCGATGGCTCCGACAACGCGCACTGCGTTTTCAAACGCCTGCCGAGTCAGAATTTTCGACATTCGCAAATCTTCGTGAACCATTTCGACCGCGCGACGACCAGCCATGTGAGCCAGCGCGTATCGCCGTGCATCCACAGCCGGAATCGCCGCGTTCATGGGCATTCCCATCCCCAACGATTCGACTACGCTCGCCATAGTCGAAGCCGTGCCCATCGTCATGCAGTGGCCTGCTGAACGGCTCATGCAGCTTTCGGCTTCCTGAAAATCGCACAGAGGCATGATGCCTGCGCGGACTTCTTCACTGAACTTCCAGACGTTTGTGCCGGAGCCAATGTCTTCGCCGCGGAATTTGCCGTTGAGCATCGCTCCGCCTGAAATCGCCAACGTAGGCAAATCGCAACTGGCCGCTCCCATCAAACAGGCCGGAGTTGTTTTGTCGCATCCGACCAGCAGCACAACGCCGTCAATCGGATTGGCGCGTATGGTTTCTTCAACGTCCATGCTGGCCAGATTACGAAAGAGCATCGCAGTCGGGCGCATCAGGTTTTCACCTAAAGACATAACGGGAAATTCCATTGGGAATCCGCCCGCTTCGTAAATGCCGCGTTTGACGTGTTCGGCGATTTTGCGGAAATGGCCATTGCACGGCGTCAGTTCAGACCACGTGTTGCATATACCAATGACCGGACGACCATCGAACAAATGATCGGGATAGCCCTGATTTTTCGTCCAGCTACGATGGATGAAGCCGCCTTTGTCGGTCGGCCCAAACCAATGAGAACTACGATATTTTTTTTGTTGAGACATTCCTTGCTCGCTTTTGAATGGAGTGGTGGCGTGAAAAGCCGCGACAAGTATAACCAGCCATCTCTGTCTGTCCATTTTTCATCCTGCAAAACTGCCTGAAATAGTTTCCCGGTTGACAATTTACAGGGACGCGAGTATCTTCCGCGCCACGATGACGAAGAAAGTGAAAATCACACCGAGCGTGGCCGAACAAGCGTTGATCCGATTAATGCGGGTTGGCGACCGGTTGTGGCGCGAATCGGACAACCGGTTCGGACAATGGGGGCTGACAGACAATCATTACAACGTGCTTCGCATCCTGAACGGAGCCAGCCAACCAATTTCGCAATCGGAGATCGGGCGCAAAATGCTGTCATCGCGCGCCAATGTCACCAAGTTGGTGGATGTGTTGGAACAGCGCAAATTCGTCAGGCGACTGGCTTGCGGCGACAGACGGGTGAATCTGGTGGAATTGACTGACGAGGGCGCAAAATTCATCGAAGAAACTTTGCCCGTTGTTATCGGCGCGGCCAACGAGAAAATGAAACCGCTGGCGCGCGAAGAACAGAAAACCCTTTTCACTCTGCTCGGCAAATTGCTTGGGGAGTGAAAAATTTTTGCCCTGATTGTTAATCAAGAAACAATCAATTGGTAAACAGTAAAAAACGAGGAGAAAAAAATGATTCGCAAACTTTTGGCAACGAATGACGACATTCTGCAATTGATCCTGCGGCTGACTTTGGGCATTGTGATTTTTCCGCACGGAGCGCAAAAACTGTTGGGATGGTTTGGCGGTGGCGGATTCAGCGCAACGATGGAGGGAATGACCGGAATGGGGTTGCCCGGCGTAATCGTCTTTCTGGTAATCGTGGCTGAATTTTTTGGCTCGTTGGGATTGATTACCGGATTCCTGACGCGGTTCAGTGCGTTTGGCATTTCGGTGGTGATGCTTGGTGCGATTGCCGCTGTCCACGCCAAAGTCGGTTTTTTCATGAACTGGATGGGGCAGCAACAAGGCGAAGGTTTTGAATACCATTTGCTGGTTCTGGGCATTGCGCTGGCGTTGATGATTCGCGGCGGCGGAGCCTTTTCGGTGGATGGCGCTTTACAAGGCAGCAAGTCGTAATTCTCAATAGGTCTAAACAAGAGGGGGATTTCATGCAAATCATCAAAGCGAAAGATCGGTTTCATTTGGACGGCGGATGGCTTTCGGCTTACTGGCTGTTCAGCTTCGACAGTTATTACGACCCGGCGAACATGAGTTTTGGGCCGCTCAGAGTTTTCAATCACGACACGATTGCAGGCGGCGGAGGCTTTCCCACGCATCCGCATCGGGAAATGGAAATCGTCACTTACGTGCTGGAAGGCGCGCTGGCTCACAAAGACAGCACAGGCGGCGAAGGCTTGATCCACGCCAGCGAAGTCCAACGCATGACCGCCGGAACCGGAATTCGCCATTCTGAATTCAACGCTTCGCCAACCGATTCGGCAAAGTTGATGCAGATTTGGGTTTTGCCGGAACGCGCCGGGCTGACGCCTTCTTACGAACAGAAACAGTTCACGATTGAGCAGCGAACAGGCGTGTTGCTGCCGATTGCTTCAGGACAGGACGTGCCGGGCGGAGTGAAGATTCATCAAGACACGACGTTTTACGTTTCCCGGCTGAGAATCGTTGACAGCGTCGCTCACGAATTGAAAGCCGGTCGCCGAGCGTTTCTGTACGTCATCGAAGGCGAAGTTGCGCTGAACGGCGAAACTTTGAGCGCAGGTGATCAGGCGCGAATCACCGAAGCAAGCATATTGAATCTGTCGGCTTCACAAGAAAGCGAGATCATTTTGATTGACCTGCCTTGAACAAGGCTGCTGTGTTTTCCGATTGTTCCTGCTCGCGCCAGATTCGGCGAAGTTCCAACACTTCGTCGGTCAGCGCGAGCAGTTTTTCTTTGATGGTTTCGCCATTCAAGTCGGGCGGTTGTGGATACCGGGATGGCAACATCAGCGGACGAATCGGTTCGCGCGCTTCGGCGGGAACGCGCGTAATCATTTCGTAGATGGGGAATTCGGCCACGCCGAGTTCACACTTGATCCATTTCAGTGCGCGCGCGGTGTCGGCGTTGCATTCGGCAATTGCATTCAGCAACGCACTGCAAACAAATGTCGTGCAGAAAACCGTCTTGCCGAATTTGTTGTTTGGATCGCATCCCGCCGCACCCATCACGCGGCAAGTCGGCGGACAGCAACCGGTTCCTTGTTGATGGCAACGCGCGCAAATGTCGAAAACTCCGCTGGCGGTAAAAAACCTATCCAGCAATGAAATCAATTCCAGGCGCGTGATGCCTTCATCGGTTGCGAGTTTGGTTTGCAGCCGTTTTCGTTCGGCTCGCGCGCAAGCGACGCAGAGCAGAACTTCTTCTGGTTTGTGGGATTGATCCGCCGAATCAAAGCTGATGTGTTGATAATGCCGCGCGCGTTCGGCTCCGCAATAAGCGCAGGTTGAGTTGTTCGCAAGGTTCATCAAACGACCTAACTCCGTGCGTCCAGCAATTTGACGATTGCGTTCATCCAGTCAATCAAATGCTCTGTGACTTCTTCGCGGTTGAGTTCGTTCAGGGTTTCGTGGCGGGCTTGGGGAAAGATGCGATAGCTGACTTTTTCCAAACCGTGCGAACGATAGTATTCAGCCAACGCCGTCGAACCGCGACCTTCACCGTTGGCGGTGTCGCGCGAACCGGAAAACAAATAAATCGGCAGTTGTTTTGGGACGCGCGCGCGAAATTCCGGTTTGGCGGCATCGGTGACGGCGTCCAGAACATCCAGCCACAATTGCGTCGAACACAAAAAACCGCACATCGAATCGGCGATGTATTTGTCCACTTCGGCTTCGTCGCGCGACAACCAGTCGAACGAAGTCCGGTTCGGTCGAAATGGCTTGTTGAACGCATCGAAAGTCAGGTTGTTAATCAGTTCGCTTTTGCCGCATTTGCCCAATCGCCAGCGTTCGATTTTGGCGATGAGTTTGCCGACGTGAACCAACGGAGTGACCAGACCATTCGCGCCGGACATGGCTACGGCATCAAACAAATCTCGCGTTGCCAGATGCTGCGCCACCAGCGAACCCAGACTGTGGCCGAACAAAATTATTCGATGGCCGAAAAATTCGTTGCGTTCCAGCCGCACCAATTCTTCGATGTCTTTCAGGATTCGTTGCCAGCCGTTTTGGTCGCCGAAATGACCAACGTCAACAGCCGATTGGGCAGTTTTACCGTGTCCGCGGTAATCATTTGCGAAAACGACAAAACCATTTTCAGTCAGCGTTTCGGCCAGACGTTCATAACGCCCGCCGTGTTCAGCCATTCCGTGAGCGATGTGAACGACGGCTTTGCCTATGCCAACATCCGGTTGCCAGCGATAAACAAACAGCTTCGCGCCATCGTCGGTAGTAAAAGTGAAATGATTTTCCTTCATCGTTCGCTCAATTTTTCCCGCAAAAATCCGATGGCAATGCCGTACTGCCCCAGATAGTAAGTCGCCCAGATCAAATACTCAGCAAAAGGCACGGGCGATTTGAACCGACCTGCGGCAATCATCGAATCTGAAATCATAAACAGCACAGCGCCGACCCAGACATACGGTTTGGAAAAATCGGCCAGGATGCTGGAAACCACCATGACCGTGATGGCGCAGATGTACACCATCACCGGTTTGGCCATCGCGCCCAAATCCGGCGCCAACCAGTTCGATAACAACAAACTGGAAATCAGCATCGCCGCCGTCAACGCCAATTGCCTACCGTTTGGGTGCAAAGGTCGCGGCCAATTCCGCACAAACAGCAAAATGTAAATGAAGTGCGCGACCAGAAATGACACCAAACCTTGAACAAAGTAATTCCCAGGCAGATCAAGGAAGATGTCGCCCAAACAGGAAAAGCTGAGCGCCATTCCCAAAATCAAATTGTCGCGGTCGCGCAACCACCCAAGTCCAGACGGTCTGGCTTCGCGCAACAGTTTGAACGCCAGCGCGGCCAGCGGAGCGATGCTCAAGGCTTTGATGGCGATGCTGCCGGGAAATGGCTGAACGCTTTGCGTCGCCAGATACACCGCGCCGCAAGCTATGGAAAGCAGTAACAACCATTTGTCCGCTTCGCCAAACCCGCGCAAACGGCCAAACGTCAAAACGTCTGTGTTCATTGGCAAACCTCTATGCTGATTGAATGAAAGGTGTAAAGCGGCGGGATGATACCAGCGGGTTAAGGTTTTTGGCGAGCGGTGAGTTTTGGACTGCTGCGATCTGAACCGCAGCAGTCCGGCAGGGTTATTTCTTGCGAGCGTACAAACCGTCGAATGCCGTGCTCCAGGTTTTTCCGTCATCCTGCGATTGTTCCCAGTGTTGACGGACTTTGTCTTTTTCCAGCGGATGCCATGTGATTCGCTGAATCGCTTTTTTGCCGTTGCTAAAAGTTTCGCCGGTCAATTGCATCACGCCGTTTTTGAATTCGCCATACAACTCCAACACATTGCCGGAATTGTCCACCCAGGTTTGTTGCCATTTGCCGCGAGCGGCGTTGAACAGGTTGAAGCTTTTACCGGTGCCACCTTTGGCTCCCGTCCAATTTTCCAGCAACACGCAATCACCCAAAATCAATTGAATCGAATTTGTTCCGGCGGGTTTGCCGCCAACGGTCACGTCCCAATCGCCCAGCCAAAAATCGAACTGGCGATGTTCGGACATCGAACACGGTTTGGTCGGTTTCGATGGCGCAGTGGAATTGGTTGACGTTTGCGCCAACGCGCTTTGCAAAAACGCCGCCACCATCAAAGACAAAAGCACTGACTTCAAAAACTGTCGAGACATAAATTTTGATCTCCTTCGGTTTGAGTTTGGGTCGCGCGCCACGAAGTTTGGCTGAGGCAAACGAAAATGTCTTCAACAGATTGTAAAAAGCCACAAAGGCGCTGAAGAGTGATTCAACGCCTTTGCATCCTGATGAAGTGATTGAAGTGGAAGAACTATCGGCAGGTTCCATTCAGTCTGGCCAAAATTTGCGCCAAGACTCGCATGTCCTGATTCCGCTCTTCGGAATCGGGCGGCAAAATTGCTACGACATCACATTGGCTGAATAAAGTTTCCAGCGACGATGCCGGAGAAATGATCGCACCGGTACTCAGTTTGACTGGTTGGAAATCTACTCCGTAACAGCCGATGCTGCTTTTGACGGCGCTGTAAACCGAAAACAATGGCGTCAACGCCATGCTCAATTGCGCGGTGACATATTGCCGGTTGAATTCCGCCAACGGCGAAGTAGAAGGATTTCGCAACGTAAGCAGAATGGTGTTGACGCTGGTCACTTCAACCGGATGATTCAGATTGACGCCGCTGATCAAAATGTCGCGTGGAAAGAATTTCAGGCGGCGGTAATTCAAAAGAAAGTAGGCGGTGGAGCGCAAGCAAATCCGCGAACCGCATTGCAACTCGTTGTCTTGCGATTGAGCATTAACGCTCGCGTTTGTTTGAAAAATCGTCGGCGTCAAAACAAATAAAAATGTGAAAGCCAGAAGCAACAGCTTTTTCATGACTTTGGTCTCCTTCGGTGAAACGAATGTGTGGTTTGAGCAACCGGCTGGCGGTTGAAAGCACTTTGCCTGACTGGCACCGGGTAACAAGCTGAATGCTAGGATTTGAACAGGGCGTGAATTTGACGGGCGGCAGTTTAGGCAGGCAGGAAAAGAGTGTCAACGCAGAAAAGCCGTCGCTTCAAAATCTAATGAAACGGATTTGATGTTTTCGTGGTAGAGCGTTCATCGGTTAGAATCCGGCTCGTTCAAATCTCACCAGTTCATAAGAAGGAGTAACAACAGTGCGGAATTTTTTGGAAAGCCGATTGGGCAAAGAGATCGAAATTCAATGCCAGGGATTAACGCTGAATGGCAAAGTCGTTCGCGTCGAAGGCAACATCCTGCATTTGGAAAAAGATGATGAAACGGCCTACGTCAACATTGACAAGATTGTGGTCGTTTGGGATTCGCGTGAAAAGAAAGCGCAGGCTCCGGGATTTCTGGCCAAGACAAAATAAGTGCCAAGAAACGAAAACGGCGGGACAATTTTTCAAACTGTCCCGCCGCACAATTTTCTACCGCCTGCTCGCCTCTTTGATTTTGGGCAAAGGCACTCGCCTGTAACCAATCACCTTGCCGCCCCAATACCCAGTGTAAAACGAACGAATGACTCCCTGTGAAGTGGACGAGTGATAAAACGAATATCCGTCTCGCACAATGCCCACGTGAGTCAACCCTTCAAAGAAAACCAGCGTGCCGAATTCGGTTTCCTCGCCCGCGGCGGCTTGTGGCAGGGAATTCCACAACGAACGCGCAGAGGTTCGAGTCAAATCTATTCCGGCTTCCTGAAACACCCGCCAGACAAAGCCGGAACAATCGTACCCGCGATCATCCGTTCCGCCTGAACGATACGGCGCTCCCAGGCGATCTCGAATGGCTCCGTAAAGCGATGCTTCGATCTGCGCTTTGAATTCACGTTCGCGGTGAGAAGTGTTGACCCGCGATGGCATTTTAGAATTGCCGCCCGGATTAAAGGATCGAGAAAAATCTGTGGAACGTTCGCCGTTGAACGCCAACTGCCTGCCAGAAACGCGTAAACGATCTTGCGCTTCAGCTTGTCCAACCATTGCCAACGAACCGAAAACAGCCAACAGACACACTACCAGCCGATATGCTTGTCGCATAATTTATTTGCTCCTTGATGATCTGAAGTCGAAGGGGTCGGCTAGATCGGTGAGAAGATTGGCAACGAAACGAAAAGGGGTTCGAGAAAAGAGGGCTTTGTTTTGAAAGGGGTCTTCGGTGAAGAAAAAGGGGTGCGAGGCGGGCGGATATTAGCGACAAACGCTTAATCTGTCACCAAAAAAATTAGACAACTGCGAAAGAAAACGAACTTTCAGTTTGTAGCAGCCTGAACACCGATTAAAGAACAATCCGGGCAACAAGCCTTTACGGTTTTGTCACCCGGATTTTTTTAGGAGCTTCATTCGCCGTCTTTGGCGCTGATTTGATTGGCCAGTTCCGTCATCTGAAACGGCGCTCGGCGATACCCAGTGATGCGCGCCCCCCAGTATCCGGCAAAGGTTGAAAGAGTGACTCCCTGTGAACGCGACGAGTGATAAAACGTGAAAGCATCGCGGACGATGCCGACGTGTTTCAATCCGTTGAAAAAGACGAGCGTTCCGAATTGAGAAGTTTCTTCGACAGTCGCTTCGGGTAACTGTCCCCACAACGTACGGGCGGCGACACGGTCAAAACTTGATCCGGCATCCTGAAAGACTCGCCAGACAAAGCCGGAACAGTCATAACCGCGATCATCCGTGCCGAAAAATTTATACCGTATTCCAATCCGTTTGTTGATCGCCTGATACAACAACGACGTGGTTTCGTTCGTAAAAATCAACGGCGTCAAAATCGTTGTCGGCGAAAACTTATACGGGCGAAAGGCCGGCAGCAGTATGGGCGCCAAGTTTATAAACTCAGTTTGCGGTAACTCGACCGGCAATTGGTGCGACATCGTCAATTGGGGCAACTGCAAAGCAAATTCTTCGTTTGCTGGACGTTTGAAACTGTCCACACGAATTTGAGCGTTGGCGCTCAACGAAACTGTCAACAACATCGGGGCAAACGAAAAAACGCAAAGCAACAGCCGTGAAGCTGTCTTCATAAATCGAAATCTCCTGAATCAAAAATTTGCTTAACGTTTCTTATACGGCTTGAGGAGTACCACTAAAGTGCGGGCATCTTAGCCGATTGCCCAGCGATTTGTCACGTCGGACAACCGGCTGATTTTTCAGCATTGTCTTCGGAAAAATTACCAGCTTTCGCCGACACCAGTTATCGAATCCGGCTTAAAGCGAAATACGATGGCCTGACTTATGCCTTTGGACATTTTGGATTCGACAGGCGTCAGGTGAGGCATTCGGCGAAAGAGTTCAGCCAGCATGTGTTCGCGCAAATGTTCGTCGGTAACTTCTTCGTAATTGCCGTAAACGATCACGCTGCGCCAGTGATACGAATCTTCGATTTCGTCCACTTGCAGGCAGATTCGCGGATTGGCGCGCAAAGCGTTGATCTTTTTTCCCGCCAACGAATGCACGTAAACGTATTCGCCGTCGAAAAAGAAATTGATCGGCACAACGTACGGTTCGCCGTCGGCAATGCAACCGAGTCTGCCCAGTTTGTTGTTGCCCAACAGTTTCAGCGCGTCTTCTGTGGAAAGCTTTCCGAATGTCATATCGCCTCTGAAAAGGATGTGGGGCAATTTTCCAAATTGCCCCAGCGTTGGAATTGGCCGCTTTTTCAATTCGCCTTTTCGCGAACGATTTCGACCGAACACGGCGCATGCGAAGCGACCGCTTGCGAAACCGATCCGAGCAGGAATTTACGGAACCCGCGGTATCCGTGTGAACCAAGCACGACCAAATCCGCTCCCCATTCTTTGGCAGTTCCGATAATTGTTTCTTCGGCGTGGCCGATGACGGCTTTGCTGGTGATCGTCAGCGGAACTTCGCGTGCGGCGTTGCTTTCCTTCAAACTCGCAACGGCTGCTCCGGTGATTTCTTCCGCGTGCTGACGACCGATTTTTTCAGCGTGAGCATAGTAACTATCAGGCAATGCCCAGGTTTCCGGCGTCGGCGTCATCGGCAAATGAATTGCCGAAAGCACACAAACTTCACTGCCCGCCGGCCATGTGCGATTGACGATTTCTTCAACCGCTTTTTCTCCGCAAGCAGAACCGTCCACAGCCAACAGGATTTTCATTGCTCCGGTGCGTGCTGGCGTTGGCTGCCGCACGATTTCTACCGAACAATGCGCGTGCGACGCGATATGCCGCGAAACCGATCCTAGCCAGAACCTTTCAAAAGCGTTGTACCCATGCGTACCGACAATTATCAGGTCGGCTCCCCAGTGCTCGGCTTCTTCGATAACAGCGGTTTTCGGATCGCCCTTAACGGTTTTGGCCGCTGCTTCGATCCCAGCCCCGCCTTTTTCGTAAAAACGTGAAATCGCGTTTGCCGTATTGACCACTGCTTGGTCTTCCAGCGCCTTTTCCCATTCCGAATAATAGTTGTCCGGCATAGGCAATGTGCCTACCGTCACCGGCGTAGGCATTTCAATTGCAGAGATGATTTTGACTTCGCTGCCTTGTGGCCATGGCATACGAGCCGTTTCGTCAATTGCCGCAAGGCTGAACGGTGAACCGTCAACCGCAACCAGAACTTTCATAGCTTTTTTCATAATGTGTTACGTCGTGATACCCACAACGCCCTCCCGTTTTGATAGCGTGCAATGGCTGTGCCGCCTGTTCGTCGTTGGAAGTCGCGTCATTCCAACACGCTCAGGTTTGGAATGGATGCTGGTAGGGTAAAATCACCGACTTGAACGGGGAATAATCCCCAGCAGTTTTGGAAAATCAAAAATGATTACACAGAAAACTATTCACCAACTGAACCAGATTGTCGGCGCTGATTACGTTTCAACCGCGCCGGATGTCCTTGTTGCCAATTCCCAAGACGCGCTGAAGCAGGTCTTTTGCGCCGAAGCCATCGTCTTTCCGCGAACCGCTGAAGAGATAGCGGCGATTTTGAAACTGGCCAATCGAGAAAAGTTTTTCGTCACGGCTCGCGGCGGCGGAGTCGGTTACACCGGCGGAGCCGTCCCGATTCGCGGCGGAATCGTCCTGGCCACCGAACGCATGAACCAAATTTTGGAAATCAACAAAGCCGATCTGGTCGCCGTTGTCGAACCTGCCGTCAAGACTTTTGACCTGGCCGAAGCCGTCGAAGCCGAAGGCTTGTTTTATCCGCCTGACCCATCCAGTTGGAAAGATTCGTTCATTGGCGGCAACATCGCCCTGAACGCTGGCGGGCCGCGTTGCGTGAAATACGGCAACACCAAACAATTCGTGCTCGGTTTGGATTTCGTCACGCCGACCGGTCAGATCATCAAAGCGGGAACTCGCACGCCGAAAAACGCCACCGGATTTCACCTGGAAAGTTTGCTGATCGGCAGCGAAGGCATGCTGGGGATCGTCACGCGCTGCATTTTGCGTTTGCTGCCAAAACCAGAAGCGCGAAGGACGGCGCTGGCGATTTTTGAATCGGCTCAGGAAGCCTGCAACTGCGTGGCCGACTTCACCAGTTCGGGCATTTTGCCTGTGGCGTTGGAACTGCTCGACCGAACTTCGATCAACGCGATTGAAGATTTTGAACCGTCGGGCTTGCCGCGTTCCGCCGGAGCCTTGCTGATTATCGAAGTGGACGGCCTGAAAGAAGCCGTCGCCCGCGAAGCCGAAATCGTCCGCGAAATGTGCCAGAAACATCGCGCCATTCAGTTCAACCTGGCCGCCAACGACACCGAAGCCGACGCCATTTGGGAAGTGCGCCGCAAAATGTCTCCGGCGGTGGCGCGCACCGGGATCATCAAACTCAACCACGATGTAGTTG
Organism: uncultured Acidobacteriota bacterium; assembly: GCA_902825875.1. GTDB lineage: Bacteria > Acidobacteriota > Blastocatellia > RBC074 > RBC074 > RBC074. Next base: position 109,495 of record CADECP010000021.1, read on the forward strand.
TGCCGCGCTCCCGAATTCCAGCGATGTTGGATTTTCTGGAAGATTTGAGCCGAAGCTCCGGCTTTTTGATCCCTACGTTTGGCCACGCCGGAGACGGCAACCTGCACACCAACGTCATGCTTCAGGACAATGAAGAAGACACTCGGCGACGCGGAGCCGACACGGTGCGAGAAATTTTCCGTAAAGCAGTGGAACTCGGCGGGACGCTTTCAGGCGAACACGGCGTCGGTTACGCCAAAGCTCCTTACCTTGATCTGGCCCTAACTGCGCCGACCATCGAACTTATGAAGACAATCAAGCGGGCAATGGATCCCAATGGCATTTTGAATCCCGGCAAAGTCTTTGAATCGCCAATGTCCGCGCATGAAGTCGGCTTTGTGAACAGCGGGCAGGCCTGCTGCTGATTCTGGCGGGCTGTAGTAAACTGCCGTGCGTTAGCAATCGTGAAAGGAGTTCTTGAATGTCCCAAGCCATCACACTCAATTTGCCGGATAACATCTTCCTGCCTATCGCGCGCGTCGCTCAGGCTACGCAACAGCCTGTGGAAGAGCTTGTGTTGACTGCCTTGCAGGCTTCGCTGCCGCCGTTGGAAGGTTTGCCGGACGACGTCAACGAAAACCTGTCGGCGCTGGAAACGGTTGATGAACAATCGCTACGCAGCATCATGCTGGAAACAGTTCCCGTCGAAACAGCCGAACAGATTCACGATTTGCTGGAACGTCAACAACTCGGCTCGCTGGGAATTTCCGAACAAAGACAGCTCGACTCGTTACAGCGGCAAGCCGATCTGGTCATGCTCCGCAAAGCCCGCGCTGCGGTTCTGCTTCGGTTTCGCGGCAAGCCAGTTCCGACCGCTGCTGAACTCCGCCAGTTATCAGGACAACTTGCATGAGCCGCGCAAAAATCTCAGCTGCGTTGGCCGAAGAGGTCAGAAAACAAGCTCAGTTTCGTTGCGGTTATTGTCTGATCGGCGAGCACCTGATCGGCATTCGGATGGAATTCGAGCATTTGTCGCCGCTGGCCAAAGGCGGTCAAACCATCGAAGAAAATCTTTGGCTTTCCTGCCGCAACTGCAATGGATTCAAGCATACACAGACTGAATCGCTCGACCCGGAAACCGGACAACTGACACCGCTTTTTAATCCCCGTACGCAACATTGGTTTGAACATTTCCGTTGGAGCGATGACCACACGAAAATCATCGGGGTGTCACCTGAAGGAAGAGCGACCGTGCTTGCTCTGAAACTCAATCACCCGATGATCGTCGTTACGCGCAAACTGTGGGTGAGCGTCGGCTGGTGGCCGCCAGTTGATTAATCCTTAAGCGCAACGTGGTTTCTGAAAATCCAGCAGTTGGAGTTCGGGATTCGATGCCTCCTCAGTATGGAAGTCTAACCACATTTCCGCACTGCCGCTGATTCATGCTGCCGCGCGTTTCGGTTTGCGTTGAGTGAAGGCGGGAAAGAATTTGTTCAGCACTCGATACGCCAGCAACACGACCAGCGCCGCCGCGAAGGCCAGCGGAAGGCGCGTGTCGGCTTTGACCAGCAGGTAATAATGCAGCACTCCGGCAATCGGCGCTAAGTAAGCCAGTTTGTGCAATCGGTTCCAGCGTTGGCCGCCCAGCCGTTTGACCATCTTGTTGGTCGAAGTCACCGCCAGCGGAATCATCAACACAAACGCCAGCACCCCCAAAAAGATGAACGGGCGTTTGAGCGTGTCTTCGGCAATTGCGCGCAGGTTGAACCATTTGTCGAACCACGTGTACGACAGCAGATGCAGGCAGCCGTAAAAGAATGCGTACAGACCCAGCATTCGGCGAAACTGCACCATCCACGGCAAACCCAACAGCTTTCGCAGCGGAGTCACCGCCAACGTCAGCAGCAAAAACACCAGCGTCAACGTGCCGGTCGTGCGCAGCACGAATTCCTGCGGATTGGTTCCCAGCCGATGATGAAACGCATCCCACAGGATCAGCGAAAACGGAACAGCGGCGTTGGTGAAGACGGCGAATTTTGCAAATTTGATGTCCATTGGTCAGTTCACAGTTCGCAGTTCGCAGTTCACAGTTCGTCGGCTGAAGCGTTTGCTGCGAACTGTGAACCGTGAACTGCGAACTAAAAATTAGCTTTCAAATCCATTCCTGAATACAGGCTGGCGACCTGGTCGCCGTAGCCGTTGAACATCAGCGTGTCGCGCAAACCGAATTCGCCGATGCGGCGTTCGGTCGCTTGCGTCCAGCGCGGATGCGAAACCTTCGGATTGACGTTTGAATAAAAGCCGTATTCGTCAGGCGCAGCATCCGTCCAGGCGGAAATCGGTTCATCGCGTACCAACAAAATCTTGACGATGGATTTTATGCTTTTGAATCCGTATTTCCACGGCACGACCAATCGCAGCGGAGCGCCGTTTTGCGGCAACAGCATTTTGCCGTACAGCCCCGTGGCCAGCAGCGTCAACGGATGCTGGGCTTCGTCCAGTCGCAAACCTTCGATGTAAGGCCACGTCAGCACATCGGTTTTCTGGTTGGGCATGCGGTCGGGATCGTACAGCGTGAAGAATTTGACGTAGCGCGCATCGCTCATCGGTTCCACCTGTTTCAGCAATTCGGCCAGCGGAAATCCCATCCACGGAATCACCATGCTCCAGGCTTCGACGCAACGAAACCGATAGACGCGGTCTTCCAGCGGAGCCAGCTTCAGGATTTCATCCAGATCGAACGTCTTCGGTTTATGAACCAAACCACCGACTTCAACCGTCCACGGTCGCGTGACGAAGTTTTTGGCGCGCCGAGCGACCCCTTCTTTCGTGGTCGTGAATTCGTAAAAGTTGTTGTAATTCGTGATGTCGGCAAAATCGTTGGCGGCTTCGCCTTCGGCGGTGAAATAGCCCTGCTTTGCACTGAGTTCAACCGGGTCAAGTTTCTTCACTTCGCGGTTTGGCGGATTCAAGCCGCGATAAAGCAAACCAGTGGCGGTGGTTGTTGCCGCCAGTACTCCTCCGCGAATGAAGTTGCGGCGATTCCAGTAATTTTTTTCGTCAGTGATTTCGCTGCTTTTGATGTCGTCCGAATCTTTAATCAGCATTGTTGCTCCTCCGTCTGGCTTCCGATGAATGACCTGCCGCCGCGATATTATTCCATCCGCGCGGTGAATGCTTCTGTGCCGCATTGAGCTTCGGGCTATAATCGCCGCTCGAAATTACGATTCTGCATTCACAACGGATTTCATGTCTTCTGTCCAGGATTTGCTGCAACAGTCTGTCGCCCAATTGAAAGCGAGTTTACTCGACAACGGCGAAGCTTTGCCAAAGGGTTTACTCGAAGCGCTGGCAAACGACCGGCGACAAAGTGCGCGCGACCTGGCTGTCAGGCTGCGCGTGCGCCAGTCGGAAAATCGCGCCGAAGGGCAACGGCTCCGGCATTTGCTGAAGTTTGAAATTGAATTGTGGCAACAGGGCTTCGCGCAAATTGCCGGAGTGGACGAAGCAGGCGTTGGGCCGTTGGCCGGGCCGGTTGTCGCCGGAGCCGCCATCCTGCCGCGTGATTACAAACTGCGCGAACTGAACGATTCTAAAAAGCTCGACGAAGCGACGCGCGATGCGTTGGCCGAACGAATCAAAGTTGACGCCGTGACCTGGGCGATTGGAATTGCCGACGTGGAAGAAATTGACCGGCTGAACATTTACCGCGCCGGTTTGTTGGCGATGCGCCGAGCAGTGGAAGGATTGAACTGCAAAGCCGATTTCTTGCTGGTAGACGCGCGCAAAATTCCTGACCTGACGATTCCACAACGTGGCATCGTTCGCGGAGACGCGCAATCGGCCAGCATCGCGGCGGCTTCGATTCTGGCCAAAACCACGCGCGACGCGATGATGCTGGAACTAGACGGGCAGTTTCCCGGTTATGGATTGGCAGGGCACAAAGGCTATCCAACGCCAGAACATTTTGCGGCGCTGCGAAGGCTTGGAGCTTCGCCAATTCATCGCCGCAGCTTTCGCCCGGTGCGTGAAGTGTTGGGACTCGACCCGGCTCAGGAATCTTTGTTTGATTGAAGTCATGGCAACACCACAAATGGCAACAGTTACTGGTTCGTTGATTGACCCGCGCGATGCGATTGGGTTTGTGCTCAGGCTTGGTCGAGCGTTGCATACGTACGGTTATCCGGCACACAGACTGGAAGAAGTCTTAAGTCGCGCCGCCGAACGATTGCGGCTGACAGGACAATTCTTTTCCACGCCGACTTCGATTTTTGCGTCGTTCGGCAAACAGGAAGAACAACAAACTTTTCTGATGCGCGTCACTCCAGGCGAAGTCAATCTGGGCAAGCTGGCCGAACTCGACGACGTGACAACTGGCGTGTTGCGTGGAGCCGTCAGCGCGGCGGAAGGATCAGACAGGATTGAAAGCATCCTGGCCGCTCCGGCGCGGTATGGAAATGTGCTGACGGTCGTGGCTTTTGGAATGGCTTCGGCGGCGGCATCGCGCTTTCTGGGCGGAGGGTTCAAAGAAATTGGCGTGTCGGCGTTGATCGGCGTGACCATCGGATTGCTGTCGGTGTTTGTCGGAAAAAATCCAACCTGGGGGCGTGTGTTTGAACCGGTCGCGGCGTTCACGGCATCGGCGTTAGCCGCGGCATTGAGTTTTGCTATCGGGCCATACGCGGTTTCAAACGCCACCCTGGCCGGATTGATTATTCTGATGCCCGGATTGACGCTGACGGCGGCAATGATCGAATTGTCGTCGCAACATTTGTCTTCGGGCACGGCGCGATTGAGCGGCGCGTTCGTCATTTTCATCGGCATGGGTTTTGGCGTGGCGGTTGGAGATACTGTTTCTCAAGCCGTGTTCGGCGAACCGCAAATCGCGCGCGCAATCCCGTTGCCTCCGTGGACGGAACCGATTGCGTTGGTCACCATGCCGCTGGCGTTGACCGTATTGCTAAAAGCGCATTTGCGTGATGCCGTTTGGATTGTCATTGCCGGAGCCTTGGCGGTTGGCGGAGCCAAGCTCGGCGCAAAGTTTCTTGGTCCGGAACTGGGTGTGTTTTTCGGTGCATTGGTGGTTGGCGTGGCCAGCAATGGTTATTCGCGTTTGCTGGATCACCCGGCGATCATCACCCAGGTTCCGGGCATTTTGTTGCTGGTTCCCGGCAGCGTAGGCTTTCGCGGATTGGCAGCGTTGCTCGATCGGCAAATCGTTTCCGGTGTAGATACCACCTTCAAAATGGTTTTGACGGCGATGGCCTTGGTGGCGGGAACACTGATCGCCAACATTGTCGTTCCGTCGCGCAGAGAGTTGTAGGGCAAGCTGCCAGCTTGCCCCGATCTGTTTTTAAACTTAACTGAACAAGCTGGCAGCTTGTTCTACTTTCAAGAGGACATCACCATGGCAAACCGAATCAATCATCAATGGCGGCTGGCGGCACGGCCCGAAGGCTTAATCAAGGAAAGCGATTTCACCTGGACAGAAGAGGTCGTTCCCGAATTGCAGGACGGCCAGATACTGGTTCGCAATTTGTATTTGTCACTCGATCCGACCATGCGCGGATGGGCTTCGCGTGACACGTATCTGCCCGCCGTGCCGATTGGCGGGGTGATGCGCGGCGGAACTATCGGCGTCGTCGAAGAATCGCGCAACGCGAATTTCAAAGTCGGCGACCACGTGTCGGGTTTGCTCGGCTGGCAGGAATACGCCATCACCGATGGCAAAGGCGTCAACGCGCTGCCGAATTTGCCGGGAATTCCGCTGACGGCGCATTTTGGATTGTTCGGTCACATCGGCATGACGGCTTATTTCGGATTGCTGGACATCGGCCAGCCCAAGCCTGGCGAAACGCTGGTGGTTTCCGCTGCCGCCGGAGCAGTCGGTTCGCTGGTCGGCCAGATCGGTAAAATCAAAGGCTGTCGCGTCGTAGGTATTGCCGGAGCCGACGACAAATGCAAATGGTTGGTGGACGAACTCGGCTTTGATGCGGCGATCAATTACAAAACCGAAAACGTCGCGGCGGCGCTAAAGAAACATTGCCCAAACGGAATTGACATAGACTTTGAAAACGTAGGCGGCGAAATCATGGACGCCGTGCTGGCGCAGATCAATTTTCGCGCTCGCATCGCATTGTGCGGATTGATTTCCAGTTACAACGCGACTGCACCAGTGCCGGGACCATACAACTTCGCCAACATTCTGGTGCAACGCGCTCGCGTCGAAGGGTTCATCGTCATGGATTACGCTCCGCGCGCGATGGAGTGCATGACCGAAATGGGCAAATGGCTGATGGAAGGCAAAATCAAATACCGCATTGATGAAGTTGACGGTTTGAAACACGCTCCGCTGGCACTGAACAAACTGTTTGAAGGCACGAACATCGGCAAGCTGGTGGTGAAAATTTAGTCGGTGCTGGCGAAATAGCGCGTGGCTCTTGCGCCGATTTTCGATCTGGCCAAGAATAACGCGCCACCCCAGCAACCGGTCAGACAGTACGGATGACCGACACTTCAACCCCAACTCATCCAAGGAGAAAAACCATGAAACGAATGTTCGCAGTGTTCTGTTTTGTTTTGGCGCTGTCGGCAGTTGCGTTTGCTCAGGCGCAACCAGCTCAGGGCGGCGAAACGATGATGAAAAAATCGGAAAAGAAAGCTGAGAAAAAGGCAGAGAAGAAAGCTGAAAAATCCATGCCAAAAACAGACGAAGAAATTCAAAAGTGCGTCATGGATAAATTCGCCAACTCCGAAAAACTGAAAACGCAAAGCTTCAGTTCGGCAGTCAGCAGCGGCGTAGTCACGCTGACCGGCAACGCGGCCAACGCGGGCAGCAAAGGCGCGGCAACCGGAATCGCTAAACGTTGCGGAGCAACGAAAGTCGTAAACAACATCTCGGCTCCCGCAGTGAAGAAATCGGACAAATCAGAGAAGAAAGGTTGATCCGGTTTTTGTTTTCGAAATGACCTCCAAAGCGCCACCGTTGACTGAAAACGGCGGCGCTTTTTTGAGTACAGGCGTTTTCTTCCAGATCAAACCAGCGAGAAGTTTCCATCAACATCCAACTCTGACGAATCCAGCGGAACCACCTGAACATTGGCGTCGCGCACTTCATTGAGAAAGCGATTGATGACCGAACCGCGCAGCAAAATGTCCCAGCGCGAACGCGCCGATTGGCCGAAGATGACGTGCGTGACACCTTCGCGGCGTGCAAATTCGATCAGCGCGTCGGCGACGTGGGGATTTTTCAGCCGGACAAATTGCGCGCCAAGTTCTTCGGCAAAGCGCACGTTTTCCATCAATCGGTTGTAATCCTGCGGATCAATGCGTCCGGGTTCTTCGCGCGGAGATTCGACATACACCGCAAACCAGTCCGACGCCAGACGCCCGGCAATGCGCGAACCAACGCGCAGCAGTTTTTTGGCGTTGCCGCGCGACGTGATGCAGACCATGACCTTTTCGGGAATGACGGCCTGTTCCAAACCTTCACGTTCGCGGTAATCGTGCGCCTTGGCGGCCTGGTCTTCGGCAACCTGCCGCAGCGAAAGTTCGCGCAAGGCGGAAAGATTGCCTTTGCGGAAAAAGTTGTTGAGCGATTGTTCGATCTTTTCGACGCCGTAAATTTTTCCTTGCCGCAATCGCGTCCGCAGCGTGTCCACCGAAACATCCACGTTGATGACTTCGTCGGCGCGTTGCAGGAAACAGTCAGGAATCGTTTCGCGCACACGCACGCCGGTTGTTCGCGCCACTGCGTCGTTCAAGGATTCGATGTGCTGGACGTTGACGGCGGTGATGACTGAAATGCCCGCGGCGAGCAAATCCAGCACGTCTTCATAACGTTTGCGATTTTTCGAGCCGGGCACATTCGTGTGCGCCAGTTCGTCCACGATGACGACCGCCGGTTTGCGCGCTATGACGGTTTCAACGTCCATCTCTTCCAGCGTGATGCCGCGATATTCGATCCGGCGCAACGGCATAATTTCCAAATCGCCAATCATCGCTTCGGTGTCAGCCCGTCCATGAGTTTCGATGGCGGCGACAATCACATTCACGCCTTGTTTTTTGAGCAGGTGCGCCTCTTCCAGCATCTGAAAGGTTTTCCCAACGCCCGCAGCCGCGCCGATGTACACGCGCAGCCGCGCCTGATTGGCTTCGTCGAGCCGGGCAAGAATGACTTCAGCAGAAATCCGTTTGTCGCCGTTGTCTGTCATTGCTCAATCACTTCCTCAGGGGTTTGATTTCATCCAGTTTCAGGTTCAGCAGCAACACGTTGACGCGCGGTTCGCCCAGTAAGCCGAACTCGCGGCCTTCGGTGAACTCCGCGACGATGCGGCGCATTTGGTTTTCGTTCATTCCGCGTTCGCGCGCCACGCGCGGAACCTGGAATTCCGCTCCGGCAGGCGAAATATGCGGATCAAGTCCCGACGCCGAAGTCGTCACCAGATCAATTGGAACGGGCTTGCCTGGATTTTCAGCTTGCAGCTTTTCGGCATCGGCGCGGACGCGATCAATCAGTTTTTGACTGGTTGGCCCCAGATTGGAACCAGACGAAGCGCCCGCGTCATAGCCGATTGCGCCCGCCGCCGAAGGCCGCGAACGAAAATAGCCCGGCGAAGAAAACGGCTGGCCGATCAACCGCGAGCCGATGATCTGGCCATTGCGCTCAATCAATTGCCCGTTGGCTTTGTCCTTGAACATGATTTGAGCCAAGCCGGTAACGACCAATGGATAAACCAAGCCCAAAATCAGCGTTGTCACAATTGTCATCAACACCGCTGTAATCAGATTTTTTACCACTTGATTTGCCTCCTTTACGCAAGCCCAAGCGCCACGACCGCCACGTCAATCAGCTTGATGCCGATGAAGGGAACGACAATTCCGCCCAATCCGTAAATCAACAGATTGCGCCGCAGCAACGCCGCCGCGCTCAAGCTTCGATACTTCACGCCTTTCAGCGCCAGCGGGATCAATACGACGATAATCAAAGCGTTGAAAATCACTGCCGATAAAATTGCCGATTGCGGTGTTGCCAGCTTCATCACGTTCAGCTCGTTCATGACAGGAAACGCCACCGAAAACATGGCCGGAATGATGGCGAAGTATTTGGCCACGTCGTTGGCGATGGAAAACGTGGTCAGCGCGCCGCGCGTCATCAACAATTGTTTGCCGATTTCGACCACTTCGATCAGCTTGGTCGGATTGGAATCAAGGTCAACCATGTTGCCGGCTTCTTTGGCGGCTTGTGTCCCACTGTTCATTGCTACGCCTACATCAGCTTGCGCCAACGCCGGAGCGTCGTTCGTGCCGTCGCCGGTCATTGCCACCAGCTTGCCTTCGGCCTGCTCACGTTTGATCAATGCCATTTTGTCTTCGGGTGTGGCTTCGGCCAGGAAATCATCCACTCCTGCTTCGCGTGCGATGGTTGCGGCGGTCAGCGGATTATCGCCCGTAATCATGACCGTCTTGATGCCCATTGCGCGCAGTTGGTCAAAACGTTCTTTCATTCCGCCTTTGACGATGTCTTTCAGGTAAATGACGCCGAGCGGGCGTTTGTTGTCGGCAACAACCAACGGCGTGCCGCCCGCGCGCGAAATGCGTTCGACGGTTTCACGCAATTCACGCGGAGCTTGCGCGCCGTTGCCGTTGACGTAACGCTCAATCGCGTCCACCGCGCCTTTGCGAATTTCCCGCCCGTCATAATTCACGCCGGACATTCGTGTTTGCGCAGTAAACGGAATGAAGTGCGCTTCGTGGGGCGTAAGCTCGCGGCCACGAAGTTTGTACTTCTCTTTGGCCAGCACGATGATCGAACGACCTTCCGGCGTTTCATCCGCCAGTGAAGAAAGCTGCGCCGCGTCTGCCAGTTCCGTTTCACTGACGCCGGACAGCGGAATGAATTCCGTCGCCTGCCGATTGCCGAGCGTGATTGTGCCGGTTTTGTCCAGCAGCAAAGTATTCACGTCGCCCGCCGCTTCCACTGCGCGCCCGCTCATTGCCAGCACGTTGTGCTGAATCAGACGATCCATTCCGGCAATGCCTATGGCCGAAAGCAATCCGCCAATTGTTGTTGGAATCAGGCAAACCAGCAGCGACACCAGCACAAAAACCGTTTGCGGCGCGCTGGAATAAATAGCGAACGGTTGCAACGTCACAACCGCCAGCAAAAAGACTATGGTCAGCCCGGCCAGCAAAATGTTCAGCGCGATTTCGTTCGGCGTTTTTTGTCGTTCCGCGCCTTCGACCAGCGAAATCATTCGATCAAGAAACGTCTCGCCCGGATTTGACGAAATGCGGATTTTGATTTGATCCGACAGCACGCGCGTGCCGCCTGTCACCGCCGAACGGTCGCCGCCCGCTTCGCGTATGACCGGCGCGCTTTCGCCAGTGATGGCCGATTCATCCACTGAAGCCACGCCTTCGATCACTTCGCCGTCGCCGGGAATGAATTCGCCCGCCGAGACAATCACTATGTCGTCTTTGCGGAGCTGCGGCGCGGCGATGATTTCAACCTTGCCGTTCGGCAACAACCGATTGGCAGTCGTTTCGGTTTTGGCTTTTCGCAACGTATCAGCTTGAGCCTTGCCGCGCCCTTCGGCCATTGCTTCGGCGAAGTTGGCAAACAACACCGTGAACCATAACCACAAAGTGATTTGCAGCGAGAAACCGATGCCAGGCGCACTCGCCGCCAGATCACGAATCAACAAAATAGAAGTGATGACGCTGCCGACTTCGACCACGAACATGACGGGATTTTTCATCATCGCCGTCGGATTCAGCTTGCGCAGCGAATCCAGCAGGGCGCGAGTGATGATTTTGGAATCCCAAATGGAAATGGATTTTTCTTTCGACATAAGTCTTCTCGTTAAAACGTCTGTCCCGCCTGCATCAGCAAATGTTCGACAATCGGTCCCAGACTCAGCACAGGAAAAAAGGTCAGCGCACCGACAATCACGATCACGCTGACCAGCAAGGTCGCAAACAGCGGAGTCGTCACAGGGAACGTGCCCAGACTCGGCGGTACGGCTTTTTTGCTGCCCAGATTTCCGGCCAGCGCCAGCATCGGAATAATCATAAAGAACCGTCCGAGCAGCATCGCCGCGCCGATGGCGGAGTTGTACCAGTTTGTGTTCGCCGAAATTCCCGCAAAGGCTGAGCCGTTGTTGCCCGTGCCCGACGTGAAGGCGTAAAGCATTTCCGACAGACCGTGCGGTCCGCTGTTGTTCAATTGCGAGGTTCCAAACGCAGGCGAAACAGACGAAATCGCCGTGAAGATCAAAATCGTCATCGGAAAAATCAGCACGGTCAGCATGGCCATTTTCACGTCGTAAGCTTCAATCTTTTTGCCCAGATATTCCGGCGTCCGCCCAACCATCAGCCCGGCAATGAACACCGCCAGCACGACGTAAATCAGCACCCCGTACATTCCTGCGCCGACGCCGCCGAAAACCACTTCGCCAAGCATGATGTTGGCCAGCGGAACCAATCCGCCGAGCGGCGTGAACGAATCGTGCATCGAATTGACCGCGCCGCACGAAGCATCCGTCGTCGCCGTGGCAAAGAGCGCCGAATTGGCAATGCCGAAACGGACTTCCTTGCCTTCCATGTTGCCGCCCGATTGCAACGCCGACGCGGCTTGATCCGTTCCGGCAAGCATTGGATTGCCGCGCGCTTCAGCCCAATAAGCCACGCTCACGCCGACGAAAAACAGCAACGCCATTGCGCCAAACACTGCCCAACCGTGTTTGGGCGAACCGGTCATTTGTCCCAGCGTGTAAGTCAGCCCGGCGGAAATGGCGAAGATTGCGAACATTTCCAGCAGGTTCGACAACGGCGTGGGATTTTCAAAAGGATGCGCCGAATTGGCGTTGAAAAATCCGCCGCCGTTCGTGCCCCACATCTTGATGGCTTCCTGCGAAGCGACGGGACCTTGCGCAATGGTTTGGGTTTTCACTTCGCCTTGCGGATCGAGCAACGTTACCGCGTCGTAAGGTTTCAGGTTTTGCACCACACCTTGCGACACCAACGCCAGTGCGCCAACCAGGCAAAACGGCAACAGCACCCACAACGTGGCGCGCGTCATATCCACCCAGAAATTGCCCAACGTATCTTTCTTGCGCTGCGCGATGCCGCGAATGAAAGCGATGGCCAGCGCAATGCCGCCCGCCGCCGAAACGAAGTTCTGTACAGTTAGCCCTGCCATCTGCGTCAGGTAACTCATCGTCGTTTCCGGCAGGTAGCTTTGCCAGTTGGTGTTGGTGGTGAACGAAGCCGCGGTGTTGAACGCCGAGCTTGGTTCGATGTTGGCCAGGTTTTGCGGATTGAACGGCAGCCATGCCTGCAAACGTTGCAGCAGGTAAAGCGCAACCATTGAAACCGCGCTGAACGACAGCATCGCCGCGCCGTATTCCGTCCAACGCATTTCTCGCGTTTCATCCACGCCGGTCAGCCGATAAATCAACCGTTCGATCGGGCGCAGCAGCGGATCAAGAAACGTCCGTTCGCGGTTGAAAACGCGCGCCATAAACACGCCCAGCGGTTTGGTAACGGCCAGCACCAGCGCGAAGAACAACAGAATTTGCAGCCAACCATTGAGAGTCATAAAGATTTTTCCGATCAGAATTTCTCCGGTCGCAGCAGCGCGTAGGTCAGGTAAACCAGCAACAGCGCCGCAGCGACGAGCGATAAAACAGATTCCCAGTTCATAAGTTTTTCTCTATTGCAGCTTCTCGCAGCCGCGCACGTATGCCAGCGAAAGTAGAAAGAACGCCGCCGTGGCGGTGATAAAAATCAGATCGAGCATGTTTCTCCTTCGTGTTTACCAAGTGCCTTGTTTGCGCCCGAACCACCACACCAGGCCGAGCGTCGCCGTGTTCTGTTCCTGTTTCAGCAAGCCGGGTCGTTCGGTCAGAAAAAACGGCTGGTTGGAATAATCGCGCCGGTATTCGCCGCGCATCAGAAAACCTTCGGCCAGTTTGTACTCCGCCGTCAGCGTGTGTTCTTTCAGCGCCTGCGTTGTGCCGCTGAACAGCCCGCCGCGATCCGACAGATATTCAAAGCGCCCCGCCACGGCGAATTTCGACGTGAATTGATACCGCGCATAAGCCGCGCCGCCCGTCACGCGCGCGGGCGCGGTAGTTTCCTGCACGCGGTTGATGACGTAATCGCCTTCCAGCGCCAGCGTCAGTTTGTCTGTGACGTTGAACGTGGCGTAAGCGTCCAGCACGTGAAAGCGACCTTCCGGCACAGGGCGAATCACGTCAGTCGAAAGTCCGGGCTGTGTCGGCAATGAAGCGAAGCCGGGATTGAGCGCCGGATTGCGGTCGCGTTGCTCTTTGCCCGCGTAATAGTTCGTTTGCAGCGTCACGCGCTTGGCGGGTTTGATGGTCAGCAGCACGGCTTGCGATTTGAAGCCATTGAAATCTTCGGATTGGTTTGCGCCGTTCACCAGCCAATGCGTGACGGTCAGCTTGTCGTTGACGTTGTAGCTGCTGCGAAAGCCGAAGTGATAAAAGGGCAGAAAGTTGAACCAGTACGCCCGCGAGTAATTGAAGTTGTCTTTCGTGAAGTTGGTTTCGTAACCGAGCGCGCCTGCGAACTTGCCGAAATCCACCGTCAAGCCTTTGCCAATCGGCGCAACATAAGTTCCATACGCTTGCCAAACGTTGCGATACACCTGCGGACGCGGTTCATTGGCAGCGTTGCCTTGCACGGTTTCAGTTGCCTGACCGTGTTGCAAATCCACGCGCGCGCCGAAACGGCGGCCTGCTTCCACATCCGGCGCACGTTCGATGACCAACGTTGCCTGGTTCAAACTGAAACTGTTGCTGGTCACGTCATACGCTCGCAGCAAATTGATACCGCCAACCGGGCGGTTGAAGTTGTAGCCGTAATAGCCATCCACCATCAGGTTGAAAGTCGTGTGGCGCCAGAAATCCAGCACATTGCGATCATCTATGGCCGGTGTTGCCGCGGACGCAGACGCCGTTGGTGCAATCGTCTGCGCCGTCTTCTTTTCGGCTTCAAGCGTGTTGATGCGTGCCTCCATTTGTTCAAGCTGTTGTCGCATCTGTCGCATCGTTTCGCGTAACTGTTCCAGTTCCGTTTGTGGTTTGCTGACAGTCGTTGTTTGCGCTGCGGCCAGCGAACTGCTCGCCAGAAGCAAAATCATCAGCAGTACAATTCGTTGCATAGACATCGTGATTGCTCCCGCGCCAATCGCCCAGGAACGTTTCGGCGATTGCGTGTTTTATTGTTCGTCGTTGTTATTGATCGTGTTGTTTACCCGGCGCTGCGGTTGGTTCTTTTCCAGCCAATCCAGGCAAAATGCGCCGAAGATGATAAGCGGGATGGTCAACAACAGCAGCGTCGAACCGGCGCTGGAAAGCCAATGTCGCGCAGCTTCGTTGCCAGCCAGCCAACCGGCAGCCATCAACGTCGCGCCGAAAATTCCAGATGCCACGCCACCTGCCAGTCCGATGGCGACACCGACAATCTGGAATTTCGCCAGCAATCGCTTGCTCGGATGATTTTGTTTCCCGCTAATGCGCGTCGTCGTTTCTGTAAATGCCAATGCATTCAGGTCGTCTCTCGTTTGTTGTTTGTCTGGATTGTTCATCAACGGCGCTGAGCATGAGGCGTCGGGCGTAAGGATGGCGTAAGCGGGTTATAAAGAATTCGTAAGGGCGGCGGGAGAATCCGGCGGGCTAGATTTCCGCATTGAAGCGATAGCCGATCCAGGGTTCGGTCAAAATGTAATGAGGCTTGGCCGGGTCGGCTTCGATCTTTTTGCGTAACTGGCCGACGAAAACGCGCAGGTATTCAGTCTGTTCGGTGTAATCGCCGCCCCAGATCGCGCCGAGCAGGACGCGGTGGGTGAGGACTTTACCGGCGTGACGAATCAGATAAATCAGCAGTTCATATTCTTTCGGCGTTAAATGGATTTCTTCGCCGCGTACGACGACTGCCCGCGATTCCAGATCAACACGGAAATCGCCAAGCTCTATGTCTTTGACCTCTCGCTCGGCTGCCGTTGGCGCGCGGCGCAATGCGGCTCTGACGCGAGCCAGCAATTCGTCAATGCCGAATGGTTTGGTGACGTAATCGTCCGCTCCGGCGTCCAGAGCTTCGACTTTGGTTCGCTCTTCGCCTTTGACCGACAGCACGATGATCGGAACCTGAGACAGTTTCCGCAGTCGGCGGCACAGTTCCAATCCGCCCATCTGAGGCATGGAAAGGTCTGTGATGACAAGGTCGGCAGGCCATTGCGAAAACGTGCTGAGCGCTTCTTCGCCATCGCTGGCGGTTTGGACTTCGTATCCACGCGCGGACAATCCGCGACGCAGCACACGCGCGATTTGCGGTTCGTCGTCTACGACCAAAATGCGTTGCGGTTCACTCATCGTCGTTCGCTCCTTCCCGGGGGTCTTCATCGCCAATCGGGATCAACAACTGAACGCGTGTGCCGCTGCCCTGTGCGCCGTCTTCGATCCAGATGCGTCCGCCATGAGCCGCGACGATGCCGCGCGCAATGGACAATCCCATTCCCAATCCGCTGGGTTGATTCGCTTCTGAGGCCACGCGAAAGAATTTATCGAAAATTCGCTCGCGCATGTGTGCCGGAACGCCGCGCCCTTGATCTTCCACCATCAACAGAATCATTTCGTCTTCGGCGCGCCGAGCCGAGATTCTGATCGGCGAACCGGCAGGCGAATACTTCGCGGCGTTGTCAATCAACGAATACAACACTTCCGCCAGCAAACTGGCATCCACGCGCGCCGAAGGCAATTCGGATTCGATGACGGCTTCGATGGGATGTTCGGCGGTCAACTCGCTTGCGCGGTCGCACGCCAGCGCAATGATTTATTCGACCGAACCCCAGCGGCGACGCAATTGCAATTCGCCTGCTTCCAGGCGCGCCAACTCAACCATATTCTCGACAAACCGATTCAGTCGGTCGGCTTCTTCATTGATGACTTCCAGTAATTCAGCGCGGCCTTCGTGGTCGAGCATCACCGGTTCGTCAGATTCTTCTTCGGCCAATAGCGTGGTCACCGAAGCCTTGATCGAAGTCAGCGGCGTTCGCAGATCGTGCGTGACGGCATCAAGCAAAGCGGATTTCAACTGCTCGCTTTGGCGAAAGACTTCGGCTTGTTTGGCTTGTTCCGAAGCGATTCTGTATTCGTGGTAGAGTCGCTCGATCTCTTTTCGCCCGGCTTCGGCTTCTTCGGCGCGGCGTTTGGCGCGCGCCGAAAGCTGCCCGGCTGTAATGGCGGTAATCAAAAACGCCGCTAACGCCATCCAGTTTTGCAGATCGGCTATGGTGAAGGTGTACAGCGGTGGCAAAAAAAAGAAGTTGAAACACAGCACGCCCAGAATTGCTGCGACCAGCGCCGGTCGGCTGCCCCAGCCCGTCGCAGCGAACAGTACAACCAGCAATAGAGTCAGCGCCACAGTGGTCGAACTGAACTGAGCCTGAAATGGAGTCAGCATTGCTGTGACAGCCGCAATGCCTATGACCGCAAACCAGTAGCCGTTGCCAGTTCGTAAAAAAAACTTTGTCCACACCGAATTCATCGAAATTTGCTCCGATCACTATGCAGGGACTTGTAACGTTGGTGACAGACATAAGGCAAGAGGCAAGGTAGCGTGTTTATGGAGAAAGATTTTTATCAAGCAGGAGTTCAACAATGAAAATTGCGATTGCTGTGGTTTTGTCGTTGCTCGTTGCCTTGTTCGTTGGCGCGAAGCTGTTTCGGAATTCAATCAATTGGTCGGCGGCGTCTGCGGTAAAAGCGGAAGCGGATATTGCGGAAGCCTCACCATCACTCGGCAGCGATGGCAAACGCGCGCCGGTCATTGTCGAGTTATTCACATCGGAAGGCTGTTCCAGTTGCCCGCCTGCTGACAAAGTTCTGGCCGAATTGGAACGCTTGCAACCGGTCGAAGGCGTGGAAATCATCGCCTTGAGCGAGCACGTGGATTACTGGAATTACATCGGCTGGTCAGACCCGTTTTCGTCCGAGATGTTCAGCGCGCGGCAACAGGCTTACGCGCCGGTGTTTCGCAACGACGGCGTGTACACTCCGCAAATGGTCGTTGACGGCCAGGCCGAATTCGTCGGCAGTAATTTGTCCAAAGCTCAAACAGCGATTGCGCGCGCGGCAAAGTTGCCGAAAGCCGATGTGAAAATCGGCCTGTCGCGCGAAGCTCAAACCGTAAAGCTGACTGCGCGCGTGGAAAAGCTTCCGGCAATTTCCGAAAACGACATGGCGGAAGTATTGCTGGCAATTACCGAAAGCAATCTGACTTCGCAGGTCGCGCGCGGAGAAAATTCCGGGCGACGATTGCCTCACACAGCAGTCGTGCGCGAATTACGCTCGCTGGGACGTATTGACGATTCGGGCAAAGTCTTTGAAGCTGCGACCGTTGCCGCGCTGAAAACCGATTGGAAGCTCGGCGATTTGCGCGCTGTCGTGTTTGTGCAGGAACGAAAGCAAAAACGAATTCTCGGCGCGGCTGTGATCAATCTGGCCGGAAAGTGATGCGATGAAAAATAAAAAACTCTGGCTGATCGGGTTGCTGGTTGTTGCTCTGGTGGTGCTGTTGCGTTTTCTGTCTGTGGGCGATTGGCTGGCTCAATTGCAAGAATCAATCAAAGGTTTGGGCGCGTTTGCTCCAATTGGTTATTTGCTGCTTTATGTTGCAACAACAGTGTTGCTAATTCCCGGCAGCGTGCTGACGATTGGCGCGGCTGGAATTTTCAGTTTTTGGAAAGCTCTGGCCGTGGTACTGGTCGGGGCGAACGTCGGCGCGTTGTGTGCGTTTCTGCTGACGCGGACGTTTTTGCGTGACCGTGTCGCTTTGTGGGCGGCGGGCAATCCGAAATTTGCCGCGCTTGACCGCGCGATTGGCCGCGAAGGATTCAAGATGGTGTTACTCGTCCGCCTCAGCCCTGTGTTTCCGTTTACATTGCTGAATTATTTTCTGGGACTGACGACTGTGCGAATAAGTTCGTACGTGCTGGCGAATTTGATCGGCATGCTGCCGGGAACATTTTTGTATGTGTACATCGGTGCGACGGCGCGAGATGCTTTGAGCGCAGGTGCTAGCGGCATCGGTACTTGGCAGATTGTGCTGCGCGTCGTAGGTTTGCTGGCCACGGTTGCCGTTGTAGCGATGGTGACGCGCACCGCCAAAAAAGCTCTGGCGCACGTTGAACAAGCTACCGATGCCACATTGCAATAAGAGCGTACGATTGATTGGGCTAATAAAGTAGCGTTTTGATTTTCGATACATGCACCTGTATTCTCCAGACTTACCAGCCTTATTTCCAAAATTAAAGCTAGTCATTTATGTCATCGAACATTCGCAATTTTTCTATCATCGCACACATTGACCACGGAAAAACCACGCTTTCCGACCGCTTGTTGGAAGCAACCGGCGCGCTGGAACAGCGTGAAATGTCTGACCAGGTGTTGGACGCCATGGATTTGGAACGCGAGCGCGGCATCACCATCAAAGCGCACGCCGTTCGTTTGGGTTACAAAGCTCAGGACGGCAAGGATTACATCCTGAACTTGATTGATACGCCCGGCCACGTGGATTTCAGTTACGAAGTTTCGCGCAGTCTGTCCGCTTGCGAAGGCGCATTGCTGATCGTGGACGCCAGTCAGGGCGTTGAAGCGCAAACGCTGGCCAATGCTTATCTGGCCGTTGACCATCACTTGGAACTGGTTCCTGTCATCAACAAAATTGACCTGCCCAGCGCAGACCCTGACCGGGTCAAAGACCAAATCGAACACGTCATCGGAATCAGCACGCACAACGCCGTGCTGGCTTCGGCCAAATCCGGCATAGGCATCAACGAAATTCTGGAAGCCATTGTGCGCGACGTTCCGCCGCCCAAAGGCTCAGCCGAAGCTCCGTTGAAAGCGTTGATTTTCGATTCGTGGTTTGACCCTTATCGCGGCGTCATCGTCATGGTGCGCGTGATTGACGGTGAGCTTCGCAAAGGCACGAAGATTCGGTTGATGGCCAAAGGCACTACGCACGAAGTCGAAGAGTTGGGAGTCATGACGCCGAAAGCTCGCCCGATTGACAAGCTGGGCGTGGGCGAAGTCGGCTTCATCGTCGCCAACATCAAAACCGTCGCTGATGTCAGCATCGGCGACACGGTGACTGAAGCGGCTCGCCCGACGCCGGAACCTTTTCCCGGCTTTCAGGAAATCAAGCCGATGGTTTTCGCTGGGCTTTATCCGATTGAACCAAACCAATACGTGGAACTGCGCGACGCGCTGGAAAAACTTCGGTTGAACGATTCGTCATTCTTTTTCGAGCCGGAAGTTTCAACCGCGCTGGGTTTCGGTTTCCGCTGCGGCTTTCTGGGATTGCTGCACATGGAAATTGTGCAGGAACGGTTGGAGCGAGAATTCAACGTTGATCTGATTACGACCGCTCCTGGAGTGCGTTACCGCATCACGGACGTGCGCGGCGACATCATCGAAGTTGATAACCCGTCAAAGCTGCCGCCATCAGGCGACATCGTCAAATTTGAAGAACCGATCATCACGGCCATGATTCTGACCAACGAAGAATTTCTGGGCGGCATTTTGGCTCTGCTGGACGAAAAACGCGGCATTCAAAAGGGCTTCGATTACGTTGCGCAGACGCGCGTCAAGCTGACTTACGAAGTGCCGCTGAACGAAATTGTGCTGGACTTTTTCGACCGGCTGAAATCCATTTCGCGCGGTTACGCTTCGTTGGATTATCACCTGGCCGGGTATCGAGACTCCGATCTGGTCAAGCTGGACATTATGGTCGCTGGCGATCAAGTGGACGCGCTGTCTTTGATCGTTCACAAAGACGTTGCTTATCCGCGTGGCCGTTTGCTGGTGGACAAGATGCGAAAGCTGATTCCGCGCCAGATGTTTGAAGTCGCCATTCAGGCAGCCATCGGCACGCGCGTCATCGCCCGCGAAACCATCAAAGCCGTCGGCAAAAACGTGCTGGCCAAATGTTACGGCGGCGACATTTCGCGCAAACGCAAGCTGCTGGAAAAACAAAAAGAAGGCAAAAAGCGCATGAAGCGCGTCGGCAAAGTCGAAATTCCGCAGGAAGCATTTTTGGCTGTGCTGAAGGTGAATGAATAAATGCCTGTGGAGTGGAGTCAGTATGCCTAAAGCACAACTCTCTTTGCTTGATCTGCAAATCCCAGAAACTAATGGGGATCGGAAACGCCGAAAATCTCCTGACGGCGAAACAACAACAAATCTGGTTGTTTCCTCACACTTTGGCGACAATGCCGACTTGTTTCCACAAATTCTTTCTCTCCACGTTCCCAAAGGTTCAACGATTGCCGACGTGACTTATGGCAAAGGCGTTTTCTGGCGCAAAGTCAGTTTAGACGATTACACGCTGTTACCAACTGATTTGAAAACCGGAGTTGATTGCCGTGTGTTGCCTTATCAGGACGAGGAGCTTGATTGCGTGATTCTTGACCCGCCTTACATGGAAGGTTTGTACCGAGACGATGACAGCTTCGCCGGGCAAGGCACTCACGAATCTTTTCAGGAAAGTTATTCAAACGGAACTCGCCCAGTGGAATTAAACGGCAAATGGCATGACGCAGTGTTGGAAATGTATGTCCAAGCCGCAATCGAAGCCAAACGAGTGCTGCGGCCAAAAGGAATTTTGATCGTCAAATGTCAGGACGAAGTCAGCGCCGGAATTCAGCGATTGACGCATGTGGAATTGATTATGAACCTGAACTTGCTAGGGTTTTATGCTAAAGATTTGTTCGTATTGACCAGGTCGAATCGCCCCGGAGTCACACGCGTTCTAAAACAACTTCACGCCAGGAAGAACCATTCTTACTTCATCGTCTTTGTAAAAGGCGCAACCAAATCTCAGCTTTCGTCCATCGCTATTCTTCACCAGCTATTAGGCGATCAAGTAACAGGAAAGGATCGTCAACGTAAGGCGGCTGAAGCGGATAGAACTGGTTGCAAGTTTCATCCTTCACAAAACTCTCTGAGATTGATCAATGTGA
>CADECP010000022.1 GCA_902825875.1 uncultured Acidobacteriota bacterium
TTTTCCCGGCAGTGAACTGCCGGGCTAATATCAAACCGTCCCTGCCGGGACGAAAGTCGGGCCAAGTCTAACGATCATTTCTTTAGCGAGTAACATCAATTATGAAGTGTGCTCCTTACCAGTCTTGGTACTGACTCCGCGCAGATAACCACGCAAAAACGCCAGTTGTCGCAAATAATCCAGCGCCGAAAACGCCAGAGCTTTTTTCACTCCGTGCTGGCGAACGTAAGCTAGAACACCACTTGCCAGCGAGCGGATGGCGACAGCTTGTCTGAAGAACGTTCGCGTCGGATCGGCAATTTGGTAATCCGGCCAGAGCTTTCCCAGCAGGTAACGGCCTTCGCCGTAATTGCGGATCGTTCGCAAAAAACTGCCGACCGTTTGCCGATGGTGGTGCAACACGACTGCCTGCGGCGCTGAGCGAAATTGATGTCCAAGCTCTTTCATTCGACGACAAAGCGCAGGTTCTTCGCCGCCGGGTTTGCGAAAGCGTTCGTCGAACAGTTCCGCAGCCAACAACGCTTCACGGCGAAAACAGGCGTTGGCGGTGATCAGATATTCAATCTCGCCATTCGAGTTTTTCGCCGGTTCCAGCATTTGCAACAGGTCAACATATTCGCCGATCAAACTGTCATTCACACTCTTGACCGAACCGCCGACTCCGGCAACGTTGGGCGAATCGAACCCGGCAAGCAAATTCTTCAGCCAGTTTCGATCCGGCAAACAATCGCTGTCGGTGAAGGCGATGAATTCCGCCGTCGCCAATCGCGCGCCGAAATTTCGTGCCGAAGCCGGGCCGCCGTTTGGTTTGAATTGATAGTTGATACGAGTTTCAAACGGCTTCAGCACTTCAATGGTGTCGTCGGTCGAACCGTCGTCCACTACGATGATTTCTTTCGGCGAAAGCGATTGGTTGAGCAAATGCTCGACGGTGCTGACGATGGTGGTCGCGCCGTTGAAGACCGGAACAACGATGGAAGCTTCGACATGCATGCAAACTCATTGGGCGGATTCATTGGGCGCGAAGCCGCGATAGTTCCAGCCGCCAGCGTTCAGGCGACCAGATGGGCGGCCAGTAATGGCGCGCGCGTTTTTGCAATTCCAGATGATAACCGGCGTAATCGTCGCCGGTTTTGGCGGCTTCGTGGAAATTGGCGCAGGCCAGCACCCGGTCAACGTTGGTGAAATCGAATCGCTGGGCGACGCGCGTCCAGTAATCGAAATCCATCGTCAGGTGCAGCGATTCATCCAGCCATCCGGTTTGTTCAAAAACTTCGCGCCGCCAGAAAATCGCCGGTTGGTGCATTTCGTAACCTTTCCAGAATTCCAGCAAGCGTTGCCGACCTTGATACCGGCCTCGCAGCAACGAAGGCGGCGAACCATCGTTGTTCACTTTCAGGCAATGACCGACGATGGCTACCTTGCCGCTGTCGGCGGCGAGCGTCCGGCCAACTGTCAGCAATGCGCCGGGCAAAAAATAATCGTCGCTGTTCAGCCAGCACAGAATTTCGCCTGTGGCTTTGGCCAGGCCTTTGTTGATGGCATGACTTTGGCCGCGATCTTTCTCGCTGCTCCAATCGGCCAGCCAGATTTCATAACGGCGAATGATCTCTACGCTTTCGTCGGAACTGCCACCGTCCACGATGATGAATTCCAGGTTGGGATAGTTCTGCAACAAGACCGACCGAATCGTCTGTTCCAGAAAGCTGCCTTGATTGAACGAAGGCGTGATGACGCTGATTTTCGGCAGCGACATGTCGGTTGGCGGTTCGCAGGCGTCAGTCCACGGCCAGCCAGTTTTGCCAATGAGTGCGGGCGGTAAATTGTCTGTCGGTGAACAGGGCATCGTTGAATCTGAACTGAACTTGAAAAGGAAATGTTTCGAGATGGCGGGAGAGATTTTACGACGGCTGGGGTTTACTCACCACCGGTGAGCGGCGGCAAGAGAAAAGTTTTGGGCCTACGGAAGTGTCAATAGCCCGCGCGCCAGCAAGGGCTTAAGTTCGAATAAACAAAACTTGCTGACGCGCAGGCTACTGACACCACTTTTTTCGAATGTCTCAAGCGGCGGCTGCTGAGTAATAAGCCACCGGACGATAATGCTGACCCGGCCAGGTGATGGTTTCGCCGATTTCCGGTCGGCGTTCGATTCGTTCGGGCAGCGACAGACGCCAGTGCAACTGTTCATTCAGTTCTTCGGTGAAGCTGCTCATTTGTTCCTGCGAAAACCTCAGCAAACGCATTTCGCTCTCGATTTTGCGACGGTAATCGCTGACCGAAGAATCCGAGATGCCGACCATTTCCGCGATTTCCAGTTGCGAAGGTTCGTCCGCATCCAGATAACAATGCCACAGCACGCGCCACAGCCGTTCGGTACGTTGCGGATTGGAGCGCGTCAAACTGCCGAGCCGGTCGAGAAATTGAATCGCCGCCGCCCGTGCTTCGGATTCCTGTTCGCTGCGGAGTGTGATTTCTTCGGGATTGGCTTCGGCAGAGGCCAGCGAATCGTTGTAACTGCGTCCTTGCCGCTCTTCGCCGATTTCGTCGTCAATCGAAGTCAGCGTCGGATCGAACACAGGCAATTTGCTCAGCGCCAGTTGACGCAACACACGCAACGGCGCGGGCGAATCAATGGCTTCGAAAATTTCCACCATCAATTCCGCCAGTTCCTGATTGCTGACGATGACCTGAGTTTCACCCGTGCAGCCTGTGCGGCGGCGATTTCGTAATCGCGTTGAAACGTTGACGATCAATTCGTCGAATCTGCCGCTGTCAATCATGCGTTTGTCGTCGCTCCAATCGCTCAATCCGAAAACGGCGTCGGCGGCCTGGCGGTAGCGTTCTACTTGATTTGGGTTTTGTTGGCGGATTCGGCGAAACCGGCGAAAATTTGAATCGGTTTCCAGCACCTGACTGACACGGCGAACGATGCGGTAATTTTCCGGGCGTCGTCGGCGCAGATTGCCGATCAGCAAGTTGGTCAATTCGATTTGGTAGATTTCGCGTTCGATGTCGGCATCGGACATACCGGCGGCCAGGTAATGATTGAACCGACCTTTTTGTAGCAGCAGCACATAAAGGTCTTGTGTCAGATCGTGCAGAGAAAATGGCGGCGAAGGGGATACGGCGTGTTGACTGCCCATTGAGGAGCGAACCAGCGGATGCGACGATACCATTCGATGCAAAGCGTTCCACAACGCAGGCGCGTCGGAACGTTCCAGTCTGGTTTTCCAAAGCGAACCTTGCCCGGTCGCGTTTTTGCCAGTTGAGTGTTTGGCAGACGTACGCGCGGGAAATTTCACCGGCACAAGCGGCGAATTCGGAGAAAGCGCTTTCATTGTAATCCTGAACGTATGACGGATCGGGTGAGAGATCCGGACGCCATTGGCGTCTGTGTGTGTGTATGTTCCCGGCGGCGTTCGGTCTGTTGCCAAACGTTTTTATTTCAGCACTCGCGCAAATAAAGCAGGGCAGTCGTTGTCAGGATATTTTGATGGGCAAGTTTCGTGCGCCGACGGAGTTTGTTTTGAGGCCGTCGCCGCCTGTTTTTCTTTTCGATCTTTGCGCTTATGTCTGAGCCGGTGACACTGATGGCTAGATTTAGCGGCGAGTAGAGGACGTAAATAAGTAAATGCCGGGAAAAATGGGGCTGACGAATTTCTCGGTCACTGTGCTGAAATCATCCCAAACGCTTTTACCGTTTGATGAGGACTTTGGCGGTTTTATCAAGCCGGGATGCTTACAAAACTTACCCGCTCTCCCTCTAGCTGTCAGCATTGCTTCAGTTTGTAAAACTCAAAAAACAAGGCGAATTCAGAAAACACGGTTCTCGGTTTCATAAAGAAACCGGCTCAATGACGTTGAGATCGGATTTTCTGTCAGGTGCATTCGCATACGCAGTTCAGAACCAAAACGATTCCATTCTTGGGGGACGAAATCTGTTTGAATTTTGAACTACTGAAATTTTGCGGCTGGAACGCCGCTGCTGCGGAACATAAGAACCAATGTGAAGTGTCAGTCCTTACGACGCGGGCATTATAGACAGAAGCTCCGCGAACTGGCCAGCGGTTTTTTGCCGCAAAGACAAATTGCGAGAGATTTTCTGGGGAGAGTCAGCTTTGGTTGGATTCGAATCGGAAAAAGGTCAGCACGGATTCGCCTTGTACGACTTCGCGGTAAGGGCGCAAGTTGTCGAAATTCGGAGCCAGCGGCAACTGACGACGGTGTTCGACAATGATTATGCCGTCGTCGGTCAACAAATTGTTTTGAGCAATCTGCCACAACACAGGCGAATAGATTTCGGAATCATAAGGCGGGTCGAAATAGGCAATGTCGAATTGCCGGTTTTCCTGAGCCAGGTATTTCATCGCCGTCACCGCATCGCGCGGAATCAGTTGGAAGTTTTCGGTGATGCCGCAATGCCGCAGGTTTTCGCTGATGATCGAAACGGCTTTGCGCGATGATTCGATGAAAGTGATGTGCGCCGCTCCGCGTGAAAGAGCCTCGATGCCGACTGCTCCTGAACCGGCGCAGATGTCCAGGAACCAGGCGTCTTCGATACGCGGCATAAGGATGTTGAACAACGTTTCGCGCATTCGGTCGGAAGTCGGACGCACCGCCAACCCATCCAGCGTTTTCAAACGGCGACCTTTGTATTGTCCGGCGATGATTCTCATAGAGTAGCCAGTAGTCGGTAGTCGGTAGTCGGTAATTAGGCCAAGCTTTATCGAAACTGCCGACTACCGTCTACTGACTACCGACTACTCATAGCCCAAGGGATGCGCCTGATGCCAGCGCCAAGCCGATTCGATAATTCGATCCAGTTCGCTGTGGCGAGGATTCCAACCCAGGTCGCGCATGATTTTGTCCGGGCTGGCGATCAGAACGGGCGGGTCGCCTGCTCTGCGAGGCGCGGCTTCAGTCGGAATACGTCGGCCAGTGACTTGCCGGGACATTTCGACGACTTCGGCGACGGAATAGCCGCTGCCGTATCCCAAATTGTAAACCTCGCTGCGACGTTCCAAGACGTTCAGTGCCAGGATGTGAGCTTCAGCCAGATCAATGACGTGAATGTAATCGCGTACGCAAGTGCCGTCAGGAGTTGGGTAATCTTCGCCGAAGATGTTGACGTGTTCGGCTTTGCCGGCGGCGACTTTCAGCACATTGGGAATCAAATGAGTTTCAGGATCGTGGTCTTCGCCGCAACGTTCGGTGGCTCCGGCGGCGTTGAAATAGCGCAAACTGACAGAGCGCAAACCGTACGCGGTGTCGCACCAGCGCAGCATTTTTTCGATCATCAATTTGGATTCGCCGTAAGGATTGGTTGGGTGTTGCGGAGCGTCTTCGGTAATGGGCATCGTTTCCGGCTGGCCGAATGTTGCCGCCGTCGAAGAGAGCACGATTTTTTTGATGCCGACTGTGAGCATGGCGCTCAGCAGCGAGCGCGCTCCGCCTACATTGTTGCCGAAATACTTCAACGGATCGGTCATGGATTCGCCGACCAGCGAATCGGCAGCCATGTGAATGACGGCTTCGATTTTGTGTGTTTCCAGCGAACGAATCACGGCGTCGTTGTCGTGTAAATCGGCTTGAACGAAAACGGCTTCGGGCGCGACAGCGGCGCGATGACCTTTGCTCAGATTGTCGAACACGACCGGCTGGTGGCCGTGTTTCAACAACTGTTCGACGACGACGCTGCCAATGTAACCGGCTCCGCCAGTGACCAAAACATTCATGTGTGTGACCTCTACTCAAACGAAAGCGCGGATGAAAATCGGAACTTCATCCGCGCTGAGCGAAAAAATTATGCGACCATTTGAGAAATTATCTTCCGGGGCAGGGAACCGTTTCTCCGTTGGGACCACGGCATAACTGCCCCGGTCGTAACCCCCCAAAGCATTGTCCGTTGATGCGAACTCCACCGTCCGGGCATCTGGGGTTGGCGACGTTGGTCGGCACAAAAGCCGCGCCGCTCATTCCAATTGGCGGAATCACGCCGCCGGTAATGACCGGTACTTGCGGAAAGAAAAGAGCTTTTTTGTATTCTTCGATGCCGTAATAACTGCGAAACATTTTGTCATCGCTTTTGCTGGTGACGCCGACAATCGGTTTGCCTTTCAGTTTGTCGCCGGATTCGGATGAATCATCGGATTGATCGGATGATTTGTCGCCATCAAGTCCAGGCAATCGGTTTTTGCCCATTTCCGCTGCGGTTGTCAGCAACGGCGGAATGCTGGGCGGCAATTTTTGTTTTTGCAGATACGCCATCAACGCGTCGCGCAATTCCGCCGGTTCTCGGTCGCCCAGATAAACCAAATTCCAGTTGCCTTCTTCTGAAGGGCAAGGGTTCATCGGGTCGCACAATGCCGACGCGCGAAGAAACCGAATCTGTTTGGCCGCCGGGCCGATCTTTACGCCGTCCACCAAATCTTTTTTCAAGTTGGTCGGAAATTTTCCGGTTCCCGCAAAGTATTGAGCGATGGCCACCTGAATTTGCTGGCCACGCCAGAGCATTTCTTCTTCTTTCTCGCGCTGCAATTCTTTTTTGAGCACCGGCGCAGCCGCCGTAGTCAGAATCATGGCGAACATGATGATGCCGATCAGCGCGATCAGCGCGTAACCTTGTTCGCCATGTTCGGAAATGCTTTTCAGTTTTCTTCGTGAATGATTCATCCCGGAAACCTCGTTTCCGCCAAACCTTCCAAACTTAATTAGTTGAGTTCAGCAGTAAAGTTGATTGCGTGAACAATGTGTAGATTTGTGTCTTCAATTTCGATTTTGGCGAAGGAGATATTGACCACTCGCCAGTGAGTGCCGACTTTTGAGCCTTTGATGACATTGAGAACTTCGGCTTCGTCCGCCTGCGATTTCAGTACGGCAGTCATTCCGCGCTTGTTGGAAACCAAACCGACATAGCGATAAGGCGGCAATGGCGGTTCCTGAACGATCAACCCAATTGAGTTTGAATACAACTTGGCGTCGCTCTTGCTGCGAACCTGCACTCCCAAACTTCCACCATTACGAATCGCTTCGGGCGGAACCTGGACTTCAACTTTGGTCGCGTTGATGAACTTGGTCGGATAAGGCCGACCTTCTAAAAACGCCTGTGCGTCTTCAGGAATCTTGTCGCCAAAAACGTTCATCGTGAATCCGCCCGTTCGCCCAATTACTCCCGAAGGATTTAACGTCATCAGCAGAATCGGCGGTGGCGGCGGTGGTGGTTGAGCTGGTGGCGGTGGAATGGGCTTCGGAGTTGGCGGCGGCGGATACACAAAAATGTTCCGGCCAGTTCCGTCGCCTGAAGTTCGTTTTTCAAACCATGCGAATTGCAGCGGCTGCGTGATGATCGGAACAGCTTTTTCGCCCGGACGCAACGGACGCGGAGTCGGCGTTGGCGACGGTTTGCGTACCGGCGTGTTCACGGCAACCGGCGCAGATGGCGTTGAATCGCCGCCGGTAAAAAATTGCAGGTACACCACGCCCAGCATCACCAACAGCAACACGCCCAGCAAAATCTTTTTCCTGGTTTCGCTATTGTCCTGTTTTTTGTCTTTCTCTTGGCTCATCTTGCTGATTTCGAACCTGAAAATTCAGATTCGACACTCCTCTCACTGCTTCTCTTCGGTCGAGGCTTTTTGCGCGGCCTGTGCCGACTTTTTGGCTTGTCCTTCGGCAGCCAATTGGCTGGTCGTGGTTTTGCTCAACGATTTGTAAGGCGATTGAAAATACGTGTCCATTTCGATCTTCAAACTGACCGGAACGGCTTCGGGCGAACTCAACTGCAATTTTTGCGAACCGGATTTTTGAGCGGCTCGGCGGACTTGATCGGATTCGCCCTGAAAATTCACCACATTGATAATCAGGAATTGTTTGCTACGTTCCAGATCGGACAGGAATCGTCGCAGGTTCGGATATTCGCCGATGATGTTCGTATCAATTCCCAACGACGGATAAATTTTGCGATCGTCGTCGTCGCGCGTTTTGGGCTGACCCGGCTGGGCAGCTTCTTCGGCCAGCGGTTCGGCTTCGGCCACGCGGTAACTGGAATCGCCGGTCAGCACGCCATGCTTTTGGCCCAGCGAATCAATCTCGTTGATGATTTCGGTCATCCCGCGCTCGTCCTGTTTCAGATAAACGTCGAAATTTTTCAAGCTTGCCAAAATTGATTCGGCATTGGCGGCTTGCTGATTGCGTTTCTGTTCGTCGTTGTTGGTTTTATCTATCTGCGACTGAATTTGGGCTTCGCGGCTCATCAATTCACTCAACTGGGAATTGAGCGGTTGAACTTTCGAGACGTAATAAAAAATGACCGCTCCGACAAACGCCAAAGCCAGAAACAACGCCAGCAGTTCTCCCAGGTTCAATCTCAACCGGCTCAGCGCGTCTTTCACTCCATCAATGATTTCCGTTGTTTTCAGGTTCATCACTTTTTCTCCGCAGAACTGGCGCTGGCGATTTGATTGGCGGCGCTGGCGCGATTGCTGGAAACCGGCGGATAGTATTCGACTTTCAACTCAAATTCGATTTCTTCTGTACCGTCCACAAGTTTTTTGCTCAGCGGGAAGACCTTGAACCGTCCGGTGTCGTGAAAACGGTTAATCATCGTGGTTACATCCTGATTGGTCTTGCCGATCACGGTTAACGTCAAGGTTGCGGCATTTTCGCTGCCATCAAAAGCCTCTTCACGCTCCTGCGGCAAAATCTGATTGACAGCAACTCGCAACACGCGAACGCCTGTCGGCAAACTGCGCTCAATTTCGCTCAGCAATTGCGTCCACGAAAACGCTCGGCGAGCGATCAATTCGTTGGCGGCGACCAGTTGCTTGTTTTCTTCGGTTGAAATGACGACATTCGTCACGGCGGGTTTTTCGATCTTTTTGTATTGAAGCTCCAGCGCCTTGACCTTCATGGCCTGGTTGGAAATTTCGTTGTTCAGCCGGGAAGAGCTTTCAATCATCTGCATTCCGAAATAAGCGGGAACCAAAAACAGCAGCAAAATCACCAGCCAGAATAATCGCCGGTTTCGGAAAGGATTGCTCGCTAAATTAACTAGAGGTTTCATAGCTCAAATTTTATGAAGACATCTCAAACGTTTGAATTAAAAATTCTGTCTGGGTGATAGTTCGCAACATAACTGAGGCGTGGGGCAGCTTTTCTTTGAAGCTTTCTGAAGCGACGCCAGACTAAAACATCAACAAGTTGGTGTAAAGCCGGGCTGTTTCTTCGTGAGGTCGTGCGCGGAAAAAGCCGTAGACAAAAAAATCGAGGTGATCGCCTCGCTTTTGGATCGCGCAGCAGATCACCTCACACAAACTACACACACGTGCCCTAACACGCCAGTTAGGAAAAAAGGTTCCCGGCATTTTCCAGCTTGAAGAAAAAAACTTCCTCGCCTGGATAGCCGATAAATGTAAATCCCGCAAATATCTGTGTTGCTTGTCATTTAACCTCATGCTTCGGCATACTGATCTCCGTTTTCGTGGACTTTGATCGAAAGGAAATCCGCATGACTCCGCCACTTACAAAAATCACGCGCGGTTTGACGGGCGCTCGCTGGCAATTGGCCGAATGTGATGAGGCCGTATTGCAAACTTTGCGCGATGAAACCGGCGAAGCGGACATTTTGCTTCGCTGTCTGCTCAATCGCGGGTTTTCTCACGCGGCAGAGATCGAAAAGTTCCTCTCACCTGAATTTGCTGTTGATCTACACTCGCCTTTGCTGTTGCGAGACATGGCTCAGGCCGTGACACGATTGCGACAGGCCATCAGCCAACGCCAAAAAATCCTGATCGTCACCGATTTCGACGTGGACGGAACGACCTCCAGCGTCATTCTTTCCCAGACTTTGAAACTGTTGGGCGGAGGCGACCTGATCGAATGTTACATCCCGAATCGCTTTACTGAAGGTTACGGCCTATCAAGTTTGATCGTCGAAAAGGCTGCAAAGGAAGGATTTAACCTGATTGTCACCGCCGACATCGGCATCAAATCTCACGCCGAAGCCAGGCTGGCACGCGAACGCGGCATTGATTTGATTATTTGCGACCATCACTTGCCCGATGGCGAAGATGTTCCGGCGGATGCTTACGCGGTGTTGTGTCCGAAAGGTTCATCCGGTGTTGGGTATCCGAATAAACACCTGGCTGCTTGCGGAGTGTCACTGAAATTGGCTCAAGCGTTGTTGGCAGAGCACCCAAAACGAGACGCCATTGTCGGCAGTCTGGCCAAGCTGACTGCGATTGGGACAGTTGCAGACATGGTTGATCTGGCCGAACGCGAAAACCGCGCCATAGTCGCTCACGGGCTGAAAGGATTGAATCAGCCGAGCAGCAATCCGGGTTTGCGCGCTTTATTGAAGCTGTCGAACGTCGGCAATCCGATCACGCCGTTCGATGTCGGATTCAAAATCGGTCCGCGCATCAACGCCGCCGGGCGAGTCGCCCACGCCAATTCTGTGCTGAAACTATTTGACGCTGCCACCGAAGAAGAAGCGAACAAGCTGGCCTTGCAACTGGATGATTTCAATTCCAAACGTCAGCACATTCAATTTATCCTGGTCGAAAAGCTGAAACAGACGGTTGAGCAGCAAAAAGAAAATCTCGACCGCGTGCTGGTATTTTCGGGAACAGAAGAAGATGGTTTTCATCGCGGAGTTTTGGGGATCGCCTGTTCCAAGATCGTCGAAATGACCGGACGCCCGACGTTGATTTGCTCAGTCGAAAACGGTTTGGCGCACGGCAGCGCGCGTTCGATCAACGGGTTTCATCTGGTTGAAGCTCTTGATTACGCTTCGGAATCGTTGGTGAAATACGGCGGGCATCCGATGGCGGCTGGCTTCACGGTCGAAACCGGCAAGATCGAAGAAATGCGCTGGCGATTGAACCGCCACGCCGCTGAAGTATTGAGCGAAGAAGATTTGGGGCGACGATTGACCGCCGATGCCGAAATTGAATTGCAGGACGTGACTGTCGCCAACATCAAATTGCTGGCTCGGCTGGAACCGCACGGAATGGGGAATCCGCAGCCGTTGTTTTTGTTGCGAAATGTGCCGTTGCGTTCGGCGCAAATTTTGAAGGAAAAACACCTGAAACTTTTGATTGGCCGCGACAAAACTCAGATCGAAGCTTTGTGGTGGAACGCCGCCGAGTACCAAACCCGTCTGGCTGTCGGCAAAGAACTCAGTTTGCTTTGTCGCCCCGAAATTAACAGTTGGAACAACCGCGAAACCTGCCAATTGAAAATCGTAGACGTTGCTGTGGATTAAATCTGCCGCCAGACTTTTTGCAGGCTGTCAGACTTTTTGCGTTCTTTCGGCGGCCTTTGAGCGTAAAGTGGGGCTGACGAGCAATCCCCTGAACATGCAGTGCATTCAATTGAGGAGGAGGAGTGATGCAAAAATTTTTCCGTTTATCGCTGATGTTGTGTTTGCTGACCGGCGCAACCATCGCGCAATCAACTTCAAAGCCGATTGCCAAGAAACCAACGGCGACTCCGGCGTCAGCCAAAACTGTAGCTTCGACTGTTTCGCCTGTCACGACGGAATTATTGAATCTGTTGCCAGCTTCTGACTTGCTGGCAGTTGTGGATGC
Organism: uncultured Acidobacteriota bacterium; assembly: GCA_902825875.1. GTDB lineage: Bacteria > Acidobacteriota > Blastocatellia > RBC074 > RBC074 > RBC074. The sequence continues at coordinate 11,589 of CADECP010000022.1, forward strand.
CAACCGGTTGTTCAACGAATTGTTGCCCAGCCTGGCCGGTATGCAATCTGGCGGCCTGGACAAGCTGGCCAAAGAACTGACTGAGTTCACTCAGAAAACCGGGATTGACCCGTCGAAAATCAACAGCGCGGTTATGGGTTTGAATCTGAAAGGATTGCAGGCCACTGGCGCGATCATCATTTCCGGCGTTGACCTGACCGCTCCGCAAATCGAAGCCGCGATGAAAGAGTTCAAGGCGGAATTCAAAACTTCAGATTACAGCGGCAAAACGATTTACAGCCTGGTTTCCAAAGTCAAAGCTCCTGAAGCCGGGCCGCTTTCGCTGAACACCGACCAAACCGCATTGGCGGCGCTTGGCGGCCAGAAATTTGTTTTCGGCGATTTGAGCGCAATCAAAGCCGTGATTGACATCAGCGCTGGCGCTGCCAAAACCGGCGTGACGCCGGAAATGATCGCTGCGCTGAATGAAACCAAAGCTTCCGGATTGTTGCGCTTTGCTCTGAGCATTCCCGAAACGCTGAAGACCGAAGCCGCCGATCAAGGAGATTTGTTCAAATCGGTTTCCACGATCAAAGTCGTTCTGGGCGCGTTGGATGTCGCCGCCGATTTGAGCCTGTCGCTGGACACGCTGATGCGTACGACTTCGCCCAAAGACGCCACCGAACTGGAAGACGGTTTGAAAGGTTTGGTCGGATTGGTCAAAGGGATTTTCGGCGGCAGTTCCGGCGATCAAAAAATGGATGCGCTCGGTCAGTTGCTGGATATGGTCAAAATCAGTTCGAAGTTGAACGATGTTTCTTTGTCCATCGCCTTGCCGCGTGCGACGCTGGATCAGTTGTTGAAGAAACCGGCTCCGGCGGAAAAGAAGCCGTAATGAAGTTTGGCAGATTGAAATCAAAAAAAGGCTGGACGGTTGCGAAACCATCCAGCCTTTTTTGCTGCTTGATGAGCGGGCGCTGCCTTATTGCTGAGCGCCGGAACTGGCGAAGAACTTATCAATGCGATCCTGGTAGACCTTGATCTTGCCTTCGGCTTCGTAACGTTTGCGGGCGTTTTTGACGAAGGTGTCGAAGTAAACGCTCTGACGTTCGCTGATCAAAGTTTGGCGCAGGCTTTCTTTTTCCGCCGCCAGCCTGGTCAAATCGGCATCTGTGCGTTTGGCCGCCGCGAAGACCAAATATGACGCTCCGACTTTGATAGGAGTTTTGCAAACATCGCCTTCTTTCAAAGTCAGTAACAAGGCATTTGCCTGATTCTGAGCTTGCAAACCGCCGCCCGAAGCTCCAGGCCACTGGTAAGTGTTAAAGTTCGTGTCTTTCTTAACGGTCAGGTTTTCGGCTTTGATCAATCGTTCCAGGTCGGCGGCACTGGTGGCCTGTTTGACCATATCGAACGCGCGAGTCTTGGCCAAATCCGGCTCACGTTCGCGGCGCAGCCCGTCTTCCACCTGATTGCGAGCCTGATCGAAACTCAACTCTGCTCCACCTTCCAGCACTTCCAAAACTCTGGGAACGGCATAACCGCCAGGAATGCTGACCGGAGTGCCGATGTCGCCTTTCTTCAATTCCTTAACGGCATTGTCGAAAGCAGGGTTGTTCGCGCGGCTCTTGCTGTCGCCGAGTTCCGGCAGTGAATCGCCGTCTTTGAAAAACGGAGTGATTTTAATCATTGCGGGCGCGCTGACTTTGATGTCTTTGGCGACTTCTTCAGCGCCCTTGATCAGGTCTTTTACTTCGGTGGCTTTTTCGTAAACCTTTTGAGCCAGTTCGCTGGCTTTCTGCACCGAGCGATTGTTTTTCTCAGTCGCCAGCAGCGTCGGTTTCATCTGCTCGAAAGGAATCTCGCGCTCTTCGGTGACTTTCAACAGATACTGGCTGTTGCCTTCGCTGAATGGGCCGTCAACGGTTCCGACTTTCAAATCGCTGGTGTACACGCGCTGTTTCCAGTCGCTGGATTTGTTCGCGTCTTTTTTGATCCAGCCCAGATCGCCGCCTTTGGCTTTGCTGGGATCCATCGAATTGCCTTTGGCCAGCGCGGCAAAATCTTCCTGCGGCATGCCTTCGCCGCGAGCGCGTTTGGCCAGTTCACCGATCTTGGCGTTGACGGTTTCGGTGTCGGTTGGCGACAAACGATCAATACGAATGATGCTGATGCGTTTTTCCATCTGTTTGTTCGCATCGTATTTCGCCTTCAATTCGCTGTCGGGAACTGTGACCAATTTTTCGGCATCTTTGCTGGCGACGAACACATATTCGACCTTGCGCGTCGGCGCGGTGGCTTTGAACTGATCTTTTTTGGAGTTGTAGTAGGTTTGCAGTTCGGCGTCGGTCGGAGTGTATTTGCTGCGAACTTTGTCCAGATCAACTGTGGCATACACCACTTCAAAGCGGGTGTTGTCTTTCTTGAATTTTTCTTCGATGTCGCGGTCGGAAACCTGTTCCGCCGAAGTCAGGTAGCTGCGGACTTTGCGAACGCTGATTTCATTGCGGCGTTCCTGTTCGTAAACGCCAATGTCAAAACCCTGCAACCGTATCCGGCGTTTGTATTCTTCTGTGCCAATCCACTGCCCGGTGTTCGGGTCAACGTTCTGACGTTTGATGGCTTCGGAAACTTCGCCGTCCGTGCCGGTCAGGTTCAAACGAGCGGCTTGATCCAGCACCAGTTTGTTGGAGATCAATGAGTCCAATGCCTGCTGGTCAATGCCGAAGGATTTCAGCGTAGACAGCGGGAAATTCTGGCCGCGCGTAATGAACGAAGCCAATTGTGCGACTTGGGCGCTGTATTCCCGAAGCGTGATTTCCTGAGTGCCGACTTTGGCAATCACCTGATCGTCGTTGGACGAACCGGCGGTTGTGCCCCCGCCGTTTTGAGCGGTGGGAATGTAAAAAGCGATCAAACCGATAAGCAGAAGCCCGCAAAATGCGAGCAGAACAAAATTGCGCGAGCGTTCTAATTTGGCAAAGAAGCGAAGCATAACTGTTGGTACTCCGAAACTGAATTTTTTTGATGTGAGGGTGGAATCCGTAGAACGGTCCCGGTCTCCGCCCGGAAGTCGGGCATATTAGCGGCTGATCCCAATTCGTTCAAGCCGGACGGTTAATGCTGAAAGCCGGTTTCCGACCAGTTAAACTCTGATACGCGGTTATGCGCGGAGAAATCCTGCAAGCTCCGGCTGCGAAAACCGTCATCGTTGTAAATCGCTTTTGTCGTGCTAAAGTTTGAAGCGAGGATTCCAATACCAACTTGAGGAATGAAATCATGCGCCGCACAGGAAATTTAGTCGCGTTTCTGGTCGTTTTTTCACTGCTGATTGCCGGTTCGCCGGTTGTTTTGGCCCAAAGCGGGCGAGGCCGAAATACTCCGCCGCCGGCTCCGCCAAAACCGACCACGCCAAAACAGAACATCCCGGTGACAACCGTGCTCGGCATTCCCGACGGTGGCAAACTCGTTCGGCAGGAACTCGACAATTTTACTTCGCGGTTTGAATTGCGAAACGGGCTGTCGGTTTTGACGCGCGAACGCCATTCCGCGCCGTTGGTCGCCGTCAACGTCACGATCAAAGCCGGAATCCTGACCGAAACCGACGAAATGGCAGGCATTGCGCGGCTGACTCAAAAAACCGTTTTGCGCGGAACGGCCACGCGCAACGGAGCGGCGATTGAACGCGAAGTCGCGCGGCTGGGCGGGCAGATGACTTCACAGGTTGGCTACGACCAGACGACATTCACGATGATTACCGCCGGCGAAAGTTACGCGGCGATGATCGAATTGCTGGCGGACGTGATTTTGCGTCCGGCGTTCAAAGACGACGACATCAAAAAAGCCGCCGCCGAAGTCCTGCTCGAAAGCAAACAGGCGCAAGACCGCGTCGAAACCGCTGCGATGGAAAAACTTTTTTCCGCTGCGTTCACTACTCACCGATTGAAACGCGGCAGCGCCGTTTCGGAAAGTTTTCTGGCTTCGGCGACTTCGGCTCAGGTGCAGGCGTTTTATCAAACGCATTACCGTCCATCGAACGCGATTGTCACAGTGCTTGGCGATGTATTCACGTTGAATGCGATTGGACAGGTGCAACTTCGGTTTGGCGAATTCAAGTCAGCGGCGAGCAGTCAGGCTTCAGCAGGAGCCGGGAGCCGGGAGTCGGGAGTCGGCGTTCAGAAAACACCTGTGACCAGCAAACCGGTCACCACAGTGAAAACTCCAGCGGCTGCCGTCGCCCAAAAAACAGCGAGCGGCGATCAAACGAACTCTTCGACAACTCCCATGCCGCCCATCACTTCCACAGCACCCCAAAATTCAACTTTGGAAGAATCCGCACAAGACAAATTACGGTATGGCAACGCGCGCGCAGACATTGGCCAAAGTTTGGTGACTTTCGGCTATCGCACGCCGAGTTTCAAAGCCGACAAGGAAGGTTTGAAAGAAACGGCGGTGCTGGAAGTGTTGTCCGCAGTGTTGGGACTTGGCGATGGTTCGCGTTTGAGTCAGGGATTGCGCGACGGACTGGCTTCGCGCGACAAACTGAGCGTGGCCAGCGCAACCGGTTTCAGTTACCAAAAACTGCCGGGCTTCGGAATGTTGGTCGGGCAGATTCGCGTCGAACCGGAACGCATTGATCGCGCCGAAGCCGAATACTTCCGCGAAATCGAACGATTCCGCCGCGAACTTATCAGCGAAGGCGAATTGCAGCGCGCCAAATCCTTGTTGGAAAAATTGCACTTCGATTCGATGAGGAACTTTGAAACCGACGCCGAATTGCTGGCCGGGTATCAGGCGCGGTTCGGCGATTGGAAAACGTTCGATTCGCGGTTGACCAGAGTTCGCGCGGTCACGGCTCAAGACGTGCAACAAGCTGCGGCAAAGTATTTGACGCTCAGCGCGATGACAGTCGCCGAATACGAACCGCGCACGGCCATTGCGCGCACCTTCACGCCGGAAAAATTTGCCGAACTGGCGGCGACTTTCGCTCCTGCGGTTGTGCAACCGATCAACGCCACTGATGTGAAACCGGCGTTGGCTCTGAAAACCTTCGCGCAAGGAGCCGAACGTAATCAGGTCAGCGAAGGCCAGAACATAGTCATTGCTGCCGTCCCATTGCCGATCAAGGATTATTCGGTGCTGCGAGGTTCGCGCGCTTATGTACGCGAAGACAAATCGCTGCCGTTGATTTCGATCAGCGTGCTGTTTCAGGGCGGGCGACTGGTCGAAGAGCAAGCCAGCAGCGGCACGACCGAATTGATGCTGCGCGCGATGGCTCGCAGCACGACCACGCGCAAAAGCGATTTGATTGCCCACGAATTGGAAAGTTACGGCGGGCAACTTCGCGTGGTGAACGAACCGGACTTTTTCGGCTTCACGCTGGATGTGCTGTCGCGCAACGCCGAAAACGCCGTCAAGCTGTTGCTGGAAATCGTCGAAACTCCGTATTTTGGCAAAGAAGAAATCGCGCGCGAAAAAACGATTTTGCTGGCCGATCAACTCAACAGCCGAGACGACGACGTGGCGCGCGCTGATGAACTGTTGCGCGCCTCGCTGTACCCAGGCCATCCGTATGGGTTGCCGCGTTTCGGGCTGGCCGAAGTCGTCAAAGGATTGGCCGAAGAAAAGCTGGAAGAATGGCACAACAAAACCATCAAACGGCAATATCCGCTGTTGATGATCGTTGGCGACACCGACGGTTCGGCGCTGGTTTCGCGCATCTTTTCCGAAGGTCTGAAGCGAGGCGAATTGGACAAGGCGTTAAAAGTGAATTTGCCGCCGCTGGCCGGTTCAGGTGCGGAAAAAACCGAGCAGCGCGGCAGAGCGTTGGCGACTCAAGTCGTCGGGTTTCGGCTGGGTTCTGCCGCGCCTCCGCAGCAAGCCAATCAACCGGACGATTTCTTCACGATGGCGATGCTGGCGACACTGGCTTCGACGGGCAAGCTGAGCGAAAAGCTGCGAACGGAACTCGGCTTGGTGGATTCGTTGACGATTCAATACCAGCCTCGACTGGCTTCGAGCGGGTTCAATATGTTGTTTGCCACTTCGCCGGAAAACGAAGCAAAAGCGCGTGAACAGTTGCAAGCCGAACTGCAACGACTGGCGGCGCTGCCTGCGGACGACGAATTCGAGTTCAGTCGCAACGCCACGATTGGCCGTTACGCCATCGCGCTGCAATCTCATCCGGTGCGCGCTTTGGAGTATTCGCGCGCCGTCTTTTTCGGACGCAAAGCTTCGGAAATCGAAGCCCAACCCGACGCTATTCGTGCCATCAAAAAAGCCGATCTCAAGCGTGTGGCGGAAAGCCTGAAGCTGGAAGGACGCGGCGTTGTGCTGGCCGGGAAGTGACGGATGCAATTTGGCATTCGCAAAATCGCCGCCTATAATCGCGCCTCACTTCCAGAAGGTTCGCATTCAATCAACCGAAAAGCTTATGGACATTTTTCAATTCACGCGCGAATTGATGGAAACGGAGTCTATCTCCTGGCACGAAGGCGCTGCCGGTCGCTGGCTGCGTGATTATTTGTCCGACGCCGGGTTTGAAGTCACGACGCAAACCGTCACCGACGACCGCGTCAATGTTTACGCGAAGCTGGGCGAACCGATTATTACTTTGTCCTCGCATATAGACACCGTGCCACCATTTATCGGCTTTACCGAAGACGAACAGAACATTTACGGGCGCGGAGCCTGCGACGCCAAAGGCGTCATTGCGGCTCAAGTCTTTGCGGCCAAGCGATTGAAAGACGAAGGCTTGACGAACATCGGATTGCTGTATGTAGTCGGCGAAGAAGATGGCAGCGACGGCGCAGTTGTCGCCAACTCGATTCCGAACTCGAACAAGTTTTTGATTAACGGTGAACCGACGGAAAGCCGTCAGGCCATCGCCACCAAAGGCGCGCTTCGCGTCGTCATCGAAGCCAAAGGCCGCACGGCGCATTCGGCTTACCCGGAACTGGGCGAATCGGCGATTGAAAAGCTACTGGATATTCTGAACGACATTCGCCGAACGGATTGGCCTGTCAGTGCGGAACTTGGCCCGACGACTTACAACATCGGAACCATCACCGGCGGACGCCGCCCAAACGTGGTGGCCGACTTCGCCGCCAGCGAAGTGATGTTCCGCACAATTACTCAACCCGATGAGTTGTACAAAATGATCGTTGAAGTCGTTGCCGGTCGCGCCGAAGTCAAACGCGGCTTTTCGCTGCCGCCGATTCACACGCACACGGTGAAGGGAATTGATATTCCCACCAGTGTCGTGCGCTTCGGAACCGACATTCCGTGTTTGACCAACTGGGGAACTCCAATGCTGTATGGACCCGGTTCTATCCACGACGCGCACACCGCGCACGAATACATTCGCAAACAAGATATGCTGAACGCCGTTGACACTTACGCGCAGATGACGCGAACGCTGTTGGCGGAACAAGGCTGAATCACGACTGAGTCAGTACCGCGACCGGTAGGGAGCGGATAATCACAACAAACGGAGCAAACTAGAAAACATGCCTACTGCTAAATTCACTCACGAAGCCGGGACGCCGGAATACCAAGCCTCTGAATGGCTGATGACAATTCACAACGCTTACCGCGAACTGGATTTCGCCATCGCCAATTCGCCCAACCCAGCGGAATACGTCGAACGGCTGAAAGAAAGAGTCCGCCGCGATTACGAACAGAACCGCGAACAAATGGGATGGAGCGAACGTAGCCGCGACATCGCTGAACGTTCGCTGAATATCGTGCTGGAAACTTTGAAACTGCCAAATTTATGAAATTTAGCTTTGCCTTGCATTGGAGCGATGAAGATGGCGGTTACATCGCCACGTGTCCTGAATTTCTGGGGCTATCTGCTTTTGGCGAATCGCCGGATGAAGCAATTGCGGAAGCCCAAGTAGCGTTGGAGTTGATGATCGAGACTTACAGGGAGTCGGGACAGTCGCTACCTGAGCCGGTGAAGTTTGGAGGGGCTGCGGCTTATTCCCAAAAACTCGCCGCTTGAAGATGAATTCGGAATTTTCTGCAAAAGCATCAGCCTGATTTTTCCGGGTTGATGCTTTTGTCATTTCTAAGCCATTCGCCAGATTTTCCGCCCGTCTTTCGTTCCAGCCGGATTTCGCCAATCACCATCGCTTTATCAATCGCTTTGCACATGTCGTACAGCGTCAAGGCTGCGACAGAAACTGCGGTCAAGGCTTCCATCTCGACGCCGGTTTGCGCGCTGGTCGAAGCCGTTGCCCAAAGCTGTGCGCCTGTGTCGGTCAAGGTGATCTTCACATCGGCGTGCGACAGCGCCAGCGAATGGCAGAGCGGGATCAGCTCAGCCGTTCGTTTGGCCGCCATGATTCCCGCCAGCCGAGCCGTTTCCAGCGGATCGCCTTTCGGCGTGCGGCGTTCTCGAATGGCGGCGACGGTTTCCGGCGACATTTGCACAAAGCCGCTGGCTTCGGCTGTGCGAGCAGTTGCAGCTTTTGCGCCAACATCCACCATTGTGATGCGGCCTTCTTCGTCCAAATGAGAAAGTTGCTGAGCCATGTTGTTGTGGCAACTACGAATCAACACAAATAATCACGAATAAAACTGAGCCTGACAGTATGACGCATTCGTGTGAATTCGTGTTTATTCGTAGTTGAATCATTGTTTGATGTTCAGAGAAATCACTTCGACCAATTCGCCTTCGGCTACGCTTGCGCGGTCTTCGGGCACGACAATCAGGCAGTCGGCTTTCATAAACGCCACCAGATCAGATGAGCCGCTCCATTTCAGCGGTTCAACTTCGGCGCGGCCATCGCGGATCGTCAGGCGTCCAGGTTGATGGCTGCGGCGAGGTGGAGCGCCTTTCACTGGTCGAGCAGCGTAAGCTTGAAAGCGTGGCAAATGAATATCCTTCGCGCCTTGCATCTGCATCAGCGCCGGGCGAGCGAAGAGGTGAAACGAAACGGCTACGGAAACAGGATTTCCCGGCAATCCGAAAATGACTTTGTCACCGAGTTTGGCAAACACAGTCGGTTTGCCCGGATGCATCGCTACTTTTTCGACAAAGATTTCCGCGCCGAGTTCAACCAACGCGGGTTTGACCAGATCGTAATCTCCCATCGAAACGCCGCCAGAAAGTATGACGGCATCGGCTGCTTCAAGCCCAGCGGCAATTGCATCGCGTGTCGCGGCAAAATCATCGCGGACAATGCCGCTGCTGACGACTTCGGCTCCGGCGGATTCAGCGTAACCTGCGAGCGAATAAGTGTTGGAGTTGCGAATCTGCGAAGCGCCGGGTTTTTCGGAGACTTCAACCAATTCGGTTCCGGTGGAAAGCAGGGCGATTCGCGGTCGGCGCGAAACCTGTAAACGCGCGTAACCAAAACTCGCCAACACAGCGGCAACGGCGGGCGAAATGCGTTCGCCGGTTTTGACCATCACGTCACCCGCGCGAGCTTCGATGCCGCGCGGCGTGATGAATTGGCCGGGCTGAACGGCTTTTCGAATCTCAATCCAGCCGTCGGTGACGTTGATGACTTCGATTTGCTGAACGGCATCGGCTCCGGCTGGAACCGGAGCGCCAGTCATAATTCGCACGGCCTCACCCGGTTCGACTGTGCCATCGAACGAACGCCCAGCGGCAGCTTCGCCAATGTCTTTTAGTCGTGCGGGGTTGGATTCACTGGCGGTGGCAGCGTCGGCGGCTCGCAGCGCGTAACCATCCATTCGCGCTCGATCAAACGGCGGCAAGTCCAAATCTGACTTTGCGTCGTGGCGCAGCACTCGGCCAACGGCTTCGGTCAGAGGAATCTCCTCTTTGCCAAGCAGCGGCGTGCGGTCGAGAATGATTTGCAGTGCGTCTTCGATGCGAAGCATGAGATTTGAAAAACAGAAAAGCCGCTTGCGTTGACAAGCGGCTCATTGAGTATTGTTTTTTATGATGAAATGGCGGAGCCGACGGGACTCGAACCCGCGACCTCCGACGTGACAGGCCGGCGTTCTAACCAACTGAACTACGACTCCGCATTATCAAACTCGCTGTTACCGGTGATAGGCACGGTGGGGCTCGAACCCACAACCTTCACCTTGTAAGGGTGACCGTCTACCATTGACTGTACGTGCCTGAACCCTTTCGAGCGAGGGCGCATATTAGTTTCCGATCCCCATGCTGTCAAGACACCTGACCAGATTGCGTGAAAAAACTGTTGGGCTATACTGCCCGCCGTCTACACCGAATCGCAGGAGAGCTTGCAATGACATTAACTCAACGTCTTTTGGCTGGGAAACTCGTGATGATTTTTGGGATGCTGCTCGGCCTGCCAACGGTTTTTGCTCAAGACCCGCAACAAGATCAAAAGAAAAAAGACGACGAAATGGCGACCATTCGATTGAATACCGATTTGGTCGTGCTGGATGTTTCGGTCACGGATCGAGACGGCAACCGCGCGAATTCCGGCTTGCGTGTCGAAGATTTCGCCGTTTACGAAAACGGTGTGCGGCAAATCATCACCAGTTTCGACGCCACCGAAGTCCCGTTCAATCTGGTGCTGTTGATGGATACGTCTGGCAGCACGAGCGGCGATGTGGAGTTAATGCGTCGCGCAGCCCGTGGATTTTTGAACGAACTTCGCCCCAAAGACCGCGTGGCCGTGGTTCAGTTCAACAAAGAAGTCGAGTTACTGAAAGACCTGACCGCTGACCGCCAAGCCGTCGAAAACGCTTTGGGATTGCTGACGCCCGGAACCGGCACTTCGTTTTACGACGCGATGCAATTGACGATGGACGAAGTTCTGGGAAAAGTCGAAGGTCGCAAAGCGATTGTGGCGTTGACCGACGGCGTGGATTCTTACGGCTTTCGCATTTACGAACAGATTCTGCCGCTGCTGGAAAAGAATCGTGCCAGCGCCTACTTTCTGGAATTGGACACCGAAAGCTTCACGGCGGACGGGATGACGCGCGATTGCGCCGAACCTGTTCATTTCGAGTTTTCCGGCAAGCAGTTGAAAAAGTATTCCAAAGAGTTTGCCGGAAAAAATGCTGACTCATCTTTCAATGTGCATTGCCGGTTATCGAAAATGGAGCGCATGCAGATCAATCGCCGGTTGTACGAAGTCGCTCGCCGCGAATTGCGCGAGATGGCTGACAAAACCGCCGGGCGCGTGTATCCGGTCACAGAGCTTCGGCAATTGGACAAAGCCTATTCGCAGATTGCCGCCGAACTTCGCACGCAGTATTCGCTGGCGTATTACCCCAAAAACGAGGCTCACGACGGCAAATGGCGCAACGTCAAAGTCGAAGTCAAAAAGCCTGGCTTCATTGCTCGCACCCGACCGGGTTATCGCGCGCCGGTGGAGTAAGTCTGGTGAAGTCGTTTCGGACTTCCCAAGCTTTGCTGGACTTTCCAAGACTTACTTAGTAGTTTTGCCGCGAGTTTTTGAGCGACGAAATCCCCTTAAAGCACAAATCATAAGCGCCTGCCAGAGTCTGAATGAGGCGAACACGATGACTGGACAATTTGCCGAATCAAGCAGTCCGCACGCTGACAATCGGGAATACATCTGGCTGGTCGCGCTCTACGAATTTGAAACGCGCACAGAGGAGTTGCTTGAACGATTGCGCGCCATTGGCGTAGACACCAGCGAAGCCACCACCGTTCGTGTCGAAATTGACGACCAGCAACGTGGCGCGCGGTATGTCGAGGTCAGCGAATCGGCTCTGTCGCCCGTTGCGCGTAGCGCCGTTACCGGAGCCTTGCTTGGCGGTTCGGCGGCGTTATTGATCGGATTGGTGGTTTATGGGCTTGGATTGTTTATGTTGCCGGTGGTTGCCGGGTTGTTCAATCACGCGCTGGTCAGCGTTTTGTTTGGAGCAGTGATTGGCGCGTTGGTGGGTTCGTCGTTTTCTACTGCCAGGTTAAGAAAATCCCCTCAATCAAAACTCCCCAAAATGCCTCAACCGACCAGCGCAGGTTTTCTGGTGGCGGTAAAGATGCCGCCTCCGCTGGCCGAACGCGCCGAAGAAATCGCTCGCGGGTTGGGCGCAAAAGAAATACTTCTCTGAATGATTTACGACGCCGTCATTATCGGAGCCGGCCCCGCCGGTTCCGCCGCCGCGATTTTGTTGGCGCAAGCCGGCAAGCGCGTTTTGGTTTTGGAAAAAAGCCGCTTTCCGCGCGAAAAGCTGTGCGGCGAATTTCTTTCGCCGGAATGTTTGACGGTCTTTGAACGGTTGGGCGTGCGCGAACGAATCTTTGCCGCCGGAGCCAAAACGATTCGCCGATTCAAGCTGTACGCACCCGACGGGCGGAGTTTGGAAGTCCCTATGGAATGGATTGCCGAAGGGCATTCGTCAGCGATTGGATTGTCGCGCGCGACAATGGATTCGATTTTGCTCGAACGCGCACGCGAAGTCGGCGCAGATGTTCGCGAAGGTTTTCAGGTTTCGCCGCGTCTTCGTCGTGAAGCTGCCGTGAGTTTCATTGAAGGCAAAACAGGCTCTTCGACGGTTGAACAGTTTGCCGCGAACTTGGTGATTGATGCTTCCGGGCGCAACGGTGTGTTTGCTTCGCAGGTGCGCCAGCCGGTTTCGCGGTTTGCCGGTTCGCGCGTGTTCGGTTGCAAAGTGCATCTGCGCGGCGTGGAAGGACTAGACGAATTGGGTGAACTGTTTTTTTTCCGCGACGGATACGGCGGATTGTCGGAAATCGAAGGCGACCGCGTCAATCTTTGTTTTTTGACGACCGAAGCGACGTTGAAAGCAGCCAAAGGCGACCGGCAGCGATTGCTTGATCTGACGTTGCGGTCGAACGCGGCGGCGCTTCACCGATTGCGCCACGCGACCTTTGACGGCGAATGGCTGGGAACCGGGCCGGTGATTTATGGTCGCCGCCAAACGATGACAGGAGTTTTGACCATCGGCGATGCGGCGGCGTTTATTGACCCGTTCACAGGCAGCGGTATGTTGCTGGCGTTGACCGGCGGCGAAATGGCGGCCAACGTCGTCAATCAAGCCTTTGCCGAAAATGTCTGCGACGTTGAACCGATTGCCAGTCGTTACGATCAATTGCATCGCGCGCAATTCGGTTGGCGGTATCGCGCGACTTCGTTGCTGAGAAGTCTGGCGTTCAAACCGGCGGCCAGGAATGCGCTGGTGAAATTGCTCTCTCGCAATCAATCCCTGATGAAGCTGGCCGCGCTCAGCACGCGGCAAAGAGTTTTCGGATCATGACCGCGACCGTTACTTAGCGCGGTTTCTGAACATGTTTAATTGAACAGGAGGAATGGTTATGAAGAAATTTGTTTGTTCATTGGTTTGTTCTTTGATGTTGATGGCGGCGATTGCCGTCGGTGTGATGGCGCAAACGCCGGAAGACGTTTTTGCCAAACGCACCACGTTGGCCGTGCGCTACGTCGAAAACAAAAAGACGACCGTCAATGTGAATGGAACTTCGCTGGCTCCGCGCGTGCTGGGCAAAGCCGATGTCGAATACAAAAAGAACGAAGCGCGCATTCGCATCAAAGTCCAAAATCTGGACAACCCGCAAACTTACGGGGTGTTTTACACGACATACGTGGTGTGGGCGGTCACGCCCGAAGGCCAGGCCGACAATCTGACCGAAATGCCCAGCGGATACGCCGCCGAATTGCAGGCGCTGAGCACGGCGCAAACCTTCGGGCTGATTATCACCGCCGAACCGCATAGCGCGGTCAAATTCCCTTCGCCGAAAGTTGTCGCCGAAACTTCGCTGCCGAAAAACGCGACTGCCGGTGTGCAAACCGTTCAGGCCGAATACAAAGCCGACAAAGGCAATTTGTACGAAGCCAGCGACAACGATTCGCTGAAAGCCGATTACACCACGCCGCGTCTGATTTTGGGCGCTCGACGTTCGATGGACGTTGCGCGCAAAGCCGGTGCGAAGGAATACGCCGGAACGGAATGGAAACAGGCCGAAGCCAAGTTGAACACGTTGGAACAGGTCTGGCCGCGCAACCTGAAAGATGAAACCAAGTTCAGCGGTCAGGCTCGTGACGTGATGCGATTGGCGCAAGTCGCACGCGATCTGGCGACCGAACGCGAAGAGCAGGCTCGCATCGAAAACGAGCGCCAAGAGCGTTTGCGCCGTCTGGCCGAAGCCAAAGCCGAAGCCGAACGCGCAATGGCCGAAGCCAATCGAACTCGTTTGGAAGCCGAAAAGGCTCGCGCCGAAGCCGAACGTGCAAAGATGGAAGCTGAAAAAGCCGAACGCGCCGCCGCCGAAGAGCGCAATCGCCGCGAAGCCGCTTCGCGCGAAGCTGAAGCCGTTCGGTTGAGAGCCGAAAACGAACGCCGCGCTGCCGAAGAATCCGTTCGTCGCGCTTCGGCTGAAAAAGCCGCCGCCGAAGAAGCGACTCGACGCGCCGAAGCTGAAAAAGCCGCCGCTCGCGCTGAAACTGAAAAGGCGAACAAAGCCGCCGAAGAAGCCAAACGCGAACGCGATGCCGCGTATCAAAAGCTGTACGTTTCGCTGTCTGAAATTCTGGACACCAAACGCGAAACTCGCGGTTACATCGTCAACTTGGGCGATGTGTTGTTCGACACCGGCAAGGCTACGCTGAAACCGGCGGCGCGCGAAAAACTCAGCAAGCTGGCCGGAATCCTGTTGGGTTATCCCGGCGCGTTGACTTTGGAAATCGAAGGCCACACCGATTCAGTCGGCTCTGACGAATTGAATAACAAACTTTCGCAAAACCGCGCCGAAGCCGTTAGCAATTATCTGGCTGAAGCCGGCGTCAAGGCGGAAAAAATCAAAGGCGTGCGAGGTTTCGGCAAAACCAAACCGATTGCCACCAACGACACCGCCGCCGGTCGCCAACAAAACCGCCGCGTCGAAGTCGTGATTGACGACGCCGATGCGAAAAAAGCATCGAATTAACCGACACGTTCAATTTCCCAAACCGCCGAAAGATCGAAGCTGGCTCTTTCGGCGGTTTGGCTTTTGTGGAACTCAGGAACTGAGTCATATCGGTTATGAAAACAACTCGACGGGCTTTTTTACATCAAACCGCGCTGGCAGCCACTGCGATTTCTCTAAACGGCGCTGACGCAGCATCAACCATCCAACCGCCGGTTCCAGCGATTGACACGCACACGCATTTTTACGATCCCACGCGCAAAGCTGGCGTGCCGTGGCCTCCGCCCAGCGAACCTGTTTTGTACAAGCCGCATTACCCGCGCGACTTTCAGGCTTTGACCAAACCGCTTCAAGTTGTCGGCACGGTCGTTGTCGAAGCCAGTCCGTGGGTCGAAGACAACCAGTGGATTTTGGATTTGGCCAAAGACAATCCGTTCATCGTCGGTTTCATAGGCAATTTGAAGCTCGGCCAGCCGGAATTCGCCGCGCAGTTACAGCGGTTCGCCGCCAACCCGATCTTTCGCGGTTTGCGCGTGGGCGAAAAGGTTCTGGCCGAAGGTTTGGGGCAAACGGCGTTTGAACGCGATGTGCAGCGATTGGGCGAACGCGCTTTGACGCTGGATGTCGTCGGCGGAATCGGTTTGTTGCCGAACGTTGCGCGCGTCACGAAGCTTGCGCCAAAGCTGCGCGTGGTGATTGACCATTTGCCGTTCGAGGTTTGGGATAAATCTCCGGCAACGATGCGAATCGCGCTGGCCGAAGTCGCCGCGCTGCCGCAGGTCTTTGCCAAAGTTTCCAACGTCGTGCGTCGCGTGGATGGCAAAGTGATTGAAGACCCGGCGGCATATCGCCCTGCGCTGGACGTGTTGTGGGATTTGTTCGGCGCAGATCGCGTGGTGTTCGGCAGCAACTGGCCGGTCAGCAATCGTGTCGCGCCTTACGCCACGTTGCATAAAATCGTCGCGGATTACTTCGGCGCGAAAGGGAAGTCGGCTGCCGAAAAATACTTCTGGAAAAATTCGCTGGCGGCTTATGGCTGGGTTTCGCGCGGCGAAGCCAAAAAACTGAAACGAGGCTGAAGAAATGAAACGCACGATTGGGTTGCTGGTTTTGTTTAGTCTTGGGAGTTTGTTGATTCAATCGCAAGCAGTGTTGCATTCGTCTAAAACCGGCATCAACCACGAGGAGCACGGGGAAAACGTTGGAAACAGATTGTTGTCTGCCAAAGCAAACCCCGTGATCCCCGTGGTTTCTTTTTTTGGCGACCAACTCAAGCCATTCACCGCACCGCCTGCCGGTTCGCTGGCTGCTGTGCGTGACACTTGCGCGAATTTTTGGACGTTGGCTCCGTCTGGAAACGGCCAACGGAAGTTGCTGGTTTTGCCCGCCCAAGCGCCGACCGCGTGGGTCGAGCCGAACATCGTCGGGGCAGAGCAGGGAAGTTGGAGCGCGATTCGCGCGGATGAAATCGGCTTCGTCTGGTTGACGGCGAAAACGCGCACTGTTCGTTTTGATCCTCGCAAGCCGCAGGAAGGCGCGCGCGAAATGGCGTTTGCTCCGACGACTGTGGCGGTTCAGAAAGATTGGCAAATCGTAGCGAGAATGCCAGCCAGCAATCACGATCTGACGGCGGCGGTGTTGGGCAACAAGTTTTACGTCGCCGGAGGGCTGACCGCCGAATGGGGATTCCCTACGCGCTCGTTTCCGTTTGATGAGTTGTGGGAACTGGACACCGCGCGCTGGCAATGGCGCGTGGCAGGCAGGTTCGGACGCGGACGGATTTATTGTGCGACAGCCAACTTCGCGGGCAAAATCTGGATCATCGGCGGAGACGTGATCGAAGCCGACGGCACTCGCCACGCCATCACGACTGTGCAACTTTACGACCCGCGCACGGGCAAGATGACCGAAGGCGTTCCGAACACGATTGCGCGTCCGATGCCCATGGCTTTGGCGGCGAACGGCAGGCTTTACGTGATGGGCAACGAACGCGACCGCGATGGGAACACAAGACGGCTGGCCGGTCAGATGGAAAGCATTGGCGTTGGCGAAACCGTTTGGCGACAAGAACCCGCCAGCGAATTGATTCAAGGGCCGCTGGCCGGTGCGACGCTTGATGGCAAGTTGTATGTCGCCGTTCGAGATCGCGGCTTGGCGATTTACGACACGGCGACGAAGCGTTGGGAAGTGGACGCACAATTCAAACCGCGTTCGTGTCAGATGACGGCTTATCGCGGAGAAATCTGGATGCTGGGCGGACGCGATACCGCTGGCGAAGATCAAACGCTGATCTATTCGCCAAAGACAAAAATCTGGCGACAAGGGCCGAAATTGCCTCGCCCGTTAAGTTGGGGAGCGGCGGAGGTCGTCAACGGAAAGTTGATCGTCACAGGCGGCGCAGCCAGTTATGGCAAAGATTATTTGTACAACGACCTGACGTTTGTTTTGCGCCGGTCTGCCGCACAAAGAAGTGAAATTCGACAATAGTTGGAGGACAAGATGAACAACATAGTCAAACGACTGATTTGCGTTCTGGTTTTGGCGACGCTGGCGATTGCCACCGTCAACGCGCAGAACAAACGATACGAACCGAATTGGGAATCGCTGGATCAGCGTCCGACGCCGCAGTGGTTTCTGGACGCCAAATTCGGCGTGTTCATTCATTGGGGAGTGTACGCGGTTCCGGGTTACGGCCAGGTTGGCGAATACGCCGAATGGTATTGGAACCGTATCGCTGGCAACCAGGCCAAGTTCGCTCCGTGGCGAGAGTTTCACCAGAAAAATTATGGCTTCGATTACATGGACTTCGCGCCGATGTTCAAAGCCGAACTCTACAACCCGAAACAGTGGGCGGATGTTTTCAAACGCGGCGGAATCAAATACGTCGTGCTGACTTCAAAACACCACGAAGGTTATGCGCTGTGGCCAAGCGCCGAAGCCAGCCGAACCTGGGGGCGTCCCTGGAATTCGGTTGAGGTTGGATCGAAACGCGATTTGCTGGGCGAACTGGCCAACGCCACGCGCGCCGAAGGTTTGAAGTTCGGGTTCTATTATTCGCTTTACGAATGGTACAACCCGCTGTGGAAAACAGACCGCGCGCGTTACGTCCGCGAACACATGACTCCGCAATTCAAAGATGTCGTCACGCGCTATCAACCTTCGATCATCTTCAGTGACGGCGAATGGGACATGCCGTCCAAAGATTGGCAGAGCGAAGAATTGCTGGCGTGGCTGTTCAACGAGACCGCTAACAAAGACGAAGTCGTCATCAACGACCGTTGGGGCAAAGAGACTCGGCACAAACACGGCGGATACTGGACGACGGAATACGCAGCCGGTTTGAAAGACGGTTCGCATCCGTGGGAAGAAAGTCGAGGCATGGCGCATTCGTACGGCGTCAATCGAGCCGAACGCATTGACGATTACAAAACCGGACGCGAATTCATCTTTACGCTGATTGATCTTGTCAGCCGAGGCGGAAACCTGTTGTTGGACATAGGCCCGAACGGCGACGGAACGATTCCGCCGATTATGGAACAGCGGCTGCTGGAAATCGGCGATTGGTTGCGCGTCAACGGCGAAGCGATTTACGGCACTCGCACCGCCGGACGCTCCGCTCAATGGAGTGAAGGCAAACGCCCGGATCAGCAATACGGCGAATTCATGGTGAAGTACAAGTTGATGGATCAACTCGGCCAACGCCCGAAAGACGGCATCGCGGTGAAGCAAGTTTTCTTCACGCAAAAGCCTGATGCGCTGTACGCCATTACTTCTGGCTGGCCGGGCAAGCAGCTCACGCTGCAAAACATCAAAGCTCCGGCCAACGCCAAAGTCGAAATGCTTGGAGTGCCCGGCGCGCTAAAAACTTTGTTGAAGAACGGCACGCTGACGATCACCACGCCCGATTTGGGGCCGGATCAAGCTCCTTGCCAACACGCTTTCGTTTTCAAAATCAGCGGAGCGACCGTCGCGCCGGAAAAATGAACTACAGGCAGGAGCGATTTGCGATTGGCTGCGTCCAAAAGAAATTTGCGGTGGTCATGAAAAAGTAATGCTGTTGTTCCGCTAGCCTCCTTCATCGCAGAGACGCGAAGACCGCCGCTTTCCGCAGCTCAAATCTGTTACTTGAAATTGAGTTGAACGACGTTGGCAGGTTTTCCGTCCACGCTCAATTCCAGATTGACCAGACCTTTTCCGGCCAGACTGCGTGGCAGAACAGCAGTGTTTATCTGATCCAGGCCGATAAAGCCGGGCGCTTCGCCTGCGTAATCGGCTCCGACGGTGACGCCGCCAATTTTCATCGTCACAGCGGAAAGATTGCTGCGTTTGCGAATGCCTCCGCCGTACAACACCAGCACCAAAACATCGCCTTCCGGCCCTATATCAATCGCGGCAGACGTGACGGCTTCGTTGGTGACGACGCCGTTACGCACCCGGAAGATCACAGCAGCCGGAATGCCCGTTCCGCTGGCGTTGGCCGTGAACAGCGAAGGTTCGACGGCGGCAATTGGAAGTTTTGTCGAAGCAATGGGCACGCCGTTGCGTCGGACAAAGATCGAAACATCTCCGACCGCCGTGCCCGTCGGAATCAGGAAGTTGATCTGTCCGGGCGAGACGAAAAACAGCGGCGCTTCGCGCGATTGGTTTTGTGCGTCCAACACCGTCAGCGAAGTGCTATCCAGCGTTGTTGGCAGTGGAACCGAATTGCCCACAGCAATGTTGTTGGTCAGGAATTCGCCGAACATTGCCACGATGCTTTCCTGCGCCTGAGTCCCGCGTTTGAAACTCGCCGCCGAAACCACCACCGGCGAAGTGCGTTCAAACGCGCCGATGTCCGCGCCGTCTCCGCCTGTGGCGTTGTTGACGACTGCATCGTCAATCGGGCGAGGAACGCCGCGTTGATCGGTCAGCGCACCGGAACTCGAACCTTTATCAACGGCAGGGCTGCCCGGCAACAAGGCATGCGTTTGCGTCAGCCCGCCGTTGTTTTGCAGCGGGGCAAGCAGCGGATTGGCATTGACGACGTCAGTTGGTTGATTCAGGGACGCATTGGTCAGGTCGTTGGTCAGGTTGTAGCCCAATGACGTAATCGTGCCGAAAGCTCCAGGCGCTACTGTTCCGCCAATGTTGACTCCGTTGTTGGCCACAATGGTGTTGCGAACTGTCACTGCGACATTCGTTCCTGCCCCTGAAGACTCAATGAAAATGCCACCATTAGTCGTGCCGATGTTATTGGCCACGGTGCAACTCGTGATCGCCAGCGTTGCGGTGCCAGTCGTAGCATTGATGGCAATGCCACCGCCATTGGGTGATGTATTGCCGCTGATGGTGCAATTGGTAATCGTCCCACTGGAATTACCCAGCGAAACAGCGCCACCCTGAATACTCGCTGTATTGCCGTTCATCGTGCATCCTGTGATCGCCACGCTGCTGGAGCTGATCAAGTTAACCGCGCCGCCACCAAACAATGTCGTATTACCATTGAAAGTGCAGTTGGTGATCGTTCCGCTGGAACTGGTCAGTAGAATCGCATTCTGTTTATTTCCACTGAAATTGCACTCGGTAAACGTCACAGTCGCTCCCAAAACACTTACCCCGCCACCGCCAAAATTATTACCGGATGTGTTATTGACGATGTTGCAGTTGGTCATCGTCAGATTCCCCGCACTGACAATCCCGCCGCCATCGGCTGTTGCCTTTCCGTTGCTGATGGTCAAGCCGCTCAGGTTCACCGTGTTGCCAGCGGGGATCGCAAAGACGCGGTTCAGGTTTGAGCCGGAAAGAGTCAACAGGTTTGCGCCTGGGCCGATGATCGTCAGATTTTTGTTGATCAGGATTTCTCCGCCGGACACGAAGATGCTGCGCGGGACATTGAAAAATGCCGGATCGAACAGAATATCGGCGCCGGCAGGCGCGTCCGCGATAACCTGGCGCAAACTGCCAGGCACGGCGACGATTTCGTCGTTGCGGACGATGCTCACCTGGGTTTCGACCGCGCCGATGTCGGAGTTGTCGCCACCGCTGGCTGCCGCAATGCCAGCGACATCGAAGGGGCGAGTTCGTCTGCGCTGGTCAGTCGTCAGGCCGGGGATGGCGCTGCCTTTATCAATCGCCGGACTGTTCGGCAGCAGCGCATGCGTCGGAGTCGCGCCGCCGTTGTTTTGCAACGCGCCGAGTCGCGGATTGGCGTTGGTGATGTCCGTCGCCTGATTCAGAAACGTGGTGGAGTTGTCGCTAGTCAGATTGTAGCCCTGCGAAACAAGAGTGGCAGGACTGATTGCGCCACCGAGCAAGCCTCTGACGTTATCTGTGCCGCTGTTGTTGGCGACGATCGAATTGCGAATGGTTGCTGTCGTCGTCAGGCCAGCCGCGACTTCAACCAGCAAACCGCTGGTGTTGTTGCCGAAGCTGGTATTGCCGGTGATCGTGCAATTGGTGATCGAAAGCGTCCGGTTGCCGCTGATGTTGAACAGGGCGATGCCAGCGCCAAAATTCGCCTTATTGCCGCTGACCGTGCAATTGGTGAATGCCGCGCTGGAATTTTCCACAGAAACCGCGCCGCCACGATTACCGCCCGCCGTGTTGCCGCTGAAGGTGCAACCTGTGAACGTCCCGCCAGCATTCGCAAGCTGAACCGCACCGCCTTCGTTCCCCACCGCCGTGTTGTTGGTGAAAGCGCAATCCGCGAATGTTCCTATCGAGTTGGCGACAATGACTCCGCCGCCAGCGCCTCCTTTGCCGTTGCTGATCGTCAAGCCGCTGATGGCGACGTTCAATCCGCTGCCTGAAATGTTGAAAACGCGGCTGGCGTTATTGCCCGAAACCGTCAACAGGTTTGCGCCGGGGCCGCTGACGGTCAGGTTCTTGCTGAAAGCCATTTCGCCGCTGGTCAACGTGATCGTGCGCACGACGTTGAAAACTGTGGGATCGAACATGATGTCCGATCCGGCAGGCGCACCCAGAATCAACTGGCGCAAACTGCCCGATCCGCTGTCGTTCGTGTTGGTGACAAAAACGGTCTGCATTTCGACTGCGCCAATGTCGCTGGCGTCGCCGGTGTTGGGCGCATTTGGGATGCTGGAAATGTCTGCGCGACGGTTGAATCCGCGTTGATCGGTGGCAATCGCCGAATCCACAGCGCCTTTGTCAAAGGCCGGGCTGGTCAGAGACAGCGCATGCACCGGAGTCGTGCCGCCAAAAATTCTCAGCGAAGCCAGTTGCGGATTGAGCGGAGCCGCAGCGGTTCCGCTCTGATCGTTCGTGCCGCTGAAAGTCAGCGTGCCGCGATTGCCAATCAGGTTATACCCGCCCGATTGCAGGTCGCCGCCACCGGCAAAAGAAACATCTGGCACGGTCGTATTGCTGACGTTTCCGGCAAGGATGCTGTTGCGGATGTTTACCGGCGCCAGGTTGTCACGCAATCCGCCAGCACTGTTTGCGCCAGCGGCGGAGTTGTTGGTAATCGTGCTGCTGGTGATGGTGGCTCCGGCGCTTGATAACCTGAGGCCGCCGCCATTGCCGCCGCCGCTGCCGGTCGCAATGTTTCCGCTGATGGTCGAATTGGCAATCGTTGTTCCGCCAAAACTGGCAATGCCTCCGCCTGTGGAACTGCCCGTAGCCGTGTTATTCGAAACGGTACTTTGCGTCAAAGTCAGTAAATTGCCGAGCGTATTGCTGATGCCGCCACCGCCCACTGCGGTGTTGCCTGTGATGTGGCAATTGGTAATGGTCAGCGTGCCGTCGTTCAAAATGCCGCCGCCGTCGCCCGTGCCAGCGTTCCCGTTGCTGATCGTCAAGCCGCTGATCGTCGCCGTCACGCCGCTGCTGATGGTGAAGATGCGATAGTTGCCGCCTGTGTTGCGGCGGATGTTGACCAAGTGTGCGCCTGGGCCGGTGATCGTCAGCGGGCCATTAATGCCTGGCAACTCGCCGGTCAGATTGATAGTGCGCGGCGTGTTGAAGAAAGCCGAATCGAAAACGATGGTATCAGCTCCGCCAGAGATATTGGCTAGTCCCAGCGCATTACGCAGTGAACCAGTTCCGCCGTCATCGGCATTGGTCACGGTGAAGGTTGCTTGAGTATCAAAAGCCGGGCTGGCCGATGAAACGGCTGGGGAATTCAGACTCAGCAGGATTCCGCTGAGTACGATCAGAGTAATCAGCATCAAGTTGCGAATAGGTGACATGCTTGTTTCTCCTTAGTTTGGGGAACTGGCCCGGTTCATTTGGGCAAACTTTGACTGACCTGCCCGGCAAATCCATAATGCCGGGCGATCTCCTCTTCAAAATTTAGTTTGAACTTGACCGCACCGCGATCCTCGCTGAATTGCCGGTGGAAAGTCCTGAAAGAGTCTGGAAAAAGTCTGGAAAAAGTCTGGAAAGCTTTATGCAGCTTGATTTTAAGCCGGTTTATGAATTCGGAGAGTTTCGGTTGAACGTAGCTGACCGCCAATTGAAACGTGGCAGAGAATCCGTTTCGTTGACGCCGAAGCTTTTCGATTTGCTGATCTTCCTGTTGGAAAATCACGGACGAGCCATCAGCAAAGACGAACTGTTGAACAAAGTCTGGCCGGATAGTTTTGTCAGTGAAGAAAACCTGAGCCGTCATATTTCCATGCTGCGAAAAGCTCTGGGCGAAGACAGCGGCCAGCCAAAATTCATCGAGACGTTGCCGAAATTCGGCTACAGATTTTCCGGGCAAGTAACCGTTGAAACTCCTTTGAGTGAGTCTGCTGCTCCGGTTTTGTCGCCGGCTTTGTCACATGACCTGACTGAATCGCTATCCTTTCAGCGCGATCCGGGCTTTCAACAATCGGCTGCGCTCGAATCACAGCAACCGTTTTCCAACTTAACGCACAACGTAGAGACGTACTTTCCGCCCGAACTGCCGGAAAACGAGATGAAGGCCGATAAGCCAGTCTTCAAACCGCACAAATGGATTTTGCTGGCCGGATTGCTGATTGCCGTCGTTGGCGTAGCTGTTGCGGGCTATCGGTTTCTCAAAACTCAATCAGGCACAGACGCGCCGCCGAAAATCATTCCATTTACCAGCTTTCAGAACCGAGAAAATTACCCAGCGTTTTCGCCTGACGACAAAATGCTGGCTTTTAGCTGGGACGGACAGGACGGAAAGAACAGCGACATTTACGTCAAATTGCTGGATGCGGAAACTCCGCTGCGATTGACCACCAATACGGCTGCGGACATCAGCCCTGTGTGGTCGCCCGATAGCCGCTTTCTGGCATTCGTTCGCATTTTTGAGGACGGCAAAGCGGGAATTTATCTGGTTCCGACTTTGGGCGGGCCGGAGCGCGAATTGGTAACAGGCATCTGGTCTGCCGGGACAGCAGTTCCGGCTGGGCGTTTGGCCTGGTCGCCTGACAGCAAGTTCCTGGTGTTTGCAGGCAGAACGGATCAAGCTGAAACGCAGTTGCACCTGTATCGTTACGATTTCGACACGCAGCAAAGACAGCAGCTCACCGATTCAGCCGAAGACGACCGCATGCCGGTGTTTTCGCCTGACGGCCAAACGCTGGCGTTTGTTCGTGGGCTGGATGAAATTTTCGTCATGCCCGCCAGCGGAGGGCAACTGCGCCAATTGACGTTTGAGAACCGCCGCATTTTCGGATTGGCCTGGTTGGCGCAGGGAAACGATCTGATTTTTTCTTCTGCCCGTGCTGGCAATTCCACGTTGTGGAAGCTGGCGGCAACGGGCGGAACTCCGCAGGCCTTGACGCCCGGCGGCGAACAAGTCGGCAATCTGGCCATCTCGCAGGACGGGAAACGGCTGGCTTACGTGCAAAACATCCGCGATTCAAACATCTGGCAACTTGAGGTTTCGGATTCTCAATCGCCGCCCAATGCGCCAGCCCCGCTGATTGTTTCGACCCGGCTGGAAATGCAACCGGAGTTTTCGCCGGACGGCAAACATATCGCATTTGTTTCCACGCGCTCCGGCTGGCGCGAAATCTGGCTCAGCGACAGCGCCGGGCATAATCTTGTGCAATTGACACGCTTCAACGGCCCGTATGTTGGCAGCCCGAAATTTTCACCGGACGGAAAACACATTGCCTTTGATTGTACTGCCGAAAACGACCAGCGGGATATTTACGTCGTTGGCATAACTGGCGGGACTCCGCGCCGACTGACGACGGACAGCGCCAACGAATCCGAACCATTTTGGTCGCGCGACGGGCAATGGATTTATTTCTGTTTGGCGCGTCAGGACAGCGAGCAAATCTGGAAAATCCCTGCCGCAGGCGGCGCTGCCGTGCAAGTGACTCAAAGGGGCGGACGCCACTCGGCGGAATCGCCTGACGGGAAGTATTTGTATTTTTCCCAAAAGCCTGACGAACCGGGCATCTGGCGCAAACCAACCGCCGGAGGCGAAAAAAAATTGATTCTGCCGCAAGGCCGCACGGGCAATTGGGCGATTGGCGAACAAGGCATTTACTTCATCAATCCAACCAGCAAACCGCGCCCAACGTTGGAATTGTTTCGTTTCGCTTCGGAACAAATTTCTCTGCTTGCGACGCTGGAAAAATGGACGTTCGCCGATTTCGCCGTTTCTCCCGATGGCCGCAAAATCTCCTGGTCGCAAATTGACCGCAACGAAAGCGATCTGATTTTGGTGGAAAATTTTCGCTAAAACCGACTTTGCGCCTTTTGAATTTTCGAGCCTTTGCACTGCTTCTGTTCGGACAACAAGTCACGTTTCAACTAAATGCACGCGACCGGTTGTCACGGCGGCAAATGGCGCAAATGTTGTCTCAACTGTCCTGCCATTGATTTTCAACGACTTACTATGCACGCGGCTCAGGTCACAGCGTGGAATGCCGATTGCCGAACAAGAGCGTCGCTTAATGGCGAAGAATAACCATTCAAGCGGCTTCTTCCCCATTCCGATTTTCTGTCCGACTTTCTGTCCGACTTTCTGTAAGACCGATTGTGCCCGCGTCTTTGAGTTTTTGGAGGCTTACGACGTGCGTGCCATTTTCTTGCAGTCGAAATTCGGTGGGAGCTTCATCGCCCTGACTTTTTGTTTTCTGGCAATCACGAACTTCGCTCAAACCGGAGGTCGTTTTCAAGCTCCCGGATCGGGCGATTTTGAATTTACCGGAATCATTCAAACGTTGCCGAACGCAGCAGGTTTGGTTGGCGATTGGAAAGTCGCCGGGCGGATTGTTCGCGTCACATCCGGCACTCAACTGAAACCAACCGACGGGCAATTCGTCGTCGGAAAGTTTGTCCGGGTCGAAGGTTGTAAGCAAAACAACAACTCCGTCATCGGCAAAGAGATTGAATCCAAATTCAATCCCGGCGGTGGAGCCGCGACAAAGTTCTTTGGCAACATAGAAAAATTACCGTCCACCGCAGGGCGCATCGGCGATTGGAACGTGGCCGGGCGCACGGTTCACGTCGGAATGCTGACTGTCATCGAACAGCACGAAGTTCCGCTGGCAATTGGCGTGCGGGTTGAAATCGAAGGCATTCAATTGCCGGATGGTTCGGTTGACGCCGAATTGGTCGAAACCAAAGCCGAACCGGGCGGCGGGCCGTTTGATTTCACCGGCACGATTGAAAACCTGTCCGGCAGCCTGAACCGATTGGGCGAATGGGCAATCAGCGGACGCAAAATCAACGTCACCAATGCCACTCGCATCAGGCAGGAACAGGGGCTGATCGGTGTCGGAGTAACTGTGCAGGTGCGAAGTTTGGTTCGGCAAAACGGTTCGATGGACGCGCTGGAAATCGAAACCCGATTCGGCGACAACGTTTCGATGGTTGGCAGGTTTGCGGAGTTTTACGGAACGATTGAATCGCTGGTGCAACAGAACAAACAGTTGGCGGTCTGGACGGTCAGCGGACGCAGAATCAACATCACCGCGATGACGGTGTTCGAACGCGCCGATCTTGGAATTGCCGTTGGCGCTCGCGTCGAAGTGAAAGGCATCGTTCAAGCCGACACTTCGATTGATGCGACTCGCATCGTTTTGAAAAGCAGCGCAGGTTCCCAGCCCAACGGAGTTTTGTACGGCAAGGTCGAAATGCTGCCGGCGACTGTCAATCTGATTGGTGATTGGCGAATCGCAGGCAAAACGGTTCACGTTACGGCGGCGACCGGCATCGAACGCAAATACGACCAGATCGCACTTGGAGCTTTTGGCGAAGTTTTCGGTTCGACGGCTGCCGACGGTTCAATCAATGCCGCTCGAATCGAAGCCAAGCAGGGGCCGGGCAATGGCGCATTCACAAGTTTCGATTCGGTGGCGACGGTCAGCGCGGCCAGTTACCGCGAAGAAAATTCTGCCGAATCCATAGTCTCTGCTTTCGGTAACAATCTGGCTTCGGGAACGACCATCGCTCTTTCTCAACCGCTGCCGCTGAATCTGTGGAATGTCAGCGTGTTGATTGACGGACGACAGGCCAGGCTGTTTTTCGTTTCGCCGAATCAGATCAATTACCTGATTCCGGCGGATGTGCCTTCGGGATTGGCCAATGTGGTAGTGACCAGTCAAGACCAGATTGTTTCTCAGGGAACGATTATCGTTTCAAACGTGGCGCCGAGTTTGTTCACGGCGGATGCTTCGGGGCAAGGCCCCCCTGCCGGTTTGTTGTTGCGAATCAAAGCCAACGGCGAACAAGTATACGAATCGCTGGTGCAGTTTGATGTGACGCAAAGCAAGCTGGTTCCTGCTCCGATCATTCGCCGTCCTGATGAACAACTGTATTTGATTTTGTTTGGCTCCGGTTTGCGATACGCGCCAAACAGCGACGGCAATGAAACCAACGGCGTTGCGGAACGGGTCGAAGCGACATTGGGCGATGTCAGCGCGCCGGTTGTGTATGCCGGAATTGCGCCGGGTTATGTCGGACTGGAACAGATTAACGTGCAGATTCCCGATGCTGCGGTTTCCAATCCAAACACGATTGTGACAATTCGGGTGCGAGACGTACTGAATAATTTGAAGCAGGCAAATTCAGTGACGGTCTTCATCCAGTAATACCTTGTCGGCAACGTTCGTCGTAAGATAACGTTCCGGCTTGGCCGGCGATGCCTTCTACGCGGAGGAAGGCATCGCCTTCTTTGTTTGTGGGCACGGGGCAGGTTCAGCACCTGTCTCACCAACTCAAGAAGTCGCACCCACCTGAAAATCGCTATAAGGGGTTATGTGTTCCGCGAAGCGACCGGATGGCATCCTTTCGTGCCGCAACTACGGGCTAATGAAAAGCTTGATTCCACAACCTGGCCGTTCGCTCAAATGGCTGCTGGCGATCATTCTGGTTTCGACGTTTATCGCCGTGGTCGTGGATTGGCGTGCGCCCGGACTGAGCCGGTACTTGCAGGATGTGTTGATGCGTATGCGCGGAACGATGCCGCCGCCGGATCAAATTGTCATTCTGGCGATTGACGATGCCAGCATTGCGCGATTCGGACGCTTTCCGTGGTCGCGCGCGTTGACGGCTCAGGCGTTGGAGAAAATCTCGGCGGCGAATCCAAAAGTCATCGGCTTGAGCGTTCTGTACAGCGAAGCCACCAACGAAAACGACGATGTTGCATTGGCGCAGGCAATCAAAAATTCCGGCAAAGTCGTCGTCGCCGCTCAACTGGTCAGCATTGGCGCAAACCGCGCCGAATGGCTGCGCCCGCTGCCGGACATTGAACAAGTCGCCGCAGCCGTAGGTCATGGCAATGTCGCCACGGACAACGACGGCGTTGCTCGTGCGCTGCTTTTGCGCGAAGCCGACGACGGCGGTCGCACGTATTGGTCGTTGGCGGCAGAACTCATTCGCGTGGCCGATGGAGCCAGGCCGGAGGAAATTCATGAAGTCCCCGGCGCAGTCCGAATCGCCGCTCGCACCATTCCCGTCGTGACGGATTCACAATCCGTTTTTGTCACGACACAACCCAACAGCACACAATTTGAAACGGTTCGCGCCAATCGAATGCCGATTGATTTCATTGGCCCGGCGGGAACATTCGCCGCGCGTACGTTCAGTTTGGCCGATCTGATGGATGGCCGGGTCACTGCGGATGATTTACGCGGCAAATACGTGCTTGTCGGAGCGACCGCCTCTGCGATGGGCGACCGTGTGGCGTCGCCGTTTTCGCGTTACGAAAACAAGGATGGCGCTCAGAACGGTCAGATGATGCCGGGCGTCGAAGTGCTGGCCAATGCCGTGACGACGATTTTGCGCGAACGATTTTATGTGGAAACTCCCGGCTGGCTGGCGGCGCTGGTTGCCGCGTTGATTGCCGCCGCAATCGTGTTTTGGATTTTGGCTCCGCGCGAAAGCCTTTCGATGATGCCGCATCTGTTTTTCGTCGGCATTTTGTTGGCCGGGATTTTGCTGGCCGCGTTTGCGATGTTCGCTTATGGATTGGTGCTGCCGCCGCTGGTTCCGGCAATCGTCTCGGCGGTTGTGGCGATTCCGTTGACGCTGTTTCGCCGCGCGATGTCGCTGAGCGCGAATCTGAACGAACGTTTTGCCGAACTGATTCAGGAAAGCGGGAAACTTTCTCCGACGGCGATGAACTTCGGCGATGAAGCTGCGACCGGTTCCACCAAACAATTTTGGCTGAGCGGAACCAGCCGAAAAATGCGTGCGCTGGAAAAATTGCAGCGGCAATTGATGGCGCGTTCGCAGTTTGTGGACAGCGCGCTGCGTTCGATTGAAGACAGTTTATTGATTGCCGACACCGCCGGTCGCATCGTGTTTGCCAATCCGCGAGCTTCGCAGATTTTACGAATGACAGGGCAGGGCGTTATCGGGCAAAACCTGTTTGCCTGTTTGAAAGCCGTCGAGTTCGGGTCGCCATCCGCCGATGAAATGGTTGCATCCGGTTTGGCCGACCAAAGCCTGTCGCGTTTGTTAAACGACCGACAATCCGTCGAACGCGAAATCGTCATCGGCGAAATCCAGCCGCGAACGTATGCTCTGCGAATGAATGCCGTTTTTGCCGCCGACGGCAATTTGCCGCTGGGCATTGTGGCCACGTTGTACGACATCACCAAAGAGCGCGAATTGCTGCAAATGAAAAACGACGTGCTGGCGCTGGTCACGCATGAAATGCGAACTCCGCTGACCGCCATCAAAGGCATGAGCGAAATCTTGTTGCAGTTCGACGCCACCGGCGAACGTCGCCGTGAAATGCACCAGACAATCAACGAAGCCGCCGAACGGTTGTCGCGCATGATTGATGAGTATCTGGATTTGTCGCGGCTGGAATCAGGCGCGCGACCGTTGATGCCAAACACGGTTCAACCGGCGGCGCTGGTTGAACAGACCCTGTTGCTGCTCGACCCGGTGGCGGCTCAGCGCGGCATCAAATTGACCCGGCGTCTGGCCGAAGACCTGCCGGTGATTTTTGTTGATGAAGATTTGCTGTCTCGCGCGTTGACCAATCTGGTGGCCAATGCGATCAAATACAGCCCTGCAAATACCGAAGTCGTCATTTCAGCCGACACCGACGACAAATCGCTGTTCATTTCCGTCGCCGACCGCGGATATGGAATTCCACCGGCTTTGCTGTCGCGCATTTTCGAGAAGTTTTATCGCGTGCCTCGCGTCGAAGACGCCGATGCTCCGGGCACAGGATTAGGACTGGCGCTGGTGCGCGAAATTGCGGAGTTGCATGACGGTCGCGTCATGGTGGAAAGTGAGTCTGGTTCCGGGTCGGTCTTTACCTTGAGATTGCCCATCGAATTCAAGCGCAGAAAACACCATGGCAATATCGTTGAATTCCCAGCCAAACATTTTAGTGGCCGATGATGACCGTCTGATTCGCACCACTTTGGAAACTGCTTTGTCGCTGAACGGATTTCGCGTCAGTCTGGCCAAAAGCGGACGCGAAGCGATTGCGGCAGCCACAGCGCAATCGTTCGACGCGGTTATCAGCGATATTTACATGCCTGACGGCGACGGACTGTCCGTCGTGCGCGAACTGCGTGTTTTGCGTCCCGCGCTGCCCGTGATTTTGATGACCGCCCAGGGGGAACTGGACGTGACCGTTCAAGCCCTGGCCGAAGGCGCCCGCGATGTCATCGCCAAGCCATTCGACATTGCCGCGCTGACCACACTGCTGAAAACTCATCTGGTCGCCAGTCGTCGAAAACACGATCTGACAACCAACTCTTCCGCTGCTGATTTTTCCAGTTCCGGTTTGATCGGGCGCAGCCCGGCCATGATGACTGTTTACAAACTGATCGCGCACGCCGCTCGCAGCGACGCGACGGTGTTGATTACCGGCGAATCGGGAACCGGAAAAGAATTGACTGCTCGCGCAATTCACGATTTCAGCGAACGAAAAGTAAAACCCTTCATCGCCGTCAACTGTTCCGGTTTGACCGACACGCTGCTCGAATCGGAATTGTTCGGCCACGCCAAAGGTTCGTTTACCGGAGCGAACGCCGACCACGCCGGTTTGTTTGAAGCGGCAAACGGCGGCACGTTGTTTTTGGATGAACTGGCTTCGACCAGCCAGGCGTTCCAGGCCAGTTTGTTGCGCGTGCTGCAATCGGGCGAAGTTCGCAGGGTTGGTTCGACGCAAACGCATCGCGTCAATGTGCGAATTATCGGAGCCAGCAATGCTCCGTTGCGCGAACTGGCTGAAAGCGGCGGTTTTCGCGCCGATCTGTTTTATCGGCTGAGCGTGTTGACGATTGAATTGCCGCCGTTGCGCCAGCGCGCAGACGATATTGAATTATTGGCGCAGCATTTTCTTCGCCGCAACAGTTCGGACAATCAGCCGCTGTTGCTGACCGAAGAAGCCTTGCAAGCATTGCGAAGCCATGTTTTTCCGGGCAATGTGCGCGAACTTGAAAATGCGCTGAAAAGAGCCGCTGCTCTGTGCGTCAACGGAATCGTCACGCCGGATTGTTTGCCGCCGCATATTGCTCGACTAACTATTGCCGCAAACATCGCTTTGCAACCTGAAGATTCGCTGAAATTGCTGGCAGCGGATTGGCCGACTCTGGATGAATTGGAACGCCGATATTTGCAATTGGCTTTGGAAAAAGTTCACGGCAACCGCCAACATGCCGCAGATTTGCTGGGCATCGCCCGGCGCACAATTCAGCGGTTGATTATGCGTTACGGACTTGGTACATCGGACGTCTATAAAGACGAGCCTGAACATTTTCGGGCGAGCGACGAAGAAGAGGAGTAAGTCATATTGGCAGGAAAATCCGCGACAGTCATAAACATGGCGACTCAGGTTGTTTGCACGCTGATGATTTTGGCGATGGCGGGGATTGTTGTATTTGCTCAGCCAGTCGAAGCGCGAATTGCCAGCGTCAGCGGCAACGTGGTTCGCATCAATCGCACCGTTCGATTCGCCGTTCGACGCGGCGACACGCTTTCGCCCGGCGATGAACTCGACACGCGCGGCGGAGGCAAAATCACCATTCAGCTTACCGACGGCAGTCTGGTCGTCATTCAGCCAGGTTCACACGTCATTCTGAAAGATTTTCGTGCTGCGGCTTCGCTGCGCGAACTGGTTCAAGTGTTCATTGGACGCATTCGCGTCAAGATCAATCATTACGGCGGACGCCCAAATCCATATCGCGTCAACAGCCCTTCGGCTTCGATTCTGGTGCGTGGAACCGAATTCGCCGTCACTGTGGGTGCGGCAGGTGAAACCGGAGTGATGGTTTATGAAGGGTTGGTCGAAGTCGAAAGCCTGCACAATCCCGGACATCGCACCCTGGTAAGACCGGGAAACGGCGTGCTGGTAAAACCCAACGAAGACCTACGTTTCTTTATTCCCGGCGGCAGCGAATCAGACGAACGCGGGTTGCGAATTTCCGACAATCGCCAGCACTTCATCAATTCTCAAGGCTCCGGCGATGCCAGCAACATAATTTCCGGCTCGGCCAGAAATCATGTTGCCGGAATTTACGAACGATACATTGACAGTTTGGTCGAACCCGGCGAATCCGTACCAATCTTGCGGTTCACGGCCTTTGCCGATTCGCACCTGGACAGTTTGGAAAATCCGTCTTACGCGACGGAATTCGGCAGGTTTGAAGCTCGCTCGTTGCTGATTTCGTCGTTCAGCAACTCCAATGCGGCGATGGGCAACCTGAGCCAGCAGAATTTTTTCAAATCGCCCGAACCGCTCAACAGCGGATGGCTGACACAAACCTCTGTCTTTTTGCCGTTGCCGAATTCCCGTTGGGTGTTGGGCGGCAATTTCGCTTCGTCCGGCAGCAATGTGAAATCGGCTTCCGAACAGCAAACTTCCGGCGCTCAGTCGCCGTTTTTTTTGGCAGGCACGACTTATCAGCGAACCAGTCACAGCGAAACTCACACCGGCTCTCACAGCGCATCGCTGATGTTGGCGCGCAGCATCGGCCAGGAAGGCAAAACCAGTTTCGGAATCGGCGTTGATCGTTTGAGCGGGCAAGGCCAATTGCGCGGCGAAACTTCTCTGGTTCATTTTGCCAACACCACCAATCTGCCGCTGTTTCAAGCCAACGAAAAATTACGGGCGGAATCGGAAATTGCCCGCACGCGGTTGAAACTCGGTTTCACGCATTTGTTTTCCGGCGGACATAAACTGGGAGTGGTTTATCGGCATGGAATTTTGTCCGCTCAAGACCGCGATGTTTCGCGCACGTTCAACGGATTGCCGCTGGCGCCGGATTCTGTGATTTATTCCAGCGAATCAAACGAACTCGGTTTGCGGTTGCGCGGCGCGCTGACTCGCAAATTGTTTTACGGAGTGGAAGGGAATTGGCTGACCACCGGCGTTCATGAACTAATCAACCGGACAATCGCCGTCGAAGCCATCGAACGTGAACGCATCACGCGCGCTTCAGCGAGTTTCGGCATTGGATATGCTCTCAGCAGGCGAACGATTTTCAGCGCCGACATTGCCGCTGGTAAATCCACCATTCTGGAAGATTATTACGAACAGGCCACCGGCAACCTGATTGAGCAGGAACAAGCCCGTCGTAATTTCATTTCTGTGCAAGCGGGTGTTCAGTCTGATTTATGGAAGAATCTTTTTGGCAGCGTATCGGTGTTCAGACTGGCTCAATCACACACGGAAAGCCATAAACTGTTTCCTGACCGGTTTGGCCGTTTGCTGGATTCCAATGGAATGTTTGTCCCGAATGAAATCCACAAAGAACGATTCGCCGACAATTACTCCGACTTCGGATTTGGCTGGCGCGTGACGCGAAACGTGATGGCGCAATACATTTTGGCAACCAGTTTCGGCAAACAATCTCCAAACCATGTTTTCTTTTTGCGGTACACGTTCCGCCGCCAGGAATAACCGTCCGGTTATCGCGCCGGAAACCAATGGTAGAGCATCAGGTACACCACCACGCCCGTCACTGAAACATACAGCCAGATCGGCAACGTCCAGCGAGCGATTTTCCTGTGCTGGCTGAAATTCCCCTTCAACGCGCGAGCGAACGTCACAAAAATCATCGGCACAATCGCCGCCGCCAGCACCGTGTGTGTCAGCAAAATGGCGAAGTAGATTGTGCGAATTGCCCCCTGTCCCTGAAATTTCACCGAACCTACGTTGAAGTGATAAACCAGATAAGAAATCAGAAACAGCGTCGAAGTTGCGAAGGCGCTGACCATACACAGCCGGTGAGCGTTTCGGTTTTTCTGTTTGATGAACACGTAACCAACAATCAGCAGAATGGCGCTGATGCTGTTCAGAATTGCGTTGAGTGTCGGAAGATCGGTTATAGACATAAAAATGCAGCTTGAACGATGGTACGGAACCGGAAGCAGCAGCGACCGGGATTGGTTTCTGCCGTCTGGCCAAGCGTGAATCCGCCGCCGCCAAGTTGTCAATAGCCTGTTTCACCAAATCCTCAGAAAATGGGTGGGGACAGGTTCAGAACCTGTCCCACCAGTTTTCATTGTTTCCGGGCGTTGCCCAGCAACATGAACAACTCCTGCGGAAACTCTGATCAAGGCGGAAGTGTGTCCCGTTCTGTTCTTACGGTTTTTCAGTTTGCGCAACGATGGCAATTTTTTTGCAACGATGAGCTTCAACTTGGCAATCGCAACCGTCGCACCTACAATTCGGCGCATCAAAATCCGCCTGCAATTTTTTCCCGGAGATCACACGATGAACGTTCAAGACGAACTCAATCTGGAATTCAAACGACTGGTTACGCGCCGACACTTTTTCCGCGACTGCGGCATTGGTTTAGGTTCGATGGCGCTGGCTTCGCTGATGAACGAAACCTCGTTCGCTCAGGCAAATCCGCAATCGAAAAATCCGCTGGCTGCGAAAGCGCCGCATTTCGCCGCGAAAGCCAAGCGCGTAATTTACCTGTTTATGGCGGGCGCTCCGTCGCAATTGGATTTGTTCGATTACAAACCGCAATTGGTCAAATACAACGGCCAGCCTGTGCCCAAAGAGTTCACCAAAGGCATCAATTACGCCTTCATCAAACCCGACGCCGGGCTTTACGCTTCGGAATTCAAATTCGCCAAACACGGCCAGTCCGGCGCGGAATTGTCCGAAGCATTCAAACACCTGCCGAAAGTCGCCGACGACATCGCCATCATCAAATCAATGATTACCGAAGCGATCAATCACGCTCCGGGGCAGATTTTTATGAACACAGGCTCCGTGCAGTTTGGCCGTCCGAGTTTCGGCGCTTGGGTGACGTATGGTTTGGGCAGCGAAACGCAGGATTTGCCCGCGTACGTCGTGCTGACTTCGGGCGGAGGAACCAGCGGCGGAGCCGGAAACTGGGGGTGCGGTTTTTTGCCTACGTTGTATCAGGGAGTGCCATTTCAACGCACCGGGCCGCCGATTCTGTCGCTGTCCAATCCGCGCGGCATCACGCGCGACATGCAGCGGCGAACGCTGGACACGCTGAAAGAACTGAACGAACACCATCTGGAAATGACCGGCGATCCCGAAACCGCGACGCGCATCAACGCTTTCGAAATGGCTTATCGCATGCAGGAAAGTGCGCCGGAGTTGATGGATTTGTCCAAAGAGTCAAAAGAAACGCTGGCGATGTACGGCGTCGAACCGGGCAAAAATTCTTACGCCAACAACTGCCTGCTGGCTCGGCGATTGATCGAACGCGGCGTGCGCTTCGTGCAGGTTTTCCACGAAGCCTGGGATCATCACAGCGAAGTGGCCAAAGGCATACGCAATCAGATGAGAAACACCGATCAGGCGACGACAGCGTTGATTATGGATTTGAAACAGCGCGGTTTGCTGGAAGACACCATCATTGTCTGGGGCGGAGAATTTGGCCGGACTCCGATGGTCGAATCCGATGTTGACGCCAACCGCAGCAAAGGCCGTGACCACCACAACAAAGCCTTCACGATGTTTGTTGCAGGCGGAGGCTTCAAGCGTGGAGTGACCATCGGCAAAACCGACGACTTAGGCTTTAACGTCGCCGAAGACCCGGTTCAGGTTCACGACCTGCACGCGACGCTGCTGCACCAGCTTGGTTTTGACCACACCAAACTGACTTACAGATACTCTGGCCGCGATTTCCGATTGACCGACGTTCACGGCGCGGTGGTAGATAAGTTGTTGGCGTAGGCGTAAAATTTTGCTCGTCCAATCACTCAATGGAAAGGAACCGGCTATGGAAATTATCAATCCTCAGATAAAAGAGTTGGAGCAGAAATATCTGGAGTTGCAAAATGCCATGTCTCATATGCGCGGCGAACTGAATGAAGTCAAAAGAATTTCCGGTGACACGACACGTCAAACAATCTGGCAATTCGTCATCTTCACAATCACCATGGCGGCAATTCTGCTTGGCGGCATCAAATACCAAACCGACACGCTACGTAATGAGATGAATGTTCGCTTTGACACGATGAATCAGCGATTTGAACAGTCAGAAAAAAACTTGACTGCTCGCTTCGAGGATTTGAAGCAGGAAGTCCGTGCCGGGCGAAAGTAATCGGCAATGACAGAGGATTTCATACGCCTATCCAAATTGATGGCCCAGCGAGGTATCTGTTCGCGCCGCGAAGCGGATGCCTTCATTGAACAAGGCCTGGTGATTGTGGATGGCCAGGTTATCAGCCAACTCGGCACTAAAGTTTCGCCCAACGCCAAAATTCAACTCGCTCGCCAAGCCAGCCAGCAGCAAAACAAGCTCGTTACCATTATCTTGAACAAACCGATTGGCTACGTTTCTGCGCAAGCCGAAGACGGTTACGAACCAGCCATTGTCTTGCTGACGCGAGCCAATCAATTTGGCGAATCAAGGCTGAAACTGCGCCCGGAGCATTTGAAAGGTCTGGCGGTCGCCGGACGGTTGGACATTGATTCGCAAGGGTTGCTGCTTTTCACTCAGGACGGGCGCATCGCCAAAAAAATCATCGGCGATCACGGCAAAGTCGAAAAGGAATACATCGTTCGCGTAGCAGGGCTTTTGCCGGACAATCGGCTGCAATTACTGCGGCATGGCTTGGAGCTTGACGGCAAACCGTTGAAACCCGCCAAAGTTGAATGGATCAATGACGATCAGCTTCGATTTGTTTTGACCGAAGGCAAGAAGCGGCAGATTCGTCGAATGTGCGAGTTGGTCGGCTTGAGAATTCTAGGCTTGAAGCGCGTCCGCATCGGCAAACTCAAGTTGGGAAATCTGCCCGAAGGCAAATGGCGATTTATGGAACTGGGCGAAAACGTGGATTGACGCGCGCTACTTCGCTTCTTCAACAGCCATCTTTTTGATTCGCTCGACGGCTTCGCGCAACGCCTCCATCGAATTCGCGTAGGAAAGTCGCAAATAACCTTCCGCGCCAAAGGCTCCGCCGTCAGTGCAAACCACTCCGTATTTGTGCAGCAACAAATCGGCAGCTTCTTTGGAAGTCGCCAAGCCGCAAGCTTTCATCAAGCCTTTGATGTTTGGGAAAGCGTAAAACGCTCCTTCAGGCTGGCTGCATTGAATGCCAGGAATTTCATTGAGCGCCGGAACGAACCATTCGGCTCGGCGGCGATATTCGGCCAGCATTTCTTTTACCGGTTCTTGCGTTTCGGTTAGCGCGGCGATGGCGGCTTTTTGCGCGATGGATGCAGCCATCGTCGCCGACTGGCTTTGAATCTTCAGAATTTCCGTCACCCATTCTTTTGCGCCGAGCGTGAAGCCTACGCGCCAGCCAGTCATCGCGTAGGTTTTCGACAGCGACCCCGAAATCAACACACGCGAACGAAGCTCCGGCGGCAACGCGGCGGCGGAATTGACGCGATGCGGCGGGTAAACGAATTGCAGATAACATTCGTCCGAAATCACCCACAAGCCATGTTCGACGCACACTTCAATGATCCGCCGGAATTCTGCCGGATCAATCACCCGGCCTGTTGGATTCGACGGCGAATTGATGATCAGCAATTTCGATTTTGGAGTAATCGCCGCTTTGACCATTTCGGTGGTCAGATGGAAGTCGGTCGGTTCGGTGTCAATCATCACGTTGCGGCCTTCGGCAAAGTTGACGATTTCGGGAAACGACACCCAACAAGGTTTTTCCAGCAACACGTCGTCGCCGGGATTGATGAGCGAAACGACTCCGCTGAAGATCGCCTGTTTGCCGCCGACGGTGATGCAGCACTGTTCCGGCGTGTAATCCGATCCGAAGTTGGAATTTATGTAATCGCACACCGCTTGGCGCAACGGCAAAATCCCTGCGGAGGTGGTGTACTTGGTGAAGTTTTCGTCGAGCGCGCGTTTGGCGGCGTCTTTGATGTGAACCGGCGTCGAGAAATCCGGCTCGCCTACACCCAGGTCAATCACGGTGACGCCTTGCGCGCGCAATTTGTCCGCCGCCATCACGACTGCGGCAGTGGAAGACAGGTTTGTTTTGCGCGAACGATTGGAGGCTGGAAATGACAATGCGTGTGTTGTTGCTGTGCTCATTTGTTTTCTCAAGAATTACTCGCTCCCTGCCGGTCGCGGTACTGATTCATCCTGTCAATCACCAAGTTAGGAACCAGTCCTTTGATCGAACCGCCGAGATTGAAAACTTCCTTTATCAAGCTGGAACTGACGTAACTGTTTTCTTCTGACGCCACCAGCAGAACGGTTTCGACTTCGGAGTTCAGTCGTCGGTTCATCAATATCATCGGCAATTCGTATTCGTAATCCTTGAACGAACGAACGCCGCGAATGATGGCGTTGACTTCGCGGTGGCGACAAAAATCCACCAACAAACCTTCAAAAGTTTCGATCCGAACTTGCGGAAATTGCGGCGTCAGAACTTCATTCAGAATTTCGACGCGCTCCGGCACGGTGAACAGAGGGCTTTTGCCGGGATTGACCAGCAAGGCGACGATCACTTCGTCGAACAACTGGCAACCGCGCGCGATGATGTCCACGTGACCGTTGGTCAGCGGATCGAAGGTTCCGGGATAAATCGCTCGTTTCGGCATTGCATGTCCTATTGGTGAATTTGGCCGGTGGAAACCGACGCCGGATGGTAGCATGCCAAACAGAGCGCGCCAAAATTTGTCCTTCAACAACTGATGTCTGGAGACGTTTGGAGTTCAACGGCGCCGGGATGTTGCGGCGAATTCATTGTCGAGTTTCCTGATACCCGATACCCAATACCTGAAACCTGACTTTTACGAAAAACAGCCTTTGACCAAATCGGTTTTTTGTTTTTTTCAGGTGTCAGGTGAGAGGGATCGGGTATCAGGTTCAAATTCGCCAACGACACCTCAGGCATACAGCCATCTCAAAAGTGTCCTGGCATCAGCTTTCAACAATCGAAAGCGTTGACTGCTTTTTTTGTCGGCGTAAAATTCCGATAGTGACCGAAGAATCACAACTACAATTTGCATCAACATCAAATAACAGGAACCTAAACCATGACTGAAAGAAGAGACTTTCTGAAAATGTCCGCAATGGGGGCAGCCGCAACGCTGCTCCCATCCACTTCACTCAACATATTGGGCGCGGTTCAATCGAAACCGTCCGGTGGCCAACTGAAAAAAGCCGTGCTCATCAGCATGCTGCCGAAACAGATGAGTTACGCCGACCGGTTTAAGCTGGCCGTTGACGTCGGCTTTGAAGGCATCGAAGCTCAAACCATCACTGATCCGAAAGTCGCCGATGAAATCAAAGAGGCTTCGATGAAGGCGAAAATTCCGATTCATTCGGTGATGAATTCGGCG
Source organism: uncultured Acidobacteriota bacterium (assembly GCA_902825875.1). GTDB lineage: Bacteria > Acidobacteriota > Blastocatellia > RBC074 > RBC074 > RBC074. The sequence continues at coordinate 51,572 of CADECP010000022.1, forward strand.
CATTGGCAATATCCGCTTTCAAGCCTCAATGCCGATGATGTGAAAAAGAGCGTCGAAGGCATGGAAACTTCGTTGCGTAACGCCAAGCTGTGGGGCGCGGACAATGTGCTGCTGGTTCCGGCGGTCGTTCGCCCGGATACGACAATTCCGCAGGCGTGGCAACGTTCTCAACCCGTCATCAAAAAACTGTTGCCTCTTGCCAAAGAACTCGGCGTGCAAATCGGTATCGAACCGGTTTGGAACAAATTTCTGCTGACGCCATACGATACCGCCAAATACATTGATGAGTTCAAAAGCCCCTGGGTCAAAGCTTACTTCGATGTCGGCAACGTGGTGATGTACGGGTATCCGCAGGAATGGATCCGCGTGCTGGGCAAACGTATCACGCGCTTTCACCTGAAGGATTTCAAAACCGACACGCGGCAGTTCGTCAACTTGCGCGAAGGCAGCATTGACTGGAAAGAAGTCCGCAAAGCGATTGGCGAAATCAATTACAGCGGCTGGCTGACCGTCGAACTCGGCGGCGGTGACGAAGCTTATCTGCGCGATGTGGCCAAACGTGTGGATAAGATTTTTGCCGGCGAATAGCCACAAAGAATGGCATTACCAAAAGTAAAACGCGCTTGCTGAAGTTCAAACTTCGGCAAGCGCGTTCGTCAATATACGGAGAGCAAACCAGCTTAACGATTGGCCTGATATTCGCGCGCAAATTCGGCGGCGAACAAATCCAATTGCCGGGCGCGTTCGGCGGCGTCCCATCCGAGTTCATCAGCCATCAATTCAGCCGCAACCGGCGCAATTTCCAAGGAAGCCGATCCGGCCAACATCGCCAGCCGGGTTCTTCGCGTCAGCGCGTCGGTCAAACTGACGGCCATTTCGTGTCGAGCCGCGTAAATGAGTTCGGCTTTGACGTGAGGCAGCCCGGCCACCAGCGGTTCGCGCAATCGTTCGTCGTCCAGCATCAACCGCACCAGCGCGTCAAAATTCGACCCGTAACTGAACACCAGATGGCGCGTGACGGCGTTTGGCAGATTGTAATGCGCGGCAATTTGCCTGGCAGTTTGTTGCAACTCGACGCGGCTCATTTCGCCGCCGCTTATGGGAATGTCTTTGGTTGTCGCTTTGGCGGCGCTGCCCAGCCGTTTCAGCGCCAGATCAATTCCGTGTTCGGCCATCGCCCGGTAAGTCGTCAGTTTGCCGCCAGCAATGGAAATCAATCCGTCGGCGGTTTCGATCATTTCTTCTTTGCGCGACACCTTGGTCGTGTCTTTGGCGTTGGCGTCGGAAATCAAAGGTCGCAAACCCGCCCACGCCGAAATCACGTCCGAAGTGTCCAGATTAGCTTCGGGAAAATACGAATTGATCGCATTCAGAATTTCTGCGACTTCATCGCTTTCGGCTTGAGGGAAATCTTTTCCGCCTTCGTAATCGGTGTCGGTTGTGCCGATGTTGACGCGGTCTTCCCAAGGCACTACGAAATAAAACCGATGGCCGGTCAGCGAAGGAATCAGCCACGCAGCGTCCACTCGCAACCGATTAGCAGCAATGGTCAGGTGAATGCCTTTGGCCGGGCGTAGCTTTTTCTTCAATCCTTCGGCAGAGTTGCCTTCCAGCCGGATCATCTCTTCCATCCAAACGCCTGTGGCATTGATCGTCACGCGAGCACGAAGTTCGATTCGTTCGCCGCTCAATTCGTTCAGCAATCGCGCGCCTGTAATTTTGCCGTTGGCGTCGCGCAAGTAGCTTTCGACTTTGGCGTAATTGGCGATGGCTGCGCCTTGTTGGTTGGCGGCTTTGATGATTTCGATCACCAGCCGCGAATCGTTGGTCAGCGCGTCGTAATACACAAACGCGCCTTTCAAACCGTTGGGGTCAAGTTGCGGCGCAAGATTCAAGGCTTCTTCGCGGCTCAGCCGACGATGTTTGGCAAAGTTCTGCCGCCCGGCCAGCAAGTCGTACAAAAACAACCCGGCTCGCATAATCAGCGGATGATCGTAATTTCGTCGCCGATCGGCGTAGATGGGAATGACGAAAGGAAAGGCTTCGGTTTGATGCGGCGCGATGCGCGCGAGTACGGAACCCTCCAACAGAGCTTCGCGCACCAGAGCAAAATCGAACTGTTCCAGGTAACGCAACCCGCCGTGGATCAGTTTGGTCGAGCGGCTGGAAGTTCCGGCGGCAAAGTCGCGTTTTTCCACCAGCGCGGTTTTCAATCCGCGCGCAGCGGCGTCCAGCGCCAAACCTGCGCCGGTGATGCCGCCACCGATAATCAACACATCGAACACTTCGCGCTTGAACCGTTCAAGCGAATCCAGCCGCGAACGCCAGGAAAATTCATTCATACGGGTAAAATGATTTTGGGAGAGTTTGGCTTCGGCATCCCGCCAAAGCCGCGCGTAGCATAGTCGCTGGCCAATTTCTTGTCACTCGCGTTGCTTGATTTTATTGGCTTGCTCAGGTACTACAATGGCCATCGTGTTCGTTGCGAAGCCGCGTTGAGCCGCTTCGTTTACGTCAGCCGCGAAATTTCGATCAAACAATCAACAATGAAATCAGGTGTCGCCCTTTCAAGGAATGTTATGAAAACACGTATTTCGTTTGCTCGCTCCGCTGTTATTTTGCTTTGCCTTTGTATGGCGTTTCCGCTGGAAACGCTGGCAGCGATCCTGACAACCGCTCCTGTTGAGAGCGCGCCAACAACTGCGACGATGCAACGTCGCAAAAAAGCGGCTCCTAAAAAACGAACCTCTCGTCGCCGCACTCGCCGCAGCCGTTCGCGCGCTGCCGCTCCGCCCAAAGCCAATTTCGACAAAGTGATGGCTGCCAATAGCGCCGTGCTGACCGAAGCGACTGACGCCGAACAGGCCGGGCAGAAAATCGAAGAAAGCGTCATGCGCGCGCACGTCAAATTTTTGGCGGACGATTTGCTGGAAGGGCGCGGCCCAGGCGCTCGCGGAGGCTTGCTGGCGGCGAAATACATCGCCGCGCAGTTCGAAGCTTTGGGCTTGGAACCGGCTGCCGATCACAGTTATTTCCAGATGGTGCAGATGATCGGTTCGCGGCCTGATTCGATGAACAAACTGACGGTCAAAGCCGGAGCCGGAGCGACCGATTTCAAATCCGGCGATGAATTTGTCGCCGGTTCCGATGTCGAACAAACCGAAGTCGCTGTGAATGGCGACATAGTTTTTGTCGGTTACGGAGTTCACGCGCCCGAAGCCAATTGGGACGATTACAAAGGTGTGGACGTGCGCGGCAAAGTGCTGTTGATGATGGTCAACGATCCTCCGGCGACAGCGACGGAACCGAATCTGTTTGGCGGCAAAGGGCTGACGTATTACGGTCGCTGGACGTACAAATACGAAGAAGCTGCAAGGCGCGGAGCCGCCGGAGCGATTCTGATTCACACCAACGAATCCGCCGGATACGGCTGGAGCGTCATTCGCAATTCGTGGGGAGCCGAACGCTTCGGCTTGCTGCCTGACGCCAATTCGCCTGTGCTGAAAATGAAATCGTGGGTGACGGACGAAGCCGCCAAAAAGATTGTGCAATCCGGCGGATTCGATCTGGATCAATTGCGGCAGCAAGCGGCTTCGCGCAGCTTCAAACCTGTGACGTTGAACGCCAAAGTGGATACAACCTTGAGAATGCAGGTGCAACGGCTGATGTCGCCCAATGTCGTAGGCATTTTTCGCGGCAACGACCCTACGCTGAAAAACGAATTCGTCACGTTTTCAGCGCACTGGGATCATCTGGGTATTCGACCTGACCAGCCGGGCGACAACATCTACAACGGAGCCGTAGACAACGCGACGGGCATTGCCGGAATTCTGGCGATTGCCAAAGCCTGCGCCGCGCTGACTATCAAACCTAAACGTTCGATTCTGTTCATCGCCACCACCGCCGAAGAACAAGGCCTGCTCGGAGCCGAGTATTACGCGCATCACCCGCTGGTTCCGATCAAAGACACTGTGGCCAACATCAACCTGGATTCGATGAACGTGCTGGGACAAACCAGCGACATCACTCCGCTCGGTGCGGATCGTTCGACACTCGGCAAATTTATCGAAGAAGTCGCCAAAGAAAACAACGTCACCATTTCGCCTGATGCTCGGCCTGAACAAGGTTCGTTTTACCGCTCCGACCATTTCCCGCTGGCCAAAGTCGGCATCCCGGCAGTCAGTTTCAATCCCGGATCGAAATTCGTCGGCCACAGCGAAACTTGGGGAGCAGAACAGTTCGCCGATTACAACCAGCACAGGTATCACCAGCCCGCCGATGAATTCAGTCCGAATTGGGATTTCACCGGAATGATGCAACAAGCCAAGCTGGCGTTTTTGATTGGACTGCGCGTGGCGAATGCGACTGAAACTCCGCAATGGAACAAAGGCGATGAGTTTGAACGGGCGCGACTAAAATCGCTCGGCAAGCTCCAGTAAAGCCAAAGGCAACAACGGGACAAACAGAAATAACGGAAGAAACGGAATTGGCTGAACTTGAGCCTGTTTCCGTCTTTTCCGTTATTTTCGTTTGTTCCGCCTGATGTCTGGACACATTTTGTTTGAGACGTTTGAAAACCAATGATGGCAAAAAACAATTGGGTCATCAGACAGGAAAATGTGGGAAAGGAAGATAAAAATTCTGATTTTCCTTTCCTACATTTTCCTGTCTGATGGTTGATAACGAAAAGTGTCCTGACATCAGTTGTTCCGTCCTTTTTCGCTTCTTAAGCCCCGGCGTTCGGATTCAGAGCAATCAGGAACGGAGCGAAGATCACTCCATTACTGACCGAATTTCCGCCGTTACGCCCGTGCTTTGTTGAATTCTTCTTGAAAGATTCCTGAACAATCGGTATCGCGCGCGGTAGCAAGCCATGCTTCCTGACGGTCGCGGTTCTGACACAGAAAGCCGGGCAGCTCTGCGCGGTGGCTGCCCGGCTTTCGTTCAGGCAAGGCTGCTCACTGCTGCCTGCCTGTCGGTGACGTCGTCAATTCCACTTCACTGCGAAAACGGTGAAGCGGAAATCGGCGGCGTCGAAGCGTCAATGGATTTCAGGAATTTGAGCAACGCGGCGCGGTTGCGTGCGTCGTTGAGCAAATCCTGTTGGAATGGCCCCAAGCCAGAGCGACGATGACGAACGTTGTCCAAAATGTCGTCAATCGTGATGGCCGCTCCATCGTGCAGCAACGGCCCCATCGCCCAGGCTCCCAGCAAGCTGGGCGGATTGAATCCGTTTGCGCCGAGCGGCGCTGCGCCGTTCTGGCGAACCTGATTCCCGTTCGCTGAATTGAATGTGCCCACATCGCGCAGGAAGCGAATCAATTGGCCGCCGGAAATTTCTCCGCCCGCAGGCGGCGGATTGAAATCGCGCCGAGCCGCAGACCAGCCGCCTCCACCGTGACATTTGACGCAGCCGTTTTCGACAAACAGCTTTCGACCAAACGCGATGTCACGCGCATCCTGACTGAATGGGCTGACATTGCGGAACGGCGAAATCGGCGTGCGAATGCCCCGCGCCATAAAGGTGTTCAACGCATCCAGCGACGCGCTGCGACCGGTGTTCGCCAGCGGGAAAGCGTTCAACGTCGGATCGGGCGTCACGCCGTCGGCCAGCGTAATCAACCCCAAACCGCCCGACGTGCCGCGAATGTTGGCTTCAAAGTCCTGCACTTCGTCGAAGATCGCCGAATAGTTCAGCACTTTCTGGTCATTCGGGTTGTGCGGGTTGAAAGTCGCGCTCAGCGGCAAGCTGCGACGCGGCCCGGCTCCGAAAATCCAGACGACTTGATCGGTCAAACCGTTGGCGTGGCACGAAACGCAACCGCTCCAGCCTTCAGAAGACAAACGACCGACAGGAATTTTCGGCCCGGTCGGAACGTCAACTTCAGCAGAGCTGTAAAAGATCGCTTTGCCGTAATGCACTGTCGCAGCCAGGCTGCCAGCCGCTGGCAAATCCGAAGACGACAAATTGGCGACGGCTTTGTCGGTTGAAAGGTCAACAACCGTTACGCTGCGCCCGACTTCGTTCAGCACATAAGCGCGCGTGTCGGCGTTGTTGATCGCCAAGCCCACGGGTTTCTGGCCGGTCTTGATGCGGACGATGCCGCTGACCGAACCGGCTCCCGTCGGAGCATTGATCGTCGGAGTTCCGTCGGCGTCCAACGTCACTTTGACCAGAATGTTCGCCGCCGAAGCCACGACGTAACCTTCATTGCTCTTGTGTTCAAACGCGGCGTGCCAGGGCATGCCGATGAACAGTTTCGATTCGCTGGCGGGTTCAAAATTGATGCCGCGATTCATGTTGATGGATTGCAACTTGTCGCCGACTTTGCCTTCTTTGTTGGTGGCGGTGTCAATCACGTTCAGGAAAGCCTGAACGTTGACGTTGAACCGCACCGGCCCGTCGGGCGAAGCAGCGTTGTTCGGCAGATAAGCGCGAGTTCCTTTGATCGCAATCGAGTTGAGCGAATTCGGGAAGGCTCCGGTGGTGAACGAACCATCGGCGGCTTGCGTGGTGCAGGTCGGATCAGTCGCGCCTTTCAACTTGCAAGCCAGCGCCGAACCTTTCGACCGGAATCCGACATCGGCCATCGGCGGCAAAACGACTTTCGACGTGATGCTGTCGGTTGCCGTTGAAATCACCGAAACCTGACCTTGTTTGTAATTGTCGGCTCCGATCAAAACGCCGGGAACATCCACCGCGTTGAATTCGGCGACGTAAACCTGTTCGTCGGAATCATCCGTGTCGCCGTCGCTGGTGATGGCGATTCCGCGCGGTTCAACGCCTACGCCGGTGATTGTTCGCGTGACGGTGTTGGTCGTAGTGCTGATGACCGAAACATTGTCCGAACGCGCGTTCGTGACATACAGCTTCGACCCGTTCGGAGTCAGCGCCAATCCATAAGGTTCTGTGCCAACCAGAATCGTGCCGACGATTTTCATCGTGGCGGCGTTGATGACGGAAACAGTTCCGCTGACGGTGTTGGCAACGTAAACGGTTTGGCCGTTGGGCGTGATGGCCAGATTGTTGGGTTCTTTGCCGACTTTGATTTCGGCGAGTTTTTCGTTTTTGTCGTTTTCGACGTTGAAGACGGAAACCGAATCGGTATCAGGGTTGGCAGCCCAGACCGTTTTGTCATCGGGCGAAACGGCTATTGGACTGGAACTGGTCGCTTCGGCAGGAGTCGTTTGGGCAGACGCCGCCGTTCGACGATCTTCAAATTGCCAGGTTGCCAAAATTCCCAGCACAAAGAGCGCCGACAGAGAGAGTTTAATAAGTCTCAACTTCATACTTCTTTGCCTTTCTGTAAACCTAAAAGGTTCGCGGATTTAAGCCGGTGTTGAGGCCGACTTTTGTTACGGGTTTCGTTGTGGCACCGCCACGCGATTTGTGACTTTGGCAGGTTAATGAAAGGCAAAGACTGAAATCTTGAACTTGGCTTGAAATTTTCTTGAAAGAGTTTTGAAAGGCAACAGTAACTGCTCAGCCGGTGGGCAGAACTTGGTACGGAACCGGGAGCGGTAGCGACCGGGTGCTTGCAAATTCGTATCCCACCAGAAACCGGGGCGCTACTGCTTCCCGTTCCGTACCGGCGCAGTTACAGGCAAAAGCAAATGGGGCGAGCCGAATTGGTCGCCCCATTGTTTTGGCGTTACTTCGCGGCGAAGAATCCGGAGAAGTTTCCATTGAAGGTGTTGCCTTCGACAGTGTTGTTGTACCGCGACAGCAACGTTCCGTTGTGCGTCAACCCTGTGGTGTTGCCGGTGATCGTCGAATTCGACACGCGAATGGTCGTGTTGACGTTGGCGCTGATGCCGATTGCATTGTTGGAACTGACGCAATTTTCCAGGTTCATTTCCGCTGGAATTCCGCCATTGACCGGCAACGAAGCCAAAAATCCTGCGCCGGAGTTTCCCGCCGCCGTAGTGTTTTTCGCCGTCACGCGAGCATTGGAGTTCGCATGGATTCCGTGAATTCCGTTTTCGATTCGGCAATTTTCCAGCACGGCTCTGGTGACGCTGCCGTTGCCAGAAACCACGTGAACCGAATAACCGCTGTTGCGAATGGTGGTGTCTTTGACGAACAACTCAGCGCCGCTGGACGCGATGCCGCTCAGCGTAAATCCGTTGATCGTGCAATTTTCGACGTGCAGCGAGCCGCCAGTATTGAAACTGATTCCGATTTGCCCTGCGTCGCCGCCCGGTGAATGGACTGCCAAACCGCGCAGCACGACATAATCTCTTGCTCCAGCGGCGACCTGGATAGCCGTTCCGCCCTCTTCCGTAATCTGGATTTGAGCGTACACGCCCGGAGCCGCCGCGACCGTCACCGATTTGTTGACCTGGAATGGCCGGTAATAACCGGAATCCAAAATGACAACATCGCCTCTGGCGTCCACCACCGACAATGCATAACCTATCAAACGGCAGGGATTGGCCGGGTTGTTGCAATTCCCCGCGTCTGTTCCTGTGGTAGAAACGTACGTGCGCGGATTTTGAGCTTGTGCGAAAACGGCAAAAGCCAACATCGCCACAACGACAAACACTGCGTTCATGGCTTGGCGAGCAAATACATTCAGGTTTTCATTCAAATTTTCAGTTTTCATTTTTCCTCCTTAACGGCTGATTGTTTTCTGACAGTTCGTTTTTGCGACGCGAGGAAGATAGAGCGGTTTGGCCAGACCGTCAGCGAAACTGGTCACTGCCGGGGTGTGAGATGAGTCATAGAAAAAGGCACTACCGTAGTTCTTGAGCCACACGAATTACGGGTAGTGCCTAGAAAAAGAATGCGCGCCAGCAAGCGGCTTCCGTCGCTTGCTGGCGCGCCATTCTTTAAGGCAAGCCGTTCCAATCACCGGCAACGGGCTTTTCGCCCGCTACGCCAAATCCAACGGTGATCTGGTTTGGCGCAGTTGCGTCGTTGTTGTTGAACTGGCGAATGAAAAACATGCCTTTGCGGAACAGCCCAATAGTGTCCACGCCGTTGCCATCCCAGTCGCCAGTCACGGGAACGTCGCCGGTTTGGCCAAAGCTGATGACGATTGCCGGCCCAATCAGTAAAAACGCATTTCTGAGCACGAAACTGCCGACACCGTTGTTGATGATAAACACACCAACCGTGTCTATGCGGTCGCCGTTCCAGTCTCCGGCAACTGGCAAACCACCAGCCAACCCGAAATTGAACGTAATGTCAGGCGCTCCGGCGGAATTGCTGTTGCGGAGCAGGAAGGTTCCAGCGCGGAACACTCCAATGGTGTCTATGCCGTCTCCGTCCCAATCCCCGGCAACAGGAACGTCTCCCAGTTGACCGAAGTTAAACAACAAATCGGGTTGGGCGACGAAGTCATTGGAATTGCTCAAACCAAATGTGCCGCTGTTGAAAACGCCGATGGTGTCCACGCCGTCACCGTCCCAATCACCGGCAATCGGAAAGTCTTTGTCCGCGCCGATGTTTTGCTGGATGTTGGCGATGATGTCCGCCGGCCCTGAAGTCAGCGAGTTTCGCAAACTGAAAACCTGCGTAACATCGTTGAACGTGCCAATGGTGTCGGAGTTTTTGAATTTGATTTTGGCGACAAAGCCATCGCCGCCGCCTTGCGCCGTAGTTTGCAACGCGCCCAGAGTCGTTGGGAAATTGGTCGAAGTGGTTTCCCCGCCCAGGTAAATGCTGCCCAGTGAATCCACCGCAATGCCGCCGACAAAATCATTGCTGCTGCCACCCAGATAACTGGAAAAAGTCAGCGCCTTGCCACCCGGAGAAATTCTGGCGGCAAAGACATCGAAGCCTCCGGCGCGAGTCGCTTGAACAGGATTGACCAGCGGAAAGTTTGTCGAATTGGAGCGACCGCCGACATAAATGTTGCGAGTCGAATCCAGCGCAATATCAAAACCTTCTTCTTCGCCTGAACCGCCGAGGAACGTCGAAAAGATCAGCCCTGATCCGTTGGCGTTCAAACAAGTGACGAAGGCTTCGTTGACGACATTGGTCGAATCCAAAATCGTCGAACCTGTCGCCGCTTGCAGCGGAAAATTCACCGAGCCGGTAATGCCCGTCACGTAAGCCTGATTCGAGCTATCAACTGCGATTCCCAAACCTTTGTCCGTGCCGCTGCCGCCAAGATAGGTCGAATAAACCAGCGACGAATTGCCGCTGGCAAACGGATTGAACTTGGCGACAAAGGCGTCGTCTCCGCCCGGACGCGAAGCGCGAAATGGCGGCTGGCCGTTGGTTCCGCGAGTGGTCAGATTGGCGCTGTCGGCAATTCCTGTGATGTAGGCATTGCCCGCGCCGTCAACCGCAACCAGATTTCCCTGCTTTGTGCCGCGCAGATAGCTGGAATAAACCAGCGATTGCCCGTCGGCGGCGAACACAGCGATAAAAGCATCTTTTCCGCTGAGCAGCGTGTTGTTTTGAAATTCGTTTTTGACCGGAAAGTTCGTCGAAAAGGTGTAGCCGGTGACATACACCCGCAGATTGTTTGAGACGGCAATGTCAAAGCCTTCATCGTCGTTGTTGCCGCTCAGGTAAGTTGAAAAGACAAGCGCATTGCCCGCCGCATTCAGCTTCAACACAAAAGCCGCCGTGAGCACATCAGGAACAACAAAAGGAGGCTGGGTTGCGATGCCGGGGTTGACTCGATCCTGAAAGGGCGCTTCCAACGGAAAATTCGACGAACCGGTCGTGCCGGTAGCGTAAGCATTGCCCTGAGCATCAACTTTCAGGCCAATGGCTGAATCAAATTTCCTGCCGTCAATCAACGTTGAATAAAGTTGGGATGTGCCGTCGGGACTGAGTTTGGTGATAAAAGCTGCCGTGTCGCCATTGAGCAACCCATTCGATCCCAGATTTCCGTTAGCGGGGAAATCTTCGGATTCGGTTTTGCCTGCCACATACACATTGCCTGCCGCGTCCGCCGTCACGTCATTGACATCATCGAAATCGCCGCCGCCCAGATAACTGGCAAAAGCCACAATCGGATCAATCACCAATTCGCGGCTGGCGTCGTAATCGCCGATTTCAAATGCCACCTGGTTGCCAGCCGTCAACACATAACCGCCGCTGACCGGCTGGCGAGTGTCGCCGCTTTGCTGGTAAATCACCGGAGCTTGTTGGACGACTTCGCCAACTGCGGTTTTCAAAACCAGATTCCCAGCCGCGTCCAGTTTCAGGCTCTCGGCTCCGGCAAAACTCAGTTTGATCTGTCGCGGATCGGCTCCGGGCGCGACAACGAAGTCATATTCCAATTGTCGCTGGTTGCCGTAAAAGACTGCATCAATGCCCGGATAAATTTCGTCGTAATGGACTCTGGCAAAGTTCGCCACGTCGCGTTGCCAATGGCTGTGATCGTTGCCGATGAAGTAATTGCTCTTGCCCGGCAACAAATCCGCGCCAGTGACGTTCGGTTCGGAATTCGCGCCTTCAAACCGCATTTTGACGATTGCGGATTGCGAATTGCGGATTGCGGTTTTGCCTTTGGCTTTTTCCTGTTTCACTTGCCGCAACTTCATAACGGTTTCGTTGGCGGTCAGGAAAAACATTGCGCCTTGCCCGCGCGAAGTGAATTTTACCGCTGCATCGGTTTGGCCGTGATTGGCGACAAAGCTCAGCGGCAACTTGCCAAAATTTTTCTGTACCTGAGCGCGCGCGGTAGCTTCCAGCGCGGGATCGGTGGTCAGCAATTGTTCGGGTTTGGCTGCTTGATCGGCCTGGCCGGATTTGATCGGCAGCCAGGCGAACAACGATAGAACCAGTCCTGTCAAAGTCAGCGTCACAAACGCCAGATGCCTTTGGCGCGAAAAAGAGAATTTCATACTTCACTCCTTCTGCTTTGTTGAAGCGTTGATTGGGTGTTTGAAATAGGTGGTGGTTTGGTTAAGGGATGTCCACCAGATAGCCGGAAACGGTCAGCGAATAACCCGGACTTCCGGTTGCGACGTTTCGCGCCAGCGAGAAAATGATCGGCGAGCCGCCATCAGCGTACAGCCGCAGTTGCTGCCCGACGGTGAACACGTTGTCTGTGCCGGAAAAATGCGCGCCATGTTGGTTGCGAACCAGAAAGTGTTGAACCGTAGAGCCTTTGATCTGAGTGGAAACAGAAACCTGATGCAGGTTCTGTCCGGTGGGCAACAACACATGTGCCGAGACGTATTCAATGACCAGTCGCTGGCCAGCCGGAACCGAAATGATTCCGCTGCCGCCGAACGAACCAGCCGGAAAACTGCCGGTCACGGTTTGATGAAACGGAGTCACTCCGTCATTGACGTTTTGCACCAGCACCGGATTCGTTTCGCCGTTATTGACCGTCACTGACGCATTTGAGGCCAGTTTGACGGTTGGCGAATTGACGACGGTCGTCGGCACAGGCTCCGAAGTCGAATTGATGATCTTTACCAGGCTGAACGTAGATTGTGCCACCGCTCGGCCAGCGCCGGTGACAGACAGCACAAATGCGAACAGCGAAATTCCCAAGGCGGCGAAAAAACAATTTTTGAGCTTGTTCATGATGGTTTCCTTTGGTGATGGTTTTTCGGTTTTGCGTTGAACAGCGAGCCGGTTGCAGTCATCAGTGACAACCGCCTTATTGCGATTGCTGTCCGTCAGGCCACGACTTTGGTTGCAACCGACAACGTCAATCGGTTCGCCGCTCATTGCACGTGGAAAATAGCCAACCACGCCAATTGGAATCTTTAGCTGCGGTTGAATTTGTTGTGAAAGTTTTTTGAAGGCTCTTTGTTGGTGGTTTCACTCAACGGCTGACAAAATCAAAAACGCCGCCAGACGATTTTTCGCCGGGCGGCGTCAGAGTTCAGTTTGTATAAAAATTATTTGGCTGAATACACACCGCTGAATGCGCCATTTGCCGTGTTGCCTTCGACAGTGTTGTTTTTGCGCGACAATACGCTGCCGCCCAGAACACTCACTCCGATTTCGTTGTTGGTGATGGTGCAATTAGAAGCGCGGACAACAGCCGTGCTGATCGAAGTCACGCCTTCGCCGTTAAATGTCGAAACGCAGTTTTCCAGATTCAGAGTTCCGTTGACGACTGCCGTCAATCCGGCACGCGCGTTGTAACTTGCGCTGGAATTGCTGACCATTCCGCGTGAATGCTGGCCGATGACCAGGCCGCGGTCGTTTTCTTCAAAGCGGCTGTTTTCAACCACAGCTTTGGCGATTCCGCCGCGCGCCCCGCTGCCCACTTCAACCAACAGCCCGATGTCCCGGTTTCCGCGCGCCACAGTGTTTTTCACGAACACTTGTTGTACGCCAAGCGATGTGTTGTGCGTGGCAATAATTCCGAAGTTGGTAAAGTTTTCAACCGCGCAATCTTCGATATACAGCGTGCCGACTGTGCCGAAATGAATTCCTATTGAGTTTACGCCATTGCCTTTGACGGTCAGTCCGCGCAACACCACGCGATCGGTGGCTCCGATGCCGACGCCGACGGTTCCGATCACTCCGGCATGAACTCCTGGAGCCGCAGCGACCGTCGCCGACTTGGTCACGCTGAATGGCGCATAATCACCGGAATCCACGGCAATGACTTCGCCGCCTGCCGCAACGGCGCTCAACGCCTGGTTGAACGTTCGGCAAGGAGCCGTCGCCGTGCAGGGATTGGCGTCATTGCCGATGGTGGCAGACACGAATGTCTGCGCTTGCGCCAATGCAATTGCCGAAAATGAAAACAACGAAACAACCGCAAAAACTACCTTAAAGATCATTTTTGATTTGAACATCTGATTATCCTTCTCCTGAAAAAACGGACGTTGATGCTTTCCGGCAACGGGCGCTGCCACTGTTTGCCGTTCAGCCGATTTGGGGGTTCTTTGTGTTGAGCGGTTCGTCAGCGTTGACTGTCAGTTACAACCTCCTTTTTGCGATTGCTGTCCGTCAGGCCACGACGTTGATTGCAACCGACAACCGAGACTGATTTGCCGCTCAACACGTGAGCAAAATAGCCAATCTCGCAAATTGAAATCTTTAGCTGCGCTTGAATTTGCCTTGAAAGTTTTTTGAAACGGCTGGTTTGTGGCTGTAGGTGATTCGGCTACAATGCGCGCCAGTTTCCGAAACAATCTTTTGCTGGTGCTGCGCGGCGGAGCAATCGTAATTTAGCAACAACGACAATTTGAACGGATTGAAAGACGGCAATGCCTAAAGAGGTAAGGTTTGTTTACGAGTTTGGCCCGTTTCGCCTGGACCCGGCGGAGCGGATGATTGTGCGCGGAGATCATGCGCTTTCGCTGACGCCGAAAGCACTGGACACTTTGATCGTCCTGGTCGAACACAGCCGCCACATCGTCACCAAAGAAGAATTGATGAATCGCGTCTGGCCGGACATTTATGTCGAAGAGACGAATCTGGCTCAGCACATTTCCATGCTTCGCAAAGTGTTGGGCGAACGCGAAGACGGCGGTCAATACATCGAAACCGTTCCTAAACGCGGTTATCGGTTTGTCGTGCCGGTCAAAAAAATCAAGCTGTTGCCCACCGAAGCCAGTTTCGTCACCAGCGTCAGTTCGCCGGACAGCGCCGAACGCGAGCGCCTGAACCAAACCGACAGCCACATCAAAACTCCGAAATCTTCGCCATCCGCGCCGCAAATCACTCGACGCAACGACATTAAACCCGGCATGAAATTTGGCCGGTATGAAATCATATCGTTGATCGGAGCAGGCGGAATGGGCGAAGTGTATCTGGCGCGCGACACTCAATTGGAACGCAACGTCGCGTTGAAACTGCTGTCCGAACGTTACACCGAAAACACAGACTGGCTGCGACGCTTTATGCGCGAAGCCAAAGCCGCCAGCGCGCTGAACCATCCGAACATCATCACCATTCACGAAGTCGGCGAAATCAACGGCATTCATTACATCGCCACCGAATACATCGAAGGCAAAACGTTGCGCCATCAACTGGCCGCCGGACGATTGAAACTGCCGTTGGCGTTGAACGTTGCCACGCAACTGGCCAACGCGCTTGCCGCCGCTCACTCTGCCGGAATCGTTCACCGCGATGTGAAACCTGAAAACATCATGTTGCGCCCCGACGGATACGTGAAGCTGCTGGATTTCGGGCTGGCCAAACCGACGCAGCAATCTTCTGCCAAAGCCGAATCAGTCAGTTTGCCGCAACTCAACACCGATCCGGGCATCGTCATGGGAACGGTGAATTACATGTCGCCGGAGCAGGCGCGCGGTTATTCGGTGGATACGCGCAGCGACGTGTTCAGTTTGGGTGTGGTGTTGTACGAAATGCTCTGCGGACGCGCTCCGTTTGAAGGCACGACCAGCAGCGATGTACTCGTTGCCATTCTCGACCGCGAAGCTCCGCGCTTGTCGCAAAACCTGAACATTCCTGCTGAGTTGGAACGCATCGTCGGCAAGGCGCTTCGTAAAGACCGCGAAGAGCGATATCAGACGATCAAAGACTTTCACCTTGATCTGAAAAGTTTGCATCAGGAACTGGAAGTCCGTTCGCGGCTGGGCGATTCGTGGCCGAATGAATTGCCGAAAGAACAAAAATCCAATCCCGTCCCGGTTCCCGCTCACACTGAAATCGTCGGCACGACCACTGCCGGAAGCCGCCGCCACATCACCGAAAGCGAAGCCGATTTCGATATTCCCGAAGTTCATTACGCGCGCAGCGGCGAAGTGAACATCGCTTATCAAATCGTAGGCGACGCGCCATTGGACATCGTTTTCGTCATGGGTTGGATTTCTCATCTGGAATACTTTTGGACTGAACCTTCGTTCGCGCGATTTCTGCGACGGCTGGCGACGTTTTCGCGCGTCATTCTCTTCGACAAACGCGGCACTGGCTTGTCGGATCGAGTTCCGCTGGATCAATTGCCCACACTGGAACAACGCATGGACGATGTGCGCGCCGTGATGGAAGCCGTCGGCAGCGAACGCGCCGTGTTGTGCGGAGTTTCAGAAGGCGGCCCGATGTGCAGTTTGTTCGCCGCGACTCACCCGGAAAAAACCATCGCGCTGGTGATGATCGGCAGTTACGCGCGCCGGTTGAAAGGCGAAGGTTATCCGTGGGGGCCGACCAAAGAAGCCCGCGATGAATTTCTGGAAGAGATTCGCCGTCACTGGGGCGGCCCGGTTGGATTGGAAGAACGCGCTCCAAGCAAGGCGAACGACCCGGCGTTCCGTGATTGGTGGGCGGCGTATTTGCGACGCGGCGCAAGTCCAGGCGCGGCGTTGGCGCTGACCAAGATGAACACTGAAATTGATATTCGCCCTGTGCTCTCGACGATTCGCGTGCCGACTCTGGTGGTTCATCGCACTGGCGACGAATGCTTGAAAGTCGAAGAAGGCCGTTATCTGGCGGCAAACATTCCCGGCGCGAAGTTCGCCGAACTGCCCGGCATTGACCATCTGCCGTTTGTCGGCGACCAGGAAGAAATTCTGGACGAAATCGAAGAGTTTCTGACCGGCGTGCGCCATTCGGCGGAAATTGATCGTGTGCTGGCGACGGTTTTGGTCGCTCGCGTCGCCGAAGGCAATGCCACAAATCAGAACTGGCAAGATTTGCTGGAACGGCATCATTCTTTCGTCCGCAAGGAAATCGAAATGTTCAAAGGCCGCACGGTCGAAATCATAGGTGATTTTCTGCTGGCAACTTTTGACGGCCCAGCGCGCGCGATTCGCGCAGCCGGAGCCATTCGCGCCTCGTCAATGCGGCTTGGGCTGAAGCTGCAAACCGGACTTCACACCGGCGAATGCGACATGCTGGACGACAAAGTCAGCGGCCTGGCTGTTGAAATCGCCAAAGCCGTTGCCGCCGAATCCAACATCGGCGAAGTGCTGGTTTCCAGCACGGTCAAAGATTTAGTCGCCGGTTCGGGAATTCAATTCGCGGAACGTGGCGCAAAAACCTTCAAAGACAATCTCGGCGAATGGCGGCTGTTTGCTGTCGAACGCGGCGCTTGACGCCCATCCTCTCCGATCACTGTTTCTGCCTTAACTAAACCTCTCTTCTGCAAAACGAGAACAAAGCAGATTGCCACCCCGCCCAACCGCCTGATTGAATCAAACCTTTTCATAAAAGCCTCCTGTGAAAAGTTTGCTGCTCTGTCTTCAGGTGAAAAACTCGCCTGAAGAGCGCGGCTGCAACCTTTCAGGCGCAAAAGCTTCGGCAATTGACTCAGCGAAAACTTTTTCCTTTCCAAAGATTTTTTTGAGTCGTGAGCTTTTCCGCCGGCGGTTTGCACATGCACGGGTGAAGGCCGAAACGAACGGCGATTTCCGGCAGCGGCCTTTTTCCAAAAGTTATCAGTTACGAATCGTCCGACGGCCAACCCGTCGCAAGGAGGCAATATGAAGAGCAAACCCGAAACTAAAATCGAACGCATCGTCCTGAAACATCTTTCCGGCACGAAAGCCAAACTGGAAGAAAAATTCGACCTGGCGCAATTCCGCGAACTAACCATTGGGCGTCATCCGGCGTCGGTCGTTCGCTACGACGAAAACAGCGACGATCTGGTCAGCGGCAATCACGCGCGAATCAGTCAGGAAAACGGCCAGCACGATTTCACGCTGGTTGATCTGGGCAGTCGCAACGGCACTTTCGTCAACAACCAGCGAGTCACCAGCCCTGTCAAAATCAAACCCGGCGACGTGATTCAGCTTGGAGCGGGTGGGCCTGAATTTGAATTCGATTGCGACCCGCGCCCGAATGGGTTCGTCAAACCGACTCGCGTGGCAGTGGACGCGCCGAGCAGCATTCCGGCGACACGTGAAAGGTCGGCGGTCGTCGCGGTCAAAGAAACGGCGGAAGTCGCCAACGCGGAATCCAAAACTCCGTCGGCGGTGTTCACCAGCGACGGCAATTCATCGGGAACGAGAGTCGGCAAAGCCACGCTGGAACGCGCCATCACTCAGGCCAAAACCGAAACGCGCAAATGGATGATGATCGGCGGAGCGGCTCTGGCTGTGGTGTTGCTGGCAGTCTTTTTCATCGCGCGCCCCAAACCTGCGCCAGCACAAGTCATCAACAATCTGATTCCGTCCACTGACGGATTGAGCGACGCCGCGATTGCAGAAAAATTCGGCAAAGCCGTCGTCAGCCTGGATGTCAGTTGGAAGATCGTCAATTCGCAAAGCGGCAGGCAGGTTTTTCATCAATACGTCCCCAACGAATGGATGGACAAAGACAACGTCAAACGTCGCATCGTCAACGACAACCGCGCGTGGGTGGCGACTTACATCGTGCTCAGCGACAACAGCTACGAACCTGCGCTGACCGAAACTCCGGGCAACAACCTGCCAATCGGAGGCAGCGGCGGCGGAACAGGCGTTTTAACTTCGGCAAACGGATTTATCGTTACCGCCCGCCACGTCGGAGCCGGTTGGAAATCTCGTTACGATTATCCGAACTCGGCATATCCCGGCGTCATCTGGAAACGCAAAGCTGACGGCTCTTGGGGTTTTGAAGCCGACGAAACAGGCAGGCCAGTCACTTACAACATTCCCACCAACTGGGTTCCGGCCAACACGCGGCAATTCGGTCGCAGCGGGTTGAAATGGGCGGTCGAAGGCCAGAACACCATTCTGGAAGCTTCGTTGCCCGGCAAGAAGTTTTCCTTCAAAGCCAAAGAAGTTTCGGTTTCGGAAAGTCACGACGTGGCGTTGCTGAAAATTGATTCACCCGAAGAATTGCCCTTTGTCGAACTCAACGACAATTACGACACGATCAAAGCGGGCGACCGCGTGACGGTACTAGGTTATCCGGCGGCGTCGCCGATCAGTTACGGCGAAATCAAATCGCAGGATGCTTTCAACCGCGAATCTCAATTCCGAATGATTGCCGATCCCAGCCTGACGCCGGGCGTGGTTGGCCGCGTGCTGCGCGCCAAAACCGAAGAAGGGAAAACCACAACGAACAGTTTTGGCGACGCTTATCAAATCACCGCCAGTCCAGGAGCAGGCAACAGCGGCGGCCCGGTGTTCGATAAAGACGGCAAAGTGATCGGCATTTACTTCGCCGGTTCGCGCCGCAACGACACGATGATTTCCTTCGTCGTGCCCGTTCGTTACGCCAAAGACATGTGGAAGTAGTCGAACCTGATACCTGGAACCTAGAACCCGAATCCTGATTTCCCCAAAAATTTCTTCTGACAGTCTGGTTTTTCTGGTTTTCAGGTTTCGGGTGAGCGGTTTCGGGTTCATTCAGCAGTGGTGTCGCTAAAAGTCTGAACGTCATGCAGAGGGAAAAGAGATGCTCGCACTCTGGAACAAACTGAAACGCCGCCGCGATCACGAAACGCCACCGCTCGCCATCAATCGGCGGCTTCGCCGAACTTACGAAGGCGAAGCTTACGGCGCGTCGGAATTTGAGCTTGAAGCCGCCTGGCTAACCGACGCCGGGTGCGTTCGGAAAAACAACGAAGACAGTGCGCGGTTTCAAACGACAGCCCAAGCCAGTTTGATGGTGGTTGCCGATGGCGTAGGCGGTCACAGCGCAGGTGAAGAAGCCAGCCGGTTGGCCGTTGAAACCATTTGCCAGCGTTTTTTTGACAGCAGTGAGGCAATCAACGACGCCTTGCAAGCCGCGTTTGCCGAAGCCAATCAGGCGATTTTTCAGACGGCTCAAAGCCGCTTCGATTGGCAAGGCATGGGAACGACCGCGACGGCGTTGGTGATTTGTGACGGGCAAGCCTTTGTCGCTCAGGTCGGCGACAGCCGTTTATATCTGGTGCGCGACGAACGAATTTATCAGTTGTCGGAAGACCATTCGGCGGTGATGGAAATGGTGCGAATGGGCGTGATGACTCTGGCCAAAGCTGAAGGCCACGAAGACCGCAACATCATTTTGCGCGCGCTGGGCACAAAGCCTGAAGTCGCCGTCACCGTTTGGGAAAAACCGTTTCCAGTGCGCGCCGGAGACAACTTTGTGCTTTGCACGGACGGGCTGTTTGATCTGGTTTCGGATGAAGAGATCAAGGCAATCGTGGCGAACGAAACGCCTGCCGCCGGTTGCCAGAAACTGATTGATCTGGCGAAAGCCAATGGCGGTTACGACAACATCACAGTGGGAATCGTTCGGGTGCTGAAAAAAACTGTGTGACAATTTTTCAAATTGTCACACCCCTCTTTACACAGTTTGGCCAGAGTTGAGCGACGAACTTAGCAACTTGGGACAATTTGGATGTGTCCCACCCTCTCACAGGAGCAATCATGATCGGACAAATCATCAACAACACGTTTCGCATCGAACAGAAAATCGGCGAAGGCGGGATGGGCGCGGTTTATCGCGGGCGCGATCTGATTCTGGATCGCAATGTGGCGATCAAATCGCTCCGCCCTGAACTGGCTCAGCAGCCCGATCTGGTCAGCCGTTTCCGCGAAGAAGCCCGCACACTGGCGCGGCTGAATCACACCAATGTCACGACGATTTACAGCTTTCTGCCGCACGGCGACAACCACGCAATGATTATGGAGTTCGTCGCGGGCAAACCGCTCGACAAGATTCTGGAAGATCACGGCGCCCTGGATGTCGTCACCGCCGCGCGGCTGTTTTGCCAGGCGCTGGAAGGCGTCGCTCAAGCTCACGCACTGGGCATCATTCACCGCGACATCAAACCGGCCAACTTGCTGGTGACGGCGCTGGGCGAAGTCAAAGTGACGGATTTTGGCATCGCTCGTGTGCTGGGCACGGCGCGGCAAACTCGAACGGGCAAGCTGATCGGCACGCTGGAATACATGTCGCCCGAACAGGTTCGCGGCAAAGAATCCGATGCGCGTTCGGATGTTTACGCGCTGGGAATTTTGCTTTACGAAATGGTCACCGGGCGCGTGCCGTTCAACTGCGACAGCGATTTCGAACTGATTAACGCCCAGGTTGAACAGAATCCGCCGTCGCCGCGTGAATTCAACGACAAGCTCCCGGCGGCTGTTGAACTGGCGATTTTGCGCGCGCTGGCCAAAGACCCGGCAGCCAGATTTCAGACCGTCAACGAATTTCGGGTGGCGATTATCAACGCCGTTCCAGAAGTCGTCACCGCCACCGAACCAATCCGTTTGTGGGAAGAGCCTGTCGTCAAAGAAACCCGGCAGGCGTTCGATGTCTTTGAGGTTGGCGAATTCATCAGCCAGCCATCGGATCAGGTTTCAAACTACAGCGCCAAATCCAACCGGATTGCCGCGCAGTCGTTTGCCGAAAAGTTGCCGTCGCTGGCCTGGCTCAGCCGTCTCGACAAACGGCATTACGCGATTGCGGCGTCTGCGTTGTTGGTCGTCACCATTGGTTGGGGAATGTCTTTGTGGGATTCTAAATCTGCGACGATTCCTGTGACGCCAAGCCTTACGCCAAACATTGTGCTGAAACCGACTCCTTCGCCGGTTCAGCCGGAACCGGACAACATTGACCCGTTCAATAATTCATCGCGCCCTTCGGTTGTTGACCCGCAACCCGGCGGAGATCGCCAGCTTCCGGCTGAACCGTCTTATCGCCCTTCGCGCGTTGAAAAACAGAAAAGCCAGCAACAGAACCTAAACCGCGCAAACAATCGAGCGGAAAGACATAACTCTTCGGGCAACTCTTCATCTGGCTCTTCGGGCAATTCTTCAGCGGGCAGGCAATCGGATCAATCTGTCCGGCTGGAAAAAGAGGAGCAGCAATCCAGTCAGCAGGAAGACAAAAAGAAGAAAGAAGAGAAATCGAAGAAGGATAAAGCGATGGAAGGCGTGAAACTCGGACTGGACATTTGGGGCAAGATCAAAAAGAGAAACTGATTTCCGCAAATAAAGGCAGCGCAACCATGTCTGGTTGCGCTACAGTTTCGCAAACAGAGCTTGGGCTTTGGCCAGCATTGCCTTGTCGTTGTCGCGGGCGATGCCTTTTTGTTGCATGCTGCCCAGCACGTCCAGGCATTGCTGCAATTTGTCTTTCGCTTCTTTCCAGTTGGCTTTCGACGTTTTTAAACTCAGTTTGCCGAACGCAATGGCGGCTTCGGCCAGGTCACGTTTGGCGGTCACGTCGCGGTCGTCTTTGGCGATGACGTCAGCCAGCAGTGCGAATGCCTGTCGAAAATCATCCAACGCCTTTGCCGAAGCGCCCAGTTTCTGTCGCAACTCGCCGAGCTTGCTCAGGCTGTTGGCGCGATCCGATTTGGTTTGATTGTCGTTCGGGTCAATCAGCGAAAGTTTGGTGTCAATCTCCAACGCCGACTGAAACGCTTCAATGGCTTCAGCGATTTTTCCGGCGTCGGCCAGCAAACCGCCGATCTTGTCGTGACTGATCGAAACATCGCGTTGATGCTCTACGCTTTTTTGATTGGCTGCGGCCAACGGCTGGCGGATTCGCAGAGCTTCGCGGTATTCGACCAAAGCGCCCGTTGCATCGTCGAGCGCGGCCAGCCCGTTGCCGACTTTGTCGAAACTGGCAGCCAGTTCCCGCTGGTAAATCTGCGCGGGATAACAGCCGGCGATTTGCTGCGAAATTCCGCGCGCTCGGCGATATTGCGACAAAGCCGATTTGGCTTCGTCCGAAACCAGCGAAACGTCGCCGTCTTTGATGATGTTGATTGAAAGATCGCGCTGCGCTTCGCACCAGCCAGCCGAGCCGAATTCGGTTTTTGCGGCCAGGCTTTCAGCCAGCTTGATTGCCAGTTGCAAATGCGGTTTGGCTCCGTCCAGGTCGCCGGTGCGGGCTTTCATCACGCCTATGCGCTGCTGACTGATCGCTATTTCGCGCCCGCAAGTTTCTGGCGCGGATTCTGCCGCCTGCAACGCTTGTTGATAAGACGCAAGCGCGTTGGCCGAACGCAGCATTTGCTGCACGTCGCCGATTCGCAGCAGCGAAACAGCCATTTGCCGCCGAATCGCCGGATCGTTGCCGGGAAGTTTTTGGTAAATGTCGAATGACTTTTGATAACTGCTGAGCGCGCTGGTGCGGTCGCCTAAACTGGGGAAGCCAGGTCGTCCCTGCACGTCGCCGACTTTCAAATAGGCTTCGGCCAGTTCCTGTTGCAAGCTCACATCTCCGGCGGAATCCGCCGCCAGCCGATCCAGATATTCCAAAGCGCGTTTGGCGATCAATTCGCGGGCTTCGTTGGAATCTTCCAGAAACTGAATCTTGTCGTGAATGTCGAACAGCACCGATTTCGATAAACCGCGCACGTCGTTGAACAAACGCTCGGCTCTGATTTGTTGTATGCGTGTGCGACGCGCTTGCCAGAGCGTGGCGAACAATCCGGCCAACAGCGCCAGCACGATCAGCGCAACGGCGGCGACTCCGGCTTTGTGGCGGCGAACGAACTTGCTTGAACGATAGCCGAAAGTGTCAGGCCGGGCGGCAACCGGCAAACCTTCCAAATAACGGCGAATGTCTTCAGACAATCCGTTGACCGAAGCGTAACGGCGCTCAGGCTCTTTTCGCAGCGCCATCAAGACAATCGTGTCCAGATCGCCGCTCAAATGCCGCCGCAATTTTGGCGGAGCTTCAGCGCGCGCTTCGCCGACCTGTTCGGGCGTGATGACGCGAAGCTGGCCGTCTGCCGACGGAATTTCTTCGCGGCGCAAAACGGCTGTGCTGGGTTTGACCGGTTCGGATTCGCAGATGGCGCGTTCGATGTCGCTCGGCAACCATGAAGCAATCTGGTAAGGACGATGGCCGGTCAGCAGTTCGTACAAAATCACTCCCAAACTGTAAACGTCGCTGGCTGTGGTGATTTTGCCGCCGCGCACCTGTTCGGGGCTGGCGTATTCCGGCGTCATCAAACGCATGGCTGTGTCGGTCGGTTGCAGCGTTCCGGCGATTTCTCGGTTCAGGATTTTGGCGATGCCGAAATCCAATAACTTCACCTGGCCCTCAGCCGTGACCATCAAATTGGCAGGTTTCAAATCGCGGTGAATGATCAAGCTTTGATGCGCGTAATGCACGGCGGCGCAAACTTCGCGGAACAGTTTCAGCCGTTCGTCCACCGGCAACTGGCGGCTGTCGCAATACCGCGAGATGGTTTCGCCTTCGACATATTCCATCACCAGATAAGGCAATCCGTCTTCGGTTGTGCCGCCGTCCAACAACGCCGCGATGTTCGTATGATGCAGCGCCGCCAGCGTTTGGCGCTCGTACAGAAACCGGCGCAGCGCAAAGTTGCTGTGCAATTCCCGTCGAACGATTTTCAACGCCACCTGGCTGCGATATTCGGCGTCGGCGCGTTCGGCCAGATAAACGCTGCCCATTCCGCCGTGTCCAATTTCGCGCAGAATCCGGTAATGGCCGATCATTCTGCCGGCCATAGGTTCGGCATCCGCCGAAAATATGTTGGCAGGTGTGTCGGCGAGCAGAGGTTTTTCAATGAATTCCGGGTCGCCTTCGACCGAAGCAATCAACGATTCCAACTCCAGCCTTAGCTGACGGTCTTGCCGACAAGCCGAATCCAGAAACTCGCCGCGCGCTGCCGTCGGCAGTTCCAAAGCTTGATCCAGCAGGTCAGTCAGCAATGCGTGGCGTTCGGGTGTCATAAGCTGTGGGGTGCGGCGGCTCGACGCCGCTTTTCGTTCGTTGGGGAAAGCTTTCGGTTCCGGCAAGTGCGCCTGTCGCAAATGCCAAAGCTGCGCCGAGCCGCAGCGCTTCATAAACGCGCTAATCGTTCCGATTGGAAATCTCCCGCCGCAACCAGGCTTTGGCCATCGTCCATTCGCGTTTGACGGTTGCCGGAGAAATTGAAAGCGCTTCGCCGGTTTCTTCGATGCTCAGCCCGCCGAAATATCTAAGCTCGACGATGCGGCATTGGCGAGGAGCAATCGTTTCCAGATCGCGCAGCGCATCATCCAGCGCCACCAAGTCAAGATCGCTGGATTGCGCAACGTCACCGGCTTCGTCCAGGTATAACTTTTGGCGTTCGCCACCGCGTTTGGCGGCGTGATTGGCGCGTGCGTGCTGAATCAAAATCTGCCGCATCAAGTTCGCAGCGGCTCCGAAAAAATGCGCGCGGTTCTGCCAGTTAATTTGGTTTTGATCTATCAATCGCAGAAAAGCTTCATTGACCAGCGCAGTGGCTTGCAGCGTGTGGCCGGGGCGGTCGCGTCGCAGATAACTTTCAGCCACACGCCGGAGTTCGTTGTAAATCAGCGGCAACAGCGAATCGAGCGCTTCTTTTTCGCCATTTCCCCAATCCAACAACAACCGTGTGACATCAATCGCCGAGTTTTCCCCAGACAAATTGGCCATAACAACTCGCTCTCAACAGGAATTTTTATCAGTTCAAAATGCTCACTTATCTTTAGGCTGGCGGCGCAAATTATAGCCGAGCAGGTTACGGCTGGGAATGAATCGGCATTGGACTTCGCCCGCTCGACAAGAAATAATCCGGCTTCGATCAAATCCTTACTGATGTTACGCGTTAAAGAATCGAATATTGGGTTTGACATGGTTTTCGTCCCGGCAGGGACGGTTTGATATTAGCCCGGCAGTCGTTGCCGGGAAAAGCAGCGAATGAATCGGCGTCCTGTCGGGACGCTTGAATTTTCGCCAGAACAGGGTTCAAGCGTCCCGACAGGACGCGGTAGAGAAAGGCTCTGCTACCCGGCGTTGAAACGCCGCGCTAAATTCAACCGTCCCTGCCGGGACGAAGAAACTGTCAAACGCTTTGTTTGATCTGTTATCGCGTAACATCAGATCCTTATGTCATGAACTTTCGCAATTTCACCAAATCAATTTTTCATTCAACAGTGCTGATCGTTTTGGCGTCAGCGGCGGTTTTTGCTCAATGCGCGATGTGCAAAACAAACATCGCCGGAGCCGAAAACTCCGCCGAAGTTTCCCGCACGATCAACTTTGGCGTGCTGGTGTTATTGATTCCTACGCTGGCCATCATTGGCGGCGTCGTTCGTTTGATCTTCAAATATCGTCATTGACCATTACTCGCTCTTTACCAGCAGCGATAGCGACCGGGTACTTTCGTAAGTGTTACTCCAAGCCAACCCGGTCGTTACCGCTCCCGGTTCTGTACCTTATTGACGGCAAACAACTCAGGAGGCCTGAATGCTGCAACTTCGTTATCGTTCGATTGTGCTGACCGGACTGGCGGTT
The DNA here is from genome assembly GCA_902825875.1 of uncultured Acidobacteriota bacterium. GTDB lineage: Bacteria > Acidobacteriota > Blastocatellia > RBC074 > RBC074 > RBC074. Next base: position 77,616 of record CADECP010000022.1, read on the forward strand.
TGTTTGTTGGGACTCGGCCTGTCACTGGCGACCGGACACGCGCAACAATCCCTTACATTCACCGACGCGCAAGCCGTTCGCGGGCAGGCGCTGTACGACAAAAAATGCGGAAGCTGTCACGGAAACCAACTGGACAATGGCACGGCGGCGGCTTTGGCGGGCGGCAAGTTCATGGCCAAGTGGGCAGGCAAATCGGTGGACGATCTGTTTTACATCACCAAAACCCAGATGCCTTATGGCGCGGGCGGCACGATGAAAGATCAGGAATATATTGATGTCGTCGCCTTTATGCTGAAAGCCAACGGTTACAAATCCGGCGCTCAGGAATTGAAAGCAGATGCCGCGTTGAAACAACTGAAAATCGAAGCTCGGCAATCGGCTCAAACCGCCGCCGCAACTTTGCAAGTCGCCGAACCGAAGACGACTGCTCCGGCAGGCAGCCCGGCGGCGAAGTTTCCCACGCAAACGGAATTGAATGCAGCGGCGACGAATTCGACTGACTGGCTGGTGTCGAATCACGATTACGGTGGGCAGCGATTCGTAGATTTGAAACAAATCAACACACGTAACGCCGCCAGTTTGCGCCCGACGTGTTTGTATCAAGCCAGCGACATCAAGGCGTTTCACACCAATCCGCTGGTTTATCGCGGCGTGATGTATCTGACCACCAGCACTGCGACGATTGCGATTGACGCCGCCAACTGCAAACAGAAATGGCGTCACAACTGGCGACCGCGTTCGATTGAAATCTGGCCGCCGAATCGCGGCGTAGCCATCAAAGACGGGCGAGTCGTTCGCGGCACAACCGACGGGTATTTGTTCGCGTTGGATATGGAAACTGGCAAAGAGTTGTGGGTGAAAAAAGTCGTTGATTCATCCAAAAACGAAGGCTCGTTCAACATGGCTCCGGTGATTTTTGAAGACTTGATTCTGATGGGCTTGGGCATCAGCGAACAAGGTGTGCCGGGATGGGTCAGCGCCTTCAAATTGGAAGACGGCGAACTGGTTTGGCGGTTCAACACGATTCCCAAACCGGGCGAACCGGGTTCTGAAACGTGGAGCGACGCGCGAATCATGGCTACCGGTGGCGGCGGAGTTTGGGCGCCGATGTCGCTGGATGCTGCGGCTGGATTGTTGTACGCGCCGGTCGCCAATCCTGCGCCGGATTTTTTTGACGACAACCGCGCAGGCGCGAATCTGTACACCAATTCGATGATCGTGTTGGACGCTCGCACAGGGAAGTTGAAGTGGTATTACCAGGCGACTCCGCACGACACGCACGATTACGACACCACGCAAGTCAGTCCGCTATTTGAAACCACAGTCAACGGCAAAAAACGCAAGTTGGTTGCTGTCGGCGGCAAAGACGGATTGCTGCACGTGCTTGACCGCGAAACCAAAGAACATCTTTACGAAGTTCCTGTCACCACGCGAATGAACACCGAAGTGCCGCTGAATTCGAACGAAGGCGTTCGCGTTTGCCCAGGTGTGCAAGGCGGCATGCAATGGAACGGCCCGGCCTTCAATCCGCAAACCAACATGCTTTACGTCAACGCTGTGGACTGGTGCGGCACGTTCCGCGAAGCCAAAGAATCCAGATTTGTGCCGGGACAAATTTATATGGGCGGAACTCATATTGCCGACCCGATTGCCAAAGCTCGCGGCTGGTTGACGGCTGTTGATGCCGCTACGGGCAAAGTCGCCTGGAAATACGAATCGGCCAAACCGATGTTGGCGGCGGTGACGACGACTTCTGCCGATTTGATTTTCACGGGCGAACTGACCGGAGATTTTTTGGCTCTGGACGCCAAAACCGGAAAAATGCTGAACCGGTTCAACACCGGCGGAGTGATGAACGGTGGCGTGATTACCTACGGCATCAACGGCAAACAGTACGTTGCGGCGGCTTCTGGCAGCGCGTCGGGATTCTGGCAGGTTCCCGCTGGCTCTTCGACGATCATCGTTTTCTCTTTGCCGTAACACAGCGATGAAGAAGAAGAATCGCTATGGTAACTGCTCAGGCCATCAAACCATCTGTTTAGAAAAGGTTTTTGGAGATAACGGAACAAACGGAAATAACCGAATAAACGGAAAAGAGAAGGCAAAGATTCCGCCAGTTCCGTTATTTCCGTTTGTTCCGTTATCTGTTTCATGTCTTTCAGGACAAAACATTCGATAGCCTGAGTAGTTACTTGCTATGTTTAAGAACGCTATGAAGGTGAAAGCGAATCGGCCTGCGTCTGGTAAACGGCGCAGGCCGATTTGTTTTTGAAGCCAGCGACAATCCGGTTCAAAAGCTTTTCGCGTATAACTCGACGCGGCAAATGGTCTGGTGCATCAAGATGCTGGCTCTGCGAGCCAAGCCGGATCGTTGCCGCGCTGATTTCGGAAAAGGCGTTTTCGATTGGTCAACGAGTTTCCGCAAAGCCAAAGATGTTCATGAAGAGAGGGCTTCCGATTTGGAGTCGGAAGCCCTTTTTAGAGACACAGGACTAGGCACCTAATTGACCTCAGCATACGCACGTCATCTCAACTTCAGGTAATCACCAATTTAAGTCTTCGTAAATTACCGGAACCCGGCAGCGACTCGGCCACAAATCTTACGCACAGCTAACAACCAGCTAACTCTGGTTAAACATCGTCAGGGTAAATTCGGTTTGGACAATCCGGTCAGCGCGAATCCTGACCTTTTTATAGGGGACAGCAATTCGGAGCGACGGGTCAGGGTTTCAACTGTTCGGATTGTCCATCACTTCACCCGGCAGAAAAAATTATGCTTGCAACAATTCAAACTCAACAAATTCAGCCCATTCGTACAGGCAAATTGGAAGTTAGGCTGGCTACGACGATGTTGGAACTGGATGCAGCCCAGCGGTTGCGTTTCGAGGTTTTCAATCTGGAATTGCAAGAAGGTTTGCGGTCATCTTACGAACGCGGTTACGACTCTGATGCCTATGATGCGTACTGCGACCATTTGATCGTCAAAGACCTGGAGCTTGATGAAATAGTCGGCACTTATCGGTTGCTGCGACAGCGCGTCGCCGATCGCAACATCGGCTTTTACTCCGAAAACGAATTCGATCTGGAAAACCTGAAAACCGCCAGCGACGAAGCTGGCGGGGAATTGCTGGAACTCGGACGTTCGTGCATTGCCGAAACGCATCGTTCGTTTGCGACGATCAATTTGTTATGGAACGCCATCGTCCGATATGCGACGGAACACAACGTCACGCATTTGTTCGGCTGCGGCAGTTTGCACCTGTCCGACGAAAAACAGGTTCAACAGGTTTACGCATTTCTGAAAGCCAGGCACTTTGCGGCGGAAGAGTTTCGCGTTTATCCGTTGGCGGGATGTCGAATGGCGGTTTGTGATGACGAACAAGCTCCGGTGGATTCGCGTTCGGTGATGAAATTGATTTCGCCGATTCTGAAAGGGTATTTGCGAACCGGAGCCGTAGTTTGCGGTGCGCCCGCTTACGACGAAGAGTTTGGAACGGCGGATGTGTTGGTGTTGATGGAAATGGCTAAATTGGCAGATCGGTATAGGCAACATTATGCTGCGGAGAACCGACAATGAATCAGATTACCGCCCCCACAAACAAATCCAATGCTCGCAAACAAGGCCGAACGAAGGTCGCCAATTCAAAGTTGACGAGCAGAAACCCTGTCGTTGTCGCCGATGCTGAAATGGAAATCCCGGCGGATTTTGTTGTCGGCGCTCTGCTTTATTCGCTTTTCAGCTCAAGCCGAAGCGAAGCAGTAATTTCCTTTCTCCCTGAAGAAGAACAAGGCTGAGTAATGTTTTTTGGAGGATTTATGGCCAGACGAGTTGAAAACGAATGCGCCTATTGCGGCGAAGAACTCGAACTCGAATTTGGAATCATCGGTCAGGACTGGAAGTTGTATTGTTCGACTGAATGCACTCATCGTGGCGAACGATTGTCGCGGCGGGAAACAGAACAGTTGATGCGAGTGGCAATTCCCAGTCGGCATTATGTTCCGCTGGACAACGCCGCGTGATTTATCGCTGCTTTACCTGGAATTAATTTCAGCCTTACCTTGATTTAACTTCGGCCTTACTTCGATTTAAGCGGTCATTGATAGATTGCCTGCCTAACAGCAATCAAACCTTAAACGTAGACAAACGCGATTTCAGAACGCTTCGGTTTTGGATGCACTCAAACGAGTGTGTTGGCCAAAGCTTGAATGGCGTTCCGTCTGTCGAAGCAGTTTCGATCCATTAAACAGGAGAAATTATGAAGCCGAGAATAATAAGCCGCAGCATTTTGCTTGGACTGCTGTTGGTTTTAGGAATCAGTTTTACACCCAATGCGCTGGCTCAATCTGGCCCGACCGGCAGTTTGAGCGGCAAAGTGGAAGATGCCAATGGGGCGGCAGTGTCCGCAGCCAAAGTCATTGCCACCAACACAGACACCGGAGCCAGCCGCACGGCGACCGCCGATGCCGAAGGCCGCTGGACAATCAATGTGCTTCCCACAGGGAATTACAAAGTTTCGTTTGAAGCCAACGGCTTCAAGAAAACTGTGGCCAGCGCCGTTGTCGAAGCTTCGGTTCCACGCATTCTGGAAATCAAACTTGAAGTCGGCGAAGTAACGATTGAAGTTCAGGTGACGGACGCTGCGCCTTTGGCGACGCCGACGACAGCGACGGTTTTTCGCCAGTTGAGCGGCCAGGAACTTGTTCAAGTTCCAACAGCCACTCGCAGCTTCACCCATCTTTTGTCGGCTGACGCCGGAGTCAGTTCCGATCTGCCGCCGGTTCTGACCAACGGCACGGGCAACATTTCGCCTTCGGTCAACGGCACGCGCACAACCAGCACTTCGCTGACTTTCAACGGCGTTGATGCCACCAACCTGACAAATAACGAAGGCGCGTTGACCGACAACATCTCGCCCGCACCCGAAACCTTGTCAGAAGTCAAATTGCAAACCAGCCTTTACGATGCTTCGACCGGTCGTAGCGGCGGCGGCAATTTCCAGATCGTCACCAAAAGCGGCGGCAACACGCTGAATGGTTCGATCTATCATTACCTTCAAAACGAAGCACTCAATGCCAACGATTTCTTTTTCAACAAAGACGGCATTGATAAGCCCAAAGCCCGTCGTAATGAAGGCGGTTTCACCATCGGCGGCCCGGTTATCAAAGACAAAGTTTTCTTTTTTGGCGGTTATCAATTTACTCGCGCCAACACGGGGTTTGTGCCGACCGCCAGCAGCATCACCGTGCTGCCCGAGGCGTTCCGATTGATTAGCGGTCAACGCACGGCTGAAAACGTCGCTGCTGCGTTCAAGCAGTTGAACCCGAACTTCCCGTTGACGGCTGCTCAGATTTCGCCGATTGCCTTGCGAATTTTGAACATCAGAAATCCTGAAACCGGCGATTTCATCGTCCCGGCCCCGCGCGTCGGATTGAGCAGAACCGGAACCGATCAGACGGTTGGTCAATGGGCAGGCGGCAATCCTTTTGTGCGTCAGCGCAATGTGTTCCCGTCCAGATTCGAGCAGGATCAATTCACCAGCAAGCTTGATTATCAGATTTCCGAATCCAATCGCCTGAGCGGCACGTTCTTCTTCGCCAATTTTCCTGGCCTGGATTCTTTCCCTGATCCTTCAAGCTTGGCCTCGCCGTTTACGTTAAAGCGTAACGACCGCAACCGCACGCTTGCGCTTTCTGATATTCACACCATCAGCCCATCGCTGATTAACGAAGCTCGTTTTGGATACTTTTTCCTGAACAATACTCGCAGCTTGGACGATCCTTTCCTGGCCATCACCAATGATTCAGTCGGCATTCCGAACCCGGCTTCGTTTTTCGATAACAGTCCGGGAACGAACCGACTGGGGCATTACGTTTGGAGAAACAACCTGTCGAATTTCTCCTTCGGCGGCCCGAACGATTCGTTCAATCGTCGCAAACAGCAAACGTTCAGCATTGGCGATCACCTCACCTGGACGAAAGGCGCGAATTCGTTCCGCTTTGGCGGCGAATACAAACGCCACATTTTTGACACCAACCTGCCGGAAGAGCAGGCGACTGAATTTGAAAAATTCGAGAACCTGACTCAGTTCCTGGCTGGTCAGGCAACAGAAGCCGACACTCAATTTGGTATCACCAACAAGAGTTTCCGCTTCCAGGATTTGAGTGGTTATCTGGCCACGGACTGGAAAGCCTCGCAGAGATTGACGCTCAACTTGGGCGTTCGCTGGGAATGGTTCGCGTGGCCGGAAGAAAAAGTCGGACAAATCGGCAACTTTGATTTTGCCGCTCTGACCAATCCTGAAAGTCCGGTTGCTGCGTTCATCGTGCCGAACAACGTTCAAACCACAGGTTTCAGCGCAATTGACGGTTCGGTGGCGACTGCGATCAAAGCCGACAACGGACACACTCTGAAGGGACAAGACCTGAATAACTTCGCGCCACGTTTCGGTTTTGCCTTCTCTCCATTCGATAGCAACAAACTGGTTGTTCGCGGCGGTTACGGCATCTTCTTTGATCGCCCGTCGGCGGCATTTATCAACACGGTTTTTTCAAATTACCCGTTCTTGCGTGAAAGCGAAGTCACCTTCCCAGCCCGCGCCCTGCCATTGGATAAGGCTTGGTCTCAGCAAGATGTGAACCTGCCTTTTGCCCAGTACTTGCCTTTCCGGTTGTCGTATCAAAGCAATGGCACTTATGTCATTCGTGACGGCACACCTGTAACGAAAGGCTCGGATGGTTCCAATAACCCGATTGATCTGGCCACGGGACAAATCGCTCGCGGAAACATCGCTGAAACCTTCGAGTTCCGCGCGATTGATCGTGATCTGAGAACGCCTTATGTCCAGCAGTGGAATCTTGGATTCCAGTATGAGTTTGCTAAAGACATGCTCTTTGAAGCTCGTTACGTTGGAACCAAAGGAACGAAGCTGTTGCAGGCGACCGCTTTCAATCAGAGCTACAACCTGAACGATCCGAACACTCCTGTGAACATCTTGAAACGGGTCAATGACGCTTACGACGCCGCTTATCAGGCTGAATTCCGTCGCACCGGCAACCCGAACGTGTTGCGCGGCGCGCTTCGCAATTCCACTGACCAGCGTCAACGCGGTTTGGGCATTGCTTTCGGATTTCCGAATCCGATCATTGCCGGGCAAGCTGCCTGCGTGAATGGCGCACTGAATACCAATTCGGGAACGCCGATTGATTACAACCTGAGCACGCCTATCACTTGCAGTTCGGCAAACGCAATCGGCGGGGGAGCAATCATTCCGTTTGAAGCTCGTGGCTTGATTATGGGCTTCAATATCCCCGAAGCGGTGCTGTTGCAGTCATCAGCAAATTCCATCTATCACGGTCTTCAAATGGGCTTGACCAAGCGTTTCTCGAAAGGCTTGCAGTTCAACGTCAATTACGCCTGGTCGAAGTCAATGGATAACAACTCCTCCGATCCTGGCAGCACAGCCGGGGGCGGCAAACCTGACGTGCCGAACGTGGGCTTCGTTGTTCAAGGCGATCAGCGCAACCTCAGTAGCAATCGCGCGGTTTCCGATTTCGATCGCCCGCATCGTTTCAGCGCCAACTTTGTCTATGAATTGCCGACCTTCGGCTCGAAATCACGCGCCATCACCGGCTGGCAGCTTTCGGGCTTTGTTCAAGCGCAATCGGGAACTCCGTTCAGTATCTTCGCTGCCGAACCTGAAATTGCCAGCGCCTCGCAGTACACCAGCGTCACACGTGGCTCTGGCGGATTGCACCGACTGGGTTTTGGCCGACCGAATCTGATTGGCACTCTCGACCAGCTTCGCAGCAGAGGCTCTGACCCAACCGAGCGGTTTTTTGATATTTCGGCTTTGGGATCGCCACTGGGCGGGTTCGGAAGTTTAGGGCGCAACACCCTTCGTAACTTGTACCAGAAGCGTTTCGATTTCGGAGTGTCGAAAGACACTCAGCTCACCGAACGCTTCAGACTTGAATTCCGTTGGGACGTTTTCAACGCATTCAATCAGGTGAACTTTGCTACACCGGGCAACGACCTTCAGGATAGTTCGGACTTGGGACAAATTCTGAACACCATCGGCGGTCCGCGCGTGATGCAGTTCGGTTTGAAATTGAAGTTCTAAGCTCGCTTCACCTCATTAGCTTTTGACTGGCTGCCGTGCATCGTTTGATGTTCGGCAGCCAATTTTGTTTTTGCCCGTCTAAATCGAAGCAAGAAAATTTGAGACAGGATGGCCATGATTTTTTTTCAGGATGAACAAGATTCAAACCAAATTGGAACTTGATTGCTATTGATGATTCTGTAAATCCTGCCGCAAATCTTGCTCATCCTGTCAAAAGAGAATGTCTCAATCTTGCTTGCTCTGATTTCGTAAGCCACCTTCACGTTAAGCTGAAGTTAAATTGATGCAAAATTCTACTTGCCATCGCTCGTCCAAGTGCTATTATCCGCGCCACTTACGAGCGAGCTTTACGTGAATTTAATTTCGATTTTATGCGAAGGCCTCACGCAAGCCGCCCATCTTGATCCCTCAAGAAATTCAATCAAGAACTGGAGGTTGGCTGACGATGTTGAAGAAAATCTGTTGGACGATTTGTATCATTTGCTTGTTGGCGGTTACGACGATGCCGCTGTTGGCGCAATCTTCGCGCGAAGCATCTGCGGTTTCCTACCGTGTGCGCGGCGACCAATGGCAGGCTAAAGGCGAGTTGGATAGAGCGATTGAGGATTACAGCTTTGCGCTGGCTTTCAATCCGAACGATTTCGACTGCTACAACAATCGTGGCATTGCGCGGTATTCCAAAGGCGAGCTTGAACTGGCGATTGGCGATTTCAACCGAGCCGTTACTCTGAAGCCGCAAAGTGCCGGCGCGTTTTACAATCGCGGCTTGGCGCGAAAAGCCGCAGGCGATTTTGATGGGGCTATCGGAGATTTCGATCAGGCGCTGCAAATCAATCCGGAATTGGTTCAGGCGTATAACAATCGCGGCAATGTCCGGCGCAGTTTGGGCGATGTGCCCGGAGCGATTGCCGATTTCGATCAAGCCATCAAACTCAATCCGCGACTGGCCGAAGCTTACAACAATCGCGGCAACGCTCGTCTGGTTGAAGGCCATCTTGAAATTGCCATCAATGATTACAGCCGCGCGATCAAACTCAATCCGAATTATGCAATTGCCTATTTGAATCGAGGGCTTGCCCGATTGAGTTCCGGCGATCAAACCAATGCGCTAGGCGATTTAGAACAATCTCTAAAGCTCAACCCTGCTTTACGGAAAACAGTCGAACAGCGAATTGAAGAAACAGGATTGAAATTAACGAATCGCTGATTTCAAAACCAAATTCGGCAGATATGATTCAGGGCGTTTGTCGCAAAGTTGTGGCAAACGCCCTGAACATTTTTGACAGAAGGATAAGAGCAATGACCGATAAGAAACGAGTCTTGATTCTTTGCACGGGAAATTCCGCCCGCAGCCAGATGGCCGAAGGAATTTTGCGAGCAGACGGTGACGAAGCGTTTGAAGTATTCAGCGCCGGAACCAAAGCCAGTTTTGTCCGCCCGGAAGCCATTCAGGCGCTGGCCGAAATCGGAATTGATCTTTCCGGCCATCGGTCGAAAAACGTAGACGAATTCATCGGACAGGAATTCGATTTCGTCATCACCGTTTGCGATCACGCCAACGAGATTTGTCCGGTTTTCCCCGGCAAGACCCGGCGAATTCACCACAGCTTTGAAGACCCGCCCGCGCCCGGCGTCGGCGATGACGAAACGCGGCTGAAGGTCTTTCGCCGAGTCCGCGATGAGATTCGCGCCTGGATGCGCGAATTCATACGGACCTGTTGAGTAGCCCTTATTGGCCTTTGAATTCCGGTTTGCGGCGTTCGCGGAAAGCGGTGATGGCTTCAACCAAATCCAGCGAGTGCATAAATGCAGAGTTCCAAACGGCGACGTATTTCAAACCATCGGCAACGGATTTGTCGGCGCAATAATTCATGACTTGCTTGACGCCTTGCACGACCAGCGGCGGGTTTGAGGCGATTTCAGAGGCAAGCGTTCTCGCGGCTTCGAGCATTGCTTCGGGAGTGTCGTAAACGTCGCTGACCAAGCCGATGTGAAGTGCGCGGGCGGCGTCAATGTCTTTGGCGGTGAAGGCGAGTTCGCGCGTATGGCCTTGTCCGATGATTGCGGGCAGACGTTGCAAACTGCCTATGTCGGCGACGATGGCGATTTTGGCTTCGCGTAAACTGAATTTGGCGTCGGCGGAAGCCAGCCGAATGTCACAGGCCGAAATCAAATCCAGCCCTCCGCCGATGCACCAGCCGTTGACGGCGGCAATCACGGGTTTGCGACAATCAGCGACGCGATTGAACGCCTGCTGCATGTCCAGCACCTTGTCGTGAAAGCGCGTTCGTTCGGCGGCCAGATTTTTTCCCGAAGCGCCAATCTCTCCGGTCATCGCCACCAAATCCAACCCATAACTGAAATTGGCTCCGTCGCCCTGAATGATAACGGCGCGAACGGCGTCGTCGCGGTCGAGCTCAGCAAACAGGATCGGCATTTCTCGCCAAAAATCCGGCCCCATCGCATTGCCTTTGCCGGGGCCGATCAGCGTGATTTCGGCGATGCCGTTGTTGGTTTCCAGACGTAACGATTTGTATTCGGTGCTCATTGGTTTGAAGTCCTTTTTGATGAATTTGCTGCGCGGCATTTATTGCCGGGCAGGCGCATAAAATCAAGCGCGCCCAAAGTGTCAGTAGCCTGCGCGTGAGCAAGGGCTTGGTTTCCCAAGTTTCAAGCCCTTCCTTACGGTCGGGCTACTGACACCGTGCCATTTTCCGTTTTCGCCGTGAACCAAAAAATGAGATGAGAATCCGTTGCCGGAACTCATGACGCGGATTTATACTCCACCGCGTAAGGCAGAAACGCTGAGGATAACGCCAATCATCAACTCCTTTTCAACGGAGAATCAACAATGCAGGCAAGGTCAACTCTGAAATCCGGTTACTTAGGTCTAAACGTTGCGTCGGGGCTAAACATGCTGGCTGCGGCGAGCATTCTGGTTAGCATGGTTTCGTTGTGTGGGTATGCGCAGAAAGCAACTCCCGCGAAGCCGGTGGTGGTTCAACCCGGAGCGCCGGGAAAACCGACGAAGGTGCTGCCAAAGACTACAAAGGCCAAGTTGCCACCGATTGCCGCGGCAGATGTGGAATTCATGCAAGGGATGATTGTTCATCACGCGCAAGCGGTGGAAATGACTGCGCTGATCGAATCGCACACCGAAAACAAAGATGTGAGGTCGTTGGGCGCGCGCATCAGCCATTCCCAAGCCGACGAAATCAGGTTTATGAAACGCTGGTTGATTGCTCGTGGGCAGCCCATCGAGGGAGCTTCGCACGACATGCACAAACACCACGCGAATATGTCGCACGGGATGATGCCTGGAATGCTCAACGCGGAGCAGATGGAGGCACTCAGGAAAGCCAAAGGCGATGAGTTCGACCGATTGTTTTTGATCGGAATGATTCAACACCATGGCGGAGCATTGACGATGGTCAAGGAATTGCACGACACTGCGGGCGCAGCGCAGGACGCGGAGTTGTTCAACTTCGCCACCGATGTGGACAGCGGCCAGCGCGCCGAAATTCGAGTTATGGAAAAAATGTTGGAAGGAAAATCTTCAAAGGAGAAACAATGAATCAACTACCCCTCAAGGCGTTTCGCTTACTGATCGGCAGCATTTTCTTGCTGTCGTTTTTTGTTGGCGTGATGCAGGCGCAAACGCCTCCGACGCAGGAAACCAAGAAAGCAGAAGAAACGAAAACTGATCTGAAACAAGCGCAGGACAATCCTTTCGGTTTGGAAAAAGCGCCGCCGCTGCCTGCCGGAATGACCGGTTCAGACACCAGCGATCCGCGAGCCAATCTGAAACCGGGACTTTATGAAGCCGGAGTGGCTACGTTGGGCATGAAGCACCTGTCGTTACTGAAAAAACCGGATGCCTTTCAGCTTGATTCCAGCGACACTGCCAGAGTGCATAAGACTTTGGGACAGATTGGCGTTCCAGACCCCGCGATGATTCCCAAACAGTTCCAAACCGTGATGGCGCAACTGGCGTTTGCTAATTCCGATCTGGCGTTTAAGGGCAAATACCTGTTCCAGGGGAATTTTTATGGCGTCAACATTTACGACATTTCCAATCCGGCGAAGTCTCAGTTGGTGACTTCGATGGTTTGTCCGGGCGGACAAGGCGATGTGTCGGTGTACAAAAACCTGATGTTTATGTCGGTTGAAATGCCCAATGGTCGCTTGGACTGCGGCGTGCAGGGATTTCCGCCGAATCCGCCGCCGGCTGCCGGAAAAGGAAATCCGATGATGATGTTGCCTGCGCCGCAAAAAGAGCGGTTCCGCGGCGTGCGAATCTTCGACATTACCGACATCAAAAATCCCAAACAACTTGCCGCTGTGCAAACCTGCCGAGGTTCGCATACGCACACGCTGGTCGTAGACCCGAAGGACAAGAAAAACGTTTACATCTACGTTTCCGGTACGTCGTTCGTGCGGCAGGGTGAAGAGTTGCCCGGATGTTCCGCAGAAAAACCGGACAAAGACCCGAACACTTCGCTGTTCCGTATCGAGGTCATCAAAGTTCCGCTGGCTGCTCCGCAGACCGCCAAAGTGGTGTCGAGTCCGCGTGTGTTTATGGATGCTCGCACTGGCGCACTTAACGCATTGAGCAGCGGAGCTACGCATGGAACCGGGAAGCCAGCCGAAAGCGACCAATGCCACGACATCACTGTGTATTCGGCGAAGGGCTTGGCCGCCGGGGCCTGTTCAGGCAATGGAATCGTGCTGGACATCAAAGACCCCGTGAACCCGAAACGGTTGGACGCCGTCAACGATCCGAATTATGCGTATTGGCACTCGGCTTCGTTTTCAAACGACGGAACTAAAGTCGTGTTCACCGATGAATGGGGCGGAGGAATGGCTGCGCGTTGCCGTCCCAACGATCCGAACAAATGGGGCGCAGATGCGATCTTTCATCTGAAAGACGACAAGCTGAGTTTTGCCAGTTATTACAAATTGCCCGCCGCTCAGGGTGATTCCGAAAACTGCGTCGCTCACAATGGTTCGCTGATTCCGGTTCCTGGTCGAGACATCGAAGTGCAGTCGTGGTATCAGGGCGGCATCTCCGTGGTGGACTTTACCGACGCGGCTCGCCCGACTGAAATTGCCTACTTTGATCGTGGGCCGATTGATCCGAATGTGTTGGTGCTGGCTGGCCATTGGTCGGCGTATTGGTACAACGGTCACATTTACGGTTCTGAAATCGCTCGCGGGCTGGACGTGTTTGAACTCACACCCAGTCAGTATTTGACTCAGAATGAAATTGACGCTGCGAAAACTGTGCAAGTGGCTGAACTGAATGTGCAGAACCAGCAAGAGATCGTTTGGCCGAAGAAGCTGGTTGTCGCCAAAGCTTATCTGGATCAGTTGGAGCGGTCGCAGGTGTTGTCGGCGGATCAAATCGCTGCCATGCGCGATGCGATTCAGCGGGCAGAACAATCGAATCTGAATGCTAGTTCGCGCGCCAAGCTTCAGGGCTTTGTGAAGTCGTTGAAGGAAAGCGCCGGTTCCAAGAGCGGAGCAGATGCCGCACGGTTGCAAGCTCTGGCGGAGATTTTGCAAAGACCGGTGAAGTAAGTTGCTGAAAGCAGCAAAAACAGAATAGCCAAAAAAGAAAAGCACTTGTCAGGAATTAGTTCCTGACAAGTGCTTTTCGACTGAGTGGCGACCCGTACGGGATTTGAACCCGTGTTACCGCCGTGAAAGGGCGATGTCCTGGACCGGGCTAGACGAACGGGTCTAAAAATGAACTTTCAGAGATTCCTATGACCTGTTGACGTTTCCGCATCTCCGAAACGAAGCCGGGATATTACTGACCGACCTGTGGTTCGTCAAGACGTTGACCAAATCATTTTTCTGACTCAGGAAAAATTTGTAATTTTTCCGCGACGTCCAGAATTCGCTGGGCGGCACGGGCGTGCAGAGGTTCGATCAACTGGCCTTCAAACTGTATGGCGGCCAATCCGCGAGCCAGTGCGTCGTTCATCGCGGCGACAATTTTGCGTGCGTTGGTGATTTCCGTTTCCGAAGGGGCAAAGGTTTCGTTGACGATGGCAATGTGCGAAGGGTGAATGATTGCGCGGCCATCGTAACCCAGATTGCGTGCGCGTTCGCTGTCTCGGCGCAGCCCATTCAGGTCAGGAATCGAAAAGAACGGCGCGTCGTAAGCATCAATGCCGACGGCTCGCGCTGAATACAACATCCGCGACCGAGCGACCAGCAATTCCGGCTCGCCTTCGGTCAATCGCGCGCGTGTTGCCGTCGAAAAATCCGCCGAGCCAAACATCAATCCATTCAGCTTCGAACTTGCCTCGGCAATCGCCGGACAATTCAACACTCCGCGCGGAGATTCGATCATCGCAATCAATCGTTGATGGTCAGCCAACAAAGAACTCACTGCCACGACTTCTTCCGGGCGCTCGACTTTGGGCAACACCGCACCATAAGCCTTGCTGTTGGCGACGGCTTTTGCATCTTCTTCGCCAAAACCGGTGTCGAAACGATTGACGCGAACGAAGACAGGCTTTGCGCCGAAATCCAATTCGCTGAGCAATCGCATGACGTTTTGCCGGGCTTCGATTTTGCGGTCGAGCGAAACGGCGTCTTCCAAATCCAGAATCAACGCATCGGCTTCGACATCGCGCGCTTTCAAGATCATCTTTTCCGACACGCCGGGAACGAACAACAAACTTCTCATTTGGTTTGGCTCCTTTTCGGAATCAACACGCGGCGGCGCAGCGTCAACACGACTTCGCCATTTTGATTCAGTCCGCGAGTTTCGACATAGACCACGCCGCGATCCGGCTTGCTTTGCGATTCGCGGATTTCCAGCACTTCGGTTTCGGCGTAAATCGTGTCGCCGTGAAAGCTGGGCAGCACGTGTTTGACGCTTTCGTATTCCAGATTAGCGATGGCGTGCAAACTGACATCGTTGACCGACATGCCTACGACCAGGCTGAAAATGAATGTGCCGTTGACCAGTCGCCGCCCGTGCTGAGTGCTTTTGGCGTAATGTTCGTCAATGTGCAGTGGATTCTGGTTCATGGTCATCAAGCTGAACCACGTGTCGTCAAACTCCGTGACCGTGCGTCCCGGCCAGTGCTTGTAAATGTCACCGACGTTGAAATCTTCCAGGTATCTTCCTGCCATAAAACCTCAAGGTACGGAACCGGGAGCGGTAGCGACTGGGTAGGCTCGTGATGCACACACTCCAGAAGCGTCCGGTCGCTACTGCTCCCGGTTCCGTACCGATTATTTTGCGGGGTATTTGGCGATCAAGCCTTTGGCGATGATCAGCCGTTGAAGTTCGTTCGTTCCGCCGCCGATTATCAACAACGGAGCGTCGCGGTAATAACGTTCGACTCTGAAATCTTTGGCGTAACCGTTGCCGCCGTGAACTCGCATCGCCAGCAGCGCGACTTCCTGAGCCGTTTCAGTCGCAAACAGCTTCGCCATTCCGGCTTCAAGGTCACAGCGTTCGCCGCGATCTTTCTTTTCCGCAGCCGAGCGAACCAGCAAGCGCGCGGCTTCGATCTTTGTTCCCATTTCGGCCAGCATGATCTGGATGGTTTGATGTTCGGCGATGGCTTTGCCGAAAGTTCGCCGCTGTTGCGCGTAATGAATCGCGTCTTCAAAAGCCGCCTGAGCCAAACCGACTCCGCGCGCGGCGACGTTGATGCGTTCGCTTTCCAGGCCGGTCATGATTTGTTTGAAGCCTTCGCCTTCGCGCCCGCCGATCAGGTTTTCAGCCGGAACATAGAAATCTTCAAACAACAGTTCACAGGTTTCGACGCCTTTGTAACCAAGCTTGTCAATGTCGCGCTCGACGGTGAAACCCGCGCCGCCTTTTTCAATCACGAACGCCGAAATGCCTTTGTGCGCAGGCTGAGCCGTTGGATCAGTCTTCGCCGCCAGCACAAAAGTGTTGCCGTAACGACCGTTGGTGATCCACATCTTGGAACCGTTGATGACGTAACCATCGCCTTTGCGCACGGCAGTCGTTCGCAGATTCTGCACATCGGTTCCGGCGTCGGATTCGGTCAGCGCCAGGCCGCCGCGCCGTTCGCCAGTTGCCATCGCGGGCAAAAACTTTTGTTTCTGCTCTTCGGTTCCGAAGCGGGTGATGATGTCGCAGCAAACCGAATGCGTACCGATTGGGCCGACCAAACTCATCCAGCCGCGCGCTAGTTCTTCCATCATCAATGCGTAAGTCGTGTAGCCCAGAGCCAGACCGCCGTATTCTTCCGGCACGTTGGCTCCGAACAAGCCGAGCTTTTTCATGCTTTCAACCAGCGCATGCGGATACTCGTTGTCGTGTTCCAGCTTGCTGGCAGTGGGCAGCACTTCGCGTTCGACAAATTCGCGCAGACTGCGGACGATTTGCTGTTGAGTTTCGTCAAGTGAGTACAAAGTCTTTTCTCCTGATTGGCGAGCTATTCGACAGACACGCTTTTGCCTGCCCGAAAATCTTGTTCATTGTCCAAGCTTACCGCACAATAAACCCAGTGGTAATGACAGCCTGAACTTTGACGCAAAAATTTTTCTGAGGAACGACGATGAAACCAAATTGGAAGCTTTTCGCCGCAACCGTGTTGTGCGCGCTGCTCACCTTTTCAGTTCAAGCGCAGCAATCCGCTCAAACTTTGGCGCAGCAAGTCACCATTCACCGCGACACCTTCGGCGTGCCGCACATTTTCGGCAAGTCCGACGCCGCAGTAATTTTCGGCCTGGCTTACGCTCAATGCGAAGACAATTTCTGGCAACTCGAAACCGATTACATCAGCGCGCTGGGCCGAGCCGCCGAACTGGAAGGCGAGCGGTCGTTGGCGCGCGATCTGACGTTTCGATTGTTTGAAATCGAACGATTGTCCAAAGCCGAATACGATCGTTTGCCCGCCAATTTGCGCGCGCTGTGCGATGCCTTTGCCGCCGGAGTGAATCATTTCATCGCGCGTCATCCCGAAATCAAACCGCGATTGCTCGACAGACTGGAAGGCTGGCAGGTGCTGGCGTTTGCCCGGTCTGGCAGAGTCGGCGGAGTCAATCGGCTTGGCTTGAACCAAAACGAAATTCAACTTGGCAAGCTGGAAACCACAGACAAAGCCGAAGCTGCGCCAATGAATTTTGACGGCTTGCAATCATGGTTTGTCGAATCGCACCTGGAAGTTGAAGAAGGCTCGAACATGTGGGCGGTGTCCGGGCGCAAAAGCGCCAGCGGCAACGCTATGTTGTTCATCAATCCCCACGTAGGTTTTTTCGGCGGCGGTCAGCGTTACGAAGCCCACTTGAACAGTGACGAAGGGCTGAACGCTTACGGCTTTGCGATTTTGGGAACGGCTTACATTCGCACAGGCTTCAACCAGTTTCTCGGCTGGAGCCACACGAACAATTACGCCGACACGGCGGACGTTTACCTGGAAAGCTTCGACGATCCGGCGAATCCGCTTAGCTACAAATACGGCAACGAACATCGAACCGCTGTCGAATGGACTGACACAGTCAAAGTCAAAACAGAGCAGGGAATCGAAGTTCGCCGTTACCGTTTTCGCAAGACTCATCACGGCCCGATCATCGGTTCACGTAACGGCAAAGCCGTCGCCGCGCGCATTGCCCGGCTGGAAGAAGGCGGCGAATTGGAACAGCGCATCTTGATGAACCGCGCTCGCAATTTGAAAGAGTTTCGCGCGGCGCTCGGCAAACTCAGCCTGACCGGATCGAACACGCTTTATGCCGACAACAAAGGCAACATCTTTTATGTTCACGGCAACGCGGTTCCGCGCCGTTCGGCGAAATTCGATTGGACGAAGCCTGTGGACGGCAGCACGCCGGAAACCGAATGGCAGGGCTTTCACGCGCTGGAAGAGTTGCCGTTGTTTCTGAACCCGAAGTCGGGCTTTTTGCAGAACTGCAACTCGACGGCGTTTCTGACGGCATCCAGTAATGTGACAGGGCAAGACAGCCTGTCGAAAGAGAAGTTTCCGGCGTACATGGTTCCCGAAGAAGACACGCCGCGCGCCAAAATTTCTCGGCGATTGCTGACGGCCAAAAAGAAATTCACCTTTGACGAATGGACTAAAGCCGCCACAGACACCACCGTCGGCGAAGCCAAACAAGGGATCCAAACGCTGGCCGAAGAGTGGGAGCAATTAAAACGCGAAGACGAAGCCAAAGCCGAAGAAATCAAACCCGTCGTGCTGATGCTGAGAGAATGGGATCAGATTGCACGGCTGAATTCAGAAGCGACGACGCTGTTCATCCTGACGCTGGAACGCGCCAATGCCGATAAAGGCGATGCGAAATTCAAAATGCTTCGCGCTCTGGAAAAGACCGTCGCCGATCTGGAACTGAAGTTCGGCACGTGGCGGGTTCAATGGGGAGAGATCAATCGTTTGCAGCGAGTCCACACCAGCGGCAACGAACCCTTTGACGACAAAAAGCCAAGTCTGCCGGTCGCGGGCGGCCCCAGCTTCGCGGGCGTGGTGTTCACTTTCAGCGCACGCGCCGAACGAGGCCAGCAACGGCGTTACGGCACGGCGGGCAACACATTTGTCGCCGTCGCCGAATTCGGAAAAACGTTACGGGCGCAATCCGTGCTGGTCTTTGGGCAAAGCGCCGATCCGAATTCCAAACATCATCTGAATCAAGCCGAGCTTTACGCGACCGGCAAATTCAAACCCGTCCGATTCACGTTGGCTGAAATCAAAGCGAATCTGGAAATTGCCTATCAGCCAGGGAGGCCCTAAGCTAAACTGCGACCCCAAATCGGAATGATGCCTCAGAATATCTATATCCACAGGAGTTCCTCATGCCTGATTTTGAAAAGGTTCTGAATGCTCTACTTGCGACTCTGAAATTGGTTTTTGGAGAAAACCTTCCTCCGAGTGTTCGTGTTTGGCTCGGATATATCCTGCTTGGCATATTTTTTCTTTTGGCCCTCCTGGTGATTCTAACCATCATCAGCAAATTAATAGACTTGTTCCGAGATAAGTTCATTCCCCTTTTCTACAACTCTGAAGAGCGCCGCCGGAGTGAGCGCCGCCGTCGGTTTGCTGAACATCTTGAAAGTGAGATTCGCCAGTTAAACCTTCGCGAAGCTTGGCACGATTATCGTTTTACAGAGCTTGAGGCAGAAGTTGAGGCAGAAGGACGAAAGCGGAAAAAAACTTGGGTTCCATTTTTAATCCGAACTCAGACCGGGTTGCGGCGCGAAAAATCGCTCTCACGCGCATTGGAAACCAGCGAAGAGCGGCTGATATTGCTTGAGGGAGACCCTGGTTCAGGCAAGAGCGTAGCTCTTCGGCATGTCGCCCAGAGAATGGCTGGTAAAGCGATGAAGTCGCGTAGCAAGAAGAGCATTATTCCGATTTATATCAACCTGAAAACGATGGAGCGTCGTAGGAATGTTAGCGTTGATCAAAATTTGATTCAGGAATTTGTTCTTCAATCGCTGAATCGAGCAAATGACCGCGACATTGAAGAGTTCCTGGAGCAAGAGTTTACGCGTGGACTGCAAGAAGGGACATGGTTTTTTCTTTTTGATTCCTTTGATGAAATTCCTGAAGTGCTGAGTTCGGCAGAGGCGGACGACACTGTTAGAAATTATGGCCGAGCTATCGAAAGCTTCTTGCGAGGGATGAATCAGTGCAAAGGGGTAATTGCATCCCGTCAATTTCGTGGCCCCAATCAACTTGGATGGCCCAGGTTCAATATCCTGCCTCTTACTGAAAAGCGTCGTGAGGCTTTGGTCAAAAAGGCCAATCTTGATTCCAAGTTAGAGTCGAAAATCATTGGTCATTTGGATGTCGCCGATCATGAAATGAGAGTCTGGGCAAGTAATCCAATGTTTCTCGGCCTGCTTTGTGAGCATATAAAACTGGGACGCCCTTTTCCTGAGCACACTCACGACATTTTGGAAACCTATTTAAAAGAGCGATTGGAGCGTGACGAAGAGAAGCTGAAACGAAAATTTAATTTGAAGGCCAAAGATGTTCGTAGCGCCGCTGAAAAAATTGCATTTTGTATGACGGCTGAAGCGAACACCGGATTGAACCCTGCCAGAAAAGACATATTCGCTGCTACCGAAAAACTAGGACTCTCTTTAGGACGCAATTTTGATGTCTTATTGGATGCGTTGGAATACTTAAAGCTGGCCAGGTCTGAAAACAATTCTTCATCAGGAGAAACCAAGTCGTTCACGTTCTCGCATCGCCGTTTTCAAGAGTACTTCGCAACCTGTGTTGTGTTGCAAGAACCGGATCGCGTCACGCCTTTGGAATTGCTGACCAACGCGCGATGGAGAGAAACCACTGTTGTTTTATGTCAAACACAGCCACGCGAAGTTTTACAGCCAATTATTGATGAAGCCGAGTCTTTACTGGTGGGCATGAATCAAGAAGTCGCAGGGTTAATTGATGAACCGGATATTTATTTGAATTCTTGGGTGAAAGGAGATGAACTTGCGCGCTTCCCAAATAGGGATTCTGAACCGTTTAAGTGGCCAAAAAATTCGGTGTCGCTTTTAGACCTCCTGCAAGACGCGTTTAACAAAAATGTAGAAGTCTTGACCGACAGTGTGCGAGATGCCGTTGGCAAACTTGTTTTCACCGCTACGATGACCGGCATACTGGTTGATCGCAAAGTCGCATTGGAAGTTGGAGGAGTTGCGCCTCAAATCCTGATCGAGTGGATGCTTAGACTGGCATTTCTCGATAAAAGCCAGTGGCTCAAGGATTTTGCTTACAGCCAGGTTGCTAAGCTAACGACAATACCGCCAGATATTGAGCGAAGCATACGCACGGCTCTGATAAGGTTGCTGAATAAAAATAATCCCCGCCGAGAATTTCGTACTGCCCGTGTTCATATTGTGAGGCTTGATAAAGCCTCACAATTTCTTTCTATCAACAACGTCCTGAGTTTTACAGTTTCTTCAAGGTTTCTTCTTCTGAATTACACAGCTACATTTGCTGCACTTGTAGTGACTCTTTTTACAATGAGAGATTCAGGTTTCTTCAGCCTTCCTGGAGGCCTTGTCTGGCCTTTTGGGTTTCTTATAGTTTTTGCTTTCCTAACTTTTCCTTGGGTGGTAAGGCTTACACTCCGCTTTGAAAAGGTTTTGGAAAGCATAAGCCTCATCTTTAAGATTTCGATGATATTGTTAGTGGCTTACTGGGAAATGGTTACCTTTGGGAATTTATCTCTTTTAGGCCATTGCATCATGGCTTTTTTTGTTTATATCAGTTTTTGGCCTCTAACCGCACGGTGGGCAGCCTCAAAAGGAAAATTCTTGCATCCATTGATGTGGCCAGTCATTCCATTGATAGCAGTCTGTCTTTTTCCAGGCAGTGTATTCAATAAAGTTAGATCCAGTAAGCAAAAAGCCAAAGAGTGGGTAAGTGGTGATTGGCGGCCAATAATAAAGGTTTTCAACTATGTTGCTCTTAGGACGACAGGACTTATGTTACCGATAGTCGCTGCTTTTTGGCTCGAAGATAAAGGGAAAGTTGGACAGTTTGTATCTACTGCGTTGGTACTCTCTGTTTCCGTCATCGTGGTAAGCGTGATGATTCAGATAGATCTCAAAATGGGTCAAAACCGGCGTCGTGATAAACGAGAGTGGAAAGCAATAATCAAGAAACTACACGATCAAATGACATCCGAAGTTTTCTACGACCATTTGTTTTCTTTCAAAACCACAACGTACCAAACTAAGTTTGTTGAATTCATTCGAATAAATGATTTACTGATAGCCAATAAAGATAGTGAAGAACTTTTGACAAGGATTGCCTGTTGGGTGGAGGCTGAAATTAGAAATCCAGAAGATCATCGCCTTGGCAAAGAGGCTTTCCTGGATGAAATTTCAAAACTAATCGAGAAGGTTCGACTCGCACAAAGAAATGCTTAATGGATGAAACAGCCCAATTTTCTTAGCCCTCACTTTGCCTGAAAACCGAATCCCCCTTGCGTTGCGTATCTGACTGGCGATGAGGTTTAATGCTGAGCGTCTCGAACCACAAATTTCGATAACCCAAACTCCAAGGAGGCAAGAGTAATGCTCAAGAAGATTTTCGGATTGAGCCTGTTGACGATTGCTTTGGCCGTGTCTGTGATGGCGCAGACTCCGCCCGCTCAACCGCCAGCAGCCCAACCGCCTGCGATCAAGACTCACTTGAAGGTCGGCCAGGCCGCGCCTGATTTCTCGATGACAGGCACGGATGGCAAGGCTTACAAATTGTCTGATTTCAAAGGCAAAAAAACTGTCGTGCTGGCGTTTTATGTGCTGGCATTCACCGGTGGCTGAACGCGCGAAATGAAGGCATATCAGGCTGATATTGCCAAATTCACCGACACAGAAACCCAAGTATTCGGCATCAGCGTGGACAGCGTTCCCGCTCTTAAACGTTGGTCAGAAGACCTCGCGCCGGAAACCAAAGGCCTGAGCTTCCCGCTGCTGTCCGATTTCAAACGGACGGTGGTCAAAGATTACGGCATTTTCAACGAAGCGGCAGGCTTCGGCATGCGCGCGACCTTCGTAGTGGACAAGGAAGGAATCATCCGCCACATCGAAGAAGGCAACACTGCCATCAATCCGAACGCTGCTTTTGAAGCGTGCAATATGCTCAAAAAGAAGTAACTGACTGATGTTACGCGCTAAAGAATCGAACATTCGGTTTGATACGGTTTTCGTCCCGGCAGGGACGGTTTGATATTAGCCCGGCAGTTCACTGCCGGGAAAAGCAGCGAATGAATCGGCGTCCTGTAGGGACGCTTGAGTTTCCGCCAAAGCAGGGATCAAGCGTCCCTACGGGACGCAGCGGAGAAAGCACTGCTACCCGGCGTTGAAACGCCGCGCTAATCTCAACCGTCCCTACCGGGACGAAGAAACTGCCAAACGCTTTATTTGATCTGCCATCGCGTAACATCAGTAACCGATTTCTATATTTTGAGGAGCGTTAGCGGACTGACATTCAAGCATCGCAGATTTTGCGATGCTTGTTGCGACCCTCTGGCGCTCCTCGAATTTCATCGGAGCTTATGATGACAATTTCCACAGGCTCACAAATTGCGCGGTATCGCGTGCTGAACAAAATCGGCGCAGGCGGAATGGGCGAGGTTTATCTGGCCGAAGACGATTCGCTGGGGCGCAAAGTGGCGATCAAAGTCTTGCCGGAAACCTTCACCAAAGACACAGACCGCGTTCGGCGATTTGAACAGGAAGCGAAATCCGCTTCGGCGTTGAACCATCCGAACATCATCACGATTTACGAATTCGGCAAACACGAAGGGCTGCATTTCCTGGCCACCGAATTCATCGAAGGCGAAACGCTGCGCCAACAAATGAATTCGCAGAAACTGGATTTGGTGGAAGCGTTGGACGTGGTGATTCAGGTGGCCAGCGCGTTGCAAGCGGCGCACAGCGTAGGCATCGCTCACCGCGACATCAAGCCGGAAAACATCATGCTGCGCCCGGACGGTTACGTGAAGATTCTGGATTTCGGCCTGGCCAAACTGACCGAGCAAAATCCTTCGGGCGAACTGGATCAGGACTCCGTCACCAAATCGCTGTTTGAAACTCAGCCGGGATTGGTCATCGGCACGTTGACGTATATGTCGCCGGAACAAGCGCGCGGACAGCGCGTAGATGGGCGAACGGATATTTTCAGCCTGGGCGTGGTGTTGTATGAATTGGTCAGCGGCCAGCGACCTTTCAGCGGCTCGACGCCTAGCGACATAATTGCTTCTTTGCTGGCGACTGAACCGCCGAAGCTGTCGGCGAAGATGCCGAACCTGCCTGCCGAATTGGAGCGAATCGTTAATCGCATGCTGGTCAAAGACCGCGAGCTTCGATACCAGACGGCGCAGGAAGTCATCAACGATTTGAAGCGCGTCAAAGCGCGGCTGGATTTGCTGGGGCTTGGCGATGAAGACGCGATCGAAACCGAAGAAACCATGCCGCTGGAAATTCCGACCGCCAAATTGCCAGGAGCGCAAACCGTTGGCGTTCAAACGCCGGACACGTTGGCCACGAATTACGCGACGAACATTGCACCGGCCAGCGGGCAGATTCCGACATCGCAAAATTACGAAACCAACATTGCATCGAATTACGCTCCGGCGCTCATTCCGGCGTCGCAACCTGCTCAACCGGCTCAACAATCAGTTGCTCAGGCGATTCCCACAGCAACCGTCGCACCGGCGATTCAAACCGGCGGCAATCGCAAATTGCTGTATGCCTTGTTGGCGGTTGTCGTGTTGGGGGCAATCGGCCTTGTTGCGTTTCGTTTTTTGCGGAGCGGCAATAGCGGCGTGATTGATTCGATGGCGGTGTTGCCGTTCGTCAATGTCACCGCTGATCCCGAAGCCGATTACCTGACCGAAGGCATCACCGAAAGTTTAATCAACACTCTGTCCGAACTGCCCGAACTCAGCATCAGTTCGCGCAACGCCGTCATTCAGTACAAAGGCAAAGAACAGGACGCGCGCAAAGTTGGCCAGGAACTGGAAGTCAAAGCCGTGCTGGTCGGGCGATTGACTCGGCGCGGCAACGAAGTTCGCGTCAATGCCGAGTTGGTGGACGCGCGCAACGGTCGCCAGATTTGGGGCGATCAGTTCACGCGGCGAACTTCCGATTTGCTGGCTTTGCAGGAAGAAATCACGCAGAAGCTGGCCGGAAAGCTACGCCCGCGATTTGCTCAAACCAAACAGGACGCGCTGGCCAAAGTCGGGACGGAAAACTCCGAAGCTTACGAGTTGTATCTGAAAGGTCGTTATTACTGGAATCAGGGAACGCCCGAAGCTCTGAAGAAAGCCGACGAGTTTTTTGAAGCCGCTGCCGGGTTGGATGGCAGTTACGCCGAAGCTTTTGCCGGATGCGCGGCTTGTCACGCGGTCGGTTCGGACGGAGGAACTCCGCAGGAAAGCATGACCAAAGCCAAAACTGTCGCTCTGGCTGCGTTGAAAAAAGATGAAAAGCTGGTGGACGCTCACCTGACGCTGGCTTCGGTCAATTTCCGTTACGACTGGGACTTTGCGACGGCAGAGCGACAGTTCAAACGCGCCATCGAACTTGACCCGAAAAACCCTGTGGCTCATCAACGTTATGCTGAATTTCTGGCCTTGATGGGACGCCACAAGGAAGCCAACACCGAAGTTTGGAAAGCGCGCGCGCTCGATCCGCGTTCGTTGCCGGTCAATCAGGCGATTGGCGCGATTCAGTATTACGCCAAAGAATACGATCACGCTGCCGACCATCTGAAAAAGACGCTGGCGATTGATGACAAATACGCTCCGGCGCACACCAGTTTGGGTTTGGTTTTTGAGCAAACCGGCCAAAAACAGGAAGCCGTCATGCAATTGTTGCGCGCCAAGTTTTTGATGGGCGAAAACGGCGAGTACCTGACTTCGCTGAAAAAAGCCTACACGGAATCGAAAGAAACCGGATTCTGGCAGCGCGAATTGCAGCATCTGACCGAAGAGGCGAAACAGCGTTACATTGCTCCGACTTCAATCGCAGCTTTGCACACGCGGCTGGGCGAAACCGATCTGGCGCTGGCGGCTCTGGAAAAAGGTTTGGCCGAAAAAGACAGCGGAATGGTTGA
This sequence comes from uncultured Acidobacteriota bacterium, assembly GCA_902825875.1. Lineage (GTDB taxonomy): Bacteria > Acidobacteriota > Blastocatellia > RBC074 > RBC074 > RBC074. The sequence goes on from CADECP010000022.1 coordinate 103,333, forward strand.
ATTGAAAGTCGAACCGCTGTTCGATCCGCTTCGCAAACTGCCGAAGTTCGGCGAATTGCTAAAACGAATCGGGTTGGCGGAATAATTGTTTACTATTCAGAACCACGGCATTGATTTCAGTTCCAGATAGCTAATGAGTGCGTAGAAGTGAGTTGGGGCAACATATGCTTGCTTTACTCTCACTAAACTAGCTTGACAAGCTAGTTTAGTGAGAGTAAAAGTGCAATCGTAGTCCAAAACTAGCACCATTCAGAAAGGAACCAAACTTCAATGATAGACATAGGCTTGACGATAAGCACTCTGCTTAAGGATAAGGGATTGAGCCAAAAAGAACTTGCCTCCCGAATGAAGGTATCGGCTCAATATATTGGCCAGATAATTAATGGCTCCCGTCGCCCCACTTACGAGAACTTAGGCGCAATCGAAAAGGCGTTAAACCAACCGATAGGCTCTCTCACAAATGGCTTGCCAACTAAAGACCTGTCATACCGTAGACCTGTTTCCCTTGCGAGTATGCCTGGGGTTGAGGTCGCTTATATCAGAGTGGCTATGGACGCACTCAGAGAAGCTAGGAGAGTTCTCCATAGCCAATCACCTGAGGGAGCATTACGAAGGGCAGCGGGTAAAGACGATACTTACATGTTCGATGCGGGTGTTGAGAGAGTAATCATCGATAAGCTCAGAGCTTTTAATGACAAATGCGCCATTTTTACAGAGGAGGCAAATGTCATTGGTAAACGAGAAAACGCGATGCGTATGTGCTACTTGATTGACCCGTTCGACCGCTCAACGCCGTTTGCAAACCTTTTGAAGCAGTGTGTTGGGAATAAACCGTCAGGTGATAAGTTAATAGGTGATATGATAAACGGTGAAGACTACCCAATGACTGGTTTAAGCTCCCCATTTGGGTCAATTAGCTGTGTTCGTGAGAACAGAATCACCTTTAATGTGATGATGGATTACTCGAGCGGAGAAATTTATGTAGCCTGCAAAGCGATGCTTAAACACGGCAGTATAGATGAGTGTCCTGACCCAGAAGCATTAGCAGTTCGCGGTTCAGATATTAGATTTGAGCCTAGAAAAGGCAAAGAATACGCCTGCTTTCTTGGCAAGGAAGGGTCAAGCAAACGGGAATTGTATGAACAACACCTCAAAGATTTGGATTTTCGCCCTGGCCACCTACCTCGAAAAGAACTTCAAGATCCTGGTGGCCCAGCGCGCATACTTTATCTCTCAGACGACCCTGCACTTGCCACGGAAAACAAGCTCGCTTGTATACTGGCAAATGGCGAGAAAATTTGTGAATGGTTTGGATGGCTTGCCTACGTTGCTCATTCTAACGAACTTGCAGCTTATGAACTTTACGCAAGAAAGTTTTCCGCAAGAGATGAACTGTTACTCGCCCCTCCGCCAAACTACAGCATGTTCACTACCGACAAGGAAGGTCAATGCCAAGTCAACTTAGATAGGATTCTCGTACTCAACACACCAGTTTTCTACCGCAGTGCTATTGTAATAACCCACATTGCAAGCACTGAAGTCGTGGCTGACATGAATGCAACTAATTGCAGAGAATTATCCTTTCACCCTCGAAGCTAGTGGTTCTGGAATGTACGCCAGATAATGCCCAGCAAAAAGTGAGGATGCCAAGCTGGCTAGGAAACTTTGGGCAGGCCTTCAACAGCCTGCCCAAAGTTTTTTCGCCGAAAGATTACGAGTTACGGCGCGTAATATCCCGACACGTCAATCACCAGATGCGTGGTGGACAGCGCGAAGATTTTGAATGCGCCGTCGGTTCCCAATCCCACAGTGAAGTGGCGATTGAAAATTTGTCCTGCCAGATAATTTGACGTGGCCACAGTCGGACGAGTGACGTTGCTCGGCCAGAAGGTCAAAAAGCCTCCCAAGCCAGGCTGAACGACCGTTGCGTTGCCGACAATCGCCTGAGCAGTGTTGGCAATGGTGCAAACTCCGCGAGCCATTTGCGGAGTTTCTACAGTTGCGGCAATCGGCGCTGCCGGAGTGAAACAACCGCTGAACGTCGGGCGAGTATCCAGCAATCGCGCCGGAGTGATCGGCGAAAACAGCAATCCCAGTCCGTTGGCATCCATCGCATCCGAACTGAAATATCCGTTTACATCAATCACCAGATCGGTCGTTGTCGTCGTGTAGATTTTGAACTGACCGGTTGGCGACAGTCCTACTACAAACGGCGAATTCAGAATTTCCGCCGGATCGAAATTGCCGCTGGAAATAAACGGACGAGTGACATCTGCCGGATAGAGCGTCAGAAATCCGCCGCCCGCCGGATTGACCGTTGTCGCATTGCCCACCAAAGCTTTGGCCGTGGCTGGGATTGTCACGCCGCTGCAAGTGCCCGTGCCTTGCTGAGTCGTATCGGTGTTACCAGTCAGCGGCGCTCCCGGATTGAAACATCCCGGTTGCCCGACGCGGGTTTCCAGCAAACGAACAGGACTCGGCAGCGGGTGGAAATACAACCCGCCAGTTGCCGGTGGCGCGTAATAACCTGTGATGTCAACCACGACATCGGTGTCTGTGGTCACGAAAATCTTGAACGCGCCATCCGCTGCGCCCAGCCCCACGGTGAAGACGTTGTTCAGGATTTCATTCGGTTGATAGTTGGAATTGGCAACGGTCGGTTGCGAGGCGTCGCTGGGATAAATCGTCAGGAAGCCTCCGCCGGAATTGACCGTCGTGATGTTGCCGACGACGGCTTTGGCCGCGGCGGGAATGCCGCACGTGCCGCTGGCGGTTTGCGTCAACGACGTTCCGCCGGGAATTGGCGCGCCCGGCGTAGTGCATCCGGGTTGGCCGTTGCGGGTTTCCAGCAATCGCACCGGAGTCGCCAGCGGATAAAACATCAATCCGTTGCCGCTGATGACGATGGTGTAATTCTTCGTCGCCATACAGCCGTTGGCGTCCACCGCCTTGATGGCGAAGTTGCTGACGCCAGTCGCGTTCGGCGTTCCGCTGATGGTGTTGCCTGACAAATTGACGTTCGCGGGCAGCGATCCCGAATCCAGCGAAAACATGTACGGCCCGGTTCCGCCCGAAGCACTCAGCGTTTGCGAATAGCTAACGCCGACAAAGCCTGCTGGTAACGCCGCCGGATTGACGGTGATCGTTGTGTTCGGCGGACAGCCGGTCGCGGTTGTTCCAGCGCAAGTGGATTGTGCCGATTCGCAAACTCCCGCCGAATCAACTCCGGCGACTTTGTACACATACGACACGCCGCCGCCGACCGTGTTGTCCACGTAACTGCTGCCGTTGACGCCCGAAGCAATCAGCGAAAAAGTTCCAGGCGAAGCGCAAGTTCCCGTCGCTCTATACACCTTGAAGGTCGAAGCCGGCGGAGCGCCGTTCGTCCAACTGACTGTGATTTGGTTGAAGGCCGTTGCCGAAGCGCCGATTCCAGTCGGGACTCCCGGCGGAGTGCAAGGGGCTTCGGTGATCTTGGCCGTCCAGATTTCTTCGCGCGCGTTGTTGCGGCGATCCGTCCACGAAGGGAAAAAGATTCCAGCGTAACCCGACAATCCGTTGTAATCGCCAAACTGGTTGCCGCTGTCTGAACCGGCTGTGGTTTCGTCGGTTTGCGCCGTCGTGATTTGTTGCGGCGTTGACCACGTCACGCCGTCGTTGGTCGAAATCTGATAATAGACGTGGACTTTCTTGCGTCCCGGCGAATCGGCAACCGTGTCGTAATACATGATCGCCACTGCGCCGTTGGTTTCGTCAACGACCAACCATTGATTGAATTGATCGTTCAGCCCGGCTTGATTGTTGATTTTGACCGGAGCCGCCCACGTCGCTCCGCCGTCAGTGGAGCGCGAAAACCAGATGCGCGTTTTGCAGGTCGAATTGACGTTGCTGCCCGGTTCGTTGGCCGCAGAAGTGCAGCCGGTTTCGCCGCTCAAATCCGTCCACGAAGTGTAGACCAGATTTTTCGTCTGCGTTTTGTAAGCCGCTGAAGCCGTGTAAATCAGCGCGCGCCGTCCGTTGAACGAAGGAACTCCGATGTCGAATCCGTCAAAAGTCGTGGAGATTTGTACCGGCGTTCCATACGACGTGCCGCCGTTGGTTGATTTGGAAACGAAGATGCGACGGTTGCCGGTCGTCGGCCAAAACGCAAAGATTTCGCCCGCGCTGTTGGTTTTGATGTCGCTTCCGATGGCCGTGCCTGTGCTTTCCGCTCCGCTGACTTGCAACGGCGTTGACCACGTTCCGCTGTTTCCGGCGGTGCGGCGGCTGACAAACGCCGGCAGCCCGTTGTGCCAGATGGCGTATTGCTGGTTGAAAAACGGCGAGCTGGAATTGTGATCCACCCAGACCATCTGTTTGTCTACGCTGGTTTGCGAACCGGATGGCGTGGCTTCAAACGTCCAGGTCGCTCCGTTGTCAGTGGTGAAGTAATTCCGCATTCGCAACGTTCCGCCTTGAATGCCGAGCGTTGACGACCAGCCGCGTCCGTCAGAAGTCCAATCCACAGTCGGATCGGAATGGAACGAATCGCTGCCGGTGAAGGGAAGCGAAGTTTGTCCCCAGCTTGTGCCGCCATCTGTGGAATAAAAAATCGCCTGGCGTCCGCCGCTGACAATTGCGTTCGATCCCGAAATGATCTTCATCGGATCGAAGTAATTGATGCGAATGTCTGATTCGCTGCGCGCGCTGGTTTGCGCGCCTGAAATTCGCTGTTCGCCTGTGACTGTGGCATTCGGATCATTCTGCGGCGGAAACGAAGGATCGGCTTTGCCGGGTTTCAAGTCTTGATGATGCTCCATCCATTCGACGATTTCTTTCAGCACCAGCGGATACCCGCCCGTCGGATCGGCAGCGGAATACACCAGTTCGGGATGCGCCTTTCGCCACCAGACGCGAATCCACGGCGGCAGGCGACGTGAATCGCTGGCTTCATCCAGCCGCAACAATCCGAAATCCTGATTGTCTTTGATGATTTGCTCGAACGCGCTGCCGGGCGTCGCTTTGGCTTCAGCCAATTGAGCGGCCAGCGAAGGCCACGGAGAAGTTTGCGCCGACGTTGTCGTCGTCAATTTTGCCAACAGTTTTTTGGCTTGCGTCGAAGTCGCTGGCAATAACAATGGCAGCGTCAACACACACAGAATGACGAGGAGAAAGAGAATTCTTTTTTTCACGGAAACGGGTCTCCCTTTTTTTTGTAGGTTGTGAATCGAGCGAACGACTCAACTGTGGATTTATGGCGAACTACGCCGATGATTTTGGGGCGAGGCAGATTGCAAACGGGGATGCGCCAATAGAATTTTTGACGAAGATCAGGCCAGTGAGCGGGCGCATAATACGTTCGCCGCCAAACGCGGTCAACACGCGCAGCAACCGCCCGCCGTAGCGCGTGGGGCTTTGGCAAAGTCAGTTTTTCCGAACAGAGCTTGGATACGGTTCAGATCAGGTTTTCATTTTCTGACTCCCAACTCCTGACTCCTGCTGGAAAACTCTTTCAAAAACCGCCGAGTGAATTTGGCTGTGCCTTTGGTTTCGATCAACTCCTGTTTCAATCGTTCCAATTCTTCCGGCGTGTCCACATCAAACCAGGTCGGGCCGACGCTCAAACTCAATCCGGCGGCTTTGGCCTGGCGCTCGGTGGCCGCCATCACGTCGGGCGTGCTCCAGGGGATGTTTTGAAAAACCTCTTTGTGGAGCTTTCGCATGCCGATCAAACAATATCCGTCGTCTTCGGCGGGAACGATCACCACATCGTTTTCGGTTTCCAGACAGTCCATCGCTTCGGAAACCATTTCCGCCGGCATCGTAGGGCTGTCGCCGCCAATCGCCGTCACCGAATCGAAACCCATCGCAAAGACATCGGCAAAACAATTTGTCAGCCGTTCGCCCAGACCGTTGCCGCGTTGAGCGATCATCAAACAGCCTTCGCGTTCGACTTCGGCAAAAGCGTCTTCGGCGTCTTCGGGAGTGTAACAATGCACCAGAGTCAGGTCGTCGCGTTCGTCGCAAACAGCTTCCATCATCGCAAACGTGTCGCTGAGAAAAGCGACGTAAAGTTGTTTGGCGTCTTCCGCCGTCAAAGCGCCGATCAATCGGGTTTTGACTTGTCCTTCGATTGGCGCTTTCGCCACCAAAACCAATGCTTCTTTCATGTTCGTTATTTACCTTGAGTAAACCAGCAGCGCGTCGCTGACTGCGCGTTCGCCGGTTGCGTCTGACGGACGATTCACGATTTTGTTTTTGACGACCATTGTGGACGAACCGCCGCCGTCCAGATTCATCGCTTCGACGCAGCCGAGTTCCAGCATCAATGCCGCCAACTCCGCCATTGTCATTCCGACGCTGAGTTTTTGGCGACCGTCCACTGTCAACAAAATCAGTTTTCCGTCTGCCGTCCAGCCAATCGCGGTTCGCGGATGGCGCTGGCGATAAAGCGAATCGCTGTATCGCGCGGATTCGGCTGTAAAAACCGGTTTGCCCGCTGCAAGCAACTGCGGCCCTCCGCCCAAAATGAAATCCGGTTGAAAGGGAACTGGCGGTTCGGTTTTGGTTTCGGTTTTGAGTTCCACGCGCGAACCTTGTCGCAAATGTTTGAGCGCCCATTCGCTCGAAGTTCCTGTTGCCGAAATCACAAATCCGGTTGCGGGAATCAGGCTGCTGCCCGCGCCATTGGCTATTTTCACGACGCGGTTTTTCTCGATGATGAATTCAACGCCGTCGGCGGCGGTCAATGTCGTGCGATGAAATTCCGGAGTGAAGACGACAAGCTCGTCTTTTTCGCGCGGACGATTGAATCCGTTCACCGCACGAAGCGCTTTGCCGTTGGTGTGCAATTCGGCAGTCAGCGTCAGATGAGTCACCGCCGCGCGAACCTGTTTGCCGTCATCGAAAACCGCCAATGCCGCTCGGTTGTTGATTGGTTCGCTCAACAATTTGCCGCCGATGGTCAACACACCCATTGGTTCGCCGCGAACGATTCCGCTGGTGCGAAAGTATCCGCCGTTGATTGCCGCCAAAGCTCCGTGCCGCAACGCCATCGAACTTGTCGTTTCGGCTCCGGCGATTTCGTCCATCGCTTGAGCCAATCGCAGCCGAGCCAGTTTCGGATCAACCATCAACGCTTGAATCATCCAACGACCACCGGTCGCAGCTTCGGCGAAATCTCCGCGTTTGATCGAAACCAACTCGACACCGGGCGCGACGGATTCAACCGTTCGAGCTTGATCGGCCAAACCGGACGAATGACCGACCGAGGCCAGCGCCAGCAAACCAACCAACAGCGTTGTCAGCAATCGAATCCGCATCAGCTTTCCTGGCCAGTCTTTTTGGTTCGTTCGATCTGTTTGGCTTCGTCCCAAAACGAATCCATTTCGGCCAGCGAAGTGTCGTTCCAGGTTTTGCCTTGTTCTTCGACGCGGCGTTCGACGTGAGCAAACCGGCGGCGAAATTTTCGGTTGGTGGCTTTCAGCGCGGTTTCCGGTTCGATGCCGTGCCAGCGAGCGATGTTGGTGACGACGAACAACACATCGCCCAATTCGGCGGCAATGGCTTCCGGGTCGCGGCTTTCGCGTTTGAATTCATCGCGCAACTCACGAATTTCTTCTTCCAGTTTGTCAAAAATGTCTTCGCTTTGTTGCCAGTCGAACCCGACGCGAGCGGCTTTGGTGGTCAATTGGAACGCTTCCAATAAAGCGGGGAGTTTCGACGACGTGCCATCCAACATCGAAACCTTCTTTTCTTCCTTTTGGTCTTTACCGGCAGTTTTGCGTTCGGCTGCTTTGATTGCTTCCCAATTGGCCAACACGTCGGCGGTAGATTCGACGCTTTCTTCGCCAAACACGTGTGGATGGCGACGGGTCATTTTTTCATGGACTCGTGTAATCGAATCGGCCATATCGAAGTGGCCGTCTTCGGCAGCGATCTGACCGTAAAACACTATCTGGAAAAGTAAATCGCCAAGTTCGTCTCGAAGTTCATTCCAGTCACCGGCTTCGGCAGCTTCTATCACTTCGTAGGCTTCTTCGATCAGCATTGGCCCAAGTGTTGCGTAGGTTTGTTCGCGGTCCCACGGACAGCCTTCCGCCGAGCGCAAACGCGCCATCATTTCAATCAGGTCTTGAAAAGCTCTTTTCGTACTCATAGTCAATTTTTGCAGTGTGTTAAGTGTTTCGCCTCGTCAGGCGCGGCACTATAACACGCGCCCGACCGCGAAAAAGAATCCGGGTAAACGAGTGCGAAAGTTTTTCCCAGTGCTGAGGGAATATTACTCACTTCGGTGGGGATTATCGGGTTGCGGATGACTGTCCAACACAAAGAAACGTAGGAGGAAGTAAAAAAAATGCTAGCGCCCATTACCAGTTACAACACGCCGTTGCGTCCTGTGCCGAATCCTAAATCCAAATTGTTGTTGGTGACTGATTCGCCGGAACGGCTGAAATCTCTGAAAGCGAGTCTGGCAGATGCGAATTTTGAAATTACCAGCGCGTGTTCTGTGGATGAATTGCGAACCGCCTGCCGCAATCATCACGATTTGGCAGCGGTGGATGTCGAAGCGGTGAACGTCAAACCAATGCTTTCCACGTTGAGAGCCAGCGCGGGGCACAAAGCCATTATGTTGCTGGTCGAATCGTCAAAAGTCGGCAACGATCCGAATCTGGCGGGAGTTTTGCCGACCTTTCGCGCCATGCCGTGCAATCAAAATCAAATGCTGGCGCTGATGAAAATGTTCAACGACGGAGGCAGGCAATCCACTGTCAATCGTCCTGTTTTGCTTTGAATCATTTGGCCGCGAATGCTCGCATCGCAGCAAGCTGCACTTCACGAATCGGAACTTGATGAAGCTCCGCCGCCAAACGGCAATCGTCAAACTCGGCAGAATAATTCACCAATCGCCCGTCGCTTGCGCGGGCGATTTTCATTTTGATTGCGCCGAATTCGGTTTCGACTGTGACGAATTCTCGCGCCAGAATTTCGCGCTGTTCGTCGCGGTATCGAATGCCCAAGGTCGTCGTTTCGCTGAAGAGCAATTCAGTCATAAGTTGACGGTCTTCGGGGCGGCACAGCAAAGTCACCAACACGCCGGGGCGGTTTTTCTTCATCTGCACGGGCGTGTAAAACACATCCAGCGCGCCTTCGGCCAAAGCTTTTTCCATTAAATGCCCAAAAACTTGAGGACTTAAATCGTCAATGTTGGCTTCGATGACGGTGACGGTTGTTGGAGTTGAGTCGGTCGCAGGCAATCCGCCTGCGTTCCCAGCCATTTCGCCAATCATCGCGCGCAAGGTGTTTGGAAATTTTTCGTAACTGCGCGTGCCTGCGCCGTAACCGATGCGTTCGATTTTCATGGCGGGCAGGTTGCCGTAACTTGCCGCCAGCGTGGCGACGATTGCCGCGCCGGTTGGAGTCACCAATTCCCCTTCGATGTCTTTGGAATAAATCGGCACACCTTTCAACAACTCCGTCGTCGCAGGGCCGGGAACCGGATATGTGCCGTGCGCGCATTTGAAAGTCCCCGAACCAACGTGCAGCGGCGCGCAAATAATCTGTTCAATCTTTAACGCTTCCAGCCCGATGCAGGCTCCGACTATGTCCACAATCGAATCCACCGCGCCGACTTCGTGAAAGTGAACGGTCTCAATCGGTATGCCGTGAATTTTGGATTCGGCTTCGCCTATGCGCTGAAAGATGGTCAGCGCACGCTCTTTGACCTCAGCCGACAACGCCGAAGACGAAATAATGTGTTTGATGGTCGAAAGCGACCGATGGTCATGCGAGTGCGAATTGTGGGTTTCAGATTGCGGATTCGCGTCGTGGTGATGATGTTGGTGCGAATGATCGTGGTGATGATCGTGCGAGTGATCGTGATGATCGTGGTGATGGTGATTGTGTGAATGATCGTGGTGGTGATGGACTTCGCCGTGCAGATGAACGTCAAATTTTGCCGAGTTGATGCCGCTGCGATCCACGCGCGTCAAGCTCAATTCGTAACCTTCCACGCCGAGCTTGGCCAGTTCGGCTTTCAGGAAATCAAAGTCCAGGCCGCAATCCAGCAACGCACCGATAAACATGTCGCCGCTGATTCCGGCAAAACAATCCAAATAAAGTGTTCGCATCTTTCTCTCAGTCCCTTAATCAGGTTAAGGAACGATCTTCACCGGAGTTTTCACCGGCAACAGATCGAACAGTTCCTTGATGTCCTGGTTTTCCAGCGCGACACAACCGAGTGTCCAATCGCTGCCAATGCCATACCCGTGAATGAAGATGTCGCCGCCGAGTTTGGTATTTTGCGGCGGCTTCGATTTCGAGCGAATCGCCGCAGCGACAGCGTCGTGCTGCTGTTTGGTAATCAAGCCGCTTTTCAGACCTTCGTCAGCGTCGCTGATGTTGGGATAACTGACGCCCAGCGAAAGATAAAAATTGCTCTTCGGGTTTTTGTGGGTGATGTAATACTCGCCTTCGGGAGTTTTTCCATCGCCTTGTTTGCGTTTGTGACCGGTAGGCGTGTTGCCCAGCGCAATCTGATACGTTTTGCGAAGCCGCTCTTTGCCGCCGATGGTTTCGTACAGATACAGCTTGCGTTCGGATTTTTTGACCAGAATCCGAAAAGACGGTTCTGGCGGTTCGGCAGAAACCGTCGTCGCCAGAATCGCAGCAACCAGCAAGTTGAACAGAATCAAACTCATTGCAGATTTCACTCCGAGTCAGGCGTTGATGCCTGCTTGCGAAACAGCGTATCCCAATCAACTCGACCGGTAAACTGCATGACGACGAACAGCGTGATGATGCACAAGATGGTGATTGCCAATCCGGTGAAAGCTTCGAAAAAGAACGTGTAAGAGAACAGCACCAGATAAACAAACTGCATCAACCCGACTTCGACCAACGCGAACCGGGCGCCGACCACCAGCCTCATGTACGACACGACCAGTGCAATTGAAACCGCTGAGCAGATGATAAACGCCGCGTGAATGGAAATATGATCCACCAGGTACGCCAGCAACAGATGAAAGCTGAAATACGCCGCGCCGACGAAAAAGTAATTCATCGGATGAACTTTTACCTTTTTGATCGTCGTCAGGATGAAAACCACAAAGAAAAACAGGAACAATGAAACCGGCGCTGAGTAAGTCACGCGACTGACCCAAGGGCCTGGGTTGAGTTTATGCGGCATGCCCATTCCTATCTTCACGCCCGAAAGCAAACTGGCGTATTGCCAATTTAGTTTCCAGCCCGTCGCGGTTTGTTCTTTTTGAGTCGGTGAAATGCTGCTTGGCGGAAAATCTATCCGGTCGAAGTCTGTTGTCATCGCCAGCGAAAAGTTTTTGGCCTGGCTCACGTTTTCGCCGAAGTCGTACCACCATTCATCCAGCCCCTGCGATTGATAGGCGACTTCGACTGTTTCCGATTTGCCGGGATCGAGTTTCATTTTGCCGCTGAGTTTGCCGCCGCTGACTTGCAGATTCGGCTCTTCGCGTCCGCCAATGGCAAAGCGGAAATTGTCGTAAATGCCCTGAGCGGTCGGAAAAGCGAAATTGAGAAAAATCTCTTGCGGCTGGTCTGTGTAATTGACGACGCGATATTTGGCGTCGAACCCAACCCGGTAGGTCGAATACCACAACAACCCTTTCTGGCGATGTTCCAGGTTCAGCGCAACTTTGATGTCGCTGCCATCCAGCAACAGCGGATGATTCGTCGTTTCGGTTTCGGTCTTTGTCACGATTTTGCCGTTTTCATTCGTGACGACCTGTTTCTGTTTCTGAGTCTGGTAATAAACTTCTGGCGCTTGTTGGCGCTGCGCCGTTCCCCACAATTGCGTAACGGCGGTTTTCAGGTTTTCATCCTGTGCGCCGGTTCGCTGTTCGACCGTTGAGCCAAGAATCATCCAGGCGATGACCGTGCAAGCGTAAATCAGCACGATAGCTCCGATGCGTGTAATCATAATTTCCTCCAGGTGTTTTGATTTTGTGAGTGCCAAACGCGCGGATTATATTGTCGGTTGGACGGCAATGTCAGACGACAGGCAACGGTGAGGCGATGACTCTATCCACCTTGCGAGTCTGTGGGAAGCCACATCTTTTTTGAAACGCCGAACGGCGGGCAATCGTCTTTGCCAACGAGAATTCCTGAACTTTTCTTTTCTGATTTTCACCACAACCAGACCATTTCCGGCTTCGCAGGCAATCAGCCTCAGCCGGGAAAATGATTTTCCAAAGGAGCGTTCGACATGACTTCGACAAATTCGGTTTTACGGCGTTCTCGGTTGCAACTGGCATTGTTGCTGATCGGCGCATTTTGTTTGCTGTTTCCGGTTTTGAGTTCGGCGCAACAAGCAGCCGCCCGGCAACAGGCCTCTGCCAAGCGCGCGTTGACTCATCAGGATTACGACGCCTGGCGTGGAATTCAGGGGCAGACGTTGTCGCGCGACGGCAAGTTTTTGGCTTATGCCGCCGTTCCGCAAGATGGCGACGGCGAAATCATCGTTCGCAATCTGGCCAACGGCGCGGAATTTCGTCACGGCAAAGGCTGGCGTCCGCCGACACCTCCGCCGGGCAACGCCGAAGCCGGGCCTGGGCCGGGAGCAGGTTTTGGAACTGCGGCAGGAGCGGTTCGGCCACGCTTCACCGCCGACAATCGTTTTGTCATTTTCACCATCGAACCGAACAAAGCTGATGTGCTGAAGGCTCGCAAGGAAAAGAAAACTCCCGACCAGATGCCGAAAAACGCACTTGGCATTATGGCTTTGTCGAGTGGTCAGGTGACGCGCATCGAACGAGTCAAAAACTTCCAGGTTCCGGAAGACGCTGCCAAAGACTCTGGAAGCTGGTTGGCTTATTCATTGGAAGCCAAGCAGGAAGAAAAGAAACCCGAAGCCGCTGCCGACGCTCCGAAACCATCCAACGACGAAAGCGATGAAGCTGACTTTCAACGTCCCGGCGGCGCTCAGGGCAGAGGCGCTGGTGCTGCGGGCGGACGCCCCGGCGCTCGCAAGGAATACGGAACTGATCTGGTGCTGCGAAATCTGGCCAACGGCAGCGAACGAACTTTCAGCGACGCGCTGGATTACAGTTTCAGCAAAGACGCCAAGACGCTGGTGTTCACCGTCTCGGCTCGTAAAGAAGAAAGCAATGGAATTTTTGCTGCTACGCCGGGAAGCGATGCTGCGCCCGTCGAATTGCTGGCAGGCAAAGGTAAATACAACAGACTGACTTGGGACGAAGACCAAACGCAGATGGCTTTTTTCAGCGACCGCGACGACGCTGCCGCCAAACAGCCCAAGGTCAAGGTTTATTTCTGGAAACGCGGCGAAGCCAAAGCCGGTGAACTGGTCGCGGCGGAAACAGCAGGTTTTCGCTCCGGTATGGTCATCAGCGAACGCGGCGGGCTGAGCTTTTCACAAGACGGCAGCCGTCTGTTTTTGAGCGCAGCGCCTCCGCCCGAACCTGAAAAAGACCCAAATGCCGCAACGCCCGATGATGAAAAAGTCGTCGCCGATTTGTGGCATTGGAAAGACGATTACATCCAGCCGATGCAAAAAGTCCGCGCGACGCAGGAAGCCAACCGCTCTTACCGTGCTGTGTACCATCTGGCCGAAAAGAAATTCGTCCAACTGGCCGACGCGACGATGGAAAACATCACGCCTTCGCGCAACGGACTGTGGGCGCTTGGTTCGGATGACCGCGCGTACCGCATTTTGATCGGGTACGAATCCTTCGGCGGCAGAAATGACAGTTATTTGGTCAACACGCTGGACGGTTCGCGCAAACAATTGTTGAAAGGCCAACGCGCCAACGTTTCGATGTCGCCGAATGCCAAATACGGTTTGTTTTTCGACGGCAAAAACTGGAATTCGATTTCGCTGCCCGACGGCAAAATCACCAACCTGACGGAAAAACTCGGCGTAGCGTTCTGGCAGGAAGACGACGATCATCCGGATCAACCGCCTTCGCACGGCAACGCGGGTTGGGTCAAAGACGACAAGTACGTTTTGCTTTACGACCAATACGACATCTGGCAAATCGCGCCGGATGGTTCGTCGGCGAAAAATCTGACTGACGGAGTTGGTCGCAAAGACAAGATCGAATTCCGTTACGTGCGGCTTGATCCCGAAGAACGTTTCATTGATCCCGCAAAACCGCTGCTGTTACGCGCCGATGTTGAATGGACTCACGATTCGGGCTTTTACCGCGACCGTGTTGACGGCAATGCCACGCCGGAAAAATTGATGATGGCGGCAAAAAGTTTCAGCCCGCCAACCAAAGCCAAAGACGCAGATGTTTTGATGCTGACGGCTTCGCGGTTTGACGAATACCCTGACATTCAGATCACCGATTCGTCATTCAAATCGCTGAAAAAAGTCTCAAACCAAGGGACGCAAAAAGATCAATTCATCTGGGGCAAGGCGGAGTTGGTTCGATTCAAGAGCACGGATGGAGCGCCGCTGACGGCTTCGCTCATCAAGCCGGACAACTTCGATCCGAACAAGAAATACCCGATGATGGTGTACATCTACGAAAAGCTGTCGCAAGGCGTGCATCGTTTCGTCAATCCGTCGCCGGGCGGTTCGATCAATCCCAGCTTTTATGCCAGCAACGGTTATCTGGTTCTGCAACCGGACATTGTTTACAACATCGGCTATCCGGGGCAGAGCGCATTGAAGTGCGTGCTGCCTGCGATTCAAGCCGTTGTGGATAAAGGCTACGTCAACGAAGACGGCATAGGCATTCAAGGTCACAGTTGGGGCGGATACCAAATCGCTTACATGGTCACGCAAACCAATCGGTTCAAAGCCGCCGCTCCCGGCGCGTTGGTGGCGAACATGACCAGCGCCTACAGCGGCATTCGCTGGGGCAGTGGTTTGCCGCGCCAAGCGCAATACGAACACACGCAAAGCCGCATCGGCGGCAGCTTGTGGGAACAGCAAATGCGGTATTTGGAGAACTCGCCGATCTTCCGCGTTGACCGTGTGCAGACGCCGATCTTGATGTTGCACAACGACAACGACGACGCCGTGCCTTGGTATCAGGGCATTGAGTATTACCTGGGGCTGCGACGATTGGGCAAAGAAGTTTATATGTTCAATTACAACGGCGAACCGCACGGCATTCGCAAACGGCAAAATCAGAAAGATTACACGCGCCGTTTGCAGGAATTTTTTGACCACAAACTGAAAGGCGCGCCCGCGCCCGAATGGATGGAAAAGGGAATTCCGTATCTGCAACGGGAGAAAGAAAAAGAGAAGTACATAAAACCGGCTGCGGATTTAAGCGAGAAGATTCAGAAGTGATCTTTATGGAGTGCGGCGGCTCGACGCCGCTTTGGCATTCTTTGCCAAAGCTTTCTTGTCCGACAGTCTCCCAGACTGCAAACGAAAAGCGGCGTCGAGCCGCCGCACTCCGAAAGTTGTGTCAGGCGATGATGAGAAAAGTGTTTCTGCCGCCGATGACATCCGAAAAGTCTTTGTTATAAGTCACGTCCACGCGGCGGAACTGTTTGATGACGTCGCCGATTTCCGTCGCCGTCAAAAAACCGTCTTCGGTGTGCGAAACCGCCCACTGGCCGATGTGTTTGCAGCGCGACAAAAAGTTGCCGATCAATTGCAGGTAATGTTCTTTCGATGTCACGTCGTCGCCCAGCCTGCCGCGTTGAGCGGCAATCAGATGATCCCAAACATCTCCGTCGCCACGCACCCAGACTTCCCGCCAACCTGCCACTGTTTGCCGTAAAGCCGCCAATCCGTCCGGGCGCGGAAAACACGCGAACATCAAATCGGCTCTGGCTCCGCGAACGAAATCATGAGCGTCGCGGTTGACGCTGTAATTTTCCTTGCCGTTATCCACCACCTGCCGCTGATTGCGCCACAATGCCAAAAAAACTTCAGACAGCGGGCGGCGAAGCTCTGCGGTTTCTGGCGAGAATGAAAAAACGTAATCGCCCACTCCGAACACCAGCGAGATGGCCAGTGCGCGGCGATGTTCGTTTTCGATTTGCTGAATGTTCATCCAGACGTTGTCGAACCAGACGGCGTCCATTTCGCCAAAAAACAATGCCAGCGCGGGGTTATGCAATCGCCGATGCGGGACGTAAGCTTCGCCCAGCACCAGCGAAACGTCTTCTTCGGTCAGACGTTCGCCTGCGTTTTCGACCAGCGCGCGCGACGCCCACCAGGCCCATTGGCAAAGATCGTTATCCAGCACCTGTTTGCCCCAGAATTTCAAGTACCAACCCAGATCAGGTTGCCCGGCAAAGGGAACTGCAATCGAGTTGAATTTCAGGCGGCGCAATACGCTCAGTTCAAAACCCAGCCAGCGCCGATTTGTAGTTGAATTGATGACCATAAATTTCAGCTTCGCGGTTTCTCAGCCGTTTCGGTTTCGACCGTCGGCTCGGCAGTTTCTGTTTCAGGTTGAATGGATTCCGGTTTGATTGCCGGAAATTCGGCTGTCGGCGCTTGATCCGGCGAAAACTGTTCCGGCGCGGTTGAAACTTCATCCGCTGTGGCCGGTTCTTCGACCAACTGCGAAGACGTTTCAACTGTTTGTTCCGGCAGCGCCGTTTCGACCGTTGGCAATTCCGTCGTCGCTGAAATTTCTTCGGCGTCGGTGACGGCTGGAATTACGGCTTCCGTCGTTATTTCAACCGAAGCTTCGTAACTCTCTTCGACGGCATTGTGCGCTGGGCTTTCCGCATAAGCGGGCGGAATGTTCCATCCGGCGAATTCCTGTCGCTGGCGTTCGGCTTCGGCTTGTTCGGCTTCGCGCCGCAACCGTTCTTCGCTGACGACTGCCAGCAAAACTTTGGCGACTTGCGGGTCGAATTCGATGCCGGCCAGATCGGCGATGATTTGCTCGGCTTCGGCAAGTTCAAACGATTGCCGATAAGGTCGTTGGGAAATCAGCGCACAATAAGTGTCTGCCGCGCGCAAAATTCTGGCTCCGAGCGGAATCGCCGTGCCGTTCAAACCGTCCGGATACCCTTGTCCGTTCCACCATTCGTGATGCCAGCGCACCAGCAATTGCGTTTGCCGCGTCAGTTTGATTTCCGCTGCCGCTTGTTCGCCCAAAATCGGATGGCGCCACAAATCCAGTCGCTCTTCCCAACTCAGCACATTGGGCGAAAGCAGGTAGTTGCGCTTCATGCCGCGTTCGCCAATGTCGTGAGCCAGCGCGGCAAATTTCAGCGCCGACAAATCAGCGCCGTGCAATCCCATTTCCTGGCCGATGGTTTCGGCCAATTGGGCGATCATCACTGCGTGAGCTTCGGTGTATCCCTCCACGCGGTCTGTTTCCAGCGCCAGTTTCAGTAAACGGTCGCCTGCCTGACGCTCCGTTTCAGTGAAGATCAAAGGCGCTTGTTGTGCTTGCATCAATCGGTCTCCTTGTCGAAAGTTCGGTCTTGCATTTGGGGTGGGCCAGCAACAAGACCGTGCTTTGTAGGCGATTCAACCGCGAAAAATCAAGCTGCAAAGAATTTTCTTCCGGCTGTTTGCATTGCCAGCGACATCTGTTTGGGTACAATCGGGGAAGTTCACCGTTCGCAGTTCGCGGCACATCCTTTTCATAGACTGGAGAGAAGTTGCAAATGGAAATTCCATTGTTACAAATTGATGCGTTCGCTTCGCAAGCGTTCAAAGGCAATCCGGCTGCCGTTTGTTTGCTGGAATCAGCAAAACCCGCCGACTGGATGCAAAACGTCGGAGCCGAAATGAATCTGGCTGAAACTGCGTTTGTCGTTCCGCGCCCTTCTTTAGGAAACGAAGTCGGCCAATACGATTTGCGCTGGTTTACTCCGGCAATTGAAATTCCGCTGTGCGGCCACGCCACTCTGGCCAGCGCGCATGCGTTGTGGCAAACCGGCAGGCTGGCCGAAAGTCAGGAAGCTCATTTTCACACCATGAGCGGCGAACTGATTTGCCGTCGCATTGGCAAACAGATCGAAATGGATTTTCCGGCGTTGATTGCTGAACCCGCGAAGCTGCCGGACGCTGCGGTTGAAGCGATGGGCATCAAACCGGTCAACGTGGTTTGCCATCGCCGCAAAGACGGTTCGGACGGAAACTTTTTGATCGAATTGGATTCGGAAACTGCCGTTCGCAATGTGAAGCCGAACTTTTACGCCTTGAGCAAAGCCGCCAACGCCGGATTCATCATCACGGCGCGCGGAGACTCTTCTTATGACTTCGTGTCGCGGTACTTTGCCTGTTACGCCGGAATTGACGAAGACCCTGTGACCGGTTCGGCGCATTGTATGCTGACGCCTTATTGGGCAAAGGCGCTGGGCAAAATGGAAATGATGGCGTACCAAGCTTCGGCGCGCGGCGGCGAAGTTCGCGTACGCCTGGCTGGCGACAGAGTTTTTCTGGCAGGCGAAGCGATTACTGTATTGAGCGGTAATCTGCTTTGCTAAATGATGTTACGCGCTAAAGAATCGAACATTGGGTTTGACACGGTTTTCGTCCCGGTAGGGACGGTTTGATATTAGCCCGGCAGTTCACTGCCGGGAAAAGCAGCGAATGAATCGGCGTCCTGTCGGGACGCTTGAGTTTCCGCCTGAGCAGGATTCAAGCGTCCTGACAGGACGCGGCAGAGAAAGGCTCTGCTACCCGGCGTTGAAACGC
The DNA here is from genome assembly GCA_902825875.1 of uncultured Acidobacteriota bacterium. Lineage (GTDB taxonomy): Bacteria > Acidobacteriota > Blastocatellia > RBC074 > RBC074 > RBC074. Next base: position 121,943 of record CADECP010000022.1, read on the forward strand.
CGCGCTAAATTCAACCGTCCCTGCCGGGACGAAGAAACTGTCAAACGCTTTATTTGATCTGCCATCGCGTAACATCAGTTGCTAAATCAAACTGAATGTTGGCGTTCAATCTAAACTAAAAACAAAACCCCGAAACGATGAGGATCACCCCACAGATTCGCGCGGCGACCTTGGCCGACGCAGAAAAGCTGACCGAACTGGCTGCGCGTACGTTTTACGACGCTTTTGCCGACATGAACACGCCGCAAAACATGAAGGCGTACATGTCGAAAGCCTTCACTGTTGACCAGATCACCTCTGAACTCAGCGACCCGCAGGCACGATTTCTGATAGCCGAAAACGATGGCGTGATGATCGGGTATGTGAAATTACTGGCCGGTAATGTTCCGCCAAATGTCGCCGGCCAAAACCCGATTGAGCTTGCCCGATTGTATGTGGACAAAAACTACTTAGGTTCCGGCGTCGGCAACGATTTGATGCAAGCCTGTCTGGATGAGGCGCGCAGTCTAGGCCATCGCGCGATTTATCTGGGCGTGTGGGAGCACAATTATCGCGCTCAGGCGTTTTACTTCCGCTGGAATTTCCGCGTTGTCGGCAATCAAATCTTTCAACTGGGCGGTGACGCTCAAATGGATTGGCTGATGGAGCGCGAGCTTTAGATTTTGGGTTTTTGATCTTGAATTTTGGATCAAAGACCATCCTGACCATCACGAGCTACTCGTTCCCAAAATCTAAAATCCAACATCCAAAATTTCCATGAACCATTACTACTTTCCTATCTTGATGACCATCGGCGGCGGAGTGCTCTACCACGTCGGCCAAAAAGCGATTCCACCAACGGTTCACCCGTTCGCGGCAGTTATCGTCGCTTATTCCATCGGCATTCTGGTTTGCGTTGCCGGATTGTTTTTCGATCCCGCCGGACGCTCGTTTGCGACTTCATTCAAAGCCATGAACTGGGCGGTGGTTGGAGTCGGACTGGGCGCGGTCATTATCGAAATCGGTTTTCTGCTGGCGTATCGGCACGGCTGGAACATCAACGCGGCTTCGGTGGTTTGCAACATTTCCGTCGCGCTGCTGCTGATTCCGATTGGCTTGCTGGCGTTCAAGGAACATCTTTCAATCCGCAGCGCCGCCGGGATCGGTTGCTGCCTGATTGGTTTGTACCTGCTTTCCAAAAAATAACTGGAGCGCGGAGTCCACGTCCGCTGTAAAAAAAAGCGCGAAGCTTCCTTTTTCCCTCTGGAGCGCGGATGTCCACATCCGCCGTAAAAAAAAAGCGCGAAGCTTCCTTTTTCCCTCTGGAGCGCGGATGTCCACATCCGCCGTAAAAAAAAAAGCGCGAAGCTTCCTTTTTTTCTTATCTTGATCGCAAATGAACTTTCATCTCGCTGTTTGGCTGTTGCTGTGTTTGATCTGGGGATCAACCTGGATTTTCATCAAACTCGGATTGGACGATTGGCCGCCGTTCACCTTTGCCGCGCTGCGTTTTTTGTTGGCGTCGGTAATTCTGTGGCTGCTGGTCTGGATTCGCAGAGACAAGTTGACGATGGCTAGACGCGATTGGATGTTAATTGCCTGGCTGGGAGTATCTTCCTTCGCATTGAATTACGGGCTGGTCTTTTGGGGAGAGAACAGAATTTCTTCAGGTTTGACCGCGGTGTTGCAATCAATGATTCCGGCATTCGGATTGATCGCAGCCCATTTCATGTTGCCGAACGAACGCATCACCGCCGCCAAACTGGTCGGAGTCGCGCTGGGCATTGCTGGAGTCGCCGTGATCTTCGCCGACCAGATGAAGATCGCCGGAACGTCGGCTTTGTGGGGATGTGCGGCGATCATTGTCAGCGCGCTGGTCGTTGCGTACACCAACGTGGTCGTCAAACTTCGTTGCGGCCATTTGCCAGTAGCTCCGACAGTCGCCGGGCAGATGACTTTTGGAATGATCCCGCTGTTCATAGTTGGATGGTTTACCGAAGGCAATCCGTTGAATTTGCGCTGGACTCCGGTGGCCATTGTTTCGCTGGTTTACCTGGCAGTGGTTGGGTCAGTCATCGCCTTTCTGCTTTATTACTGGTTGGTCAGGAAAATTGACGTCACGAAGACGATGTTGATTTCTCTGGTGACGCCGGTCGTCGCCTTGCTGATTGGATGGCTGGTGCGCGGAGAAGCCGTTTCGTGGCGACTGGCTTTGGGAAGCGCCGCAATTTTGTCCGGCATTGGAATGATCGTTTTGAAACGTCAGACAAAACAATTGTCGTAATTTTTCTCAGGAGGCTTTCAATGTTCAAACGAGTTTTAATTGGTTTATCGCTGCTGTGTTTGCTGTCGTTTTTTGCCAACGCGCAAAAGCCGGAGTTCGCGCCGGGCGTGCGTTACGACGCGAAGATTCCTTCGCTGAAACAAGTCACCGGCTACGATTTTGCCGAGCGCGTCACGCCGCCGGAAGAAATCATTCGTTACCTGAAAGCTCTGAACGAAGCCGCGCCAGATCGCACAAAACTGGTCAAATACGCCGAAACCTGGGAAAAGCGCGAATTGTGGGCGCTGGTTGTCGCCGCGCCCGAACGCATTCGGCAACTCGATCAGATCAAGGGAGGGTTGAAGCAACTGGCGAATCCGACGGCTTCGACAGACGTGGCCAAATTGTCGCGCGAACTTCCAGTTGTTGTCGTGTTGACGCACGGAGTTCACGGCAATGAAATCTCTTCGGGCGAAGCGGCATTGGCGGAAAGTTATCACTTGCTGGCCGCGCAGGGCGACGCGACCGTAGATCTGATTCGCCGCGAAGCCATTGTCATCATTGATCCGATGCAAAATCCCGATGGCCGAGCGCGATTCGTTTTTCAAAACCTGCTCGGTCAGGCGATGACGCCGGATGCCGAACCCGCCTCAGCCGAACACGACGAGCCGTGGCCGGGCGGGCGCAGCAATCATTATCTGTTCGATCTGAACCGCGACTGGTTCGCGCAGAATCATCCCGAATCGCAAGGCCGCGTGAAGTTGTTGCTGGAATGGTCGCCGCAAGTCGTGGTTGACCTGCACGAAATGGGCGGCGATTCGACGTATTACTTTCCGCCTTCTGCCGATCCCGCCAACCCGCATCAAACAAAAACTCAGAGTGAATGGCTCAATATCTTTGGTCAGGCCAACGCGGCGCGGTTTGACGAACGCGGCTTTGGGTATTTCAACCGCGAAGTCTTCGACGCGTTTTATCCCGGTTACGGCGTTTCGTGGCCAATGGCTCAGGGAGCGATTGGGATGACCTTTGAAAAAGGCTCGGCGCGCGGGCTGGTGCTTCGCCGGTCGAACGACACCTTGCTGACTTACCGCGACGGAGCCGTCGAGCATTTCACGGCTGCGATTTCGACAGCGGCGACTGCTGCGCGCAACCGCGAAAAGATGCTGCGTGATTACGCCGACTTTCGCCGCACGGCTGGCAGCGGCGAAACCAAAGCTTATTTGCTGCCGCCTGGAAAAGACGCCGGACAAACTCAACGATTGGTGCGAATGCTGCTGGCCAACGGCGTGACGGTGCAACGCGCCGACGAAGCCGTCAATTTCAATGGCCGCACCTTGCCAGCCGGAACCTTCATCGTACCGCTGCCGCAACCGGCGGGAATGATTGTTCGCAACCTGCTGGATCAAAACGTGCCGATGAACGATGAATTCATCAAACGTCAGGAAGAACGGAAAAAGCGTCGCCAACCCGATCAGATTTACGACACCACGGCCTGGAATCAGGCGCTGCTTTACGACGTGGAATGCCTGGCAGCGACCAGCGCCGTCACGGCGAAAGTTTCGCCAGTTACCGCCGAATCGTTGAAAACAGTTGCCGTTACTTTGCCTGACGCCGTGGTCGGTTACGCCTTGCCGTGGGGAGCGACTTCGGCGGCGGCTGTTATCGAAGCTCTGCAAAATGGTTTGCGCGCTCGATTTCTGGCTGCGACTTTCACGATTGGCGGCAGGAAGTTCGAACGCGGCACGGCCTTCTTTCGCAACGCGGACAACGGCGCGGATTTGAAAACCAAACTGGCAGCGATTGCCGCCAAACACTCCGCCGAAGTCATCAAGCTGGACAGCGCCTTTGTCAGCGAAGGCGCATCGCTCGGCAGCAATCAGGTCGTCACGCTGAAATCGCCAAAAATCTTGCTGGCGTGGGATTCGCCGACCAGCAGTTTGTCTGCGGGGTGGGCGCGGTTTGTGCTGGAACGGCGGTACGGTCAATCGGTGACGGCGGTCAGAACGGCTTCGCTGGGCCGAGTGGATTTGCGCCGGTACGACGTGTTGATTTTGCCGAGCGGGAATTACTCGGCGGCGCTCGGCGGAGAAAGCTTGCGGCGAATCAAGGATTGGGTTTCGGCTGGCGGAACGCTGGTTACGCTCGGCGAAGCTTCGCGCTGGGCGGCGCGGGAGAACACAGGGTTGCTGGAAACACGCACTGAATTGCGCGACGGTTCAGCCGACAGCGATCAACCGGCGGCGCGAACTGCTGCGGCCAAACCGGCGAACTTCGATCAAGCGATTCAACCGTTGCGCGAACAGCCAGAATTGATTCCCGGAGCGATTTTGCGTGTCCTGTTGGATAGCGACCATTGGATGAGTTCCGGCACAGACGGCGAGATTCAGGTTTTGACGGAAGGCACTCGCGTCTTTTCGCCGATCAAGCTGGATCGTGGCCGTAACGTTGGCGTTTACGCCAAACGCGAAAGCTTGCTGGCGAGCGGCTTTGCGTGGCCGGATTCGTTGGCACTGATTCAGCAAAAAGCTTTTCTGATTCACCAACCGATGGGACAAGGCCACATCATCGCCTTCGCCGAAGACCCGAACTATCGCGCTTATGCCGAAACGACGGAGTTTCTGTTCATCAACGCCATCTTGTTAGGCGCGGCGTATTGAACAATTCAAGGCTCCGCGCAGTTTCAAGCCTGTCAATCGGAGCTTCGCCGACGCCGTTCGAGCTTGAAACCGAGAGCAGGTTATTCCAGGCGTCATACGTGTAGCTGCGATAAGAACCGTAGCTGGTCAGCCGGTTGTGATCGTCATAGCCCACGTCCACCGAATAGTTCCCGTCCAGGTGGTCGGTGATGTAGCGCACGCGCCCGTTGTTGCCGCATTCAACCAATGATGCCGATGCATACGGCTACGCCAATCATACAGATGAACATAAGGCCCGTTGCGGCAAGAGAGTAGATATGTAGCTTTCCATCAGGATATAAACTGCGGTATTCACGGAAAATGCGCAGCAATTTGAAGAATGTAAAGCCTAAGTAAGAAACGAGGTTTCCTTCTTGGCGCTTGCGGTTAATTTCCCCGATCATCATCATCAAGAACATATTAGCCAAGAAACACCCAGTCCCCGCAAGACAGAAAAAAATGATCCCGATTATGGCTCTTGTGCTCATTTGCATAACTGCCTCGCAGCGTAAAGTAACGCGTCCGTAGGAGTGAACGCCCAGAACTTGCCCAGTTGTACTGGATTAGTGTAATTCGTCGCGTTTGCGCCGAAGGAGATGCCGCCAGCCAAACTAGCTCCGAAGCTAACGCCTGCTGCTGTCACATCCCCGCTGGGGACAACGTTACGGAGACTCTTGCTGGTCAATCCACCGCTTGAAGACGCCACAAAACCACCGAAGAGCACTCCAGCGTTGGCCCCAGTGAAACCGCCCGAGTAATTGGAGTTCTTGTTGTTCAGGCCATAGATGAAACCTGTGTAGACCGATCCTGACGCTCCGCCGTTCCAGCCAAACTGAAGACCGCCATAGGCAAATGCGCTTACTTGGCCGGAGTCATAGTTGACAACGATTTCGCCTCCACCTACAGCGGCTCCTACGCCTCCTATCCCGCCTGTAACACCTAACGTTCTTCCAGAAGGAATGAGTTTGCAAATATTTTGCTTGATGCTGTTATTTGCGGTGCCACCATCACTACCGCCTCCACCGCCCCCACCGTCCCTCACAACTACGCCGCCACCGCCACCGCCGCCACCATAATCGAAGCACCCATCAAACCTAAGCACTGTGCCAATCACTATAGTGCCATCAGCTTTTACGTATGAATACGGCTTTGTTGCACGAATAGGTTGTTGCCGCTGCGGGAGCGGCAGTCTGGTAAG
>CADECP010000023.1 GCA_902825875.1 uncultured Acidobacteriota bacterium
GACGCTGAACGACCAGATGAGCTACATCATCCCGGTCTTCCCGCCGAGTTGTTAAATCGTAAGAATCGTCAGATATAGGCGCAAAATTTTGCGCCTATATCTGACGATAGGATTGGTGAAGAAGGCCACTGCAATTAGCCGCTATGATTTAGATTCAATTTGGCAGCGTCAATGTTGATGGTTGACTGAATTGGTTCTTTCGGGTAAAACTTAGCCCGCACTTGATCCTCGTGGTAAATTTTAGTTGTAGCAGGAATTTATGACTGAAAAGCCCTTGCCGGTTTTGATCGGCATACGGTAAGCTGCAACTCCGTTGAGCCGGTTCAGGCTCAAAAGTTCTAGCAATCAAGTAAACATTCTCAACCTGAGCGTCGAGTTCAGGATGAAACGAATCAATTAGTTCACGGGAGGAACCATAATGCGTAAGCCAACTATGTTTCGGAAGGCGTTGACAGTTGCATTGATAATGGCTGTTGGCAGCTTCTATTCGTTGGTGACCACTTCGGCGCTCGCGCAAACGGCTGCCAAATCGGCAGGTGAACTGTCGGTAACCGGCAGCGTTACGATCAATGGCACGCCGGCGATTTCCGGCGCGACCGTGTTTAGCGAGAGCAAAATTAAAACCTCGCGCAATGGAATGGCGACGGTCAATCTTGGAAAATTGGGTCGCGTTCAGCTTGGCCCGGAATCGGAAATGACGCTCAGCTTTGTTGACGGCAGAGTCGGCGGAAATCTTTCGTCTGGTAGAGCGGTGGTCAGTGCTCCGGCTGGAGTGGCGATCAATGTTGCCACCGCCGAAGGCATTGCTACTGCGGATGGCAAAAATGCTTCTACGCTGACTGTTGATGTGACCTGCGGCAATACTCGTGTGGCGGCCAGCCGCAGCGATGCCAAGGTTTCTTCTGGCAGCAAGGTCGAATATGTTGCCGCTGGCAGCGAAGTATCGGTTGGCACTCAAGGTGCTCCGAAATGTGCGCGTCTTTCAACTGCTAATCAGGCTTCGGGACTTAGCCCCGGCGCAATCGCAGCATTGATTATTGCCGGTGTTGGCGGTGCGGTGGCGGGAATCGTCGCTGCTTCGCAATCGGATAACGTTACACCCAGTTCCATCGTGGTGAGCGGATTCCGTCCGTAATCGCAATTCAATTCTGATGAAAACCGCGATGCGCCGGAGTCACTCGTTTTGAATGACTCCGGCGCATTGTTTCGATAAAGCGTTCTTTTTCCGTGAAAGACAGCAGCCGAAAAGGCTGAAATGTGATGTTGCCCCTCATTGCTCTTCTAATACCGTGCCTTAAAGATGCGCGTCGCTGCCCACCCTCACCAAACCGACTGCGCGTCAGTTTTGGATCTTACCGCCATGACTTATCGTAAGCATTTTTTTTTCACTTTTCTGTTGTCGTGCGTCTTCTTGTTGATGGGCGCTTCGGCGGTTTTCGCTCAGCAGGATCAAACGCTGGCGAATGGCACGAATTCCGGCAATCGTGATTACCGCATTGGTCCAGGCGATGTGTTGAGCATCACTGTGGCGGGCGAGCCGGATTTGAAAGGAACCAAAGTCAAAGTTTCTCAAGAAGGCACAATCGAACTTCTGTACATCGAAAAAAGCGTCAAGGTCGCAGGGCTGACTGAACAACAAGCGACCGAACTGTTGCGAAAAGAATTCACAGTCATTCTGAAAGAACCGCAGGTGACGATCTTCATCGAAGAGTATCACGCCCAGGTGGTTTCGATTGCCGGAGCGGTCAACAAACCCAAGCAGGTTTCTCTGAACCGCGAAATGCGAATTTACGATCTAATCAGCGACGCGGGCGGATTAACCGATAAGGCTGGAAACGTGATTCAACTGGTGCGATTCCGCCCGACCGAAAGCATGGAGATCATCAATCTGAACGATTTGATTCGTAAGCCGGAATTGAACCGGTTGTTGCGCGATGGTGATTTGATCAACGTGCCCGAAGCCGGAATCATTTACGTCACTGGCAACGGAGTCAGCAAACCCGGCGCGTTTCCGCTGAAAGAGCCGATCAAGCTGACGGCGGCGATTGCACTGGCAGGCGGTTTTACTCAGGACGCCAAGAAGAAAGAAGTTCATCTGGTTCGCTCCAACGGTGCGGATCAGTCCGCCGCGACCGAAACGATCATCAATTACGCTGAGATTGAAAAAGACGCAGGCAAAGACATTGTTTTGAAGCCTTACGATGTGGTGATGATTCCAGAATCCAATCGAGGCAAACAAACGCGATCCTTGATACAAGCTTTCGCCGGCGGGTTATCCAGCGCGCTTGGCTGGGGCATTTTCAGATAAAACGCACTATTTGAATGAACAACTACGACGATAACCAAACTGCTCTCACCAGCATTCCCCAATCAAACAGAGAGTTAAGCCGAGACCAAAAAAAGGTTGGTGGGTATCCTGCTTACAGTCGTTATCCGGCTGTCGAAGTCGAAAAAAACTCCGTCCGCGAATACTTTCGCATCATTCGCCGCCACAAATGGATTGTTCTGGCGACGCTGATTGTACTGACGACCATCGTCACAATCGGGACGATGCTGACAAAACCGGTTTATCGGGCCGAAGCCAAGTTGGAAATCGGCAAAGAGACTGAACGTGTTGCACAAGGTCGCCAGATTTTGGAGATGGAAAGCGCCAGCGTTTTCAATCCGTTTTTCCTGCAAACTCAGGTGGATATTTTGCACAGCCGCGATCTGGCTCGGCGAGTGATTCAAAAGCTGAATCTGGCGGAAAACGACGAATTCAGTGCGAAAAGCGCGGCGGCGTTGCAAGACAACGAACGCGAAGTTCGCCTGGTTAATGCGTTTCAAGGCCGATATGACGTTTCGGTCGGTCGCCAAACGCGAGTCGTTTCGCTGACCTTCGATGCTTACAACCCGAAACTTGCCGCCGATGTTGCCAATGCCATCGCTTCGGAATACATCACATGGTCAATGGAAAGCCGTCTGCAAGGCGTCAGCAGCGCCAAAGACTTTTTGGCCAAACGAGTGCAGGAAGCGGAAACTGCATTGCGCGATGCGGAAAACGAGCAACAGCGTTATCTGGCCGAACACAGAATCATTTCCGTTGAAGACAAAGGCGACATCACCTTGGCGCGAACCGTCGAATTGAATCGTCAGTTGACTGACCTGGAAAACGAGCGGCGCACCGCCGAGGCGAATTACAATCGCAGCAAAGAAGTCCCGGCGGATGAATTGCCGCAGGTCATCAACGACGCAACTGTTCAGAACCTTTCCCGCGAATTGAGCAAACAGAAACAGGAACTGGCGAATCTGTCCGCCAAATATCAGCCGAACTATCCGGCGGTCAAACAGGTTCAAGAACAGGTCAAACAACTGGAAACCCAGCTTACCGACCACAAAGCCAAGATCGTCAAAAACATCGAAACGCAGTTTCAAGTCGCCAAAAAACGCGAAGAAGATTTGAAAGCTTCGTTCGGCAAATCCAGAAACGAAGCCATCCAGCAAAACCGCGAATCTTCTGAATTGGGTTTGCTCAAACAAAAAGTCGAAACCAACCAGAAAAATTACGAAGACCTGCTTGGCCGATTGCGCCAGGCCGAAGTCGAAAGTGATTTTCGCCCGTCGAACATTCGTAAAGTTCAGGAAGCCGAAGTTCCGATTGCTCCGGTCAAACCCAAAAAGGCTCTGAACATCGGATTGAGCGTTTTGATCGGTTTGGCGTTGGGAATCGGGCTGGCGTTTTTCATGGAGTACCTGAACAACACGGTCAATACGGCGGAAGACGTTGAGCGCATTGTGCAATTGCCTGCGCTGGGCGGAATTCCTTCGCTGCAAAGCCTGGCCAAAAACAAAATGCTGGGCGTCAGCTTCAATGGAAACGGCAATGGCCACAAAAACGGCAAAAAGAGCACTGCTCTGGCAACGGCGCTCAACAACGAATTGCTTTCCGGCCACGATCCGCTTTCGTCATTTGCGGAAAGTTACCGCGCTTTGAGAACGTCGCTGTTGCTGTCGTCCGCCGAACACGCTCCGCGCACGATGCTGATTACCAGCAGCCACCCGGCAGAAGGCAAAACAACGATTGTCGCCAACACGGCGATTTCGCTGGCTCAGACCGGAGCGCGCGTGCTGGTGCTGGACGCCGACATGCGTCGTCCGCGTTGTCACAAAATTCTGAGCACGAAAAACGATTCCGGGCTTTCGACCTATCTGTCGCGCGATGTTTCGTTGGACAAAGTCATCACCCAACACGACATACCGAATCTGTATGTGATGCCTGCCGGACCAGTTCCGCCGAATCCGTCTGAACTGTTGAGTTCGATCAAGTTTGGCTATCTGGTGACGGAGCTTCAGGAAAAATTCGATCACATCATCATTGATTCGCCGCCAGTGATTCACGTGACCGATGCGTTGATTATTTCGCCGCACGTTGACGGTGTCGTGATTGTCGTCAAAAGCAATCACACGCCGCGCGAAGCCATACAGCGAGCCAAACAGGCTCTGGCCGATGTCAACGCCAAGATTTTCGGCGTCGTGCTCAATTGCATAGACCTGAACACAGAGAGCTACTACTACAACTACAAGTACGCTTACTACCACAGTCACGAGGAAAGTAGTTCGTGAAAATCAAAAGGCAAAAGGCAAATCTCAAAAGGCAAAAATCCTGCGGCGACTTTTTTTGAACTTTTGATTTTTGCCTTTTGCTTTTTGCCTTTTGATTTATGTCCAAGCGCCTTCCTTTGCTCATAACCGTTTTGGCTCTTGCGGTATGGGCAGGCAATTTCATCGTCAAAAATTTTGTGGCGGCTTCGCTGGTCACTTACGGCCAGCGAGACGGCAATCAAGCCGAGAGTTTGGACAAAGCGGTCAGCTATGTCCCGACGAATGCCGAAGTGCTGGCGGCGCGCGCACGGTATCTGCTGAATCAAGCCGATCCGCCGCGTGTGGCAGAAGCCATCAACGACCTGCTTCAAGCCGTTCAATTCTCGCCGCGCGATTACCGTTATCAGTTGGAACTCGGCAAAGCCTACGACGCCAACGGGCAAACTACCGAAGCTGAAGCTGCTTTCTTGCGTGCCGTCGAACTGGCTCCGCGTTATTTTGAAACACGCTGGGCGCTGGCCAATCTGCGGTTGCGAGCAGGGAAACACGAAACGGCGATTGATAATTTTCGCCAAGCGGTCGTCTTGTCCGGTTCGCTTTATGGCAACGCCGAACCGCCGCCGGATCGCAGCGCAACTTTGAATGCTTACAACGCCATCGCCGGAGCTTTGGGAATGAATTTGGATGCGCTGCGTCGCGTCACGCCGCCGGATAATGCGGCTCAGATGTATCTGGCAGAATTTCTTTCCAGCCACGACGCGATGGATCAGGCATTGGAAATCTGGCGACAGCTCCCGGCGGAAGATTCGCTCAACTATCGAACCTTGGTCGCTCAATTGACGCGCGAGCTTCAGGCGAAAAACCGCTTTGAAGATGCCAACGCCGTCTGGCAAAAGTTTTCCGTTGCCGAAGGCGTTCCAGCCAGCGCCGAAAACAATCTGATGACCAACGGTGGATTTGAACAAACGCCGCTGCGCGAAAAGTATGCGACCGAAGTTGATCTGGGTGAAACTTTTGATTGGGCGATTCGCCGTCACCCTGAAGTCCGTGTGCTTCGCAGCAATGCCAGTCCGCATTCCGGTTCGATTGCGCTGCACCTGACATTCAATTCGACGATGAATTCCGGCTTCGGCGAAATCTCGCAATTGATCGCTGTCAATCCGCGGCGAGAATATCGGCTGAGTTATTTCGTCAAAACGAAAAACATTTCTTCTTCGCCGACCGAAACGCCTTTCATCGGAATTACCGACGCCAACGATTCTGCGCTGTTCAATTTGCGTTCGTTCGTGCCAAACGGGACGAACGAATGGAACGAACAGGTCGTCACTTTCTCTGTGCCGGACGCTACGCACGGACTGCGGCTGACGATTCACGCGCCGCAACTGAAAACGATTGACAGTCTTCGCATTGCCGAACTGTGGCTGGATGATTTCAAACTGGGCCTGCAATGAATTCAACACGTTCAAAACTTGAAAGCTTCATCTTCGCCGATCTGGTGGTGACGGTGATGTTCGCCGTGCTGGCTTACGGCACGGTTGAATCGTGGTCGTTGGCGTTGTTCGAGTTGAATGCGTTGCTGCTGGCAGTCTTGCTCGCAATTCGGTTCACGTTCGACGATCAAGCGAAGTTGAACAATTGGCGTTTGGCGTTGCCGTTGCTGGCAATTACCGCTTGGGGAGCAATTCAATCCATCACCCTTTCGCTCGATCAACAAGCCACCAAAGAAACGACGGTCAAATGGCTGGCAATGACGATTTACTTCATCGCCGCGCTGCACACGTTGCGAAGCTCCGAGCGGCGGAAAAAAGTTCTGTTCGCGTTGACGGTTTTCGGATTCGCGGTTTCGTTGTTCGCCATCGCACAGCGACTGACTTACAACGGCAAGATGTACTGGATACGCCCGGTTTCGCCGTACATTGCGCCTTATGGGCCGTATGGAAATTACAATCACTTCGCCGGATTGGTCGAACTGATTTTGCCGTTGCCGTTGGCTTACCTGTTGTTCGCTCGCATCAAACTGGAGCAACGATTGTTGTGGTTGTTCGCCGTAGTGATGATGGCTGTTGCATTGCTGTTTTCCGGTTCGCGCGGAGGCGTTTTGGCGCTCGGTGTTCAGTTGCTGGCGATGATTCTGGTTACCATTTGGTCGCAACGGCGCGGATTGAGCGAGCAAATCAGTTTGGCCGGAAACAAACTGATTGTCGGTGGTGCTTTGGCGGCGGTGATGTTGTTGGTGCTGTGGATTGGTTACGAGCCATTGGCGCAACGTTTCAGTCTGCTGCGTCAGGGCACAAGCGAATACTCGTTGGTGACGCGCACCGAATACTGGCGCGGAGCCTGGCAGATGTTCACCGCGCATCCGCTGACCGGCGTTGGCTTGGGAGCCTTTCCGGCAGCGTATCCGTTTTATGGGCGTTCGTCGGTGAAAAACGAACGGCTGGAACACGTTCACAACGATTACCTGCAACTGCTGACCGATGGCGGATTGATCGGCGGTTTGATCGGACTTTGGTTTTTGTTTGAGTTGTTCCGAACGGCTCGCTGGCAGTTTCAGCAACTCGAACGAACGCGCAGCCAGGATCGCGTGTTGGTTTTTGGTGGTTACGTCGCGTTGCTCGGTATCGCGGTTCACAGCTTCCTGGATTTCAACTTGCAGATCGCGGCTAATGCTTTACTATTCCTGTTCGTTCTGGCGCTGGCGGTTTCGATTGATTCCGCTAGTAAAAGAGAATCCGAGTTTTGATTTTCAAGGGGGTTGCAATGATGGGGGAAGTTAGAGTCAAGGTGAAAATCGTGAATGCCTGGGATGATGCGCTGTTTAGACGAGGCCAATTGCCGAAGAAAGACATTCGTGTTTATGAAGCAGAAGCGTTGGTTGATACAGGTGCTGTCAGGTCAGTCATTCCGGCACACGTAGTTGAGAAACTCGAACTTGAAATTCGTGGAAGTCGAGTGGCCGAGTACGCCGATGGTAGGAAGGATACGGTGGATGTCACCGGACCAGTGCTGTTCGATTTGATGGGAAGAGACACGATGGAAGAAGCTCTGGTTTTAGGCGATGAAGTTCTGGTCGGTCAGGCAGTGCTTGAAAAGCTCGATCTGCTGGTTGATTGCACAAATCAGCGAGTGATTCCGAACCCGGCTCACCCTGACCAGCCGGTGTCTAAGGTCAAATAAGAGCGCATTGGAAGGAACTGCCGTGGCCCATTACTGGAATAGATTTGAATGGGATGACGAAAGCCGGAAAAATGGTAACGTGCAGCATTTACGCGACCACAACATCGAACCGCAAGAAGCAGAAGAGTGCTTTTTCCACGAGTATGATTTTCAAAAAGATGAACGGCGGTTTGATGACGTTTACCTTCTAACCGGACGTACTCATCGTGGAAGGCGATTACGTTTGGTGTTTCAAGATAAAGGGAACGGGCTTGCTCGTATTTTCACGGGTTGGGATTTGAAACCAGTGAAGAAAGGGAAACGATGAAAAAGCAATTTAGTCAGCTTTCCAAAGCAGAACAAGAAGAAGTTGAGTTGGCATATCACCAGATGAATCCTGAAGATTTTGATGAATTGATGATGAATGCCCAGCACCACGTTCCTGATGTAATTCACCTTCCCACTGGTTTGGTGACAAAACTGCAATTGGTCGCCAAAGCTGTTGGCGAAGAAGAGTATCAGCCAATGGTTCGACGTTGGATTGAAGAACGTTTGCAGCAAGAGCGAGTCGCAGCAGGAATTCACTGAAGGCAGGATGATTGATGAAAGTTCCTTTGCTTGATCTGGTCGCGCAGCACCAAACCATCCGCGAAGACGTGATGACGGCGGTGACGCGCGTGTTCGATACTCAACAATTTGTCATGGGCGCGGAAGTCGCCGACTTTGAACGCGAAGTTGGCGCTTATTGCCACGCCAAACATGCCATCGGGTGCGCTTCAGGGTCGGATGCGCTGTTGTTGGCGTTGATGGCTCTGGGTGTGGGCGAAGGCGATGAAGTCATTACTACTTCGTTTACCTTTTTTGCGACGGCCAGCGCGGTGACTCGATTGGGCGCGCGGCCTGTGTTCGTAGACATCGCGTATGACGATTTCAACTTGAATGTTGAACTGTTGGAACGCGCCATCACTCCGCGCACCAAAGCGATTATGCCGGTTCATTTGTTTGGCCAGTGCGCGCGAATGGATGTGATTGCCGACATTGCCTCCAAACACAATTTGCCGATTGTCGAAGACGCCGCTCAAGCCATCGGCGCAGATTTCAAAGATCAACGAGCTGGCAAAATGGGGGTGATTGGTTGTTTCAGCTTCTTTCCTTCAAAAAATCTTGGCGGAGCAGGCGATGGTGGTTTGATGACGACCGAAGACGACGAATTGGCGGCGAAGCTTCGCATTTTGCGAGTTCACGGCATGGAGCCGAAGTATTATCATCAGGTCGTAGGCATCAACAGTCGTTTGGACGCTCTGCAAGCCGCCGTGCTTCGCGTCAAGCTGCGGCATTTGGATGATTGGTCGGAAGCTCGCCGAGCAAATGCCGCGCGCTACAACCAATGGTTCGCCGCCGCCGGAATCGAAGAAATCGTTTTGCCGAAAGCGCACGCCGACAGTCGCCACATTTACAATCAGTACACGATTCGTTGTCAGCGCCGCGACGAATTGAAAGCGCATCTGCAAGCAGCAGGCGTCGGCAGCGAAGTGTATTACCCGGTGCCGTTGCATTTGCAGGAATGTTTTGCGTTTCTTGGCGGCAAGCTGGGCGATTTGCCTGAAACGGAACAGGCGATGCGCGAATGTTTGTCGCTGCCGATTTACGCCGAACTGACCGCCGACCAGCAGCAATACGTCGTCGAAAAGATCGCCGAATTTTACAGGGTTTGAAGGAAGGCGATTGAATGGCTTCGATTGGGTCGGTCGTCAAAAGCGCGTTTGAATTGTTCGGATTGGAACTCACCAGAACCGACCGCAGTCCAGGTCATACGTTGTTGGGATTGCGGCATCTGCCGATCCAAACCATCGTGGACGTGGGAGCAAACACTGGGCAATTCGCTCGACACGTCAGCAGGTTTTTCCCCAAAGCCAATTTGTTTTGTTTCGAGCCGCTGGCCGAACCGTTTGCCGAATTGCAAAGTTGGGCTGCAAGCCAGTCTGGTCGAGTTCGCGCGTTCAACGTCGCGCTCGGAGCCGAAGAAGGCGAAGCAAACATGTTTCGCCACACCGAACACAGCGCGTCGTCTTCGTTGCTGGCGACAACCGAAACCTGCAACCGGCTTTATCCGCAAACGCGCGCGCAAGATTTAGTTCCGGTGAAACTGACAACGCTGGATGCTGCGCTTGGCGATCAAATCCTGTTGCCCGAAATCCTGGTCAAACTGGATACGCAAGGTTACGAGCGGCAGGTTATTCAAGGCGCGCCGGAAACATTGCGACAGGCGCGCGCCGTCATTGTCGAAATCAATCTTTACCGGCTTTACGATCATCAACCGTCGTTCATTGAACTGGCCGTGATGCTGAACGAATTCGGATTTCGCTACGCCGGAAATTTGGAGCAAACCTGTTCGCCCGCAGGCGAAGTGGTTTATGTTGACGCAGTGTTTTTGAATATGGAGTGCGGCGGCTCGGCGCCGCTTTAGCATTCCTGATTAAGTCGCTCCGAGCCAATCAGATTTTTCGAGCGGAAAAAGAAAAGCGGCGTCGAGTCGCCGCGCTCCAAACGTTTGAATATGGAATTGTCCGAGCAAACCAACAAACACACACATCTGGTCGAACGACTGAACGCCGCCGTCAGAGCGATGCAGCGCGGAAAAGTTCGTCGCACGCTCAGCCGTCCGCGAAAGATGATTTACCCAAAAATGCTGCAATCGTTGGGAAACACTGCGGAAGTGGCGGCGATGACTTTTTGGGGCGAACCAATTTTGGTCGTCCTGCCTGAAAGGATTTCCCTGACCATCTGGCGCTACGGTTTTTTTGAAGAAGATGTTTGCCGCTTTCTTTTGCGTGTGCTGAAACCCGGCATGAACTTCATTGACATCGGAGCGCACTTCGGATTTTTCACGCGGCTGGCTTCGTTTCTGGTTGGCGATATGGGGCGGGTGCTTTCGTTGGAACCGACGCCGAACACCTTCGGCCAATTGATGCGAAATACCGTCGGCAACGACAACGTGTTGATTCACAACTGCGCCGCATACAGCCGCGAAACCGAATTGACCTTGCACGATTTCGGCCTGGAATACTCCGCGTTTAATTCGGCTTTCGGCATGCGCGACGAAGGCAAACACGTTCCCAAAGCCATTGAGTTTCAGGCGCGCGCGCGCAAAGTGGACGATGTTGTCAAAGAACGCGGCTTGCCCGAAGTTGATCTGGTCAAAATTGACGCCGAAAGCTCTGAACTTCATGTGTTGCAGGGAATGACCGAAATCATCAAACGCGATCATCCGCGAATCATTCTGGAAACGGGCGATTTCGGGCTGGAAGGCGTTCCGAAAACCGCCGAGTTGATCGGCTGGCTGCGCGAATTCGGCTACGAACCATTTGAAATTGGGCGCGACAACGTTTTGCGACTGGCGACCAACCGCAATTTCGATTTTGTCGGCAGCAACCTGTTGTTCAGCGCGACCGATTTTCAAAGCCCGGAGGCCTGATGGCCAATCGGCGTTTGTTGCTCAATGCCGGAATGTCTGTTGTGCAGGTGATTGCGCTCAGCGTTTTGCTGTGGCTGCTTTATCGGTTTTTGCTGCGCGCCGTCGGCGTGGAGTTGTTGGGAGTTTGGTCTTTGACACTGGCGGCGGCAGTCGCTGCGCGAGCCGGCGATCTGGGATTTTCTTCCAGCGTAGTCAAATACGTGGCGGCTCATCTGGCGCGCGAAGACGAAACGCGAGCCGCGCAAACAGTCGAAACCGCTGCCTTGTCGGCTGGGGCGTTGACGGCGCTAATTTCGTTGGCGGCGTTTCCGCTGTTGCGTTGGGGATTGGCGAAACTGCTGACTGGCGATGCGCTGGCAGCGGCGGAAAGTTTGCTGCCTTACGCGCTCGGTTATCTTTGCCTGAGTTCTGTTGCCGGAGTTTTTCAATCGGCGCTTGACGGTTGCCAGCAAATTTCGCTTCGCAGTTTGCTGGTCATCGCGGGAGAAACGGTTCATCTGGCACTGTGTTACTGGCTGGTCAATCGTCACGGGTTGCTGGGACTGGCTTATGCGCGACTGATTCAAACGGCGATCTTTCTGACAGTCAGTTGGGTTGTCTTGAAACGGTTTTTGCCGCAACTCGGTTGGTTGCCGATTCGCTGGCGACTGGCGGCGTTCCGCGAAATGATGGTGTACGGATTGAACGCGCAAGTTGTCTGGCTGGTGAGTTTGCTGCACGATCCGCTGACCAAAAGTTTGCTGGTCAGTTTTGGCGGAACGGCGCTGGTTGGATATTACGAAATGGCCAGCCGATTGGTCAGCCAGCTTCGCACGGCGATCATCGCCGCCAATCAATCGCTGGTTCCCGTTATTGCCGGTTCGTACGAATCGCAGCCTGACGCGACCGCGCGCTTTTATCGAGAGTCTTATCGGCTGCTGTTCTTTTTCGGAGTTCCGCTGTTCGCCTTGCTGACGGTGTCGCTGCCGATTGTTTCGGAACTGTGGATCGGCAGTTACGAGCGGCGGTTTGTTATTTGCGGAACTTTGCTGACCGCCGGATGGTTCGGCAATTTGCTCAGCGCGCCCGCGTACTTCGTCAACTTGGGAACTGGCGATTTGCGTTGGAACACGGCCAGCCACTTGGTGCTGGGGATGTTGAACTTGATGTTGGGCTGGTCGCTCGGAAAGTTGTTCGGCGGTTTCGGAGTCGCCGCCGCCAGCGCGCTGGCTCTGATTGGCGGAGGCGCTACGGTCATCGCGGCATATCATCGAAAACAGAACGTGCCGTCATCGGAGTTGCTGCCTGCCGATAGCTGGCGATTGATTGTATTTGGCTTTATCGGTTCGCTGGCCGGAGCCGCCGTTTACCATCACTTGAGAGCTTCGATTGGATTGTGGCCAGTCGCTGGTTTAGTGACATTGATCGGCGGTTTGCTCATCGCCGCCCCCGCCTGGTTTCATCCGATGCGAAAACGGCTGAGCGATTGGCTGGTTTCGCTGACGAACTCAGCCGGTTAACGTTAGTAATATCAGCCTTAAAATTTCACGTCATATCTGCCTGACAACGTGTAGCTGAATGGATTGTCTGTGGTGAGCGATTCGCGGCGCGTGAAAAGTGCGCTGCGTAACCGTTGGCTCCACTGAATGCGGCGGCAAAATTCATCGTAGGTTTCTTCGCGCCAGTTGAAATCGTGTCGCCAGACACGTTGCGGGGAAATGTACCGATGAACGGCATCCATAATCACGCTGCCGTAATTTTCCGCTTCAGCGTCGTAGGTTGGGTCGTAGCGATTGGACAGAAAAGTGATGCCGCGTTCTTTGGATTCTTTGGCAAGTGAATCGAGTGTGCGGTTATAAGTTTCGGCACAAAGCCCAAGTCCGAAATTGCGATAATCGCTTTGGCCGATGTCCATTATTGGGCGAACTTGCAGCGTCTTGATCGGATAACGACCATAAACTTTGAAGAAATCGGAAAGTTCTTCCAGGTTGTCGGGGTTGACGGTGAAGTTGAAACGCAGATCCGGGCCGTAGGATTTGCCGGTTTGTTTCAAAGCCGTGAAGTGGCCGAGCACTTCGTGGAATCGTTCGTACGATGCGTTGGTCATCAATCGCTCGTACGTTTCCTGCCTGACGCCGTGAACGGACAACGACAATTCGTTCAGGCCATAATCGAAAAGCTGTTTTAACTGTTCGGCAGTAATCAACTGACCACTCGAAGTCAGGCCGACAAATGGCACTTGATATTCTTTGGCCAGCTTCACCAGTTCAGGGAAGTTCTTGTACAGTGTCGGTTCCGCTCCGCAACCGATGACCAGTTGCATGGTTTGGGAAAAGAACATCCGCGCCAACCGATCAACTTCTTCCGGTTTGAACATGCCTTTGTTGTCTTTGCGAAACTGGTCGTCGCTGAAATAACACATCTGACAACGTAGGTTGCACGCCATCACCGGATCGAAGCGCAAAAAGAGGTGGCGCAATTTCAGGTGATGAGCGGCCAGAACAGCGGCGAATTTGATGCGGTGATTCCTGACCAGCCGGTTGAGTTGGATAATGCGGTAGATGGAGTTTGTCATGATGGGCTACTTGGTTTTGGTGAGGGGCAAAATGCCAGATTGGGGAAACGACTCAAGCAAAACGATAGCGCGATGTTTGTAGCACACCACGCGATTTCCCACAAAGAGTGTGTTCCTTCCGATTACGATGCGATTATCGGACAACGAAAGAATAGTAATTTTATGACGCGAGATTTGAAACGACTCAATGTTGGTTGCGGCGATGTACCGACAGTCGGCTGGGTAAATTACGACAACTCGTTTAGTTTGCGTTTGGCGCAATGGCCATTGCTGGTGATGGCATTGAGAAATGTCGGGCTGATTACCGAAACACAACAACGGTTCATGCAGTTTGTCAGAGGGCGAGACATTCGTTACGCCAATGCCGTCAAGCATATTCCTGAGCCGGATGGGGTGGCAGATGTCGTGTACACCTGCCACATGCTTGAGCATCTTGAACGCCGGGAAGCGGAGTCGTTTTTGCGTGAAGCTCGGCGCGTGCTTGTGCCTGGAGGCATTTTGCGAATCGCGGTTCCCGATTTGCGTCATCATGCCAAACTTTACCTGCGCGAAGGTGATGCTGATGCGTTTATCGAAAACCTCTATGTCTCGGTTCCGAGACCGTCAGGCCTGATAGGAATGCTGACGTATTTGCTGATTGGTGAGCGGCATCATCTGTGGATGTATGACGGCGCGTCGTTGTGCCGATTGTTACGGAAAGCTGGGTTCAACAACGCTCAAGTGTTGTCGCCGGGCAAAACGACGATTGCTGATCCCGGAGAATTGGATTTGTTCGAGCGCGCTGAAGAAAGCGTTTACGTTGAAGCAGTGAATCCGTGAGCCTTCGAATCAGCGATGCGAGTACGTTTCAATCGAACGAGGAAATCGTAACCTATTTGTCAGCAGCGATTCGCGCACGATCCGTATCAGGTAGTGCGGCAAATTGTTCATTCGCCATTTGGCGAAGATCAACTCATCACCCAAACTCGCCTTCATCTTCGGTTGGTTAAAAATTCTGTCGGCTTCCTTTTCTGTTAGTTCCAGACCGCGATTGCTGAATTGTTTTTCGTGCAAGCGGAAACACGCGACGGAAGGCCCTTCCACACGCGAAAAGCTCAGCCCAGCCAGCAACGCGCGTACATAAAAATCTCCATCTCCGCGATAAACGAAAGATTCATCAAAGCCGCTGAGTTGTTCAAAGATGCGTCTGCGAAAGATAGCGGCTTGCTGAGCAAATCCCATGCAGCGTTTGCGGAACAGCGGCAACAGATGGCTGGGTTGAGCCGCCGCCAGTGAGTAAACGAAGCGGCCTTGCCCATCGGTGTAATCGCAGTTGCCGTAAACGACATCGGCGTTGGCTGCATCGCCGTAAGCCGTCAAACGCGCGAAACTGTCGGGATAAATCCAGTCGTCGGAGTTGAGGTAAGCCAGCCACTCGCTGTCGTTACCGCGCAATCCTGTATTGATGGCGCGATACATATTGCCCGGCGGAACGTAGATCACTGGCGTTTGCCAACGCTTGCATATATCCAACGTGCCATCGGTTGAACCGCTGTCGGCGACGACGACTTTGACATTGAGCTGATGTTGGCTGTGCAGGGAAAGCAGCGTCATATCCAATGTCGCCGCGCTGTTGAGCGTTGGCACGACGCAGCAAAGATCAGGAGTCATATTCACTTGGCTCCTTCGGGTGACGGGCGAAGCCGGTCAAATGCGGGTTTCTGCTGCGCCAACCGGCGGTTGTTGACGGTCAAACTTTGCATACGCCGATAAGCTACCCAGCCAGTTGCCAGAAAGATGCACCATAACGGCGTGTAACTCACCTGCACTAAATAAAAGACAGAGCCGGTCAAAAACATCGCCGAACCAAACCGCCAATCGTCACCGTTTTCTTCTTGGGAACTAGGAAACCAGCGTGACAAAAATCGCAGGGCGCTCCAACAAGAGACCACTTGAATCAGCCACAGCGCCAGACTGAGCAGGCCGCCATTGCCGATTTCCAACAACGGTCCGTGATATGGCGGGCTGTTGATGCCTGTTTCCGGCGTCCAGATCAAACTGTACAAACCCGGCGGCACGTAATCCGAAGCGGGCAGAGGAATAAGTCCTGGGCCTGTGCCAAGCAGCGCAAAGAAAGGGTTTTCCAGCAGGAACAACAATGCGCAGGCATCGAACACGTCGAGCCGGTACGCGATTTCCTGACCAAACGTGCCGGGCGGAATGCCCGCCAGTTTGTATTCAGGATCAAAACGCAGGCTCAGGGTTTGTACCGCCAAATCGAATTGCTGCGGCAGCAAAACCGAAGTGAGAAAAATGATGGTCAGCGCCACCGCAACGACTCCGGCCATCGTTAACCGTTCGCGGTTGGAGAAAAAGACCAACGCCACTACCGTTCCGGCGAGGAAAAGCGCAATCGAACTGGCGGAATAGGTCAGCAAGAGAGTTACGACATTGACCAATAGCAGCAATGGCCAAAGCCCGGAAATCTGTCGTCTGCCGATCAACAAAATCATCACGCTGTAAGCACAGTTCAAACCCAGCGCACGCGGTTCGCCTACCAGTCCGCGCGCTCGTCCGAGGTGAAGAATCTGTTCGCCAGTACCCGTGATGATGTAATACAGGTCAATTTGCGTGATGAAATGAAAAACGCCGACCACGGCGCTCAAGGTCGCACCGATCATTATGGAGCGCCCAATCAATCGTAATGCACCACCGCGAAGAATTTGTTCGGCGATGAAGATAGTCAATGACAGGTCGGTCAGCAATCGCACCAGATAGGTAATTGTTTTACCCGGAGCAGTCAGGGTGAATGGACGGGTCAGCGTTGTGTCAGGCCAGGGCCAGATAAAACCGAACGCAATTCCCAACACAAGCAACCAGCCGTAATTGGCAAGCCAGGCACGAACGGGGATGACTGCTGTCCATTCGCGCAGCCGTTTTACTGCGAATGGCATAAACAGAAGGCCGACGATGCGACCTGCTGGCAGGTTGGTCAGCATCACCGTGTCGAATATCTGCACAGAGAAAGTGAAGCAAACCCAGATGAGCAACTGTCTGTGGCGTTTGGTCAGCAGCAATGCCAGCGGCACAATGACGGCGATGGCGAGCAGAATGATTTGTTTGAGGTCTGTAGACATAAAAAGCTTTGAGCCGGAAGGGGCGGAAGTTCAGAATAACTGTTCTCGCAGCAGCTTGAGCGTGCGGCGCACACGACCCATCAGGCTGTAATCGAAATTGTGTCGTTGCGTGTAATCGTCGGCGCGCGCGTCACGAATAATTTCAACCGGATGCCGCAACGGAAATTCCATCGGGTGAACCGACAGGTAGCTGAATAACCCGCTTCGGCGTGTGTGCGTGGCGTCTTCGCCAAAACCGATGTTGGAGATCAGATTGACGCTTGGCAATGCCGTCAAACCATTTTGTCGCCAGCAGGTATACGTCCATTGGTGATCCCAGGTATCCACCTTTTTGTCATAAACCGACTGGAAAATCTCCTGCCAGAACTTGATGGTTCTGGGCGAATCAAACAACCCGGCCAGCCAACCATTGTCGCGGTACTGCGGCCAATCGCGCATCGCCACATCGTAATGTCGCCAGGCGCGTCGCCAAGTTGCCCAGCCCCAAACGTGCGGGTAACGCGAAAAGTAATAACTGAATTCTGACCGATGATTGCCGAATTGAAAGTTGTCGCCGGAAATTGCCATCACCCGTTCATCGTCGCGGTAACGTTCCAGCAGTTCGTCGCAGAATCGAAAGAAGCTGGGTTCGGGAACGCAGTCGTCTTCCAGAATGATTGCGCGGTCAAATTCGTCAAAGAGTAAATCCAGGCCGCTTGCCACGCGATTGCGACAACCGAGGTTTTGGTCGGCGTAATGCCGGACGATTCGGCAAGGCCAGTCCACATTTTCGGTTGCAGCACGAGCCGCCGCGCAAAGTTCCGCTTCGCCTTTACGAGATGCACGCGCACCGTCGGCAATGACAACCAACGTCGCCGGTTGAGCCTGACGAATGGCTTCAAAGACTTTTGCTGTCGGTTCCGGACGGTTGAAGATGATGAGCGCGACAGGCGCAGTGACGAAACTAGAACTCATGAAAACAGCGGGTATAGACCTTTCAGCAGCGACATTGACGTAAGGCGAAGTGTAATCCATTGCCTGACTTCAGGCTATAGCTTAAGCTCGCGCAACCGTTATGAAGATTGTCATTGACGCCACAGCCGCCATCAGCGGCGGCAAACTTTATCTGGAAAAACTGTTGCCGCAGTTGGCCGAAATCGAATCCGGCCACGAGTTCATCGTCTTTCACACGGGCGATCTTGATCGCTTAGCGGAAACAATTGCAGAGCGGCGAATCCGATTTGTGCGTGCTTCGATTCCATTTTTGCGCGATGGGCAGTGGGCAGGAGCCAGCATCATGCGTGTGCTGTGGCGGAAATTCGTGCTGCCGATTCATTTGCGACGATTGCAGCCAGACGTGCTCTTTTCCAATTCCGGCACGGTTCCGTTGGCTAAACCGGCAAGGACTCGAACAGTGATTGCGCTTCACAACTGCATGCCGCTCGATGAGTCTTTGATTTCCGAAGAGCATTCGCTTGTGCGGCGTTTGCGGTTGCGAATGTTGCGGCGTCAGATGCAGCAATCGCTAGAGCTAGCAGACGGTTCAATAGCTTTCAGCGAAGACACGCGCCGCAGAATTCGGGGCAACTTCGGCGAATTGCCTGGCGCGGTTTCTGTGATTCATCACGCGATTGATTGGGGCGAAAACCAACGTCTCACAACGGCGAATTTCGATGAGTTGCGACGGTTGGGCGTCAATCAACCTTACTTGATTTACGTTTCTCAGTTTCATCGTTATAAAAACGTTCCGCGCTTGCTTGACGCTTTCGCGCGAGTTGCAGCGAATCATCCGCAGTT
This sequence comes from uncultured Acidobacteriota bacterium, assembly GCA_902825875.1. Taxonomy (GTDB): domain Bacteria; phylum Acidobacteriota; class Blastocatellia; order RBC074; family RBC074; genus RBC074. Next base: position 18,659 of record CADECP010000023.1, read on the forward strand.
ACAATTGGCGTTGGTCGGAGCGATGGCCGACGGCGATTATCGGCGCGAAGTTGTAGAGATTATTCAGCGGCTGAATTTGATTGATCGAATTGTTGCGATTCCGGCGGCTCCGCGCGAACAATTGGTGGGGCTTTATCGAAATGCGTTGGCTTTCGTTCAACCTTCGTTGGCTGAAACCTGTTCGTTTCCATTGTTGGAAGCGCTGGCGTTGGGAGTTCCGGCGGCGGCGGCGAATTCAACGGCGATGCCTGAAATGGCGGGCGAAGCGGCGATCTATTTTGACCCGCTGAATGTCGCTGAAATGGCAGACGTGATGGAGCGGTTGGTTTGGGACGAAGCTTTGCGCGGTGAACTCAGTCGCAAGGCAATCGAACAGGCGGCGAAATTCACTTGGGAAAAAACGGCTCGGCAGACGCTTCAGGTTTTTGAGCGGATCAATTCATAAATCGCCGGGATCAATGCCGAGTTCGCGCAGTCGCGCGGATAACGCAGCAACTTTCTGCTCGGCTTGTTGTGCTCGCAACTGTTCACGTCGAGCCAATCTTCTTTCTTCATCGGCGCGCATTCTTTCTTCATCGGCGCGCGTTCTTTCTTCATCGGCGCGCATTTGTTCTTGTATGGCGGCTTCTTCCGGGGTTGGAACCAGTTCGCCGGATGGGTTGAAGTATCGCAATCTGCCGTCCAACACTCCCAGGTAAAGGCGCAATTTTTTTGACCACAGCCAGCCTTGTTCATTAGGAAGCATTTCTTCGTATTGGCCATCCACCAGGTGGAAGCCCGCAAATTCAAAAGATTCAGGGGAAAACCAGTAATACTCTGAGGTGCGAAAACGATCCTGGTAGATTTCTTTTTTGATGGTGCGATCAATGTCTTTTGTGGTGGGGGAAAGCAATTCAAAAATGACATCTGGGTATTTACCGTCTTCTTCCCAGATTACCCAGGAATAGCGTGGGCGTCGTTCAGTGTTTAGGCAGATAAAAACATCCGGGCCGCGAAAATCATGAGTCTTCAATTGTTGGCGACTGAAATAAACGGTCAGGTTGACGCCAATGAAAAAATCGTCACGGTCTTGCCATAAAAATTCCAACGATTTTTCCAATATGACTGCCTGGCTGTGGTGTTGGCTGCTTTCCATTTCCGGCTCCTCGCTTTCAATGCAGGCTGCGCTTGGCATTAACTGCGCCAGTTTTCTTGCTGATGAAATCATGTTGCCCTCGCTGTAAAAACTGATGAAGCGTCAGAAGCGACGCTGATTTGTTTGATTGACGCGGGCGATTATACATTGCCGGAGTCAGGCTGAGAATTTGTTCAGCCTTCGGGTTTTTCTCAAGACGACTATGCTAATTTGTCGGCAGGAGGATTGATCGTGCAATTTGAAACGGCATTTACCGGTCGCCGAGTTTTAATTACCGGTGCGTTGGGCTTTATCGGCTCGAATCTGGCGCGGCGATTGGCGGAACTGGGCGCGCAGGTGTTGGCCGTGGACAGTTTGATTCCCGAATACGGCGGCAATCTGTTTAACATCGCGGGGTTGGAAGATCGAGTGCAAGTGAACATCTCCGATGTGCGCGACGCTCACAGCATGCGGTATCTGGTTCAAGGGCAGGATTATCTGTTCAATCTGGCCGGGCAAACCAGCCACATGGATTCGATGAACGATCCTGACGCCGATTTGGAAATCAACTGTCGCGCGCAGCTTTCGATCCTTGAAGCCTGTCGCAAATACAATCCGGCGATCAAATTGGTGTTCGCTTCGACTCGGCAGCTTTACGGCAAACCGGATTATCTGCCGGTGGATGAAAAGCATCTGCTGCGCCCGGTGGACGTGAACGGCATCAACAAAATGGCTGGCGAGTGGTATCACATCCTGTACAACAACGTTTACGGCATTCGATCGTGTGCGCTGCGGCTGACGAATACTTACGGGCCGCGCATGCGAATCAAAGACGCTCGGCAGACGTTTCTGGGCGTGTGGATTCGGCTGGTCGTCGAAGGCAAACCGTTTGAAGTTTGGGAAGGGCATCAACTCCGCGATTTCACGTTTGTGGACGACGCCGTCGAAGCGTTTTTGTTGGCGGCGGTGAGCGAAGATTCCAACGGCGAGATTTTCAACTTGGGCGGCGAGTCGGTTGTCAGTTTGAAAGAGCTTGCCGATCTGGTGGTCGAAATGAACGGCGGAGGCGAATACCTGACGCGCAGTTACCCGGCGGATCGCAAGCGAATAGACATCGGCGATTATTACGCAGACTTTGGGCGCGTTCATTCAACACTGGGCTGGCAACCGCGAACGAATTTGCGCGAAGGTTTGCGGCAAACTCTGGAATTTTATCGAGAGCATTTGGCGAAGTATTTGTAATTGGTGATTGGTCGTCGGTGGCTGGTGGTTGGTTGAGGAGGTTTATGAATTTGGTTGTTCCACAAAGCGACCCGAAGGCAGGGTATCTGACTCATCAAAGCGAGATTGATGAAGCCATTCGGCAAACGCTCGACAGCGGCTGGTACATTTTGGGCAAGCAGGTCGCGGCTTTTGAGCAAGCCTTTGCCGCTTACGTTGGCGTTGGGAATTGCGTCGGCGTGGCAAACGGAACCGACGCGATTGTGCTGGCTTTGCGAGCTTGCGGCATTGGCGCGGGCGATGCGGTCGTGACGGTTTCGCACACGGCGGTGGCTACGGTGGCGGCGATTGATCTGGCCGGAGCCGAGCCTTTGATGGTGGACATTGATCCGGCGACCTTCACCATCAGCCCGCAAGCCATCGAAGACGCGATCAAAAACTATCGCGGTTCATCGAAGATCAAAGCCATCATCGCTGTTCATTTGTACGGTCATCCGGCGGAGATGACAGCGATTGGCGAACTGGCTAGGCGCTACGAATTGAAAGTTGTCGAAGATTGCGCGCAGGCTCACGGAGCGAAACTTGGCGAGCGGCGCGTTGGTTCCATTGGCGATGTGGCGGCGTTCAGTTTTTATCCGACCAAAAATCTTGGCGCGCTTGGCGATGGTGGAGCGGTTGCGACAAATGATGCTGCGTTGGCGGAACGGCTGCGACTGTTGCGCGAATACGGCTGGCGCGAACGATACGTCAGCGAAATCGCAGGGATGAATTCGCGGCTGGATGAAGTGCAGGCGGCGTTGTTGCGTGTGAAGTTGAAATATCTGGATTCGGAAAATGAGCGGCGGCGGCAGATTGCGGCGGCTTATGACGAAGGTTTGAAAGCGAGCGGCCTGGTGTTGCCGAAATGCGTCGGCGACATTTCGCATGTTTATCACCAATACGTGGTGCGAAGCGGCGAGCGCGATGTGTTGAAAGATCGTTTGCGGGAAAAGGGAATCGGTGGGTTGGTTCATTACCCTGTGCCGGTTCATCGGCAACCGGCTTATCGGCATCGAGCGAGTGCGGCTTTGCCGATAACCGAACAAGCCGCGCGCGAAGTCTTAAGCTTGCCGATGTTTCCTCAACTGACTGACGAGCAAGTCGCACAAGTCATTCAGGCTTTGCTTTGATTACAACGAATCGGGATCAACGCCGAGCGCGCGTAATTTTTCAGCCAGCAAATCCGCACGTTGTTTCTGTTGTTCAGCACGTTGCTTTTCCTGATTAGCAAACAGTATTGCTCGTTCTTCGCCTTCTTCAGGAGTTGGCACAAGCGCGCCGTCGGCGGTGAAATAACGCAGCCTGTCGCCAGCCACGCCGATATAAAGTCCCAGCTTATCGCTCCACAGCCAACCGTGTTCGTCGGGTTCGATTTTGACGTAGCCTTCGTGGGGTAAGTGCCAACCGGCGAACTCCAAAGTGTCCACCGAAAACCAAAAGTATTCAGATGTTCGGAACCGCTCCTGATAGATTTCCTTTTTGATTTTTCGATCAATCTCGGCGGTTGAATCCGACAACAATTCGATAATCACGTCCGGGTATTTGCCGCCCTCTTCCCAAACCACCCACGAAGTTCGCGGGCGGCGTTCCGTGTTCAGCACAATGAAAATATCAGGGCCGCGAAAGTCATGAGTTTTCAGTTGGGCGCGGCTGAAGTAAATGCTCAGGTTGACGCCGATGAAAAAATCGTTGCGATCTTTCCACCAGCGTTCGAGCGATTTTTCCAAAATGACTGATTGTTCGTGGTGCAAAGAACTTTCCATTTCCGGCTCCTCGCTCAGCAATCGTGATGCGTCGGGCATCAAGGCTGCAATCTGTTCTCTGGTCGAAATCGGTGCGATTTGTTGTGCGGTGATGGCGGCCATTGCTTACCTCGCTAAATCGAATGTGCGTTCAATTGAATTGGTGTGACGGCGCGGATTATAACACTGGCTGAAATCATCACTGCAAAACGTTTTGAAGGAGATATGCAATGAACCTGATTCAACGCCCGCGAAGATTGCGCCACACGGCTGCGATTCGAGAGATGGTGCGCGAAACGCGACTGTCGCCGTCCGATCTGATTTATCCGCTGTTTGCCTGTCCGGGCGAAGGCGTTCGCCGCGAGATCAAATCAATGCCGGGCGTGTTCAATCTGTCGGTGGATGAACTGGTCAAAGAATGCCAAGCCGCTCGTGCGCTGGGCGTTCGTTCAATCATCGTTTTCGGTTTGCCGGAACAGAAAGACGAACAGGGAAGCGATGCTTTTGCCGAAGGCGGAATCATTCAGCGGGCGATTCGCGCCGTCAAACGCGAAGTCAAAGATTTGGTCGTCATCGCCGACACTTGTTTGTGCGAATACACTTCGCACGGCCATTGCGGGACGATTGTGGATAACGACGTTGAAAATGATTCGACGCTGGAAACTCTGGCGAAAACTGCTGTCAGTCAGGCTCAGGCAGGAGCCGACATCATCGCGCCTTCCGGAATGATGGACGGAATGGTGGCGGCGATTCGCGGAGGTTTGGACGCGGCGGGCTTCGAGCAAACTCCGATTTTGTCTTACGCCGTGAAATACGCTTCGGCATTTTATGGCCCTTTCCGCGAAGCCGCCGACAGCGCGCCGCAATTCGGCGACCGGCGCAGTTACCAAATGGATCCGCCGAACATCCGCGAAGCTCTGCGCGAAGTCGAACTCGATGTTGAACAGGGCGCGGATATGTTGATGGTCAAACCCGCGCTGCCTTACCTGGATGTGATTCGTGCAGTCCGCGAACGATTCAACCTGCCGTTGGCGGCTTATCAAGTGTCGGGCGAATACGCTCAGATCAAAGCCGCCGGGCAGCTTGGCTGGATTGACGAAGAGCGTGTGATTATGGAATCTCTGATTGCGGTCAAACGCGCCGGAGCGGATTTGATCCTGACTTACTTTGCAAAAGACGTAATTGAACGACTCTGATTTTTGGAGGTACTGACGATGGCAACAGCACAAGCAAAACTAATAACTCCATCGCCCAAAGCAAAATCTAAACACAGCACCTATTTGCCGGTGCGTGTTTTGCCGGAGATGCGCTACAACTTTTTCATCACGATTGATGGGGAAGTGACCGAGCAGGATTTTGACAAACTGGTTCAACTGAACAGTGAAATGTGGTTTGAGCGAACGGCGAAAGGAGAGGTTGAAATTATGCCCCCACCAAAAGGAGACACCGGAGCTAAAAATCACAAAATTGGTCTGCAATTAGGTGTGTGGACCGAGGAAGATGGAGATGGGGTGGCTTTTGATTCTTCTATGGGATTCAAGCTGCCAAACGGTGCAACCCGTTCACCGGATGCCTCGTGGGTTAGACGTTCCAGAATTGCAGAGTTGAGTCAAAAGCAGAAAAAGGAATACTTCCCGCTCTGCCCGGATTTTGTTCTTGAGCTACGCTCGGCCACTGACCGCATCAATCGGTTGAAAGAGAAGATGGAAGAATACATTGCCAACGGCGCTCAGTTGGGTTGGTTGATTGATCCGCAGGAACGGCGAGTTCACATTTATCGCCCCAATGCCGAAGTTGAAATTCTGGAAAGCCCGACCAGTGTTAGTGGCGATCCTGTCTTGCCCGGATTCGTTCTGAAGCTCAGCAAAATTTTTGACTCAGATTTTTAGGTTTGACAGAAATAGTTCAGTAGAAAGAGGAAAGTTATGTTGCCGATCAGTGGAATTTATGAAGTCGCAATCAAGGTCAAAGACCTGGCAATGGCTGAAAAGTTTTACCGCGAAGTTTTGGATTTGGAAATTGGCATCCGCGATGAAACTCGTAAGTGGCTGTTCCTTCGCGCGGGCGGCCAAGCAGGAATGATCGTCTTGCAGGAAGACAAAGACGGTTGGCAGAAGCAGCATTTCGCTTTCACCATCGCTGCAGCGGACATTGATCGAGCGGTGAGCGTGTTGAAAGAACGTGGCGTTGAAATTGACGGCCCGCATTTTCACGAATGGATGCCGGCGACTTCGATCTATTTTTCCGACCCGGATGGACACGACCTGGAATTATGCGCTCCGGCAGCACGAAGCGCATAAGTGGCCGGAATTTGCTGAAAGTGTGCCATTGCAGGCAGAGAGTTCAGTCGTATGACAAAGTGATGACAATCGCCAAAAGCAATTCTGTTACTGTTGGTTTCAGTATTGCGAACTGGTGGCGATGTCGAACTGAAGTCTGAACTCTCTGCTTTTTTGCGTTTGCAGAGTCATTTTTTCAATTTTGCCAAAAACTTTTGACGGGCTTTGGCGACTTTCGGGGCGACAACGGCCATGCAATACGGCTGGTAAGGATTGTTGGCGAAATAATCCTGGTGGTAATCCTCCGCCGGGTAAAACATCGGAGCAGCCGTCATTTCGGTGACAATCGGATTGCTCCAAATACCAGAAGCCGTCAATTCGGCGATGACCTGTTCGGCGACGGTTCGCTGTTCGTCGGAGTGATAGAAAATCGCCGAACGATACTGCGACCCAACATCAGCGCCTTGCCGATTGAGCGTCGTAGGATCGTGAATGGTGAAAAACACTTCCAGCAATTCTTTGAAGGTAATCGTTTGCGGATCGAAGGTGATTTGAACGACTTCGGCGTGGCCGGTGTCTTCGTAACAAATCTGTTTGTAAGTCGGGTTCACTGTGTGGCCGCCCATATAACCTGAGATGACTTTTTCAACGCCGCGAAGTTCGACGAAGACGGCTTCCAAACACCAGAAACAACCGCCTGCCAATGTTGCAATCTGTTTGTTGTTTTCCATAACCGGGATGATAGCACGACGAATTCGTGCGTTTGGTGACAGTCAAATCAAGTGGCGTCACCGCATTTCCCCGAAGATGAAACATTGATTGAAGAATTCGAGAAGGAAGGAAAAAAGGAAAATGAAAAAAGCTCTACAGCTTTTACTTTCAGTTGGTGTCTTAACACTCATACACTCATCGTTGTTCGCTCAAACCGGCAGCCGGATTTTTGGCAAAGTCAGCGACCAAAACTCAGCGGCGGTCGAATCCGCCAAAGTCGTGCTGAAAAGTCCGGCCACTCAAACCGAACAAGTTGTGACGACCGATTCATCAGGCACGTTCAAGTTTGAAAACCTGACGGACGGACTGTATCGGTTGACGGTCGAAAAAAATGGTTTTTCGGCAGTCACGCGCAGCTTCACGCTGATTTCCAACAACGAACGCATCGAAGCCAACGTTGAATTGCTGCCTGGCAGCATCACCGAAGTCGTTTCGGTGACTGCGACGCGCGGCGAACGCGAAATTCAGGATGTGACGGTTCGCGCCGAAACCATCACCGCCGAAGCGATCCTGCGCGAAAACGTCACTACGACGCAGGACGTGTTGAGCAAAGCTCCGAACATTACGCCGGTCGGCAACGGGCCGTTTCAAATGCGGCCAAGATTGCGCGGTTTGGATTCGTCGCGCATTTTGATTTTGGTGGATGGCGAACGGCTGAACACTTCGCGTGTGGCGACCGACCGCGCCGGAGTCGAAATCGGTTTGATTGATCCAACCAGCATTCAAAGTCTGGAAGTCGTCAATGGGTCAGGTTCGGTCTTGTACGGAACCGACGCGCTTTCGGGAACGATCAACATCCTGACCGATCAGCCGCGAACGACGGCTGGCGGCATTCGCGTTGGCGGAACGCTCAATACGTTTTACAGCACCAACGAAAACGGTCGCAGAGGCAGCGCGCGGTTTGATGTTTCGGGTCGCCGGTTCGCGTTTCGTTTTGGCGGCGAGCTGGAACGGTTCGAGAATTACCACGCCGGGGAATCGTTCAATGAATCCAGCAATTTCCTTTTCACCGAAGGCAAGCTGCGCCAACAAATTCTGAGCCGCGTTTTTCCCGATCCGTTCAACGCGCCGTTTACGCGCACCAGTTCCGAAGTGCCGAATTCGCAATCGCACGGCAGTTCGGTCAATGCCATCGCACGATTGTTCACCAGCGAAAAAGGCGGAATGCGCGTCAACTGGTTGCGGCGTCGCAATGGCAATATCGGTTTCCCGGATTTCACTGCGCCGTTTTTTTCGCAAACTCTGAACCTGCCTTTTAGCAATCTGGACAAATACGGATTTCGGTATGAACGTTACGGCCTGACCGAATGGTTTTCGCGCGTGGCGTTCAATGTTTATCACCAACAGCAAGATCGAAATTTGCGTAACGATTTTGCCGTGTTCAGTTCGGCTCCGCCCCGACCGGGCGAACAGCCGCTGGATTCGATCATTCGCATCAAGCTGCTGACCGACACGCGGCAAAACGTGAAAAGTTACGGCTGGGATTTTCAGAGCAACTTCAAACTCGGCAGCCGCAACATTTTGACTGCTGGCGCAAGCTGGTTTCTGGATCACAGCCGCGATTCGCGCGTCAACGTCACAGAAACCGGCATTGTCGGATTTGCGACTCGATCGCCTGCGCCGCCGCGATTCATTCCCGCGAACATTTCTTTTGGCCCGCCCAGCACGACTTTTCCGCAGCGCGTGCCGAAATCGGATTTTCAAAACCTGGCGTTTTTCGCGCAGGACGAGTACGACGTGACTCGTTGGTTGCGAATCGTCGGCGGAGTTCGGCTGGATCGGTTTGATGTCAGCGCCAAAACCACGCCGGGTTACAACCCGATTCTGCCCGGCGTCGAAAACGCTATTCCGGCGTTGGATCAAACCAGATTTCCTGCTGTGACGGGCGTTGAAATTGATCGGTCGAATGTTTCCGGCGACATCGGCGTGATTGTTCGCCCGAATGATTTGATGAGCTTCACGGCGCGCGTTGGCCGCAGTTTCCGCCATCCGAATCTGGAGGAATTGTTTTTCAGCGGCCCGGCGACGCTCGGCAATGCCGTGCCGAACATTCAGGTCGAACCGGAAACCGGCATCAATTTCGATACCGGCATTCGCATTCGCAAAGCTCGTTATGCTGCTTCGCTGACGTATTTCAACAACCATTACCGCAACTTCATTTCGACCGAAATTGTTTCGCAATCGCCGACCATCGGCTTGATTCTGCAAGCCGTCAATTTTTCGCGGCTGCGGATTCAAGGCTTTGAATTCGACAGCGAGTATTCGATCAACGCGCGGCGCTCGATTTTCACGCCCTTCGTCAACGTGGGTTATCTGCACGGCCAGATCGCTGAAGCCGTCAATCCGTTCAACAACACCAAACTGATTGACGTTCCGGCGGACAACATCACGCCGTTGAAAGCCGTTGCCGGGTTGCGTTGGAGTTCTCCGGGTGGGCGGTTTTGGGGAGAATACAATGTGCGCGCTCAGGCAAAAGTCGAGCGCGTGTCGCCGTTGCTGAGCGAATCGCCATTTTTGATCGCGCAAGACTTTTTCAGCCTGGGCGGATTTGCTGTGCAGAATCTGCGCGGCGGGTATAACTTCCAGCGAGAAAATTCGCGCGTAGCTTTGACCTTCGGTCTGGAAAATTCCGGCAATAAGTTTTACCGCGAACATTTCCAGTTTGCGCCTTCGCGGGGGCGGAGTCTGACGATGGGATTGTTGCTGAAGTTCTTTTGAGTCGGTACTGCGACCGGTAGGGAGCGCAGGGCTCTGCCGGTCGCGGTACTGACCTGTATGTTGGCAAGTGATATGAGATTCACGAACAAAATTGCGATTGTCACCGGCGGAGGCGGAGAAATTGGCCGCGCCGCTGCCAAACGGCTCGCCCGCGAAGGCGCGACTGTTGTCGTCGTGGATGTGAATCTTGCGCTGGCTGAACAGGCTGCGGCGGAAATTATCGCGGCTGGTGGTTCGGCTTGGGCTTTGCAAACCGATGTTGCCAAACGCGATCAGGTGCAGGCGATGGCGGACGAAGTGATGCGTCGCCACGGACGCATTGATGTGTTGTGCAACATCGCAGGAATTGCGCCGCCTGCGCCGTTTCTGGAAACGCCGGACGAAAATTGGGATGCGACGATGGACGTGAATTTGAAAGGCGTCTTTTTGTGTTCGCAAATTGTTGCGCGTGCGATGGTGGCTGGCGGAGTGAAAGGCAACATCGTCAACATGGCTTCGACCAACGGTCACGTAGGCGAAATCGGTTTGGTCGCTTACAACGCCTCCAAGTTTGGTGTTGTCGGCATCACGATGACGACGGCGATTGAACTGGCTCCGTATGGCATTCGCGTCAATGCGGTTTCGCCGGGAATGATTCGCACCAAACTTTCTCAAGCCGTGCTCGACGCCGATCCTGAACTGGCGCGAACGTATTTCCAGGACAAAATTCCAATGGCGCGGTTTGGCGAATCTGACGAAGTAGCGGCGACCGTTGCGTTTCTGGCTTCGGACGATGCCAGTTTCATCACAGGCCATTCACTGGTAATTGATGGCGGCCAACTGACTTTCTGAACTCCCGCCTGTTTGATGGTTTGAAGCAATCGCGGAAGACTTTCGTAACCCAATTCCTCTTAACGTCGTATTTGTTTTCGCAGGCAGTTCTTCCTGCTGAAGTCCGTTCCACCAATTCAATCGTCACCACAGGAGGTTTCGTCATGAACCGCACCTTGCGTAAGTTCACGTTTTACCTGTTGAGTTTCGTTTTGCTGATTCCTGGCTTTAACGCCGGAGCGCAAACGCCGTATCAAAAACCGCCCAAAGCCGTTCTGGATGTGCTGGACGCTCCGTCATCGCCGATGGTGTCAGTCAGCCCGACGCGCGACAGAATGTTGTTGCTGCAAACGGCGCGCTATCCATCCATCGCCGAATTATCCGAACCGATGCTGCGACTGGCCGGGCTTCGCATCAATCCGAAAACCAACGCGATGCACATGGCCGGACGCATTACCGGCCTGACGCTGAAAACGATTCCCGACGGCAAGGAAACCAAAATCGTCACTCCGGCGGGCGTTCGATTGGGCGGAGCTTCGTGGGCGCCGGACGGCAAACAATTCACAGTGACCAGCATTGCCGACGGCGGCAGTGAGTTGTGGATTGGCGATGCCGCGACCGGCAAGCTGCGAAAAATTTCCGGCGTGAAAATCAATGCGGCTTATGGAGAATCGTTGCAATGGATGCCGGACAGCAAAACCTTGCTGGTGCAAACGATTCCTGCCGGACGCGGAGCAGCGCCTGTAGCTCCGACGGTTCCGATTGGCCCAACCGTGCAGGAGAATTTTGGCAAAGCGACTCCGGCAATGACCTTTCAAGATTTGCTGAAGAATCCGCACGACGAAAAGCTGTTCGAGTATTACGCCACGTCTCAACTGGCGATGGTCAACGCCGCGACGGGCAAAGCCGCGCCAATTGGCAAAGCCGCGATTTATCAGGGCGTAGATGTTGCGCCGGACGGAAATCATTTGTTGGTGATGAGCAATCATCGTCCGTTTTCGTATTCGTTTACCGCCGGATCGTTCCCGCGCGAAGTCGAAATCTGGGATCGCGCCGGAAAACTGGTTCACAAATTCGCCAGCCTGCCGTTGCAGGATCAAGTTCCGATTGAAGGCGTTCAGACTGGCCCGCGCGGAATTGGTTGGCGTCCAACGGAAGCAGCTACGCTGGTTTGGGCCGAAGCTTTGGACGGCGGCGACACCAAGAAAAAAGCTTCGCCACGCGACGTGGTGAAAATGCTGAAAGCTCCGTTCACCGGCCAGCCAATTGAATTGACCAAAACCGAAAATCGTTTTGCCGGGCTGACCTGGGGCGAGAAAAACGGCCTGGTGATGGTGCGCGACATGGATCGCAACACGCGCCGCAGTCGCACGTTTATGATGAACGCTGACAATCCGTCGCAAGCGCCGAAGCTGATTTGGAATCTTTCGATTCAGGATCGGTACAACAATCCGGGACAGCCGGAAATGAAACGCTTGCCGAACGGCCAGGCTGTGTTGCTGCAAAACGGCGACAACATTTTCCTGACCGGGCAGGGAGCTTCGCCGCAAGGCGACCGTCCATTCCTGGATCGGTTCAACCTGACGACGCTCAAAGCCGAGCGGCTGTTCCGTTGCGATGCCAACAGTTATGAAAGCGTGACTCAATTGCTCAGCGACGACGGGTCGAAATTCATTACGCGGCACGAAACGCAAAACTCGCCGCCGAACTATTTCATTCGTACGGCGAACAGCAACGATAAAGTTGCGTTGACGAATTTTAGCGACCCGACGCCGCAACTTCGCAGCATCAAGAAGCAGTTGGTTCGGTACAAACGCAAAGACGGCGTTGACCTGTCTTTTACGCTTTACCTGCCGCCGGATTACAAACAGGGAACCCGGTTGCCGACGGTGATTTGGGCGTACCCGCGCGAATTCGGCGACGCCGACACAGCAGGACAGATCAGCGGTTCGACCAATCGCTTCACGACCATTGGCGGAACTTCGCATCTGTTTTTCCTGCTCATGGGCTATGCGATTTTGGACGACGCTTCAATGCCGGTCGTCGGCAATCCTGAAACGATGAACAACACTTACATCGAACAGGTTGTCGCCAGCGCCCAGGCCGCAGTAGATAAAGCTGTCGAAATGGGAGTAACCGACCGCAACCGCGTTGGCGTCGGCGGACACAGTTACGGCGCGTTTATGACCGGGAACTTGCTGGCGCATTCCGATATTTTCAAAGCCGGAATCGCTCGCAGCGGAGCTTACAACCGCACGCTGACTCCGTTCGGTTTCCAGAGCGAACGCCGCACGTATTGGGAAGCGCCGGATATGTACTTGAAAGTTTCGCCGTTTATGAACGCTCACAAGATCAAAGAACCGATCCTGCTGATTCACGGCGAAGCCGACAACAACACCGGCACTCACCCGATCCAGTCCGACCGCATGTTCCAGGCGTTGAAAGGCAACGGCGGCAACGTTCGTTATGTGACTTTGCCGTTTGAATCGCACGGATACGCTGCGCGCGAATCCACGGAACATACGTTGTGGGAAATGATTTCCTGGTTCGATAAGTACGTGAAAGGCAGCGAATCTCAAGCGCGTGTCGGCTTGAACAAATAATCGTCTGGCAATGCCCGGTTCTGCCCGGCTCTAAATGAAGCGATGTAGTTAGTGGACAAGTCGCTTTGTTTGGGGCCGGGCTATTTGTTTGGTTGCCAATCTTTCGCTGCCTGAGCCAAAATGCCGTCACCGCCTGCTAATAGGCGGTTTTACCAGGCGAGCTTATGAATATAGTTGCAGATGCCGAATACAAAGTTCTTGTGACTCATCTTCCGGTCAGCGGACAAAATCGTAGTCAATGGCGGGCGCTTTTGCTTGGCTTTCCAGACATGGTCGCGGAAGCCGATTCTCGTGAACAGGCAATTACTCAGCTTGAGGGCAGGCTTCGTGACTTGCTTCGTCATTCAGAAATCATGACTTTGACTGCACCGCCGCTAACCAACTCTGCTGCGATTGATGATGAAGCCGTTCTGCGTGCTCAAGGGTGGGACGATCATGGGCTTTTCAAAAATGACCCGGAAGCCTTACTGATGTTTGAGGAGATCGAAGAAGAACGTAATCGCCACCTGGTTGGAGGTGAATGAAATATCTTTGGGATTCAAACATTCTTCGCCACTATCTGGACGACCACCCGCTTCTTTTGGAAAACCTCAAGAAGGTAAATCGTCAATACGTTTTGCTTCCGGTTATCGTGGTGGCAGAACAATTTAGAGGGAGAATGGATGCGCTGGTAAAAGCCGAACCCGCCTACCTCTTCCGCGCTCAACAACATTTCCAGAGAACCCAGCAAGTGTTGAGCAAGTTTCAAATCCTGCACCTCGACGAAAACTCTTTGGAGCTTGTCACTCAACTCACCAACCGATTCAAAACCCGCAAGCGATATGCTGATGTTTTGATTGCCGCACAGGCTTTGGCCAGTCACAACGTTTTGGTGACTCGCAACATCACTGACTTTCGAGACTTCTTGCCGCCTCAGCAACTGCAAAACTGGATTGACGAAAAAATCAATTGAAGCTCCCAAAATGCTCAATTCACCGAACGACTCTTTAACCCGCTCAGCAAACAAGCTTTTCAGCAAAAGCCAAAACTTGTCTCGTTTCGGTTGATGGCCGATAATTCGCGGGCACTCAAACCAATCAAGATTCAAAGTTATGGCAAAAAAAGGCAATGTACTGGTAGTTGACGACGAAGAGGTCATGCGCGATGTGCTGGAAAGCTTGTTGTCGCAGGACGGTTATCGCGTGGATTTGGCGAAAACCGGCGAAGAAGGCCTGGCGCGTTTTGGCGAACGAGCTTACGACGCTGTGTTGTTGGATGTTTCGATGCCGGGAATTGGCGGGTTGCGAACGCTGGAAGAGTTGTTGAAGCTCGACCGCGAAGCCGTCGTCATAATGATTACGGCGTATGCGACTTTCGACACGGCCATCGCCGCCTGGCAATTGGGAGCGTTCAATTGCATTCGCAAACCGTTTGAAAACGAACAGATTTTGAAAACCGCCGCCGCCGGAGTTAGTCGTCGTCGGGGCGACGAAGAGCGCCGCGTGTTGCGTCGCACATTGAAAACTTCCGGCGACCGCAATCGTATAGTCGGAAGCTCTGCCGCAATGCGCGAAGTTTACGATTTGATTGAACAAGTCGCTCCGGCGCGTTCGACAGTGCTGGTGACGGGCGAATCGGGAACCGGAAAAGAAGTCGTCGCTCGCACGATTCATTTTTCCAGCCCGCGCGCCGAATCCGGCCAGTTTGTGGCGGTCAATTGCAGCAACATTCCATCGGAATTGCTGGAATCGGAATTGTTCGGCCACACCAAAGGCGCTTTCACCGGAGCTGTCGCCGCCAAAAAAGGATTGTTCGATGCAGCCGACGGCGGTTCGATCTTTCTGGATGAAATCAGCACCATTCCGCCCGAAACGCAGGCTCGATTGTTGCGCGTGATTCAGGAACGCGAATTCACTCCGCTGGGCGACACGCAACCTCGCCGTGTGGATGTTCGCATCATCGCCGCCACCAACACCGATTTGCAGCGTGCCGTGAAGTCCGGCGATTTCCGCGAAGATTTGTTCTATCGCCTGAACGTCATCAACATTCACCTGCCGCCGCTTCGCAATCGCAAGGAGGATATTCTGCCGCTGGCGCAGCATTTCATCCGCAAATACAACGAAGAAAACGGACGTTCGATTGCTGAACAACTGTCGCCGGAGGTGTTGAAGGTTTTGGAAAGTTACGCCTGGCCGGGAAACGTGCGCGAATTGGAAAGCACTGTTGAACGCGCGGTCATCATCGCGCGCACCAACGATTTGACGATGGAATGTTTGCGCGAAGAAATTGTCAATCCGAACTTGCGCGGCAAATCGCCGTCTGGGTCATTGGATTCGGCGGCAGTGCTGGACCTGACGCAAGGCATTTCGTTTTATGACGAAGTTTCGCGGTTTGAAATTGAACTGATTCGTCGCGCGTTGGAAGTCACAGGCGGGCATCAAAGCCGCGCTGCCAAGTTGCTTGGCATGAACAACACGACGCTCAACAGCAAGATCAAGGTTTACAACATAAAATTTTGATGAACTCTCACGCTCCATTGCTTGAAATGCGCGGTATCGGCAAACGCTTTCCCGGCGTTGTGGCGCTCGAAGCGGTTGATTTCCACGTCAACGCCGCAGAAGTCGTTGCGCTGCTGGGCGAAAACGGCGCAGGCAAATCCACGCTGATGAAAATTCTCGGCGGCCTTTATCAGCCGGACGCCGGAGAGATTTTGATTGGCGGTTCGTCGGTGGCGATTCATTCGGTCAACGATTCGATTGGGTTGGGCATTGGATTCATTCATCAGGAATTGAACGTGTTGGACAATCTGGATGTCGCGGCGAATGTCTTTCTTGGCCGCGAACCGGTGATGAGCGGCGCGCTGAAACCGTTGCGGTTGATTGATCGGCGAAAGATGAGCGCCGACACTATGGTTCACCTTCGCCGATTGGGACTGGATGTTTCGCCCGAAACGCCGCTGAGTCGGCTGTCCATCGCGCAACAGCAATTGGTGGAAATTGCCAAAGCTCTTTCGCTGGATGCGCGGTTGCTGATTATGGACGAACCGACCTCCAGTTTGACGCTGACGGAAACGGAACGTTTGCTGGAAGTCGTCAAAGACCTTCGCGCGCACGGCGTCAGCGTGATTTACATTTCTCACCGGCTGGGCGAAGTTGCTCAAATTGCCGACCGAGCCGTTGTTTTGCGCGACGGGCGTAAGGCCGGAACTCTGGCGCGCGAAGAAATCACGCACGACCGGATGGTGCAATTGATGGTTGGGCGCGAATTGCAGCATCGGTACGTTGCTCCACAGCACACTGCTGAAGCCGGATTCTTTGAAGTCCGCGATCTGCAAACAACTCGTTACCCCGGTCGCAAAATTTCCTTCGCGCTCGGCAAAGGCGAGATTCTGGGCTTTGCCGGATTGGTTGGAGCGGGTCGTTCGGAAATGGCGCAGGCGATTTTCGGCGTGGATGCCAAGCTGGGTGGCGATATTTTGCTTGGCGGGCAGAACGTGGCGATCAACTCTTCGCGCGATGCCATTCGGCAAGGCATTTATCTGGTTCCTGAAGATCGTCGCCAAACTGGTTTGATCGTCGAAAACACAATCCGCGAAAACATCAGCTTGCCTGCGTTGCCGCGATATGCGGTTCGCGGTTTGGTCAGTCGTGAGCAAGAACGTGCGGCGGCTGAAACTTTCAGCAAGCGACTGAATGTCAAAACCGCTTCAATCGAAACGCTGGTCAAAAACCTGAGCGGCGGCAATCAGCAAAAAGTCGTGCTGGCCAAATGGCTTCAACTCAATCCGAAAGTCATGATTTTCGACGAACCGACGCGCGGCATTGATGTCGGCGCGAAGGCGGAAATTTACGAGTTGATGCGCGGGCTGGCTGCCAACGGCGTTGGCGTCATAGTCATCAGCAGCGATATGGAAGAGATTTTGGGTTTGAGCGACCGGCTGGCAGTCATGCACGAAGGCCGCATCACAGGCATTTTAGACCGCGAAGCCTGCACCGAAGAAAACGTCATGCGGCTGGCTGTCGGAGGACACCAACTTTAATCAACTGAAAACTTTTCGATGGCAGAAAACGAAATTATCCGATCCCAAATTCGTAATCACCCAAGTCACAACTGGGCTGCGCTGAGCGTGTTCAGCAAAACCTACCACGCAATTCGCTCGATCTTTCTCTGGATTGTCAGCGTCGCGCATTTCTTTCCGGCGTGTTCGGCGCTGGTGTTGATGGGCGCATTGATTGATCCGCGCAAAAACGACAAACCGCAACGCTGGTTGTTTCGCAATATCCTGCGACTGGCTGGCGTTGATTTCGAGGTGAAATTCGCGCCTGGCTTTGATCGTCAGCGAACAGGTTTTTTCATCTGCAACCACATTGATCTATGGGATGCGTTCATCATCTATTCGGCAATTCCGCAGTTCGTGCGGGGACTGGAACACGAATCACATTTCAAGATTCCGGCTTACGGCTGGATGATGCGCCGATTCGGCAACGTGCCCGTTCCGCCTGAGGGCAATCTGGCCAAGTACAAACAGATGATGAAATTGACCAAAGAGCGATTGGATTCCGGCGTCAGCCTGATTGTTTTTGCCGAAGGCTCGCGCACCAAAGACGGCTTTGTCGGCGAATTCAATCCCGGCGCGTTTCGGATGGCGATTCAGTACGGGTATCCGATTGCTCCGATGAGCATCGTCGGCGCTTACGAGTTCAGCAAAAAAGGCGACTGGAAATTATTTCCGTCGAAAATCACCGTCCACATGCACGACACGATTGACACGGCGGGGCTTGGCAAAAACGATGTAGAACCATTGATGCGCCGAGTTCATTCCATCGTCGCCAAGCCGGTCAATGAATTTTACGGGGTCGCCGAAGAGCCGGTCGCCGTTGCCGCAGCTTCATTACAAGCGGCAAGTTGAGGAACGCAATGAACATTCACGATCAAATCCGACTTGATCTGGCGTGCGCTTGCCGCGTCATCGCCAACGAAAAAATGGACGACGGCATTGCCGGTCACATCAGCATACGTGTTCCAGGCAGCGACGAACTGTGGACGAATCCTTATCCGTTTTACTTCGCCGACATCACTCCGGACGACGTGGTGCGGGTTGATATGAAAGGCCGCGTGTTGGAAGGCAAACATCAGCCGAATCCTTCGATTGATATTCACACGGCGATTTATCGTCGCCGTCCCGAAGTCAGCGCCATTGTTCACACGCATCCGCTGTATGTGACTGGTTACAGCGCGCTCGGTCGTGAAATTGAAGCCTTCGATCAACTTGGCGCGTTCATTTTTGAAGAGCAAGCCGTTTACAACGAATTCATTGGCACTGTGTTTTCGGACGCTGGAGCAGACCCGATTGCCGAAGCTTTGGGCGCAAAGAACATTGGCGTGCTGAAAAATCACGGTTTGATTTCCGTTGGGACGGACATTCGCTTTGCGCTTGGCTACACGTTGATGGCCGAACGCGCTGCTCGAATTCAAGCGATTGCCATTCAATGTGGAGCGACCAAAGCCGATGCGCTGGATGACGAAATCGCTCGGCAAACGAAAGCCGCCAACGTAGAGCTTGGGCATTACGAAGATACCTGGCAGGCGTTGATTCGTCGGTTGCGAAAGACCGATCCCGATTTGTTTGAAGCTGAATCCGCCGCGCGGTAGCGGCCAGCGGCGATTTCGCCGTAACCGAAACCGATTGCATTGCGTTGTAAGTGACAGATGGCCGTTCGAGCCGTCTGCAAATTGTTTCCCGCAACTTCTCAACACAAAAAAACTGGCGTCGCCTTAACCCGGAGGAACTTATGTTGAAACACATGAGATTGAGTCTTGCTCTGTTGATGGCTTTGAGTTTTAGCATCGGCGCGCTGGCGCAAAAGCCGCGCTTGCTGGACAAAGAAACGTTTATGGACATGGAGAGCGTAGGCAATCCTGAAATTTCTCCTGACGGCAAACAAATCGTTTTCACTCGCACTTGGGTGGACAAGGTCAAAGACCAAACGCGCAGCAATCTGTGGATCGTGGATGTTGACGGCAATCGAGTCCGCGAATTGACCGGCGGAGCGCGCAACGACAGTTCGCCGCAATGGTCGCCGGACGGCAAACGCATCGCCTTTCTATCCGACCGCGACGGCACGAATCAGTTGCATGTTATGTGGCTGGACACGCGCGAAGTGGCGCAATTGACCCATCTGCAACAGGCTCCGTCGAACATCAAATGGTCGCCAGATGGAAAGCAGATTGCTTTCACTGCGTTTATGGCGGACAACGACCCGATTCTTTCCGTCCGTTTGCCTGATCGTCCGCGCGGAGCCGAATGGGCGAAACCGGCTGTCATAGTTGATCGGTTGCAATGGCGTTCGGACGGGCGAGGCCCTTTGCCTAAAGGTTATTCGCACGTCTTCACAGTTGACGCCACGCTTGGTGGAACGCCTCGCCAGATCACCAACGGCAAATTCAACCACACAGGTTTTGACTGGTCGCCCGACGGCAAGACGATTTACGTCAGCGGCATTCGCAAACCTGACGCCGAATACTTGCGCGGCGACAGCGAGCTTTATTCGGTCAATCTTGCTTCGCTGGAAATCAAAGCTCTTACCGACAGGCAAGGTCCCGACGGCAATCCGCAGGTTTCGCCCGACGGCAAACTGATCGCTTATGTCGGTTACGATGACAAACGTTACACCAACCACGTCAGCAGTTTGTACTTGATGAACAGCGACGGCACGGGCAAACGTTTGCTGGCCGGAAACCTGCCAAGTTCGCCTCAAAACCTGAACTGGTGGGCTGACAGCAAAGGCATTCAATTCACGTCGGAAGAAAAAGGCGCGACCGATTTGTTTTGGGTTCCGTTGGCTGATGGAAACCTGCGGCGGCTGAATCACAAAGAAGCCATCAGCGGATTTTCCATCGCCAACAACGGCCAGGTGGCGATGGTCGCTTCCAATCACAAACAGCCCGGCGTGTTGGTCACGTTTCCGTTTAACCGCATCAACGAAAAGAAAACGCTGGTGGATGTGAACTCCGACGTGCTGTCTGGAATGAAACTCGGCGACGCCGAAGAGCTTTGGTACACATCCGCCGATGGCTGGAAGGTTCAAGGCTGGCTGATTAAACCTGCAAACTTTGAACCCGGCAAAAAATATCCGATGGTCTTGTGGATTCACGGCGGCCCTTGGTCAATGTATTCGGTGGCCTGGAATTGGGCGTTTCAGAATTTCGCGGCGAATGGCTACGCCGTGTTGTACACCAATCCGCGCGGTTCGACCGGCTACGGCCAGGATTTCGTCAACGGCATTCAGTACAGCTACCCCGGCAAGGATTACGACGATTTGATGGCGGGCGTGGACGAAGCTTTGAAGAAAGGCTTCATTGACGAACGCAACCTGTTCGTTTGCGGAGGCAGCGGCGGCGGAGTTTTGACAGCCTGGATCGTAGGCCACACGGATCGTTTTGCGGCGGCGGTTTCGATGCGACCGGTCATCAACTGGCATTCGTTCGTCGGTGTCACAGACGGCCCAAGCTGGTACAACCAGTTCAAGAAATTCCCCTGGGAAGACCCTATGGAATTCGCCGTGCGTTCACCGCTGCATTATGTCGGCAATGTCAAAACTCCGACGATGGTCATGACCGGCGAAGAAGACCTGCGAACTCCTATCGGCCAGAGCGAAGAGTATTACCGCGCGTTGAAGATGCTGAAGAAAGAAACGCTGCTGGTTCGCATACCGGACGAATATCACGGCTTCCGGCGTCCGTCGCACAACTTGCTGAATCAACTTTATCTGCAAGCATGGTTTGAAAAACACATGCGAAAGGACACGGCTTCGAGCCGCTAGATCGAGAGGAACTCGGAAAATGTCGTTACGCATCATCGCGTTCGGAGCGCATCCGGACGATTGCGAATTGAAGGCTGGCGGAGTGGCCGCGAAGTGGGCTGCCGCCGGTCACAAGGTGAAATTCGTTGCCACGACCAACGGCGATGTTGGCCATTTTGCAATGGCGGGCGGGCCGTTGGCGCTTCGCCGCAAAGCCGAAGTTCAGCGCACGTCGGAAATTCTGGGCATTGAAATGCAGGTGCTGGACATTCACGACGGCGAATTGCTGCCGACGCTGGAAAACCGCCGCACCTTCGCGCGGCTGATCCGCGAATGGCAAGCCGACATCGTGTTGAGCCATCGCGCCTGTGATTATCATCCCGATCATCGTTACACCGGCGTGCTGGTCGAAGACGCTGCCGTGTTGGTGGCGGCTCCATTTTTCGTGACGGATGTTCCGCCGTGTCCGCGCAATCCTGTGATCCTGTATTACTCCGACAATTTTCAAAAACCCTATCCCTTTGATCCGGCGATCATCGTCGCTGTGGACGACGTGCTGGACAAAAAGCGCGCCTGCATCGAAGCGATGCCTTCGCAATTTGCCGACCGCGATTCGTGGATGGGGCGATATTTGCCCGGCGTTCCCGAAGACGACGAAGGTCGCAAAAACTTCATCCGCGATTGGTTGATAGACCGCGATGCCGATGTCGCCAGCCGTTACCGCGATGCGCTGATTCGCCGCTACGGCGAAGACGCAGGCAAAGCCGTCAAACACGCCGAAGCGTTTGAGTTGTGCCAATTCGGCGCTCAACCTACGGCGGCGGAGTTGAACGAACTCTTTCCAATGTAAACGCCACCCACTTTTTTAGGAGACTCATTTGATGAATCGCAACGCAAAGTTGTTCTTTGGAATTTTGTTGGCCGTAGCTGTTTTGCTGCCCGCTGGTTGCGGACAGAAATCCGGCAAGAAGCTGGCGTTTGTCACCAACAACGCTTCGGATTTTTGGACGATTGCCCGCAAAGGAACTGAAAAAGCCGATGAAGAATTGGCCGACACCTCGGTCGAGTTCAAGATTCCTTCGGACGGAACCGCCGCCGAACAGAAACGCATCATTGACGATTTGCTGGCCAAAGGCATTGACGGCATCGCCATTTCGCCGGTTGACCCGGCAAATCAGACCGAACTGATTAACCAGACGGCGAAACAGGCGTTGGTTGTCACACAGGATAGCGACGCTCCGAACAGTCAACGCGCGGTGTACGTCGGCACAGACAACGTCGCCGCCGGTCGCCAAGCAGGCCAGTTGTTGAAAGAAGCTTTGCCGGAAGGCGGCAAGATCGTTGTTTTTGTCGGCAAGCTCGACGCGCAAAACGCCAAAGAACGTTTGCAAGGCATCAAGGAAGAAATCGCCGGAACTAAAATCGAAATTCTGGACACGCGAACCGACGATGCTGACCACACTCGCGCCAAAGCGAACGCAGCGGATTCGCTGGTCAAATATCCCGAAGCAGCGGCGTTTGTCGGGTTGTGGTCGTACAATGGCCCGGCGATCCTGAACGCGATCAAAGAAGCGGGCAAAGTCGGCAAGGTGAAAATCATCTGCTTTGACGAAGAAGATCAGACTTTGGCGGGCGTCAAAGCCGGTGAGATCGTCGGCACGGTTGTTCAGCAACCTTATGAGTTCGGTTATCAGGCGATCAAAATCATGAAGCAAATTCTTGACGGTGACCGTTCGGGCGTCCCGGCTTCAAAACAAGCGTTTGTGCCTACGCTGATTATCAAAAAAGATAACGTCGAAGAATTCACCACGAAGCTAAACAAATTGCGCGGCAGATAAGCACAGGCTACCCGTTCAACTTATACTGTTCAGTAGCCCGACACGTTATGCCGTGTCAGTAGCCCGACCGTAAGAGAGGGCATAGTTTCAGTAAATAAGCCCTTGCTCACGCGCGGGCTACGGACACTTGGACAAAGTCCTACCCCTTTATCAAACTTGAAAGGAACATCATGGAAAAAGACAAACTCACACGAAGAAACTTCGTTGCATCAACCGCTGGCGCTTCGCTGGGAGCGATGATTCTGCCTCGCCACGTGTTGGGCGGAACCGGCTACATTGCGCCCAGCGATAAGCTCAACGTCGCAGTCATCGGCTGCGGCGGGCAGGGAGCTTCGGACGCAACTGAACTTGTCACGGCGGGCGAAAACATTGTTGCACTGGCCGATGTGGATTTCGGTTACGTGGACAAAGCCGTCGCCAACAGCACCAAAGATCGTGACGGCAAGCCTAACGAAGCTCGCATCAAATTGCAGGAAGCTTACAACAAGGCGAAACGATACGATGATTACCGCCAGATGCTGGATCAGCAAAAAGACATTGATGCGGTGATCGTTGCCACGCCTGACCACATTCACGCGATTGCCGCCAAACATTCGCTGGAAGCGGGCAAGCACGTGTATTGCGAAAAACCGCTGACCTGGTCAGTTCAGGAATCGCGCGTGTTGCGCGAAACGGCGGCCAAGAATCCCAAGCTGATGACGCAGATGGGCAATCAAGGTCATTCCAACGACGAAGCCAGACTCATCAACGAATGGATTCAGGCGGGAATCATCGGCCCGGTCAAAGAAGTTTTTGTCTGGACGAATCGCCCTATCTGGCCGCAGGGCGTTCCGCGTCCGGCCAAAGTTCCGGTCAGCCCAGAAGGCGGCGGATTCGGCAACGATTGGACGGCGCGTTTGCTGAGCAAAGCGACCGCCAGTTCGTTGAGTGCGTTTGAATCGAAACCATCAACTTTGAATTGGGATTTGTATCTTGGCCCGGCGCCGGAAGTCCCGTTCCATCCGATTTATCATCCGTTCAACTGGCGCGGTTGGGTTGATTGGGGAACAGGCGCGTTGGGCGATATGGCGGCGCATTTGATTGATCATCCGTACTGGGCGCTGGATTTGCGCTACCCCGAAACCGTCGAAGCGACTTCGACTCCTTGGGGCGAAGACAACAAACGTATGCCGGTCAGCCATCCGTTGGCGACTCAGGTTATTTATCAGTTCCCGGCGCGCGGCAAACAACCCCCAGTCAAGATGACTTGGGTTGATGGCGGCTTGATGGCTCCGCGCCCGTCGTTTCTGCCAGACAACATCAAACTGGAACGCGGCGGCGGAGTGATTTTCGTCGGTTCCAAAGGCATCTTGATGCACGAAACTTACGGCGAAAAACCGCGCCTGTTCCCGGAAAGCCTGATGGAAGCCGCGAAGAAAGTGCCGCAGAAAATCGAACGTGTTGCCTTCCGAAACGAAAAAGACAAACCGCTGCACCGCGTGCAATTCGCCAACGCCTGCAAAGGCAAAGCGAAACAGGTTTGTCCGTTTGAATATGCTTCGCGGCTGACCGAAACCATGCTGCTCGGCATCGTGGCGCTGAAAACCGGCCAGGGCGAATTGATTCGCTGGGACGGCGAAGCAGGCAAAGTCACCAACAACGACAAAGCCAATCAGCATTTGCACCGCGAATATCGCAAAGGCTGGACGCTGTAAATTTCCTTTTGGCAAGGCAGGCGGCGAGTTGCTGTCTGCCTTCTTTTATAAACAAGAAACTTTGAGACATTCTTTTTTGACAGGATTAACAGGATTTACAAGATCATCAATTCCAAAAAGGATTTTGCCCGGTTTGAATCCTGTTCATCCTGCAAAGAATCGTGTTAATCCTGTTTCAAAGATTTCTGCTTTGATTTAAGAAATCCGCTGAACTCCGCAAGCACTCGTACCTCCGATCTCGGAGGGAATTTCTTTCAGGAGAAAATCCGATGAATCGCAAATACATGTTCCTTTCTGCTTGTCTGGTGTTGGCCTTGGCCACGTTGGCTTTGGCGGCGGATGTTTCCGGCAAATGGACGGCTCAGGTTCCAGGTCGCGGTGGCCAGACGGTTGAAACCACCATTACGTTGAAAGCCGAAGGCGACAAGCTCACCGGCACGATTTCCAATCCGCAGGGCGAATCCGCCATCGCTGATGGAAAAGTCAGTGGCGACGACATCTCATTCACGGTAACGCGCGAGTTTCAGGGCAATTCCTTCAAGATGATTTACAAAGGAAAAGTCGCTGGCGAAGAAATCAAATTCACGCGCACCATCGAAGGCCGGGACGTGCCTCCGACGGAGTTCACGGCCAAGAAAGCCAAGTAAACTCTTTGGAGTGTTGCGGCTGGACGCAACACTCCAAAGCAATGTTTGATGGTAACTACTCAGGCTATCGAATGTTTTGTCCTGAAAGACATGAAACAGATAACGGAACAAACGGAAATAACGGAACGGGCGGAATCTTTGCCTTTTCTTTTCCGTTTATTCGGTTATTTCCGTTTGTTCCGTTATCTCTAAAAACCTTTTCTAAACAGATGGTTTGATGGCCTGAGCAGTTACGTTTGATGTAAGTAATGAACAAACTCTCGCCGATTTCTACCCGCCTTTTGTTTTCTGTCCGCTCGGCTTTTCTGTTGGCGGTTTTGATTGCCGGTTTGATCGCTCAAACGCCGCCACGCCAGATTCGTCACACCATTTATTCCGAAGCTCAGCCGCTGGTGCAGTTGATGGATGAAGTTTTGCCCGCTGAATTGAAAGGGAAATCGTCTGACGAACAATCGAAGCGTTGGCCGGAGTGGGTGAAGTCGCAAGATGCCGCCGTTCGCGTGCGATTGCGGCAAGGCGACGAAGACACGATGTTGAACTTTTTGCTGTTCGGAACTTCGTTCACCAAACAGCCGCGCGTTTCCGCAGCCGAACTCGCTCAACTGAAACTGCTTCAATCAACTGAATCCGCGAGCAAAAGTTTCAATGCGCGTCTCGAAGACTTTTTGAAAGGGGTTGCCGCGCCGGGAACGAATGAGCGATTACTGTTTTCGCGCAAGCTGATGATGCAGCTTGGTCTCAAATTCCAGACGGCAGAAAGCAAAGCCAGGCTGCGAGCGTATTTGTTGGCTGGTTTGGCGCGCGTGTTGAACGAGCAGGACGGGTACCGCAAAGCCATCGAAACGGCTCGGTTGCAGGGAGGCGCCAATGAAGAATTTGTCGAACGTTCCAAGCTTTATCGAACGCGCGGTTTGTCGTTGGACACGACGCTGTCGCCGAATTTTGCCATCGAAGAATCAATCAAGGCGCTGAAAGCTCAGGGATTGTTTGCCGCCGACAGCATCAAACGAATCGCCATCGTCGGACCCGGACTGGATTTCACGGACAAAGCCGCTGGCTACGATTTTTACCCGGAGCAAACGATTCAGCCCTTTGCCGTGATTGATTCGTTGCTGCGCGCCGGTTTGTCGAAGGTGGAAAGTTTGCAGGTGACAACCTTCGACCTCAGCCCGCGTGTATTGGAGCATTTGAAAGCTGCGCGGCAAAAAGCCGTTCGCGGAATCAGTTACACCGTACAGCTACCACACGATCCGAATGCGAAATGGACTCCGCAATGGTTGAGTTATTGGCAAAACTTCGGCGATCAAATTGGCAAAGCTTCGACGCCTGTGGCTGTGCCTGCCGGGCTGGGTGAGATGAAAGTGCGCGCGGTGAAAATCAATCCGGCCATCGTCAAACTGATTTCGCCGGTTGATCTGAACATTGTGTTTCAGCGTTCGACACAAACGGAAAACTTCGACTTGATTGTCGCCACCAACATCCTGGTTTATTACGACGTGTTCGAACAGTCGCTGGCATTGTCGAACATCGAAAGTCTGCTGCGACCCGGCGGAGTGTTGCTTTCAAACAATGCGCTGCTGGAATTGCCTGTGCTGAAGATGAAGTCGGTTGGCTATCAAACGACCGTGTATTCCGACCGAACCGACGATGGCGATCACATCGTCTGGTATCAGCGGAAGCAGTGAGCGAGCAAAACAAGCGACTGAAAAAATGGCGGGGCTTTGTACAAGCCTCGCCATTTTTTTCAGCACCTAAAAAACGCAAGTGCGATTTTTAGAAGATGAGTTTCAGCGCCATCTGAATGTTTCGGCGATCACTCAGCCCGTTAACCGGAGTGAGGCCGCGACTGACCGGAACGAAATCGAGCGCGGAAATATCTTGCTCGAAACCTGTCAGGTACAGATTGGCGTGATTGAAGAAGTTGTAGAACTCCGCGCGAAACTGCATCTGGAATTTTTCGCCGATGTAGAACTTCTTGAAGATGCCTGCATCGAAATTCCAGAACCCGGGGCCGCGGAAGGCATTGCGTGCCGTCATGTTCGCCGGGTAAGGGCCGACTTCCACACCGCCGGAAATGTCTGTGAAACTGCTCGGTCCTTGATTGCTTAGGTCAATCAGTTTGAAACGGTTCGGGTCGCCCGTGTCAATCAAGTCGCCGGGTTTGGTTTGCAGCGAACCGGTCGGAACCAGCCGCAAACAAACGGTGATTCCGTTCGTGCAATCGAACACTGAGAACGGTGAACCGGTGTTGGCCGTGATGATGCCGTTGAACGACCATCCATCCACCAACTGACGCAACGCGCCTTTGGTTCCTTTGCCAAACGGAACTTCCCAGTTGAAACCGGTCGTGAACGTGTGGCGGTTGTCGAAATCGGCGTAGCCGTAATCCAGATCAGGGTTGAACGGATCGAGCAAGCCCAGGTTGAAGTTGTTGGTGGACTGGCTGAACGTCGAACTCAGATTGTCGCGCGCAACGGCATAACGGTATTTCGCCGTGATACCCAATCCGCTGTCGCGGAAATTGTTGCTGTCAACCGAAACGATCACCGCGTTGAATTGCGATTTGCCGCCATTCGCGCGTGAATTGATGTTTCCGTATTGACCGTTCAAACGGCTGACCGTTCCGCCGATTGCCGGGGGACGGTTGGCGTTGCTGTTCAGGTAAAACGGCCCGAAACCTGTGCGGTTGTAATTTTCCAGCGAGTAAAGTTTTTTGCCGGTTGAGCCGGTGTATTCAACACCGACGATTGTGCGGCTGGTCAATTCGCGCTGGAATCCGACGCTGTAAAAATGCGAATACGCCGTGACGATGTCCGGGCGAACCCAACGCAAGCTGACCACAGGCAGAACTGTCGAACCAGTGGAACCAGCCAGCGGGCCGGCGTTGCTCAGCGTGACAGGGATTGACGGAACATCGGTTCCCGCCAGCAACGAAACCACACCGTAATTGGGCGGATTCTGAATGACGTTGAAAGTCACGTTGCCGAAGTTGCGTTCGTAACCGATGCCGTAACCGCCGCGCAGGCTGGTTTTGCCATCGCCGAACACGTCCCACGCAAAACCGACGCGCGGAGCAAAGTTGTTCAGGTCTTTTTGCCACAAACCGCCGACTGAGCTGTCCTGAGCAAGTTGAACTTTGCCGTTGCGGATTTGCTCTTGAATCGAACTGCCCGAACCGAAGTAAAAGTTGGAATCTTTCTTCGGGTCTTTGTTGTGCTGAACGCCGTAATACTCATAACGAAGTCCCAGGTTCAGCGTCAGGCGCGGGCGGATGCGCCAGGAATCGTTCGCGTACAGCGCAAAATCGTGATACCGATTGCTGCGGGTGAAATCTGGCGGACCAACCGGCAAAGTCAGCGTGTCGCCGGGGAATTTGCCTTGCGGGAAAACCGCCGCTTGGAAAATCGTCAACTGGCCGAGCACAAAGTTATTCAAACCGGACGCGACGTTTGTGCCCAATTGCTGAGTGGCGTTTTGATAAGCGCCAAACGCGCGATTGTCTTGAATGTAAACGTACTGGCCGCCGAAACGAACCTGATGCTGTCCCTTATTCCAGCTCATGTCTTCGGCCACCTGACCGATGTTTTGCGGGCCGCCGAACGGAATCGCGTTGCCGGGCGTGAATTGCGAATAACCAGGCAGCGAAACGTTGAAGCCACGAATTCTGGCCGTGCCGCCGGTCAGATATAGCGTCGGGCTGACGGGCTGTTCGCCGAGCGGTTGCAGGTTGTTCAGACGGTTGTAAGTCAGTTTGGTTTGCGAAACCAGATTCGGCGTCAGCGTGTGAGTCACCGAAACCAGAAAGTTGTTGTTGAAATTTGTCTGGCCGGTGTCAAAACCCGAATACGGGCTGAAATTAACGCTGCCAGCCAATTGATCCAGACTGTCCAGAGCGTAACGCGCGTAAACCTGAGTTTTCTCGCTTAGGTTCCAGTCAACGCGGTTGATGGTTTGGTAAGTGTTTTGCGGGTCGCCTGCCCCCTGATTTTCAGGTACGGCAAAGCGCGTCTGGCCGAACGCCGGAGTGTTGGCTGGCAGCAAAGCAAAAGCGTTGTTTGCGCCAAACGCATTCGCTCCGACTGAAGCGACAACGTCGCCGACTGTGTAAATCGTGCCGTTGATCGGACGCGACAACTGATAAGCGTTGAAGAAATTGCGCGTGTTGACGTTTGACGCGGCAAGCAATTGCGGAGTCGGAACTACGTTGATGACCGGTGTTGAACTGCGAACGCGAGTCCATTCAGTGCTGCTGAAAAAATGCAGTTTATTCTGAACGACCGGGCCGCCCAGCGAATATCCGAACTGGTTGCGTGTGAAAACGCCTTTCGGCAACCCTTGCGCGTTGTTGTCGAAAGTGTTCGACGCGAGTTTGGAAACGCGGTTGAATTCAAACACGGTTCCATGAAAGCTGTTGGTTCCGGCTTTGGTCGCCACGTTGACGATGCCGCCCGAAGCGCGTCCGTATTCAGCCGAAAAGTTGCTGGTGATGACGCGAAATTCCTGTACGGAATCCAGCGGCACGGTTTGGCCGACTGTGGCCGAAAACGTGTTGTTGTTGTCTGCGCCGTCCAACAGAACGTTGGTCGAAGCAGCGCGCTGGCCATTGAACGAAACTCCAACGCCATTCGCCGTCGAACCGTTGGCATCGCCGGAAATGTTGCCGGACAACGCCACCAACGCATACGGATTGCGAGTCAGCGTCGGCAATTCCGTGATTTGTTTGCTGGAAATGATGTCCGAAATTTCCTGGTGCAAAGTGTTGACTTCAACACCGCCACCCGCGACGATTTCCACCGCTGCGGTTGTTGCTGTGACGGCCAATGCGATTTCCACCGAAACTTTTGATCCAACGGTTACATTCACCTGAGCCGTTTTATCGGCAAACCCTGTGGCTTTGACGATAACGTCATAAACACCGGGTTGCAGGTTGGTAATGGCAAACGCGCCATCCGCGTTGGTTGTTGTTGTGCGAGTAAATCCTGTGGCCGGCGATTTGATGATCACCGTAGCGCCGGATACTACAGCGCCGTTCGGATCGGATATTTTGCCTGCGATCTGACCGGTTTCAGTTTGCGCCAGCGCGCTGCTGAACAACACGGTCAAAGTCAGCAGAGCAGCAGCTATTAACGAATAGATTCGCTTTGAGCTTTTCATACTGTACCCTCCGTTATTTTTGATGGTTGATGTGGCTCGTTGGAAATTGCAGCAGAGTTTTTCTTGTCTTGTTGCAGTTTCTGCCGAGCTTTTGGGATGTCCTGTCAACTATGAATTCTGCAATTCATAGACCATTGAAAGCGGGGTTTTCGCCAACTGAAACCAAAGAGGTTAGACCGCCGAACTGGTTTGGGAATTGAAGACACAATGCAGTTTTTTGCTGTGTGTTCAGGTTTTCGGATAATGAGAAACTTCTTTAGCTAAAAGATAGCTCCGGTTATTTCGATCTGTGGTCTTGGAACTTAAAAAGGTAATTTTCTGAATATGACGACGAAGCTTTTTTGGAATGATTCGCATTTATCCCGGTTCGACGCACAAGTCGTCGAGGCTGTGGAAATCAACGCTCGGCAAGCTGTGATTTTGGATCAAACGGCTTTTTATCCCGAAGGCGGCGGGCAACCCTGTGACACAGGGACTTTGAATGAAGTGCCGGTTGTAGAAGTTCAAACTGACAATGACGGGCGCATCCTGCATTTTCTGGCGAATGGTTTGACGTTGGCTGTCGGCGAAACCGTCGTCGGAGAAATCAACTGGCTGCGCCGCCGCGAAATGATGCAGCAACACACCGGCCAGCACATCATTTCGCAAGCCTTCTTTCAGCTTTACGGAGCCGAAACGCGCGGTTTTCGCATCAACGACCGGCTGACGGAAATTGATTTAACGTTGGAATTGCAACCGGAAGAGATCGAACAAGCCATCGTTCGCGCCGAAGAACTGGCCAACGGCATCATCTTCGACAACCGCGAAATTCGCGTTCACGAAGTTACGTCCGAGGAAGCCGCCAAACTGCCGCTCAGAAAAGAAAGCTTTATCACCGATTGCATTCGCGTGATTGAAATTGACGATTTCGACTGGTCGCCTTGCGGAGGCACACATGCCAAACGAACAGGCGAAGTCGGTTTGATTGCCGTTCGCAGATGGGAGCGTGCGAAGAAAATGACGCGGCTGCATTTCGTTTGCGGTTCGCGTGCGCTTGACGATTACCGGCTGGCGAACAAATCCGCCGAAGCCGCCGCGCTGAAACTCACCGTTGGCCGCGAAGAAATCGAAGCTTCCGTAGTTCGTTTGCTGGACGACAACAAACGTCTTTCGCGCAGAGTCCGCGAACTGTCGGAACTCGCCGCCAACATCGAAGCCGCAGAATTGCTGGCCGCATCCGCATTCGTTGGCAAGATGCGAATTGTCGAAAAGGTTTTTGCGGATCGAGATTTTGACGAAGCCAAGCTGATCGCTCACCGGCTGGTTAATGAAGAAAACGTTGTCGCTTTGCTGGCTGTGCGCGAAGCCGACATGGTTCGCCTGGTGTTTGCGCGTTCGGCAAATTTGACTGCGGATATGAACGCCTTGATGAAAGTCGCCTGCGAAAAGCTTGGCGGACGCGGCGGCGGCAAGCCGGATTTTGCTCAAGGTGGCGGCAACCAAATTGAAGAACTTCAGGCTGCGATGAAAGCTGCATCAGTGATGGCTGCTGTGTAGCAAATAAGCTTCGTTCAACCGCCTCCGCCCGGAAGCTTTCCAAAAGTTTTTTCTGTGTGCAATCAACCGTTTAAGCCGCCATTCAAAAAAAGTCATTGACAGGTCTGTAAAAAAAAAAACTACTCTCCTCGCGCCTTATCAAACTCAGAACAACAAACTACACAACGTTCGATTGACAGTTCACAGATTGCCTTCAGCGTGCTGAACGTCTTTGTTCAAGGCCAATTTTCCTTTTGGCAATTGCTGACACGCTGATTTTTCAAATGTTGAAAACCCATCACTTTGGTCATTGAAGTGAGTGCGGCTCGCTTAACGCGGTAGCCTGCCCGCTCACAGTGAAATGCCAACCACAAACCGTGCTTGATTCTCAACCGAACCAAGTGCAGGGAGAAGTGTGTTTATGTTTGACTTAAAAAATGGAAGAACAAAAAGAGTTTCTCTTTTATTCGCCAGCTTAACCGTTCTAGCGGCTTTTGCTTTTGTGATGATCCAGGCGAATACCAAAATCTTCCCGCAGCCAATTTCTGCGGCAATCATCAAGAGCAGCTATTCGCCTCTGCAAGCCAATGAGAAGTTGGAATCCGAACTGATCACTGTCAGCCGTTTCGGATTTATGCCGTTGGCAATTACCCGGCCTTTCAAAGATTTCGTGATGGTGATTGAAAACCGCACTGCCGATCCGGAGTTGAACTTGACGCTCAATCGAACTGTGGGAAACCGCCCCACAGACAAAGTCACAGACGTGAAGTTGAAACGAGGGCGCGGGAATTGGTACGCCCACCTCAATCTGCCGCCCGGCGAGTATGAACTGAGCGAAGCCAGTCATCCCGAATGGAAGTGCAAGATCACTCTGACGCCGCGATGATTCCGGCCTGAGCCATCTTTCTGCTAACAATTTCGAAGCCAATAAACAGTGACCAACTTTCCGGGTTGTGAGAGGAATTATGAACAAGCTGACCAGCCGCGCTCGCCGCAATTTTGCTTTTGCTCTGCTGAATTCGTTTGCCACCATCTTTCTGCTTTTGGGTTTGTCCGCCGATGGCAGAGCACAATCCGGTAATACCGCGACTGACGGTTTTACTCCTGAAGGGTTGAAAACCGGCGCACCGGCTGGCTCATTTCAATTGAGCGGTTTCGACAACATCAACTACTTCAACGGCAATTTGAATTTCAACCTGCCGTTGTTAGGCATTGGCGGGCGCGGCAGTGCCGCAGTCGGAATTCCACTCAGAATCGAGCACAAATGGCGCGTCATCAAAACTCCTCATCCGGGTGGTCCTGCTTTCGGCTATGTCAACACGCCGGAGCCAAACAGTTGGCAGAGCACTGATCCGGGTTATGGCCCAGGCATTTTGCTTGGACGAAGTGGCGGGCAGATGCCGCAATCCTGTCAGGTTGAACAGGGGCAATACGAAGCTTTGATGCGCCTGACCTTTACCGCCGGAGACGGCACGGAATACGAACTGCGCGATGTTTCATCCAATAATGGCAACTCAGTCCCCACTCATTATTCATATTGCTCTATTACATTCAGCCCGAACCGAGGAAAGATTTTTGTCAGCGCCGATGGCAATGCCGTGACGTTTATCTCCGACGTGGACATCTATGATTCGGATGCATACAACATTTCCCAGATTTATCCGTCGGGTTACATGCTGATGGCCGACGGCAGCCGTTACCGAATTGACGGCGGTTACGTCACCTGGATCCGTGACCGCAACGGCAACAAAGTCTCTTTCACTTACAGCAACGGCAATGTTGCTTCAATTACCGATTCGCTCAATCGGCAAATCACCATCGCCTATCTGTACAACGGCAGCCAGTATTACGATGTCATCACCTACAAAGGCTTTGGCGGAGCAACCCGAACGATTACGGTTTGGCACAAACTGCTCAGCCAGACGCTCAGAAGCGGATACAGCCAACAGACCCTCGCCCAGCTATTTCCCGAACTGAATGGCAGCAGCAGCACGCTGTATGACGAATGGATTGTGTCTTCGGTTGATCTGCCGGATGCCAGAACTTATCAATTCCGCTACAACCCTTACGGAGAAATTGCCAGAGTCGAACTGCCGACCGGCGGAGCGATTGAGTACGATTATCTGGCAGGTATCGTCGGCGGAGCGGCCAGCGGTACGTATGGCGGCGGCGGGCAATTCATTGACAAACAGGTTTATCGCAGAGTTTCTGAACGGCGAGTGTACCTGGATAAAAACAGTTCGACCGTTTCGTACAAAACCGTCATCAGCCGCCCTGAAGATTCCAGTGGTGGAAACCTGGGTTACGTGGACGTTGAAAACAAAGACAGCGCCGGAACGACTCTGTTTACCAAAGAGCGGCATTACTATTTCGGCTCGGCCAAAGTGCCGAGCTATCAACTCCCAACGGACTACTCTCCCTGGAAACCCGGCAAGGAATGGAAGACAGAAAGCTTTGCCAGCAACGGCACAACAACATTGCAACGCACCGAAAACACTTGGCAACAACCGGCTTATGGATACACCTGGCCGCTGACTGTAGCTGAACCCACCGACACTGCGCGGAACAACAACCCGAAAGTCACGCAAACGCTCAACACGTTGGTAGACACCAATCAGGTCTCGAAACAGACGTTTGCTTACGACGCGCACTTCAACCAGACGGACGCTTACGAATTCGATTTTGGTTCGGGCGCTGCGCCGACCTATGCCTCGCGGCATACTCACACTGACTTTTTGACAACCAATTCGGTCAATGGATTGAACTACGCTGGGCCAATCAATGGCTCTGGTTACACCACCAGCGATTACCACATTCGCGCACTTCCATCGAAGAAGATCGTCTATTCGGTCAACACCGCGAATGGAGTTGAAACCAGAGTTTCGCAAGCCGACATCGAATACGACCGATACGACGCCAGTGCCTATCACGCGGCGCTGGTGGCGCGCGCGAACATCAGTGGATTGGATAGCAGCTACGCCAGCACCAGCACCGTCGCGCGCGGCAACGTCACCAAAACCACCAGCTATTCCGACGCCGTTGGGCTGACCGGAGCCGTCAGCGTTCATCAGCAATACGACGTTGCCGGGAACGTCGTCGTCGCCATTGACGCCAAAGGCATTTCTACCACGTTTGAATTCGCGGATCGTTTCGGTTCGCCGGACGGCAACGCGCAAGCCAACACCGCGCCCAGCGAATTGGCCGGGCTGACCAGTTACGCCTTTGCCACCAAAGCGACCAACGCGATTGGCCACATTGCCTACACGCAATTCGATTTTTACATGGGCAAAGCCGTGGATGGCGAAGACCCGAACCAGATCAAATCCAGCATCTATTACAACGACACTCTGGATCGCCCGACGAAGTTGATTCGCGCAGTCGGAACTTCATCGGCGACGCAGATGGTTTATGTTTACGACGACCCAAACAAGACCGTCTACACCTACGCCGACAAAGACACCTTCGGCGAAAGCGGCACGGGCGGCGGAATCCGTTCCGCAGCCAAATACGACGGGCTTGGTCGCACCTGGCGCAAAGCCGCCTGGGAAGGCAGCACTTGGTCAATCACTGAAACTCAGTTTGATGAAATTGGTCGAGTCAAAAAGACGTGCAATCCGTTCCGCACGGCAAACCTGACGGATGCGACTCCGGGATCGGCGGAATGGACGACCAGTGATTACGACGGCGTTGGTCGAGTCACCAAAGTCACCACGCCCGACACCGCGCACGTTGACACTTATTACTGGGGCAACATGGTTCGCGTAGACGATCAGGCGACCAAAAAACGCATCAGCCAAACCAATGCGCTGGGACAATTGACAAGCGTTTGGGAAGTCACGCCCAGCGACGCGGCGACGGTCAATGTTACTTTTAACGGGACGGTGTTTGCCGCTTACCAGAGCACGTATCTGTACAACGGCCTCAGCAATCTGGTGAAAGTCACGCAAGGCGCGCAGAACCGGTACTTCATGTACGATTCGCTGTCGCGGCTGATTCGCGCCAAGAATGTCGAACAAGCCGCCAACGCCAACATCGCGCTCAGCGATACGGTCACCGGCAACAGCCAATGGTCAATGGCTTACAGCTACGACCCGAACGGCAACATGCTCACCAAAGTGGACGCTCGCAATGTGACGACGACGTATGGTTACGACAACCTGAATCGCAACACTTCGGTCAGCTATAACGACGGCATCACGCCCGGACTGAATCGTTATTACGACGGAGCAACCAACGGCATCGGTCGGTTCCATTACAACGTCAGCTACAACGCGCATCCGGTGACGGGCGCGGCGGCTTATTCGTATACGCAGGTCAACAGCTATGACGCTCTTGGTAGAGTTACCAGTCAGACACAGAACTTCCTGAACACAGGCGGAACCTGGACGCCGTACACATCCTCGCGGACTTATAACCTGGCCAGCAACGTTTTGACGCAAACCTATCCATCGAGTCGCACGGCGACTTACGGCTACAACGCCGCCGCGCAATTGACCAGCTTCACCGGAACTCTGGGCGATGGAACCAGCCGGAATTACGCGACAGGAATCACCTACACACCGGCAGGCTTGATGAGCCGGGAAACCTTCGGGATGCAAGCCAGCACGCTCTATCACAACCTGCATTACAACAATCGGCTGCAACTGGTTGACATTCGCGTTGGAGACAGTTCAACGGATGAATGGAACTGGACGAGAGGCGCGCTGATTTACTATTACGGGACGACGGCACGCGACGGCTGGAACGCTTTCGCCAACAGCGCGGACAACAACGGCAATGTGCTGCGACAGATCAATTACGTGCCGCTGAGCGGTGGCGGCTATGAGATTCCGCAGCTTGACGATTACAACTACGACGCGCTGAACCGGAACACTTCGGTGACTGAAGCGCAGCAAAACAGCGCGGGCACGTGGACGTTCAATCTGTTCACTCAGAATTTCGGCTATGACCGCTGGGGCAATCGGACGGTCAGTTGTTCGCCTTGCCAGACCGGAGTCACTGGCGACACCTTTACCGTAGACACGACGACGAATCGGCTGACGGCCAAGAATGGCACGGGGATGACGTACGATTCAGCCGGGAATCAAACGTATGACGCGACGGGCAATCGCTGGTTCGACGGAGAGAATAAGATGTACAAAGCCGTGCAGAGCGGAACGACCAGTTATTACGTCTACGATGCTGATGGCAAGCGAGTGCGCCGGATTGTCGGCACAACCGAAACCTGGATGGTGTACGGCATAGACGGCGAGA
Source organism: uncultured Acidobacteriota bacterium (assembly GCA_902825875.1). Lineage (GTDB taxonomy): Bacteria > Acidobacteriota > Blastocatellia > RBC074 > RBC074 > RBC074. The sequence goes on from CADECP010000023.1 coordinate 55,838, forward strand.
TGGTCGCGGAATACGCCGCGAACGGCTCGGCCAGCAGTCCGCAGAAAGAATACGGCTATCGCAGCGGCCAGATGTTGATCGTAGCGCAAGCTTCGCCGCTGGAAATCCGCTGGACAGTGCAGGATCATCTTGGGACTCCGCGAATGAACATTATGGGCAACGGCGCAAGCGGTGGCTCGCTCAGCAGTGTCAAACGGCACGATTACCTGCCGTTCGGAGAAGAGTTGTTCGCGGGAGTGGGACTCAGGAGTAGCAGCAGTCATGGCTACGAGCCACCTTCGGATGGCGTGCGGCAAAAGTTTACGGAAAAAGAGCGAGACCAAGAGACAGGGTTGGACTATTTTGACGCACGTTATTTAGCCTCAATACAAGGCCGTTTTACGAGTGTTGATCCTAGAGAAATAGCGATGGAGCCAAGTCGTGCCAAATTTCTTACCTACCTTAGCAACCCGCAAAACTGGAATCGGTATGGTTATGTGTTGAATAACCCATTAGTTATAACTGACCCTGATGGTAGAGAGCCTAATAAAGCACAGGCAGGAACTATCCAACAAGTAGTTGCCGTAATTCAACAAATTGAGCGAGATAATCCAAATGCTTCTCGCACACAGATACTTGAGAGAACGGCTGAACATTTTCGCAATATGCGCGATTCAGAGCCAAACAATATAAGGTATGTTTATACTCAAAATAGTGGCTGGATTGATTCCAAGCATTTTTTTGAGGCGGCTGTAACTTCGGCAACCTTTGGCGAAGCAGTGACAAATGTCTTAGGCTTCGGCGTAGAGATAACGCAAACATTGAGTCGAAATGACAGTGCTTTTTCGTATGAAGACTTGGGATCTAATGCGGCAGGGGCGGATTTTGGAGACGACGTTTTCAATCCAAATGGTGGAGGGCTTTTTTCTGAGCAAGTAGCAAACTACTTTAACAATAATCTTGGTGCCGTAGCTCCTCAATCTGCACCAAATTTCAATCAACTGCCCGCGGCAGCTAATAGTGCCGGCCAAGGGTCGAGAACTTCGCAAGCATCAAATAGTAGAACTGAATCTACACAAAGTACACGAACGCAAAGCACTCGGAGAAGTGCAAGTGCTGAAAGCCAGTCAGGTACACGAAGGGTACAGAGTGCAACAAGCCACAGTGCTGGCCAAGCTTGTCCTGATGCTCGCTGCAAGCCACGTTCTAGCAATTGAGATAAGGAGGTATTAGCTGTGAGCAGACTTGTAAAAATACTGTTTTGGGGTTCGTTGCTGCTTTTTGCGCTATCGGTTGCCACATGTCAGCTTGGTGTAAGCCATGAGGTAAATCAAATCCCCACAGATGTTCGTGAGAAAATGCAAGACACTGACTGGGTTGGTGTTAAATGGATATGGCTTGGGAGTGGAATACTTTTATTATCTATTTTTTTGATGATAGCTGCCGCATTTACTTTTTGGCGACAAAAGAAATCATAGTTAGGTAACAGCTACTACTCAATTGAACAATTGTATGTTCTCAGCGAAGCCAAACAGAGCGCGACCGTCTGGCTGAAAGACGAAGCGCATTTCGATGCGCTGGGGCGCGCGTGGAAGACTCGGCACTTTGAAGGCGGCACGCAATGGAGCGAGCAGCAAACCGCGTTCGATCAATTGGGCCGAGCCTGGAAAACTTCCAACCCGTATTTTCCCGGAGCTTCGCTGGAATGGACGGAATCGAAGTTCGATGCTTTGGGGCGAGTCACCGAAGTCAAAACTCCTGACGGCGCAAAAGTCACGACCGTGTACAGCGGCACCAAAGCCACAGTCAGCGATCCGGCCAACAAAACTCGGCGCAGCGAAACCGATGCTTTGGGCAGACTGAAACAAGTCGTTGAAGACCCCAACGGAGTGAATTACGCGACGAATTACACTTACAGCACGACCGACAATCTGATCAAAGTCGAGCAAGGAACTCAGTATCGCTACTTCCTTTACGATTCGCTTTCGCGGCTGCTGCGAGCGCGCAACCCCGAACAAAACACCAACAGCAATCTCAGCTTAACTCCGCTGTCGGATCAATCCACCGGCAACACGGCCTGGGCGTTGAAGTACGTCTACGATTCCAACGGCAACCTGACCAGCAAAGTTGATCCGCGCAACGTGGCGACCAGTTACGGCTACGACGCTTTCAACCGCAACGTCTGGACGGCTTACAACGACGGCATAACGCCTACGCTGGAACGACATTACGACGGTTTTCAGGGAGGCTCGTTCGTCGTGCCGAACGGCAAAGGGCGGTTTTTCTACCACGTAAACTTTACGAACAATCCGACAACCGGCGGAGCCGGATACTCGCGGCTGGTGGTCAATTCGTATGACGCCATCGGTCGAACGACGGCACAGACGCAGGGCTTTTTGGCCAATGACGGAGTGACCTGGAAAGATTACCAGGTGTCGCGCACGTACGATCTGGCCAGTCACGCGCTGACGCAGACTTATCCTTCGGGCCGCAGCGTCAGTTACAGCTACGCCGCCAGCGGCAGGCTTTCCAGCGCCAGCGGCAATCTGGGCGGAACTTCGTACACTTACGCCGACACCATCGAATACAACGCCGCCGGGCAGATGCTCAAAGAGCGCTTCGGCACGAGCGCGAACCTCTACCATCGCCACGCTTACAACAATCGCTTCCAGATGATCGAAACGCGATTGGGGACAAGCTCGACCGATTCGCAAAGCTGGGATCGCGGGGCGCTGATTTTCTATTACAGCAACAAAGCCCGCACGGCTTACCAACCCTTTTCCAGCCAGGATGACAACAACGGCAACGTAGCAATGGCGGAGCATTACGTGCCGGTGACGGTGTCGGGCGGAACGGTGACCAGTTACGCCGTGGCGCAACGCGACCGATACGAATACGACACGCTGAACCGCATTCAATCCGTCCTGTCGGAACAGATGACGACCGGCTACAGTTGGTCGCAGGTTGCCTCGCAAACCTTCGCGTATGACCGCTGGGGCAACCGAACCTCGGTCACCGGCCAAACCGCTCAGAGTTGGAGCACGACCGAAGCCACAGCAACCAACCGGCTGAAACTCAGTTCAGGAAACGTCTGCACGGGCGCGAAAAACGGGCTGTGCTACGACGCGGCTGGCAACGTGATCTTTGACAATCAACTGGGCGCGAGTGGCGACCGGACTTACGACGCTGAAAACCGGATGATTTCGGCGACGACGGCGAACAAGTACGTCTACGACGCGGACGGCAAACGAGTGCGGCGGCAGGTCGGCGCATCGCAATACTGGCAGGTTTACGGCATCGGCGGCGAATTGGTGGCGGAATACCAATGGAACGGCACGACAGCGACTTTGCTGAAAGAGTACGGCTCCGGCGGCGAAGCTTCGGTCGTGGCCGAAGGCGCGACAGTGCGCTGGCTGGTGTCGGATCACCTGGGGACTCCGCGCATCATCGCGGATCAGACCGGCAGTTTGAGCGGCATCACGCGGCACGATTACCTGCCGTTTGGCGAAGAGAACTTCACGGGATCGGTGCGGATAGGCAATGGCTATCAGGACGAAGGGATACGCCAACAGTTTACCGGCTATGAGCGAGACGATGAGTCGGGCTTGGATTTCGCCGAAGCAAGGTATCACGCCGCCAAACAGGGACGCTTCACCAGCCCCGATCCGTTGTTGTCGAGCGCCAGCCTTATTGAGCCGCAGAGTTGGAACCGCTACAGCTATGTCGGGAATCGTCCGCTGATCGTGACCGATCCATCCGGCCTAAAGTGGTTTTACAACAAGAAGACCAATAAATACGGCTGGTGCGATTGCCAGGTATTGAATCAGCAGGCCATTGCTGAAGGGTGGACGGAAATCGTAGGGCTGAGCGGCGGAGCGTTAATTTACGAATCCGCCGATGGAAGGCTGATCATATTGGAAGCGAACAGCCCTCACTGGCGTAATCTGACTGCCGAATTCATGGCTCATGCTCGGCTTCGCAACATCGCAGAAGCCAAAGAGAATGCTGAGAAGTGGGCGAATGCGATTCTGCTGGATTTCATAACAAAAAGTATTGATGGGGCTGCTGCCGTTTTGAGTGGAGGAGGCTCTGTCGCGCTCAGAGTCGTAGTAAAAGAGGTCGCACAAAATTTAGTCGAAGACTATATTGCGACGCAGCTTGAGGAAGGAACATTTTCCATTTTTGACTGGAGTGATTATCCTGATGGAGCGGTTAAGCCAAGCGGCCCATTTAGGGTACTAGAAGGTGCTGAATATGATGCTGCTCGAAGAGAAGCTAATGCCGCTAATGATGCTCTGCATAAGAAAGATCCTTCCCTTAAAGGATTAGACATTCACGAAATTCATCCGGTGAAATTTGGCGGAAGCCCTACTGATCCAGAGAACAAGATTCCATTGTCACGTAAGGATCATTCTCAATTTACGACTTGGTGGAACAGACTTCAAAGAGGAATAAAACGTTAAACCGTGGGAGCACATATGGAAGATATAATCAAGAAGCTAGTAAATTCATTGGATTTAAATCCAGGCGCTACCGAAGATTCTATAGATTCTTTGGTACGAAAACTTAACATCTTATTACCCAAGCAATATGTTGATTTTATGAGACTTTCTAACGGTGCCGAAGGAGGGATAGGAAATAGTCATTACTTAGTGATTTGGCCTGTAGAGGAGATTGTAGAATTGAACGAAGGTTATGCGGTAGGTGAGTTTGCGCCAGGCTTACTATTGTTTGGAGGTGACGGCGGGAATACGGGATACGCCTTTGATACGCGGTTCAATGAAATGCCAATAGTTGGAATTCCGTTAGTTGGTATGGATATTAAGCTCGTTGAACCACTTGGTAGAACTTTCAAAGAGTTCTTAGAGTCGTTATCACGTTAAGGCTAATATCGAATACAGTTATGACAGCTACCGCAATCTGGGCGGAACTTCGTACACTTACGCCGACACCATCGAATACAACGCCGCCGGGCAGATGCTCAAAGAGCGCTTCGGCACGAGCGCGAACCTCTACCATCGCCACGCTTACAACAATCGCTTCCAGATGATCGAAACGCGATTGGGGACAAGCTCGACCGATTCGCAAAGCTGGGATCGCGGGGCGCTGATTTTCTATTACAGCAACAAAGCCCGCACGTCTTACCAACCCTTTTCCAGTCAGGACGACAACAACGGCAACGTCTCGATGGCGGAGCATTACGTGCCGGTGATCTTCGGTATAACGCTCCGTTTATCTGACCGCAATCGTGACCGAATTGCTCGCAACTCCATTTCGCGTGACGCTGAGTTTATGAACTCCCGCCGTGATTCCTGCCGGGAAGACGATGTTCAATTGATTCAAGCCTGAAAAACCGGGCGCTCGTCCGGCATAACTGACCGTCACCGGTTGATCGTCAATTGTTGCCAGAACGGTTGCGGCGACATTGGCGTCAATGTCTGTGGCGTCTTCTCCCAAGCCGGTGCAGAACACTGCGATGATGTTGGGTTGACCGTTGCTTTGCGTGGCGTTGAATGGCGCACGTGAAAAGTTGAAAGCATCCAGAGCCGCCGCTTCGCCCGATCCGCTGGCGTTGGCGGTGAAGATGGAAATGGCGCTCGGCGCGACGATGGTTGATCCGGTGATGGTTTGCGCGCCGTTCGTGAATTTCAGCAATGCCGGGCCAGCGGCGGTTCCCGCCGGAATCTGAAAGTTGATTTGGTTCGGCGAAACGAAAAACAACGGCGACAACCGTTCGCCGCCTTTGAAATCCACTACGGCGACGGAAGCTCCGCCCAGCGAAGTCGGCAGCAGGGAAGTCGAAGCTCCAAGCGTGCCGCTCGCCAGATTGATGCCGAACCCGGCAACAATGGATTTGCTGGCAATGGCGGAAAAACCGAAGCTGGCGGCGGAAACGGTTCGCGGGCCTGCTTGGGCGGCGGTGGCATCCACAACAAACAGCCCGCCATCCAGATCACTCAGCAAAACTTTGTCCAACCCTAAAAACGGATAAACTCCCCAGCAACCATCGAATCCCGAAGTTGAGTTGGGAAAGGTGTCGTAACTGCCGAGCAGTTTCGGCTGGCGCGGATCGCTGATGTCCAACACTACCAGCCCGGCTTGATACCACGAAACGATCAACAGGTTGCCGACTATGTACGGGTTATGCGCCGAAAACGAATCCAGGCCAAGCGATTGCGCTGTGATCGTGGCGAGTTGCACAGGACTGGCCGGGTTGGAGATGTCGAACAGGCGAACATCGCCGTTAGTAGTTTCGCGCGCGCTGGCCAACAACTTTCCGTCGTTGCTGGGCCAACTGGCGTGAGAGCTTGTGCCGGAATCAAGAGAGCCGAGCAGGGGAGGTGCTGCGGTCAACACGTTTCGCACGTCGTAAATGTCTGTCTTGCCGCTCCAACCGGAAGTGAACAACCTGCCATTGACGGCTACGATGGCGTGAATGAACCGCGTGTCAGTCGTTTGAATGTCACGCACAAAAACAGGGTTACGCGGATCGCGCACGTCGAAGGCTTTGATAACCGTCGTCCGCGAATCGGCTTCGTACAAAACTCCATCGGCGACAAACAATTCATGAACATTCGGGAATCCGTTTTTGTCGGGCGCCACCTGACTGAGCAGCACAGGGCTGGCGGGATTTCGCACGTCCACGATGTGAACTCCGCCGCGATTTTCGCTGGAAAAATAGCCAATGCCATTGATGACCATCACATCCTGAAAGCGTCCGCCTTCCGCTGGATTGTAATGGCCAACCAGGCGTGGTGCTGTCGGGATGCTGATGTCAATAATCATGACGCCATTGCCGCTGAACGAACCCAGATAGGCAAAGTTACCTTCGCCCCACACGTCTGCGTAACGGTTGTCGCCGTCAAAAGGATCAAGCTGGCCAAGCAATTTGATCGTGGATTGCGCGCAGACGTTTTGGGTGATCGAAGCGGAGAAAAAAATTGCCACCAGCACGACAAGCGTAATGGTGGCGAAGCGTTGATTGGTTGGTCGTGACATCAAAATTGACAGCCTCTGAAAATGGAATTGACTGGCGACGATTGAAACCCGTTTGTCGCCGACAATCGCTTTCTATCATTTCAGGGCGCTGGTTGTGGAGTGCTCAGCGGCGGAAATCTGTTTTTCGGCTTGCCCGCGCACGTAACTCAGAATCCAGCTAAGGTTGGCGTAGCGGGCAAACCAGATTTCCTTGCCTTGCAATTTGAATTCGGCGGCGGCGGCATTCAGGATTTCAGCGCCTGCGATGATGTTCTTTGGCGAAAACACCGCTTTGACCGATTCGATTTCTTTTTTGACTTCGTTGCGCTTCAGTTCGTCAGCGATGAATGACAAATCCGGGTTGAGCAAGGCGTTCACATCGTTTCGCGCCCGGTAATGAAAAAGCGCGATGTCGTCGTTCGTCAGCGAAACGAATGCCCGGCGATTGTCCGGGCGAATCAGCGTAGCCATCGCCCACACAATGCCGCCTGACAAATAGACTTTGTTTCGAGCCAGCAAGCCGGGTTTGGCGGCGATTTCTTTTTTCAACGATTCGTTCAGCAGCTTCGGGCTGAGCAGCAGAGCATCCAACGCAAAACCGCCCAGATCGGCTTCGGTTTTTCGCAGCTTGCCGGCTTCGTTGGTAAAACTGACGGTTCCGAATGGAATTCCCATTGTCACGAATTCGTCGGCCTGACCCGAAGCGGGAAGTTGGTATCCGCCTTTGGTGTTGCCGCTGCCGATGTCCAGCAACATGGAAGCTTCGCGTTCGTTGATCGGCCTGGTTTCGTCGTCGCGCTTTCGCGGAATGGTTCCGGCGATGCTCAACTTGACTTCCAGTTCGACGGTCAGAAACGACATGGCTTTGCCGGTGGCTTTTTGAATTTCGCTGACCAGCGCGGGTTTGTTGTCGGCGCGCAATCCGCTGCTGCCGACGATGTAAATCTGTTCAACCGGAACCTGATGTTCCTGCTGCAATTTATCGAACATCGTTTTTACGGCGTCGGCAGCTTCTTTCAACCCTTCGGGCGTGAAGCGATTATCTTTCGTCTTCATGATCGAAGTGTTGATGGTTTCGGTGTACAGAATTTTTACGTCGTACCCGCTGCCTTTGCGCGTGAAGTTGATGGCGGTTGCTTTGACTCCGCGAGCGCCGATTTCAATGCCGCCATGCAGTTTGTTGTTTTTGCCGATTGCTTCGGCAGTAGAGGCAAAAGCGGAAAGCAGAAGAACTGAAAAGCAAAGAACTGTTGCGAAGGAAAAAAGTTTACGGAGCATTTTCATCCTGATAATTAGGTTGGTTTGGCTGTCGCCATTGTCCTTTTGATTGAGTTTGTTTGGGATGCTGAATTCAGTTTAAGGCGCATCGGAGCCAACCTGCAATCGCGTGTAACTCAAAATCCACGACAGGTAACTGTACCGCGCAAAGCGGATGCGTTTTTCCTGCAACTGAAATTCGTTCGAGACGGCTTTCAGGATTTCAGCGCCTGCAATCAGGTTTCTCGGCGAAAAAGTGTTGCGGACGGTTTCAAGCTCCTTTTCGGCTTCTGCGCGCAACTTACGATCGGCGATTCGTTTGGTCAGATTCGGATTCAGAAATTTTTGCAAAGTGTCAGGGTCGCCGGTGACTTTGCGGTAAAAGAAATCAATGTCGTCGGCGGTGATTGGAACTAAGGCACGCCTATCATCCGGGTGAAGCAATGTCGCCATTGCCCAGACAATGCCGCCGGACAAATACATTCGCGGGCGATTGACCAGACCCGGTTTGCGCTCCATTTCTTTTCTCAGCGCCGCGCGAATTGAAGTCGGAGCCAGTGCTTTGGCTTTTTTGGCGAAGTCCATTTGATCGCCCGCTTCGCCAACCGCCTGGCTGATTTCGTTGGTGAAGCTGACGGTTCCTTTCGGAATGCCGACGGTGACGTAATCGTAATCGGGCGTTCCGGTCGGCATTTGACGAATCAACTGATACCCGCCTTTGGTGTTGCCGCTGCCGATGTCCATCAGCACCGAAATGCCACGATTATCCACCCAGCCATTTTTGGTTTTGTATCGTTGCGGAATGGTTCCGACCACGCTCAATTGAACTTCTGATTCCACATCCAGAAACGACATGGTTTTGCCAGTTCGGTCGCGCACGGCTTTGACCAAATCCTGCGGATTGTCGGCGCGCAATCCGCTGCTGCCGACAATGTGAATTCGCTCCGTCGGCACTTTCAGTTCGTCGCGCATTCGCAGCATCAACTTGTTGACGGCCAACACCGTGTCACGAATCACATCCGACGCGAACTTGTTGTCTTTAAGCTGCATGATCGTCGTGTTGACGACTTCGGCATAAATCAGTTTGACGCTGTAACCTTCGTCATTGTCTTTGACGCGAATGGCCGTAGCCTTGACGCCTTTCGATCCGATTTCAATTCCTGCGTAAAGCTCGCCCGCTTCGTTTGCGGTTTGAGCCAGCGCCAAAACGCTCAGCAATGCGGTCATCGCCAACAACGAAAACATACGAACAGTTTTACGAATCAAGATTTCGATTTTCATAAGAGCAATCTCCGGGGAAAAGTCTATTGGGTTTTATGCTTCAAACATCATCGGCTTCATCAGGCGGGTGGCGATTACGACACTGGGTTTCGCAGATAACGAATCAATTTGGTGAAGACCAGAATGAGCATGGTCAGCACAATCACCAGCAATGCCAGGATGATCGGCAATGGTAGGGCGGAATCTTTTGACGCAGCCGCGGTTGAAGGAATCGGTGAAGTGTTCATTGCCGCCAGCGTTTGCGAAGACGCCGCAGTCGTCGAATTCGCTTTTTCTGTGAAATCTGGCTGAGATTGAGCGGCGGTAACAGGCGACGCCTGTGATTGAGAATTGATTGCAGTCGCGGTGGCTGTCGAATTGTCAGAAATTACCGAAGGCGTCGGCAACTGATTCGCCGTGTTCGCCAAATCAGTTGTCGAAGTTTCAGGCGAAGAATTCTTTTTGCGAGAGCTTCGTTTCGAGCTTGAGTTGCTGGCGGCATTGGCGGATTCATTTGCCAGAATTGCCGAAGCATCGTTGGACGAAGCGCGTTTGTCACGATTTCGCTCTCGGCCGCCGCGCTCCTGCACCTGCGGGAAAATGTCTATTGGGTCCAGTTTGTGCATCGCCCGTTTCTTTTCTTCAGGAACAGGTTGTTGCGGTGAAATCGCATTTGCCGAAACGGCAAGAGTCGAAATTGCAAATAGAAATACGAATAGCGAAGCTGTCTTTTTCATGGGGTTCGTGCCTCAGTTGTTGGTTGAACATCGAATCCGTGTTTGGGTGGTGGGAGTCACGTTGGCCGGGAAAACAATCGGTCAACGTGAGGAACGCGAATTCGATGTCGTTTATTTCAAAGTTGACGAAACGCCACTGCGCCCAGCCAGACCAACGCAGACATCAACACGGTGATCAACGCACCATAAAACACCAGTTTGATCTTGCCGCTGCCAGCATTTGCCTGAGCGACATCCAGGAACATGATTTCGTCATCGGTTTTGGCAGCCGGCAATGACGTTGTCGAATCGTTGGAACGTGTGATTTGCTCGGACAATGTTCGCAACTCTTCTTCCTGCTTTCGCAGAACTTTCTTGTAGCCGGTTTCGGCTGTCTTGTACCTGTCTTCCGCTTTGCGGAGTTTCTTTTCCAGGTCGGCAGCTTTGGCTTCAGCATCCGCTCTAGCTTCTTCGGCGGTCAGGCGGGCTTTTTGTTCGGATTCGATTTGCGATCGCAACTCGCCCTGCGCTTCGTTGCTGGTTGCGATTTGAGCAGGCGATTGCGCGATGGTCGTCACCTGAGAAAACGCTGTTTCCAGATTGTCCCAATTGATTTCCAGGTTCGGTACGACGCTGGCGAGTTCTTTCAACATTTGTTCGGCCAACATGCGCAACTCGGCTTCGCGGCGAAGATTCGCTTCAGAAGCCTTGTACTTTTCTTCCATCTGGCGGGCGATGGCGTCGGCTTCGTAAATCAACGATTCGGCTGTGCGAGCGGCTTCTTCGGCGGCGCGTACTTTCGCTTCGGCGGCGATGTAGGTTTCTTCGACGTTTTTGGCTCTAGCTTCGGCTTGAGCGCAAGCGGCTTCGGCTTCCGTGCGAGCTTTTTCAGCAATCTGGCGAGCCTCAGCTTCCTGTTTGATGCGCTCTTCAAATTCGACTTTGGCAATTTCGGATTCGATCCGTTTCAGTTCTTCAGACTGAGCGACGTTTTGCCACTGTTTTGACTCTTCCTCGAACTCAGTCAAACGTTGTTCGGCTTGCTGGCGCAATTCAGTTTGTTCTTTCAACCTGGCTTCAGCCAGCCGCAATTTGTCCGCAGCGTCGCGCGAACGAGCTTCGGCTTCGCGTGCGATGGCAATGATCGCGGCTTTCCGACGTTCGATTTCCTGGCCCAAGGATTCGATGGCGGACGAATCACTTTTGACTTCAGCCGATTCGCCCGCAGCATTTGTTTCGTCAGCTTGCCCGGATTGGCTGGCTTTATTTTCCTCGAAGGCGGTGCTTCTGGATTTCATCTGAGCCAGCACAGCTTCCATGCGAGATTTGATTTCGGTGGTTTCGGCTGCCGCGCCCGGAACTTGATCTGCTTCGGGATGAGCTTCGGTGATAACAACTGGCAGTCGCAATTTTCCTGTGTTGCCTTTCGGGCGTTCCAGCGGCAACACGTTGTTCGGCTTTTTGTCGAAGGAACTGGCTTTTTGATCGTTGGTGGAAACGGTTGAAGTGCTTATCTGTGGGGAGTCGGAGTAATTGGAGTCGCGCTTTTTCACTTTCTCGGTCAGCATTGGTTGTTATGCCTCCTGGGTGGGAATAGGTTGCTGTTAATACGTTGATGCACTCTGACACTGTGGCTTAGCCGTACTTTTCTGCCAGGTCGCAGCGGCGTTTGAATACACTTTGATCGAATCGCCGACGTTGAACTGTCGCCGACGATCAATTACTGGAAAATTTGATGTGACAGAACGTGAACTACAGGTTGTCAGCGCCAAAAAGCACCAATGCGCCGATCAAACTGTGATTTGGGAAGCTTTCCGCTGGGGTCGTAGCAGGCAGCCAATGGGGGAAAAGTTGGGAGGTAGACAACGCTAAAACAAAAAACTGAAATTTTCAGGCGGGGCAAAATGGGGAAACGGCTCAATAACGAGCCGAGCGGCATTAAACACAAACACGACGAGAGAAGTCAATTACTAATTCATACCGGATCGTAAATTTTTCGCTCAACGGCGAATTTGACGGATCGCGTTTCGCAGAAAGCCGTGTTTGGGGAGTTCGACAGGCTCGCCAGCTTCTTCGGCTTTGGCAATGGCTTTGGCTTCGGCTTCGATGGCGGCGAAAAATTGCCCTGTCATCATCTTGGCGGCTGATTGAACCATTCGCTGGCCGACGCTGGCCAGCGTTCCGCCCACGCTGACTTCGCCGGAATAATTTATCGTTGTTTCGTCGCCTTGTTCGATCAGATCAAGTTCGCCAGTGCCTTTCAAAAATCCCGGAGCGCCTTTGCCTTCGACGATCATTTTGTAATGCTCCGGTTCGGCAATGTCTTCCAGCCGGATCAAACCTGTAAACAAGCCTTTGATCGAACCGATGCCGGTCTTCATCGTCATCTTATACGAACCGTCTTCCTGCGCTTCGAGCGACTGACAACCCGGCACGCAACGCTGCAAGATTTCAGGCGCAACCAACAAGGCGAACACTCGTTCGCGCTTTGATTTGATTGTGTAACTTCCCTCAATTTTCATTTGGCGGTTTCGATCAGTACGCGAAAGGATCAAGAGCGATAATTCACTCTTGATCCTTTCGTGTTTTCAGTATCAGGTTGTGATTGATGTTCAGACCGCGGCAGCGACGGCTTTTTCCGCAGCGTCTTTCATGCCGTTGGCGACCAGGAAGTTCATGCCGGATTCTTTCAGCACGCGCTGGCCTTCTTCGACATTGGTTCCTTCCAGTCGGACGACAATCGGAACTTTGACGCCCAGATTGCGAGCCGCTTCGACTACTCCGCGCGCCACCATGTCGCAGCGAACGATGCCGCCGAAGATATTCACCAACACTGCCTTGACGTTTTCGTCCGCCAGCAAAATGCGGAAAGCGTTTTCGACGCGCTCCTGCGAAGCGCCGCCGCCGACATCCAGAAAGTTCGCCGGTTCGCCGCCTGCCAATTTGATGATGTCCATCGTCGCCATCGCCAAGCCCGCTCCGTTGACCATGCAGGCAATGTTGCCGTCGAGCTTGATGTAATTCAGGTCGAATTTCGAGGCTTCGATTTCCAACGGCGCTTCTTCGTTCAAGTCGCGCCAGTCGTTGAAATCTTTGTGGCGGAACAGCGCGTTGTCGTCGAAATTCACTTTGGCGTCGAGGGCGTAAAACTCGCCGTCTTCGGTCAGCAGAAAAGGATTGATTTCCAGCAGCGAAGCATCCGATTCGACGAACGAACGATAGAGCGCCAGCAAAAACTTGGTGGCTTTGCCAATCAATTCCGGCGCCAACCCCAGACCGAAAGCCAGATTGCGCGCCTGGAAAGGCTGCATGCCAACCGCCGGGTCAATGTGTTCTTTCAAAATCTTTTCGGGCGTGCTGGCAGCGACTTCTTCGATGTCCATGCCGCCAGCGACAGAGGCCATGAAGACCAGTTTCGATTCGGCGCGATCGAGCAGCATCCCGAGATAAAACTCCTGCTTGATCTTCAATCCTTCTTCGATCAGCAGAGTATGAACCGTACGGCCTTCAGGGCCGGTTTGATGCGTGACCAGATTCATTCCCAGAATTTGGCCGGAAAGATTGGTCACGTCTTCGGCGGTTCTGGCCAGTTTGACGCCGCCGCCTTTGCCTCGCCCGCCCGCGTGAATTTGCGCTTTGACGACGACCGGCAAGCCCAATTGTTGAGCCGCTGATTCGGCTTCGGCGACAGTGCGCGCGACGACTCCGCGTGGCACTTTAACGTCAAAACGGCGTAGCAATTCCTTGCCTTGATACTCGTGAATCTTCATGAATGCCTCGATGATTTTTGATAGGTCTTGGTGAAATGAGGGCAGAGTGTAAAAGTCGAATTACGAAAAGGCAAACTGAAAACTTTTCGACAGGATTTACAGGATTCAGCAGGATTTTTAGCTTTGGTTGTTCGTGTCAGGGGCTGGAAGCGCGAACTTCGCCGCAATCACCAGCGCCGTCAGAGTGGTCGTCATTGCTGCCGATAGCAAACAGAATTCGCAAAACGCATGCAGCACGAAGGCTTGCAGATAGAACAGCCAACAGGTCATCAAAAACATTGGCACAACCAGCAACGCCAACCCGGTTCGAGCCTGTTCGTAGCCAAACACCGCCAGCGTTGCCAAACTGAACGCCGCGAAGTAGGCCAGCGCGCCAAACGCTGCTGTCGGAATTCCAGCGATCATCGCGTACTTGCTGCCCAGCACGGCTGAGCATCCGTTGGTGACGGTGCATTTGACGCTTTTGCCGGTCAGATGCTGAACGGTCAGATACACCGCATCAGCCAAACCGATCAACGCAATCAGCATTGCCGGAACATAAATCATCGCCGGATGTCGGCGTTTGGTGGCTTGTAAATCGGTCATAAGCGAGAATGTCTTTGCTTGGTGGATTTGACGCGGCGAGTTTTTAGCATTGATCCGTCAACGTCTCAACTGACAATTCCAATTCAAATAAGGAGTCGAACGTGAATCGAAACTCTTTGATCAAAGTTCTGAGTTTAGCGGCTATGTTGTCGCTGGCAATGTTCTTTCTGGCTGCTCGCGGTCAATCGCAACAACAACCCAAAGCTTTCATTGACAGTTCCGGGACGGATTGGCGAACGCTGGGCGAACAGGATTTCGCGCCGGTCAACGGTTACGCCGACACCTGGACGTGGAAAGACGGCCTGTTGACTTGCACAGGCAAACCGATTGGCGTGATGCGAACCAAGCAGAAATTCACCAATTTTGAATACACGCTGGAATGGCGGCATCTGCGCTCGGCGGGGAATTCCGGCACGTTCGTCTGGGTTCCCGACGAAGCCCTGACCGATTTGAAGCCGGACAATCTGCCGAAATGGGGCATCGAAGTTCAGATTCTGGATCACGGTTACAAAGAGCAATACGAAAAATCTTCAGGCAAAAAAGGCGATTGGTTCACCACCAACGGAGACATCTTTGCTGTCGGCAGTTCCAAACTGAAGCCGTTTCCTCCGCTGTCGCCAAACGGTTCGCGCAGCTTCCCACGCAAAAACCTGAGCAAAGGCGTTGGCGAATGGAATCACTATTACGTCCGCGCCATCAACGGAGAAATCCGTTTGTGGGTGAATGGCGAAGAAGTTTCAGGCGGCAATGGCGCGGAACCTCGCACAGGATATTTGTGCATGGAAGCGGAAGGTTCGCCTATTGAATTCAAAAACATTCGCGTCAGGGAACTGCCTTGAAGCTAATCTGAATAGACAGGATTCACAGGATTTTTCAGGATTGGCTGCGACAAAGTGAATCCTGAAAATCCTGCCAATCCTTTCTAAAGTGAATTCAGCGTTTGCAGAATCTGTTCTTGGAGTTGGGGCGTCGTCGCCAAGCCCTGTCCGTTCAGCAAATCCACCTTGCCGCTCAAATCGGTGAACACTCCGCCTGCGCCTGCCAGAATCGGCGGCATTGGCGCTACGTCGTAGTATTTCAACTGGCCCGGCTCGACCATCAAATCCGCCAAGCCCGTCGCAACCAGATAATAGCCGTAACAATCTCCGAAGCCCCGCACCAGCCGGACGCTTTTCGCCAATCGCTGCAATCGTTCGCCGTGAGTTTCCGAATACAGTTCGCGCGGATTGGTCAAAATCATCGTCGCTTCGGAAAGCCTCTCAGTTTTTGAAACCGAACACGGCTTGCCGTTCAGAAACGTCCCGGTTTCTGCCGAACCGATCAGCCAATGATCTTGAATCGGAAAGTAAATCGAACCGAGCACCGGCACGCCTTCGCGTTCCAGCGCGATCATGATTCCAAACAACGGCGTGCGAAGAACGAATGACTTCGTGCCGTCAATCGGGTCGAGAATCCAACGATACGAACTATTCTTTTTCGTCTCGCCGAATTCTTCCCCCAGAATCGAATGATCGGGAAATTGTTTTTCCAGCGACTGGCGCAGAAACAATTCGATTTCGCGGTCGGCTTTGGTGACCGGCGAATCGTCGGATTTGCGTTCAAACTCGACTTGCGAGTTGTAATGCCGACGCGCAATCGCGCCAGCTTTCAAACTCAGTTCGCCCAGGATAGGGAAGTACGATTCCAGATTTTCCATAATTTCGAGTGCGGTACGGAACCGGGAGCGGTAGTGATCGGGTGAACACTGAAGAGCGTTCTTACAAGCCTACCCGGTCGCTACCGCTCCCGGTTCCGTATTGATTCGATTATTTGTTGATGCGGCCTCGACAATTCGGCGCGCCGCAGCGGCAGCGTTTTTCGTCGTCGTGCCAGGATTCTTCGTAATCCAGGACGATTTCTTCGCCGGGTTCGATGTCGCGTAGTGCGAAGAAAATCAGATGGCCTTTGACTGCCGACAATCGGCAATTGCCCTGACAGGAATGATTGACGAATTGCGTTGCGTTGCCGCCGACCGAACCGTCAATTGACCAGTAAGAATCCAGCCCGCAAATGCGAATGCGCCGCAGTCCACGCAACCGCCGAGCAGTTTCGACGCGAGAAATTTTTTCGCCTACGAATTCTGCAATCTTGCAGCCTTTTTTGAACGACTTGGTGGCAAAACAGCCTCTGCCGTCAATTTTCGATGGTTTCACTTCCAGGCCGTCAACCGGCAAAACTTTTGTACTCAAACTTGAATCTCCAAAATCAAAAATAGCGATAGTGACCGATGATCTTCCATTGAAACAGCACGTCTTCCAGCCGAGCGCCTGCTCCGATGTTGTGCGCGATGGCGTAACGCTGCGAACCTTCGACTCCTTCGACCTTGATCTTGCTGACCAGCCCGATGTGAACCAACCCGCTGTCGAGTTCCCAAGCCACGACATCGCCGGGCTGATAATCCTGA
The DNA here is from genome assembly GCA_902825875.1 of uncultured Acidobacteriota bacterium. Taxonomy (GTDB): domain Bacteria; phylum Acidobacteriota; class Blastocatellia; order RBC074; family RBC074; genus RBC074. The sequence goes on from CADECP010000023.1 coordinate 72,826, forward strand.
TCGGTTTTCGTAATCGGCAGTTCTTTGCCTTGTCGAGCAAACCACGTCATCAGATTCGGCACGCGGCGATGGTCAATGTTCTTGTCGGGTTTTCGCGCTCCCCATTTTTTCGGGTACTTGACGAAATTGCGCGCCATGTCTTCGTGCAACTCTTTTTGCAGGTCAATGCCCGCGCTTCGGAAAGCTCGGACAACGACATCGGAACAAACGCCGGTTTCTTTGGGCACATCGCCGTTCGGATAATCCAGTTTGACGTAAGCCGGATCGTAACTGGTCGTGTAAGTCGTTTGTTCGATTGCCGAAGCGTTGAGTTTATCGAGCGGCGTCGCATTGGCTTTGACCTGAATCGCAGCTTGCAGGTCGTGGTCAGGCAGTTGAATCGTTTGCGGTGAGCCGATTGCCCGACAGCCGGTCAGTAAAAGAACGGCTGCCAACAGCAAGAATTGAGGTAATGCTTTCATAAATTTGCGTGGCGTGGAGCGCGGATTTGTAATCCGCTGTCTGGAGCGCGGATTTGTAATCCGCTGTCTGGAGCGCGGATTTGTAATCCGCTGTCTGGAGCGCGGATTTGTAATCCGCCTGGTCCGCGGACTTCCAGTCCGCTCGTTACATTGTGGTTATTGACGGGCGGACTGGAAGTCCGCGGACCAGGCGGACGGGAACGTCCGCGCTCCGGCGGAATGCCTGCGCTCCGGCTAGCGATCAATGGCCGCCAGCATGTCTTCGTCGGTTTGGTATTTGAAAAACTCGACGCTGAGTTCTTCGGATTTTTCGCGCTCGACCGATTCCAGTTTTTGCACGTCGGCGTAATCAATTGTGCGAACGCCGCGTTCGGCCAGGGTCTTGCGGAAGTTCGCCAAACGTTTTTCCCAACCATCAGCCGTGCCGGTTTCGGCTTTGGTCAAGTACCGATTGACGACCGCCATTCCGCGTTCGCCATCCTGTTTGGCTTTGCCGACGACGCCGTCCGAAGCTTGCCGCGACCAGCCGATGACGAACAATCCGTCGCAAACTTTGCCGGTTGCGGGATCGAAGACTTGATAAGCTTCGTCGCCGGGGTTTTCCGCGTCGGGGTTCGGATTGCGAACGTATTCAGTTCCTGAACAGGGAATGCCCAGCGTTTCATCAACGCGGTCGCCGATGGCGAAAACTACCGAATCGCATTCGATGTCGAAAAACGTGCCCAAGCCTTTGGCCGAAAGTGATTCGCCTCGCTTGACCAATTCAGTGTCTTCGACGCGCAAGGCTTTGACTTTGCCGTTTTCGACGACGACTTCGGTTGGCGAATTCAGGAAGCGGAAATTCATCTTGCTTGGGCTTTCGCCTTCTTTGGCTTTCGTGCCGCAGTGTTTGGTCAGGTCTTTGCGGATCGTAACCAGGTCTTCGCCGACCGCTTCCAGTCGTGGGCGAACTCGTTCGAGTTCGGCGTCAAAGGCGGTCAAATCCATGTTGGCCGCGACGGCCTGGATTTCCACGTCTGTGTAAGCTCTTTGAGCCGGGCCACGACGGGCGACGGCAATGACTTCTTTGACTTTCTTTTCGTGAACCAGCCAGTGCGCGATGTCCACCATGACGTTGCCAACGCCGATGATTGCCACGCGGTCGCCCATTTGAAAATCGCGCTTGGTGAATTCCGGCAATCCGTTGAAGTGGTAGACCAAATCTTTGGCGTGATAAACGCCAACGGCGTCGTCGCCGGGAATTCCAAGAGCTTTGGTTCCTTGAGCGCCGGAAGCGATGACCACTGCCGATGGTTTCAGCCAGTCGCGCAATTCGTCCAGAGTCAGATCGGCTTGCTGGCCGACTTTGGCGTGGCCGACGTAATGAATGCGCGGGTCGGCCAGAATCTGCCGGAACTGTTTTCGCACGCCTTCTTTCAGTTTGTGCTTGTTGAAATAAATGCCGTATTCGACCAGTCCGCCGGGTTTGATGTCGCGGTTCAGAATGATGACTTCGTGACCGGCTTCGGCCAGTTTACGAACGCCGTAAATGCCAGCCGGACCTGCGCCAACTACGACGACCAGTTGATTCGTAGAATTGCTCATAAGTTTAGTTTGCCCAGTTGATGTTGTTATGCAGCAGCTTGTTTCGCTTGCGGTTGCGAAGTTCGCTCTTTGATGAATTCAACGATTTCGCCGAGCGCCGCTTTGGATTCGGGAATTCCAAAAGCGACGAAGATCGGCCAGACGTGCGGCATCTTGTTACGGACGCGCAAATCAACAGAAACTCCTTGCTGTCGAGCGCGGTCGGCAAAGCGCCGCGAATCGTCCAACAGGATTTCCGTATCGCCGACGTAAATTCGCAGCGGCGGCAAGCCTGTCAAATCGCCATACAACGGAGAAGCCAGCGGATTGGTGGGCGAAGTTTCGCCGTGATAAAGCACAGCCAATTGGCTGGCCAGTTTCCCGGACAGCATCGGATCAACCGGGTCGTTGGTGACCACTGAATCTCCGGTGGCGGCCAAATCCGTCCACGGCGACAGCAAAAAAGCTCCAGCAGGCATTGGCAAACCGCCTTCGCGCAAGGCGATCAAGGTCGCTGCTGCCAGACCGCCACCGGCTGAATCGCCGCCGATGACGATCTTTTTCGGATTCTCGCCTTTTTCCAGCAACAAGCGATAACCGGCAACGGCGTCTTCGAGCGCGGCAGGGAATTTGTTTTCGGGAGCCAGCCGATAATCCAGCGACAGGATTTTGGCATTTGCCGCCAACGATAAATTGGCCGTGAAACCACGATGCGTTTTGGGCGAACACGCCACGTAACCGCCGCCGTGCAGGTAATACACCGTGCGTTCAGCCGTGCTGCTTTCCAGCCATTCGCCGCGAACTCCCGATTCGTTGATCGGAGTCACGCGAACTCCGCCGGGCGGTTTCGGGCGCAGAAAATCAGGCGGTTCAAACAACTTGCGAACGAGCTTTGCACCTTCTTCCTCCGATACGACCTTCAATGCGCCTTTGCTTCCGCCGCGCTTAATCATCAGGTAGGAAAGAGTTGAAAACAGTCGCATTTGCCAGCTTGGCATGGATTTTCTCCTTAACGGGGGACTAAAAATTCACGCTTCGGTTGCTTCTGCGTTTGGTGAATGGGAGCAGTGCAATGAGTGAAAGGTGAATTTGCAGCGCGGAATTTACCCGCAAGCCGTCGTAGTCGCAACGAAGAAGGAGGTTTTCTTTCGGGAACTTGCGCAACTAACCAGAGTCTAACGCCACGAACTTTCAATTCGCTGATGCGCCTGATTCGGCTGCGCGCGCGTCAACCATCCCAACAATGCAAATTTCTTCGGAGGTGAGTTTATGAATCCGTTTGCTCGGATGATTCTGACGGAAGGTTTTGATTATTTCACTGGCCTGGCCGGTTCGTTCGCGCTGGCCTTGCAGGATGGCAACCCCAACGCGATGCCGTCTTCGTTGATGGATTGGTTGCGAACCATGAGTTGGTACGGCATAGGCGTGATGGTCGTGCTGACAATCATGTCCATCTATTCGATTGCCGTAATGTTGGAACGATATTTGACGTTCAGCGCAGCCGCCAAACAATCACGCGAATTCGCTCCGCGCGTGGCCGAAATGCTTCGTTCGGCTCATGTCGAAGAAGCCATCAAACTTTCGCAAACTTATCGCCGCAGCCATCTGGCTGTGGTCGTCAATTCCGGTTTGCAGGAATTGACTGCTCAGCGCGGAGGCAATGCTCAGCGGCAGATGCGAAAAGCCAAACGCGCTTTGCGCCGAGCCGCAACGGTCAAAAGTGCCGAACTGCAACGCGGGCTTTCTACGCTTGCGACCATCGGTTCGACCGCGCCGTTCGTTGGGTTGTTCGGAACGGTGATCGGCATCATTGACGCTTTTCACAAAATGAACGAGTTGGAATCCACAGGCTTTTCCGCCATTGCCGGTGGCATTTCCGAAGCCTTGATTGCCACGGCGTTTGGCTTGCTGGTGGCGATTCCGGCGGTGTGGATGTTCAACTACTTCATCAGCCGCATTGGCCGCTTCACCGTCGAAATGCACAACTCGGCGGATGAACTGGTGGATTTCTTTTTGCAACAGCAGGAAGGCGAGTAACTTTCGCTTTGCAACTTCGCTCGGCTTTATGCACTCACGTTGCTTAACCACGGCGTCAGTTAATCGAAGACTGTGCATAATTGGCCTGTAAATGTGGGACAATTTTCCAAATTGTCCCACACACCAAAGTGAAAACCGATCTAGGTAGTCTGGCAAGTGTTACTTCAACACCCCAGGCGCTCTGGAGAAAACAAGTCTTACCGAGCGAAGCTTGAACTCGATGTGTTCTTTTCCGGGTTTCAGTTCTTGAGCAGGTCTACGCGAGGAATGAGCAGAGTAATTGCCAGCGCTGCCAGGATTTGCAGCAGTGGCACGGCAATGAAAACCGGGGCGTACGAGAAATTGTCGGCCAGCCAGCCGATCAGCGGCTGGAACACACAAATCCAGAATCTTGACGCGGCCATCGGTGCTCACAAACAGGTTTTCGGGTTTCAAGTCACGATGGACGGATGCCTTTGGCGTGCGCTGCGGAAAGCCCTTCGGCGATTCGTAGTGGCCGAAACTGCTACCGGTTGAAATAGCCATTCACGCAACCCTCACATTTGTTGGTTAGGATCAAAACAGCGCGCGGGGTGTAACACGGCGTTTTGCGCTTGGGCAGTCGTGCTATGGACGCTGTTACAAGGCCAGTGCATAATCGCGGCGCTGTAATCTTCAATTCCTTTCAACCAGACAATTTCTGACCATTCTGTAAAAGAATGAAAATCGGCGACCGGAGTAGCGCAACCTGCTGAGGTTGCGTGGTTGCTTCCATTCGCCCTTTGTCAGATCAGCGCAACCTCGGCAGGTTACGCTACTTTCCCCAAGGAGTTTTTATGTCACGGAGAAATCTGTTTTTAGCAGCGGCTGTGTTTGCAGTGTTGGCGGGAGTGTTGGCGGCGACCGCGCAAGGTTGGCAAAAGATTTTTGACGGTAAGACGATGAACGGCTGGCGATTGATGGCCGTCCACGGAGGGAACGGCGGCGTCTGGGCGGTGGAAAACGGCGCGCTGGTCGCCAATCAGGAAAAAGACCACAAAGGCGGTTTGATCGGAACCGAAAAGAAATACTCCGATTACGAAATCGAGTTGGAATTCAAAGCCGATGAACCTGTAGACACCGGGTTGTTTTTGCGAGTGCGCGACGACGGCATGGGGTATCAGATCACGATTGATTACCGCAAAGACGGATTCATCGGCAGCCTGTACGCTCCGGCGGAAGGCGGATTCATCCAGCAGAACAGGGACTGGGTTAAGCATTTCAAGAAAGACGACTGGAACAAATTGCGCGCTCGCATCGAAGGGCAACCGGCTCACGTGATGGCTTGGTTGAACGGCGTCAAGATGACGGATTTCCGCGACAGCCGCGACCGCTATCCGCGCGAAGGCTATATTGGCTTGCAGGTTCACGGCGGCGAAGGCGCTTGGGGAGAAAATAGCCGCGCGCGATTTCGGAATGTTCGGATTCAGGAGATTAAGAAGTGACGTGATTCGTGATTCGTGATTCGTGATTCGTGATTCGGGAGTCGGGAGTCGGGAGTCGGGAGTCGGGAGACTTTAGTCTTGAACAATAGGATGGCAAGTGTGATGACGAGAAAGATTGCTGTAGTGGTTTTGGCTGCGTGGGTTGGTGTGATGATTGTTGGGCGCGTGTCTGTAGAGGCGGTTCAATCAAACAAAATGCGGACGCCGAACGTGGTGATGTTTTTCATTGATGATCTGGGTTATGCAGACATTGGCAGCTTCAATCCGAACAAAGCGGCGATGGGATACTCAACGCCGAACATTGATCGTTTGGCTTCAGAAGGAATCCGGCTGACCAGTTTTTACGTTCCGCAAGCGGTCTGTTCGGCTTCGCGCGCGGCGTTGCTGTCGGGCTGTTATCCAAATCGGATCGGCATTTCGGGTGCGCTCGATCACAAAGCCAATTACGGCATCAACCAGGACGAAACGACTCTCGGCGAAGTGTTCAAATCCCGCAATTACGCGACGGCGATTTACGGCAAATGGCATCTCGGTCATCTGCCGCAATTTTTGCCGACTCAACATGGTTTCGATGAATACTTCGGGCTGCCGTATTCCAACGACATGTGGCCGAACCATCCAACCGGAACTTATCCTGATTTGCCATTGATCGAAAACGACAAAGTCATTGAGTTGATGCCGGATCAATCCAAACTGACGACGCAATACACCGAACGTGCTGTTGGCTTCATCGAACGCAACAAAAACAAACCGTTCTTCCTGTACGTGCCGCACACCATGCCGCACGTGCCGTTGTTCGTTTCTGACAAATTCAAAGGCAAAACCAAACGCGGTTTGTTTGGCGATGTGGTCGCCGAAATTGACTGGTCGGTTGGGCAGGTGCTGGCGACGCTGAAACGGTTGAAGCTGGATGACAACACGCTGGTCATTTTCACGTCGGATAATGGCCCGTGGTTGAGTTACGGCAATCACGCGGGTTCGGCCAAACCTCTGCGCGAAGGCAAAGGAACGGAATTGGAAGGCGGCGTGCGCGTGCCGTTTATTGCTCGCTGGCCGCGAAAAATTCCCGCTGGCGCCGTCAGCCGGGAACCCGTGATGACGATTGATCTCTTGCCTACGCTGGCGAAGTTGATTGGTGCGGAAACGCCGAAAGATCGAATCATTGACGGACGCGACATCTGGCCAATCCTGTCTGGCCAAAAAGCCAAAAGCCCTCACGACGCTTTGTATTTTTACTGGGGCAGAGAACTGCAAGCTGTTCGCAGCGGCAAATGGAAACTGCATCTGCCGCATACTTATCGTTTCATCGAAACGCCCGGAGCCGACGGCAAACCCGGCAAAGACTCATATCCGAAAATCGAATTGTCGCTTTATGACCTGGAAGCCGACATCGGCGAAACGACAAATCTGGCCGGCAAACATCCCGAAGTCGTCAACCAGTTGATGGTTTTTGTCGAACGCGCCCGCCAGGATTTGGGCGACTCACTGACCAAACGCGAAGGCAAAAACATTCGCCCGGCTGGAAAAATTCAGTAACAACCAAATCATTTTTCCCACGAAGCCACACGAAGAAGACACGAAGAAGACACGAAGAAGAGGAGAAGTTTTTAGACAGGATTTACAGGATTATTCAAGATTGGCTCCAACTCGCTGAAATCCATTTACTCCCACGTACCATCCTGTTCAATCTTGTAAATCCTGTCTAAAAACTCTTCGTGTCCACTTCTTGTGGTTTCGTGGGAGAATTCGTTCAACTTCAGGAGTGCTCAATGTCCGAACTTACCTCTCCCAAACAGCGCATCGTCGCACTGACTTCGTTTCTGAACCTGTACGCGCTGGTTGGCATAGCTTTTTACGGCCCGCCGTTTTTTTACGACTTTCTGGTCAAAGAGTTTGACTGGTCGCGCGAACAAGTCACGTCTGGCAACACCTTTGGCAAAACTTTGGTGCTGCCGCTGTTTGGATTTGCCGCCGGATGGATCATTGACCGGTTCGGCCTGAAGCGGTTGATGATCGTGGGCATTCTGTTCGGCGCGATTTCGATCATCGGTTTGGGGTATGTGGATACCTTGCCGCTGTTTTACGCCTGCTTCATTTTCAACGCGCTTGGGTACGTGTGCGCCGGGCCGTTGCCGAATCAAGTCTTGCTGTCGCGTTGGTTCAAAGAATCGCGCGGCAAAGCGATGGGCTTTGCTTATTTGGGCATCGGCTTGGGCGGAGCGATCACGGTCAAGATGGCTTCGTGGTTGACGGGACGTTTCGGTTGGCAAACGGCGCTGATGTGTTTGGGCGTGTTGATGCTGGTTGTTGCATTGCCACTGACGTTGATGGCCGATGACAAATCCGAAGAGTTTGGCCAGCAAAGCCAGATTCCGGCTGCGCCGCTGGGCGAAATTTTGCGAAGCCCTTCGTTTTATCTGCTGGCGATTGGCAGCTTGTGTTCCATCGGAGCCGTCGGCGCAACCAATCAGCATTTGAAACTATACCTGACGCGCGACAACGGATTCGATCAGGCGACGGCGGCCAACGTCATTGCGCTGGTGCTGTTCACCAGCAACGTTGGCCGCATCCTGATGGGCTGGCTGGCAGATCGTTTCCCGAAAAAGTACGTCATGATTTCGATTTACTTGCTGGTTGCCGCAGGCATTCCGCTACTGTTTTTCATTCAAGCTCCCGGAGCGATTTACCTGTTCGCCATTGTCTTCGGCATTGGGATGGGCGGCGATTACATGATTATTCCGCTGATGGCGGCGGAATTGTTCGGCGTTCGCGTGATGGGGCGCGTGATGGGGTTGATTATCGTCGTGGATGGATTGGCCGAAGCGTGGGTTCCGAAACTGGTTGGCCGATTGCGCGATCAAAATCCGAATTACACCAAAGGCTTTGCATTGATGATCGGCCTGGCGCTGTTCGGCGCGCTGGCCATTTCTTTGTTGCCGAGAAAAGAAAAACACGCCGATGCCTGACGAAGCGATTCAGTTTCGAGCAATGACCCACGAAGACTTGCCAACCGGATTGGCGCTGTGCCGGTTGGCGCGCTGGAATCAAACTCAACGTGATTGGGAATTGTTTTTGAATCTCAGTCCGTCTGATTGCCGGGTTGCCGTGAAAGTCGAACGAGTCATTGGTACGGTGACGACTGTCAATTACGAAAACCTTTTCAGTTGGATTGGCATGGTGCTGGTTGATCCGGCAGAGCGTCGGCAAGGCATCGGGACGCAATTGCTGAACGAGGCGATTCTTCTGTTGCGCGATTGCCCGCTGATTGGATTGGACGCCACGCCCGCTGGCCGCGAAGTTTATTTGAAACTCGGTTTCGTGGATGAATGCCGGTTAAGCCGAATGGAAACCGTTGTGGCTGATTCGTTCGTTTGCGACCAAACCAATTCAGCGCGGCGAATGACGAAAGCCGATTGGCCGCAAGTCTTCGCGCTGGATCGAAAGGTTTTCGGTGCGGATCGCCGAAGGGTATTGGAGAGTATGTTTGACGGAGCGTCGGAATTGGCTTGGGCGATTTTGCAGGATGACAAACTCACTGGCTTTGTGTTGGGGCGACACGGATTCAACTTTGCTCACATCGGGCCGGTCGTTGCCGAAGATGTTGAAACTGTTCGGCAATTGGTTTCCGCTGCGATGGAAGAGTTGCGCGGGCGGCCTGTCATTTTGGACGCGGCTCATCACGATTCGGAATGGTTGCGTTGGGTGGAAGCTATAGGCTTTCGAGAACAACGCCCATTCACACGAATGCTGCTCGGCGCTGGCCGTCGTCCGGGAACCCCAGAGCGGCAGTTTGCGATTCTGGGGCCGGAATTCGGTTGAAACGAAAACGGCTCTGTTGCTGAGTGAATCAAGCAGTAGAGCCGTTTCAGTTTATTGACTGGTGACAGCGTTATTTCTTGGCTTGTGCCGCCGAAGCCAACACAAAACTTTTTTCCGTTGCCGGATTGAACGTGATACGGCGTTTTTGTAAGTACGCGATCTTGCCCAAATTTGAAGCCAGCGCCGAACGATGGCCGCTGACTACGTCGGAATTCGGCGTTTTATTGGCCTTGATGCTGTCCAGGAAGTTGCGAACGTGTTCGGCTTCCAGCGGCTTCTTGGCTTGCACAGTGATCGCTGGCGGCGGAGCCTGACGGCGTTCCGGCGCTTGTTGATAAACGTATCTGCCTCGGTCAATGAACAAGCTGCCGTTGGATCCATAAAACTCAATTGCTGCTCCGCGCGCGCCGGGAACCAGTGTCGCGTCAAACGTCGCCATCCATTCTTTCGGGTATTCCAGATGAATCGAAAGCGTATCCGGCGCGGTGCGACCGTCTTTGTAATGATAAACGCCGCCTGTCGCCGTCGCCGCCGTCGGCAATTCTTCGCCCAAAAACCAATGCACCACGTCAATCCAGTGCGTGAACAAATCGGTGATTTGGCCGCCGCCGAAATCGAAATACGCGCGCCAGTTGTAAAACTGATGAGCGTCAAACGGACGAGCTTTGGCTGGGCCTACCCAACGTTTCCAATCCAATCCGGCAGGTTGATCCTTGAAGTTCGGTTTCCTCAAGTGATAGCCGTTGCCGTTCCAGTAAGTGCGAACCATGGCGATTTTGCCGATCTTGCCGTTGTCGAAGTATTCGCGTTTGGCTTCGGCGTAATGGGTTCCGCTGCGTTGTTGCAATCCAACCTGGAAGATCGTTTTGTTGGCGTTGACGGCCTTGATGATGTTGTGGCCTTCCTGCCAAGTGTAAGTCAACGGCTTTTCGCAATACACGGCTTTGCCAGCGTTGCAGGCGTCAACGGCTTGAATGGCGTGCCAGTGATCCGGCGTGGCGATCAGCACGGCGTCTACGTCTTTGTTGGCCAGCAGTTCATTGTGAACCTTATAGGTTTGAGCCTTTCCGCCAGCCTTCTCTTTTTGTTCGAGCATGGCCTTTTCGTAAACATCGCAAAGCGCAACGACTTCGCAATCCGGTTCTTTCAAAAACCAGCTCATGACATCGCCTCCGCGATTGCCAGTGCCGATGACGCCGAGCCGAACTTTGTCATTTGCGCCAAGCACTCTGTTCCAGCTTGCCGCCGTCATCGCAACGCCTGCCGCGCTTTTGGCGATGAAATCACGTCTTGAATTTGCTTCCATTGTCTTTCAGGTTCCTTTCTCGAAAGAGGGTTATTGGGTTAGAAATTTTGCGACTGCTGCGTTTACTTTGTCGCCTTCGCAACTTGCATAAACGTGACCGCAGGCATTGTTGACTTCCAGCATTTGGGCTTTCAGCAATCGAGCGAATTCAACTGCCGGGTCAGGGTTGACCATCATATCTTGTCGAGCGACGACGACCAGCGATTTGGCCTTGACGGTTTTGGCAGCCTTCGCCATCGAACCGAACTTCTTGCTGATGTCATGCGCCATCATCGCGCGAAGCTGCGAAGCCCAATCATCGGCTTTGAACGTTTCCAGGTAATTCTGCTCTTCTTTTTTGGCAAAGGCTTCAAACTCTTTCGGCGGAGTCGCCGAATTTCGATACGCCGGAGTGAACAATGCCAGCGTGTGAATGCGTCCAACCAAAGCGGCTCCGGCGTTGTCGGCAGTATCGAATTTCCGCGCATCTTCAATCGCTTTAAGTTCGGTTGACCACAGCAGCAAATCAAACGCCGTCTGGTGCGTTGTCCCGACAATCGGAACGGCCAGCCTCATCATTTCCGGGTACGCGATCATCCATTCAAAGGTCTGCATGCCGCCCATCGAAATGCCCATCACCGCGTGCAGCTTTTTGATGCCCAGAGTTTGCGCCACCAATTGATGCTCCGCGTTGACCATATCGCGTATGGTGAAGCGCGGAAACTGTTCGCCAGGTTGTTTGCGGCTGTTCGATGGCGAAGACGAAATGCCGTTGCCGATGGCATCCACAGCGATGATGAAAAACTTCGCGTCATCCACCATTTTGTCTTTGCCGAAATTGCCAGCCAGTTGTTCGCTTTTGCCGCCAAACCAGGTAGGGAAGAGAACAGCGTTCGATTTGCCCGCGTTCAACGCGCCGAAGGTTCGATAACCCAATTTGCAATCGCGTATGACTTCGCCGCTTTCCAACTTGAAATTACCAAGCTCGGCAAATTTCTGTTCGCTCTGCGCCAGAGCCAGCGTTGTCGCCAAACTTACAAGAGTCAGGACGGCGAAGATCAGTTTCAGCTTTTTCATAATGTGAGTTCGATTACGCCACCAGTTTTTTGACCACGTTGCCGTGAACGTCGGTCAGCCGGTAATCGCGCCCTTGGAAGCGATAAGTCAGTTTGGTGTGTTCGATGCCCAGCAGGTGCAGCACAGTCGCTTGCAGGTCGTAAACTTCAACCGGGTCTTCGACGACGTTGTAACCAAGCTCATCTGTCTGGCCGATGGTCACGCCGGGTTTGATGCCTCCACCAGCCATCCAGTAAGTGAAGGCTCGCGGATGATGATCGCGTCCCAGCAACTTGGAACCGGAGCGCGCTTCGTTGACCGGAGTGCGTCCGAATTCGCCGCCCCAAATGACGATGGTGTCGTCCAGCAAGCCGCGTTGTTTCAGGTCGTCAAGAAGTGCGCCGATGGGTTTGTCAATTTCGCGGCACATTCGCGGCAGCTTGGTGGGAATGTCCACGCCTACGCCGTTGCCGTGCATGTCCCAGCCCCAGTGATACAACTGCACGAATCGAGTTCCGCGTTCGACCAATCGCCGAGCCAGCAAACAATTATTCGCAAACGAAGTCTGCCCTGGCCGCGTGCCGTAAGCTTCGTGGACTTTCGCCGGTTCTTTGGCGATGTCGGTCAGTTCTGGAACGCTGGTCTGCATTCGATAAGCCATTTCATAGGCCGCGATGCGCGTGTCAATTTCCGGGTCGCCGATGGCCTGACGGTTGATCTGGTTCAAGTCTCGAATCGCGTCCAGCGATTGGCGGCGAACGTCGCTGCTGATGCCTTCGGGGTTATTGACGAACAAAACCGGTTCGCCTTTCGAGCGGAACTCAACTCCCTGATGCACCGTCGGCAAAAAGCCGCTGCCCCAACAACTCTTGCCGCCATCGGGATTGTTTTCACCTGAAAGCAGCACGACGAAACCGGGCAGGTCTTTGTTTTCGCTGCCCAATCCGTAACTCAGCCAGGCTCCCATGCTCGGACGACCGGGAATCTGATGGCCGGTCGCCAACAGAATCTGCGCCGGAGCGTGATTGAACTGCGAAGTTTTCATCGAACGAACGATGGCGATGTCGTCCGCGTGCCTGGCAAGATGCGGCAACAGATTGCACATTTCCTGACCGGACTTGCCGTACTTTTTGAACTCGAACGGCGTGCCCATCAGATTCGGTCTGCCTTGAATGAAGGCGAAACGCTCGCCTTTGATGAATTCTTCTGGAATCGGCTGGCCGTCGTGTTTTTGCAGCGCCGGTTTGTAATCGAACATATCCAACTGCGAAGGCGCTCCGGCCATAAACAGGTAGATGACTCGTTTGGCTTTGGGCGCAATCGCGCTGACCGACGAAGCCAAAAGCTGTTCGTTCATCAACGAACCAAGCGCCATCGAACCAATGCCGAAGCTGGCGGCTTGTTTGAAAAAGTGGCGGCGAGTTATGTCCTGAAGTTGTTCAGATTGCGAGTTCATAGCTTTCCTGTGAATGATTGTTGAAGAGCGAACACTTCATTGAAGAATTGCTCTTGGTCGAGTTTGGCCTGCCATTGGTGATGCCTTTTTACGGATTCTGTTCTTTTCGTCAGCAAAGTTTTCGGTTTGTTATCGCCAGTCGGGTCAGTGGAGAACAGGTCAATCAATAGCGAGCCGAATGCCACAAAACCACTGCTGAGTCCGGCAGCTTGTTTGAAAAAGTGGCGGCGAGTGATGTAACTAATGGAATCCGATTGAGGTGCCATTGCCTATCTCCTTGTCAGGCGTTCCTGTTTGATAGCGTCATAAGTACGATCAGTAATAATCGTTCCGTCCCCTGGAAAGCAGTCGTTGTCTAAATCCTCATCACTGAAAGACGGTGCCAACAACTCTGGTTCAAGAACTTTTCCTTGGCGAAGAAGGTCAATCACATGTCTGTCTGGCAAGCGCCTTAGCACGGTAAATTCAGTACAGGGAAAGTAGCGTGGTTGACTGAATTTCTTGTTGTTATCACCCGGCTCATATTCATAAAGATATTGTCCGGAAAGAAAGAGTACTGAGCCATTTTCCAATTCGATGTAGTAGTGACTGCCTTCATCTTCAAACTCTTCCACTTGAAAAGCGCGTCTAGCTTGATAAGAGATTGATTCAAGCAATCCCTGCTGCTCCAACTCCTGAATGTGCATCTCAAGACTTTGTTCGTAAGTGAAGGCATTGTCCGGGTTGAAGATTGCCATTGCGGCAAATAACAACAAGCAAAGGAGTGTTGCTGCTCCTAACCCCAACAACTCATGCGGCGTCTTAGCTGGCAAAACTAAGCTGGCAACTAAGACGCCCACGAGTAGACCGCCAAACACAAACAAACCGGCAAACAGAAGGCGTGTTTTGTCTTTCAACCATTTCCTCATATTTGCCTAAGCCCTTAACAAACTGGTCTACAGCTTCCTGACCCAGATATTGCGGAAGCGCATCGGATTGCCGTGATCCTGCAATTTCAGCGGGCCGACGTTCGGATGCGCGACATATTGTGGAGCGCGATCATTCCAGGTTTCGCCGAAAATCTCGACGTTGTTTTGAACCAGCACTCCGTTGTGGAAGACCGTCACGCGAGCGCGTCGAACGACTTTGCCGATTTCGTCAAAACGCGGCGAAGTGAAGATGATGTCGTAATACTGCCATTCGCCCGGTTTGCGCGAAGCATTGGCTAGCGGCGCGTGCTGTTTGTAAACCGAAGCGGCTTGCCCGTGGAAGTACGTAGGGTTTTGCCACGAATCCAGCACCTGAACTTCGTAATGTCCCATCAGAAACACGCCGCTGTTGCCGCGTCCTTGTCCTTCGCCTTTGACTTCGCTCGGCGTAGCCCATTCGATGTGCAACTGGCAATCGCCCCATTCGGCTTTGGTGGCGATGTCGCCAGTGCGCGGAGCGACTTCCATATAACCGTCTCTGACGACCCATTTGGCGTCGCTGCCGTCGCGCAAGGATTTCCAACCGGACAGGTCTTTGCCATCAAACAGAACAATTGCGTCCGAAGGCGCGTCGCCGGGCTTGGCTCCCGGAGTGACGACGACAGGTTCTTTTTTCGGCGAAGGCCAGGGCGGTTGCGCCGGAGGTGGTTGCTGTTGCTGGCCGCTGGTGGTTACAGCAGCAATCAAAGCAATCGCTGACAACAAAACCAAAAACAGAATTGCGCGTTGCTTGGGCAGCTTGGCGTTGACGTTCGACATGTTGAATTTTCTCCTTACGGGTTGAATGGTTATTGCTTGGTTAAAGTTTCATCCAGATTGAGCAAGACATTGGCGACCAGCGTCCACGCAGCCAGTTCCGGCGATGGAAGCTCGCGGTTTTCGCCTTTGAGAAGTTGGTCAGCGGTTTGCGGAGCCGCTTTGTAATTCGCCAGTTGTTGTGTGTAAAGCGCCGCCAGCCGATCCAATTCCGCAGCCTTTGCGTGGCGACCTGTGCAGAGCCGGAAGCCGTAATTCAGCCGAGCTTGCACGTCGCCTTCGATTTCCAGAAACATTCGTTTGGCCAGTGCGCGTGCCATTTCCATCGCGGCTTCGTCGTTGAGCAGCGTCAGCGATTGCAGCGGAGTGTTTGTGCGAATGCGGCGAACGACACATTGTTCGCGGCTGGTCGCGTCAAAAGTCATCATCGCCGGATAAGGCGAAGTGCGGCGCAGGAAGGTGTACAAACCTCTGCGGTAACGATCTTCGCCTTTGCTGACAGACCATTTTTCCGAACTGTACGGATTGCGCCAAACGCCTTCTGGTTGCGAAGGCATGACGCTAGGGCCGCCAAGTTTGCGGCTGAGCAATCCGCTGGCGGTCAAAGTCAGGTCGCGGATCATTTCGGCTTCGACGCGGAATCGGGGGCCGCGCGCCAGCAGCCGGTTGTACTGATCGCGTTCCTGCAAGGTCGCGCTCACTGCGGAATCCTGTCTGTAAGTCGCAGATGTCACGATCAGCCAATGGATGTGCTTCATACTCCAAGGCGAGGTGGTTGGTGGTTGGTGGTTGGTGGTTGGTGGTTTCGCCCCGTCCCCGCGTCTCCCAGTCCCCCCATCCATGAATTCTATGGCCAGCCAATCCAACAACTCAGGGTGCGAAGGCGGCGAACTTTGCGTTCCGAAGTCTTCGGAAGTTTCGACAATGCCGCGTCCGAAAAACTGTTCCCAGAAACGGTTGACGGTCACGCGCGCGGTCAGAGGGTTGTTTTCGTCCACCAGCCATTTGGCCAAGCCCAGCCGATTGGTTGGTGCGCTTTCCGGCATTGGATTCAAGGTCGCAGGCGTTCCGGCGTAAACCTTGTCGCCGTGACTGTAAAAGTTGCCGCGTTCGCGCACCCAGGTCGAAGGTCGGTCAAAGCCCGGTTTTTCCTGAAGAACAAACGCCGTGACGATGCCAAGATTTCTGGCAGCGTCCTGCAAATCTTTCAATCGGTCGCGCTCTGCTTTCAACAGCGGAGTCGTGCTGCGGAAGTTGGCTGACAAATCCCGTTTTTCTTTTTCGGTGCGGCTGGATTTCGCCATCACCAATTTCAATCCGGCGGGAACGTTGACCAGCTTCAGCGGCGATTCGCTGTCGGTGACAGACAGGCGCAAACGCCCAATGCTTTGGCACAAACCGCCGGCCAGAAAACGCAGCCGAATTGTCAGTTCGACCGGCTTATTCGAGGCGAACGGTTTGTCGAGCGCGAAAGCAGCCTGGCGCATCATTCGAGTCGTGTCGTTCATCGCGTTAATCAACCAGCCGCGCGGACGGTCGCTGACGTTCAACATCTCGTAATTGAAAAACGACTTCGGATCAATTTTGCTGAGGCCGTCGTCCCAGCCGCCATCGGTGAACTTCAGCGGCTGGCCACCCTCTAAGGTGAAAGCTGTGACTTCAATCGTTGAAAGAATGAAGTTGCCGTACAGGTCTCGGCCTGGCCCGCCGCGCGGCAAACTCTTATCGGGCATTGCCTCGATTCGCAGAGCGGAAAGTTTCGACAACGGCAATTTGGCTTTGATGATGTATTCGTCGAACTCAGGGTCTTTGCCAGAAGCCAGCAAGGACTTGTCTTCGAGCTTGGTCAGCGTTGCGCCGCCTGCGGATTTGAAATCAGTCGGATCGAGCGTCGTCCATTTGGCAGGTTCGGCAAGAATCCCTTTTTCCCATTCGGCCTGGGCCGCGTCCAGTTCCGGCGTTTGAGTTTTCAGCGTCGTTTCCAGCTTCGTGATTTGATCGTTCAACTCCTTGCGTTTGATTTCCTGATCGGGCGAGGGCAGTTCCAGCGTTGGTTCATAAGCCACTCTGCTGAATGCCTCAGAGCCTTGAATCTGGTACGCCGAATTGTCGAAAAACGAATAGAGCTTGTAATAATCGCGCTGAGAAAACGGATCGTATTTATGGTTGTGGCATTGCGCGCAACCAATCGTCGAACCCAGCCAAACGGTCGCGGTCGTATTAACCCGATCCACCATGACTTCGTAACGGGCAGCATCGGGATCAACGCCGCCTTCGGTGTTTAGCTGAGTGTTGCGATGAAATCCGGTGGCGATTTTTTGTTCAGTCGTCGCGTTCGGAAGCATGTCTCCGGCGATTTGTTCAATCGTGAATTGATCGAAAGGCATGTCCGCGTTCAGAGCGTTGATGACCCAATCGCGGTATTTCCACATCACGCGCAGGTTGTCTTTTTCATAACCGTTCGAGTCGGCGTACCGCGCCAAATCCAGCCACGGACGCGCCCAGCGTTCGCCGTAATGTTGCGACGCCAGTAAACGATCCACGACTTTTTCGTAAGCGTCGGGCGATTTGTCGGCCAGGAATTCGTCAATCTCTTTGACGGTTGGCGGCAAGCCAATCAAGTCCAAATACACGCGGCGCAGCAAGGTTTCATTCGACGCTTCTGGCGAAGGAGTTAAGCCTTCTTTTTCCAGCCGGGCCAGCACGAAAGCATCAATCGGATTCCGAACCCAGCTTTGATTTTTGACTTGTGGAATTGCCGGGCGGACTGGTTTTACATAAGCCCAGTGCTGCGGGATTGCAGATTGAGAATTGCGGGTTGCGGATTCGTCCGATGGCCAGACAGCGCCTTGATCTATCCATTGGCGAATCAATTCAATCTGCTCGGCCTTCAGCGCATCGCCTCCCATTGGCATGCGAGCTTCGCCGCCTTCGCCCAAAATTCGTTTCAGCAGCGTGCTGGTTTTGCTGTTGCCGGGAATGATGTTGGCTCCGCTGATGCCGCCTTTCATCGCCGTCGTTTTCAAATCCAGTCGCAATTGCCCGGCAGCTTTTTTCGGCCCGTGGCATTGATAACAACTGGCGGCAAAGATCGGTTCGATGTCGCGTTTGAAATCTATTTGAGCTTGAGCAGAAGCAAAGGAGAGCAGGGAAGCTGTGCCATAAACAGCCGTCGTCAGGAAAAATCCGGTGACAAAAAGTTTGATAGCTCGACGCATAAGTGCCTCGACAGATAGTTCGATTGCTTGTTGATGAACTCGATCAGCGATTCTGACCGTGAAGGAATTGGTAAATCCAATATGACGGCGCAAAAGATAGCACAGCGATTTTTGGTTGGCGAGGTGTCAGGCGGATTTGCTTATGCTGGCGGGGTGGCCGTTGTTTTTTTCGGATTTGTGGTCAATCGGGATGGTGGCGATAACGGTAGTTCCTCGACCAGGAAGGCCGGAAACCTTAACCTCTCCGCCGAAGATGTGTGCGCGTTCGCGCATACCCAGCAAGCCAATCGAATGCGGATCGCTGATTTCTTTTTCGGTGATGCCTCTGCCGTTGTCACGAATTTGCAGAGTCAGGGAGCCGTTTTTGCGGGTCAGGCTGACTTTGATGGCTGTGGCGTCCGAATGCCGCGCGACGTTGGTCAGTGATTCTTGAAAGATTCGGAACAGAGCCGTTTCGCATTCCAGCTTGGGCAATTTTTGCGGCAACTGTTCGTTGAATTCGCACACTATGCCGGTGCGATTGCTGAATTCTTCGGCCTGCCATTCGATGGCGGCAATCAATCCCAATGTATCCAGCACTCCGGGGCGAAACTGTGTGGCGACGCGGCGCATGGCGACGATGGTTTCGTCCACCAGTTCCAGAATCGAAGCCATCTTTTCTTTCAGCATTGGGAAATTGTCGGCGTCTTGCGGCAACCGTTTTTCAAACCATTTCAGGTCAATTTTCAATCCGGTCAGCAATTGGCCGAGTTCGTCATGAATTTCGCGGGCGATGAAGGCGCGTTCTTCTTCACGCGCTTCCTGCAATCGGGCGGCGAGTTCGCGCAATTGCTCGCGTGAATTTTTCAGAGCTTCTTCGGCATGTTTGCGAAATGTGATGTCGTTGAGTGTGACGATTCGGCGGTCGAGTGTTCGAGCGACACGGACTTCAAGATCAAGCTCCGCGCCGTTTTTGCAGCGGACGTGCCATTCTCTGGAAATCTGGCGCAGCTCTTCGTTTGGAGTTGTCGAAGACGCGGCCTTGGCCCAACTGGTGATTGCGCGCTGGCGAAGTTCCGGGTCGGGATAAGCTTGACCGAACCATTCTTTCAGGTTTTTCACGTCTTCAACGGTGTAGCCTAAATCTCTGGTGAACTGGTTGTTGAGTATCTTGACTGAATCTTTGTCGTCAAGCACAGCCATCGCAATCGGCATCGAGCGCACAATCTTGTCCAGCAGATTTTCGTTCAAACTTGAGACGCGGAATCGGTAAACACCGAACGTCGCCAGTCCCAACAATGATGCGCACAGGAAGTAAAACCAGAATTGTTGGTAGAAAAGCTTTTTGACGTGAATAGAAGTCGCAACAAAGGTTTGCCCCCATCGTCCGTCGGCGTTGGCGGCTGAAAGTTTGAAGGTGTAATCGCCCGGCGGCAGACTGGTGTAATACGCCGTTCGTCGGTCATAAACATTGTTCCAATCCTTGTCCCAGTTTTCGAGCATGTATCGGAACTGAATTTCTTTCGGCGCTATCAGGCTCAATCCGGTGTAATGGATCTCCAGGCTTTGCAATCCCGGACCAATTTCTATCGTCTGGCTGACGGGGATTGTGGCGTTATTGGCTTTAATCAGGTTGATAGCCACTTTTGGTGGAGTAAATTCATCCAAAATCGAGCGCGGATCAAACGTGACCAATCCTTTGATGGTGGTAATCATCACTCGCCCATCACGAGTAATCCACGAAGATGGTTGAGACCCGCCATTGCATTCTTCGGTTCGCAATCCGTCGGAGGTTCCATAACGGATTGGCGTCAGACGCGGAATTTTTCCTTGATCCAGATCATCGAACTGCTGTTTGGGAAGGCGGAAAATGCCGTGATTGGAAGTCAGCCACATATAACCCAAACCGTCTTCCACCGTGTCGAAAACCTGATTTTCCAGCAATCCCTGATCGGTGGAATACGTGGTAATGGTTCCATCCGGTCGCATTCGGCATAAACCATTTTGGTAGGTTCCGATCCAGAAATGCCCGGCTGCGTCTTCGTAAATTGCCGTCGGCTGATTGGGCATGCCTTTCGCTGTCGAATAGCTGGTAACGATTTGGTCTTTGATTCTGAACAATCCATTTGGCATTCCTGCGAACCAGACGCTGCCATCACGCGAAACCAACAGGTCGCCAATCAAATTGCCACCCAACCCTGACTGATTCCACGAATTGTCGAACTTGCCATCTTTATAGCGGCTGACTCCGTTGTAAGTTCCGATCCAGAGACTTCCGTCTGAGGTTTCGCTGATGGCAGTGACTTTGTCATCAATCAAACCGTTTTTTGTGGAAAGGCAATTAAAGCGTCCGTTTTGAAAATTGCACAGACCGCCACCGGTTCCCAGCCACAGATCGCCGGATTTGGTTTCGTATAAAGCCAGGACTTCGCTGTCTGGCAAACCGTCCTTGATTGACCAGGATTGGACTTTTCCGTCTTTCATTCTGGCCAGACCGCCGCCTGCGCCAAGTCCCATCCAGATGCTGCCATCGCGCGATTCCATCACGCACCAGATGTCGTCTCGTGGGACGCCTTCGGCTTCGCCATATACTTTGAACTTGGATTTTCTCAGCTTATACAGGCCATTGCTTTTGGTTCCGATCCACAAGATTCCTTCATAATCCACCAGCAGGCTGTGAATCTGATCGCGCAAAGCGTTGACTGCTTTGGAATAATCCACCAGTTGATTGTTAAGCAGGTAGCTCAGCCCGGTTCCCGTTCCGATCCACAAGGCTCCTTCGGCGTCTTCGGCCAGCGAGTAAACGCTGTTATTCGGCAATCCATTTTTGGTGGTGTAGGCGGAAAACAGGTCGTCTTTGAACCGGTTTAAGCCACCCTCTGTGCCAATCCACAAAGCCCCGTCGCGGCTGACAAAAAGCTTGGTGATTTTGTTGTTGGTCAGCCCGGTTTCCTGTGTGAAGTGTTCGTATTTGCCGTCTTTGATTCTGCTCAATCCATGGTCTGAACCAACCCAGACACTGCCGTCATCCGTAAAGGCGATGTTTCTGATGTCGTCGTGAATCAGCCCGTCTTTGGACGTGATAGTTGTAATTTGTTCGCCTGTTATTTTGGCAATTCCGGATCGCGTGCCTACCCAAATTGTGCCGGATTGATCTTCTGCCAAAGCTGTCACGTATTTTCCGGGAAGCCCTGATGTTGCCGTGTAGGTTCGGAACTGTTCGTTTTTGATTTGATTCAGCCCTTCTCTGGTTCCCGCCCAAAGACTGCTGTCGCTGGCAGCAAGAATGACGTTGGTGAAAATGGCTTGTTCTGCCCAAACTTCCGGGTCCTTGAAGGTTTTGAAATTGATGCCGTCAAACCGCGATACGCCTTCCTGAGTTCCAATCCACAAATACCCGTCTTTTGTGCGAGCCAGATCAACCACAGAGTTTTGAGGCAGCCCCTGATCGGAACTCCAGTTGTTCAGCATGAACCGCAAGTGATAAGCCTGAGCAGGGTCAATTCCAGCGGAGGAAGGTGTGGAAGCAGGAATGGGGTCACTTGAAGTTGAAAGGGAAGCAGATAAGGGCGAGGCATCGGAAGTGGAAACAAGACGCGAAAGTCCCAGCAAGGCGGAAAAAAACAAAACGATGACGATGAAGGCCGGGAGCTTTATTTTCAAATAGGCCATAACAACAAATCCGACTGATTTTGAATAATTCTGATTGTAGTCTAAAGCCCGACGCCGACAATTCCTGCTTGTGCCAGTCATTCCAATGATGGGAAGTCTGGAAATTCCTACCCAATTGCTGCTCGAACGCCGAAGGTATTTAGAACCACCAGGCTAAAAGTACCATTAACGAACAAAACTCGCCATCAAAACTGTGCAATTTTCACATCATTCAGGATTCTTTCAGGAAACTTTCAAGCTAATTTCAAAACAGCTTTAAGACTTTGTCCGACAGTCCCGGCTAAATTCCCATTCGCAATGAGGAGGTGAACCGAATGAGACAGACCAATGCTGTTCCTGATCCGATTTACACGGCAGTCACTGAAAAACTGCCGGAGACGAAGTTGCCGAAGGCGGATAAAGCTTCGTTGAGCCGCACTTTGTTACACGTCGCCTGGATGGCGATTTTGCTGGGATTGATTGTTGAAACCTTGATTCTGATTGTTGCGGCCAGTTTCGGCAGCGTATTGGCCGCCAAGCCGTTTTTGGCTGATCTGACGCAGAAAGTTTCGTGGTCGGTCATCGTTTGTATGGGCTTGGCGCTGGCGCGAGGCGCAACCAGATTGTTTGCCGCGACAGCGCAAACTCTGTTGGTCGGAGCGGCTGGATTGTTGACGGCTCCGGCGGCCTTTGCCGTTGCGCGCAGCCTGCACGAAGGAGTGCAGGAAGCTCTATTCATCAAGGTTTTTCAGGGCGGCGCAGGATCGCCTGTGTTGCTGGCTCTGATCAAAGGCGTCGAATACGGCTGTCTGGGCGCGTTGTTGATGTGGATTGGCAAACAGGTTTGGGGCAAGGCGCTGGCTCACGCCGGAGCCGGTTTGGTGATCGGGATCGTTTTTGGCGCGGTGCTGATTGGCGCGATGGCTTGGGGAATGGCTTCGCCAATGTCTGTCGGTACGATCATTTCGCGCGCGCTGAACGAGATCATCAATCCGGTCGGATGTTCGTTGACGCTTTATTCGGCTGAGATTCTGGGACGTGCCCAGACCGCTAAGGACGATACGGAAGATTGACGGAAGATTGATAGATAAACGCAGGTCAGGAGAAGGAGAGAGAGTTTCAAGTTCGCTGCTGCAAACCCTCGCAAGCAGCGAAAACAAACAGCGAGACAGGTTTAATGCTTGTCCCGCCCAAAACAGGAGGCTCGCAATGATTCGTACAAATCGTTTGTTCACCAGTTTGATTTTGGTTTTCGCGCTGTTGGCGCAGCCGTTGGCGGCAATGGCTCAAGACAAAAAAGCAAAATCCGGCGGCATTGGTTTGCAAAAACAAGCCAACAACGCAGTCGTGGATATTACCAAGCTCCGCCTTTCCGGTGGCGATGTAGCTGAAGTGAGCTGGAACGTGGATATCCCTGCTGGCGTGGAAGTGCAAGGATTTGACGTTCGCGTGGATGCCGAACTGAGCAACGGCACAGCGCAAACCGACAGCAAATCGTTTGGCGGCAACGCACGATTTGGCAGTTTCAAATTCAATTTGCCGCTGGCTTCCAATGGCGGAGCAAAACCCGGCGGTGGAGTGACCGGAACAATCGGCCCCGCCAGCAAGGTCAAAGAGATTACCAAAGGCAGCAAGAGCGATTCTGCCCCGAAAACAACTGAAGCCAAATCCGGCGACAAAACGCCGCGCAAATTTGGCGAAGGCAATATCTCCGGCGGAAACAACAACGGCGGTGGAAATAACAATGCAGGCGGAAACAATAACAACAACAATAACGGTAATGGCATTCGTCCGGTTCGTCCAACTCCGACTCCAAAGCCAAAACCGCTGCCTCCACCGGCGATCAACCCGCCGAAAGAGCAAGCACGGATCACTTCATTGCGAGCTTTTATTACGGCAAAGTTTGCCGCCGGAAACGATCTGACTGCGTTCAGCGATTTCATTCAACCGACCGACGCCGTCACTGGCGAAATGAAGCTGAAAGGCGCGCGTGGCAACACGTTGCAAGCCAAAAAGCTGATCCATCTGAACTCTGTGGCTCGGCTGGCGACGGAATGCGCTGCGGGACAGGAATGTTTCGACATCATCGCCGAACTTCGCGGAGCGGAAGCTGCGGGGCAGTTCAAAGTTTCGATGGAAGTCATCTTCGCCAACGGCACACGCCGAAACACCGCGCGAACAGTCGGCAACCTTTTCCGCCCGGTTCGATTGTCAGTGGACAAAATCGCCGGTCAGCAAATCGCCAACGTGCTGGTGAACATCAACGGCGGCGGCAACCGCGAACAGTTCATCAAACAAGACACACAAGGAATCGCCATTCTTCAGGGCATAGGCGGCGCAAAGAAATAACCCCAAATCACAAGCTGGCGGCAAAGCGCACGTTTTCAAAACAGCGTGCAATCAAGCGAAGAAGCGGCACTCGTCTTCATCGCCTCATTGCAAATCACCGATTGACACGTTCGGCAGGGAAGCGTGCGCCTTGCCGCCAGCCGTATTCAACAAGGAGATCAAACATGCAATTCAAATTTACTCTGCTGAAAACCAAAGCTAGAAAAGTGACGGCCACTGCGCTGATTATTTTGGTCGCATTCGGAGCGATCATTGCGGACACAGTGACCAAGCCGCGCGATTTTGACGGCCAGATCAAACTTTCCATTTGCGGTTCGGACGGCAAGGGCGGTTGGGTGGTGAAGGATACTGTAACCGCCAATCTTCGCTTCGGATTCAACATCACCGACCTGGCAAGTGGCAAAACTATCAAAAGCGATTTCGTCTGGAGCGGCCGTACGGCCAAAGGCACAAACTTTCGTGTTCGTCTTCTTGGGCAAGGGCAGGCCAGTTTCAACCCAGCCAACGGAGCCATCGAAGAACGGCTACCGCTCGAAGTGGAAGTGAACGGCAAAAAAGAGTCTTTTCAAATACCGCTCAACACCGAACAGGTCAGGACGGCAATCGGTTCACTTTCCGGCAAACGGGCGCAGATCAACGGCAATGTCGGCGAGATGGCGCTGGTTGGCGAATCGCTGTTGAAACAGGTCAACCCATTTGAGAATCCGGCTGGTGTTAAACCCGCTCAGGTGGGCAATCGGTCAGGCTCCAAGGCAGAGCCGATTGCGGTGGTCGCCGAACTCAAAGGCCGCGTAGTTGCCAAATAACTTCACTCAAAGTTGAAAAAGTTTCTTTCAATGTTGACCAATGCTGACAAGGCAAAGGTCATTGAAAGTTTCGGCAAGCTATCGCTCAACTTTTCCAACCCCGCTTCCCGCAGTTTTTAGCCTCCTTGAAACCTGCGGTGCGAGTACCGCTCTGCGGGAAGCGGTCTTTTTCGATTGAATTGCCCAATCCGATAGCTCAGGCGGTCTGCGTGTGATCTGACTGTTGACCGACGGGTGAAATGCCAGCCGGGCTTTTGTCCTGGCACACAAGATGGCCGCCTGAGCTACCGGAAGCATTCAAAACACTTTCACGCGAATTTCAAATCCGCTTCAAGATTTCAGGTGGCGGGTTTGAGTATTTTTCGTCGCGTTGAGAGATGACCGGAAGCCGTAGCGTCCGGTTTTTAGATTGACTGATTGATTTAACAAGGAGGCAAGCAATGCAGAGATCAAAACTTTTCACCGCGATTCTTTTTTCCATCGCAATTCTCATTTCCAATTTCGCCGGCGCGCAAGCTCAAGGCAAAAAGAAAAATCAGGGCAACGGTTCGCCTGCGCCGATTGGCATTCAAGTCGCTGAACCGGTTGATCGAGACAAGGCAAAAGTCGCCGTGACTTCGGCCAAAGTGCGAACCGTTGGCGCGAACGTTTTTGCCGAAGTGAAGTGGGAATTTTTCGCTCCGCAGGGCAGTCGCGTCGAAACTGTGGATGTCGAAGTCATTGGCGATTTGGGCAACAACACTGGCGTTTCAGAAAAAAAGAGCTTTGGAGCAGTCACCGGCGGATCGCTGTTTCTGGCCGAAGTCAGCAAACATCCAGCCAGCGATTTCACCAACATCAACGCCAAAGTCTCCGTCAAATTCCGCGACCTCAGCAACAACCAGCTTTTTGCCAAAGGCGCGGTCAAGAACTTTCCCGTTACGGTGAAACAGGTTCCGCAGCCGAAGCCCGCGCCGGTTCGCATCACTATTAAACCGACTCAGATCAACGGATTGAACACCTTTGTTTTCTGGGATGTGGCAGGTGTCGGAACCAATAACCAGGTTGAAAGCTTCACAGTGACAATCACCGCCGACCTGGAAAAAGGCCCAGCGGTCGAGAAGAAATCACAGGGGCGTGAGCTTCGGAATCCGGCAGACCGTTCGACGCAATTCAGTTTCGTGCAAATAGGAGTGATCAATGCTTCGGCGATTCTGAAAACTCGCGTTGTAGTTGTTGCATTCGTCCGTAATCGAAATACCAATCTGATAGATCGAATTACCGAAGTTCGTGAAGACGTTTTCCCGCCCGCTCCGCTGCCGGTTGTCAATCTGGCGGTCAGCGATTTCAAGGCCAGCTTGAACAATCTGCTGTCGGTCAACTGGACGATCAATGGCGACGGGGGAAGCGGGATCAAATCATTTGAAGTCAGTTTGACGACGATTTTTCCCGACAACACGCAAACGACTCAGGTGTTTCAGGCCAGCCCGCAAGCGCGCAGTTTTACGCGCTCGGTTTTGCCGCCCAATGGCGCGCCGAATGGGTTTAAACAGGCGTTGGCCACCGTTACGGCCAAAATGGAAGCCAACGACGGTCGCCAGTTTGATGTCGTCGCCAAACGCAAGCTGTTCTAAAGCGTGGTCAGCATCGCGCGCAGTAGCAAGCGGCTATTCAAAAAACTTTCAAGAAACTTTCAGCCGCCGCTCAAGATTTCAGGTGAGCGGCTTGGCTAAAGTGCGCTTGTGGTTGGGAGAAAGAACTGGAATTACGGCGAAAGGAAGTCTTCAGAGAGCAATTTCGCCTGAACTTAACAACAACAATTCATAGAAGGAGTTTTTCAATGATTCGTAAATTTGCTGCATCGTTATTCATCTCTGCTTTGACGCTGACGCCAGTGCTGGCTCAGAAAGAGACGACTAAAGAAAAAGAAGTTGTCGAAAAAACCAAACAGGAAAAGGTGGCTGGCAAAAAGACCACCGAAAAGTCACAAACTCTGTTGCCGAGCGAAAAAATGAGCAAGAAGCCTCTGCCGCGTCCAACGCCGCCTGCCGGAAACAATGGCGGAATGAAAGACAACGACGGAATGGGACACGGCGGAATGAAACCCGGCGACAAAGGCAATGGCGGCGCTGGTGATATTCAGCTTGGCGCTGAAGTCATGATCCTGAACGTGATGAAAAACGATGCCAATGCCAAACCGAATCCGAACGGCGCGGGCCGTCTGGTTCCGGTCAAAGTCGAGTGGAAGGTCAAATTGTCGCCCGGCGCGAAGCTGATGGAACTGGAAGCCATGCTTAGCACGACGAACACCGACAATTCGATGACCAAAGTCTCGAAGATGCTTTCGGTGGCCGCCAACAATGACACGATCATGTTGCCTATGCCTGAAGGCGTTTTTGCCAAAGAGTTCGTGCTGAAGATCAACTCACGATGTGCGACGACCGGCAATCGAACGGTTTCTTCCAGCAAGATGAAAACCGGTTCGTTCCCGGCGGCGAAATAGCTTCGTCCCCCACCAAATACAGGTCGGAGCGCGGTAGAAAAAGATCAAGGGCAAAGCCGCTATCCGACCTGTTTTTCAAACAACTTTCAAGAAACTTTCAACCGGGCTTTAAGACTTGAAACCGACCGGACGGGTATTTTTCGCCCGTAGTCAGGAGAAAGAGGGAGATGGAAATAGAGCAGGCGCTTCAGTCCACACTGAAGCAGCCTGTCAATTGAACAAACAACCGGGAGCCACTGGTTCCCACCAACGCAAGGAGGCAAAACAATGATTCGCAAAAGCATTCTGTTCGCACTGGCAACCACCACAACAATCATGATGATTTCGGCTCTGGCCATTACCGCAATGGCGCAGAAACAAACCAAAAAACCGATCATTGCAGAAAAGTCGTCCCAACGAGTGGAAATGACCATTCTGGAAGTGACCAAAAAAGGTGTCGGCCAATCGGTTCAAGTGGACGCCAAGATGAAACTGGTGCTGCCCGCCGGAGCCAAATTGCAGTTTGTCGAATGGGCTTTGACGACGACCAATAGCGACGGTTCGACTTCCAGAGGCACGAAAACCTGGAATGCAGCGAACGCCGGAAACCAGCAGATTCTGACCTGCACGATTGATTTGCCGATGGCCAATGGAATCCTTGCCGAACGCTTCACGTTGTCCGCGGTGGCGGAAATCATCCACGAAGGCGTCGCCAGAAAAGTCCGCACATCCAAATCCGGTCGCTTCGCCAAGTAAGCGAAAACTTTCATCAACCTGACAGGAGGCAAAACAATGATTCGAAAACTGACTCAAGTCGCTTTGGTCGCAATGTTCGCACTGTCGTTTTTGGCTCTGCCAGCGATGGCGCAAGGCAAAAAAGTTAAAGGCGTTAAGGAGCCGGTCGAAATCACCATCGTCAACGTCACTAAAAAAGACGCGATGGCCAAACCTTCGCCCGACGGAGCCGGTCGCATCATCCCTGTGGATGTGCAATGGAAAACTGCTGGCGACGCTCGGCTGATTAACCTGGAAGCCGTGTTGAAATGCAGCAACACAGACGGCACGACCAGTGAAGTCAAAATGATGCTCAATGAAAAAATGACTTCCGGCACGTTGATGCTGAAGATGCCAAACGATGTCTTTGCCCGCGAATACACGCTGACGTTGATGGGCAAATGCGTTTGGGAAGGCGGACAGGGAACTTCCAAAGCCAGCAAAAGCGGCGTGTTTCCTATGCCCGCGAACGCCGGAGCCAAAAAGTAAGGAAGTAAGAAGCAGCAGAACTTCTGAAGGAGAAAATCAAATGCGCGGTTCTCTCAACAAATTTTTTGCCGGTTTCTCACTCGTACCGGCGCTCGCTCTTTGTTTGGCGGTGATGCTGGGACTGACTCCTCTTGGTTCGAGTGTCGCCGCCAATCGTTCACAGGATTTGACCGTCAAGGCCGACTTTGACGGCAAAACCGTTTCACCCGACGATGCAATCGAACTGACGCTGAACCGCTTGCCTTCGCCTGCCGAAGGCCGAATCGCCGTCGTCGTTGGCCAAGCCGATTTGACCGATTTGTTTCTCGCCGAAGGCAATAGCTTGAAACACGCGCCCAAACCGTTTCCGCTGCCCGAAGGCGAAACCACGCTGACGGTTTATCTGGTTGCGCCGAGCGGCGATTGGAAAGAACTCGCCAGCTTCAAATTGAATGTGTCGTCGAAGCCGGGAGCGGCTGCACCTGTTGTCGCTGAAACGATTCAACCGGCGACCGCCGAACAAACGACAGCAACTCAAACTGCCGACGCTTCTCAAACTGCGGCACAGGCTCAAACTCCAGTCGAACCGGTCAAGCGGCGTTTCGGATTCGACAAATTCGAGATGTCGCCTTCGCTGAACATTGGCTTCAAATCGCAATTTGCCGAAACGCATTTTCCCGATTCCAACAAACCCGAACGGCCAACCTTTGCCGACGCGACCTTGCAGGGAACGTGGAAAAGCGAGATGGCTCGCGGCACGTTCAACATGCAGCATCAATTCGACATTGTCGGTTCCAGCTTTCGCAACGAAGCTCTGCGATTCGGCGAACAGGCTGACAAAGCTCGCCGAGTCGAATTGTCGTCTTACCTGATGCAGTTCCAACACGGCACGCGCAAATTCAACGTTGGCCATTCCAGTTTTGGCACGCAGCGGCATTTGATTAACAGCTTTGCCAGTCGAGGGTTTACCGCCGCTGTGCCGATCAGCGAACACCTGGACGTTTCGTTGGCGGCGATGAATTCGACGAATATCGTAGGTTTCGACAACTTTTTTGGCTTGGCAAATTCCAGGCATCGTCTTTACGGCGGAGTCGTCGGGTTGGAAGTTTTCTCCAAACGTCCGGGCAGTTTGCGTTTTGAAACAGGAGCCGTTGACGCCTGGTTTTTGGCTGACCGGCAGAATTTTACGCAAGGCAACATCAACGACAGCGAGCGCAGCAAAGGCGCAAGCTTCCGCGTGTTGGCCAAAGACAAAACCGAACGGCTTCGTTTCGACGGCGGTTTCACGCGCAGCCAGTTTTTCAACCCGGAAGACCCGCTGTTGAATCAGGACGCGGCGAACGTTGTTCAATCCCAAGTCACTACGCGCAATGCTCGTTATGCCGAAGGCAGCATTGACCTGTTGAAAGAGTTTTCCTTCGTTAAAGCGAAACCGGCTGCGGCTCAACCTGCTTCCGGCGAAGCGGCGGCGCAGCAACAAACAACCGATGCTCAAGCCATCGCTTTGCCCGATCCAAAAAAGCTGAACCTGACGCTGAACGTCAAACACGAACGAGTTGATCCGCTGTTCAAAAGCATAGGCGCAGCGGCTCAGCCGGATTTGAATCAAAACATCGTCGAGTTCGTTGGTTCGTTTGGCGAATTGTCGTTCACGGCTTCGCACACTCGATTCAACGACAATCTGGCGGGCATTCAAACAATTCTGCGGACGAACACGCGGCGCGACACTTTCGCCATCAACACGCCGACGCAGAATTTGTTCAAGCTGCGCCCGGCGGCTGTGCCGAACATTCTGCTGCCGCGCATTGGCTACACCTTTGAACGCACGCGAGCCAATGCCGATTTCATTCCCATCGGTGGCGGGTTCGATCAACCCGGAGCGATTCCCGATCAGGCGAACATCAACCAAACGTTCAGCGCCGAATGGCAGTTGACGGAAAAGTATCGAGCTTCGTATCGGCTGAACCACACGTTGCAAGACAACCGCGCCGTCGGCAGAGAAATCGCCGACTTGCGGAACTTCGTCCACACGGCCAGCTTCGGATTCACGCCGATGCCTACGCTGGAATTGAGCTTCGATTTGAACTTCGAAGACGCCAACAACCGCGAACAGGCGAACACGAATCGCACGTTGCGATTGGGCTTTATAGCCAATTGGCAGGCGACGACTCGGCAATCGGTGAACATGACGTTTGCGACTTTGGGAGCGGGCGATTTACTGCGAACGACCAACAGTCGCAACGACGAATTCGACGCGCAATGGAATTACCGGCTGACGCGCGAAAGCGAAGACAAGTTCAGGAAAGTGCAGATGATTTACTTCATACGCTATTCGAACCGATTCGCGCGAATCAACAACTTCGTCGAAAACATCAACAACCTGACGAAGCTGAACACGTTCAACACCGGGCTGAATTTTATTTTCTTTTAGCGCGTTCGTAGTTCCGCCTTTAGGCGGCAGCGCGGCTTCAGCCGCCTAAAGGCGGAACTACGAACGCGACAGCGGAGAGTCATCGTGAAAAGTATTATCTCAACAACAACTTTACTGCTTTTGTTGTCCGTGACTGCGTTGGCGGCGGATCCTGGATCGAACGTTATTCGGGTCAATCCGACGAACGCCAATGTGTACAGTCAGGGCGCGACAACGGTCTTTCTGACTTACGGCAATCTTGGCGATTACCGTCCGGCGGAAACCACCTGGTGCGGAGACATTCAATCAGCGCGGCCTGCACTTGGATTCAACTGCGTGCCGGGAACTATTTATGGGACGCTGCCGCGCCGCTTTGATGTGTCGCGTCGCAGCGGAACGAACGGGTACACCGATGTCGTTTCAGTTCCGGCTTCGGTGGCGCGCAAGGCGTATCAAGCCGCCGCTGCAGGCGAAGATTCGCAGTTCTTTTACGTGCGCCGTTTTGTCAGCACGACGGGCGGCCTGGATCAGTTTATCCCTGTGACGATGCGATTGACCGGCAACGGCATTGCTGCGCCGTTTTCGCTGACCGATGTGCAACTTGGTTTTGGCCGAAGCTCCGGCATTTCCGCCAGCGGACAGGAGCCGCAAGTTTTGTTCATCGAACCTGGCAAAAAAGCTCCGGCGGTGCGGGCCGAAATCAAATACACAGGTTCCGGTCGTTTGCGCGGACGTTGGGAAGTCGTTCGTCCGGGCGAGCCTTTGCCGGATGAGCGCGACCTGTTGCCGGAAAGCTCATTGCCTGTCGAAGAGCGCGGTTCGCAAGCGCGCTTCACGCAGATCAGCCGTTTCAACGTGTTTTTGTCTTCGGGCGGACGTTACACTTTGCAAGGGCCTGACGCATCGAAGTTACCGACGCAGGTTCCCGGACAGTATTTGATTTTGCTCCGAATCGAAGCTTCGGATGACGGATTGAACACGTCGGATTTGTCTGTGGTTGGCGCTGGCCGCAGTTCGGTCAACAGCGGAGCCGCTGCCGGATTCCCGCTGCCGGTTTTGCGTTACGTGGTTGGCGGCGGAGACAACACCCTAGATGTCGCCGCTCCCGGAGAGTTCTTGTCACTGTTGCCGAAAGACGGTACAACGCTGGCTGCAACTCAGATTGCGGAATTCGTTTGGTCAGAAAATCCGCAAGCCAAACTGTACCGATTGGAAATCGAAGACGATAACGGAAAGCTGATTCACTCCGCCGTGTTGAAAGCGCCTGTGCGAACATATCGCGCGCCTTCGTGGTTAAAGACAAAAGCCGGAGATACGAACTTGCGCTGGCGGGTAATCGCGCTGGATGAAACGGGCAAAACCATTGGAGGGACTTCGCGGCGCAGCTTTCGGTTCGCTCGGTGATGTGGAGTCAGTACCGCGACCGGTAGGGCAATGAGATTAAGGCAAGGGAATTGCTTGTGGCTTGGTGGGACAGGTTCGTAACCTGTCCCACTGCTTCAGCAGCATAAATTTCCTATGGGACAGGTTACGAACCTGTCCCACCGCTTCTCTGCAAATTGCTTGCCTTAATCTCATTGACCGGTAGGGAGCGTCACTCGACAACACGCTTCTTACCAGTCGCGGTACTGACTCCACAAAGGAATTTACGATGACAAACCAAAGTTCAAATTACGTAGACGTTTTGATCGTTGGCGCAGGTCTTTCCGGCATCGGCGCGGCTTGCCACCTTCAGCGCGAATGCTCGAACAAAACCATTGCCATTTTGGAAGGCCGCGCAACGATGGGCGGCACGTGGGATTTGTTTCGTTATCCTGGCATTCGCTCCGATTCGGATATGTACACGATGGGTTACAAATTCAAACCCTGGCGCGAACCTAAATCCATCGCCGACGGTCCTTCGATTTTGAACTACATCCGCGAAACCGCCGCCGAACACGACATTGAAAAGAAAATCCGCTTCAACCAAAAAGTCGTCAAAGCTTCGTGGTCGAGCGAAACCGCGCGTTGGACAGTCGAAAGCCGCCACAGCGAAACCGGCGAAGTTACGCTGACCACGTGTAATTGGTTGATGATGTGCAGCGGTTATTACAAATACGACGCGGGGTACACGCCGGAGTTTCCCGGCTTTGAGCAATTCAAAGGCACGGTCATTCATCCACAAAAATGGCCGGAGGGTTTGGATTACTCTGGCAAGCGAGTCGTAGTCATCGGCAGCGGAGCCACTGCCGTCACCTTGATTCCTTCGATGGCCAAAACTGCCAGCCACGTGACGATGGTTCAGCGTTCGCCGACGTACATGGTTTCGCTGCCTTCGGCGGATATTGTTGCCAACACCTTGCGCCGTGTTTTGCCGGAAAGCCTGGTTTACATGCTGACACGATTGAAAAACGTTTTGTTCGGAATGGTGATTTTTCAGTTGTCGCAACGTTGGCCTGAAACGATGAAAGGCATCATCAAGAAACAATTGCGAAAAGAACTTGGGACGGATTACGACGTTGATCGTCACTTCACGCCGCCTTACAACCCTTGGGATCAGCGGATGTGCCTGGTTCCCGACGGAGACTTTTTCATCGCCCTGCGCGAACAACGAGCTTCGATTGTCACGGACCTGATTGACAGCTTCACGCCGACGGGGTTGAAGATGAAGTCCGGCGAACATCTGGACGCCGACATCATCATCACGGCTACGGGATTGGATTTGGTTGCGATGGGCGGAGCTTCGCTGGTGGTGGATGGCCAGCCTGTGGAACTCAATAAGACGATGAATTACAAGGGCTGCATGCTGACAGGAGTTCCAAACGTAGCATTTGTCTTCGGCTACACCAATGCTTCGTGGACGCTGAAGGCCGATTTGCTGTCGGAGTATGTCTGCCGAATGTTGAATTACATGGATAAACACAACTATCGCCAAGTCACTGTGCGATTGAATGATCCCGAAGTTCAGGAACTGCCATTGCTCGATCTGACTTCCGGCTATGTTCAACGCGCGATGGAACGATTCCCTCGGCAAGGTTCCAAGTTACCCTGGCGGCTGTACCAGAATTACTTTTTCGACACGATGATGATTCGTTATGGTTCGATTGATGATGATGCGCTGGAATTCAAGGGCGCAGAATCGCCTGCGGCAGTCGGCGAAGTAGCGACGGCTTAACCGCAATCAACGTTTCTTATGATTCAATCATTTGCCGACTCAGAGACTGAGCGATTCTTTTCAACGGGGAAATCGCGTTATTTCCCGCCTGAAGTTCGCTCGCGCGCAGCGAAACGATTGACTCAATTGAACGCAGCAACTCGTATTGAGGATTTGCGACTGCCGCCGTCGAATCGTTTGGAAGCGTTGAAGGGAGATCGAAAAGGGCAATGGAGCATTCGCATCAACGACCAATGGCGCGTATGTTTCCGTTTTGATGATGGTGACGCTTTTGATGTGGAGATTGTTGATTATCACTGAAGGGAGAAAATTATGTTCAAGAATGGATTACCGCCAATTCATCCCGGCGAGTTTTTACGCGAGACATTGGAAGAGCTTGGTCTGTCGCAAGCAGAATTTTCCCGAACCATTGGCGTCGCGCCGTCCAGGATTTCGCAGTTTCTGAAAGGCGCAAGGCCTGTGACGGCGGAACTGGCGTTGTTGTTTGGGCGCGCTCTGGGGCAATCGCCGCAGTATTGGCTGAATCTTCAGGCCACGTACGATTTGAAAATAGCGGAGCGCGCAATTGGTAAGCGATTGAATTCAATCACTGAACTGCTGCCAGCTTGATGACATCAATGCAGATCAAACTTGACGATTTATCCGGCTCAGAAATTCGAGCCTTGCTGGAAGAACACTTGAGAAACATGCACGAGATTTCTCCACCGGAGAGCGTGCATGCATTGGACATTGCCAAATTGCAGCAGCACGACATCACCTTTTGGACGGTGTGGGAGGGCGATGAGTTATTGGGTTGCGGAGCGTTACGCGAACTCGATTCAACACACGGCGAAGTGAAATCCATGCGAACCGCGATGGCTCATCGGCGCAAAGGCGTGGCGCGCGTTGTGTTGGAGCACATCATCAACGAGGCGAAATTCCGCAAATACATTCGCCTTAGTTTGGAAACCGGTTCGCAGAGAGAATTTGAACCGGCACAGAAACTGTATGAAAGCTTTGGGTTTACGTACTGCTTGCCGTTTGCAGATTACGAAGAAGACCCGAACAGCGTTTTTATGACCAAAGAGTTGCAGGTAGGCCGCTGCAACGTCTGAAGCTGTAATCACCAAAATAAGGAGAGCTATGAACGACATCATCATTGTGGGTGCCGGGACGGCTGGAAGTGTGCTCGCTGAGCGGTTGACCGGTTCCGGCAAGTTACGAGTCACGTTGATCGAAGCAGGAGGCAAACCGTCCAGCCCTTTTGTCAAAATCCCCGCTGGGTTTGCCAAGTTGTTCAAAACCAAATTGGACTGGAATTTTGAAAGCGAACCGCAAACCGCAGCCAACGGTCGCAAAGTTTTCACTCCGCGCGGAAAGATGTTGGGCGGTTCATCGAACATGAACGCGCAGATTCACCAGTGGTGTCATCCGGCGGATTTTGACGAATGGGCAGCGGCTGGCGCAAAAGGCTGGGGCTGGGAAGAAGTCGCGCCGACTTTCCGCGAACAGGAATGCTGGCTCGGCGAAGAATCCAACGGCGCGCGCGGTCGCAGCGGCCCGATGATGGTTTCGCCGAACAAGAACGCTCACCAATTGTCGAAAGCCTTTGTCGCGGCGGCTCGCGC
This sequence comes from uncultured Acidobacteriota bacterium, assembly GCA_902825875.1. Classification (GTDB taxonomy): domain Bacteria; phylum Acidobacteriota; class Blastocatellia; order RBC074; family RBC074; genus RBC074. The sequence continues at coordinate 108,567 of CADECP010000023.1, forward strand.
AGCAGGATTGGGCGACCAGCCGACTTACAACGGCGATGCGTTTGAAGGCGCATGGTTGACGGAACTGGCTCACAAAGACGGCCAACGTTTCAGCGCCTTTGACGCTTATCTGAAACCGGCGATGCAGCGCGGGAATTTGGAAGTCGTCCGCGAAGCTCAGGTGTTGCGCGTTGAAATTGCCAACGGACGCGCAACAGGCGTGACAGTTCGACAAGGCGGAGTTGAAAAAACATTCTCGGCGCGTGGAGTGATTTTGGCGGCTGGCGCGTTCGGTTCGCCGCAAGTGTTGATGCTTTCCGGTATCGGATCGGCGGATGCGCTGAACCGGCTTGGCATTCCGGTTTATTACGACGCGCCGGAAGTCGGCGCGAATCTTCAGGATCATCCGATGGTTGCCACCATCTTTCGCACGCGGGGAACCAACACGCTCAAAAGCGCCGAATCGCCGCTCAGCCTGATTCGTTACCTGCTCTTCAAAAAAGGCATGCTGGCTTCCAACGCCGTCGAAGCATTTGCCTTCACGCAATCCAACGGAGCGCGCGGAACTGCGCCCGATGTGGAATTGATTCTGGCTCCCTTTGAATGGCGCAATCAGGGTTTGGAAAATCCGCAAGTGGATGCCGTCAGCATTGGCGTTGCCGTAGTCGCTCCGCGTTCGCGCGGCAGTTTGCGATTGCGAAGCTCGAATCCGATGGACGCTCCGCTGATTGATTTCGGATTACTGACCGACCCGGAAGGCAAAGACGCAGCGGCCACAGTGTTCGGAGCGCGGCTGGCTCGTAAGCTTGTGACCACTTCGCCGCTGGCCGAATTTGTCGAAGGAGAAATTTTCCCTGGCCCGGAACTCACGGATGATGCTGAATTGCTGGCCAAGCTCGCGTCTGAAATTCAAACCGTTTACCACCCAACCAGCACTTGCCGAATGGGCGAAGACCCTCGTGCTGTGGTTGACCCACAGTTACAGGTTCGAGGCGTAGACGGATTGTGGGTGGCTGACGCTTCCGTCATGCCAGCCGTTCCCAGAGGCCATCCGAACGCTGTCGTGGCCATGATTGCCAACCGCGCGGCGGGAATGATCTCCGCCAAAATCAAGGCAGGCCGTTAAGCAATATCGCCTGGCTGAAGCTGTTGGCGAACGTGGCGCACGGTCAGGATGGCGATTTGCTTGGCTTCAACGCGGTACAGAATTCTGTACTTCCTGTGTACGATTTCTCGGATGTTTGGCCGGTTGATTTCAGGAACCAAGCGACCGGATTCGGGAAACTTTTCCAGCCGTTCAACTGCCCCGAAAAGTTCGATGACTGTTCGCTCAGCGGCTTCGACGTTTTCCTGGACAATGTAATCGGCGATTTCGTTGACTCGTTCCAGCGCCAATGGCGACCAGATGATTTTCATCGCTTCAACCTCGCCAGCGCCTGTTTTTTAGCTTCGGCGTGACTGAGGCCTTTGCCTTCGCCAATTTGTTTTTCGGCTTGAATCACATCCTCCAGCGTTTCAATGCGCTCCATCAACTTTTCGTATTCCATCACATCCAACAACACGGCGGCGCTGCGGCCATTTTGAGTAATGACCAGCGGGCGTCCGGTTTCGCGGACTTGCTGAACGAAGGTGGTGGTTTTGGATCGAAACTCCGACAACGGGCGGACGTCCTGATCGAGTTGAATTCTAGGCATATTGCTCCTTTTTGAATGAGACGTTTTTCTGTGCGCTTAAAAGTACAAAATAAGATTCGATTCGGCAACGGGCATGGCGCGATTTAAGTGGCTTTCTTGACTAACCCGGAACCAAAACCTACCATCCCGCTTCGTTCGCACAGAGTTTTCTCAAAGCCCCGCGAGCGGTTTTCACTCGCGGGGCTTTTGCGTGTTTACTACCTCTAGCTGAGCGAAAATCCAAATAAAAGTTCAAAAAGGTTTACAACAATGAAAGCAAAGAGACGTGTAGGCATTTTGGGCGCGACCGGCACGGTCGGCCAACGATTGATTCATATGCTCCGCAATCACCCTTACTTCGAGGTGACTGCCGTGGCGGCTTCCGACCGTTCGGAAGGAAAACGCTTTGCCGATGTGTGCAAATGGAAATTGCCGTTTGAAATGCCTGAATCCGTCAAAGACATGACTTTGTATCCAAGCAAAGTCGAACCCGGCAGGCCGCAAATTGATTGCGACATCATCATCGCCAGTTTGCCCGGAGACATCGCTCTGGAATCCGAAGGATCGTTTGCCGCCGCAGGCATTCCGGTCATCAGCAATTCGTCGGCGTTTCGCATGCATCCTGATGTTCCGCTGATCGTACCTGAAATCAATCCAGACCATTTAGACATCATTCCGTACCAACAGAAAAAACGCGGTTTCAAAACCGGTTACATTGTGACGAATCCGAACTGCACTACGATTGGATTGGTGATGGCGCTGGCTCCGCTGCACAAAGCCTTCGGCCTGGAAGCAGTCATGATGACTTCGATGCAGGCGATTTCCGGCGCGGGTTATCCCGGCGTAGCTTCGATGGACATTCTGGACAACGTCATCCCGCACATCGGCGGCGAAGAAGAAAAAGTCGAAGAAGAACCGCAAAAGATTTTGGGCAAAGGATCAAAGACCAAACTGACTGCTGCGCCGTTTTTGGTCAGCGCGCAATGCAACCGCGTAGCCGTTCACGACGGTCATTTGGAATCCGTTCGCGTCAAATTGAAGAAGAAAGCGACCGTCGAAAAAGTCATCGAAGCTCTGGAATCATTCACAGGATTGCCGCAAGAATTGAAACTGCCGACGGCTCCGGTTCGCCCGATCATCGTGCGCCGCGAACAAGACCGCCCGCAACCTCGGCTGGATCGGGACGCCGAAAACGGAATGGCGACGGTGGTTGGACGCATTTCCAAAGACACCATCTTCGATTTCAAATTCACGCTGATCAGCCACAACACCATTCGCGGAGCGGCTGGGGCTGCGCTGTTGAATGCGGAGTTGTTGGTTGCTAAAGGACTTCTGTAAAGGCGTTGATATGTTAATCGTCATGAAATTCGGCGGCACTTCGGTCGGAAGCGCCGAGCGCATCGCGCAGGCGGCGGAGCTTGCCGTCAAAAGCGCCAAAGAAGGTCACAAGGTTGTTGTCGTTACTTCGGCGATGAGCGGCGTGACTAACAAATTGATCGCGGCGGCAGAGAACGCTGTTGCCGGTGAGTACCACAAAACTGTCAGCGATGAGTTGTACGAACCGCATCGGCAAGCCGTGCATCAATTGATGCCGAATGAAGCCGCGCGTCGCCGCGAAGCTTTGGATTCGTTGCGGCAAAAGTTCGAGCGGTTTGAAACCTTGTGCAAAGGTTTGACGATGGTGCGTGAATTGACTCCGCGAACGCTGGACGCAATTTCGGGTATGGGCGAAATGCTTTGCGCGCCGATTCTGGCCGGAGCGATTGCCGAACGCGGCGTGACTTCTCGGCCAATCGAAGCGACCGAATTGATTGTCACTGACGATCAGTTCGGACAGGCAGAACCTTTGACGGCGGAAACTCGGCAGCAAACACGCGAGAAATTGTTGCCGTTGCTCGAAGCCGGAGAGATTCCCGTCGTCACCGGATTCATCGCCGCCACCAAAGAAGGTGTGCAAACGACGCTCGGACGCGGCGGTTCGGATTACACGGCTTCGATTTTGGGAGCCGCACTCGATGCCGATGAAGTCTGGATTTGGACGGACGTCAACGGCGTTATGACCGCCAATCCAAACGAAGTCCCCGAAGCTCGGACGATGCGCGAAATCAGCTACAGCGAAGCTTCGGAACTGGCCTATTACGGCGCGAAGGTGCTGCATTACAAAACGATTTTGCCTGCCTTCAAACAGAAGATTCCGGTTTTGATTTTGAACAGCTTCCAACCGACTGACACCGGCACGCGCGTCAGCGTCACGGGGCATCCGTCTTCGCGCGGAGTCAAAGCCGTCACTTCGATTCGCAACGTCAGTTTGATCGCCATCAGCGGCAAAGGTATGCAAGGCATTCCCGGCATTGCGGCAAAAACCTTTGATACCGTCGCCGCCGAGCGCGCGAACATCCTGATGATTTCTCAGGCGTCTTCGGAAAATAACCTGTGTTTTGTTGTGAATTCATCGGAAGCAGCGCGCGTGATGAAAGCTTTGCGCGTGTCGTTGGAATTGGACTTGCTGCAAAACCACATCGAAGACATCGTGGTGGATGATTCGATTGCAGTCGTGGCTGCGGTTGGGGATCGTATGCAAGGCGCTCCTGGCATTGCCGGAAAAGTCTTTGGCGCTTTGGGGACGGCGAACGTCAACGTCATCGCCATTTCGCAAGGCTCATCCGAACGCAACATCTCGTTCATCGTCGGCGAAACCCAAGCCGCCGAAGCTGTGCGCGCCATTCACCGCGCGTTTGAATTGGACAAACCCTCTCAATAAATATCAAAAGGCAAAAGGCAAAAGGCAAATATCAAAAGTAAGATCAACGTCGGTTTCCATCTTTGACTTTTGATATTTGCCTTTTGACTTTTGATTTATCGAAATGCCTTCTCTTCGCTGTATCAATTGCCAAACGGAATTTCCGACCACCTCACGAATTTACACTTGCTCAAGCTGTTCGGGCTTGCTGGATGTCGTTTACGAACTCAATGAATTTACAGGCGAGCGCCTGATGAGCGTTTGGGATTGGCGACGCGCTTCGCCCAAAGCCGTTGACCAAAGCGGCGTCTGGCGATTTCGTGAACTTCTGCCAGACGCTGACGAATCCGAAATCGTCACTTTGAGCGAAGGCAACACGCAAATTTGGGAAGCTCCGCGTTCGGCTGGCTTTGCCGGAATGAATCGGCTGGCGTTCAAACATCTGGGAATGAATCCGACCGGATCGTTCAAAGACTTGGGAATGACGACAGGCATCACTCAAGCCAAACGATTGGGAGCGACCAGCGTCGCCTGCGCCAGCACTGGCAACACGTCGGCTTCGATGGCGGCTTATGCCGCGCGAGCCGGGATGAAGTCGTACGTGTTCATTCCTTCCGGGCAAATCTCGCTGGGCAAATTGTCTCAGGCGTTGGATTACGGTTCGCAGGTCTTGCAACTTGAAGGCGATTTTGACGACGCGATGCGTTTGGTGCGCGAGGTTGCCAACGAAACGCCGATTTACTTGCTGAACTCGGTCAATCCGTTTCGCCTGGAAGGGCAGAAAACAATTGCGTTTGAATTGCTGCAACAGCGCGGCTGGCAAGCGCCGGATCGCATCGTTGTGCCGGGCGGCAATTTGGGAAACTCTTCAGCCATTGCCAAAGGTTTTCACGAATTGCTGGAACGCGGTGTGATTGAAAAGATGCCGAAGATAACCATCATTCAAGCTGAAGGCGCGAATCCGCTTTATCGCCATTGGTTGCAGCACCGCGACCAAAAGGAATCGGAGAATTTTGAACCCGTGCCGCATGCCTTCACGATGGCGACAGCGATCAAAATCGGCAATCCGGTTTCGTGGCCTAAAGCCATGCGCGCTTTGGAATGGTCTGACGGGGAAGTCGAATTCGTCACTGAACAGGAAATCGCCGATGCCAAAGCCGTCATCGGCAGCGACGGCATCGGCTGCGAACCGGCTTCGGCGGTGACGTTGGCTGGAATCAAAAAACTGGTCGCCGCCGGAACCATTCATTCTGACGAAGACATCGTTGCGATTTTGACAGGCCACGTTTTGAAAGACCCGGATTACACTGTCAATTATCATCGCGGCACTCTGAGTTACTCCGACAAAAACGGCCACAAAGTCGAACTGCAATCAAATCACGCCAACGCTTTTACTCAAATTCCAGCCGAACGCACAGCCATTTTGAAAGCTTTGGGGTTCTGACAAATTTTGAGCGACGATTAGGAAATTGCCGCCCAAGCCATCAAACAACAGAAAATCAGCGATCAGGTTTCGTTGAACGTGCAGTTTTTTCGATCAGCGTGTAGGATGAATGTACTGTTGGTAAAACCAGACAGGCTTACCAAAAAACATATCTGCGAGTGTAACTGGAAAAAATGACTCATTCAGAATTGTTGAAGATGTATGACTTTACCGGTCGTTCGGTGGTGATTACCGGCGGCACTGGTGTGTTGTGTAGCGCAATGGCAAAGGCTTTGGTCGGGTGTGGAGCGAACGTTGCCGTTTTGGTTCGCAGCCTGGAAAAAGGCGAAGCTCTGTTGGCGGAAGTGGAAGGGCCTGGACGAGCGATTATTGTTCAAGGCGATGTGCTTCAGGCTGACACCTTGCAGCAAGCTGTGAAAACCGTCCTTGAAGAATTTGGACGAGTTGACGGATTGATAAACGGCGCGGGCGGCAACAGCCCCGAAGCCACGACGCGACCTGATCTGACTTTTTTCAACCTGCCTGAACAAGCTCTGCGGTATGTATTTGAGCTAAACATGTTGGGCACGATTTTGCCGTGTCAGGTGTTTGGCCGGCAGATGGCCGAACAAGGCGAAGGCGTGATTCTGAACGTCTCTTCGATGAGTGCCATGCGCCCGTTGACCCGCGTGATCGGTTATTCGGCGGCCAAAGCCGGAATCAACAACTTCACGCAATGGTTGGCGGTGCATCTGGCTCAGCAGTATTCGCCGCGTCTGAGGGTCAACGCCGTTGCTCCGGGGTTTTTCCTGACTGAGCAGAATCGTTCGTTGCTGACCGATACGACAACGGGCGGTCTGACTGCTCGCGGACAAAGCATCGTCGCCCACACGCCCATGGGGAGATTTGGCGATCCCGAAGATTTGTTGGGAGCCGTGCTTTGGCTGATGTCTCCTGCGTCGGCATTTGTGACAGGAATCGTCGTGCCGGTGGACGGCGGCTTTTCAGCCTTCAGCGGCGTGTAAGCGACAACAAGATAGATGCCCATTCTCAATCTGGCTGACCCTTGCCCAGCTATAGTTACAAAGGTGGATAACGGTTATGAGCGCTCTGCATATTTTGTCATTTGTTCTTTTGGCAACTGCATCTGTCTGGTTTGCCGTGTTGGTATGGCGGCAAAAAGATTGGGGCCTTGTTTTTATTACGCTGACCGCCGGATTCATCACGTTGCATGAGTTTCTGGAATTATTGGCTGTGCCGGGCGTCGGTTCTCCAACTCGTGAACGATTCTTTTCGCGTGAAATTCCGGCCAGATTGCTTGCCATCGGAATTGCGTATTTCCTGAGTCGGTCATTGCGAGACCGTCTGCGGTTGGAAGAGCAATTGCGGCTTGGCGATCTGACGTACAAAGGAATCTTTGAAGCCGCCAGCGATGCCGTTTTGGTGCTTGATCGCAAATCGTTGACCATTACCGATGTCAATTTTTCGGGTTGCGAACAATACGGGTACAAACGAGAAGAGCTGTTAGGTAAAAGTATTAAAGAGCTTTCTGATGAACCGGAAAAAACCGTTGAATCGTTTCAAATGGGAGAAAACAAAATCCCAATGCGGTATCACCGACGGAAAAATGGAAGCGTTTTTCCAGTTGAAATCGTCGCCAGCAATTTTTCGCAAAATAACAAAGATTATCTGGTCGGGATCGTGCGCGACATCTCTGACCGGGTAAACATCAGCCAGCAAACCCGATTGCGCGAAGAACAATTGAAACGGCACAACGAAGCTTTGGGACGGCTTTCGCGCAGCAGTATTCTGGAGCAAAAAGGATTGCAGGCGGCGCTGCGGGAAATTACTGAAGTCGCCGCGCAGGCGCTGGATGTCGAGCGGGTTAGTGTTTGGTTGTTCGACGAAGCTCGGACAAAGATTGTGTGTCAGGATTTGTATCAGCGCGGCAATGCGGAACACAGCGACGGCGTGGAACTATCGGAAGTTGATTACCCCTCGTATTTCGCTGCGCTGGGCGAAGACAGAACCATTGCAGCCAACGATGCTCACAGAGACCCGCGTACCAAAGAGTTTTCAACAAATTACCTGACGCCATTGGGAATCGCTTCCATGCTGGATGCTCCGATACGATTGCTGGGGCAGCACATCGGCGTGGTTTGTAACGAACAAGTTGGCGCCGCACGGCGTTGGTCGCCCGAAGAAGAAATCTTTGCCGCTTCGATTGCCGATTTCGTGACGCTGGCAATTGAAACCGAAGAGCGGCAAAAGGCCAGAAAATCAGTCGAACGCCTGGCGGAAATTCTGCAACTGACGACTGATTTTGTCGGCATTTCCAAAGTGGATGGGCATTCTCCGTTTATGAATGGTGGCGGGCGAAAGATGCTCGGAATTGACGAATCCGAAAACATCTCCGATTTACAGGTCAGAGACTTTTTGCCGGATTCAGCCTGGAAGATTTATCGGGAAGAGGCATTGCCGCTGGTGATGTTGGACGGCGTTTGGGCGGGCGAAACTTCGTTGAGAAGACGCGATAACAGCGAACTGGATGTTTCTCAGGTGTTGATCGGCCATCGAAACGGTTCGGGCAAGATTGAATATCTGTCCACGATCATGCGGGACATTTCCGACCGCAAACGCGGCGAACAGGCGCTGCGACAAAGCGAAGAGCGATTTCGCGCGCTTTACGAAGACAATCCCTCCATGTACTTCATCGTGGACGCCAACGGGATTGTGTTGTCCGTCAATCGTTATGGAGCCGAGCATCTTGGGTACAGGGTAAAAGAACTGGTCGGAAAATCCGTGCTGGGAGTTTTTCACGAAGACGACAAAGCCAGAGTTGCCGAAAAATTCCAAGCCTGTTTGCAGCAACCTGACAAAGTTGCCGAATGGGAATTTCGCAAGCTTCACAAAAACGGCACGTTGATGTGGGTGAAAGAGTTTGTTCGAGTCGTGAAATCCGACGATGGCAAACCTGTGGCATTGATTGTTTGCGACGACATCACCGAACAGAAAAAGACTGAGCAGAAAATCCAGCAACTCAACGCCGAGTTGGAAATTCGCGTCGCCGAACGAACGGCACAGCTTCAGGCGGCGAATCACGAACTAGAGGCTTTCAGTTATTCCGTTTCGCACGATTTACGCGCGCCGCTCAGAGCCATCAGCGGATTCAGCGATGCCTTGTTGGCCGATCACTCAAATCGTTTGGACGAACAGGGATTGCATTACCTGAAACGCATCAACGTCGCCAGCCAGCGTATGGGACATTTGATTGACGCGCTATTGTCGTTGTCGCGCATCATGCGAAAAGAAATTCATCTTTCCGATGTCAATTTGTCGGAACTGGCGCAGCAGGTGATTGCTGAATTGCCAACCACCAATTCAGGCAGAAAGGTCGAATTTGCCGTTCAGCCCGGATTGAAAGCCAGCGCCGATACCGGATTGATACGAATCGTTTTAGAAAACCTGATAAGCAATGCCTGGAAATACACCGCCACCCGCGAATTGGCAAAAATCGAATTTGGTTCGATCACTTTGCCCGGTGATGGGCAACAGGCGTTTTTTGTTCGTGACAACGGCGTAGGCTTTGATATGGCCTATTCCAGCCAGTTGTTCAGAGTGTTTCAGCGGTTGCATTCCAAAAAAGAATTTGAAGGCGAAGGCATAGGTTTGACGACCGTGTTGAGGATTATTCAACGGCACGGCGGCAAAGTTTGGGCGGAAGGTGCAGTCAACGAAGGAGCTTGTTTTTATTTCACCATTGGCGCGTGAGCCTGTGGCCGCGATTTTTCATGAGGTGCCATTATGAATCAAAACGCGATTTTATTGGTCGAAGACAACGCAGACGATGTCGAACTGGCGCAACTGGCATTTGAGCGCAACCGGATTTCAAACGAGCTGGTCGTTGCCTGGGATGGCGCAGAAGCTCTGGATTACCTGTTCGGCTCCGGCATTCACAGCGGACGCGATGTAAGCCAGTTGCCCGCCCTGATGCTGTTGGATTTGAAACTGCCGAAGCTCAATGGCCTGGAAGTATTGCGTCGCATTCGCTCCGACCGGCGCACAGCGTTGATTCCGGTTGTGATTTTGACTACTTCGCAGGTTGAGCAGGATGTTTGCGAAGGATACCAATCCGGCGCCAACAGCTTTGTAGTCAAACCGCTGGGCTTCGATCAATTTTCCGAAGTAATCAAACACTTGAGCAAATACTGGCTTGAATTGAATGAACCACCACCACTGACCGGAGGATAATCCATGAACCCACTACTCCGCGTTCTGATAATTGAGGACGAAGACGACGACGAAGAACTGATTTTGCGACATCTGGCTGTTGCTGGTTACGACCTGGAATCGTACCGCGTGGAAGATGCGCGGTCGCTGTCGGAAGCTCTGGAAAATCCGAACTGGGATGTCATCATCGCTGATTATCGCTTGCCACAGTTTGACGCGATGGCGGCGCTGAGCATTGTCAAAGAAAAAAATCTCGATATTCCATTTCTGATTGTTTCAGGAACCATCGGCGAACAACTGGCGGTTTCGGCGATGAAGGCAGGCGCGCACGATTACATCATGAAAGACAACCTGCCGCGTCTGGTTCCAGCCATTGAGCGCGAAATCCGCGAAGCTTCGATACGCCGCGAACGTCGCCTGGCTGAACAGCAGCTTCATGAATCGCATGAACATTTGCGCCGACTGACCGCGCATTTGCAAAACGTTCTGGAAGAAGAACGCAAACGCATTTCCCGTGAAATTCACGACGAATTGGGACAACGCCTGACCGGTTGCAAATTTGACCTAAAACGTCTTGCCGATTCTTTGCAGGAAAAACAGCCCGATCTGGTTCCGCAGGTGGATACGATGCTGGAGCATCTGGGAAGTTTGACTCAAACGGTTCGACGAATTGCTGCGGAATTGCGACCGGGCGTTTTGGATGAATTGGGATTGCTGGCAGCCATCGAATGGCAATCGAATGAGTTCGAAGCTCGAACGCAAATTACTTGCGAACTGACCAACGCCACAGACGAAATTCAAATGGAAAGTGGCAAAGCGACCGCAGTGTTTCGCATTTATCAGGAAGCTCTGACCAACATTGCCCGTCATTCCGAAGCTACGAAAATCTGGGTGAGGGTCAGTTCCGGCGGCGGTTTTTTTACGCTGAAGGTTCACGACAACGGCAAAGGCGTGACCGAAAATGATCTTCGCAATTCGCGCTCATTGGGAGTGCTGGGAATGCGGGAACGCGCTCAGATTTATGGTGGCGAAATAACAATCAAAGGAATTCCCGGCGAAGGCACTACTCTCATTTTGCGAATGCCAATGAGCGACAATTGAGTTTTGCCGATCACCGCAAATGACAACTGCAACTTATTTTTTGGGGAGACAGGGATGTTGATAGGCGCTGGTAGCACAGACAAATTTCTTTCCGAATCCGAAATCCGCGAATTGATGCTCACCGCATTGACGGCTGCCAAACTCGATGGCAAACGAATCATCATTATTATTCCGGACGGCACGCGCACCGCGCCGATTGGGCAGATGTTCAGGCTCTTTCACGAATTGCTCAGCGAAAAAGTCGCCGCGCTGGATTACCTGATCGCGCTCGGCACGCACCAGCCGATGAGCGAAGAGGCGATCAACGAGCGAATTGGCGTTACCGCCGAAGAGCGCGCAGGCAAATACGCCAAAGCCAAAATCTTCAATCATCATTGGGAACTGCCGGAAACCTTTGTCGAGCTTGGAGTGATTTCCAAAGAAGAAATTTCCCGGATCAGCGATGGGCTTCTGAACGAAGCCGTCAACGTGAAGTTGAACAAACTGGTTTTCGATTACGACCAGATCATCATTTGCGGTCCGACCTTTCCGCATGAAGTCGTTGGCTTTTCCGGCGGCAACAAATACTTCTTTCCGGGAATCAGCGCGGGCGAAGTCATTAACTTTTCGCACTGGCTGGGCGCGCTGGTGACGAGTTACGAAACCATCGGCAAGAAATACACAGCCGTTCGCAAAGTCATTGATCGCGCGGCGCAATTCATCAACCATCCGAAGCTTTGCTTCAGTCTGGTGGTCAAAGGTGAATCGCTCGCCGGTCTGTACATCGGTTCGCCTGAAGAAGCGTGGGAAGCCGCCAGCAATTTGTCATCGAAGCTGCACATCGTTTGGGCGGATCGCCAATACAAACGTGTGCTTTCGGTGATGCCCAAGCTTTACGACGACATCTGGACTGGCTCGAAAGGCATGTACAAACTGGAGCCGGTTATTGCCGACGGAGGCGAAGTCATCATTTACGCGCCGCACATTGACGAAATCAGTTATTCACACGGCAAGATTCTGGATGAACTCGGCTATCACGTGCTGGAGTATTTCACGAAGCAGTGGGACAAGTTCAAAGATTATCCGCTCGGCGTGGTCGCGCACAGCACGCACCTGACTGGCATTGGTACTTACGACCCTGCGACCGGCGTCGAAAAACCTCGCATCAAAGTCACGCTGGCGACGCGCATTCCCAAAGAGCGATGCGAACGGCTGAACCTCGGTTATCTCGACCCTGACACGATCAACCCGGACGACTGGAAAGACCGCGAAGCCGAAGGCATCTTGCTGGTTCCCAAAGCGGGCGAAATGCTTTATCGCTTGAAGCCGAAAGGCGCGGCAGCCTAAACAAAAGATCAACTCGAAAGGGCAAATCTTATGAAAAGAATTTCCTCGATGATTTTGGCAGTTCCGGTTTTGTCATTAAACCTGTTGCGTGATAAGGCGCGAAGGTCGAAAGGCGATAAAAGCCTGT
>CADECP010000024.1 GCA_902825875.1 uncultured Acidobacteriota bacterium
ACTCCTTCGAAGGCAAGCTAAACTTTCAACTCTTATCGCGCAACAGGTTTTATGTATGACTTAAGCCACGAACTTGTGGTTTAGGTCATATTTTTTTGCTACTAATGGTTTTATGCCGGTTTACATTAGAGTTGTTGCGATGAGGTAAATCTCCCCACCGATCGTGGTACGAACCCGGAGTTGAGACATGAAAATTTATGGCTTGCAGATTGATTCGGTCTGGGAAAGCAAAACGCCGAATCACGACAAAATCACTTCCCTGCTCGACCGAGCCAAACCCGAAACCGGTTCGCTGGTCGTGCTGGCTGAAATGTTCGCGTCGGGTTTCAGCATGAACGTTGCGGCGATTCACGACAGCGACACGCACGAAACGCAAAACTTCCTGTCGCTCACCGCCGCCGAACACAAAGTCTTTTTGATTGGCGGCATCGTTACCAAAGACGCCAGTGGTTTGGGAAGAAACGAATCTGTCTGCTATTCGCCCGAAGGCAAAGAACTTGCCCGGTACTGCAAACTGCAACCGTTCACGCTGGGCGGAGAAAAAGCCGCTTACGTCGCGGGCGAAGATGTTTGCCTGTTCAACTGGCAGGACTTCACCGTAGCCAGTTTCATCTGCTACGACCTGCGCTTTCCCGAACTCTTTCGCCGAGCCGCCAAACGCGGAGCCAACTTGATTACAGTCATCGCCAGTTGGCCGGATGTTCGCGTAGATCATTGGCTGACGCTGCTGAAAGCTCGCGCAATTGAAAATCAGGCTTATGTAATTGGAATTAACCGGTGCGGAAACGATCCGAAGTTGTATCACTCCGGGCGAAGTTCGATTTTCGATCCAAGCGGCAAACTGCTGGCTGACGCCGGAAGCGAAGAAGGCTGGATCGAAACGGACATTGATCTGGCGTCGCTGAACGAATATCGAAAAGCTTTGCCGTTTCTGGCTGACATACGAGAAGACATGCTGCCATGAACAAACTGCTTCTGGTCTTGTTGGGCGGAGCCATCGGCACAGGATTCCGCTTCGGAGTGAATTTTCTGGTCGCTGCCGTGTTGCGCGAACCGCCGAAGTTTCCTTACGCCACTTTCTTCATCAACCTGACAGGCAGTTTGCTGATCGGTTTTCTGGCCGAATGGTTCGACGCGCGCGCGACGGTTTCGCCGGAACTTCGCGCGATGGTGCTGGTCGGCGTGCTCGGCGGATACACGACCTTTTCCAGCTTTTCGCTGGAAACGCTAAACCTGATCCGAGACAGCAAACCCGGCGCGGCGCTGCTTTATTCTGTGGGCAGTGTGGTGTTGGGGTTGGCAGCGACCTGGGCAGGCGTGCAATTGGCCAGATTGGTTTGAAACTCTCGCCTGTTTTCCGAACTCTGTGTTACCTTCGCAGCGCGCGAAACAACCGCAAAATCCAATCACCAACAGGAGCAAACTCAAATGTCCGGTTCATCCCAGATGACCATTCTCTGCATTTCCAGTTATGAAAAAGGTCAGGAATTTATGCGCGAAGCCAAACGACAAGGCTGGCGCGTGTTGTTGCTGACGGTCGAAAACCTGAAAGACGCCGATTGGCCGCGCGGCCATCTGGACGACATTTTTCTGATGCAGGAACTGACCAATCGCCAACACGTGTTCAACGCAGTCAGCTATCTGGCGCGAACGACGAACATTGATCGCATAGTGGCGCTGGATGAATTCGACATCGAAATGGCCGCCAGTTTGCGCGAACATCTGCGCGTGCCGGGAATGGGCGAAACCACCAGCCGATATTTCCGCGACAAACTGGCAATGCGCGTTCGAGCGCAAAACAAAGGCATTCGCGTTCCCGAATTTTGTCCGGTCATCAATTACGACAAGATGCGCGAATACATGAATCGTGTCGCCGCTCCGTGGATGCTGAAACCTCGTTCGTCGGCGTCGGCCATCGGCATCAAGAAAATTCGCAGCCAGGAAGAGCTGTGGCAGGTGCTGGAACAGCTTGGCGATGAACAGTCGAATTACGTGTTGGAACAGTTCGTGCCCGGCGAAGTTTTTCACGTGGATTCCATCGTCGAAGACAAAAAAGTGTTGTTCGCCGCCGTCAGCAAATACGGCGCTCCGCCGATGAACGTCGCCCACGACGGAGGCATTTTCACCACGCGGTTGTTGCCGCGAAAATCCAAAGACGAAAAAGACCTACAGAAAATGAACAAGGAAGTCGTCAAGGATTTGGGTTTGGTGCGCGGAGTCACGCACGCCGAATTCATCAAAGGCAATGCCGACGGCAAATTTTACTTTCTGGAAATCGCCGCGCGCGTCGGCGGAGCCAACATCGCCGAAACCATCGAAGCCGCCACCGGGCTGAACCTGTGGGGCGAATGGGCGAAGATCGAAACCGCCACCGAAGACAAACCTTACGAACTGACAAAACCCAACGATCTTTACTCCGGCATCATCGCTTCGCTGGCGCGCCAGGAATGGCCCGACACTTCAGCTTACACCGAACCGGAAATCGTCTGGCGAATGAACAAACATCATCACGCCGGATTGATCGTCGCGTCGAAAGACCCCGCGCGTATCGAAGAATTGCTGACCACTTACGTCGAACGGTTTTATCAGGATTTCCACGCCAGCGTGCCGCTGCCGGACAAGCCGACTTCGTAACCGTTCACGCAAAATCACAATGACTCGACAAACCAATTCCGCAACGTTTTACGGCTGGCGAATCGTGGCCGCCTCGTTTTTCACTCTGGGCGTGGCGGTGGGCTTGCCGTATTTCGGTATGCCGTTTTTTTACGATTACTTCGAGCGCCCAATCAACGAAGGCGGTTTCGGCTGGTCGCGTTCGACCATCACGCTGGGATTGCCGCTGGGAACCATTGCCACTTTGTGGGTGGGGCCGCTGCTGGCGCATCGGTTTCCGCCTCGCCGATTGATTTTGATCGGAACCGGATTGACGGCGTTGGTGCTGGTTGGCTTTGGCCGAATGAACGGCGCAGTCTGGATGTATTGGTCGCTGTGGGTCGTGTACATGGTCGCCAACGTGTTCAGCGGCGGCTTGTCGCATCAAGTGATCTTGTCGCAATGGTTCGTCAAACATCGTGGCACGGCGCTTTCGATTGCTTATCTGGGAATCAGTTTCATCGGAGCGATGTCGGCGCGTTTTGTCGTCAAACCGTTGTCCGAAGCCTTCGGTTTTCGTCTGGCGTTGCAGTTGATGGCCGGTTTGTTGTTGCTGACGTGGCCGCTGGTTTGGTTGGTGATGAAAGAAAAGCCTGCGGATTTGGGCTTGCTGCCCGACGGCGAAACCAACGCCGAAACTGCACCAGTTTCGGAAGAAAAAGCCCTGACGCCTTGCCAGTTTTTGCGCCAACGCTCTTTCTGGATTTTGCTGATTGGCGGATGCTGTTCGACCGGAGCCTTTGCCGCCGTTAGCCAACACTTGAAACTGATTTTGAAAGACAGCGGATTCAGCGACCAGAACGCACTGAATCTGGCGTTTAGTCAGACGATGTTGGTGTTGCTGATTGCCAGCGCCATTGGCCGATTGATGGTCGGGCGGCTGTCTGACCGATTGCCCAAGCGCCACGTGCTGACATTGACTTATGTCTTGCTGGCCGTGGCATTGCCGATGCTTTTGTTTGTCAAAGCGCCTGCGACGCCTTACCTGTTCGCTGTGATTTTTGGTTTGGCGATGGGCAGCGATTTTTTGCTGACGGCATTGATCGCCGCCGACCAATACTCGGTTTCGTCGCTGGCTCGCGTGCTGGCGATTTTGTTTCCGGCAATGACCATCGGCCAAACCTGGCTTCCTTACTTCATCGCCCTGTTGCGCGAATGGACGGGAAGTTATTCAACGCCGTTGTTGGTTGCGTTCGGATTGGCGGCGGCTGGCAGGCTGGTGATGACCTTGTTGCCGTCAGCGTCGAACAATCGTTTTGAAGCTCAGGCTTCAACATCACAAGCCGCATAACTGTTTATGTCGTTGTTACATCACACTCCAACTTTCACTCAGGAAGAAGCCATTCAATTTGCGCGGCAACTCTTCAACATCGCAGCCGAAGCCGTGCCGTTGCCAAGCGAGCGCGATCAAAATTTTTTGCTGACTGCCGAAACCGGCGAACGATTCGTCTTCAAAATCGCCAACGCCACCGAAGACCGCGCAATGTTGGAAGCTCAGCAACAAGCGATGCAGCACGTCGCCGATCAGCTTTCGATTTGCCCAAAAGTTGTTTCGACAACCGACGGCAAGACGCTTGCCGAAATGGATTCGCCAACCGGAGCCAGACATTTGGCCTGGATGATTACGCATCTGGACGGAGTTCCGCTCGGCACTGTGCGGCGGCATTCGCCGGAACTGCTCGGCGAACTCGGCGCTTGTTTGGGCAAGCTGGATCGCGCGTTGGCGAACTTCGATCACCCGGCCATTCACAGAGATTTTCATTGGGATTTGGCCAACGGCCTGCGCGAAGTTCGCAAACACGAATCGCTGATCGCCAACGCCGAATTGCGGCAACTGGTCAACTCGCTGGCTGACGAATTTGAACAGCACACCGCACCTTTGTTGCCGCAACTTCACCGCAGCGCGATTCACAACGACGCCAACGATTACAACGTGTTGGTCGGCGGCGGCGAAGACCTTTATTCGCGCAATCAACACGTCACGGGTTTGGTGGATTTCGGCGATATGGTCGTCAGCCACACGATCAACGAACTGGCTGTAGCCATTGCTTACGCCGTGCTCGATAAAGCCGATCCGCTGGCCGTAGCCGCGCAAATGGTCGCCGGTTATCACGCAGAAAACCCTTTGACCGACGCTGAACTTGCGGCGCTGTTCGGGTTGGTTCGTTTGCGGCTCTGCGTCAGCGTTTGTCTGGCGGCGTTTCAGCAGCAACAGCGTCCTGACGACGAATACCTTTCCATCAGCCAACAACCGATCCGCAACACCTTGCCGAAGCTGGCAAACATTCATCCGCGCTTCGCCGAAGTTGCGTTCCGGCAGGCTTGCGGCCTGAAGAAAACATTCACGGAAAACACGTTCGTAGTTCCGCCTTCAGGCGGCAGTCTCGGCAAACAGACCCGACCGCCTGAAGGCGGAACTACGAACGCGACGGCGAAGATTGCGTCTGTGATTGATGTTGATCTGAAAACGGAGCCTTTGTTGGTTTTCGATCTCAGCGTCGGCAGCCCGCTGCTGAGCGGCGATCCGGCGGAAAACAGCGAACCGAAATTGACCGCGCGGTTGTTTGGAATGATGAAAGCGGCGGGCGTCAACGTCGGCGTGGGACGGTATGACGAAGCGCGAATGCTTTACGTTACGCCGCTGTTCGACGCCGACTCATCGGCTTCTTCTTTGGGTGAACGGCGCACGGTGCATTTGGGAATTGATTTGTTTGTCGAAGCGGATTCGGCGGTGTATGCGCCGCTCGCGGGCGAAGTTCACGCGCTCAACAACAACTCCGCACCGCTGGATTACGGCCCAGTCATCATCTTGAAACACAAATTCGGCGAGCAGTCGTTTTTCACGCTCTACGGCCATTTGAGCGAAGGTTCGATTGAAAGTTTGCGCGTCGGGCAACAGTTTGAAGCCGGTCAATTGCTGGGTTCAGTGGGTGCGCCGTCAGTCAACGGCGGTTGGACGCCGCATCTGCACTTTCAAATCATCACGGACTTGCTCGATCTGGGTTGTGACTTTCCAGGCGTTTGTCACGCAGGCGAGCGCGAAATCTGGCGCGAGTTTTCGCCTGATCCGAATCTGATTCTTGGCATTCCCGCCGAATGTTTTCCGCCGGAAGCGCCAACAAAAGCCGAAACGTTGGCCGTGCGGCGCGAACGCATTGGCCGCAATTTGAGCATTGGCTACCGCGAACCGGTGAAAGTCGTGCGCGGCTGGCGGCAATATCTTTACGACGAAACCGGGCGGCAGCACCTGGACGCTTACAACAACGTCCCGCACGTCGGCCATTGTCACCCGCGCGTGATTGAAGCGGCCTGCCGACAAATGCGCGTGTTGAACACCAATACGCGCTATTTGCACGACACGATCAATCGTTACGCCGAAGCTTTGTGCGCGACCTTGCCCGCGCCGTTGAGCGTTTGCTTTTTCGTCAACTCCGCTAGCGAAGCCAACGAACTGGCGTTGCGGTTGGCGCGGGCGCACACGCGGCAAAAAGACATGATCGTGCTCGAAGCGGCCTATCACGGCCACACCACCGGCTTGATTGACATCAGCCCTTACAAACACGACGGCCCCGGCGGCGGCGGAGCGCCCGATTGGGTTCACACCGCGCCAATCCCGGATGGTTATCGCGGCCAGTACAAATACGGCGACGCGCAAGCCGGAAAGAAATACGCCGCTCACGTCCGGGAAGTCATCGAGAAGCTCAAGCGCAACAGCAAAGGCTTGGCGGGCTTCATCGCCGAAACCTGTCCAAGTGTCGGCGGGCAGATTTTCATGCCGAAAAATTATCTGGCGTCGGTTTACGCGGCAGTTCGCGCGGCGGGCGGCGTTTGCATTGCCGACGAAGTGCAAACCGGATTCGGGCGTATTGGCACTAAGTTTTGGGCGTTTCAGGATCACGGCGTGACACCGGACATCGTCGTCATGGGCAAACCCATAGGCAACGGGCATCCGATTGGCGCGCTGGTGACGACGCCGGAAATCGCCGATTCGTTCAACAACGGCATGGAATTTTTTAGCACCTTCGGCGGCAATCCTGTGTCGTGTACTGTCGGGCTGGAAGTGTTGAAAATCATCCGCGACGAAAATTTGCAACAACACGCCTTGCGAGTCGGCAACCGCTTGCTCGATGGATTGCGACCGTTTGTTGACCAATTCCCGCTGGTGGGTGACGTACGCGGTTCAGGATTGTTTCTGGGCGTCGAATTGGTGCGCAACCGGCAAACGCTGGAACCCGCCGCCGCAGAAGCTTCGTTCGTCGCCAACCGCATGCGCGATTACGGCATTTTGCTCGGCACGGACGGGCCGTTTCACAACGTCGTCAAAATCCGTCCGCCGATGCCGTTTGACGAATCCAACGCCGATTTTCTGGTCGCCACAATGCGCGGAGTGCTGGCTGAACTTTCTTGAACAAGGAGCGAATAATGTTTCCAACCACGTCCCAAATTCTGAACAACTACTTGCTGCCGCTGGCTGTCAGTGTGTTTGCGCTGTTGCTGGTTGCGGGGTTTTCCTTTTGGCAATTGCGCTCGACGCGCGCCGATGCAGGCGAAGGAAAATCCGATCTGCGACCGAAATTGTTTTCGGCGGTGGCGATGTTGGCCTGGCTGGTGGCGGCGTATTTTTTCAACGCGCCCCTGGTGTCGGCGTTACGCCATCGCATCGCACCGGAGCAAATTGCCGAACTTCGCATCACGCCGCTGGGCGATTCCAAAAAAGCTCCGGTCGTGTTCAATGACCGAGCGAAGATCGGCGAAGGATTGAAATTGCTGGGCAATGCCGCCGGGTACAACAGCCAGGAACACGAACGATTGCTGCCCGATGGGTACGAAATTGAATTGAAGCCGGAAGGCGCCGCCGAGTATTTGCCCGCGAAGTTGCTGGCGCATCGCCAAAGCCGCCGTCCTCCGGGCGGAGCCGTGCAGGTTAGCGTCGTCGCCGTCACCAGCAATCCTGGATCGGTGGCGATGAATTTCAGCAGCGCAAGTTTTCACACCTGGCTGAAAAAATATGTTGACCCGCTGTTTCCCGCGCCGCCAATAAACGTCATTGGGATTCCGAAGTGAAGCCACTAAATCAGCAAAAGCAGTATTGAAACATCGTGCTCAAAACAGGATGAACAAGATTTTCAACAGGATTTACAAGACGATCAATGTTTGACGCAATCCAGCCAAGACTGAGTCTTGTTCATTCTGAAAAAAATCTTGTCCATCCTGTTTCAAAGTCTTTCCTTTGATTTGGCCTGTTGCCGCAGAGTTTCGGCAATGTCTTTGGCGGCAATCGCGCCGTGTCCGACGGCGGTCGCCACGCTCAGACAAACCGGTTTGCAAACATCGCCCGCCGCATAGACCCAATCTGCAGAAGTTCGTTGCCGTTGATCGGCAATGATGTACCCAGCTTCATCCAGCGCAATTTGCCCACGAAAAGCTTCGGTGTTCGGCGCAATGCCTACACGAACGAAAACGCCTTCGGTGGCAATCGTTCGCAACTTACCGGAATGAATTTCTTCGACAATCAATCGTTCAACTCGCTCAGCGCCTTCGATGGCTATCGGTTGAACGCCAGTCAGGAACATAATGTTCGCCGTCTGCCGAGCTTGGCGCAGCCATTCGGAGCGCGTGCGAAACGTTTCTGACCGATGAATCAATGTGACGTGCGGACAGACACGAGAAAGGATCAAACTGTTTTCGACAGCCGAATCGCCTCCGCCGATGACGCAAACATTTTTTCCCGCGTATAAACTGTGATCGCGCGTCGCTGAAAAGCTGACGCCGCCACTGATGGCAAAACGATCTTCGCCAGGAATTCCCAGCCGTCGTTTGCGCGCGCCAGTGGCGAGAATGAAGGCTTGCGCCGTCAGGGGTTCATCGTTGCAGCGCAAAGTTCGTTCAGCCAGATTGACGTTTTCCAGCCGACAGCCGAGCCGGTAATCCAGATTCAATTCGCGCAACTGCGTTTCAAACTCGTCGCGCAAATGGCGTCCGCTGTCGGCAATCAAGCCCGGATAATCAATCACGCGATGAACCATGTGCAGCAATTGCCCGCCGAGTTCCGCAGCCGTTTCCAGCAACACGGCTCGCAAGCCTAGTGAGTTCGCCCAAAGCAAGGAACTGATTCCCGCCGGGCCTCCGCCAAGAATGATCGCGTCAAACTCGTTCATTGCCGCCAATTGGAATCAAGCTTCAGCAAGGTGTGAAGCAGCACGTTCGCGCCGTTGGTAATGTCTTCAGGCGTGGAAAATTCGCGCGGCGAGTGGCTGATGCCGTCGCGGCTGGGAACGAAAATCATCCCGACCGGACAGAGGTTGTAAATTTCCTGAGCGTCGTGGCCAGCACCGCTGGGCATCAACTTTGTCGTGAAACCGAGTTGTTTGGCGGCGTCGGTAATCACACGGCGAATGCGTTCGTCAGTCGGCGCGGGCGGAGTTTCGTTGATCTGTTTGAACTCGAACTTCGTTCCGGTGGCTTGTTCAATCTGGCGAACTTCGGCTTGAATCTTTTCAAACAGCATTTTGACTTTGGCAGCGTCCAAATCGCGCAGCCCCAAACTGGTCAACACTTTTCCCGGCACAACGTTGTAAGCGCCGGGCAGCGATTGAATCTTGCCGACGGTTCCCACCTGCCGACCGGGAACGCTGGTGACGACGCGGTTGACGGCTTCGATGTATTTCGCGGCGGCCAGCAAAGCGTCTTTGCGCTGATTCATCGGCGTCGTTCCGGCGTGATTGGCAAAACCATCAATCGTCACATCCCACCAATTGACGCTGACGATGCCTTCGACCACGCCGATGTTGATTTTCTCTTGATGCAAAATGCCGCCTTGTTCGATGTGCAGTTCGACATAAGCGGCAATGTCGCCTTTGCGACGAACGACGCTGGCCAGTTTGTCCGGGTCGCCGCCGATGAATTTGATGCCTTCGCGTATGGTCTTTTTGCTGTTCGTTACCAGATTCAGTTCGCGTTCGGTCAAACCTTTGGCCAGGGCATGACTGCCTATGGTTCCGCCTTCTTCGTTTTGAAAGATGACGACTTCCAACGGATGACGCAATTTGACGTTGTTTTCCGCCAGCGTCTGGGCGACTTCAATCGCGCCCATCGAACCGACTTGTCCGTCGTAACTGCCGCCTTGCGGAACGGAATCAATGTGCGATCCGATCATCAAAGGCTTCAGGCTGGCATCGCTTCCGGCTCGACGACCGATCAAGTTGCCGACGGCGTCAATCGAAACCTCCAGCTTCGCGGCGCGCATCAATCCCATCACGTATTCGCGCGCTTTCAAATCTTCGTCGGAATACGCCACGCGATTGGTTCCGCCTTCGGGCGTTTTGCCGAACACGGCGAGTTCCGCCATGTGCTGGTTCAACCGCCCGCCATTGACGCGCAGCTTGTCCTGAGTTTGCGGCAACGCCAACGCTCCTGTTGCCGCCATCAATCCGAAATTGAAATCTCTACGATTCATCTGAGTTTGCCTTTCTGGTTTTTCGACTGGAATTGAATGCAACCAGTTTTTCCCAATCAATTTGAAAAGACGAGTCGCAAAACTCATCAATGAATTGCTTCGTGAAAGCGTTGACGACTTTCCCGTATTCCTGATGAAAAAGTTCGTTTCGCTCTTTGGCCTGATGGCCAAGCGGGTCAATGATGTCCAGATACAAACGAGGCTGTCCCGACACAAATTCCCAAAAAGATTCGCCACAAAGTTTTGAGTAATCGCCTTTATCTTCGCTGGCTTCCTGGCCGTAGCAACATCCGTTGACGGCTTCAACTTGTTTGTTTTGCCCGCCAGTGCGAAGTATTCGTTTGGCTTTGCTGAAATCGTCCTTCATTTTGCTGATCTGCCGGCTATTGCCCCAATTCGGACCGGACTTGATGGAAACTACATAAAGAACTCCCTCTCGCTCAAACTCCAAATCAATTCCGTTGGCGGAAGATTTACGTCCGCCATAAGCCTTGCCGCAAATGAAGATTGCCAACTCTTCAAGGAAGTCGCCGAAGATACCTTCTTCTTGTGCAGAAAGATGAGCGTCCAAAATCTCTTTCACCAAATCCTGTGCAATAACGATGTTCTTGGCTTTGTAAAGATAGGGATTTTTTCGCTTCAGAATTTTGTTGAGCTTGAGCTTTGCCAAACTATCAAGTCGGCGGCGGTGAAACTTCTGAATGTTGTTTTCGATGAACTCGGCGATTTCCTGCTTGGTGATTTCAGGCATGGTTGGCTTTTCCATTAACAAGCAAAAGCTTGGATTGTTGAGTGCGTGAGCGTGCGAGTTCGCAGTATTCCGGCAAAATATCTATGCCAACTGAATTGCGTTGCAGCTTTTCAGCCATCTCAACCGTTGTCCCTGATCCAAGAAACGGATCAAGCACCCAGTCGCCGGGTTCAGTGAAAAGTTTGATGAACCATTCGGGCAACGCCGATGGAAAAGCCGCGCTGTGGCGTTTGTTGCCGCTTTCTGTCGCCAGATGCAAGACGTTTGACGGATACGCAAGATCGCGGTCCAACCAATTGGCAATGTTTTTGCCGAAGCCGCTGCCAACTTGGGAATCGAACCGAACGACATCATTTTTGCCCAAAGACTTAAGACGGGTTTCAGCCCAGCTTCCCATCGGAACGCGAACCTCATCTTGAAGCATCTTGAATTTTTTCGTTTTGTTGAATTGCAGGCAGCGTTCCCAGGCATCGCGGAACCGATTAGGCCATTTGCCAGGGTAACAATTCTTCTTGTGCCAGATGAATTCTTCAGTCCACAACCAGCCGAGTTTTCGCATCGCCAGAATCAGTTCCAACACGTAAGTGTGCCGCTCGCCGTTCACGGCTTTTTCCTTGATGTTCAAAATGAACGTGCCTGTTGGTTTCAGCACGCGCTGAAACTCTTGAGCGCGAGGCAAAAACCATTCGACATACTCTTCAGGTTTGATGCCCCCGTACGTTTTGTCTCGACTGTCAGCATACGGCGGAGAGGTGACGATCAAGTCAAATTTGTCATCATCGAACTGCCTCAAAACGTCGAGACAATCTCCGCAACGAATATCGGTAATCAATTTTGCCATTCACTGCTTCCTGCTTTTCAGATCAAAAAAGTGGTTGAACCAGACTGTACGCTAGCCGTCCGGCTGGCTCGACGTCAATTGCTTTTCGGATTACTTCGTTTCTGGTTTTTCAATCAACGCCGCAATTGTAGCCGACGTTCTTGTGTCTACAGGTATCGCTGTATATGATCCTGAAAAATAAAAATCAGGAGGCTCTCTATGAAACGAATTGCGGTTCTGTCCGGACTGTTGCTCGTTGGCGCGATTTCGCTGGCAACGGCGCAACAACAGCAACCAACAGCGTTGGACATCCAACAGGTCAAAGAAAATTTGTACATGATTACCGGCGGCGGTGGAAACACTGCGGCATTCATCACCGACAAAGGCGTCGTAGTGGTTGACACCAAATTGCCCAACAACGGGCCGGGAATTTTGGACAAGATCAAATCTGTCACGTCCAAACCCGTGATGATGGTCATCAATACCCATACACACGGCGACCATGTCGGCAGCAACAGCGCCTTCACCGGCACGGTTGAATTCGTCGCGCAGGAAAATACCAAAACGAACATGGAAAAAATGCCGATGTTCCAGCCTGCCGAAAACAAAAAGTTTTTGCCGTCGAAAACTTACAAAGACAAGATGAGTTTGTTCAGCGGCAAAGACAAAATTGACCTTTATTACGTCGGGCGCGGTCATACCAGCGGCGACAGCTTCGTCGTGTTTTCGGCGTTGAAGGTCATGCACTCCGGCGATATGTTCGCCTTCGCCAAAGGCCTGCCTTTCATTGACACCAGCAACGGCGGCAGCGGAGTGGAGTATCCGAAAACTCTGGCCAAGGCGGCAGAAATCAAAGGCGTTGAATCCATCATTCCCGGCCACTCACCCGTTCAGCCTTTGAGCGAGTTGAAGGCTTATGGTGAGTTTATGGCTGCCGTGGTCGCCGCCACCGAAGAAGCCAAGAAAGCTGGCAAGACAGTGGATCAAGCTGTCGCCGATTTTAAGTTGCCGGAAAAATTCAAAGGCTACGATTTGGGTCGCCTGAAACCTGCCGTCACGGCGATTTACTCTGAGCTGAAATAACCGTGACTGGTTCAAAACTGCTTCGCGTGGCGCTGCTGATTGCGATTGTTGTCGGATTGGCAGCGCCCGTTTTCGCTCACCCCGCGCCATACAGCTATCTGAATTTGCGGCTCAACCAAGGCCAGTTAGAAGCCTCGCTGATCGTTCACGTCATTGACCTCGCCCACGAACTGAACATCACACCCGCCGAGTCTTTGTTGGAACCATCGCTGGCCAATTCCCGAAAAGAAGCGGTTCAAACTCTTCTGCGACCTCGTTTGCTGCTGACGGCAGACGGGCAGGCGATTGAATTTGAATTGCTCGACATCCAGCCTCTTCCCGATCAACAGGCGCTGTCGTTGCGCTTGCGCTTTCAAACCAGAACGACGCCGATCTCGCTGACTGTTCGTTCATCGCTGTTCCCTTACGATCCGCAGCATCAAACCTTCATCAATGTTTACGAAGACGACGCGCTGACGCATCAGGACATCGCCGACAAAGATCACGCCAGCGTTGAATACTTCTTCGGCGGAGCTTCCGGCGATTGGTACAGCACGCTGGCCGTCGTAAAGCGATTTTTGGTCAGCGGCATCCAGCACATTTTCGCCGGGCCGGATCACATTCTGTTCATCATCGGATTGCTGCTGCTGGGCGGAAGCTTGCGGCGATTGCTGTTGATCGTCACGGCGTTCACCATCGCGCACAGCATCACGCTGACGTTGGCGGCGTTGGATGTGTTAAGCCCTCCGGCGCGCCTCATCGAACCGGCCATCGCCTTGAGCATTGTTTACGTCGGCATAGACAATTTAATGGTCGGCAAAACCGGGCGCGATGTGCGCGCGTGGATCGCGTTTTTCTTCGGCTTCATTCACGGCTTTGGCTTTGCGGGTGTGCTGCGGGAATTCGGTTTGCCGCGCGGAGCATTGGGCTGGTCGCTGTTTTCGTTCAACCTGGGAGTCGAAATCGGACAGGTCTGCATTGTCATTGTCGCGGCGGCGTTGCTGATGACCTTGCGCCGCAATAAACCGGCATTGGCCGAGAGAGTTGCAACCATTGGCTCGGTCGTCGTGATTCTGGCCGGAAGCTTTTGGTTCATTCAGCGGGTGTTTTTTTGAATTGGCCGTCTTCGCCCGAACCACACATTACCTGAAGCCTGTGCGTAATTCGGTGCGGAACCAGGAGCGGTAGCGACTGGTACTGTGGTAAGTGTTGCTTCAAGCAAACCCGGTCGCTACCGCTCCCGGTTCCGTACCATCGCTCAAATTATTGATGGTAAGCCGCTTTTATTCGCATAGGCTTCACATTACCTGATCGCCAAGGCGTTCGGCGGAGAAGCCACGCCGCCCAGTTTGTTCAACGGCGCAGCCGTGAAAAAACATTCGTAGCGCCGATCAGCCGCACAAGCTGCGGCCAGCGCGTCCAGCGTAAACATTTCGCCAATTGGCATTCCCCACAATCCGATGATGGTGTCGTGTAACGCTTCGTCTTCTTTAGGAAATGGGTTGGCTTCAAAACTGGGATTGTCGCTGCAAACGGCGGCGAAGTGGTTGTCCCACAAAAACCGCAACGACTCTTCGCCTTGCGTCATTCCGGCAACCTGCATCCCGCCGGGTTCGGCAAGCGTGGTTCGCTGCTCTTCGCTGAGCGAGTTGTACCATTCAATCCAACCGACACGCAGCAACAGAATGTCGCCGGTTTGAAACTGCACGCCTTGCCAGTCCGCAGCCGCCTGCATTTGTTCGGCGGTGATGCCGAACCGAACTCCGGGCGAATAGTTGACGCCGTGCGCGTCGGCAAAACGGCGAAAATCAATCAACACGCCGCGCCCGGCAATTCCACGTCGCGCCCAGTTGTGAATGCCGTTGATCGAATTTGCCGAGTCGGCAATCTGCTCTTCAGTCACGCCGTTGTAAAAGCCATGTTGCCGGTGACCGTAATGCCGCAACCCATCCCATTGCGAAGACGATTGCGTGTTGAAGCTGTCGTAAATGTCGTCGAACACATTGCGTCGCCGCCGTTGAACTGTGTGCTGTAAAGACTGGCGATTGAACAACGGCGGGTTCGGCTTTTCCAGTTCCCAACTCATCGGAAAGACTTCGCCGGTTTTGACGAGCTTCGCGGCAGCGGCGATTCGTTCAGGTGTCAACAGATTCAGCGTTCCGATTTCATCGTCTTCGCCAAACACTCCCCACGCCGAACGCGGCGGAGAATCCGGCTTGATCGGCAATTCGTCAAAAGTCGGCAATCGTTCCGGCAAACTCATCTTGAAAAGACTCCTTTTTGGGTAGGCACGTGCCTTCGCGCACTTTGAAGCAAGCACGCGAAGGCCGAGCGCCTACCGATTAGTCAGCGATGGATTGATACGTCAGCACGCGGAACTCCGAACCGTATTCCAATCCGGTGTGCGGCAGAATCTGGATCATAAAAATGCCGATCAATTGTTCTTGCGGGTCAATCCAGAATTTCGTGCCAGCGGCTCCGCCCCAATTGTATTCGCCGGGCGACCCCATCATCCCGGCTTCGCCCGGAGATTTGTTGACCGCGAAACCCAGTCCAAAACCGGTTCCCGGCCCCAATCCTGGAATGCTTCCCAAATGGTCGCTGCTCATCAATTGCACGGTTTTGCGGCTGAGCAAGCGTTTGCCGTTGTATTGGCCGTTGTCCAGCAGCATCTGGCAGAAGCGCAGGTAATCATACGCCGTTGAAGTCAGTCCGCCTCCGCCGGATTGCATGCCCAAAGCTTGAAAGACCGAAGGCGCGGCGTTCGGGAATTTCTCTATACATTCCTGCGACGTGGAGCAAATCAGCGATGGCTGAAGCTGGCCTTCTTTGGTCAGCGTGTACAGCTTGGCCATGCGGTCTTTTTTGCTGGCAGGGACGACAAAGCCCGTGTCGTTCATTTCCAGCGGCGTGAAAACGCGCTCCTGCAAAAACTGATCGAAGGGCTTGCCGGACAGGACTTCGATCAAACGGCCTTGCACATCCACCGAGACGCTGTAATGCCAACGAGTGCCGGGTTCGTACTGCAGCGGAATTTTCGCCAAATCGGTCACAAAATCAGCCAGATTCAGTTGGCCCAGAATTTTAGCTTTGCGGTATTCACGATCTACAACCGTGTCGCCAAACACTCCGTAAGTCAGCCCAGCCGTATGGCGCAGCAAGTCGCGGACAGTGATCGGGCGTTTGGCCGGAACGGTTTTCATAACTGGCTTGCCGGTTTGCGGGTCTTTTTCTTCGATGGCGATTTGCATCTTGGCAAATTCAGGCAGGTATTTGGCGACCGGATCGTTAAGCTGAAACTTGCCTTCTTCGTAAAGCATCATCAACGCGACGCCGGTGATGGGTTTGGTCATCGAATAGATGCGATGAATCGTGTCCATCTTCATTGGCTTGCCGGATTCCATATCGGCCATGCCGAAAGTTTCCTGATAAGCGATTTTGCCTTTGCGAGCGATCAACCCCGAAGCACCGGGGATGCGTTTTTCGGCAACGTGCTTGTTCATTACCGAGCGGATATTGGCCAGCCGATTGGTGGACATCCCTACGGTTTCAGGCGCAACAACCACCGGATCGTTTTTGGAATCGCCTTTGACTGATGGAAAGAGTGGATAGACAGCCAGCGCCAACAACAGCGCCAGAGTGGAAAAGAGCAAACGTTTCATAGTTCCTCCAAAAATCAACAGGTAAAAATTTAATCGCCGAGCCGTTTGGTTTCGGCGCGTTCGATAATCAGAGCCAACGGCATAGGGCCTTCGCTGGCAGCTTTCGGGCAATGGCGCAAACCTTTCGGGATGACGATGCCTTGCCCGGCGCTGAGCAAAAAATGCCCGGTTTCAGTTTGAAACAGGACTTCGCCTTCCAGCACGATGAAGCTTTCGTCTTCGTTGTCGTGTGCGTGCCAGCGTTCAAACTCGCCCTGGAACTTGACCAGACGAATGGCGAAATCATCCACCGTAGCCAGATTAACCGGCGAATATGCTGCGGTGATTTGATCGCGGATTTGCCGAATCGAAAAAAGCTGAACGTCCATTTTCTTTGCCTTGTTTTTTACCCACGAAGGTCACGAAGGAACACAAAGAAAACTGCTCATCTTCGTGTTTCTTCGTGATCTTTGTGGATGAAGTTCATTTCTTGACGACAATGCCGCCTTTCATGACGAACTTGATGCGTTCCAGTTCGGTCACGTCTTTGGTCGGGTCGCCTTCGACGGCGATCAGGTCGGCGTATTTTCCAACTTCCACAGCGCCAATGCTGTCAGCGCGGTCGAGCAACTTTGAAGCATGAACCGTCGCCGTTTGAATTGCTTGAATCGGTGTCAGTCCCATTCGCACCAGCACGGCGAATTCGCGCGCGTTCAGTCCGTGCGGATAAACAGCCGCGTCGGTTCCAAAAGCCACCGGCACACCCTGCTGAATGGCGTGCGTAAGATTCTTTTTCATGGCGGGCATGACTTCTTTGGCTTTGGTAACGATCTGCGGCGGCAAACCCAGCGACGGGTAATTTTCCAAAAACCAATCGGTCAGATAAATCGTCGGGACAAGGTAAGTTCCCTTCTCTTTCATCAACCGAATGCCTTCGTCGTCAATGTAAGTTCCGTGTTCGATGGAATCCACTCCGGCCAAAACCGCTTGTTTCAAACCTTCGCCGCCGTGAGCGTGCGCAGCGACTTTGCGCCCCAAGCGGTGAGCTTCGGCAACGATGGTCTTCATTTCTTCAAAAGTGAATTCGGCATGTTTCGGATCGTCGCCGAGCGACAGCACCCCACCGGTCGAGCAAAACTTGATGACGTTGGCGCCGTACTTGATGACTTCGCGCGTTTTGGCCATCACGCCTTCGACGCCGTCGGCCACGCCATCGGATTTGTGGTGAAACTCCCACGGCAAATAGTTGTCGTCGCAATGCCCGCCGGTGATTCCCAGACTCGGCCCGGATGCGACGATGCGCGGGCCGGGAATGTCTCCGGCGTTGATGGCGTCGCGCAAAGCAATGTCGGAATAACCGCCAGCGCCTACGTTGCGAACAGTTGTGAAACCCGCCATCAACGTAATGTTGGCGTTCCTGGCTCCAATCAAAGCTTGGCGCGGGATGGATTGCCGGATTGACGACGCAGCGTTGGCTGGCGAAAACGTCAGATGCGTGTGGCTGTCAATCAAGCCCGGCAACACAGTCATGGTTTTCAGATCAATGACTTCGGCTCCGGCGGGAACCGTGACGTTGGCTCCGACGGCCGTGATGCGTTCGCCTTCGATCAAGATGAAAGCATTTGGAATCATCTGCCCGGTGCGAACGTCCAGCACGCGACCGGCTTTGATGGCCACGACTTTGGATTGTTGAGCGAATACAACGCTCGCCAACAAACAAACGAACAGTGAAGCAGCGAATAGTTTCAATTTCATTCGGGGTTCTCCTGAAAAGTTACGGCTTTCAAGAAATTGTTTTTAACTACGAATGACCACAAACAAACACGAATAAAAATAGTCCCAATATATCCAGATAATTTGTGAGCATTCGTGTTTATTCGTAGTTAATTCCCTTTCTTAAAATCCATGGTTATAGCCGTTTGGCTCTGATGATTTTGATGGGAGGCGTCAGCGCCTGATCCTTATACGGAGCTTGTTGAATCTTTTTGACGATTTCCATGCCTTTGACGACCTGACCGAATGCCGCGAAGCCTTGCGCGTCGGCGTTGCGTTTGCCGCCGAAATCCAGTTCGGCCAAATCTGATTGCCCGCCGATGCAGATGAAAAAATCCGACGTGGCCGAATCGGCAAAAGCGCGCGCCATCGAAATCGTCCCGTCTTTGTGTTTCAACCCGGTGACGCTGGTGCGTTCCAGCTTGATCGGCGGGAAACCTTCTTTGGATTTTTCGGGATTGACGCCGCCTTGAATGACTTCGATTTTGATGGTGTTGTTCGGCTGGTTGTCGGGATTGAGTTTGACCGTGCGATGAAACCGGCCTCCGTCGTAATGCCCGGCGTCAACGTATTTCAAAAAGTTTTCGGTAGTGCCGGGCGCGCGTTTGGCATCAAGAACAACTTCGATGTCGCCGAGTTCGGTTTGAATCAGCACGCGAACGGTTTCAGTTTTCGATTTGGTCTGCGCCAGCGAAGCCATTGCCAACACCAGACCAACGCAAACGACAAAACACATGCGAAGCATCAGTTTTTTCTCCTTCAATGCAGTCGAAAAGTTCCGGGACAGGCTGCCCGGTGGAATTGTGATCCGTGAAAAAGTGCTTGGGATAAATCGCGGCGATGATAAGTCGCGTTGGTGCATGTGGCAATACGCTTGGGCTATACTCCGCCGCGCCACCCCACAGGTTCAACTCAAACCAGTTTTAGCAAATGCAGAGCTTTTTTTATCAAGGCAATTTTTGCTCGGAATGCGGCAATCCGCTTTCGCCGCGCTTCCCAATTCTGCCGCGTCATTTTTGCGATGAGTGCGCGGCGCGGTTGCGGCAGCGCAGTTACTTCACGCCGCTGGCAGTGCTGTTGTTGGCTGGTTCTGCCGCAGTCTTTGCCTTCAATTACAAAACCGGCGAAGCTCCAAGTCGGCAGCAACCAGTCGTTGCCCCTGTTGTTTCGGCACAAGATTCCGTCATCAATCGCAGCTTGAAACCGGCAACCATTCAATCAAGCTCGAAAGTTTTGTGTGGCGCCAGAACTCGGCGCGGAACGCCATGCAGACATTTGGTAGAACCGGGCGAACGATGCGCTCAGCACAAAGGCAAACCTTCATTGCTGGCAAATGAGCAGGAATCCAAAACTCCTTAACAAGCGGCACAGGCCAATTGTCGCTACTACTTTTTTACTGATGTTACGCGATGACAGATCAAATAAAGCGTTCGACAGTTTCTTCGTCCCGGCAGGGACGGTTGAAATTAGCGCGGCGTTTCAACGCCGGGTAGCAGAGCCTTTCTCTGCCGCGTCCTGTCAGGACGCTTGAATCCTGCTCAGGCGGAAACTCAAGCGTCCCGACAGGACGCCGATTCATTCGCTGCTTTTCCCGGCAGTGAACTGCCGGGCTAATATCAACCGTCCCTACCGGGACGAAAACCGTGTCAAACCCAATATTCGATTCTTTGGTGCGTAACATCAGTTTTTATTTTGGGCAGATTCTTGACGCTTCTTCCAAGCGTCCACTAAGATGCCCTTCGTTGTCATCAGACACATTGGCCCCTTAGCTCAATGGTTAGAGCAGCGGACTCAAGACTTTGAACGATCTAAGTGGACCCCCATACGATCTTCAAAAATGGGTTGCAGGTAAGTCACATTGCACATCCAAAAGTGCTCTCAGGCTTGTTTGTAGAATCTGTCAAATTCGGGGAAGCCTAAGTTGTGAAAGCGATATGGTAATCCCGAGCCAAGCCTCTCCAATGGTGAGGAAGGTGTAGAGACTAAACGGCAGACACGTAACGTGAAGAGATAGTCCAGACCACAAACTTCGATTGCAAAATCGAAGCGCGGCGAAAGCCGTAGCGGCAAGCATAATCCGTTGGTTGTAGGTTCGAATCCTACAGGGGCCACCACACCTTTCAATCGCTTTCACAACGCAGCAATCACATCGCGCATTTGCTCCGGCATTGGAGCTTCGATGTTCAATTCCCTGCCGCCAGCCGGATGGCGAAAGATCAATCGTGAAGCATGCAGCATTTGGTATTTAAGGTTGTGTCTGGCTGCCAACAGGTCAGCGCCGTTCAAGGCTGATTTGTAAATCGTATCGCCGACAATCGTGTGGCCAATCAGATTGCAATGAATGCGAAGCTGGTGAGTTCGCCCGGTCAGCGGCTCCAGTTCCAGCAAAGTGTGCGCCGCGAATCGGCGAAGCACTTTGTAAATCGTCTTGGCGGATTTGCCGCCTTCGGCTTCACTCATCACCTGCCAGCGCGGCCATACGTCTTTTCCCTCTTTCGAGCCGATGGGCGCGTCAATTTCACCGGTGTTCTGTTCAACTCGCCCGTTGACCAAAGCCAGATAAAACTTCTTTACCCAACGTTCGCGGAAGTGTTTCGACAGTGTGCGATGCGCGCGTTCGTTTTTGGCCAGCACGATCACGCCGGAAGTGTTGCGATCCAGGCGATGAATTAATCCAGGCCGAATGGATTCGCCAGCAGTTTGCCAAAAGTGATAAGCCAGACCGTTCAACAACGTCCCGGATTTTTCGCTGTGCGAAGGGTGAACCAGCAAGTTGACAGGTTTGTTGACGACGATGAGCGCGTCGTCTTCGTAAAGGATTTCAAGCGGGATGTTTTCAGGAGTGGAAGAGGATTTATCGGCGGCGAAGATTTTGACGCTGACTTGATCTCCAGCCACAAGGCGAACGCCTTTCAGCGACGATTGTCCGTTGACCAGCACATCGTTTTCGGCAATCAATCGGCGAATGCGCGTCAAACTGATTTTGGGAAGTTCGCGCGCGACAAATTCATCGAGTCTGGGTTTGTCGGTTCCGGCGACAAATTCAAAGCTGAGTTTTTCAGGATCAAGATCAGGCATTACCGCGCGCCTCATCGGTTCGGCGAACCAGCATAACGATCAGGACAATTGCGGCGACCATCGCAAAGCCGGTCAAAGCCACAGAAACTTGATGCAATTGATCAAAACTGGAACGAATCGGGTCGCTCATTGGCAAAGCGTAAAGTTGTTCGCCAGCCTGCAAACGCAGACTGTGCATCTGCGCTGAAACCCAACGCGACACCGCCATCGCGGAAGTCATCAACACGACCGTGAGCAATTCAAACCGGAAGGCTTTGGTTTTTCGTCCGCGCGCCGCCAGCAACATCACCAGCAAAATCCCACCAATCACCATGCCGATGATTTCGGTCACGCCCAGCGTGCGCGAAACCACTTGTCCGGCCAGATGCTGAGTCGGCAAAACCTTGAAAGCGGCAGGAGCCACGACAAAACTGAAAAACGCCATCACACCCAGCCAGCAAGACAACAATGCAATGCGAGTTTTGAGGTTCATAGGTCTTCGCCAGGTAAATTGACGCGAGGTAATAACGCGCCAGAGGTTGCCAAAAAACGTTCCAGCGACCACCGAAACTTCGTGGTGCTGATTTGCATCATCACAGGCGGCATCGTTGCCAGTTTGCCAATCGCCCGGTTGCCAACGCTGGTTGCGCCTTTCCAATTGTCGCGCTGAGCGTGATGCAACGCCGCCGCAGCCTGAATCATCGCGTGCAAAAACTCGCGTTCAACGCCGGTGGCTTTCAACCAAACAGCTTCCCAGGCTTCGTGGCATTCAAAGAATTTGCCGTCGTTAAACAGTTCAACACCGAGCAAAAATTCTTCGGGCAGAGTTTCCATCAATAACGCGGAACAGTCGGATCAATTTTCACCGACCATTCGTCAATGCCGCCAATCAGATTTTTCAGGTTGCTGAAACCTTGCGCGGCCAAAAACTGACAAGCGCGATCCGACCGCATGCCGTGGTGGCAATGCAGCACAATCGCTTCGTCTTTGTCGGCAAGCTCTTGCGCCCATTGCATGATTCGTCCGAGCGGTTTCAATTCGGCTCCAGGAATTTTGGCGACGGCGTATTCGTGAGCTTCGCGCACGTCAATGACTCGCAACGCTTCGCCAGCATCCAGCTTGGCTTTCAATTCTTCGACAGTGATGATTCCGTAAGTGGGCATGATTGATAACTCCGAAATTTAGCGCGCTTCGCCGCGCATCTTTTCAATTAAAGCAGTCAGCGATTCAATATCTTTTTTAGCTTCGGCCAGTTCGCGTTTGCTGGCCATAAAGCTTTGCCAGTGACCGCTTTCGACAATCGGCTGAACGCGCTCTTCGCCGAGCGCGCTGGCCAGCACAGCGATCAAGATTCCTGAAATCTGCGTGTGTTCGACGTACCGCGCAATCACGCTGTAAGCCGTTTCAGCCGATTCCAGATTCCATTCCGGGTCTGTTGTTTGATCTTCCATTACGATTTAACGAACGGCAGTTCGACCAGTCTGGCGCGGCCAAGCTCAACGTCGCCTTGTTTCAAGATGAATTCAGTTCCGATTTCCAGGCAGTACCGATGCGCGTAACCGAGCGAGATGTTTTGATTTAACGCGAAGCTGAAAACGCTGCTGGTAATTTCTCCGGCTCGGCGGCCAGCCATCTGACCTTCGACGGCGAACAACTCCGTTCCGCGCGGCGGCAAAACGTCTGCTTCAATCAAAAGACCTCTGAGCCGTTTTGCAGGTTGGCCGCGCCAATGAATTCGCGCGATGACTTCCTGCCCCAGATAACAGCCTTTGGTGTAACTGACCGCTGCTTCAAGCTCCGATTCCAGAACGATGTAATCTTCGCCAGCGTCAACGCCCTC
The DNA here is from genome assembly GCA_902825875.1 of uncultured Acidobacteriota bacterium. Lineage (GTDB taxonomy): Bacteria > Acidobacteriota > Blastocatellia > RBC074 > RBC074 > RBC074. The sequence continues at coordinate 23,053 of CADECP010000024.1, forward strand.
GCGCGGCTGCCCGGCTTCGACGCGGGCGATTTCAAAAGCCGTTTCGCCGACTTCGCGCGCGCCAAACGTTTTTCCGGCTTCCAGAATCGCTGAGCGTACTTTCGCCGCAGATTGAGTTTCAACAAACAAATCAAAACCGGGTTCGCCGCAACGCCTATGGTTGGCAATCAAGACATTCGTTCCGGCAAGCTCGTGCTTGCTGATTTTGTGCTCTGCCGTTTCAGTCGCCTGGCCGGTCAAGGCTTCGATCAATTCCGCCGAACGTTTTCCCTGCAAGGAAATCAGCGCCAACGAATCGCTGGCGTCAGCGACGAAAAACTCTCCGGCGGGAACGAAGCGGTTCAGGTTTTTGAAAATCTTTTCGCGGTTGATGGCGTCCAGTTCCAACAGCAAGTTCTCGCCTGTGTTGTAAATCCGGCAAAGCGCCGCCAGCTTTCCCTGCAAAGTCGGAAACGTAGCCAACACGCCTTCGCCCAACGGCAAACCTTTGACTTCGTTGCTGACCAGGCCGTTCAGAAACTGCACGGCGTTTTTGCCGCTCAACTGCAATTTGCCAGCAGGCGAAAAATCCAGCACGCCGACTCCGCTGCGAATGGCGTCGTATTGAGTACGAATCGTCTCTTCATAGACAGACTGTAAGACTGCTTTGGTCATATCCAAAAACAAAACTGACAGGATCAACAAAAGTAATTACTAGAAGACTGTGCGTAATTCGGCACGGAACCAGGAGCGGTAGCGACTGGACTTTCGCTAGTGTTACTTCAACCAACCCGGTCGCTACTGCTCCCGGTTCCGTACCATCGTTCAAATTATTGATAGCAAACCGCTTTTATTCGCACAGACTTCAATTACTCAGCCTTCTTCGTCGCGGTAGCGACGGCTGACTTTAGCCCGGCGTTTCAACGCCGGGTAGAGGCGAATGCCCCTTCGTCGCGTTAGCGACGGCTGAATTCAGTCGTCGCTAACGCGACGAGGAACCAAATGCCACGCTCAACGTGGGTTGAAACCCACGGCTAAATTCAATCGCCGCTGACGCGGCGGTAAGGCTGAACAGTTGCCAACAGAATTTTTCAGGATGCGCTTCATCCTGTTGAATCCAGTAAATCCTGTCCACTTTCGCTGCAAACTACGGCAACTTCGGCTCAGTCACGTTGCACTTGTCTGTGCTCAGCGATTTCAAGAAGGCAATCAAATCTTCTTTTTGCGCCGGAGTCAGGTTCGCTTTCTTCAGGTTGGCTTTGTCCAGAAACTTATTCGGTTTGCCGCCGCCTGTCATGATTTCAACTGCTTCTTCCAGCGTAGCAGCGCTGCCGTCGTGGAAGTACGGAGCCGATTTCGCCACGTCACGCAACGTAGGGGTTTTGAACGCTCCCGTCCATTTCAACTTTTCAGGATCGTCGTCTTTCAAATCTTTCAGCGCAGCAACGCGGCCTTTGTCCAGCTTGTCTTCGGGCGCGTCCATGCCTATGCCTACGTTGTGGAATTGCTGATCGGTGAACAAATGGCCGTCGTGGCATTTGTTGCAATTGGCTGATTTGAAAACTTCGTAGCCGCGTTTGACCTGATCGCTGACGGCGGATTGATCGCCTTTGACCTGCCAGCGGTCGAACGGAGTTTCGTCGTTGCCATTGATGATCGTGCGTTCGTAAGCCGCAATCGCCTGGAAGATGTTGTCCTGATCGGCTTCTTTGCCGAAGACTTTCGTGAACTGCGCTTTGTAACCGGCGACGGCGTTGATCTTGCCGACGATCTCGGCTTCGTGATCTTTCGCGCCCATGTTGCCGCCTTGCCAAGCGGCTTTGGCCTGAGCTTCGAGCGATTTACTGCGCCCGTCCCAGTAATATTCCTTGTGGTAGCCGATGTTCCACAGAGTCGGGCTGCTGCGCGCCAGCGTCTTGTTGCCGGGGCCGATGGCTTTGGGCAAACCGTCTGTCAGGCCTTTTTCGCAAACGTGGCACGAATAACACGAACGCGAACCGTCCACGCTCAAACGCGCGTCGAAAAACAACTGGCGACCGAGCGCCACTTTTTCCGGCGTCATCGGATTGCCGGACGGAATCGCCATCGGCTCCAGTTTTTCCAAACCAGCCGGAATTGGCAGAAGTTCCGGCGTGTAAGTCGAAACAGGTTCTACGGGTTTGTTGTCGCAGGCCACTGCAAATACGGCGAAAGCCGCGAAGCACACAAACAAAGTTTTTGTCATCCAGCGTTGCCAAATAGCAAATCTCATACTCGCTCCTGTGGTTGTTCCGCGCCAACCGGAAAAAGGCTCGCGCAAGCAGTCTTTGGTTTAAGTTCAGCGCAACTTCGCACGTTTGCGCCGCAAGTCATCAATGTCAGCATTTGATTGGTAAGTCAGGATTGCGGAGGTGTTATATCGAAAGTCCGCAGAAGCGGCAAGGTGAGATTGGTAGCTGGTTATTGGTGGCTGGCAGATGGCAGTTGGCCGTTTGCTCAACAACCAACTGCCATCCACCAATCGCACTTAGTACAGATCGAAGCGATCAAGGTTCATCACCTTGACCCACGCCTTAACGAAGTCTTTGACAAACTTCTCTTTGCTGTCGGATTCGGCGTAAAACTCCGCCACAGCACGCAACTCGGAGTTCGAGCCGAAGATCAGATCAACGGGAGTCGCCGTCCACCTGGCTTTGCCGGTTGCGCGGTCAGCGCCTTCGTAAATGCCATCAGACGTGGAAGACTTGCTCCACTTGGTGGACATATCGAGCAGGTTGACGAAGAAATCATTCGTCAATGTTCCCGGCTTATCGGTAAACACTCCGTGTTTCGCGTCACCGGCGTTGGCATTCAAAACGCGCAGTCCACCGACCAGCACGGTCATTTCAGGGACGGAAAGCGTCAACAGGCTTGCTTTCTCTACAAGCATAACCGCCGGTGAAAGGCGTTCGCCTTTGCTGAAATAATTGCGGAAACCATCAGCAGTCGGTTCCAGCGGAGTGAAGGACATCAGGTCGGTTTGCGCTTCCGAAGCATCCACACGCCCCGGCGTAAAAGGCACTTGGACGGTGTGTCCGGCCTTCTTCGCAGCTTGTTCGATGGCAGCACCGCCGCCCAGTACGATCAAGTCGGCCAGCGAAACTTTTTTTCCACCAATCGCTGTACGGTTGAAATCTTTCTGAATGCCTTCCAGTTTCGCCAGCACTTTGGTCAGTTCAGCCGGATTGTTGACTTCCCAATCTTTCTGCGGCGCAAGGCGTATGCGCGCGCCGTTCGCTCCGCCGCGCATGTCTGTGCCGCGAAACGTCGAAGCCGAAGCCCAAGCCGTCCGAACCAATTCCGCGCCCGTCAAACCTGACGCCAGGATTTTGGCTTTCAGCGCCGCAACGTCTCTCGCATCAATCTGCTTGGCAGCGACTTTCGGAAGCGGGTCTTGCCAGCTCAGGTCTTCTTTCGGAACTTCCGCGCCGAGATAACGCGAACGCGGCCCCAGATCGCGGTGCGTCAACTTGAACCAGGCTTTGGCAAACGCGAGGTTGAATTCTTCCTGATTATCCAGAAAGCGTTTGGCGATTTTCTGATAACTCGGATCGAATTTCAGCGCCAGGTCGGTGGTGAACATGATCGGCGCATGCCGTTTTGATTTGTCGTGCGCGTCCGGTACAAGGTTCGCGCCCTGCCCATTGGCAGGAATCCATTGGGTCGCTCCGGCGGGACTCTTGGTTTGCACCCAGTCATAAGCAAACAGGTTGGCCAGGTATTGCGAACTCCAGGCCGTCGGCGTGGAAGTCCAGGCGCCTTCCAATCCGCTGGTGACGGTGTCGCCCGCATTGCCTTTGCCGCATTTGTTCGTCCAGCCGAAACCTTGTTCTTCAACTTTGGCGGCGGCAGGTTCGGGACCGGTGCAATTGCCCGGATTGTAAGCACCATGCGCTTTGCCGAAAGTGTGACCACCGGCAATCAGCGCCACAGTCTCTTCGTCGTTCATCGCCATCCGGCCAAAGGTGTCGCGGATGTCTCTGGCCGCAGCCAGCGGATCGGGCTTGCCGTTCGGGCCTTCGGGATTCACATAAATCAAACCCATTTGCACGGCGGCCAGCGGATTCATCAGTTTGCGGTCGCCACTGTAACGCTGGTCGTCAAGCCATTTCTTTTCCGGCCCCCAATAAGTCATGTCCGGCGTCCAATCGTCAGCGCGTCCGCCGGCAAAACCGTAAGTTTTCAATCCCATTGATTCGATGGAGACATTTCCGGCCAAAACCATCAAATCAGCCCAGGAAATCTTCTGGCCGTATTTCTGTTTGATCGGCCACAGCAAGCGACGCGCTTTGTCCAGGTTGCCGTTGTCCGGCCAACTGTTGAGCGGCTCGAATCGCATTTGACCGCCGCCAGCGCCTCCGCGACCGTCAGCCACGCGGTATGTTCCGGCGCTGTGCCAGGCCATGCGTATAAAGAACGGCCCGTAGTTTCCATAATCAGCCGGCCACCACGATTGCGACGTCGTCAGGACTTTTTTGATGTCCGCTTTGACGGCATTGAGATCGAGTTTGGCAAATTCTTTGGCGTAATCGAACTTTTCTCCCATCGGGTTGGACGCAGCACCGTGCTGCCGAAGCGGCGTAAGGTCGAGTTGTTCAGGCCACCAGAACTGTGGCGACTGAGCGTTGGCTTCATACGTTGACACCAACGATAGTGCGGCGACCGCAAAAACGGCGAGCAGCATCTTCAGATTCTTGTTCATTGACTTCTCCTTGATCGAACGGAAGTTCCGTTCAGCTTTATAAGTTTAATGGACAGCACCGCGATATTTACCTGGTGCTTGATCTGCCGTCATTGGAGTTCAACAACCTCGCCATTCGGGGCAGCCTGATTCGGCGGTTTCTGCGTTGGACACCACAGCTTTTGACTAAGCGTAGTGCCCTGTTTACCATACCGCCCCTTTCTGACAAGAAAGCCAATGGCCACGGGCCACGGGCAATCGTGCCAGAAACGATGAATCCAAGACGGGTTTATCCTGACGCCTTTAGCAATTTCAGTAGCGCCAACTTCGGAAAATTGCTGAAGGCGTTTTTGTTTGCACAGCCAGACGCACGTCTAGCCAAGTGAGTCGAGTCCTTTTTGAAACCGTCCGGCGTGCGAGCGTTCGGCGCGCGCCAGTGTTTCAAACCATTCTGCGATTTCTTCAAATCCTTCTTCGCGCGCAACGCTGGCAAAGCCGGGATACATTTCCGTATATTCGTATTTTTCGCCGGCAATCGCGGCTTTCAGATTGGCTGCGGTGCCATCAAGCGGTTCCCCCGTTACCGGGTCGCCGACTTCCTTCAAAAAATCCAGATGCCCGTGAGCGTGGCCGGCTTCTCCTTCGGCAGTGTCGCGGAACAAACCAGCGATGTCGGGATAACCTTCGATATCTGCCTGACGCGCAAAATATAGATAGCGCCGATTCGCTTGGGCTTCACCGGCAAAAGCCTGTTTCAAATTTTCATGCGTCTTCGATCCTTTAAGAACCGGCATGTGATTTCTCCAAAATGTAAGTTGAAAAAGAATAGTTACCGCGCTCTGAGCGTTCGTATCTGTTTGGCGGCTTGCACGGGTTTAACCTGGCAAGCTTCGCAAATACCCACAAAATCCAATCGGTGATTTTCAATCTGAAAACCGCCGACTCCGCTGGCCTGTTCGACCAGTTTCATCAGCTTCTGTTCTAGTTCCATTTCGACATCAACGATCCCACTGCAAATTCGGCAAACCAAGTGGTAGTGCGTGTCTTTGGTAGTTTCGAAATAGGTGATGGCCATTCCGAAATCGAGTTCGCGCACGGTTCCCTGTCCGGCCAGCACGCGCAAATTGCGATACACAGTGCCAAGACTCAACCGCGGATGGTGGCGTTTGACAATCTTGTACACATCTTCCGCCGTCAAATGACCGCCGTGAGTTTCAATGGCATCCAGAATTGCCTGACGCTGTTTTGTGTTTCGTAAATTCATTTTGTGATGACGACGGGCATCTTAGGCACAGAGCACTTTATTGTCAATAATAGGAATGATTACTAATTAGTTTTCTGTCAAAAAAATGGCTCCCAGCGATTACCAGGAGCCATCTCTATTTTTTCAAAGCTTCGATTAAGCAGAAAAGGATGTGCCGCAACCGCAGCCGCCCGAAGCATTCGGGTTATTGAACGTGAAGCCCGATCCCATCACGCTGTTGACGTAATCAATCTGGACGTTTTCCAAATACTGGGCGCTGAACATATCCACGAAGACTTTCAAGCCAGCCGTTTCGACAACTTCGTCCGTCGCCTGTGGAGCTTCTTCGATATTCATTCCGTATTGAAAGCCGGAACATCCACCAGGGACCACGCGCACGCGCAAGCCGCCATCGGTTCCGACGTTTTCAGATTCAATAAACTTCCGCACTTCGCCCAAAGCCGTTTCAGTCAATGTCAGATTCATAATCTTGTTCTCCTTAATTTTAGGGTTGGCAAGCCATCGCTTGCCGTTCAGGTTATAGGTTAAAAGATGATTGCGTTATCAAACGCCAGAAAACGATAGCAGGCGAACGATAACGACAGTTAAAAAGAGCGTCAAATTACTTTTTCAAATTCAAAACCGGCAAAGCCTTGTTGGCTTTGATGGCCGCAATGCTCACCTGAGCCGCGACGTTTTGCGCGACGTGAGTAAACGCCTTTGCCTGAGGGCTGTCCGGTTGACTGATAACAATCGGCAAGCCCAAGTCACCGCCTTCACGAATGCTGACGGCAATCGGAACCGCGCCGAGAAACGGCATGTCGAAATTCCCTGCCAGCGATTCGCCGCCGCCGTTGCCGAAGATAAAATACCTTTCTCCGTGAGCGCACTCGAAATAGCTCATGTTTTCAACCACGCCCAGCATGGGCACATTCAACTGCTCGAACATGTTGTAAGCCTTGCGAACGTCGCTTAGCGCAACTTCCTGCGGCGTTGTCACCAAAACGGCTCCGGCGATGGAAACCATCTGCGCCAGACTCAACTGCACGTCGCCCGTTCCCGGAGGCATGTCAACAACCAGATAATCCAGTTCGCCCCATTCGACTTGCCGCAAAAATTGCGACACAGCCGAAGTCAGCATTGGGCCGCGCCAGACGACGGCTTTGTCGCCGGGATTCAGCAAACCGATGCTCATGGTTTTCACGCCGTGATAAACAGGCGGAATGATCTTGTCGCCGCGCACCATTGGCATATCGCGCCCGCCCATCATGATCGGAACATTCGGGCCATAAATGTCTGTGTCCACAATTCCGACTCGCGCGCCCATCAAACCAAGCGAAACCGCCAGGTTCACCGCGACAGTGGATTTGCCTACGCCGCCTTTGCCAGAAGTCACCGCAATGATGTGATTGATTCCGGCGATTTCAGCTTTGTCCAGCGAACCGCGCGCCTTCGGAACTTCGGCGTCCATTTTGACTTCAACGCGCTCAACGCCCAGCACACCCATCACAGCTTTTTCGGCTTCGAATTTCAGTTGATCGCGCACCGGACAAGCAGGCGTAGTCAGCACAAACCGAAAACCCACAATGCCTCCGCAAATAGCAACGTCGCGGATCATGTTCAACGTCACGATGTCTTTGTGCAGGTCAGGGTCTTTCACCGACCGCAACGCATTCAGTACAACTTCTTCAGTAATCAAATCGCTCATCTAAATTAAACTCAAAATCAACTACGAATTGGCACGAATGTTCACGAATTTTCTTTTAATTGACGTATCGTTCAGATTCCAGCCGTTGTTTCCCAAAGTTAATCAAAATCGCCAAGCGCAGCCCTGTTGCTTTCAAGTAGTTCAATGTCTGCGCTCGGTTTACATCAGTCAGCCGATCAGCAACCTTTAATTCCAAAATGATTTTGTTCTCTACCAGAATGTCCGCGTAATAATCGCCCACAACAGCGCCATCAAAGTAAACTTTGATCGGAGCTTGTTGTTCGGCCTTAATGCCTGCGCGATTCAACAAAACCATCATTGCATTCTCATATACCTTTTCTAAAAACCCAGAACCTAAACGATTATGAATATCCATCGCCATTCCAATGATCTGGTACGAAAGCTCTGGATAAACCATTTTGTCATCATTCGTGTTCATTCGTGCCCATTCGTAGTTAATTCCTTTTCCTTTTTGAAATTTGGGTCAGCGTACGCGGAACGATTCGGTATTCGCATTGTTGGGCGCCGTCGGCTATTCGGCATTCGCGGATGATTTCGCAGCCCAGAGCTTCGCGGTAAACACGAATCTCTTCTTCGCAAACATGAGGATACGCAACGGCGACTGCTTCTGTCGGACAATTGCGCTGACGCAAACGGTAACTACCGTCTTTCATCTTGCGAGCTTCCGCAAGATAGCCTTTGGCGTTAACGACTTTAGTCAATTCTCTGACGCGCTCGTTGAAATTCAATTCGGCAAGCTGACCTTTCAACTGCGCGATCAATTCATCCGCTCGCGCACTCAATACTTTCAGCAATGCCTCTTCGCCAAACTGCCGTTGCAAATGAACCAATACCTCTTTGGCAAATTCGTCGTACAGATGCGGAAACAGGCAACGCGCTTTTTCCGTCAATCGGTAAATAAACCTTGGACGTCCGCGCTCGTGTTTTTCCTGCTCAAAAGAAACGATGCCGTCGCTTTCCAACAAGCTTAAATGTCGCCGGATGCACACTTTTGACACAGCCAGCGATTGCGCCAACTGTTCGACACTCATCGCTCCGTTGATTTTCAACAGGTCGAGTATGGCGCTACGCGATTCTTTCAGAATGTTTTCTACGGCGGAAACAGACACGAACCGGATGATAAAAACCAGTCCCGATTTTGTCAACGTTTTGGTTTTTTTATCCGCTCAGCGAAGAACCCTGCCAGAAAGTGGCCGAATGAGAAGATCAGAGTTTGAGCAGGCGATAGCGAAGATCAACATTAACGACACTCACCAGCGAAGCCTTGCCCTACACCTCGCGCGTGACTTCTTTGACCAAACCGACATTGCCGAATTCGCGCAACGCATTGGCGCGCGCTTCCTCCGGCGCTTCGCCGCGCGCCAATGCGGTCGCGGATGGCTTCGTCGAGATGGCTGCAGATTTCTGCGTCGAGTTCTTTGTCTTTGCGTTGTTTCCAGCGGAGAAGTTCATGGTTCTTACTCCTGTCTGAGAAGTCTTCGGAAAAGTTGGCAAGCCCGTTCGCTCCGTAGGAGCGGCATGTTTATAGAACGCCGTCGCAATAGATTCTCAAGCTCCGTAGGAGCGATATATGCCGCAGATGCCGCTCCTTACGGAGCTTAGGGAATCATCGTGCATCGTAGCTATAAACAGATCGCTCCGACGGAGCTTGGGAACCAGCGAGTTTCCAACTACCAGCGAAAGGTTCGCATAGTTGCTACTCGTGTCGGAGTGCGACCAGCGGATCAACTTTGGCCGCACGACGCGCAGGCAGATAGCCTGCTACAGCAGCGACGACCAGCAACGTCAATACTGCCAGCCCCATCGTCAGCGGGTCGTGTGGCTCCAAACCGAAGAGCAGGCTTTTCACCCAGCGTGTTGCTGCCAACGCCGTCCCCAGCCCAATCACAACGCCGATGCTCATCAGCCAGAGCGTTTCGCGCAGCACCAATTGCACGATGCGTCCGCTGCTCGCCCCCAAAGCCATGCGGATGCCAATCTCGTGCGTGCGCCGCGCTACGTCGTAAGCCAACACGCCATACAGCCCGATGCAGGCCAGTAACAGCGCCAGCAAACTGAAGACACTCGACAACGCCGCCACTAAACGCTCCTGCGCGAGCGAAGCGTCCAATTGCGCGGCCAACGTTTCGGCAGTGAACAGCGGCATCGCCGGGTCGAGCGCGCGCGCTTCACGTTGCAGCGCCGCCGCCAGCGACAGCGGGTCGCCGGTGGTACGCACGACCAGCGTCATCTGTCCGCGGCTCGTGCCGGGTTGTTGGAAAGGCCGGTAATACATCGGTCGTTCCTGCTCGCGCAGGCTGCGGTATTTGACATCCTTCACGACGCCAATGATTTCCACTGCGCCCAGACGATTGCTGAAGCGCCTGCCGATGGGGCTTTGGTTCCCAAAGAAACGCCGCGCCAGGCTTTCGTTGATGATGGCGACCGGCGGTGCCTGTTTGTCGTTGTCCTGCGGGGTGAAGTCGCGGCCCGCCAGCAACGGGACACCGAGCGCGGCGAACGAGTTCGGATAAACCTGCATAAAGTGAACGTCCATTTCCTCATCGGACGAGGGCGTATATTCCGGCAAGGAAATCGTCGCCATTGTGTCGGGCGTTTCGCCCATCGTCAGCCACTCGCGGCGACTCATCGGGCTGTAGCCGATCAGGCTGGCCGCCAGCACGTCGGGAAAGGCTTGCGTGCGTCGCAACAATTCGTCGTAGAGACTGGTGAGTTGCGGCAGCACATTCCACTTCCCGTCGCTGCCCACCGGTTCGAGCTTCAACACCACCACGTTTTCGCGTGCGAAGCCCGTGTCTACCTGCTGCAACTTTTGCAAGCTGCGCACGAACAGCCCCGCGCCAACCAACAACAGCAACGACAGCGCGACTTGCGCAACGACGAATACCTGACCAAAGCCGAGACGCCCGCCGTGCTTGCCCGCCGCTTGCACGTCCTGCTTGAGCGCCGTATGCAATTCCACGCGCGTCGCCAACCAAGCTGGCGCGAAACCGAACCACACGCCCGTCAGCAACGCCGCCACCGCCGTAAACACGAGTAAACGCAAATCAGGCGTGAGGTTGAGACGCAGCGGGATTTCGCCCTGTGACAACCACGGCAACAACAACCGCGTACCCCACCAAGCCGACAACCAACCGAATAAGCCGCCCAGCCCCGCCAACAGCAGGCTTTCCGTCAACAGTTGCCGCATCAGACGCCACCGTGCCGCGCCCAACGCCAGCCGCACCGCCATCTCCTGCCGCCGCGATACCGCGCGCGCCAGCATCAACCCGGCGACGTTGGCGCAGGCGATCAACAACACCAATGCCACCACGCCCATCAACACGAACAACGACTGCGAGAACTGCCGCCGCAAGGCCGACAACCCCTGACTACCGGAGGCGACTTGCAACCGCTCCGCCAGCATCTTTGGGTCGGGGCCTTTGCCTTTGTTCGAGGTGGAAATCCGCTGAAGTTCATCGGCCATGTATTGCTGATAAAGCAATCCCAGGCTCGCCTGCGCCTGCGCCATTGTTGCGCCGGTTTGCAAACGCCCCAGCAAGCGAAAGCGCGTGCCGCCGCGCATAAACGACCGTATGCCCGGAATCACCTGCTCCTGCATCGTCAGCGGCACGGTGATGTCCATCGCCGCACCCACCTCTGTGCCGAAGAATTCCGGCGGCGTCACACCGATGACGGTGAAGGGCTGGTTGCTCAAGGAAATGTTCTGGCCGATGACTTTAGGGTCGCGCCCGAACCGCCGATGCCAATAACCATCGCTGATGACGCACACCGGATGCGCGCCTGGCGTGCGATCATCCTCCGGCGTCAATGTCCGCCCCCGCGCCGCGTTGACGCCCAACACCGCGTAATAATTCCCTGTCACGAGTTGCCCGTTCAGCGCCGGTTCCGGCTGCCCCGCGATGCTGGCTGTCAGCCGCAACGGGTAATACGCCAACAAACCAGTCAGCGTCCGGTCGTGATCCCGCAAACGTTCGTACATCCCAAACGAGAAGTTATCTATCGTCTTGCCGCTGCTGTTGCGACTGAGCAGTACGAGTTGTTCCGGCGCATTGACCGGCAAACGTTTCAGCAAGACCGCATCTACCACACTGAAAAGCGCCGTGTTCACCCCGATGCCCAGCGCCAACAACAGCACGGCAGCAAACGTAAAGCCCGGATGCTTGCGCAGCATCCGCAGCCCAAACCGCAAGTCTTGCCAGAAGCGTTCGAGTGAAGCCCAGCCCCACATCTCGCGCGTGACTTCTTTGACCAAGCCCACATTGCCGAATTCGCGCAAGGCATCCGCGCGCGCTTCGTCGGGCGTTTCGCCGCGCGCGATGCGGTCGCGGATGGCTTCGTCGAGATGGCTGCGGATTTCGGCGTCGAGTTCTTCGTCTTTGCGGTGTCGCCAGAATTTCATGTGTCACGCTCCTTCGGGCCCTTCGGTTGGGTTCAGGATGCCCGCCATCGCTGCCGTCAGCCGTTCCCAGTTAGAGCGTTCGGCGGCGAGTTGTTTTTTGCCTGCTGCCGTCAGTTGGTAGCTTTTGACCTTCTGGTTGTTTTCCGACACCGTCCATTCGGCTTTGATCCATTTCTTGCGTTCCAGCCGATGCAGCGCCGGATAGAGCGAACCCGTCTCGACTTGCAGCACTTCGCCTGAACCCGTGCGAATCGCCTGCAAGATGCCGTAGCCGTGGCTCGGCCCCCATTGCAGCGTTTGCAAAATCATCAGATCGAGCGTGCCTTGCAATAACTCAATGCGGTTTTCGTAGCCGCGTTGCTTATAAGATTTCATCGTCGTTTCCTTTCTTGAAAATGCTTTAGAGTGTAGACAGGGTACACCTATAGTTCGTAGCGTGTCTACGGCCAGGAAAGATTGCCAAAGTTCGACGCATAAGTGATCGGAGATGGAGCGAATCACGTTCCAACAATTAGGTCAGAAAACAGTGTGTGGAGCGCCGTGAGGTCAGAGAGGCTGGATTATCATAATGTCGCTCTCCCAAAGATCAATGCGCAAAAACAGCAGCGTGCTGTTGTCAGGCGACAAGGCCAATCCAGAACGAAAGAAGAAGCGATTGAGTTTGACGAGAGGCGCGTTTTTGCGCGTGGCGAGGTCGAAGCGCATCAATGTCGCCGCTTCCAATGTCGGGCGGCTGATGAAATAACTTGACGTCCGGCGACCATTGCGGCGCGGTCACCAGCGGCCAGCCGAACGATGTGCGCTACGTCAAGGAATTGCACCCGCAATTCAAAGGACGTGGTTCTTCGCGTTACAAGCGCGATGCCCAGCGATGAGCGGCGCATTCGGTTCGCGGATTTCTTCAAGTGTGTAATGCGGCGTGATGTGTTGCGGACATTTCCAGTCAAAAACCTCCAGTGGCAGTATGCGCCGACAGGCAGTATTCAGCGGCGCTTGGCGGCGGATTGCTCAACGCTAAACTGCGCGAACAAATCGCCCTGACAGTGGCCGACGCCAATGCCTGTGAAGTTCAAATAGCCTTCCAGCGCCGCCGGAGAGTTGGCAAAAGTGCGCATCAGGTTCGGAACCATTCCGATTTTGGCTTTCACGCCGTCGAGCAATTCTTTGGCTTTGCCGGTCGCTTCTTTCGGATCAATCGCGTTCAGTCTTGGCATTTTCGTTTCCCCTCTTGATTCGTTCTTTGTGGCAATTGGTTCGTCAACCAATCGGCGCTTTGCCTTGTTGTCGAATCGTTTGCCTTACGATTGGCTTAATGGCATTCGCCGTGCCGTTGACTGAAAATTGGTTCATCCGGCTGTAAGCAAAAGATTTGTCAGGTTTTTCGGGCTTCTCGCTTGGCAGCGAAATCTCGTTATCCAGCGGATTCCAGAGTTAGCAATGACGAGTTCTCGTGTAAAGTGACGTTATGAAACTCGAATCCCTGCAAGCTGTGTCGTTGGCGATTGCCGAAGAGCGTTCGGTGGAAATCGTGCTGCAAAAAATTGTCGAAGGTCTGGTCGCACAGCCTGGCGTGGCTTTGGCGCGGTTGTGGCTGAAAAGCCCTGGCGATATTTGCGCGAAATGTCCGATGCGGCTGGAATGCCCGGATCAAACCGAATGTTTGCATTTGATGGCGAGCGCGGGAACGCCTACGAAAACCGGCGTCGAAGATTGGTCGCGGCTGGATGGAGATTTTCGCCGGTTTCCGTTGGGCGTTCGCAAAATCGGCAAAATCGGCGCGACGGGCGAACCGTTGTTGCTGTCGAACCTTGTAACTGAAGGCGGCTGGATCGCGCGCCCGAAGTGGGCGGAAAGCGAAGGTCTTCGCTCCTTCGCCGGACAGCCGCTCATCTTTCGCGGAGAAATTTTGGGCGTGCTGGCGGTCTTCTGCCGCGAGACGGTTGCAGCCGACGAATTCAACTGGCTGCGGATGTTTGCCGATCACGCGGCGGTGGCACTGGCCAACAGTCGGGCTTTCGCTGAAATCGAGCGGCTGCGCGAACAACTCAAACTCGAAAACGATTACCTGCGCGAAGAAGTCAAACAGGAGCGACAATTCGGCGACATCGTTGGCGAAAGTCCGGCGCTGAAAAAAGTGCTGGATCAAATCACGCTCGTCGCCCAAAGCGAAGCCAACGTGTTGGTTCTGGGCGAATCAGGCACCGGCAAAGAATTGATCGCGCGCGCCATTCACGAACGCAGCCCTCGCGCGAATGCGCCGCTGGTCAAAGTCAATTGCGCTTCGATCCCGCGCGATTTGTTCGAGAGCGAATTTTTCGGCCACGTGCGCGGCGCATTCACCGGCGCGATTCGTGACCGCGTGGGGCGATTTCAACTCGCCGACGGCGGCACACTCTTTCTGGATGAAGTCGGCGAAATCCCGCTGGATTTGCAGAGCAAGCTGTTGCGCGTTTTACAGGAAGGAACTTTCGAGCGCGTCGGCGAAGAGAAAACACGGCGCGTCAACGTTCGTCTGGTGGCGGCGACCAACCGCGATTTGCGCCGCGAAATCGAAGCCGGAACTTTCCGCCAGGATTTGTTTTTCCGCCTCAGCGTTTTCCCGATTGAACTGCCTCCGTTGCGCGAACGCCGCGAAGACATTCCGCTACTGGTTCGCCATCTCATTCAGCAAGCCAATCAACGCGCGCGCTGCGGCAATTTGCAACTGACCGCCGAACAGATGCTGAGGCTGCAAAATTACGATTGGCCGGGCAATGTGCGCGAACTGCAAAACGTCATCGAACGCGCGATGATCTTGTCCAGTTGCGGGACTCAGGCGTTGAACCTGAACCTGATTCTTCCTGATGGCGAAGCCGAAGTTCCAATTCAAAGTTTTGCGGCGGTTCAAACTTCAGCCCATGCGTTTGTGACTCAATCCGAATGGGACAAGCGCGAACGCGAAAATCTGCTGGCTGCCCTGGAAGCGGCGAATTGGAAAATTTATGGCGCAGGCGGCGCGGCGGAATTGCTGGGAATGAAACCGACTACGCTGGCATCGCGGCTGCAATCGCTGGGCATCAGGAAAATGCGCGGCTGAGCAATGCCTTGAGCGGCGAAAGCTCTCATTCGGAAAGCCGTCGGCGAATCGCGCACGGCGGTGATGGCGAGATGCAATTCGCTCGACGGTTCTTCAACGTAACGCGCGGCCTGTTCATCATCAATGTCGCAAACAAAGACTCCCGTACCTGCGCCAACGTCCGCAACGACACGCGCCCCTGATTGCCGCGTCCGGGCGCGCCAGATATTTCGCCGCTACGCCGGTGACCGAAAGGCTTCGGCGAATGCGATACGGCGTTCACTTGCGTGTGCGTCGTTTGCCGCGTTTGGACTGCCGGCGAATGCCGATAGTTTCATTTTGCGATTCTCTTTCAGCGTTTTTGCGCGACAGTCACTCGCGCCAGCAACCAGTCGAGCATCGTTTGCGTGAGTTCCGGCGGCGTGCGCCCCCAGATGAATTGTGTTTTGGCGTTTGCTTCCGAGCTTTCACGCCGGTTGGTGTTCGGCAGCGTCATCGAGTGATCTGCGTTTTCCAGCACGACGATTTTGAAATCCTGGTTGCCCGCTTCGGTCAAGTATTGTTCCAGCTTCTTCGTATTTTCGGCGGGCGGCACGATGTAATCGCGCGTGCCGTAAAAGGCCAGCCACGGCGTTTTGATTTTTTTCAGGTGCGGCACCGGGTCGCAATCATTGCGGCGCAACCAGTCGAAATCCGCCGCATCGGCGGCTTCGGTGTCGAGCAGGAAACGTTCCAGTCGCGTGCCTTTAACTTTGGCCGCCGACGCCATGAATTCTTCGCGGCCTTCGTTCTTGAACGCGAAGCGCAGGCGTTTGGGAATGTGGTCATTCATCAACTCGGTTTCCTCTTTGGTCAGCTCGAAGCCGCCGGTGCGCACCCAATACTGATAGGCGTGCGCCTGCTGATCGTAGAGGTTTTCCGCCGGGCCAACCGTCGTGATGACAAAGGCAATAGGAACTTCGGATTGCGTGACCACAACCGGCGCCACCCAGCCGCCCGCGCTTTGCGAAGACAGGCCAATCTGTTTGGCGTTGATGTCCTTGCGTTGCGAGAGAAAGCGCACGGCAGCAAGCGCATCGCTGACCAGTTCGTTGAAAGTGGCTTTGGCGAAATTGCCGGTGGATTGGCCTGAACCGCGCTTGTCATAGATCAGGCTGGCGATGCCGTGTTCCGCCAACACACGTTGCGTCGGGCTGTTTTGCCGCGCCGCAGACCCACGCCCGGAAAGCCAGACGATGACCGGATGCGGCCCGGCAGTCGCGGGTTTAATCAGTGTCCCCGCCAATGTGATGTCGCCGTTGGGAAAGCGAACGTCTTCGCGCACGGACAACTCCGCAGGTTTGACACCGCGTTTGAAATGAATCGTGACAGGCAAGGCTTGCTGGCCGCTGAACGCGCCGCGCATTTCGCCCAATTTTGCGTCGTGCGTGAGCAGGTATTCTCCCGTCATCGGCAAGCGCAGCGTGAGCTTGTCGCCATTTTGCTGCACCGGCAGCGGCGGGAAGGCGAAGTTCAGAAAATCCGGCAGCTCAACGCGGCAGCGCAGATTCACGCCATCCTTGAAGATGTCGAGCCGAATCACACGCACCGCGCCGTCGCGCACCGCCGCGCCTTCCCAATAGCCTTCGATGGAAGCTTGTTGGCTCAACGCTGTCGAAACGGCAAGAAACATCACAGGTAGTATCAACAGGATTTTTTTCATCTTTGATCCTTTGTCTGATTTTGGTTTTACTGTTTTCTCAACCTTTGCAGCGCTTCACGGGCGCTCGTCAAAGTCGGGTCAAGCTGCAAAGCACGCTCGTAATTTTTGATGGCGTCTTCCCGTTGACCGCGCCTGCCATAAGCTTCGGCCAGGCTGTCAAAAGCATTTGCCGAATCCGGGTAAGCCTCGGTATTCAGCTTGAAAACCGTGAGGGCGTCGTCCAACCGCTTGCGTTCCAGCAACTGATAGCCGAACGCATTGACCGTCCGGCCCGTATGGACATAGAAGTTGGCCGGGGCGGCTTTGAATTGACGATACTTTTTGAGAAACACGGTGAGGTCGCTGGCCGTCAGAGCTTCGGCAGTTAATTCGGCAATCGTGCTGCCGTGTGTGTAATTCAGAACCGCTTCCAGCGCCGGGTCGCGGTTGGCGCGATAATCTGCCGAAGTCAGCTCTGCCGCGATTTGCGGAGCCGTCCACACGCGGTCATCTCTGGGGTCTAGGTCCTGCCACCACAGCGTCGAAGCTCTGACCACCAGACCGCTGTTAGGCAAGGTCAGCGAGCGCGCATCGCCGTAATGATTCGGTCGTCCGCTGGTCGGTTCTCCGACAAAAATCACGTTGGTGTACTTTTCGAGTTGGTTGACCAGGTTCTGTGCGGCGGAAAAGGTTTCGCGTCCGATGATGACGAAGAATTTGCCGCGCTCATCCATGTTCGACCGGATGACGCCCCTGACGATGGGCAAGTTCAGAAAGTTATTGCCGCCGCCGTTCCGGCGTAGATCAAGCACGAGCTTTTCCACCGGGTTCGCGGCGACAAAAGCGAAGACACGATTAAAGAATGCTTCCACCGTTTCGTCCGGCTTATTGCGCACGACGTTGAATTGCGCATAGACCGTTTTCTGCTCCGGCAGATATTCGAACCAGTAATCGTTGCCGGGATTTTTCAACCACAATGGCACAGGCGTTTTCGCTGCATCACGTGAGTCCACCCAACGCGCGGGAGGTTGGAAGATCGGTTTCAGCTCGACTGTTTTCGGTTGCCCATCAATTTCCGCAACCAGCTTCAGGGATTGCAGATCATCAGTGATGCCGAGCGCGTGCAGGACTTCGGGAAACACGAACCAGAACGGCGCTTCGTCTTTGACACCCATTTCATTTTCGCGCGGCGTTATCTCGCGCATACGATTGAGCGCCTCTTCGGCTAAGAGTTTGCCGAGGCGCAGCACTTTCGCGCCGGCCAACTCGGCGTGTTCAGCGGCGATGCGGCGCACAAACAAACCGTCTTTGAAAAGGTACAACTGCACCGGGTAGCGGCCCGTGCGAAACCGCGCGCCGACGCCGTTCAGCCGGGTGTGACCATCGCCGACCATTGCCAGGATGCGCATGAACTCGACGATGATTTCGTGATCGGCCAGCGCCGGGATTTTTTCGTCAAGTTGTTTGACCGCCGCGTCGAATTGCGCGCGCGTCATCGTGTGAAAAGCGTTCCGATGACGGCGCGGCAACTCTTCGGCTAACAACCGCAAATCCGCGCGCCACTGCTCGGCGGTGAGTTTGGCGCTGACAGGCAGCGTTTGCGCAGTCGTTAAACCACCACACGCCGTTGCGATCAGCAGGCCGGATGTCACCAGCCAGGTTCGTTTTCGCTTCATACTCTTGATCTCCTCAGTTAGTTATTGCTGCTTTGCCACGCGCTCACCGCCCGGTAATCGCAAACAAATGCCGCTGTCCGCCCACAAACCGCGCACCGTCGAAAAGGTTGGCGGCTCAGGGGCTAACGGTGCGTGCGGCGAATCCCCAACCGAAACGTTGATCGTCGGTAACCGCGAGGATGATTTCGTTATCGCCCTGCCGCAGGCGTAGGTGAACCGTCTCGTATCCCGCTTTGACGAAGCCGAAATAACCGGGATGGCGGCTCTCCCAACCGTTGATGCCCGAATAAACCGGCTCGCCGTTCACAAACACGGTCACGTCATCCGAGTAGCCGATTTCAAGCGGCAACGTGCGCGCCTGCTCCGCCTTGATCGTCGTTCTGGCAAAGACCGTCCCGCGTCCGTTGTGGCGACCCACCGCGCGATTGAGATTGACCAGCCCGGATTCTTCGACTTCGACTTGCCGCCAGCCGCTCAATTGCGGCAAGCGAGTGATGGCCGCTGGCGTGGCATTCACCGGCGCGGTGACTTCCCAATGGGTAATGGTTCCCGCCGCTGGCGCGGGACGCGCAGTTGCGACTTTGTCAGGGGCTGCCGCCGGACGAATCGTCACGTTCGACAAAGCCGCCGCCCAGGTTTTGGGATCGTTGTTGGCGCGCGCCCAAAATCCGACCGGGCCTTTAGTCGGAATGCCGCGCAGCCGCGCCACGCTCAGCGCAGGTTTCGCGGTGTTGTTGACATAGACCTCCATCCCGGTTCCTTTGACCTCAATGCGCAGGTGAGTCCACTGATTTCTGGGCAGGTCGGCAGTCGTGTTGAATTCGGGATAAAGTTGCCAACTCGCGCTGCCGTTGATGCGCGGGGCATATTGCATTGCCTCGAACAATCCTGAGCTGAATGGCCGCAGATAAATGTTTTCGTGGTTTTGCGGCGATTCGCGGCGAAAGACGATGGCAATGAAATCTCCGCGCTCCATCGGCGCAACGTCAAACTCAATCGTTCCGTCAACAAATTCTTCCGTGCCCGCTTGCAGTACGTGCGAATTGTTCTTCAGCCACAAGGCCGAACGCCCCTGAAACTCCGCGACGCGAGCATCGGCCTGCCGTTCAGCGCCTTCGACCAACCACCGTCCGTTTGTCCCTTCGATGGGGAGTTTAGGCGGGAGCTTGGGTTGTTGTGCGCCCGGCGCCGGTGCCGTTTCAGCGGCGTACGCGGCCATGATTGCCTGGTAATCCGCCACACTGCTCGCCGTGAGAATTCGCCGCAACGCTTCTGGTTTGTCGGTCGCTCGTTCGTAGTAGGCACGGCAGATGCGTTCTCCCAGGAAATATCCGATCTGCCACGGCGCGTCGGGAAAGTCCGGGTTCCGTCCGCTGAACCAACCGGGGTGGCGGGCTGTCGGTTCCAATGCGAGCGGGCGAAAAGCCCGCCAAAGAGCGTCTTCATGCGCCAGGCCCCAGGCCATCCGGTCATCGCGGAATTCGGCGGACGCCAGACGAGCGACGAAGTCCGCGCCGCCTTCACGAATCGCACGAGCGAGAAGAATGTCGTTCCCCGGCTCGCGGTACAGGGACGTATAAACGCCAAAACCCATCGCCGCTGCCTGGTAGCCATGCACTGCCTCGTGGATCACTGTGTGGGGCAGTATCTCCAACGACGCCAGGGGAACCGCTCCCTGCGGCCAGAGCTGACCGTCGAATTCAGCCAGTGGCGCATCCGGGTTCCGACCGAAGTAGTCCACTGCCGCCAGGTTGGCCGTTATCGTCATGCTCCCTCCTCCGCCCATAGGCGAGACAAAATAGTAAACAGGGAGAATGCCGAGATTCGTGCGACCAAGCGCGCCGGCGACCAGTTCGCGGAGACGAACGAGTCCATCCGCGACGGTCGTCTCGCGTGCCTTGAGCGCCGGTCGGAGCGATCCGAGGTACGAGAAATACTTCGGGTAGCGTGCCTGCGCTCGCGCGTAACTGCTGGCGGTCACTCGGTAGCGTGCAGTCCATTGACGTAACCCGCTGCCGGCGCTGTCGAGATACTGCTGGAAAGCGGCCTCGGCTGGAGTCCCCGCAGCGATAGCGCGCAGTGCTGCCCCGAATCGGTCAACGTCCTCGTAGTCGAAGGCGACCGGAGGTTTGGCAACAGGCTGAGCGCCGCCCTGTGAATGCACCGTCTGAAGAGCAGGCGCGGTGAAACAGGCAACACAACCAACAATCAACAACACCGCCTTGCCAGTGAAAAGACCAGCGCGATTTCTGCAATAAGCTGTCAACATAATCACTCTCCTTCTAGTTTTTGCCTGTTATTTCTGCGACGTAAACCTCAAAGTTCCCGTCTCGCTGTGACGAGAACGCGATGCGTTTTCCGTCCGGCGACCAGGTGGGTGTACTCACTCGGTCGGGCTTGCTCGTCACTCTTTCCAGCGCGCTGCCATCAGCGTTCATTCGATAAACGTACACCTGCGCGTCGTCCCGAATGGAGACGAACGCAATCTGCTTCCCGTCCGCTGACCACGCGGGGCAAAAGTCGTGACCGCGATTGTCGGTCAACCGTTTTACGGCGCTGCCATCGGAGTTCATCACGTAAATTTCGTCGTTGTCGTCGTTGCTGTCGCGGCGCGAAAAGAAGGCGAGGCGTTTGCCGTCGGGCGACCAGCGTGACCACGCATCGCGGTGAGCGTGCTTCGTCAACGGCGTCGGCTGCGAGCCGTCCGCGTTCATCACGAAAATATCCAGATTGCCGTTGCGATTGGAAGTGAAGGTGATCTTTGCGCCATCGGGCGAGAGGTCAGGAAAGATGTCATCGCCGGCGTGGTTGGTCAGTCGCGTCTGCTGCGAACCGTCCGCCTTCATCAAATAAACTTCTTCGTTGCCGTCGCGATTGCTTTGAAAGACGATCTGCTTGCCCTCACGGCTCCACGCCGGATTGCGGTCGGCGGCGGCATTCGTCGTCAACCGCGTTTGCTGTGAACCATCCGCGTTCATCACGTAAATCTCAAAATTGCCGTCGCGGTTGCTGACAAACGCGATGCGCTTGCCATCAGGCGACCACGCCGGATCGCGGTCTGCCGACGGGTGACGCGAGAGGTTCTGTTCGCGCTCAGCCTGATTCGGCGCACCGTTTATCGCGGCGGCGGTGGCGGACAAAATCAGAACTCCAATAAGTTTTTTCATCGTCGTTATCCAAATTGAATCCGTCACTCCTGCCGTAGCGCCGTCAGCGGATCAACTTTCGTCGCACGCCGCGCGGGCAAATAACAAGCCAGCAGCGCCACCACACCGAGCAACAACGCCGCCGCCGCGAAAATCAGCGGGTCAGTCGCGTTGACGCCGAACAACAAACTTGCCAGCAGTTTCGTCAGCAGCAACGCCAGCAACAGTCCTGCCACAACGCCGCCGCACACGAGCGCCAGACCTTCACCGACAATCAGGCGGATGATTTGCGATGGACGCGCGCCGAGCGCGAGGCGAATCCCCAGTTCCTGCCGCCGACGGCTGACCGAATAACTGATCGTGCTGTAAAGTCCGGCGGCGGCGAGCAGAAACGCGAGCAAGGCAAAGAGGCCCAGCAGCATTGCCTGAAACCGCGTGCCTGCGTGCTCTTTTTGAAAGCGTTCGGCGACCGTCGAGATTTCCAGGATCGGCAAGTCCCCGTCTATGGCTTGCAACTCGCGGCGCACGGCGGCAATCGCCGCGCTCTTGTCGAGTGCGGTGCGCGCCGCAATCGTCATGTACGTCGCCGAGGTTTGCGGCAGCGAAAGATACAAATCCAAATCCGCGCCCCGGTCAGAGCGCAGCCCATCGTATTTGACATCGCCGACCACGCCGATGACGGTCAACCATTCGGCGTCGGTTTTGGCATCGGCTTCGCGCAACCGTTTGCCAACGGCGTTTTCGCCCGGCCACAATCGGCGCGCGGTGGATTGGCCGATGACGGCGACGCGCGGCGCATCGGGATGATCCTTCTGGTCGAAGATTCTGCCCGCGAGCAACGGTATGCCCAGCACGCCGTAAAATTCCGGCGTCACGCGATGCAGTTCCAGTTTGATGGTTTCGTCCTGCTCTGAATGCCTGCCTTCGATGCGTGCATCAAAAGGCCAGAACGTGCGTGGCGGCAGATTGGGCGCGGCGATGGCGGTTTCGATGCCCGGCAAGCGTTTCAATCGTTCATCCAGCGCGCGCGCCAGTTCACGTTGCGCCGCCGGTTGCTGGTACTTCGGCCCGCGCGGATTGATTTCCAGCGCCAGCAGATTGTCCGCGCGAAACCCCGGATCGAACGATTGCAGCCGTTGATAACTGACGATCACCAGGCCCGCGCCGATCAACAGCATCAGCGAAATGGCGACTTGTCCAACGACCAGTGCCTTGCCAAAGAGGCGGCTGCCGCGCGAGCCGGTGCTTTTGCCGCTTTCTTTCAGCGTCAGATTCAAATCCGCCTTCGATGCCAGCAGTGCAGGCACGAGTCCGAAGCCGACGCTGGTCAGCAGCGTCACCAGCAACGCCGCGCCCAGCACGCGCCAATCCATTCCGACCTGAACATAACGCGGCAAATCAATCGCGCTGACGGTCGCAATCAACTGCGACATCCACGTGGCGAGCAACAAACCGAGCGCGCCGCCCGCCAAAGACAACAACAGACTCTCGCTGAGCAACAAGGCGACCAACCGGCGGCGGTTCGATCCGAGCGCCGCGCGAATCGCCAACTCTTTGCGCCGTGCATTGGCGCGCACCAGCATCAGGTTGGCGACGTTCGTGCAGGCGACGGCCAGCAGGAACACCGCGCCCGCCATCAATAGCAACAAGCCCGGTTGCACTTTGGCGCGAAAGTTCTCATCAAACGCCGCGACGCGTGCGCCGATGTTTTTGTTGCTGGCCGGAAAAGCCTGCTCCAATTGCTGCCCCAGCAGATTCATTTCGGCTTGCGCGGCGGCCTGCGTGACTTCGGGCTTGAGCTTCGCCACCACCGAATGCCAGCGCCGTTTGCGGTCTTGCAGCCAGCCCGGATAAACCAGCGCGGAAGCTGACGCCGGAATCCAGAAATCCGCGCGATCCAGCAAACCATTGAAGTGCGCGGGCATCACGCCGACGATCTCGAACGCGCCGACCGTCGTCGGCAAAGACTTTCCGATGACCGCAGCATCGCCGCCGAAACGCCGCTGCCAATAACCTTCGCTGAGAATGACAACTTGCCGCGCGCCCGCTTGCGCCTCCGTTTCCGCCGCATCGAACGCGCGCCCCAACAGCGGCGCAACGCCGAACAGACCAAAGTAATCGGCGGAGACATATTCGCCAATCAATGATTCCGCGCCTTCGCCGCCAGTCGCGGTCAACCGCACATTGCCCGCCGCGACGATTGATTCAAAGCCGCGCGTCTGTTTGCGCCAATCTTCAAAGTCGGGATACGAAACACGGCTCACACCTTCCTTGCCGCGCTCTTCGTTGATGACGCGCACAATGCGCCCGGCATCGAGATACGGCAGTTGTTTGAGCAGCGTGGCGTTGATGAGCGTAAAGATCGCCGTCGTCGCGCCAATGCCGAGCGCCAGCAACAGCACGGCGACCAGCGCAAAGCCGGGTTTCCGCCACAAGGTTCGCGCGCTATAGCGCAGGTCTTGAAATACGTTCTGCATAGTTCCTCGCATTGAAAGTCTCATTTGTTCTCTCGCCTGACCGCCGCAGCTTTTTCGGTTATTTGACTCGCTTTGCCACCACGATGCGCCCGCCGCCCTGATCCAATTCCACTTCCGTCACTTCGCCCTGGCTGTTTTTCTTAAAGGTGAGAGTGACCGGACGTTCCTTCATGACAAAAACGGCTTCCCCCTTCGGGAGCAATTCCGTGCGGATTTGCCCTTGCCAAAAAAGCTTGTCGCCTTCTCTGGAAACCGTGACGGTGACGTTCATTCCTGACAGGTGATACTGCCCGACATAAGGGTCGTTGGTTTTCGCGTCCGCTTTCACTTCAGGTTTCACTGTGGTGGCGGACTGCGGGAGGTCATACGGTTCGCCCAGCGCGATGGCGGCGAGCGCCTGGCTGACTTTGACCGGCCCCGGTTCGCCGCCATCCGTGTTGCGCAACACGACGACGGTCAGTTTCTCTGTGGGCAGACGCAGGAGGTGGGAAGAAAAGCCATTGATGCCGCCGCTGTGATTGATTTGCTGTCGGTTGAAGAGTTGGCCGACGACCAGACCATACGCACGCCCATCCTTGTTCGGTTTCATCATCAACTCGCGCGATTTGACTGCGAGTAATTTGTCGTTGAATAAGCCCTCGTACCACAGAAACAGGTCTTCGACGGTGGAATAGAGCGAGCCGCCGCCAATCGGGATGGACATGTCAATGTACGGCGTATTGATCCATTGCCCGTCGCGCCGCGAATAACCCGCCGCGCGATGCTTCAGAATCGTCGCCGCGTGATCGTAGCCGGAATTGTTCATCCCCAATGGCGCGAAGATGTTCTTCTGCAAAAAGCTTTCGTAGGATTCGCCCGCTGCTTTCTCGATGATGTAAGCGAGCATGATGTAGCCCGAATTGCTGTAGCTGAATTTTTCGCCGGGTTTGAAATCCAGCGGCTTGGTTTTGAAGAGCGCGATCAACTCTTCGGGCGTCATCGGATTGGGCATCAGCTTGCGAAATTCGGGGAAGGCGGTGATGTTGGCGACGCCGCTTTCATGCGCGAGCAGGTGATGAATCGTGATGTCTTTCCAGAGCGGTGGACAATCGTTGATGAATTTGCAGACCGGGTCTTGCACGCTCAGTTTGCCGCGTTCCTGCAACAGCAAAATGGCTGCCGCCGTGAACTGTTTGGAGTTCGACGCGATGCGGAACTTCGTCTGCGGCGTGTTCGGCACATCGTGTTCCTTGTTCGCCAGCCCGTAGCCTTTGCTGAACAAAACCTTGCCATCGCGCGCCACCAACACGGTGCCGGAAAGCACGCCGTGTTTTTCGACGGCGCTCAGGTATTCCTCGAATTTGCGGGTCAGGTCTTGCGCGCTGGCAACAGCGCTGAACGCCAACAACAAGAGGGCAAAATAAGCGAGTTGCCCACACAAAGTTTTCAGTTTGATTTGCATTGTTCGTCTCCTGTCATTTCTCTTTGCCCAGTCCGTCCAGAATCGCCTTGATGTCAGCCGCCGCCGGACTTGCCGTTTCCAGCGCCAGCTTATAGGCGGCTTCGTAGGCTTGCCGCGCCAGTTCTTTGCGCCCCAGCCGCATGGCAACCTGCCCCAAGGTCGTGCGCGCATTGATCGAACGCGGGTAGGTTTCGCAATTCAGTTGCAGCGCTTCAATCGCTTTGTCCGGCTGCTGTGTGAAGGCCATATTGGTTCCATGCCGCGATAACACGTCTTCCGGGATCGGGATGCGGTAGCCGTATTTCTTAGATAAATCGTCGTAGTAGGCGCGGATGTCGGCTAGTGTGAGATTACGGGCGATGTTTGGATCCACCAGATTGGCGTTCACACTGCGGAAAGAAAAATCGGAAAAGAGAAACTTCAAGCCGAGATAAGACGCCGGATAAACCATCGTTTCATGCGATTCGCCCAGTCGTTCGGCGCGTGCGCTGGGCGATTCCAAAAACGTAAATAGCGCGTTTGCCTTTTGCATGCGTTCGACCGCCGCCACGATCACTTTTGAATCCTCTGTCCAGATTTCGCGCGGCGTCGCCGTCCGCCCCAAAAAATACCGGCGTCCGCTCTCCGGCTTCTCTTTGCTCAGGTAGGCGGAGAAGTCCCGCGCAATCTGGCCTTGATTCCAGAACACGCTGGGATCGAGCGCGACCACGCCTTTGAACAACTCCGGCTTCGCGTAATAGGCATAAGTGGCAAACAAGCCGCCCAGCGAATGACCGATCAACGCGCGAAAGGGTTGGACGCGATAATCTTTCTCGATCAACGGCACGACTTCTTTTTCGATGAACTCCAGAAATTGCGGCGCGCCGCCCGTCTTACCCGTGATCCCCGGCGGTGGCCGGTCTGAAGTCGAAGGTGGCGTGTAATCCAGGCCGCGATCAGGGCTTTCGATTCCCACCACGATGACGGGCGGAATCACACCGGTCAGCGCCAAAAAGCGCGCGGCTGCCGTCGTGTGTTCGAAGTTGCTGCGCCCGTCGAGTGTGAACACAACCGGGTAACGCTCTTTGCCGGTTTCGTATCCTCTGGGCAGGCTGATCAACAACCAGCGCGAAGATTTCAGAATGGTGGAGCGCAACTCCCGCCGCACGCCCAATTCAAGCGTGACGCGCTCTTCCGCTTTCGGCGCGGGTTGCGCGGAAGCGGCGCCAACCAGAATGACGAACAAGGTTATGATGAGTGCAGTTCGCAGGACTGTGTTTTTCATTGATTCATTTCTCCTTCGCATGGATTGGCGGTTTGAGCTGGCTGCTGTTTGGGCAAAACCTGCGCAATTGTTTCGCGCAACTGATTCGCCAACGCCTCCGGGTCAACCACGCGCGGCACGTTGATGTAGGCAAACTTGCCTTGCGGGTCTATCACAAACAGCGTCGGCACTGACCACACGCCGTAGCTGTTGGCGACGGCATCGTTCCCAATCAACAACGTAGAAGCGAGCTTGTGTTCTTGGAGGAAGGTTTGCGGGTCGAATCCCGGCCCCGGCCAGATGCTGATGCTGTAAAACTTGACGGGCTGGTTTTGGTACTCGCGCGCCAATTGTTCGTAGGCCGGAATCAGCTTGCGGCACGGCCCGCACCAACTCGCCCAGAAATCCAACACGACGACCTTGCCGCGCAATTCCGCCAGCCTGACAGTTTCGCCCGTGACGGTTTTCAACTGCCAGTAAGGCGCGACAGCGTCAACGACAATTTCGTTGCGATTGACACGGGACGAATCACCTTGCTGTGGCGGCGCAGAAACTCCCGTCGCTTTCTTCATGACTTGTCCGTGACTCGCCAATGGCAGGATGCCGGCGGCAACGACCAGCAACAGCAGGGAAGCAAAACTTCTTCTTGATTTCATCGGAACTCCTTTTCCAAAGGTTGTCGCAGGCAAGCTGAACGACAAGGCGCATGTCTTCGATGATGACCGTTCAGCCAAGCCATACGAATCCAGCCTGACCATAACGGCGTTGGCTCTGTCCCGCCGCAACTTTGTGGCGAATCCAATCCAAGTTGCCGCGAATGGCGGATTGAACTGGTGAAATGCAAAATCATTTGGGTGTGTCCAGTTCCTTGATCCTGTTACGAAACTCATCGTAGCCAGGATTGATTTCCAGCCCCCTTCTGAAACAGCGCAACGCTTCCGCTTTCTCTCCGGCAGCCAGCAACGCATTGCCGTAATCGCGCCACGCGCGCCACGATTGCGGGTATTGCTCCAACAGAATTTCAAAGCCCGCTTTGCCGTCTTCGCGCTTTCCGGCTTTCATCAAGTCACGCGCGGCAAAGCGCATTGAGCTTTCGTCAAAGGCTTTCCACCAGACGTATTTTCCGTAACGAGCCTTGCGTTCGGCGTACTCGCGTTTGACCGCCGCGCCGCCGTCTTCGAGCAGGATTTCCGGCAAGGATTTGTAATGACCGGGCAAGGACAGGATGTAATCAACCGCCGGGTCAGCACCGGAGAAATAGTCGCGTGCTGAAAACACCGCCGGAACATCCACCGGCTGATAGTGGCTCTTGTCGGCAGAGTTCGTCAGTTGCCAATGAACCGAAGAAATCTCGACTTGCAGGCGGCTGTGCTTCAAGTAAAACGTGCCTGCATCGCCATAACTGCTTCTCGGCGCACCCGCCGGTTCGCCAACCAGAATCGTATTCGTATGCTTGAGCATCAGGTCATACAGCATCACCCCGGCGCTGTAGGTTTTGCGCCCCGTAACGGTGAACAAGCGTCCCGGCTGGTTGAACCGCGAACTGCGAATGAATTTGTGGATGAACGGAATCAACACCGAGCCGTCGCCGCCGGAGTTGTAGCGAATGTCGAGAATGAATTTCTCGGCGGCGTTCTCTTCGGCCACCTTGAACACGTGATCGTAGAATTCCTGGAACGAACGAAACTCGCCCCGGCCATCGGCAGTCACGTGCGTCATGTGCAGATAGATAGCCTTGTGTTCCGGCAGCCAGGCGTACCAATACGCGCGCCGCGAACGCAAGTGCAACGGCAGATGGGCTTGTGTTTTCAGGTCGCGTTTGCGCCATTCGCCCAAACTCGCCGACTCGAACCCGGCAACATAGCCGTCCATCATTTTGCCGGTGCCCGGCGGAAACATCTCGCCCCAGAAACGATGCTCCAAACTGTACGGCAAATTAACGGCGGCAATCGTGGCCTTGATCGGCTTGCCGTCTTTGCTCAGCACTTCCACCGGCAGTTCCTCGGCGCGTTCGATCACGCGCAAGGCCGTCAACGCATCACCGTTGCTCAGAAAAAACGTATTCCATTCGCGGCCAAAATCGTTGTCGGAACTGAGCAGGTCTGCCGTTTGCTCAAACGCCGTTTCGGCAGTCGCTTTGCCGAGGCTGAGGACTTTGCCGCCAATCAAATCCTGATAGCGTTTGTCCGCCGCGACGACATAAAGCCCGTCGCTGAACTTGTAGAACGAAAGCGGAAACCAGTGATTGAAGCCGTTCGGGTCTATCGGATGCAGCGTCGTATGACCGTCACGGATCGCGCTGACCAGCTTCATCATCCGCACGATGATTTCGCGCTCGCTGAGCTTTGGCAGCTCGCGTTCGAGCGCACGACGCTGCGCCTCAAACTGCGCTTTGGAAATCTGCGAATAAGGATTCGGATGCTCCCGTTCCAGTATTTGCGCCAGTTCGTTGAGGTCTTCTTTCCACTGAGCGGTGGTTAAGCGCGCTCGTGCAACTCCCGCCGCCGACGGCTTGTTTTCAGGCTGCTGGGCACAGACAACACCGGCAACGAGAATGATGAGCGACAATGTAATGCGCCAATGAAAGGTCATACACTTCTCCTTGGTTTTGCCGACGAAATCAATTCAGACCCCACAGCAGCAACGAATTCGCATCCTTCACCAGCACGTGCCGGTCGAATAAAACAGGATGCGCCCAAGTTGCGCTGTCGGCGATTTTGTAGCGTTTGATAATGTCGAATTTCTCGCGGCTGGCGCGCGCTACGATCAATTCGCCGTCCACGGTTTGGATGAAAAGCTCATTGCCGCTTCGCAATACGGTGGCGGATTCGCCTTGCCGCCCTTCGGTGCGCCAATGAATCTGACCGCTTTGCAACTCGACGCAGTAATACTGTCCTTTGCCTCGAAACGACATCCCGTAAAGCAAGCCGTCCTGCGTGATCGGCGAACTCATGTAGTTGAAGATTTCCTGCCGCTGCCAAACCTGCCTGGCTTCCCACTGCGTCCCTGCTTTGCTCACGCGAATCGCCAGCAAGCCCAGTTTCTGATCGGAGATGATGAGTTGATCGTCGTGAATGACCGGCGTGTTCGCGCACTCATAGGTCGAGACAAAAGGAAAGCGCCACAACACCGTTCCGTTTTGCGGCGACAATCCCATCAGCCCCGTGTCAATCAGCATGACCAGATGCGTTTCACCGCTGTTGTTCATCAACACAGGCGAGGCATAACCCACGCCATTGCCCGGCCATTTGTATTCGCCGCTCCATTTCCATTTCACTTCGCCAGTCGCGGCGTGAAAGGCGGTCAACCCGCTCTGCTTGTCGCCGCCGGTGGCGATAATCACCAACCCGTCCACGAACAACGGCGAAGAGGCAAAGCCGAACAACGGATATGCGGTTTTGTCATTGCCGAGCGCATCCTTTTTCCAAAGCAACTTGCCGGTTTTGGCGTCCAGGCAGGTGATTCTACCGTTGATGCCCAGCGCGTAGACTCGGCCCTGATGAACGAGCGGCGTCGCTCGCGGCCACTTGCCGTGTTGCTCCCCCGCCTTGTCAACGACGTACTCCGCCGCATAGCTGTGCCGCCAGACTTGCTTGCCGGACTTGAGGTCGTAACTGGCGATGACCTCCTGCTCGTCCTGGCGCGCAAGCAGATAAACCCTGTTGCCAACCAGCACCGGCGAGGAATGCCCCGCGCCGACCGGCACTTTCCATTTCAGCTTGAGCGCGTCCGGCCATTCTTTCGGACTCTTAAACCTCGTCACGATTCCGTCGCGTTGGGGGCCGCGCCATTGTGTCCAATCCTGCGCAAGCGCCGATACGCTGCTCCAAGACAAAACCAAAAGTAATAGGCTCAGCCTGCGTGTTTTTATTGGTGCTAGCATTTCTTTGTGTTCCTCGCTTCTTTGGTTACCGGGGAGTGGGCAGGCTGGTCGCGGGCTTGACCTGACCGCGATGACAGGTCGTGCAATTCACCGTGCCTTTGCCGATGGCCTGCTTCAAATCCTGGTTGAGCTTGCCCATGAACGTCCACATCTTGCGCGCCGTCTGTTTGGCTTCCTTGTCGTCTTTGTCCCAAGCGTCAGGCGTGTGGCAATGCGTGCAATCCACGCCGAGCGAGGCGCTGAAGCCCATTTGCATCACACGCAGGAAGCGGCCCGCAGGCATGCCTTTCAGCAATTGAATGTTCTTGAAGACTTCTTCGGCGGGTTTGTTTTCCTGCCCGGCGATCTGCTTTTCGAGCGCCGCGACAAAGGGATTTTTGTCGCCCTGGGCTTCGCCGGAAGTTTTGTTGGCGCTGACGGCGGATTGATTCACCAATAACAGCGCGCATGCCGCGCCGAGCAATAGACCGGTGAAAATGCGTTTGATTGCTTTCTTGTTCATCCATTGGCCTCCTCAGTCTTGATAGTGAGTTTGTTTTCTTCCGTCATTCATTACCGCCAGCCGGTAATCAGCTTGACGATGTTTTTGCGCAGGTCGTCATACGCGCCGTTGTCCTGGTTGTTGAAAGCGATGAAGGTCAGGTCTTCTGCCGGGAAATACTGAAACGCGAAGTTCGTGCCGCGCGCGATGCCGCCGTGCCCGAACGAACGCACTTGGCCTTGGTTGCCAAGTTCAAAGCCGTAGCCGTAATCCGTTTGTGCATCCAGGCCGCGCGTCTTCGAGGCGGTCAGCAATGCCAGCGCGTCTTTTGTCACCAGCTTGCCGCCGATCAGTCCGCGCGCGAATTTCAACATTTCACGCGGCGTCGAATAACAGCCGCCCGCCGACGTGCCGCGCGCGCCCAGTTCGACAAATTCCCAGCCGTTCGTGCCTTTCTTCAGCGGCTCGGCCAAATCTGTGACCGTGCCGCTGCGCATGTAAAAATCCGTGCGCGCCATCCCCAATGGCCCGGTGATGTGTTTGCGCACGTATTCGTAGTAATCCATTCCGCTGATTTTCTCGACGATCAATCCGGCGAGGATGAAGTTGGAGTTGCTGTAATGAAACTTTGCGCCTGGCTCAAAATCAGTGCCGACTTTGTAGACCCACGGCAACATCTGTTTGTTGTCGCGGATGTTCCGCCAGTTCTTTTCGTATTCGTCCGTCCAGTATTCCTTCACGCCGGAGGTGTGCGAGAGCAGGTGATGGATCGTGGCTTTTTTGGCAAAAGCGGCGTTGGGGAAATCGGGAAAGTATTTGCTGAGCGGATCGGAATACTTGAGCTTGCCCTTTTCGACGAGCTGCGCGACGGCCAACGCGGTGAACATCTTGCTGCCGCTCGCCATGCCGAAGCGCGTGTCGGGCGTCACTTTGACCGCGCGTTTGGCATCGGCGAAACCGAAGCTGCGTTCGTAAATCGGCTTGTCGCCTTGCGCAATCAACACGCTGCCCGACAGATCGTTGTCGGCGACCAGCTTGTCAATGTAGCCGTTCAGCCAATCCAGAGTGTAACGATCGGTGATCGCGCCGTTCGGCAGTGAAATGGGTTCGGACACATCGGCGATGAAGGCCATCTCTTTGATTTTGTAGGGCGGATCGTCTTCGAGACGGAATTGAAAATCTTTCCAGCCCTGCGCGCCCTTGGCTTTGGCATAAACGTGCATGGAGCGGCTGATGCGTGCGTCGGACTTGGATTCCAGCATTTCCGAGTGGTGATACTCCAGTACGCCGTAATTCTGGCGCATCTTAGCCAACAGTCCGACCAGCCGCGCTTCGCCGACGCCTTGGATGAGGGCTTGCGCAAAGATTTCCGGGACGGCTTTGGTTTGCGCTTCGGGCGTGCTGTCATTGATGGCGCGAATGAACAACGCGCCGTAATTTTCGATGCGCTGGCGGTCGGCTTGCGCCAGAGACTGCGCGTTGCCTTGTTTCTCGTTGAAAGAGAGCGCCGTTGCCAAAATAAGGCAGAGCGCCCCGCCGATAAAAATTGCTTTCTTCATGTTGAACTTGTCCTCTTGTTGGTCTGAATTGTTGCGGTCTACCGCATCGGCTCATTCGCGTTATCGCACTTTGATCTTCACGGGATTGGTCGTTTTGCCGTCGAGCGTGAAGGTCAAATCCAGTTCGCCCTTGCCCGCCAGACTTTGCGGAACAAGCCAGTTGATTTGATCCAAGCCGGCGAATCCGCCCTGCGCGCCGACAAACAACGGCGTGGATGTGACGCCGCCCGCCGTCGCCGTGACCGCGCCGGAGTGGAAGCGCAAGCCTGTACCGAAAAGCACGACGACGTTTCCGGCTTGAATCTCGACCGGCGTGCCGTCGGCGTTTGCCAGTTGAATGGGGAAGGTCACGCCGTTGTCGGTGGAAGCGACGGCCGCGGGCGCGCCCAATCCGTTGGCCGTCCGCGTGAAGACGCTGGGCGCAACCGTGGCTACCGAAAGCCGGCCTTGCGAGACCGTGCCGTCGCGCGCGACGACCACCAGGTTGGCCGGGCCGGCGAAGTTGTTCGTCGTGCCTTCGGGAAGCAGGAAGTTGATTTGATTCGGCGAGACGAAGAAGAGCGAAGCCGGAATGCCGTTGACGTACACGGTGGTTCCGTCAAGCGTGGTCGGCAACGGTTGTCCGGGGGTATTGATGACGGTTTGCGACGACAGCTTTGTGCCGAACGCGGCCACAATGGATTCCGGCGCGACGGCGTTGCGGCTGAATCCGGCGGCTTCGATGGTGGCGACAGTCTGCGGATTGATGGACGTTGGCGCGACGACGGGGATGAACAGCGGCTTGGAAGTGAAACCTCTGTCGGAACGCACCTGCACCATCAGCGTGCCGGGATTGGCGATCAGCGCGGCGGGCACACTGATGTTGACGTTGCCTGTGTTGGGGTCGGGCAAGGCCGGGACCGACTGGCCGTTGATCGAAACACGGCTGAACTCGTCAACCCCGGTCGCCAGAATCGAGAGCGTGGCGCCGGTCGCGCTTGTGGGCAACACATATTTGTCCGACACGGTGAGGATCGGCGGCGCGCCCAACGGCGCGCTCAATTGCCCTCGAATGACGCCGTCCGGAAACGTGGCGGAATGCAGGTTGACGTAAAAACCCGTTGGATTGGCCAGCAAACGTGACAGCGCGGCGATTTCATCCGAGGTCGTCACCGGCGCGGTCAAATTGAGCGTGCCTTTGCCGGTGGTCGAAACAATCGCGTTGCCGCCGCTCAAACCGGTGTTGATTCGCACCGGGCCGTTTACGCCAAATGCAGCTTCGTGAATATGCAACCCCGTGAAAGTGATCGCGCCGGGGAAATCGTAAATGAGCGTGAACAGGACGGCGCCGCCGTTGATCTGTCCCTGCGCATTTCGCGTCGGACTGAAGTTGAGGCCGGCCATGGCGCCGGCGATCAACCCCGGCGGCGTGGGAACTTCCTGCGCGGTCGTCATCGCGATGGTGTTCGACAAGGTTTCACTGAACTTGCTGAGTTGCCCGCGCAGCGCACTGTTCGGGTGAGTGGTGGAAGCGACGTTCAGATAAAAGCCCGCCGGGTTTGCCAGCAAGCGCGCCAGCACGGACAGGTCAACCGCCACCGCATCTCGATCAATGACGCCCGCGCCGCCGGACAGCACAACCGGGCTGCCGGAGGCGATGCCGGAATCGAAGCGCATTGCTCCGTTGCCGGTCAGTTCGCCTTCGAGAATGTGCAAACCGGTGATCGTCACCGGGCCAGGGAAAGCCGCCACGCCGAGGAAGTTGATCCGGGCGTTCGTGATCGCGCCGGCGGCATCGCGCGTGATTTCAAGTGTGAGCTGGAAACCGCCCCCGGCATTCAAGCTGGTGATCGGCGGAACTACGTTGAGCGGACTTAGCTGCACCAGCGTGGTCAGCGTTTCAGCTCTGAGGGAGTTGAAGGTTGCGGCAAGCATCAACAACATCAATGCCGCCGGAATATTCATCAATCGGTTATTTCTTCTCATTGCTTGATCCTTAAATTAAAAGTTGTGTCCCGCCGGTTTGCCCGGCGAGTCGTTCGGGAAGTAACGAAACGCGAAGTTCATCTGAATTGATACGGTTTATCGCCTGGATGATTTTGTACGCTCGCGCCGATTCATTCGCGTTATCGCACTTTGATCTTCACGGGATTGGTCGTCTTGCCGTCGAGCGTGAAGGTCAAATCCAGTTCGCCCTTGCCGGCCAGTTCCGGCGGCACGATCCAGTTGATTTGATCCAGTCCGGCGAATCCGCCCTGCGCGCCGACAAACAACGGCGTGGATGTGACGCCGCCCGCCGCTGCCGTGACCGCGCCGGAATGGAAGCGCAGGCCCGTGCCGAAAAGCACGACGACGTTTCCGGCTTGAATCTCGACCGGCGTGCCGTCGGCATTGGAAAGTTGGATCGGAAAAGTCAGGCCGCCATCGGTGGAAGCGACCGCCGCCGGTGCGCCCAGGCCGTTGGCCGTGCGCGTAAACAATCCGGGCGCGACGTTGGCGATGTTGACCGTGCCGGTTGAAATTGTTCCGCCGCTGTTGATCGTGATCGTCGCCGTGCCGGTGGCCGTGCCGTTCGGCATCAGGTAGTTGATTTGCCCAGGCGAAACGAAAAACAGCGGTGCGAAACGTTCGACGCCCAAACTGTCGCGCACGAGTACGGTTGTTCCGGCCAGCGCGGTCGGCAGCGGCAAACTCGCGGCCACCGTTGTCGTTGTCGCTAGATTCGCGCCGAAAGCGGCGACCATCCCTTCGGGGGCCAGCCCTGCCGACGAACTGAAACTCGCCGCCGAGACGCCGGCGAGCGCGCCTATGGCTGATGAGGTCACTGTGCGGCGGACGCGGTTGTTGTTGGCGTCGGCGATGAACAGATTGCCCGCCGCATCCAGCGTGGCATCGAAGGGGAAGTTCAGTTGCGCGCCTGTGGGATCGCTGCCGTCGCCGCTTGCACCGGCAGCGCCAGTGCCCGCGACCGTCGTGATGAGTCCCGTGCTGAAAGTGATTTTGCGAACGCGCTGACCGGCGAATTCGACGATGTACAAATCGTCCGCTGCGTCCAGCGCCAGTTGCGCCGGTTGCCGTAGTTGCGCGGTGTTGGCCGGGATGTTGTCGCCGTTGAACCCCGCCGCGCCCGTGCCCGCGATGGTGGAGATGATGCCGGTATCGGCAGCGACGCGGCGCACCTGATGGGCGTTGATGTCGGCAATGTAGATGTTTCCGGCGCGATCAACCGCTACGCCGGTGGGGAAAAGCAAGCGCGCTTCAATTGCCGGGCCGCCGTTGCCCGCGGAGCCGACCAGGCCGTTGCCCGCGACGGTCGTGATGACGCCGCTGTTTGCCGCCACGCGGCGAATGCGCGCCGCCGCTGCGTCGGCAATGAACAGATTGCCCGCCGCATCCAGCGCCAGGCCGAAGGGCTGATTCAAGCGCGCAGCCGTTGCCGGGCCGCCATCGCCGTCCATTGGCGGCAATTCGTTGGTAAAAGGATTCAGGCCGGAACCGGCTACAG
This sequence comes from uncultured Acidobacteriota bacterium, assembly GCA_902825875.1. Classification (GTDB taxonomy): domain Bacteria; phylum Acidobacteriota; class Blastocatellia; order RBC074; family RBC074; genus RBC074. The sequence continues at coordinate 59,231 of CADECP010000024.1, forward strand.
TGGTGATGACGCCCGCCGAACTAACACGACGCACGCGGTTGTTGAGCGTGTCGGAAAAATAAAGATTGCCCGCCGCATCCACGACCACATCGTTCGGTTCGTTGAGCGCGGCGGCAGTGGCCGGGCCGCCGTCGCCGGCAAAGCCTATCGCGCCGCTGCCCGCAACCGTCGTCATCACGCCGTTCAGGGCGATTTTGCGAATGCGATGATTTTGCGTGTCGGCGATGAAGACATTGCCCATCGCATCCACCGCGACGCCGCTCGGAATCCACGTTTCCGCCGCGACTGCCGGGCCGTTGTCGCCTTTACCTCCGCCCACGCCCGTGCCTGCGATGGTCACAAGCACTTGCGCGGGATTAAACGTGACCGCCAGATTCGCGCTTGACGAGTTGCCGTTGGCGTCCCAGGCCGTCACGGTCAGATTGTTCACGCCGGGTTGCAACGCCGCTTGCGGAATCGTCCAGGAGTTCGTACCAGTCGCCGTGCCGCTGCCGCCACGCTCATTGCGCCATTGCACGACGGCGACGCCGGTGTTATCCGCAGCCGTGCCGCCCAGCATCAGCGGTGTGTTCGACGCGGTGAACGTCGCCGCATTGGTTGGCGCGTTGATTTGCACGGTCGGCGCGGATTGATCGCCGTTGTCGGCGCGCGCGGTGATGGTCACGGTTGATGAACCGGCGTTGCCTGCGTCATCGGTCGCGGTCACGGTGATGACGTTGGAACCGGGCAGCAACGACAGGTTCGCCACGCGCCATTCGGTTGTGCCGCTCGCCGCGCCGCTTTGCCCGCGACTGTTGCGCCAGGTCACCGAAGCCACGCGCGCGTTGTCGGCGGCGGTTCCGATCAACGTGATCGCATTGGCCGTCGTCGTTTCGCCGGGCGAAGTGATCGCCACCGTTGGCGCGCTTGCGTCCGCGGCGGCTTCCTGCGTGATGCTGAAGCTGCGCCCGGCGATGGCGACCGTGCCGATGCGCTGGTTGAAGGTTTTGTTTTCCTCAACCCGCAATGCCGCCGCGCCGTTGCCGCTGCCGGTTGCACCCGCGGTGACGCTGATCCACGAGACATTGCTTTCGGCTTTCCAGCCGCAATTGCCCGGCGCTGACGTGACGTTGACCATCGCCGCGCCGCCCGCGCTGCCGAGCGTTTGCCCCGGCGTCGCCAGTTTGTAATTGCAACCGTTCGCATTCACGCGCACGCGCCAGGCTCCGCGCCCGTGCGTGAAGGCGTAGAGCCAGGTTTCGCCGTTGACCGTCAGCAGGCTCAACGATTCGGTGATGACGTTGGCGAAGCCAGTGTTTTCAATCGCCCAATTCGCGCCGCCGTCGTTCGAGACAAACACGCCGAGGTCAGTGCCGATGTAAAGCCGTGCGGTGTTCGTCGGATCAACCACGATCGTATGCACCGGAACATCCGGCAGCACGCCCGTGCCCGAACCATCCAGCCCATGCCAGGTCAAGCCGCCGTCCATCGTGCGCCAGACATGCACGCCGCCGAAGGTCGCGTAAGTGGCATAAGCGATGTCGGGATTCGTCGGATCGTGCGCCACCCAGGAAACAAAGCCCTGACGCGGCACAGCCGTGATTTCATTGGGCGCGGCAAAAGCCGTGCGGCCATCCAGCGCCAGCGCGCGGTTGGTGCGGAAGATCGTTCCGTTGTTCAACCCGGCCAGCAAACGATTGGCGTCGGTCGGCGCGACATCCAGTGCGCTGATGCGCGTCGTACCTGACCCCAGCGTGCCGATGTTCGACCAGTTGGCCGCGCCGTTCGTCGTGCGAAAGAACGATTGAGCGCCGGTGTAAAGCCGCTGCGAATCGCTCGGATCCATTTGCATCGGCGTGATGAACAACCCGGCTTCATTGATCCCGAAATTGACGCGGGAAAACGTCACTCCGTCATCCGTGGACTTCACGAACGTGATGAGGTTCGGGTTCAAAAGGTAGATGTAGATCGTGCTCGGATCGTTCGGGTCAATCGCGTTGTAACCGCCGTCGGAGTTGGCGATTTGCCGCCAGCCGTTGATGCCGCCTTCGTCCGAACCACGCAACGAACCTTTGTCCTGAATGCCGCCGAGGTAGCGTTTGCCGTCCGGGTAAGGCAGGCCGTGATAAAACTGCGTGACGACGTAACCGTTGTTGAGCGCAGTCCATTTCACTTGCAGCGCCGCCGGGTTGCACGCGCCTTGCGCGCCGCCGGGCACGAACGCGCGCGCGTTTTCCGTGCGATAAATGCCGCCGTCGTTCCCGACGTACATTGTTTGATTGCCCGCGCCGTCGTAGTTGGGATGAAAGACGATGGTGTGCTGATCGGCGTAAATGTCGCCGAATTTCAGATTGCGGCCCCGTCCCTGCACGGCAAAACTCGCCAGTCCCCAGTTTCTGCCGCCGTCATCCGAACGGAACAATTCGATGCCGCCCACCCAGACGCGGTTTTCATCCGCCGGGTCAACCGCAATCGCCAGATCGTAAAAACCCTGTCCGTTGTTAAAAACATTGTTCAACCCGAACCCGCAATCGGTGGCCGTGGCGTTTTCCGGGCGCGAAAGGATGGCGGTGTTCAGCCGAATCGGATCGGTGTTGCGCACCTGCGGCGTCCACGAACCGGGCGCACCGCTGTCGGTCGAACGAAAGACCGCGTGCAAACCATTGGTATGAGTTCCGCTGAGCGCGACGGTGACGGCGTAAATCGTATTTTGATTGGAAGGCGCAATCGCCAGCGCCGCCCGCCCCATGTTGCTTTCGGTCAACACGGCATTCCACGCGCTGCCGCCCGCCGCGTCAGTATTTCGGTAGATCGTTCCCTGTTGCAGATTGCCGCAGGCGGCGAAAATGAAATCGGAAGTTTGATCGCCTCGGATCGCCAGATCGGTGCAGCCGTTGAAAACATTTTGCGCCAACACCTGCGACCAGCTTGAGCCGCCGTTCAACGAACGCCAGACACCGTCGCTAGTCGCAGCGTAAATGCGTTGACTGCTGTTGGGGCTGACGATCAGATCATTGATAAAGAAGAAAGAAGAATTGTTGGCTGTGGCGGCAAGTTGCGTCCAGGTTGCGCCGCCGTCGCTGGTTTTGAAAATGCCGGCGCCGCGAGTCGTAGCCGAACCGATGAATTCGCCGGTTCCCGCAAAGATCACTTCGGGGTTTTTCGGATCGAAAGCCATCGAAGCGACGCCAATGCTCGGCAGCAAATCCGTCAGTTGCGTCCACGCTTGCCCGGCGTTGGTCGTTTTCCAAACACCGCCGGTTACGCCCGCCGCATACATCACGCTCGGCGTTTGCGGATGAATCAGAATCGCGCGCGTGCGTCCGCCGATGTTGCCGGGGCCGAGCGAAGTCCATTGGCCGAGTTGTTGCTCGACGCCTGCCTTGCGCAGTTGCGCGCGGGAAGGGGCCGCGCGGTTTTCGGTGCTTGAAAACTGTGGCATCTGCCGCATCCGCTCCTGCGCTTTGAGGTAACGTTCAATGGGGATTTCGCCTTCGCCCGCCGGCAGCCGTTTGGCGCGAAAGTATTCTGCCGCTCGCACCGGGTCGTCGAACTTTTCGGCGGCTTCCGTCTGATTGAAATCGCGCAGCCTGGCGGGTGGTTCAGCCGGTTTGCGCTGTGCGGGGTCTTTTTCCTGTTCCTGTGATTGCGCCGGCCCGATCAACAGAGTGGTAAAAAGAAGGCACCAGGCAAACACACTTCTGACAACGAACGGTTTCAGGTTCACGAAATTCTCCTGTTTGTAATTGACGGTCTAAATCAAAGCGCACCCGTTGGCGCTTTGTTGCAGGTGGTTCACGGTAATCAGCGAAACGGCTGTTTGTCGTTGATTGTTACGGATGAAACTTGGATTAATTTCGGACGAGAGGGAAATCCGGCTTTGTGATTGAAATCAGCCAGGCAGGACGCGCCACACAAAGCCAAAAAGTTACATCCCCGCCACGCGGAATCAACGCGGGGACGGCAGTATTCAATTCGTTTGGAAAAAGAGGGAGTTAGGGAGTGGTTTTGAACAACACGGCATCGCGTACTTGTCTGCCTCGTTCGGAGACAGACGTGAGGCCATCCGGCGAGAAGGCAAAACGGAAAATAAAGTCGCGTTGGAATCGAGTCAACGGGATTCGGGAGCCGCCGTCTATTGGCTGAGCATATAACCTGGCTACGCACTGTTGCTGATACGTGTAACGAATCGAATCGCTGCCGGCGGAACCGCCGATGGCCAGCATCCCCGTCAAATCGCGCGAACGCGCGTCGGTGAAGCGATCTATATTGTCGCGCACGCGATCCAGCCCGGCGCAATGCGCGACGACGCACGCCGCCGCATTGCCGCCGTTGGCGTGTAGCGGTCAGGGAACTGCTTCAACATCGCATCCAAGATCGTCGCGCGTCGCCGCAGCAATTCGTCAAAATCGCCATCGCGCGCCGCATTCAAATAGTGATTCGGGCGATGAATCATCGCCGCCGCCTGCCCCAATGAAAGACGATCAGCTTCCACGCCGAATAGTTCAAGACTTGCCGCGCCGAAACCATAGAGCACAAGACTTCCCGACGTTTGGCCGCCACCGAGCGGGCAGTGATTGGCGTAGGCTGTGAAGATTTGTCGCTTGGTCATCAAACGGCACGCAGCCAAGAAGAGGTAAAATTCTTTGGCCTTTCGCGTCAGGGCGTGCGAAGAGAAGCCGCTCGTGACAACGATTCCAAATACGCGGCAAGTTCATCGCGCTTCATTTCCTGCCCGACAAAGAGCAGCTTCGGGCGGGCGTAGTAACTGACGCTGCGCAGATTCTCCACTCGACGCGGATCGTGCGCCCGCAGATGCCTCCACGCCAACACGTAACAACCTGTGAAGAGGATCGTTTGCAGCATCAACATCCAAACAGTCGCCGTCAGCCCGCGCCGAAAAATTGAGTGCTCAAGCAGCCAGGTCATAAGCAGGCTCCTTGACGTCGCGCGTACGATACCGCGCCTCCAGCCGACGACGGATGACCATGAAACCAACGGCAATCCGAATTGCGGCGCAACACCGCCGAAAGCATCAAGCGTCGCTACCACGCCGAAACAGATCAGGCAGACGACGAATCCTGTCATCGCCATTGCGCTGGCGTGAAAGTAGGAAGACAAACGTTTCATACTCCAACCCCCTTGCCCGCCGGTTCCATACGCAGATGGATATCGCGTGGCTGCTGTCCTCAACGACGACTTCCGCTTGGTACATATCAAAAAAGCCCACGAACGAAAGCCACACGCTGAAACAGAACGTGTTCAGCCAAACCTGAAGGCGGCACGCACGCGAATATTTATATCCTGCTGGCGGCAGCGCCTGATTAAGCGAATGCGCCCTTGCAAAGAGCATCAGGTTCATCCCCAACGCCAGAGCACAAGCGACCAGTTTGTTTTGCGAAACCATCTTGATCGCGCCCATCGCGCTGGTGGCGGCGGAGGCACCAGTCAGTAACCACCCCGCCAAATAGGCCACAGCGTGCGCTATGCGATCCGCCCACTGTGGCGGTTGCGGCTAATTTGCATTGGCCTCTTTATTCATAACATCACCCTATTGGCTGCGTTTAGGAAATTCCGAGAACCAGGCGCAACACACGCCGCACGCTGCGAGCCAGCAGACCGTCCCGCGTCGTCTCTTTGATCGTGCCATCCAAAGTCAGGCCGAAGCTCCGGCATCCTCCGCATTCTCCGCATAAGTACATTGCGTCACCGAGCCAGTTGATGCCGGCGTAAGTCATCTCGCGCTTCTGCAAACGGCTGCTGAAAGGGACAGGCTCGCCGCACCACCGCTTGATGCAGTAAACGGTCGGCCATTCCACCGCGCTGACATCTTCCTCTTCATATTCCTCTTCCCACGGCGCCCGTCGTTCGCGGCGTTGATTTTGAAAGACCACCGATTGCTCATAACGCATCTCAGGCGCTTGCCGTCGTTCCCAGTGATTCATGGCTACTCCTTTTGATGTCTTGTTCTTATATGTTTGGCCAGTAGATACACTTCACCCTCCACACGATCCGTTTTGCAGTCGTGTCTCAGTTCAGCGTTTTAATTGTGCTTGGATCTCTACTTTCCTTCCGCTGCAGGGCGAATTGGGATTCATATCTCACAAAAGATTTGCCATAGGTTCATCTACTTTAGCGAAGATCGCGGCTGGACGGATCAAACACATAACCGCTCAGCAACGGCGTGACCGTGTAATCCAACCCGTTCGGCAAGCCTACGAAACTGTATTGGCCGCTGCTGTTGGTGGTCATCGTTCCGCTTTGACCGCCGCTCAGGTTAACGGTCACTCCGCTGACCGGCTGGCCACTGCCGTTGGTGACAGTCCCGCCGATCGTACGCGAATTCATCCCCAAGCCGAAAAACGGCCCTTCGGAGTAGCTGACTGCGAACCAGCTCAGCGGGTTCGATCCAACGCTTCCAATTCATCCAACGGGCGATAACGATCATCGCCGAGAAACAAACTGCGAAGCGTTCTGCCCACATCTCGCCCTTGAGCGCCGGACGGATTCCAGCGACGCGCTTCGCCTGTGGCGGCATTGAGTTTCAACCCCCACAGCGGTGACAGGTTTTCGACTTCGCCGGTGATTCGCATATCGCCATAAGCATCCATTTCGCCTGGAATCGGCGCGATCAATCCGTCGGCGAACCAGCGGAATGTTTCAAATCGTCGCCGGGTTTCCGCGTTGGTTTGAGCATTGGCGGGCAGGTCGGTAATGGTCGTCACATCCGCCGAAGCTCCGGGCAGCACACGCGGCGCGCCGAACCAGTTGGCTTGAACGCCGTCGCTGTAAAGTTTGCCGCCGCTGACGTACACCGAACGCCACATCACCAGCCAACCAGGAGCAGGCAGGATTCTGGATTGTTCAATGCGATGACCGCGCGATTCGGCCAACTGTTTTTGAACAGCGACACCTCGATGATGCTGCCAACCGCCAAAACAGATATACAAACAGGTCAGCAGCAAGGCGATTCGCACCGGGCGTGTTCGCAGAGTTTTCATCGTCAGAAAAACTCCGATGGCCAGCGGAATCGTATAAAGCGGATCAACGATTCCCATCCAGTCCAATTTGACCCGGTAATTGGAAAACGGCCAGAACATTTGTGTGCCGTAGCTGGTGAACATATCCAGCGGAGCGTGTGTCGCGTAACCGATGATGGCTGCCAGAATGACTTCGCGTTTGTGATCGCGGAAACGCGGCATAAACAGAAACGGCAGCGCCGCCAAAAATCCGCCAAACGGAATGAAAAACAGGCTGTGCGTGAAATGGCGATGAAACAACCAACCGACAGTCGGATCGCTGAATGAATAAATGAAAACATCCAGATCGGGAACCATTCCGCCGACGGCTCCAATCAAACCCGCGCCGCGCGGCAAACGTTTTTTCAGCACTGCCTGAGCCGCCGCAGCACCCAGCACTCCCTGCGTAATTGAATCCATCGCCCTTGCTCCTGAAAGAATTTTGACCGCTCTGACAACGGCGCACAGTCTACTCGTAGCTTCGATATTCGCCAAAAAGCCTGCCCAAAAACTCTGTTTTGCCGAGCTATGGGCTTTTTGTTAGACTCCGGTTTGATCGCTCTTGGAAATCCTTTTTCGATAATCACAGAACAACAAAAGGAACGAAGGTGGCGGAACAGATCACTCAATTGCTCTTGCGGTGGAGCGACGGTGACAAATCTGCGTTTGACCAGTTATTGCCGTTGGTTTACGACGAATTGCGACGACTGGCCAAAGGATATTTGCGCCGCCACGCCGACCAGAACTCTTTGCAACCGACGGCGCTGGTTCACGAAGCTTATTTGCGACTGGTTAATCAGGAACAAATGAATTGGCAAAATCGCGCGCAGTTTTTTGGTTTGGCGGCCAAAGTCATGCGCGGATTGCTGGTGGATCACGCCCGCGCCGCTCAAGCCGAAAAACGCGGCGGCAGCAATTACACCGTTTCGCTGAGCGAAGCCGACCGCATAGGCCAACAGCAGGATTACGATCTTGTCGCGCTTGACGAAGCGTTGGACAAACTGGCCGCATTGGAACCGCGTCATTCCCAGATCATCGAGATGCGTTTTTTCGCCGGACTGACGATTGAAGAAACCGCTGTCGCGCTCGGTGTTTCGCACGCCACCATCGAACGAGATTGGAGCCTGGCTCGCGCCTGGCTGTATCGTGAATTGAAGTAAGAACGTTGACCGTTGAAAGCAGTCGTATCCGCGCGACTGATCCCCCACTGTTATGACACCGGAGCTTTACCGGCAGATAGGAAGCCTTTATCACGCGGCTTTGGAGCTTGATCCGAGTCGGCGTAATGCCTTTCTTGATGAAGCCTGCGCCGGGAACGAGGAACTGCGACACGAAGTCGAAGAGTTGTTGGCCAGCAACGAACAGGCTGGAAATTTTCTGGCTGCTCCTGCCGCCGAATCCGTCAGCCAATCAAACCAGGAAAACGAATCGGAAAAATTGATCGGGCAATTGCTTGGCCAGTATCGCGTGTTGTCGCGCATCGGAGCCGGAGGAATGGGCGAGGTTTTTCTGGCCGAAGACAACCGACTCAACCGTAAAGTCGCGTTGAAAATTCTGCCCGCCGAATTCGTCACTGCGCCCGATCGAATTCGCCGCTTTGAACGCGAAGCCAAAGCCGCCAGCGCCACCGCTCATCCGAACATCGTTTCGATTTACGACATCGGCCAGCAGAACGACATTCATTACATTGCCAGCGAATTTGTCGAAGGCGAAACTTTGCGCCGTCGCATCAAACGCGAGCCGTTGCCTGAGATCGAAGCTCTGGAAATTGCCGTGCAAGTCGCCAACGCGCTGGATTCGGCTCACGCGGCGGGAATCGTTCACCGCGACATCAAACCCGAAAACATCATGTTGCGCCCGGATGGATTCGTGAAGGTCTTGGATTTCGGTCTGGCTGCCGTCACGCATCCGGTGACGCCCGCTTCCGGTTCAGAAGAACAATCGTTCGCCACCAGCACGGATACTTTGCCCGGCACAGTGATGGGAACGATTGCTTATATGTCGCCTGAACAAACTCGCGGGCAAAAAGCCGACAGCCGCAGCGATTTGTGGAGTCTGGGCGTCGTGCTATTTGAAATGCTGTCAGGGAAAGCTCCGTTCAAAGGGCAAACCGTTCCTGACACCTTTGTGGCCATTCTGGATCGCCAGCCTGCGCGGTTGAAAAATGTTTCGACAGAACTGGAACAGATCATTTTGAAGTTGCTGGCCAAAGACCGCGAACAGCGTTATCAATCAGCCAAATCGCTGGCGACGGAATTGAAACGACTGAAACGACGACTGGAATTTGAATCCGACAGCCACAGTTACGGAGTTTTGCCCAGCGGTCGGTCTTCGCCGAACACAGACGAACAAAACGTTGACACGGCTTTTTTACCGTCGAATTCCAACGCGCGAATCAGCCAGGAACTCAGACTTTCCAATTTGCTGACCGGACAACAAAAGCTGGTCATTGGCAAACGCGCAAAATGGGTTCTTGCGACTTTGGCGATGTTATTGATCGCGGTGACAGCGGGCGGAATCTGGATGCTACGCAACGACGACGTGATTGATTCCATAGCCATTTTGCCGCTGGCGAACCAGAACAACGATCCGAATCTGGATTACATCACCGACGGCGTCACCGAAACCTTGATCGGCAATTTGTCCAAACTGCCGAAGCTGAAAGTCATGTCGCGCACAACGGTCTTTCGCTACAAAAAACAGGAAGTTGACCCGATTGCGGTCGGTAAAACCCTGGACGTCGAAGCTCTGCTGACCGGGCGGCTGGAAAAACGCGATCAGACGTTGATTATCACGCTGGAACTGGTCAGCACGCGCGACAACAGTCGGCTGTGGGGCGAAGAGTTCCAGCACAAGATGTCCGACTTGCTGGCGGCGCAGGCGGTGATTTCCGAACGAGTCTCCGAACGATTACGCGCGCAACTGACCGGCGAAGAGCGCGAACAAGTCACCAAACGCTACACCGACAACCCCGAAGCTTACCGCTTTTATTTGAATGGCCGGTTTGAATGGAACCGCCAATCCTTCGCCGAAGGCTTTCGCAAGGCGATTGAGAATTACAAACAAGCCATCGCGCTCGACGCGAATTACGCGCTGGCTTACGCAGGAATGGCCGACGCTTACGCGACGCTGGCGGCAAACGGATTGGCGTCCAAAGATTTCGCCGCCCTGGCGCGGTTCAACGCCGAGCAAGCCGTTCGCCTGGACGACAAACTGCCTGAAGCCCATTTGTCGCTGGGGATAGTCAATTTCTACGGTTGGAATTTGCCGGTTGCGGAACAGGACCTGAAACGCGCCATCGCACTGAACCCGAATCTGGCTGAAGCCTTCGCGCGGCAAGGCGCAGTGTTGCAAGGCCTGGATCGGTTCGACGAAGCAATCCGGTCTTGCCAGTTGGCGTTAGAACTCGATCCGTACTCGCTACGTGTTCATTTGGATTTGTACTTCGCTTACTTTTACGCCGGTCAGTACGATCAGGCCATCGAAGTTTGCCGCAAGATGTTGCAGATCGAATCGCGTTACTTTCCGGCGCATTTGGATTTAGGACGCGCTTACGAGCAGAAAAAAATGTTCGATCAAGCCATCGCTGAACTGGTCAAAGCGCGCGAAATGAGCAACGACGACCCGTTGGTGCTGGCGGCTCTCGGTCATGCTTACGCCGTGGCGGGCAAAACCGTTGACGCGCAAAAGACGCTGGAACTGTTGCTGGAAAAATCGAACACAGGAATCGTGCGTCCATACGAAATTGCCAAAGTCTACGCCGGGTTGGGCGACAAAGAGCAGGCGCTCGCCTGGCTCGACAAGGCCTTGCAGGATCGCAGCCCCTGGCTGTTGAAGCTGAAAACCGAGCCGAATTTTTCGCCGCTTCGCTCCGACCCGCGATTCCAGACGCTGGTGCAACAAATCAGACCGCCGCAGTAACCGGAGAATCCGCCAATGCAAACAGAAGCTGATGTCGTTTTGGTGAGCATGCCGTTCGGCCCTTTGCGGTTGCCGTCCATCGGGCTGGGATTGCTGAAATCCGCGCTCGACCGTGACGGCGTGTCGGCGCGAACTTTTTACTTCACCTTCGATTTTGCCGAACGCATCGGCGAACGCCTGTATTCGCAAATCAGTTACGGAACCAACACGACCGATCTGGTCGGCGAATGGATTTTTTCCGATTCGTTGTTTCACCACCACACCGACGAAAACGTCGCCAATTACGTCGAAGACATCTTGCGCGATCGCGCTCAGGACAAAAATCACGTCTGGCACGAAGAGCGATTTTCCGACGATTTCATACGGGAAATTCTGAGCGTCCGGCAACACACCGAAGCTTTTCTGGAAGATTGCGTGACAACAATTCTAGCTTGTCGCCCGAAGATCGTCGGTTTCACCAGCATCTTTTTGCAACAAGTTGCTTCGTTGTCGCTGGCCAAACGGCTGAAAGCACGTTGCCCGGAACTGACCATCGTTTTCGGCGGAGCCAATTGCGAAGGCGAGATGGGGCGAGAAGTCATTCGCCAGTTTCCGTTCGTTGACGCTGTCATTTCCGGCGAAGCCGATCTGGCCTTTCCCGAATTGGTGCGGCGCGTGTTGGCTGGCCAGCCTTACGCCGAACTGCCCAGCGTATTCGCCCGCAACCAAAACTCCACCACAGGAAACGCCGCAGCAGTGGAAAACCTGGACGCGCTGCCTTATCCCGATTACGACGAATACTTCGATCAATTGAGCGCCACGTCTTTTCACGCGGCGCTGGAACCAAACCTTTTGCTGGAAACGGCGCGCGGTTGCTGGTGGGGAGCCAAACACCATTGCACGTTCTGTGGGTTGAATGGCGAAACGATGGCTTTCCGCGCGAAGTCCGCCGAACGCGCGCTGGACGAATTCACGACGGTCACGGCCAAATATCCGGGCTATCCGATTTACGTCGTGGATAACATTTTGAATCTGGCTTATTTCAAAGACCTGTTGCCGCAACTGGCCGAACGCAAGCTGGGACTGGATTTGTTTTTCGAGGTCAAAGCCAATCTGAAAAAAGAGCAGCTTCGCCAGTTGCGCGCCGCCGGAGTGACCATCATCCAACCCGGCATCGAAAGCCTCAGCGACGAAGTGCTGCAAATCATGCGAAAAGGCGTCAAGGCGCTGCAAAACATTCAACTGCTCAAATGGTGCAAGGAAATCGGCATCACGCCCGAATGGAATATCCTGTGGGGATTTCCCGGCGAATCGCCCCAAGAGTATTTCCGGCTGGCGAAGATGCTGCCTCTGCTGGCGCATTTGCAGCCGCCGAATTACGCGCTGAGCATGCGGCTGGATCGTTTCAGCCCGAATTTCAACCAACACGCAGAACTTGGCTTCAAAGACCTGAAACCGTTTCCGGCTTACAGCTACGTTTATCCGTTGCCGCCGGAATCCGTCGCCAATCTGGCTTATTACTTCACGTTTGAATATGCCGAACCGCGCGACGTTGAAAGTTACGTCCGCCCCGTCGCCGAAGAAGTCGCCCGTTGGAAACAGGCGTATGAAACCAGCGATCTGTTTATGCTCGAACAAAGCGAGCGGCTGCTGTTGTGGGATTCGCGGCCAACGGCCAAACGACGGTTGACGGCGTTGACTGACAAAGAAAAGTTTCTATACCTGGCCTGCGATCAAGTCAGCACCGCCCGGCAAATCGCCGACGCCTGGAGCAAACATTCCGGCTGGCCTTTCAATCAAACCAATCAAGAAGATATTCGTCAGACGTTGGATGAATTTGTCGAAGCGGGCTTGATGCTCAGACAAGGCGATTCGTATCTGGCGCTGGCCGTCGCGCGATCAAGTTAGGAGCTTCCCTGCTCTCAAAATCTTTGCCAACCGGACGGCTTTGCAGTTCAATACGCGCGTTCCGCATAACCAATCACCCGGAGGAAACATGACTCATTCGACCAACGACCGCCGCAACTTTCTGAAAGGCGCGGCTAGCGCCAGTGTAATGACCGCCGCCAGTTACGAGAACATTCTGGGAGCCAACGATCGCGTTCGTGTCGGTTGCATTGGCATAGGCTTGATCGGCAAACGCCACTTGCTGGATTTTCTTTCGCAACCCGACTGCGAAGTCACGGGCATCAGCGAACTGTACGAACCACGCCTGACCGAAGGCATCGAAACCGCCGCCGAAAAACAAAAAACCAAACCCGAAGGCTTCAAGGATTTTCGGCGCATGCTGGACAGCAAAAACATTGACGCCGTTGTCGTTTCCACGCCGGATCACTGGCACGCGCTGATGACCATTCTGGCCTGCGCCGCTGGCAAGGACGTGTACGTCGAAAAACCGCTGACGCTGTTCATTGACGAAGGTCGCTGGATGATCGAAGCCGAAAAACGTTACAAGCGCGTGGTGCAGGTCGGCACGCAACAACGTTCCGGCAAACAATACACCGAATGCGTTGACCTGATTCGCAACCAGCACATCGGCGAAATGCGCTCGGCGCGATTGACCAGTTTTCGCAACATCTCGCCCGGTTTCACCAAACCCGTCGGCACTCAACCAATGTCGGAAACCGACTGGCAAATGTGGCTCGGCCCAGCCCCGTACACGAAATTCGACGCGAACCGCTGCATTTATCACTTCCGCTGGTTTTGGGATTATTCAGGCGGGCAGACGACCAATCTGATGGCGCACAACATTGACATCGTGCAATGGGCAACCGGCGCAAAACCGAAATCCGTTGCCGCTATGGGCGGGAGATATTCGCTGACCGGCTTGGGCGAAACGCCAGACGTGATCGAAGCGATCATCGAATTTCCCGGCTTCCTGACCACGTGGTCGTGCCGGGAAATGAGTGCCGGACAACCGGGCGCGGGCAGCACTTCGTTTTTCGGAACCAAAGGCATGCTGCGCATCGAACGCAGCGGCATGGAAGTCATCCCGGACATGATGATCCCGGCGGAAAACCTGATTCCCAGCTTCACGGCCCCGCGCACGGTGACGCAAAACCCGCAACCACGAACTCAGGCGATCAAACGCGAAGGCTTCGAACAAGTCCGCGATCAATTTGTGCCGCACGTGCGCAACTTCCTGGATTCGATCAAATCGCGCCAGCCGACGGTTTCCAATTTGCAAACCAGCCAGCAAACCAACATCACGACGCATCTGGTGAACATCGCGCAAAAGCTGAAACGCACGATCAACTGGGACGCCGAGCGCGAAACAATCATCGGCGACAAAGAAGCCGCCCGGTTGATGTCGAAAGAATACCGCGCGCCATGGGATAAGGAATTGAAAGCGGCGTTGTCGAAAACAAGTTAGAGAAACAAATTTGGAGTGCTGCGGCTTGACGCAGCTTTGGCATTCTTTACTGAAGCTTCCTGTTCATGCGATGGCTCTGACAATGAACGGAAAGCGGCGTCGAGCCGCCGCACTCCACACGCTATGCTTTTTTCAGTGGATAAGTTTTGAGCAGGTGCTTAATCGAAGCCTTGATGAGTTTTTTCAGTGTCGGCAAATGCAGGTCGGAAAGCCGTTTGACGTAAATGCATGACTTGCCGCAGGTGAAATTACCGAGCTTGTCCATCAGTTCGTCGTATTCGTCAAAGCCCGGCATGACATACAGCGTCAGATTTTGTTTGCGCGGAGAAAATCCAGTCAACGGCCAATCGCCGCCACGTCCGCTGGCGTATTTGTAGGTGTACAGGCCAAATCCCACGATGCTCGGCCCCCACATCTTCGGCTCGGCTTTGGTGAGGTCTTGCATCAGTTTGACCACCGCCCAGCAATCTTCGCGCATGTTTTCGTCTTTGACCGCGTTGATGAAATCTTCCACGGACGCAGTCGTCTGTTTTGTTTTTGGTTCAGCCATAAAATCCTCCAATTGGGTTTAAGTGGTTTCCTGCTTGTTACCGCTGGACGGCGACAACGCGAAAGCCGATGTGGTCGGATCGCCGCTCCGGTTCGTATCGCAAGCGGAACGCCGAGCGCAGGTATTTTCCGTCATCGTTCCAGGCTCCACCCCGGCGAACGCGAGAAAACGAGCCGTCGCGGTTCGGCGCACCTTTGCGCGTGGACAAGTCGGGGTCGTCTCCGCCGGGCAATTGCGCGTGGTACCAATCGCGGCAGTATTCAAAGACGTTGCCGTGCATATCGTGCAAGCCCCAGGCATTCGCCGGATAGTTGCCGACCGGCGTCGCCCGATTCAATGCCGGGCTGACTTCGGAACCGTTGTAGGGTTTGCTGCCCAGAAAGTTCGCCTGTTTGCTGGTGAACGTATTGCCAAACGAAGTCGCGGTCGAGGTTCCGGCGCGGCAGGCATATTCCCATTGCGCTTCGGTCGGCAGCCGGAACTCCCTGTCTTTCGGCAACTCGCCGGACTTGTGGCTTAGTTCAGTCAGCTTTTGGCAAAACGCTTCGGCTTCAACGTGGCTGACCCAAACGACAGGAAACTCGTCGCCTTCGCCCGCTGGCTGCGGCTGCGGAAATTCGCCGACCACGCGCTTCCACTGCCCCTGCGTCACTTCGTACTTGCCCATCCAGAATCCTTTGGACAAGCGAACTTCGACCTGCGCTTCATCGGGACGATGCTCCGGCTCACTCGAAGGACTTCCCATCACAAAGCGCCCTGGCGGGCACCATCGAAGCTTGACGCCACCCACCTCGCGTTCATCGCCGACTTTTCCATTATGAAAAGGTGTTTTTCCGCTCTGCTGCCCGGCAGCGAACGACCTTGGATCGTCGGGGTAGACAAAAACGCTTTCACCCATCACGAGTGAAAGGCATAGCGATATAAACAGAAAAGTTTGCTTCAACGCCACGCTGCTTTTCATAAGTGCTACTCGCGCTGCAAAGCTTTTTTAAGTGACTCCAAGTCGAGGTTACGTTGATCGGGCACCCCATCAAGCAAGCCTGCAATATCTTCACGTCCAACTCCGCGTAAGCAATTGGCAAATGCGGTCATATCGTTGGGATCATCAATACCTTCAATAGTGCGGTAGATGAAGTACACTGTTCCTTGGTTACCAAACCGGTCAAGACAGTATGCTAGCCCTTCCAGACAAAGAGACTTTGTTTCGAAAACCGATGAAATATCAAATGTGTCTGCCCAAAAGCGCGACCACGAATAAGGTTCAGGGTGGAAGAAATCTTGATCTTTTGTACGTCTGGCAGCTCGATCAAATCTCTGAACTAAACGCAATAAGGTGTCCGGGTTGGCTTTTTCAATTAGTGTCACTGCTTTGCGATCTATATTCATTAAGATGATTGCTTCATGATCAGGCGCATCAACGAGACGATCCAAAGTACGTTCCAACACGTTTAAGCGTTCAAGCACGTCATCCCAAGTGGCTTTCAAGAGAAAATCAAGAGCATTCACTAGCTCACGACCAATGTTAATGTGATAGACGGACACGCTTCGCTCATTTTCCCCAAGCTCCCTGCCATAAAATAGACGATCAAAAGGGAGACCATTAAGCGCTTCAAGAACTTCAGCAACTTTTTGATAACGGTCGTTGGGATATTCTCGAACCATCTTTTCTATGATAGGCCTGAACACTTCAGACACAAGACCAAGATTCTCAGGACTTGGTCTGGTGCGCCCAGTGCAAGTTTCAAGGAATGTGATTCCAAGAGAATAAATATCCGACTGGGGTGTTTTAATCCGCGAATTCTTCTCTCGCTCAGGGGCAATGTAGTGAGCTGTACCAAGTACTGCACCGGTCGCCGTGAGGCCTGGCGCAGCACCTGCGATTGCAGCCAAACCGAAATCAGCTACCTTCAAAATCGGATCACGCTCAGGAACGGGATTTCCGAAGACAAGAATATTTGATGGCTTAAGATCGCGATGGATTATTGGTGGCTCTAGCTCATGTAACGCCTGCACCCCCAGGCAAATTTGGCAAAAATATCTTTTCCTATCCAAATCTGAGTAAAATAGATAGCTAGCCATTTGGCCCAAATGCCCTTGGCTCGCATATTCAGATTCATACCAGTAATGTCCATCCGTTTCGCCAGCATCGAAAATCTTCACCACGTTCTCGTGGTCAATCCGCCGAAGAAGATCAATTTCGGCGTTGAATCTAACCTTTGATTCTAAATCGAGTGCATCAAGAATTTTCACCGCCGTAATTCCCTCTGCGCGGCTACATTTGTAGACTCGCCCAAAGGTTCCCTGATCAATAAACTCGACATCATCGTATTTTGCCTGCAAGAATTCTGGGATCAAATTCATAGGATAGAGTTCCTTCACATCGGACAGCACTCGACAGCAATACGGCCAGATGACCGCCCAGCATCGCTGATTTCTGACTCAGCTTCACGCGCCAGACCATACTTATCGTCGCTAAATGTTGTCCGCTTCGATTTTTCCACCCTGCAACTGCATTTGTTCACGAATCAGCCGTTTTTCACGTTCGATTTCGGCAATGAGTTCTTCTTCCGTCGGCAGATACAGTCGGTATTTGGTGGCGAAGAGTTGTTCGTTGCCGCTCAAGACGGAGTATTTCACGACGGTCTGGCTTTTCTCAGTGCAGAGAATAATGCCAATCGTGGGGTTGTCATCCGCGCCGCGTTTCAGGTCGTCAAACATCCGCACGTACATATCCATCTGCCCGATGTCTTGCGGAGTGAGCGCGCCGGTTTTCAGATCGAACAGCGCGAAGCATTTGAGCAGATAGTTGTAGAAAACCAGATCAACGTAAAAGTGCGACGTTTCAGTGCTGATGCGAAACTGTCTGCCGACAAACGAAAAGCCTTTACCCAGTTCCAGCAAGAAAGCTTGCAAGTTTTCGATCAGCGCGGCTTCGATCTCTTTTTCGCTGGCGCGGTAAGGTTCGGGGATGTCCAGAAACTCAAAGACGTAAGGGTCTTTGATGAAGCCGCGCGGCGACTCTTTTTCCATTTCGGACTGGTGCGCAAGTGCCGCGCGTTTGTCCGGCGAACTCAGCAATCGTTCGTAATAAAAGGTGTGGATATTTCTTTCCAGTTGGCGCGTACTCCACTTTTCCGCGGCTGCTTCCTGCAAGTAGTAGGCGCGTGCCAGCGGGCTTTCAACGCGCATCACCAATCGCAAATGCGTCCAGGTCAATTGGCTACGCAGTGCGTAGCTTTTTTCAGCATCGGGGAAAGTCAGATAAAACTGGCGGAAATTCTTGAGGTTGGCGAGTGAAAACCCTTTGCCAAATTCGCCGGTTAATTGCCGGGATAATTCCTTGATCAGCCCTTCGCCGTATCCGGCGCGCTCACTACCTTTTTGTTCTTCTTCGATGATGCGCCTGCCGATGTTCCAGTAGGCTTCGACCATTGCGGAATTGACGGCAGAATAGGCTTGCTGCCGCGCTTGTTGGAGCAAAAGGCGAATATCTTGAATAAAGGCTTGTTCGATTTCCATTGGCGATCCTCTTACTTCTTCCTACCAGTTGGTAGCAGCAACTTCAAATCTATCGCATTTGCCATTGCCTGGTATCCAGCGCGGTTCGGGTGGAGTTTGTCGCCCGCTCCGCCGACGGTGCTGTTCGGTTGAAAAGCCGCACGCAAAGCGCCAGTTTTCGCGTCAATCGTGGCGGCGTCGAAATCGGCTACGCCGTCGAACAGGCCGCTCGTGCGAATGAATTGGTTGACCGTCTGACGGCGTTCGTTGACTTCGGCGGTTCCCGCTGGGCCGTTGTACCCCACGCCGGAAGTAATCGTCGCGCCAATGATTTTGATTTTGCGTGCGCGGACACGTTTGACGACTTCCTGCATTCCGGCGATGACGGCTTCGGCGGAGGCGCCGCGCGAAAGATCGTTGATGCCTTCCAGCCAGATGATGTGCGTGACGCCTGAAAGACTGAGCACATCGCGTTCCAACCGATCCAGCGCCGATGGGCCTCCGGGAACAGGCGCGGTGGCAGAGTATTTGGCCGGGCCGATGATTTGGTTGCCGCCGATGCCCGCATTGATGACCGATACGCGACTGCCATAAGCCGCGCGCAACCGTTGAGCCAGCACATCCGGCCAGCGGTCATCTCCGTTGAGCGTCGAAAGCGTGCCATCCGTGATCGAATCACCAAAACACGCGACCACCATCGTATTTGCCGGAGCCATCATTTCAACGGCATCGAGAAAGAACCACGAAGTCGTCGTAAAGGTAAAGCTGCTGTCGTTGGTTTCGCGGCTGTGGCTGCCCGTGCGCGGAGCCGACAAGTAAGACGTTTGCAGAGCTTTGGCGTGCCAGGTCATCGGGCCGCTGTTGCCGACAACGTGAAAGCTGACCGCGAGTTTGCGTCCGGCCAGCAACGCATCGTCGGCGTTTTTGACAAAGCTCAGATTGACGGCGTCGCTGTACGCAACGGCTCCTGGCGGAATCGTCAGGCTGCGTTTGCCGCCAAACATCACTCGGCTGTTTGTGCCCGTGGCGACATTGCCCGCGCTGGATTGCAAGCCGACAAACACGTCATCGAACGCCACAGCGCGCGTGCCGAAGGCGTTGGAAAATCGCAACCGCACACGCTTTCCCCACAACGTAGGGCGCACGATCAACCGAAAACTCTGGTCGTTAGCGCCCGTTTCCGCCGATTCGATGGCGAAATCCAACACCGGCTGAGCCGACGCATTACCCGAAGGATATGGCCCGTGCGCCGAAGCCGCCCACGCCGAAGCCCACTTCTGCCCCTGTGCCGACGCACTGCCCAACATATTGCCCAACATATTGATTGAAGCCATCAGGCAACCAATCAACAAAATCAGCGAAAAGTTTTTGTTCGGTAAAAATTTGTAGCCGTAGTTCATTGTGAGTTGAATTGATCAGGCGGAATAACGCACGCGGACGCTGGCTGGAAATGCTGCCACGCATTCCGGTGTAAGTTGTGAGCCGGAAAAATGCTCTGGCAATTGATTCGCACTAAGCCAACCCGGTTGCTACCACTCCCGGTTCCGTACCACCGCTCAAATTATTGACAGCAAGTTACTTTTATTCGCACAGATTTCTAGCTCTCAATCCTTATGCCGCGCCGCTTCAAACAGAATGACCGCTGCGGCGGCGGCTACGTTCAGGGATTCAACCGGCGGGCGCAGAGGAATGCGTATTCGTTCATCGCTCATTTCCAGCAGTTCATCGCAGATGCCGTTAGCTTCGTTGCCCAGAACGACCATCGTCGGATTCATCCAGTTCACTTCGTGGTAAATCGTTTCTCCGTCCGACGTGGCCGCGACAATTTGCAATCCGGCTTTGTGCAAATGCTCCATCAAACCTTCGACGCTGACGCCCATGGCAATCGGCAATCGAAAGGCTGACCCCATCGCGCTTCGCAAAACTTTCGGCGAATAGGCATCCGCCGAACCTTTCATTGCCACAACGCCAGTCACGCCGGCGGCTTCGGCGGTTCGCAAAATCGTCCCGAAATTGCCGGGGTCTTGCACTTCGTCCAGACAAACAATCAGGTTGCCGGAAAGCAAAATGTCTTCGACCTCAGCCGTTGGGCGCTCGGCCAGCAGGATAATTCCTTGCGAATTGACGGTGTCGCTGACGGTTGCCAGCACGACATCCGCCGTCGGCAACAAAGGGCAGCCGCGTTCGGCAAGTTCGCTCAGAATGGCTTGCGCTCTAGGCGAAACTTCCGGCGAATGAAAACACGCAGCCAGCGCCAAACCGGATTGCAGGCATTCTTCGACCAGGCGTTCGCCTTCGACAAAGATCAAATCGTCTTCGCGGCCATCGCGGACTCGGCGGGCGTGTTTCAGTCGTTCGTTGGCGGGGCTGGTGATGAGCATAAAATTTGAGTAACTGCTCAGCCGATACGGAACGGGAAGCGGTAGCGCCCCGGTTTCTCGTGAGGCGTGAGCTTTGCAAGCATCCCGTCGCTACCGCTCCGGGTTCCGTACCGAGTTTTTGGCTCCAGGCTGAGCAGTTACAAATTTGAAAGAGCGCCGACTTTATCGAGCGGCGCTCTTTTTGTTTGGCAAGGTTGTTTAATCCGAAACCGGTTTGTTACTGCGCCAGGTACTGGCTCGATTGCAGAATTTCGTAATCCGCCGGAGCAATCAGCAAAAACGTCGTTCCTTCGACGGTGAAAGTTGATTCGTGAACGCTTCCCGGTGCAGCGCGGTGAAAATCTCCCGGACCGAGCCGTGTTCCGTGAACATTGCAATCGCCTTCGAGTACAAAAAACTGTTCGTCGCCTTTGTGGCGGTGCGGCGGCAACTCGCCTCCGGGAGCCATTTTCACCAGCGAAGTCACCAAATCGCGCGTCTGGTCAACGAACAAGGTTTTGGCGGTCAAGCCCGGACCGATGGTCATCCATTCGCCTTCGTCGGAGCGCAGGCTGAAAACCTGTGCAAAATCGTGAGCGGCGGCAACCGGCAAATGAAAATCTTCTCCGCGCGGCGGGCGTGCAGTTTCGGCGACGCTGCCGATTCTGGCCAACAGGTTTTTCCTGACCGAAGGCGAAGGCGCGCATTCATCCGCCGCCAATGCCAATTCGGCAGTCACCGATTCAAACGCGGCCAATTCGTCAGCCAGGCCGGCGCGGTTTTCAGCCAACAGGTTTTCAAACGCTCTGGCTTCGTGCTGAGTCAACGCTCCCAGAGCGTACAGCGCGGCCAGTTCCTGTGTTTCTTCTGTGATCATGTTGGGGGACAACTTTGGCTCCCTCCTTAATTGGTCTTGTCAATTTTCAGGCAGGGGTAAGCTGCCTGTTGTCTCAGTGCGCGCCGGAAAGCATTGGCCCCAGCGTCTCGCGCAATTTCATCATTCCCAATCTGGTTCGTGTTTTGACCGTGCCGAGCGGTTGATTCAGTTTGACGGCGATTTCGCTGTGACTGAGTCCGCCGTAATAAGCCAGTTCGATGACTTCGCGCTGTTCCGGCGAAAGAGTTCGCAACGCTGTCCGCACAAATTTTTGCCGCTCGGAAGCAACAGTTGCTTCTTCAGGGCTGGCCGCTTCGGTTTCGCGGTCGTTGAGCATATCCAACGGTTCTTTTCGTTGACGATCCTGCCACCCGGACCGTAACTGATCTATCGCGCGCGATCGGGCAATGGTCATCAACCAGGCCATAGGGCCTCCGCGACTGGTGTCGTAATTTGCCGCCTGACGCCAGATTTGCGTGTAAACATCCAGCAAAACTTCTTCCGCCGAACTCGCATCGCCCAGCACACGAAGAATCAGTCCGTAAGCCAGCCGGTTGGTAGAATCGTAAAGCGCGGCAAGCGCCGTTTGATCGCCCTGGGCAATTTTTTGCACAACAGAGATCAGTTCCTGGTCGCGGTTCCGGGATTCCATGTTGTTGACGGTCTTTCCTGAGACGGTTTGCAACTACATCTCCTGTTAATTAGCGTACGGGCAGAGCTATTTTTTAGATTGTCGGTTTCGACAGATTGCCGATTTTGAATTGCCTGCTGCGAGTTCGCTTCATTTCGTGAGTGGCCGCAAGGCCAAACTGATCTTATAACAGAAATAAATTGCCAGCCAAGCGGCATACAATAGTTTCTTGTTTTCAGTCTTGGCAGCAAGGCACACACAGAAAGCCGTTTGGACACCAAAAACTTTTCAGGAGGAATCATGAAAACAGACTTTACGAATCGAGTGGTAGCAATTACAGGCGCAGCGGGAAATCTGGGAATGGCAATTGGTAAAGCTTTTGCCGCAGCCGGAGCCAGCCTGGCGTTTATTGATCGTTCGCCCGGCAAACTGGCGGATGCGTTTTCGGAATCTGCCGGTCATTTCATCGCTTCGCCGACCGATGTCACCGATCCGAATTCAGTGACGGCATCTATCGCGGAAATCATCGCCCGATTTGGCCGAATTGATGCGCTCATCAACACCGCCGGAGGGTACCGCGCCGGAACGCCTTTGCACGAAACGCCGATTGGCGATTGGGAATTCATGCTGAACCTTAACGCTCGTTCGGTGTTCGTGATGTGTCAGGCGGCGATTCCGCACATGCTGAAACAGGGGTACGGCAAAATCATCAACATCTCTTCGCGGGCGGCGCTGGCCGGAGACGCTTATCACGCGGCGTACAGCGTATCGAAAACCGCCGTCGTTCGTTTGACCGAAAGCATGGCCGGCGAATTGAAAGACGCTGGAGTGAACGTCAACTGCGTCATGCCGGGTTTGATTGATACTCCGCAAAACCGAGCAGCCATGCCCGATGGCGATTTCAGCAAATGGGTCGCGCCCGAATCCATCGCCGATGTAATTCTGTTTCTGGCTTCGGACGGCGCGCGAGCGATCAACGGTGCAGCCATTCCGGTTTATGGTCGGAGCTGAGTTGGATGGATTCTTGCCACAACTTCTCTTGTTGATATGGGCTGAGCAGGCTACCCTCTCAGCCCAAAACTTTTTTTTTCAAAAAGCCAACCAGAGATAGAAAAGAAACTGTATGAATCCGCAGGCAATTACTTCTTCACAGAAAACCCGGCTGGAAATTTTTATGCTCGGCGCGTTTCGTCTGGTCATTGACGGAATACCGGTTGAAGAACGTCTTTGGACTCGTCGCAAATCCAAAACCCTGATCAAACTGCTGGCGTTGCAACCCAACCATCAGCTTCACCCTATCACCTGGCGGTCGTTTCTTTGGGACTTGGCGAAAACGAAAAGGCTCTGGAAATGCTGCAACGCGGGTTAGCCGAACATGCGGAATCAATGGTGCTGCTCGGTGTTGAACCGAAGTTCGACCGTTTGCGTTCGGACGACAGGTTCAAAGAAATCAGCTTAAAAGTTGGCCTCAATCCGTGAAAAAATTCCTGCCTAAGTGTGAGCAAGAATTTTTCCAATGATTCCCGCTGGGAAGGTTGACACTGTTTTGGCATGAGTGTACTCTGCGCCGCGTTAGTGAGCTTTCCTCACTTGTTTAGCCCTCAAAATTTCGAAAGTTCACTGATCTCGCATTGGCAGTGTCGGCAAAGTAGCGAACCAAATATTTCAAGCGGAATATGGCGTTTCTGGTAACGCCGACACGAAATCGTAATTTAGTCACGCTGCGTTATTGGGTAGGAACTCACCGCCTGCTATGCAGCTTTCCAACCCACTACTATGATTCTAAAGGAGACAAAACAGATGCGTACCTCACGCAAGCTTACACACGCTTTGTTGGCGCTTTTCGCGCTGGTCGTTATGTCGTCTTTCGCTCTGGCTGCTGATCCGGGAACACTAGTGCCCTGGTCTTCGGAAGCCAGTGATCAAAAGGCTGGCTCAATCCTGTTCTACAACGTTTACACTTCGGGTGCGACTTCGGGTAACGCTGAGAACACCCGTGTGAACATCACCAACACGAGTGTCACTTCGGCGGCGTTTGTCCACTTGTATTTCGTGTCGGCTGGCTGCGCCATCGCGGACAGCTACATCTGCTTGACTGCTACTCAGACTGCATCGTTCCTGGCTTCGGACGTTGATCCTGGCGTCAAAGGCTACATCGTTGCGGTTGCGGTTGATGGCGTTCTCGGTTGCCCGGTTTCTTTCAACTGGCTGATCGGTGACGAATATGTCAAATTCGCTTCTGGCCACGCTGCCAATCTGGGCGCGGTCGCTTTTGCGGCTCTCTATCAGGGCATTCTGCCTGGATGCAATAGTGGCTCCTTCACAGCAACTATCCGTTTCAACGGTAATGCGGGTGAAGTTCCTGGTTACAACTGTGCTCCTGCCGTGTTGGCGTTGGACAATGTTGGCAGCCGTGCTGATGGTAATGACACGATGGTCATCATCAACCGCGTTGGCGGCAACCTGGGCATCGGCGCTTCTTCCTTGGGCACGTTGTTCGGTTTGTTGTATGACGATGCTGAAAACGTTCTGTCGTTCTCCGTCACCGGTGGATGCCAGTTGATGAGCAGCTTGACCAACAACTTCCCGCGCACCACGCCGCGTTTTGAAACCTTCATTCCTGCCGGTCGTACTGGCTGGGCGAAAGTCTTCAATCAGAATGGTGCGATCGGCATCCTGGGTGCTGCGATCAACCTGAACGCGAACGCCGCTTCCAGCGCCGGAGCCTTCAATGGTGGTCACAACCTGCATCATCTGACACTGAACTGCACCGATGCTTACGTCGTTCCGGTCTTCCCGCCGAGCTGCTAATCGCTGCTTAGCCTGGACCAGAAACGGTCATATCAACTTGAGGGCGAGCTTTTGAAAAGCTCGCCCTCAAGTTTTTTACAGGCTTGCCTTACTATCAAACCACCAGCCACTCACGCCCTAATTCCTTCTCTGCTTGATTGCCATCTGTTTACTCAACGGCCAAAACCGATTGCCAATCGGTGATTGAATATCTCAACGAATAAATAAACACGCATAACCGTAAAAATCTGTAGCTGCTCAGCCAGAATGCAGTACTGGGAGCGTAAGCGACCTGAGTTTTCTGAAGAGACGTTTGAGCAAGGGGCAGGTCGCTTACGCTCTCCGTACTGCATAAAATGCGCTCTTTCAGGCAATGCCCTGAGTAGTTACAAAAATCTTTTCCGACTTAAACCACTGCCTATCAACAAGTTTCCTGCCTGGAAGCGATGGGAAGAAATTTGGAAGCGCAAAAAGAATCGCTGCGGAACTTCGATGGAACCGTGACGGGTGAGTTTCGCTCCGTCGAGCAAACACAAAAACGCTCGCTGAGGAACTCGCATGAAACTTTATGGTTCATTCCTGATTCGGTGCTGGATTTACTGCGGCGAAGATCAAACTCAACGGCTCGTGTTCGATGTCGAGCACGTACAAGGCGGCGAACGTTTGCGATTCAGCAATTACGATGAAGCCTGGCAATGGATGACGCAAATACTGCAATCCAACCACACCATAAAGACAGAAGACGAAAAACCGATGACGAACGAGCATTCGTAAGAGGTGAGGCAATGAACAAAACATCCCACACGGTTGCAACCAAACGAAAGAAAGAAACGGCTTATCCCGATCAAGGCTGGGCTGAATTGATCGGGCGCATGTCCAACGGCGATCAGTCCGCGCTGGCGGAGCTTTACGATCAATCCAGCCGATTAGTCTTCGGCATGGTCAGGCGCGTGGTGAACGACCGCAGCGCCGCCGAAGAAATCACGCTCGACACATTTCATCAGGTTTGGCGGCAAGCCAGGAATTTCGATTCCGAACGCGGCAGGCCGTCTTCATGGGTGATTACCATCGCGCGCAACCGCGCCATAGACCGATTGCGCGCCACGCGCTGGGACAGGCAGGAACAAACTCCGCTGGAAGATGTCACGCCGTTTTTGGCCGCCGAAGGAACGCCCGAACAATCCACTTACCTCAGCGAACAGCAGAAACTGGTTCGCGCTGCGTTGGCCAATCTGAAAACCGATCAGCGCCAGTTGATCGAAATCGCATTTTTCGCCGGCCTCACGCATCAGGAAATTTCAGACAAACTGAGTTTACCGCTTGGAACCATTAAAACCCGCATTCGCGCCGGGATGATAAAGCTACGCGAATTGCTGGCAGAGACATGATCTGTCAACAAAAACTTCGCAAACGATGAAAAAAGTGGCGGCGAAGAAAACCGATTCAAGCAGTCATTACGAATAGGTGAGTGACGGTGGCAAAGAAGCACAATCAAGCAGGAGAAAGAGGGAGCAACAACCGGTTTGGCAAGCCCAAACGCGACGTGACCTCACAGTTTCGTTAATTTAACGACTTTCCCAAAAAGTTAAACCAACACCCGGAGCCTTTCTGGCTCTCGTAAGGAGAGGTCTGTCCAATGACAAAGAAAACAAACAAAAAACCAGCGATCAGAATGGCAACCGCGCTTGGCGTGGCCTGCTTCCTGAGTCTCATGATCCTTATTACCGTCGGGTTGATTGCGCCGGTTTCGCCGTCAGTCAAAGCCAACGGGTTCCAAACATCGGATCAACCATACGAAGGAACGGTGTATGCCATCACCGCCGGAAACAGCCTGATTAGTTTTAACGTCATCACACCCGGCGCGATCATTCGCACGGTTCCCGTCGGCGGATTGGCTCAGGGTGAAACAATCACCGGAATTGATTTCCGTCCGCGCACAGGACAGTTGTATGGCGTCAGCAGCGCCAGCCGAATTTATACGATCAACACAACAACGGGCGCAGCCACCCTGATTGGCAGCGCGGCATTCAGCCCGGCATTGGCAGGGACTGCTTTTGGCGTGGATTTCAATCCGACCGTGGATCGCATCCGACTGGTCAGCGATGGCGATCAGAACTTGCGATTGCATCCCGACACTGGCGCGGTGGCAGGAACCGATACAAATTTGAATTACCCGACCGGCGATGCCAATGCCAATATCAATCCGAACATCGTCGCTTCCGCCTACACCGGCAACTTCAATGCGGCGACTACGACTACGCTGTACAACATTGATTCCAGCCTGGACATTTTGGTTCTACAAGGATCAGCAGGCGGCGCGCCGACTTCGCCCAACACTGGCCAACTGGCGACCATCGGCGCGTTGGGAGTCAACACGACCGATCAGGTCGGTTTCGACATTTCTGCGCCGGGCGACATGGCGCTGGCTTCGCTGACGACGCAGGGTGCGACGACTTCTGCGCTGTATTCGATCAATTTGATGACCGGCGCGGCAACGATGATCGGCGCAATTGGCGGAACGGAAATCATTCGAGACATCGCCGTCGTCACCCGCGTTGAAACCATTTTTGCCGTCAACGCCAACAACCAACTGCTGAGCTTCAATAGCGGAACCCCCGGCGCGGTCGCTTCGCGCCTCATCACAGGTTTGCAAGGCGGCGAATCGGTGCTCGGCATAGATTTTCGTCCGGCGACCGGACAACTTTTCGCGCTGACAAATGCCAGCCGCGTTTACACCATCAATACGACCAGCGCCCAGGCAACGCCGGTCAGCGGCACTTTTAATCCGACGTTGAATGGCAATGCGTTTGGCTTCGATTTCAATCCGCTTCCGGATCGCATTCGCCTGGTCAGCGACAACGAGCAAAATTTGCGCTTGAACCCGAACAACGGAGCCGTTGCGGGAGTTGACACCAATCTGACTTACGCGGCGGGCGATCCGAACGCCAATGCCAACCCAAACATTGTCGGAGCCGCCTACACCAACAGTCTGGCCGGAGCGACGACGACCACGTTGTACGTGATTGATTCCGGCACGGACACATTGGCGTTGCAAGGTTCAATCGGCGGCACGCCCAATTCTCCCAACGGCGGAGTAATGACGACGGTCGGCGCATTGAATATCAACACATCCGATCAAGTCGGTTTTGACATCGCTGCGCAAACCGGCGCGGCATTCGCTTCGTTGACTGTGCAGGGAGCGGCAACTTCGGGGTTGTACGCGATCAACACGGTTTCAGGAGCAGCGACCTTGCTAGGCGAAATCGGCGGCGGAACGCCTATCCGCGACATCGCCATCGCCACGCGCGTTGAAACGGTTTTTGCCGTGACGGCTGGCAACAATTTGGTCAGTTTCAACAGCCTGACTCCGGGAACGATTTTGAGCACAGTCCCAATCACAGGGCTTGGCGCAGGCGAAACCGTCACAGGCATGGACTTTCGTCCGGCCAGCGGCCAACTGTTCGCGGTCAGCAGCGCCAGCCGCGTATACACGATCAACACGCTTACCGGAGCCGCGACGCCCGCTGGCCCTGCGTTCACGCCTGCTTTGAGTGGAACGGCCTTCGGCGTGGATTTCAACCCGGTGCCGGATCGCATTCGATTGGTCAGCGACGCCGATCAAAACTTGCGATTGAATCCGAACAACGGAGCCTTGGCCGGAACCGATACCAACATCACATTCGCCAACGGTGATCCGAACGCCAGTGGCAACCCGAACGTCGTGGCCGTCGCCTACACCAACAACGTCGCGGGAACGCCTTCGACGACGCTGTTTGGCATTGATTCGAATCTGGACATTCTGGTTCGACAAGGTTCGCCCGGAGGCGCGCCGGTTTCGCCGAATGCCGGAACGCTGTTCACCATCGGCGCGTTGGGCGTCAACACCACAAACGACTCGGGGTTCGACATCTCCGATTGCAGCGGATTGGGTTACGCCTCGTTGACGACAGCCGGAGCGACGCAATCGCAGTTTTACACCATCAATTTGTTGAGCGGCGCAGCGACAGCCGTTGGCACAATCGGCGTCAATGAAATCGTCCGCGACATTGCCGTGGCGACGACTTTCATTCCGTCTGCCCAGCAAGCCGGATTCGCTACCGTCAATGCCGCCAGTTACATCGGCGACACGCTGGCTCCGGATTTGATTACGGCTCTGTTCGGAACTTTTCAAACGCAGAATGGCCAGACGGCTGTGGCAACTTCGCAACCGCTGCCGACGACTTTGGGCGGCATGAAAATGTCCGTCAATGGAACCGACGCCAGCTTGTTTTTCGTCAGCAACTCGCAGATCAATTTCCGCGTGCCCAGCAATGTGGCCGACGGACAGGCCGTCGTCACCGTCACCAATGCCAACGGAACCACTCGCAGCGGATCAATTTCCATCAATCGCAGCGCGCCGGGAATTTTCACTGCCAACGCCAGCGGACGCGGCACAGCGGCAGGATTGGCGACCAGCGACGGCGTCAATTACGTTTCGCTGCTCAACGCCGATGGAACCGAACGCGCGATTGATCCCGGAACGCCGCAACGCCCGAACTTCCTGGTGCTGTTCACCACAGGTTTGCGCAACACGCCTGCCGCCAATCCCAACGATCAAAACGCAATTGCCGAATCGGTCACAGCCACGATCCAGGGCGTGACGGCGTCATTGACGTACGCCGGGCGACATCCGGATTTTGAAGGACTGGATCAGGTCAACATCATCATTCCGCCACAACTGGCGGGCGCGGGACAGGTCAGTTTGCAATTGACGGCCAACGGCCAAACTTCCAACACCGTGACTTTCCGCATTGGCGGCACTGCGCCTGCGGTGATGTTACAAACAGCCGCCATCGGCCAGACGATTGGCGGAGCCTTGTCTGCGGACGACCAGGTTGTGATTGGATCAAACTTCCGCACCTACTACTTCGACGCCTACAGCTTCACGGCGGCGGCGGGAACCGGCGTTGTGTTCGATCTGCGCGCGTCCACCTTCGACCCGGCGTTGATTCTTTACCAGCGCGAAGCCAACGGCGCATTGACTCCAGTGGCGGCAGACGACGATCTGGGCGGGCTTGGCGACGGAGACATCGTCAACGACAACGCTCTGCTGCTGACGGCCATTCCTGAAACTCGTGAATACGTCCTGTTCGTCACCAGTTCCGAAGACAATCCCGGCGGCAGAGGCGGATACACGTTGCGGCTGATCGGCAATTCGATGCAGAGCATTGCTTACGGCGCGACGGTCAATGGCCAGATTGCCGCTGGCGATTTGCAAACGGCTGCGGGCGATTACCTGGATGCGTACTGGTTTGCCGGCGCAGGCGGAGACCGCGTGCAGATCAAGATGACTTCCGCTTCGTTCGATTCCTTTCTGATCCTGAATAAAAACAACGGCTCGGCAGTCGCGTTTGACGATAACAGCGCAGGTGGGCAGGATGCACAACTGACTTTAACTTTGCCTGAAACTGGCGTGTACGTGATTGTCGCCACACCGTTCGCGCCCAACCGCACAGGCAATTACACGCTGGCGCTGACGCGGTCGAACAATCTGGCGACGGCGAACGAATTGCCGCTGGCTGAACTGGGACGCGCCGCTCGCATGATTCACGAAACTAAAGGCGCAAACGACGATGTACGCTTTCGGCAATTCGCCAACCGCCGCATCGTCGAGCGATAAGGAACGAGTGGGACAATTTGAAAAATTGTCCCACCACGCTCAGAACAGATCAGTGGGACAATTTTTCAAATTGTCCCAGCCCTCTCTTCCAGTTGTCATTTTTTTCAATTGTCATTTTTCATTGCTGACCAATGTTTCGTGCGATGACAAATCACAAATCACAAATGACAGATGGAAAATGAAAGTGCCGACAAAATTTTGCTCAACTGCTTATTTTCTAAAAGGAACAGGATGATGCCCGGACTTTACTCCTTCAATTCAAAAGGTAGGCGCTTGGTCGGTTGGCTGTTTTTTGCAACCTTGATGATTCAGTTATCAGTTTTCGCTTTGGCTCAAAACCTGCGCTCAATTTCCGGCACGGTTGTCACCGAAACCGGCGAAGTGGTTCGTGGCGTGACGATCACCGTTCGCAGTTCGGCGGGCGACAAAACCGTCACCAGCGACAACGAAGGTCGGTTCAAGCTGGAAGCTCCGCGCGAAGTTCTGAGCTTGCGCGTGACCGGCAAAAACATTTCCGCCAGCGAACTGAGTTTCAGCGCCACTGAGGCTACAGAAAACTTGCGAGTGGAAATCAGCTACATCATTCCGAAGATTCACGACGGATTGGTGATTTCGGCTTCGCAACTTGATCCGACGATTGATCGTCGCAACGAAACCATTTACCGCGACACGCTGTTTTCGCGCGACGATCAGGTTTTCCACACGCTGGACGCTGGCATCAACGCAGGCCAGCACGAAGGCGGCGGCAAATCGCTGGAAATCCGCCGCTTCGGATACAACCTCGATCACGGCGGAGTGAACGGCGGATTGAAAGTGTTGGTGGACAACTTTCAGCAAAACCAAGGCACGCAAGGTCACGGGCAAGGTTATCTTGGCCAATTGAAATCGCTGACGCCTGAACTGGTGCAAGATGTCGAAATTCTGAACGGCCCGTTCAGCGCGCAGTACGGCGATTTTTCCGGCCTCGGCGTGGTTCACATTCGACTGAAAGAATCCTTGCCCGATCAGTTGACCGCGCGGTTTCAAGGCGGCCAGTTCGGTACGTTTCGTTCGTTTCTGGCTTACAGTCCGGAACTGAAACGCGGCGACGCTTTGATCGCTTACGAAGCTTCGCGCACCGATGGACCGTTCAAAAATCCGCTCCGTTACAAACGCGACAATGTCACCGGCAATTACGTCCACAACCTGAATGAAAAAACGAAACTCGGCTTCAAGCTCAATCTTGGCCGCAACGATTTTGTTTCTTCGGGGCAAATTCCGCTGGATGAAGTAAACGCCGGACGACTTGATCGTTTCGACTTCGTTGATCCTGACAACGGTGGCCGAGTCCGCACAGGAGTCGTCAGCACATATTTCCGCCGTGAAACCGAGAAAGGCGGCGTGTTCAAAGTTGATGGTTTTCTGGCGCGTTCGTTGTTCGATCTGTATTCCAACTTCACGTTTTTTCTGAATGACGAAGCGAACGGCGACGAAATCATTCAGCACGATTCCCGCTTGCAGCAAGGCGTCAATGCGCAATGGTTGCAACCTTACAAGCTGTTCGGCAAACACGCGCTGCTGGTTGCCGGAGCGAATTTTCACGACAACCAGATCAACGTCGGCTTGGACAATTCCGTCAGTCGTTCGCCGATCAGCGTCGTCACCAAAGCCAACGCGCGCGTGACTAATTCGTCCGGCTACGTCCAGCAAGGTTTCGATCTGGATTCCGGCAAAACGCATTTCCACATCGAAGCCGGTTTGCGCTTCGATCATTTCCGCTTCCGAGTTGACGACCGCGTCGAGTCGCAACTTTCCGGCGCGCAAACCGCTTCCCGCTTTCAGCCAAAATTCAATTTCTCTGTCACTCCGAACGAACGCCTGCCGCTGACGGTGTATTTCAATTACGGCAGAGGCATTGCCAGCCAGGACGCGCGCGGCGTGGTGCAGCAGCCGGATGGCGAACGAATTTCAACGACGGATTTTTATCAGGTTGGCACGTCGCACAATTTCAAACGGCTGAGTTTGAGCACGGATTTGTTTTTGATTGATCGGTCGAACGAGCAGGTTTACATCCCGGACGATGGCAGTTTTGAATTTCTGGGGCCGACGCGCGCTTATGGTTTTGAAGCGAAAACTTCAATCAAGTTGACGCGCGTGCTGTCGTTCAACGGCGGGCTGACCCGCGTGATGAATGCGTTTTACCGCGGTCAACAGCCTAAAATTTACGTGGACAGCGCGCCGCATTTCATCAGCAACGCGGCATTGACGCTGGCTGACTGGCAAGGATTCAGCGGTTCGCTGCGGTATCGCCACATCAGCAATTACCGGCTGGACGGCGAAGACCCCTCGATTCGCGCCGCTGGCTTTGACGTGATTGACCTGAGCGTGACGAAACGATTGAACCGCCGCGTCGAACTGAATCTGTCGGTGGATAACCTGACGGACAAACGGTATTTCGAGACGCAGAACTTTTTTGAATCGCGCCTCGCTCCCGCAGCGCCCGTCGTTTCGCGCATCCATGCCACTCCGGGTTATCCACTGACGGTGACTGCCGGAGTGACCTTCCGACTTGGCGGTAAGGATTGAAGTTCGCATCATCGCCGATTACTTTTCTTTGGCAGACCTAACAGCCGCCAGCAATCGCCGGAACGATTGAAATTTCAGCCTTGTCAGCGAGTCCGGTGTTCAAACCTTCCAGAAAGCGAATGTCTTCGCCGTCAACGTAGACGTTGATGAAGCGACGAAGCTCGCCGTTCGTTTCGCACAGGCGAGCTTGAATGCCTGGATAAGCGGCTTCGAGTTGGTTGAAGATTTCGCCGATGGTTGCGCCCTGCACTTCGACAAGTTCAGTGTCTTTGGTGAATTTACGCAGCGGCGTTGGGATGATTACTGTTTGAGGCATTGATGGTTCTCCTTGCAATCAAAGTGTGACGATTTTTCAAATTGTCACACTGGTTCTGAAAAGCTGGGACAATTTGGAAAATTGTCCCACGCAAGCTAAGCGGCGGCGGCGGCGGTGGCGGCGCGCACAAATCCGGCGGCACGTTCAAACGCCGATAGGTTCGCGTCAATGGATTTCAAATCTTCCAGCGACAACGCTTCCTGAGTCTTCAATCCGTTGCCGGTCAGAGCGATGACGATGCGGTCTTTGCCGGTCAGACGGCCTTGTTCAATCAACTTCTTCGTCACGGCCACAGTAGTTCCGCCAGCCGTTTCGGTGAAGATGCCTTCGGTTTCGGCCAGCAATTTCATGCCGCTGATAATTTCGGCGTCCGTCACGTCTTCTGACCAGCCGCCAGAGTTTGAAATAACTCCGGTGGCGAAATAACCGTCAGCCGGATTGCCGATGGCCAGCGACTTGGCAATTGTGTTCGGTTTGACCGGGCGAATGTCGCGCGTACCGGCTTTGACGGCGGCGGCGATGGGATTGCAGCCTTCGGCTTGTGCGCCGTAAAAGCGCGTTTGGGTTTCTTCGATCAATCCCAGTTTCTGCAATTCGCCAAAGGCTTTGTAAATTTTCGTGATCAGCGAACCGCCCGCCATCGGCACGACGACGGCGTCCGGAGCTTGCCAACCCAGTTGTTCGGCAATTTCGTAACCAAACGTTTTCGATCCTTCGCCGTAAAAAGGACGAAGATTGACGTTGACGAAGGCGATGGGATACCGCCCGGCGATTTCGCTGCACAGGCGATTGACGTCGTCGTAATTGCCTTTGACCGGGACGACGTTCGCGCCGTAAATCTGCGTGGCGGTGACTTTGCTTTTTTCCAGATTGTCGGGAATCAAAATGTAGGCGGGAAAGCCTGCGGCGGCGGCGTTGGCCGCAACGGAATTGGCCAGGTTTCCGGTTGAAGCGCAGCCGACGGCTTCAAATTTGAATTCGCGCGCTTTCGACAGCGCAACGGCTACGACACGATCTTTGAACGACAGCGTCGGATGCTGCACAGCGTCGTTTTTGATGAACAGCTCGCCCACACCAAGCGCCTTTGCCAGCCGCTCGGCACGAACGAGCGGCGTACATCCGGTTTGCAAACCGACGGTAGGATCATTTTCCAGCGGCAACAATTCCCTGTACCGCCACATGGTTTTTTGACGACCGGCAATTTCTTCGCGCGTCAACGTCGCTTTGATCGCGTCGTAATCGTAATCAACTTCCAACGGCCCAAAGCATTCTTCGCAAATTGCCACCGGTTCGACGGCGTAACCGGTTCCGCATTCTCGACATTTCAAACCTTTTACGTAACTCATTCGATTGTTCTCTCCCAATTACCCGGTCGCTACCGCTCCCGGTTCTGTACAAATTACCCGGTCGCCACTGCTTCCGGTTCTGTGCCAAATAAAAAAAGCCCTGCGCTAAAGATGTAGCGCAGGGCTTTTCGATCCTTCGATTCCCGCAACTCTTTAGCAGTTTTTTGAGTGGAGCAATTCGTTGAAATCGCCACTGTGATTTTCAAACTGGCCAACATTGGCCTGTCTAACTGAAAAAGCCTCGCGCTTTTGAACTAGCACGAGGCTTAAAACTTTGGGTCTTTCCTCAGGCCGTTTAGCGCTTTGTTTAACGTGGAGCAATTTGCCTTAAATCACCACGAGCCAACTTGACGGGGCGGACAATACACCGTGCTGAAAATTTCTGTCAATAGCCGGAACTCATCCGAACAGAAAATCTACTGGTGCAGATGGCACGTACCTTCCGAACACTGCATTCGCCCGAAACGATAACGGTGTTCTGCAATCTGGCGATAAAACCATTGCCAGATCGGCAAAGTGCCTGGCAGATGCAAGGGCAAAGCCAGTAACCACAACAGAGGCATTCGCCGCGAAAGATGTCGAACCGCCAAAGCTCCGGCGTGTCGTTGTCCCGCACGATCAATCACGTACATTTGCTTCATCAATTCCGCGAACGACAAGTCAGGATAACGATCCGCCGCTCGCCGGTCGTGCAGCGAAAGAAATGACAGCCGGTGGGTCAGGTCTAATCGCGCCAGCGTTTGAACCTGACCAGTGCAGATGCGGCATTGACCGTCGTAAATAACAACATCGGATGCCGGACGCTCGTCCGGATCGGGCAGATTGATTGGTTTCATCGGATATTTTCTCCTTCCACGTCATCGTAGACGCTTGGCGTCTAACGTTTCTTGATGAATTTCGCCTGAGTGGTTTTCTGCTGTCCGGGATGCGCCACCAGCAATCTGTTTGCGCTTGCTGCGGTTGCGTCGCGCAGATATTCATTGATGGCAAAGGCTTCGGGCGGTTCGGCTCCATTGTGCGAAGCCTGATACACCTTGACATAAGTTTTCAGCAGCAAGGCCGCCTCCAGTCGAGTTGCGTGCTTGCCGCCATCCAACAGCGCCATCGCCAGATGCAATCTCGGTTCGGACAGCCGGTTGGCAGTGTCCAAATTGACCGCCTGGCGAAAAGCCTTGACGGCAACAACCTTGTCGGCGGATTCACGCGCTGTCTGCATCCAGACGCGGCCTTTGTAATAGTGCGCCAGCGCGTCGTCGCTTCTCAGCCACAAGGCTTCGTTCAGGTTCACGCGCGCGATACTGAACAGATCGGATTGAAACGCGCGAATACCGTTGTCGCGTTTGATGGTCGCCATCAGCGACACGAATTCCGGCGCATCGGCGATTAACACGCCTTGTTCGAGCTTCTTTTTGATTTCCGATTCCAGCGCCGCGCTAATTACCGGTGCTTTAGAGCGCGATGGGTTGAAACTTTTTCCCGCACCGGATGAACTGTTGATGAAATAAGCCAGTTGCTTTTGCGCAGCAGTCTGCCGCGCAGCCAGTTCAGGCTGTGCGGTTTTGTTTGCTGCCAGATTGACCGCGCCGCTGGTCAACGAACGCGACGGGTTTTGCAGCCGGAAAAATTCGATGGAAGCGTTCAGCGTTTGCACGCGCTCGCCAATGCGCTCTTCGGTGGCGGTGAACCCGTATTGCAGATTGGTTTCTTGCTTCGCGGCGCTGTACAGATTGGCGTAAAAATCCTGCGCTTCACGCGGGTCGTAGCTGCGATTGAGCATGTATTTCAGCGCCAGATTGTCGGCTTCGTCTTCGTGAACGCGATCCCACGCGGTCAGCACGTTCGGCGAAAGCGTTTTGAGCAACGGTTTCAACCCGAACCGGGAATACACGCGAAACACGACCTGATCCACGCCCGTCCAACCGGAAAACGCCCTGGACATGTTCAGCGACGTGAATGCGATCATGTTGTTGATCTTGCGTTGCCGATCCCGTTTTTTGTCCACCAACCGTTCAATCATCACGTCGTCGAACCAATGGTTCTTTTCGACGTGCGCGATTTCGTGCGCGAGGATGTAAGCCAGTTGCGCTTCGTTATCCATTAATGACAGCAAGCCGGTCGAAACGTACACCGTGCCGGTTGCAAGCGAACGCGCTTCGGGAAACGGGCTGAGAATCACCTTGAAACTGTACAGCCGTTTCGAGTCCTTCGGAACCAGCGATTGCCCGACTCGATTGATGTAATTCTGAATCAGCAGGTTTTCGTAAAGCGCGTCTTCGACTTTGAGCTTGTCTTTGGTGCGCGAAATTTGCGGATTGGATTGGTCGCCCAGGTTGATGGCCATGGCGTATTCGGCCTGCTCGCGCTGTTTCTGGCGATAAGCCTCGTCCACGTTTTTTCGGAACGAATCGTCTTTCGGGTTGTGATACGCCTTCAATGCGTCGAACCGCAGCTTTTCGTATTCGCGCGTCTTTTTGGACGGACGCTCAGCCTGGAGGTTGGCAGGTTGAACTGTCGCTGTCTGCGCCTGAGTTTCGATTGCTGTCAGCGGCGCTCCACATAAACACGCCGCTGCGATCAAATGAGCTATGCGCGGATTGAGGCGAGAAAAGAGCGTTGGCAGCATGTTTGAAAACATCGCTCGTGTTACCTCCGCCAGCCGCTCGACCTTGAAAAACGACAGGAAGATGAATCCTGCAAGTTGATACCGAAACGTGATGCCCATGATGAACAGAATACCCCAGTGCATCAGCCACACGTTTACCGCCCAAAGCATCCCCAACCGTCGGTTCGCCAGCACCAACGGCGCGCCAAGTTCCAGAATCAACGTCCCGACACCAAGCAAGGTGAACAACCAGATTTGATCGTACAGCGCGTATGACAAAGCTCCGCCGGTGTCGCCCAACAATTCTTTTCGCAAACCGTCAACGGCGATCTGCCCGCGCAAGGCTTCGCCCGATCCCCAGGACAATCCGTGACTGGCCAGTTTTGCCACTCCGGCCACAAAATATGTGGCGACTGTGAGCGCGCACATCAACCGCACAGGCCAACCGTAACGCCAGCTTGAAGTTTGAGCAGACTTGCGCGAACGCAGCGCATCCAGCGAATACGCATCCGCCGAAGCGGCCAATCCCATTACCAGCACATGCATGACCATAGCGTTGTCGCTGTGAAAAATCATTGACCACGAATTGCGATAACACAGCAACCACATCAACAATCCGGCGAACAGCGGCCCTGTGAACCGATAACGCCAACCGAGTATGAACGCCACGTTCGCCATCAACGTCGCAATCAGAATCACTTGAAACAATCCGACGCCAATCGGAGCGTTCAGAAACGCCGCCACTCCGACTGGAGCAAACAACGAAGATTCGGTTTCGGCGATTTTGACGAACATGTCGTACCGCACGCCGACGTAATACAGCGCGAACGCGCCGATCAGAATTCGCAGCACTGCCAATCGTTCGGCGGGCGCTTCGGCAAACCAGTACGCATTGAGTTTGTTCAACCAGTTTTTCATTGTTTGCTCCTTTCCACGTTGCATGTCGCGTGGGTGGTTTCCTTAACGGGAGTTTTGTTACCGGCAAAGTATTCGTTCAGGTTGTATTCGCCGGTAACGATTTGAATCTGACTGACGACAGCCAGCGACTTTTGCTTCGACTTGGCGACGCGAGCGGCGACCGATTCGCAAAGAGTTGCCGCACCGCCTTCGCGTACAGTTTTGCGAATCTGTCGTCGCACCTGATTCAAACCGCCGGTTCCGGCAAATGTGTGACGAACCAGATGCCGGTTCGATTCGGCATCCAGTCCGACCAGATGAGCGACCTTGTAGGTTTCTCCGCGCACTTCCGAAAACATGGGGAAATACGACAGCGGAAAATTGTCCTTCGGATTCGCTTTCAGGTTTTCTTTGATCGGCAGCAACACTGCGACCAACAAGACAAGGCTCAATCCGATGGGAAACCACTTGCCTGCGCCGACCTGTTCAGTCTTTGCCGCGACGTTGGCGGTCTGATGCGTCGTTTCTGCCTGAAAAGTAATTGTGTTCATTCAATTGCCTCCTTTAACCGGCCAGCACGCGCAGGATCGGGTAAAACGAATCAGCCAGCAGCGGCAGATTCAATTCACCGTAACGGTGCAGACCGTAGTTCGATTTAGGTTCGAGAAACACAGCCAGCGCGCGCCCGCCAGTTTGAGTAATGGGGAAAATGGCGTAACCGTCGAGCGGTGCAAGCGATTGGTTGGTTTTGAGGGAAATACGTTTTGGCGTTTGGCCATCACACGGCGCAGCAGTTACCGATTCGATGAAATACCGCTCAATCCGTACGGCTTCTTGCGAATTCGCAATGTGATGAGCAAACCCATGCAGTTTCAAAAGTTCGATTAACTCACGATTGGCCAGCGGCACGGCGTAAGCGGCTGGCAGGGCGATTTGCCGCGTGACTTTTAACCGTCCTCGAAATTCAGGAAAAACAACTTCACGAACGTCGCTGGTTTTGACATCCCGGAATTTCAGGGCAAGCGCGTTTTCCGCCAACCGATAACAGCAGCGAACAGGGACGATTTCCGATTCGCGCCCGATTGAGCCGGAATTGCCAATCAGCGTTTCGCCGAATTGCCCGGCCAATTTCAAAATACTGTTCAACGCCAGATGCTGCGCGACGATGGTTCGTTCCGCAGCAACCGCGCCTTCTTTACGTATCGGCGCTCTGCCTTCCAACAAAACTGTCAGCGCGCCATATCGCAAAGCCAGCCCATTGCGCGCGTCCACGACATCCGTCGTGCTGTGGCGAACTCGCCCGGCAGGGCTGACCAACACATACCGCTCGCTTTCGTATCCTTCGGATTTCAATTCCTCACGGATGGTGGTCAAAAATTCATCTCGTTGTTCTTCGCTTAGTGCCAGCTTGATGGCCGGATGTGTCGGCACATCAACCAGAACGTCGTGATGCGCGACCAAACCGCGTTCGACCAGATGCCGACGGCGCGACGGATAATTGTGAACATCCACAATCACGTGCGGACGCCATTGCCGAACGAAACGGTGAATGAACTGCATCTCGACGCTGCGAAGCGACTGGTGGTCGCGGTTCAGGTCAATTCCGTCTGTGTTCATCCGCGTGTTCCGCAAAGCTCCGTCCGGGTTTGCATTCGTCAACACAGCCGCTTGAACGCCACGAACGCCTTGTCCGTAACTGGCGATTAATCGCGCGGCGGCCTGCCGCCCTTGCACTTCATCGCCGTGCTGCCCGGCAATCACGAACACCCTGACCGCAGCCGACGAATCGCCGAGCCAGGTCAACACCAACGGAGAGTTTTCCTTCGACCAGCCGATGATGTCGCCCGCGCGCCGTTCCGTGCTTTCGATCCGCGAGGTCTGCCGCCGCTGAAATTTGTTTGCTTCAACCGCCGTCATTTTGGCCAAACTCCTTGTTTACGCGGCAGCGGTCAGCGCCATTTTCCGGTCGCTGCTCGCCGTGACCTTTTCTTCGCTGACCGTGACGACGCGATCCGCGCCGCGCATTGCTTGCGGGTGATGGCCGATCAAAACAATCGTCATCCTGCGCTTCAAATGCGTCAGCGTGGCAACGATGGCGGCTTCGGTTGCCGTGTCCAACGCCGAAGTCGGTTCGTCCAGCAACAGGATTCGTGGTTTGCGAATCAGCGCCCGAGCAATGGCAATGCGCTGAGCTTCACCGCCGGAAAGATTCGCGCCGCCTTGCCCAAGCTTGGTTTCCAACCCTTGCGGCAACCGATGGATGAACTCCCACGCTTCGGCATCGCGGCAGGCTTGTTCGATTTCGGCATCGCTGGCCTCCGGTTTGGCAATGCGAATGTTGCCGGCAATCGTGTCGCTGAAAATGAACGCGCGCTGCGGCACGACGGCGATTTGCGAACGCAGCGATTGCAGCGTGACGTTTCGCAAATCCTGTCCATCGAACAAAACGCAACCTGCCGTCGGGTCGTGAAGCCGCGCCAGCAATCCCAACAAAGACGATTTGCCAGAACCGCTTTTGCCCATAACCACAGTCAACTGGCGCGGCATAATTTCCAGGTTGACGCTGGCCAGCACCTGGCGCTGGCCGTACCCGAATGCAACTTCGCGCAATTCGATTTTCCCTTCGCGCAATTGCAGCGGCCTGGCGTCGGGTGAGTCTTCGACGGAACTCGAAAGCGCGAAAATTTCCTGAATGCGTTCCAGCCCGACCAGCCCGCGCCGGTAAATGTTGACGATGTTCGTGAAACGGCGGAACGGCGTGTAAAGAAACGCCGCGAAAGAAGTGAATGCGACCAGCGCGCCCAAGGTCATTCGGCCTTCCATAACGCGCAATCCCCCCTGCCACCACGTCAGCGCATAACCCAAACTGGTCAGTCCCCAGACCGAAGAGGAAATCATCGCCGTGTAACGGTTTGATCGCAGTTGATCTGATTCCAGGCTCTCAGCCTGCGCCGAAAGTTTGTTGGTGAAATCCTCCCCGGCGTTGACGGCTTGAATGGTTTCGATGCCATCCAGGCTTTCTTTGACGGCGGTGGTCAAATGCGATTGCGTCTTTCTGGCCGAACGCAATGCGTGGTGAAGCCTGGATTGCAGCGCGCGCACGGCAATCAATTGCAGCGGCAAAATCGAAAACGCCACCATCGCCAGCCGCCAATCCATTATCAGCATCATCGTCAGCGGATAACCGATCATCACCAGATTGGTGAACGACCGCGCGAACCCGCTTTCGATAAATCGCCGCATGGATTGCGTGTCCAAAATCACGCGGTTAAGCAATTCGCCCGCGCCAAATTTGTTGTGAACATCCAGCGACAGAGTTTCCAGTTTGACCAACAAGGCCTTTCTCAGGCCGGAAATGAATTTGCGGCTCAGCTTCGCCGTCGCCGTTGTGCGGAAATAACTGGACGCGCCGTAAGCCAGCGCAAGTATCAACAACCCAATCGCCGCAGCGCCGAGCAGCGAAGCCGGACTGCCCGGCAAGTGGATCAATCCATACAGATTCACTCTTTCGCCGTTTAACCCGTCAATGATTGCGCCGGTCAACACGGGAACCTGCATTGGCACAAGCTCGAACAACGTGCGCCAGAACACCGCTGAAGCCATGCTCCAGCGGTGCGGCTTTAAGTGGGCAAAAGCGAATTGGAGCGCCGATTGCGACTTCATTCCGTT
Organism: uncultured Acidobacteriota bacterium; assembly: GCA_902825875.1. Classification (GTDB taxonomy): domain Bacteria; phylum Acidobacteriota; class Blastocatellia; order RBC074; family RBC074; genus RBC074. The sequence continues at coordinate 101,262 of CADECP010000024.1, forward strand.
TCTCCCCTTACGCTTGGCCGATAAAACGGCAAACGATCTCCACCACTTCTTTGCCAGAATCGGCAGACGAACCGACCGGCACGTCGCAATTCGCCTGAAATTCCCTGACGGACAACGGCGAAGAAGTCATTGCGCCAGAGGCTGCAATCACCTTGTTGCGCGTCTGTTTCAATTTCTCGATGGCATACAGCGCCGACAAACCATCTTTTGCCGTCAGCAACAACCCTTTGATTGCGCTGCTTACCGAAGGTTCGTCCAGCAACATTGCGGTTTCACGTTGCAAAATGCCGTCGGCGACTTCCATCACGATCACGTCAGGATTGATCTTTTCGACTTCGGCCAACATCGTGTGAAAAAGCGAAACCAGTTCTTCTTTCGAGCAAAGATAAGTTGACGGAAATCCGTAATCGCTGAAATCAATCACCAGATTCGGACGCGCCGAACGCATTTCATCCTGGTCGCGGTTGGAAACGCTGCCGGTCAATTTACACGCCGCCACGCGCAGCCCTTTTTCGCACAGACCTTTGATGAGTTTGGTGCTGGTGGTTGTTTTGCCGCTGTTCATGCTGGTTCCAACCACGACAATCAAATTGTTGATCGCCTTTTGCGGGAAGGAAGAAACGAACGTGCGCTCGACCAAATTGAACCGCTCGCCGCGACGATCATTCAGAAATCCGACAAAAGAAACTTTGGTCGGTTTGCCTGTGTCTTTGTGCTTGGATTTGACGGTTCCGATCATCCCGCCCGCAGTCAGCAAACTGAGGTTGTTCAATCCGCTCACTTCGCCTTCAAAGGCATCGGTGGCGTAACGATTGCCGAAAACACCGACAAAATGATCGCCGGGAAAAATTCGCAGCCGTTTATTGTCCGCCGTGACAAGTCGGTAATGCGCGCCGATCTCTTCGATCCGCACCATCACCAAATCACCAGCTTTCGGCGCTCGCCTGATGTCACGGTCAATTGCGTATCCTTCGAATGATTCAAGCACGCGGCAGGCCCAAGCCCATTTGATGTCGTGCCCCTGCATCATGACCGTTTCGGATTTGCGTTCCGGCCTGCTGAAAAGCGATGGCATGACAATGGGTTTCAAACTTTGCAGGGCAACTTGTGCGGTGTTCAAATGTGTTCCGACCATAAAATCTCCTTTTCGTTTTTATCCGGTTGATTTCTTGTTGGACATTTACGCCCACGCCTAAATGTTTATTGCGACCACCCCAGAGCGATTGCGTAACGCCTGAACACACTTCCGCCCGCTCCCTGTATTGCTTGCAGCTAAACCACAGCAATCGGGTTATTACCGGTTTCCGGCGATGTTCAAGGGGAAGCAAACGCTTTGAGGGGAAAAAGAATTGCGCGTTTTAGAAATGCTTGCAGTCTATGATTAACCTGCTCGACAAAAAACAATCTTGCCGTTCGCCTGAAAAGAGACAGTCAGTTGTCGGAAAAATACACAACAGCCAGAAAAGTTTTGTTGAAGCCTGAAAAGTTTTATTGAATACGAACTGGTGTTTGCCGCCCGGCCTGGCACTGCTTTTGGCAAAGCACTGAGAATCTAATTCGGAAAAAATTTCGAGCAATGTATTTTCCATACCACCAACCACCTCTTCCTTGCCGAAGCCGATGAAAACCTGTTTTCCGAAAGCTTCATTATCCTCCAATTAGCAAGCTAACCAATTTCAACAACCATAACTGGAGAAGTAACAAGCGAAGCCTTTTGCGGCTTTCAGGTTACTTTTCTGCCACAGACAGGCTCGCCCGGAAGTTACACCGCTCGGAGGCTTGTCGTTTTCCGAAACTTTAGGAGACAAAAAATGAACTTCGTTTTTTCATCAAGATTGAAACTCAACTACATCGGCTCGGCAGTTCTGGCAATCGCCTTTGCGCTTAGCTTCAGCCTGACCGCACAGGCGCAAACCATGTCCAGCACACTGGAATTGAAAAATGCCTGTGAAACCAGTCCGGGCAATGTGGTGGCAATCAATGCGAACACACAAATTTCCACCGGCCCTCAAGCGCCGCTGACTGAAATCGTCAATACCAAATGCACGCTGGTCATCGCTCCGCAGGTGACATTCGAAGCCAGTCAGGTTTCGATGACTTTCAACGGGCCGCTGTCAATTCAGGCCAGCACGGAAGGCCGCGCCTTGTTTTTGGAAAGCTCATTCACGGCGCGTTCGGTTTCAGTGGCGCTGGGAAATCTGGGCGGTTTGTTGGTGGAACGCTCGCTGCTGCGTTCGACGGTGGGTGGCATTTCGGTTACGTCCGGCGTTGAAAGTTTTGTTGACGTCAGAGGGCCGATCGTCGGTGGCGGTCTGATTTCAAATCAAGGCATCAACATCAGCGGCGGCCAGAAATTCTTTGGCTCGTTTACTGATGCTGAAGTTCGCGCCAATGCGAACATCACCGTCAACATGAGCGGGGCCGAAGCGCAATTCATCTCGACGACTTCGACGGTCAACAGTGCCAACGGCGCGATCAACATCACCGGCAGCGGCGCAAAAGCCTTTGTCGAATTCAAACTCGGAGCCGTCGCCACCGGACGCAACGGCGTGAACGTGACTCTGAACGGAACCGAATCCACAATCAACGGAAGCGAATTCAGCATCGGCAGCGCGGCGGCAGGCGTATTCCTGCGAACTGGCGGTTCGAAAGGAGCAATTACGTTGGGAGTGGGAACCATTTCTTCCGGCACGGCCACGCTTATTCAATCTTCGCTGACCGGCACCGAAGGAAAAGCCGTGCTTCAGGACGCCACTGTCACAGCAGGTGGCAATCTGCGAATTGAAACCGGCGGACTGGGCAATTCCGAAGTATTGGACAGCAGCCTGACTTCCAACACTCTGGTGCGAATCCTTTCCGGCGCGGGCGGTAACTGCAAATCGCAAAACAACATCATCAACGCGCCCGTCCAGCAAATTTGCCTCTAAAAGCCTGTTTTGAAAGTTGGTAACGTGCCTTTTACAGCCTGCGAAGCAGGCGTTAGACAGTAGCTCCGTGCGCGAGCGCGGAGAATCGAAGCCAATTTTTCTCTCCAAGCTCCGAAAGGAGCGGCAGCCAGCAATGATCTGTCGCCCCTTGCGGGGCTTGGGCAGGTATGTTGCCCTCGTCCCCGCGCTTCGCACGGGGCTATTTTCTGACGCTCTTTCAGAGCTAAATCGGAAGGAGGCCAGCTTTTCTTCTTTCAAAACACACTCTAAGCAAATCCCACAACCAATCTGACCCGCCACCACGCTGGCTCCGTTCAAATTGACCGGAGCCAGCCCGCATTTGAGCCTGGAAAAAAAAGTTCGCTGAAATGTATTTTCGGAGGCAATCTGCCACTCCTTTAACCAGCACATTTCCCGCGAAGGTTCCAAACCTACAAATGGGGTCTTGAGATGTCGTCACTAAGAAGTATTTTGGAGGTCTTCGATTTCTCGTTAGAGGAGAGGGCCGATTTTGCAAAAAAGGAGCGATTCGATATGGCTAGTGTAAACCAGTGTTTGGAAGAAGCGATGCAAATTGAAGGAGCGATGGGAGCCGCTCTGGTGGATTGGAATAGTGGCATGTGCCTGGGCACAGCCGGTGGTAATGGAAATATCAATCTGGAAATTGCCGCTGCGGGCAACACCGAAGTTGTGCGAAGCAAGATGAAAGTCATGCAAAGTCTGGGCTTGCGAGACAGTATCGAAGACATACTGATTACGCTGGGTCGCCAGTATCACCTTATCAAGTTGTCAACCGCTCATCCGGATTTGTTTCTTTACCTTATCCTGAACCGGGAGCAATCCAATCTGGCGCTTGCCCGATACAAACTCAATCAGCTTAACGAAGCCTTGAAGGTTTAGCCCTCTCGCAATGGTTGACTGGCTGAGTTTTATTTTGAAATAGAGCCAAGGTTTTGCGTTGGCCAACGGTGAAGTTGTGTCCTCACATCGTCGCGCTTCTAAAGGTTTTTGCTATCGCCCAAAATCCCCAACACGAATGTTTTCAGCCTGCCTTTTCAAAAAGCTGCGTTGCAAATTGACTTCGTTGCGAACCTGACTCTATCTTAGCCTTGATGAAGGATCACCATAAACTTTCCGATACGGAGTTGGTCGCCAGGTGTTTGGATAAAGACGCCGAAGCCTGGGAAACGCTGATTCGGCGTTATCAACGCTTGATTATTTCGGTGGCGCTGAAATCCGGCCTTTCACAGGATGACGCCTTGGATGTGTTCCAATCCATTTGCCTGATCCTGATCCAGAAATTGCAGACGCTGAAATCGCAGGACAAACTCAGTTCGTGGTTGATTGTCGTCACCAAACACGAATCCTGGAAAGTGAAACAGCGTGGCGGAAAAACCGATTTGCTGGATGAAGAAGAATGGGAGCGCGTCGCTGAAATGGACGACCCGACCCGCTCCAAACCAGACGATCAGGTTTTGGCCATACAACAACAACACCTGATTCGCCGCGCCGAAGAATTTCTTTCGCCGCAATGCCGCAAGTTGCTGGCGCTGCTGTTTTCTGAAAGCGATTCAACCAGTTACGCCGAAATCGGCCAGGAAATGGGCATTCCGGTTGCCAGCATAGGGCCAACGCGCGGGCGTTGCCTGTCCAAATTGAAAGAAATCCTCCAGCAACTCGGATTCAAATAATCCGGCAAAATAATTGCCTCGCTTGGTATTTTTTCTCCCTCAAACAGTCTCATCTGAATAGACACAGGTTTATAAGCGTTTTGAACCTGTTACCCGAACCGTTTGCTTGTCGAATTTGTTATAGGAGGCAGTATGAATTGCCCGGATTTATCCAGTTTGTTCGCAACAATGCGCCATCGCGCTTCTGACCCCGAAAGCGCCGAAATCGCGGCGCATTTATCCACCGGCTGCCCCCATTGCCGTGATAATCAGCAATGGCTGTCGGAAATCGCACGTTTGAAAACCGAAGACGAATCTTTTGACGCGCCGGAAGAGTTGATTCAATGGCTGGTCGCTCAGTTCAAAGTGCAATCCGCCGACTTCGCTCCGCAACCATCACGTTTGCGACGACTGATTGCCGAACTGACGTTCGACAGTCTGACTCGGGGACGTTTGGTCGGCGTGCGATCAGAACTGGCCGGAGCTGAAATTGCCGGTCCGCGCCGACTGCTTTATCACGTGGACGGTTACGATATTGACCTTAGATTCGAACGAGCCAAACGCAACGCATTAGATGAAATGGTCGGACAGGTATTGCCGGAACAAAAAACAATTGCGCTTTTGGATAAATTCACGGTTCGATTACTGAAAGACGAACAGGAAATTATGAGCAGCCGAGCCGACACGGACGGAATGTTTGTCTTCGCGCAAGTGCCTGCCGGAGTTTTCGACCTGAAAATCGAAGTGCCCGAAGGCGAGATATTCATCAATCAGGTCAGCATTTCGCGGACACCTTAGCGTTGTGCGCCAAAGATGCGCAGAGCCGCAAAGCAAAAGCGATCCTTGAAAAGAAGAGCAATCTTTCTTTTTGGAGGGTGGGACGTTTTTGGCAGACTGAATTTCCGTTTTGGGGGATTCGGATTTTCGATCTGGGCATTGCAGTTTCGATGGCGCACACGCTAAGCCCCGTGCATTCTTACCCCCCTCACCGGAATCTAAAATGGAATTGACTGATAACAGCGACTCGATTTCAAGCAACGACAATGTCACGTTTGAGATGATCGAATCGCTTAAGAAAGAAGTGGACTCCTGCCTTCGCACCGACGCTCAACAGGCTTTCGAGCGCGCCGAAACGACTTACAGATTGTCACTTCAATCTGCTGATCCGCTGGCGCAGGCGCTCGGCGTGCGAGCCAAAGCGCAAGCGCAGCATGTGCTTGGCCAGTACGTCGCAGCGACCGAATCTTACCAACAAGCCCGGCAGATTTATCAAACCAACGACAAACCGGTTGAAGCCGCGCGAGTGACGCGCGCTCTGATTGACACGCTGATGTATCAGGGTGATTACGACCTGGCGTTAAAGCTGGCCGATGAAGCGCGAGAAATCTTTGCCCAACACGACGAGAAACTGCTGGCTGCTCAACTGGAAAGCAATGTCGGAAACATTTATCACCGGCTGGATCGGTATCAAGAGGCGCTGAATTGTTACGAACGAGCGCAGAAAAGCTTTGCCGCGCTTGACGATCAACGAGCACTGGCAACCGCCGCTTACAACGCAGCCAACATTCATTCTTGTCTGGACGATTTTCGCCGCGCGCGCGAACTTTACCAACAAGCACTTGATCTGTTTCAAGAACAAGGCATTGAAAGCTTCGCCGCTTCGGCGCGGTACGCGCTGGGGTATTTGCGCTTCCAGACCGGCGAGTTTCACCAGGCCATACGCATATTGCACGAAGTGCGCGCAGAGTTTTTGCGGCTTGGCGATCAACCGGGAGCCGCGCTGTGCGATTTGGATTTGGCGGAAATTCATCTGCAACTACACGTCACAAATGAAGCCGCTGCACTGGCACAGCAGGCGCACAATCAATTCCATCAACTGGGCATGCGATTTGAATCGGCAAAGGCCTTAACTTTTCTTGGACTGGCCAGTTTGAAACAGGAAAAGTTCGATCAGGCCGAACGAATCCTGCGCGAAGCTCACGACGAATTCGCCGCAGAAGGCAATGAAGTTTACAAAGGGTTGACTCGCATTTATCTGGCAGATGTTTTGCTGAAAAACGGCCAGTTCGCTGCCGCACTTTCGATGGCGCAAGAATCTGAGGAGCTTTTTTCACGTCAAAATCTTAAAGCCAAAACCGGTTATGCCCAGTTGATCGCAGCCAGAGCGATGTTGTTACAGGGCAAACGAAACCAGGCGCAAGAACTGGCAGAAGCCGCGATGGAAAATTGCAGATCGCTCGAAGCTCCCGGACTGAAGTCACAGGCGCATGAATTGTTGGGCGATGTGTTAGTTGATGACGGCAAACTGACGCAGGCTCACGAGCAGTATGCTCTGGCAGTCACCCATATCGAACGAATTCGCAGCGGCATCCGCGTGGACGAATATCGCAGCGCCTTTTTCAAAGACAATCTGCAGGTTTACGAAAAACTGATCCGGCTGTGCCTGGACGACCAGGATTCGACGCGACAAGCAGAAGCATTCTTTTATCTGGAAAGTTGCAAGGCACGCACCCTGGTAGACCTCCTGGTCAACCAATTAGAAGCCGTACCGGCAAACAACGAAGGCATTCCCGATGATTTGATTCACCATTGGCAACAAATCCGCGAAGAGTTGAACTGGTTTTATAGCAAGGCCGGTCAGCACGAATCGCCAAACCAAAGCAGGCGGCTGACTGTCGAAGCTGACATCTGGCGAGAAATTGATTCGCGTGAACATGCACTGGCCGATGTGTTGCGCCAAATTCAAATTCACGATCCGCATTTCGTCTTGCTGAACGCAGCTACGGGCGTAACGGTGGAAGAGCTTCGTGAAGTTCTGGCCGAGGATGAAACCATCATCGAGTATTACTCCGACGACCGGGAATTGAAAATTTTCGTCATTGACCGAAACGGGTTACGAGTCGTGAAAAGCGATTGCGGCAGGCAGCAGCTTCGGGAGCAGGCGTTAAAACTCCGGCTTCAGCTCGAAAAATTCCAGTACGGCGAAAAATACGTTACGACTCACGCCGCCAGCTTGCTCAGCAGCGTCAATGGCTGTTTGCGCGATTTGCACCGAACGTTGTTTGCCCCGGTCGCGCCTCTGGTCGAAGGAAAAAAACTGATCTTCATTCCTTTCGATTTGCTGCACAACGTTCCGTTCCACGCACTGTTCGACGGTCAAACGTACCTGCTCGACCGTCACGAAATCAGTTACGCGCCAAGCGCGCGGCTGTTGACGCTGTTTGCCGCCAAGCACAATCACCCGCTCGACACCGCTCTGATCTTTGGAGCGGCGGACGAATACACGCCGAAAATCACTGAAGAGATCAACGCAATCCGCGCGCTTTATCCCAACGCCAGTTGTTTCACAGGCAGCGAAGCTTCAGCGCAATCGCTGATCTGGCATGCATCCGGCAAAAGCATTGTTCATATCGCCAGCCACGCGGTCTTTCGACACGACAACCCCATGTTTTCCGCATTTCAACTGGCCGACGCCTGGCTGAATTTTTACGACGTTTGCGCGCTGGACTTGCGCTCTTCGCTTGTAACCTTAAGCGGTTGCAGCACGGGCGCAAACCACGTTTACGCAGGCGATGAATTGTTGGGATTGGTTCGCGGTTTTTTGTCAGCCGGCGCCAGTTCGTTGGTGGTCAGTCTCTGGGAAGTCAGCGACCCGGTGACAGCCAGATTGATGACGGCTTTTTATCAACGATTCCGAACCGGCTTGCCACCGCAAACTGCCTTGCGCGCGGCGGCGTTGGAACTCAAACAAGCATTTCCTCACCCCTATTACTGGGCGCCTTTTATTTTCATTGGTCGCGCCTGGTCTTAACAACCGCCCCCCGTCGTCAAACTCCCCTGACCACAAACACTTCACGGAGTAGACAACATGAAAAGAAAAAAAATGCCCACAATTTTCAAGCTGACCTGCTTTTGCACCCTGATTCTGGCATTGGCTCTGCCGCCGTTTATTGCCAGTGGGGACGATTTCAATGACGATTATCGCCCTGGTGAAATCATCGTCACGCTCAGGGCTGGGGCAAACATCAACCAATTCAATGCTCGAAATGGCACTTTCACGCTGGAAACGCTGCCTGGAACGACCACCTATCGGCTGGGACTCCAGGCGGGAGCGGACGTAGAGTTGAAATTGAACGAGATTGCGTCCGACCCGGACCTGATTTCAGCCCAGCCCAATTTCGAGCATCAATCGCCGGAGGTCAGGCAACGAAGCCTGGCTTTCATTGACCAACGCAGCCTTGCTTTCATTGACGGCCAATCGCCAGTGAACTTTTACGGCCAGCCACCGGCTTTGCGCGTACGCATCAACGAAGCGCACCAAATCAGCCGCGGCGCGGGCGTGAAAGTAGCTGTAATTGATACCGGGATTGATTTTTATCATCCGCTGCTGGCAGGGAAAATCATTGGCCCGTATTACGACTTTGCCGCAAACGATCCTTCCCCAGTAGATGAACTGACCGGGCCGGGCGGCGGGCACGGCACTTTCGTCGCAGGGCTGATTGCGCTGGCAGCGCCTGATGCGCGGGTGATGCCATTGCGCGCTTTCGGCAGCGACGGTCGAGGGTCAAGCTTCAACATCGCCAGGGCGATTCGCCATGCCGCAAATTATGGAGCCCACATTATCAATATGAGCTTCGGGCTGCTCGACGAAGACGAATTGATTGAAAACGCGATGGAATACGCCGAGGCGCGAAAAGTTGTGCTGGTTGCTTCAGCAGGCAATGCCAATCTGGAGCAGGTGAATTACCCGGCAATGGATGACGCGACGATTGCAGTCACAGCCACCAATTCCTGGAACGATTACAAAGCCTCGTTTGCCAACTACGGACTCAGCGTTGACGTGTCCGCGCCGGGCGCAGGAATTTACAGCGCCTTTCCGGGCAACCGATGGGCCTGGTGGGATGGCACGTCGTTTTCGACCGCGTTGATTTCGGGAGAAGCGGCATTGCTGCTGGCGCCGAACCTTGCGCTCGACCGCAATGTGCTGCGCGGCAAAATCACCGGATACGGCCAGCCGCTCGACGCAATCAACAACAATTACGCGGGCAAACTGGGCAGTGTGCGCGCGGACTTTCGCGCGGCACTCGAAGCTCTCTCAATGCTCGAAGCCACCAGTGTTTACGATAACAAAACGGGCAAGGCTTACCGGCCAGGCGGCCTCAACGGTGATGAACCCAAACGTGACCTGAACACCGCCGCCGAAGAGTTCAAGTGCGAAATTGAATCCGGCCCGACATATTGGTGGCAAACCGATTACGCTGATCCGGCTTACAACGCGCCAAACCCGTCAAGCGTGTTTGTAAACATCAACTATCGCTCTGAAACCGGATGGGCTGGCACGTTGAAGGTGGATTACTACCGCGGCTCGACGTTGATGGCTTCGGCTTACCTGCCCGTGAACAGTGGCCAGGACAGCAGCACGGGCAAAGGCCAGAAAGGACTTTTCCGATGGAACCTCAGCGGCGTCGTTGCAACGCGGGCTGCTGTGGCCTCCGGCAAGGTGCGTATCACCAACCAAAGCATCAATGGCAAAAAAGTGTGGGTGACGTTTTCCAGCCTGGAAGCACGTTGAAACGCCTTCCTCACATTTGCCGAAACCGGCTTCGGCAAAAACGCCTTTGCGGCCCAACTGAAAAAATGCACGAAGCGAGATTTCTCTCGCTTCGTGCATTTTTGCTTATCGCGTGCCAAAGCCCTGTCTGCCTGTCATCTTGACAAAAAGATTCGCGGGGCTATGATGCCCCCGTTTTCAACAACGCAATGATTCATTCACGCCAAACAATCTGCTGTTGTCCTTGTACCTGCTCTTGTTGTTGCCGGTAAACAACCCGGCGTCTTCAACTTTTTCCACAACCTCAAAAACCTGCAAAGGAGAAGATTATGTCTATACGTTTAGGCGACACCGCGCCTGATTTCACAGCGCAAACCAACGAAGGCTCAATCAATTTTCACGAATGGCTCGGCGAAAGCTGGGGCGTTTTGTTTTCTCACCCTAAAGATTTTACTCCTGTCTGCACCACCGAACTTGGCGAAGCCTCTCGGCTGAAACCGGAATTCGACAAACGCAACGTCAAGATCATCGGCCTGAGCGTTGACCCGGCGGATTCGCACAACAAATGGGCTGAAGACATCAAGGAAACTCAAGGTCACGCCTTGAACTTCCCGGTCATTGCCGACGCCGACAAGAAAGTTTCTGACCTTTACGAGATGATTCACCCAAATGCCAACGACACTTTCACTGTGCGTTCGGTTTTTGTCATCGGCCCTGACAAGAAGGTGAAATTGACGCTGACTTATCCGGCCAGCACCGGTCGCAACTTCCCTGAAATTTTGCGCGTGATTGATTCGTTGCAACTGACGGCGAAATACAGCGTGGCGACTCCGGTCAACTGGAAAGACGGCGACGACGTCATCATCGTCCCGGCTGTTTCCGACGAAGCCGCCAAAGAAAAATTCCCAGGCGGATGGAAGACCTTGAAACCTTATTTGCGTGTCGTGCCGCAACCCGGCAAATAAAGCGCGCTTTTGGAGTGCTGCGGCTTAACGCAGTTTTGGCATTCGTTGCGGACACATTTGCCGGAACTTGAAACGCTCGGCAATGAACGCCAAAGCGGCGACGAATCGCCGCACTCCAAATTCCCGCCGCCATTTCAAAATCACCAATTTTTATTATTGCTGTTTCTATGCCTACCGTTGTCGCTATTTCCTCGTTGGCTGAACTCATTGGCAACACCCCACTGCTCAGGCTGACGAATCTCAATCCCAATCCAAGGGTTGAAATTTACGCCAAAGCCGAATGGGCGAATCCTGGTGGTTCGGTTAAGGATCGTCCGGCGTTGAAGATGATTCGGCAGGCGGAAGCGTCCGGCTGGCTGACCAAAGACAAAACAATCATTGACGCCACCAGCGGAAACACTGGCATCGCTTACGCGATGCTCGGCGCGGCGCTCGGTTACAAAGTCGAATTGTGTTTGCCGCAAAACGCCAGCGCCGAACGCAAACGCATCTTACAGGCTTACGGCGCGCACGTCGTAATGACCGATCCAATGGCGGGAACCGACGGCGCAATCATCGAAGTCCGCCGTCGCGTGGCTGAAAACCCGGACAAATACGTTTATCTGGATCAATACAACAACGCGGCCAACTGGCAATCGCACTGCGAAACCACCGCGCCGGAGATTTACCGGCAAACCGCCGGACGCATCACGCATTTCGTCGCGGGTTTGGGAACCAGCGGAACCTTTGTCGGAGTCAGTCGCCGTTTGCGCGAATTGAAGCCTGATGTTCGGTTGATTTCGATGCAGCCGGATTCGCCGTATCACGGTTTGGAAGGCATGAAGCACATGCCGACCGCCATCGTGCCTGGCATTTACGACCCAACGCTGGCCGATGAAGAAATGGAAGTGATGACCGAAGACGCCCACTCGATGGTTCGCCAACTGGCCAAACGCGAAGGCTGGTTTGTGGGCGTTTCTGCCGCAGCCAACATTGTCGCGGCATTGAAAGTTGCCTCACAGATTGAAAGCGGCGTCATCGTGACAATCCTGTGCGATGGCGGCAGCCGTTACTTGAGCGATAAATTCTGGACGGAAGAATGAGCGTGAAACTAACTACAGAGCATATCGAAACCATTAAACAACACGGCGAACGAACCTTCCCGGAAGAATGCGGCGGCTTGTTGCTGGGCGTAATTGAAAACGACGCGCGAATCATCCGCGAAGTCCTGCCGCTGGAAAACATTCGCAAGGATTCGCGGCACAACCGCGTCGAAATCAGTCCGCTGGATTACGCCAAAGCCGAGCGCGAAGCGGCGAAAAAAGACTTAGGTGTGTGGGGCTATTACCATTCGCATCCGAATCATCCGGCGATTCCTTCGGGGTTTGACCTGGATCACGCGCCGTTCATCGAATGGTCGTATCTGATCGTTTCCGTGCGCGACGGCAAAGCCGAAGAAGTCCGCGCCTGGACTGTGCGCGAAGACCGTTCACAGTTCGAGGAAGAAGAAATTGTTTTGTAATCGTGTTCGTAGTTCCGCCTTTAGGCGGCTGTGCGGCTTCAGCCGCCTAAAGGCGGAACTACGAACGAACTTCAATAGGAGAAAATTGAAATGCCGAAGATCGTAATTCCAACCGCGTTGCGCCAGTACGCTGGCAACACGGCGGCAGTGGAAGTGCAGGGAGCTACAGCAGGCGAAGTGCTGGCGAGTTTGACTTCGCAGCATCCTGACCTGAAAAAACATTTGTATGACGCCAACGGCAAACTTCGCAGCTTCGTCAATGTTTACGTCAACGATGAAGACATTCGCAGCCTGCAAAACGAAAACACGCCGGTTGGCGAAAGCGACGACATCAGCATCATTCCGGCCATTGCCGGCGGAGCCGAACCGTTGCCAGACCTGACCAAAGACGAAATCGCGCGGTACAGCCGTCATCTGATAATGCCCGAAGTCGGTATGGATGGTCAGCGCAAATTGAAAGCCGCCAGCATTCTGTTGATCGGAACCGGCGGGCTGGGTTCGCCGCTGGGTTTGTATCTGGCTGCCGCTGGAATTGGGCGATTGGGTTTGGTTGATTTTGACGTAGTTGATCACAGCAATCTGCAACGCCAGATTGTTCACGGAACCAAAGACGTTGGCCGTCCGAAAATTCAATCCGCCAAAGATCGCCTGTCCGACATCAACCCGCACATTCAAATTGACACTTATGAAACGGCTCTGCGGGCTGACAACGCCCTCGACATCATCAAACCTTACGACATAGTCATTGACGGAACCGACAACTTCCAGACTCGTTACCTGGCCAACGACGCCAGCGTGTTGCTGGGTAAGCCAAATGTGTATGGTTCGATCTTTCGTTTTGATGGACAGGCTTCGGTTTTTTATCCGGGCGGCGGCGGGCCTTGCTATCGCTGTTTGTACCCGGAACCGCCTCCGCCAGGATTGGTCCCCTCATGCGCCGAAGGCGGAGTGCTGGGAATTCTGCCCGGCATCATCGGAGTCATTCAGGCGACCGAAGCCATCAAACTCATCATCGGCCAAGGCGAACCGCTGATCGGACGCCTGCTGCTCTTTGACGCCTTGAAGATGAAGTTCCGCGAACTGAAGCTGCGCCGCAATCCCGAATGCCCGCTGTGCGGAGAAAACCCAACGATCAAAGAGCTGATTGATTACGATGTTTTTTGCGGCATCACTCCGCCGGAACCCGCGCCCAAAGTTGAAGTCGTTTCGGATTGGGAAGTGACTCCGGCGCAACTAAAAGCCGAACTCGATGGCGGCAAAAAGCTGACGATCATTGACGTGCGCGAACCTCACGAATGGCAAATCGGCAATCTGGAAAATTACGGCTCACGGCTGATTCCGCTGGGCGAATTCTCATCGCGCGTTGGCGAGTTAAACAGCGACGACGAAATCGTGGTTCACTGCAAAATGGGCGGACGCAGCGCCAAAGCGTATGGCGTGCTGAAAGAAGCTGGCTTCACAAAGATTCGCAATTTGAAAGGCGGCATTCTGGCCTGGGCGGATCAAGTTGATCCCAATCTGCCCAAGTATTGAAGCAAGGCTTCTTTCAGCAAATACCAAGAGCTAACGGAACAAACGGAAATAACGGAATGAAGGGAAGTTTCTTTCACGCCTCATTCCGTTTGTTCAGTTACTTGAAAACGGTGCAGATTAAATCTCACCTCGGCGTTAAATCTGAATCACCGTCTAACTTTATTACTGGCCGACGCTGGCAGATTTTTGGTTGAGTTTAAACCTTCGACTTTGACATCGAAGTCTTTTGGCGCGTTCACCGGGTATTTCAGCTTAATATCTTCAATCACACGTCCTATCTTCTCTTGTGCTTGTTTGGAGATCGCGTCTTCAACTATTTTAGTCCTAAGATAAATATGCTTGGCGTGAATCTCTTCAGACGCTTTCGGATCGGTAACACTGCCGTCGGTGGCGCGTTTCTGCTTGTTGCCGTTGGTGTCAGATGGAGTGGCGTTCGCGGCTTTACGGCGGCCTTCAACTTTGATGAGATGATACCCGTAATTTGTTTTGACCAATTCCTCGCTGATCTGCCCTGGTTGTAGCGCAAACGCCACGTTCTCAAGTTCGGGAGCCATCACACCATCGGCGAACCAGCCCAAATCCCCGCCCTTCCCCTTCGTGCTATCTTCGTTGATTTCATCGGCGATCTTCTCGAACCTCTCTCCATTTTTGAGTCGGGCTAGCAAACCGGACATGCGCTGTTTGATCTTTTCGGGCTCGGCCTCCGGATGCTGCTCGTAGTAAGTTTTGATATCTGCCTCTGTCATTTTTTGTTGTTCTTTTATTTTCTTGAGGTGCATGTTGGCGAGTATGTCGGCACGCAAGAGGCGGACTATTTGTTGAAACGCTGCTTCTTTTTCAATCCCGGCTTGTCGCCCCTTTTCCGCACGTAAATGCATTTCGGCCCATTGTGCTTTCTGGATGTCAATGGGTTGTGTAGTTTGCGGCTGTTCACCATCCATTAAGGTTAAAGCTAAATCGGTATCGAATTCCTTTGATCGCTCGGCAAGGTACAAGTCAATATCCGCCTTGCTCACTTGAGAGGTTTCGTCACGCTTGCTGTATTCCCTTGCGAGAAACTTGGTGGTATTGAGCGCAAGATGTTTGTAAAAATCTGTGGTCTTATCAAGTTGATCGGCCTGCGCAGCCTGGGCTACGGCAAACGTCTTCTTGATGCGAGCTATGATTTGCTCGCGCTTTTGCGGAGTTCGAGCCAAAGTAATGATTTGCTCCGACGTATATCTGATTTGGACGTAGGCGACCAAATCAGATTCCGTAATATTTTTATATTCACTGTTGACGGGCGGAGATTCGCTTTTTATGTGGCGGCATGAAGTTATAGCGAATTGTCCCAACGCCATCGTTGCCAGTAATGGATAGTGAGCGTCCATAAATAACTCGTACAATTCAGGAGCCGCTGTATTTTTGATCCATGCAACGATTAAGCATGGAAGCGATTCTCCGAGAAAAGTTCGTAGCTTTATTCCCGGTGTTGAATGAACGCACTCGCCGATTGTGGGCGGCGAGTGAAGCGAAAGCGATTGGCCGCGGTGGGCAATCGCTGGTCGCCAAAGTGACAGGCCTCTCGCGCAGCACCATTTACCTTGGCTTGCAGGAACTGGCGGTTGACGACGCCCTTTTGTTTGATGGTCGTATTCGTCGGCCTGGTGGTGGTCGCAAAACGCTGATTCATCATCAACCCAGGTTGCTGACGGCGCTTGATACGCTTGTTGAACCGACAAGCCGTGGCGATCCGCAGTCGCCGCTGCGGTGGAATTGCAAGAGCGTGCGAAAGCTTGCGACAGAATTGCAGCAGCAAGGCTTCTCTGTCGGACGCCAAAAAGTGGCCGATTTGCTCCATCAACTCGATTACAGTTTGCAAGCCAACCGCAAGACTAAAGAAGGAGACTCGCATCCTGATCGCAATGCTCAGTTCGAATATATCAATTCTCAAGTGTTGGCTTTTCAACGGCGCGCACAACCGGTGGTTTCTATCGACACCAAGAAGAAAGAACTGGTCGGCGATTTCAAGCAGTGCGGGCGGGAATGGCGGCCACAAGCAATGCCTGAGTTGGTGCGTGTGCATGACTTTCCCGACAAAGAACTGGGCAAGGCCATTCCGTATGGAGTGTATGACCTGACTACCAACACCGGTTGGGTGAGCGTCGGACGTGATCATGACACCGCTGAATTTGCTGTCGAAACACTGCGCCGCTGGTGGCTGAATATGGGCGTCGGGTTCTACAAGTCGGCGAGCGAATTGTTGATCACGGCTGATGGCGGCGGAAGCAACGCGAGCCGGAGTCGCCTGTGGAAGCTCGCTCTGCAACGCCTGGCTGACGAACTTCGTTTGCGGCTGGCGGTTTGCCATTTCCCACAGGGAACGAGCAAGTGGAATAAGATTGAGCACCGGATGTTCAGTCAGATTACGCTCAACTGGCGAGGCCGCCCGCTGACCAGTCACGAAGTGATTGTCAATCTGATCAGCAGCACAACCACTCAGCAGGGTCTTCGGATTGAAGCGGAGCTTGATACCAATTGCTACCCCACTGGAATCGTGGTGAGCGATCAGGAGATGGCAAGTATTCAATTGCAGAAAGCAAATTTCCATGGCGAATGGAACTACACGATCATTCCAAGAGTGAACTGGAATTGATCGATTTATTTATGGACGCTCAC
>CADECP010000025.1:0-42703 GCA_902825875.1 uncultured Acidobacteriota bacterium
CGGCTGCCCCGCTCGCGTATCCAACAACCGAATCGGTTTCGACAAAGGATAAAACAATAATCCGTTGCTCATCGGCGGAGCGTTATTGATCGTCAGCGTGTAGCTGTTCAGTCCCGTGCAGCCGTTGAAATCCGTTGCCGTGACTGTGATGGGGAAGCTGCCGCTTTCAGTCGGAATGCCGCTCAGCACGCCGCCCGTCGAGAAGCTCAAACCGTTTGGCAAAGCTCCATTCAAGCTGAACGCGATCGGCAACGCGCCGCCGGTTTGCGTGAACGTTTGGCTGTAAAAACTGTTGACGGTTCCTGTTGGAATTGCCGACGGGACGACGTTGATGGTGGGGCATTGTGGCGATTGGCAGCATTCCGGCAAATAAGTTGTGATCGTCAAACTCCATCCGCCGACGATTTGCCCGCTGTTGCCGCTTAAATCGTCATGCACCCACAAGCTCCAATCGCCATTGGGCGCTGAGCCATTGAACGTCGAAAGCAACGGAGGATCGGCGTATGGCCCCACAGGCGCTGGGCCGTTGAACACATCGTTGCCGCCGAAATTCGTCGGAGTAAAAGTCCCTGAAACAATCTGGCCATTGTTCGCCAACGCCGCCATCGCCGCATCGTCAAAGGTCAAATTGACGTTGGTCAAATCGCCTCCGCCGCCCACGTCCGACATTAACAGCACGCGCCTTCCGTCCGGCGAAGAAAGCAAAATATCGAAATCGTCCGGGTTGGTGTGATTGATGCCGTTGATCGTGACAGTGAGTTTGCTGATCGTTCCGGTCAAGCCGCCAACGTTGATTGTTGACGGATATGGCGTAGCTGCTCCTGACGACGGCACGGTGATTGTCGTCGAGTTGCTGAAAGTTTGATTTTGAATTTGCGCCGTTCCGAGTTGAAACCTGAACACCACTGAACCGAGCGACAGTGCGCCATCTTGTAATTGCACAGTCGCCGAAAGCTGACCGCCGCAGGTTCCGCTGGCGCGAAAACTGAATGCGCGCATCGCCGTTCCGCCAAGCGGCGCAATTGCTCCAAACGTTTGCGGCGCGCTTGGATTGTTGACGCCACCGCCAGCAAGCAGCGTCGCGGTCAGATTTGTCGTTGCCGTACGGCCAATGTTTTTCAACGTGAAATTGACGGTGACGTTTTCGCCGGGATCAATCGCACCATTGGCAGGCAAACAGCTTTCGACGGTGACGGTTCCGCCAGCGGCGTCAATGATCGGCAACAAAGCTTCAGCCATGTTGAACACGACCAGCGCGTAATCTTGATCGAGCGGCGCCGCGTTGTTCGGAACTGCATCGCCCGCAATGTTTGTGGCGATAATCCGCACGGTGAAAGCTCCTGACACGCCAGCCGGAATCAACACGCTTTCCAGATTGTTTTTGTCGTCGGCCACGCCGTTTGGCGAAGAAAAAGCTCCGCTGAAATTGTTGCCGCGATAGGTTTGGCCGCCGATGGTGACTTCCAGATCAAGGTTGTTGACCCACGCCGAACCGGCTGTCGAACCGGGCGCGTCAGTCCAGGCCAGCGTCACGCGAAACGGTTTTGACGAATTGCTGACCGTGCCGTTGATAGTTCGCACCTGTCCGCTGGCGGTGAAAACATCAATCTGGTCTTGGTCGCGCAACAGCGTTGGCACTGTGAAAAGCTCAAAGAATGAATTCAGGTTCACCGAACCCATTCCCTGCACGTTCGACCACAGAGTGTCGTTGCCGTCAGTGCCGGTCAGGTAACGCGCCGAATTGACCAACGCGGCTTTGGTCATCGCGGGCGAAGCCGGAGCCAGGCCTTCGTTGATGAAACGTTGTCGAAGCAAGGCTGCGGCTCCGGCAACGGCTGGCGTGGAATGGCTGGTTCCCGAAGACGCGGTGTAAAACTGTTGGCCGACGGGAAAGAAGTTCGGCGATGAAGGCGGGCCGCCGCACACGGCCTGACCGGTGAAGCAAGCGTCGGCCTGTCCGTTGGCGGGCGGATTTGGAATTTGAATGACTCCGCCGGTGACGTGTGTTCCAGGCGCGACGATTTCCGGTTTGCGACGACCGTCCATTGTCGGCCCTCGGCTGGTGAAGATCGAAAGGTCGTTGGCGTTGTCGGCTTCGCTGTCGGCAGTGGTGCATTTGTCGGGGCCGCCGAATTGATTGACGTTTTCCGAAGCTCCGACCGACAAGGTGTTTTTGGCCGAAGCGGGAGGTGCGACTGTAGTCGCTGTTGGGCCGGAATTTCCCGCCGCGAAAATCGTCACCAGTTCCTGATTGCCAGCGGCAGGGAAGACTGCGTTGTCGGGTTGGGCGTCGCGCGTCAGGAAGTCGTAAATCTGCGCGTCAATGTTGTATTCGCCGTTGGTGTTGCCGCCCCAACTGTTCGACGAAATGCGTGCGTGGTCGTTGTAAGCGCGCGATTCCAGTTCGACAAAATCCGGGAAAGTGTAATCGCCGAAAAAGTTCGTCGAGTTATCAAAAATCACTGAAGACCCGACTTTGACAAACGGCGCGACGCCCAAGCCGTGACGAAAGCCTGAAGCGTCGGTGTGCGGAAAAACATTGAACGGCGCTCCGCCGGGAATGAATCCGCCGATGATGTGCGCGTTGATTGTGCCGTGTCCGTCGCAACCTACGAGCGTGCTGCCGGGCCCGCTGGGAGTTCCGAGCAAACGGTTGTAAACAACCCGGCTGGCGTTGGCGGTGTTGCCGCTGGTGTACAAGCCAAAATGATTCGGCGCTTGAGTCGCGTTATCAATGCCGCTGTCCGACACGTTGACGACAAAATTCGACGCCGTGAACTGTGTTTGTGTAAATCCTTTCGACGCCAGGTAGGCAAGATAATCACCCGCCACAGGCAAACCGTTGCTGATGTTGCCAGCGACGATCTGGTTTTGCCGTTCGTCCAGCCGGCGAGGAATGGCGTAACGAGTGATTGAAATCACGTCTTCGCGTTCGGCAATTTGCGCGATGGCCAGCGGCGGCAGAGCGACGATCAAATTGACGAACTGCGCGATGCGCGTTTGTTGTTTTGCCGGCGCGAGTTCGATTTGTTTCAGCAAGCTCAGCGTCGTTTGATTCGCAGTTTCGTCGCTGAACAACTGAACGGCGAACAGATTGTCTTTCAGGCTAGCGGTGGCGGCTGGCGTAGCGGCGCTTGGCGAAATTTTCATTTCTGGCTGGTAATCGCCGAACCATTGAATCGCGGAGTTTTGTTTAGCTTGTAAGTCCGCGACGGTTTCAGCATCGGCGTAAATCAGGTAGGCGTTGTTCGGAATGTAATTGACGATGTCTGCGCCTGCGTCCAGCAGCGCTTTGTGCCATTCGGGTTTGATAGCGTCGGCGAATTGAATCAGCCGTAAGCGTCGTTCGCCGCTCAAAGTCAGTCGAGCCGTCTGTCGTGTGGGGTCAATCGCGCCGGAGTTAAGCAAGATCAGTGAGACGGTGTTGGCTGCTGAATGCGATTGTTGCCAAACCGGCAACACGATTGCCGCAATGACCAGCGCCAACCAGACAAAACGATTTTGGAAAAGAGCAGACAAAGAGCGAGTGTGTGTAAAGAACATTCCAGCTTCCTCCTGAACGAGCGGAATTTTTTTAGATGTCAAAGTTGGCGATTCTAAAGACGGGTAAGTTCGCCTGACGATGTAAACGAGTGAGAGTTTGTTGGTGGATGGGGCTTGAAGAACGGCGCGGAGTTTACGAAGCTGTCGGGAATGAGTCAATTGCCAAGTTTGTGGCAATTCCATTTTGTTTCGTGCTCATACCATTTGGGGCGAGGCTGGGAGGCGGTCGCTGGCTTTGCCGTTTCTCAATTCGGCGTTTGGCGTTCAAGTCAAAGCAGTTAGTTGAAATTTCTGACGTGCCGAAGCTTTGGAATGGTATGTGCAGACTGGTTCGGCGAAAGGAGACCTGGTATCAGTTGCAGTTTCGCACTCTGATGGATTCAGGTGAATAAACAAAATGAACAAGCTCACAAAACATGTTCTTGCCGCAACCTTCGCGTTGGGATTCGTTGTCGTTACAGGGTTGTCGAATCTGGCAACTGTTCAGGCTCAATGGCCGTGGGATCGTGATCGTTGGGAAAATCGCCGGGATCGTCGAGATGACCGCCGGGATGATCGCCGAGACCGTCGTGATGACCGCCGCGATGACCGTAGAGATGATCGCTGGGATGATCGCCGCGACAATCGCAATTACAACAAAGATTACGAAAAAGGTTTCCGAGCTGGGTTGGACAGGGGGCAGAAGGATTATCGAGATCGTCGAATCGCCGATCTGAATAATTCCAGCCATTATCGAAAAGGAAACTCCGCTTACCGCGATGGATTTCGCAAAGGCTACGCGCAGGGTTATCCGCGTGGAAACAGAGGGCGAAGGTGGTAACTGGCGAGGTGACTGGCAAAAAGCAAAAAGCCGCTGGCTTCAAAGTCAGCGGCTTTTTGGCGTTTGGCGGCGAACGTGACTCCGTCAATGTTTGATGGTGTATGAGTCAATCAGCCTGCCGTCAGCGGCGATGGCTTCGACCTTCATTTCAGTTTCCGTCACCTGGACGATCAAAAACGAATTGACGGAATCTTCGCCAAACGCCATCAGCGGAGATTTGCGGTCTAGCGTTCGTTTTTTGATTTCGCCGCTCGCGCCTTCGGTGAAGTAGTGAACGCCTTGTTGTGGTTTGACCCGTTCGTAACAGTGCGAATGCCCGGCGAAGACCGCGTTGACTCCGTATTTGACATACAGCGGTTCCAGTTGTTCGCGCAATTTTTTGTAAGGCCGGTGCATTCTTGCCGACGAATAAATCGAATGATGGCAAAACGCGATTTTCCAGCGCGCCTTTGAAGCCTTCAGCGATTCGTCCAGCCAGCCAAGCTGTTTGTCGTCCATCACGTTCGTATCCAGCGCGAAAAATTCCAACAAGCTTTCACCATTTTCTTTGGCACCTTTGCCGAAGTTGTAATACCGCCGCCCACCCATGTTGAAATTCTTGTAGTTGGTCTGAAACTCCAATCCTTTGATGATGTCGTGATTGCCCAGCGAGGCGTAAAACTTCACTCCGGCGGAGAGCAGGTCTTTGTACGGTTCTTCAAAGTGTGAGCCAATTTTTTCGGCTTCGCCTTTTTCGTAAATGTTGTCGCCGAGCATGATGACGAAATCGAACGGTTTCTGCTGACGCTGTTTGACCATTTGCTGGGCGACGGCAAGTTGAGCTTCGTCGCCGCTGCCTGTGTCGCCCATCACGGCAAAGATGATCGGAGCTTTGGTTGTCGAATCCTGTGCGAAACCGAAAATTGAAACGATAGCCGCAAGGCAAAATGCGGCAAATAATCGGGAAAAGACATTGTTCATACTGCTAACTCTCCTCCGTTAAATCAGTGACCAGATCGCTCCAGTCCAAAACAAAAATCAGAAAGAAGCTTCTGACTGCTTCTTTGTCGTCGGTAATCAGGCCGACTTCGCGGCGCAGATCGAGTTCGACTTTACGCAAACTCTGGCTGCCGAAAAAGACCTGTTTGCCATCGCGGACGATGGCTTGCGTGTGCAATCGAATGATCGGCATCGGGCGGACTTCGACGCCTTTGACCGGGCGACTGATTCCGCCGATGACTTTGATTTCGACTCCTGCTTTGGCGCGTTCTTCCAGCAGTTTCAATATCTGGGAATCGCTCAATTTACCGTCGTAAATCAGCAACTGTTTTTTTGCGCCTTGAATGAAGGCCGAAAGTTTTTTGCGGGAATTGATTGGGCTGATGACGAAGTGTTCGGCTTGCGCTTTGTGGCCTTTGCCTGCGACATCGGCGGTGAACAAGCCGACGGCTTCGGCAACCAGTTGTTTGTCTTCGGTGATGATGCCGAAACTGCGGCTGTGGTGAATGTCCAGAAACGTAAAGTTGAAGGTCAGCAGAAACAGTTTCCGCCGATCAACGATCATCACTTTGCTGTGATACCGAACCAGGTCTTCGGCTGTGCGCGTGACTTTGACTTTGCGTTCAGTCAGCCGCTTTTCCAGCTTTTTGATTTCGCGCAAGTCTTCTTTGTTGGTGTAGGTGATCAACGCATGCACGCGAATTCCGCGCGCGGCGGCGATGACCAGCGCCTGCTCAATTTCCAGCCGGTCAAGGCGATAGATGACGATCTCTACGCTGTCAGTGGCTTGATTGATGGCTTCCAGCAACGGTTCTATGCCGTCGCGCGGTTGAATGATGACGTGCATTTTTTGGCGAGAAGGAGGGATAGAAGGAGTGAGGGAAAGGGAGATAGAAAGCGAGGAAGTTTGAGTCCCTCAATCTCTCCGTCTCTCCGTCCCTCTATCCGGCTACCGTCCGACGGCGGATTTCAACTCATTGATCTTTTGCCGAACGCGGCGTGAAAAACCTTCGACTTCCGCTTGGGTCGCTCCGGCGGCTTTGAAGGCGTCCTGAATCTGGGCATCGGTCAATTGCCCCAGAATTCCGGCAAACCAACGCGCGTGTTCGACGGGGATGGCTTTCAGGGAACTGCTCATCTTTCCGCTGTAATGAAGCTTAATCTGGCTGCCCGAAATTCCATCCAGAAACGCCTGTTTTTGATAATCGGCCAAATCCCATTTGGTGTGAGACATAAAACTGCCCATTTTGCCGAATGCTCCACCCCAGTCGGCGACCAGATACCAGTCAATGACTTTGCCGTCGTCATCGAACATTCCCAGCACATTATTGTTGGTGTTTTTGGCATCCCAGTTATTCAGCAAAGTGTTCAGAATCGCCAGGCCGGAAAGTTCTTTCGAACCGTTGAACGGAGTGCTGGTCCAGTCCCAATTGATGGCGCGCCGTGCGATGTCGTCAGGGCGTTTTTCAAACATGCCGTTGGTAAACGAACCGTCAGAACCGACGAATTTTTTGGCGCGCCCCAAACCGGTGACGCCATTCACTTTGCCCGAAGAAACGAAATAGCTTTCCTCAACCATGTATCCGCAAGCCCAGACGATACGGCTGGCGGCGACTTCGGCGTGAACTTCTTCGTCGAATTTGATGTTCCATTTGATGCCGTTGGCGTCAATGACTTTGATCTTGGGATTGGTGCCGGAAACATCTTCCTTGTCGAATTGTAACGGCGGTTTTGGCATGCCTTCCGGGCTGCCGATGCCGTAAATCAGGTTTAGCGAACCGATGTTGCCGCGATCTTCCCACAATTTGGGAGTTCCGGCTGCGGTTGGCGCAGCGGATGCCTTTTTAGCTTTTTTGTCTTTCTTCGATTCTTTGGCGTCTTTGTCTTTCTTTTGTGGGCTGGCGCTGACAGACGTTGAAACGGCGACGCCAGCGATGGCCAGACACATCATCACGGCCAGAGAGAACAGTGCGAGAAAACGATTTTGACGATGACTCATTGGAACAACCTCCTAACAGTTTTCGGATTCTTCGGGGAGTTTGCGGAATTGCGGGGGCAAAAAAGGTCAGTGCTGTGAACGGTAGGGAGCGGCCTGACCGGTCGCAGCACTGATTCGGGAGTTACTTCACGTCAGAATAATTGAGTTTGAGATAGCTGCTGGCGTCGCCGACCAAAAACAGAAATGGCCGTCCACCGACGACGGCAGCGGTTACGCCTTCGGGTTTGAATTTGGGGTTGAGCGTCATTTCATCGCGCACTTTGGCAGAGACGCTTTCGCCATCCCATTCCCACAATTTGAATTCGCTTTTTTCGACGCCTTCAGGAGCGCCGGAAATAATCAGGAAAGATTTCAGGTGCGTGTCATAAGTAATGTCGCGTATGCCCTGGCCGCCCAGCGGCAAAAAAATCACGCGCGGATTTTCGACCTGCAAATTGTCGGCGGTGAATGCTCCACGCACGTCTGTCATTCGCAACGGAACCAAAACAGCTTGAGGGCCAATCACCGAACGAAAACCGACAATCAGCCGATTTTGCAATCTGTCCCAGGCCAGCCCTTCAATGTTCAAACCGCCTTGCGCGCTGGGCAGATCGCTCAGGCTTTTCAGTTCGATGATTTTGCTGAGCAATACAGTCCTGAAATCGTTGATGATTTCCGCCTGTCCGCGCAGCGTTTGCGTTTGCGAATCAAAAGCGAATCGCGCGATGGCGTTATCCGATCCCCAACCGGCGTCGGACATCGAACCGATGACGTAAAAATGCGAGCCGTCGCTGGTTATGGCTTCCGGGTTTTTGATCGTCACGCCCAGCGGAATCGCTTTCGGAGCGCCGACCGGATCGCCGTCGGCATCCAGCTTCATTACCAACACCACGCCGGGCTGACCGTCGTCCACCATCAAAACCAAATCGCTGCCGGGAACATGCGCCACGCCGGAAGCTTCGACTGCCTTGCCGGGCAACGACGACCACGAATCCGAGCGGGTGATTTTGGCGGAAGCAGACGTGGTTGATCCGCTGCCGTTGCCGGTATTGCCAGAAGGCGCAAGCACGTATTTCGCCACCAAAATCGTTCCTGCAATTGTGACGACTGCGCCCAAGACCTGAGCGATGATTCGGCTCAGGGCGTTGGCGCTGAAAAATCCGCCTTTGTCTTTTTCCTTTTCCTTTTTCTTTCGCTTCCTCTCGGCTTTTTCTTCATCGTCTTCGGCGGCGGTGGTGACTTTCGACGGAGGAAGCGCGCTCATGCTCGGATCGGTTCGCGGGAACGAATGGACAGGATCGGAACGCAGCGACGCGCGGCGGCGAACTTCTTCCAACGCTTCCAGCGACAATCGAGCCGTTTTGTTTTCTGTGGTTTCCGCCGGATTGCGGAATGCCAACATGACGTTGCCGAGTTGAATTTTGTCGCCGTGTTGCAGCGTGTAAGCTTCGCCGCCCTGTTGATTGCCGTTGATAAAGGTGCCGTTGCTGCTGCCCAGATCAACGATGGAATAACCGCCGTCGCGCACCAACACGATGGCGTGTGTGCTGCTGACCGTAGGATCGTTGATGACCAGTTTGTTGTGTGGGGCTTTGCCGACTTCGATCTCCGGCTGATTTAACAGGGCTTCGATTTTTTCACCCGTCGGCATGACTCCGATCAAACGAGGCGTGAAATGGTTTTCGATGTGAGCGGCAATTTCGCTGAACATCGCCAGGCGCAACGAAGCTTTTTTGCCGGTCAGACGTTCGACCTGTTCGATGGAGGATTTGTCGGTCGGGTCGGCGATGGCCAGCATCAATCGGTCGGGTTGTTGGCCGATGACCGGACAGAGGTTCCGGCTACGCAAAAAATCAACGCGAAGTTTGGCCGCCGTCACGGCGTCCACTTCCATCGTTTTCATTTCAATTGGCGCGATGTTGAAAGTGCGCCCCATCAAATCGCGCAGCCCGATTTCGCTGACCAGTTTTTCTTCGATCAACGCGCGGCAAAGCCGTTTGGTCGCGCCGCTTCCGCGCAAACGATCCAATTCCGATTGAGCCACCAGACCGGCGCTGACCAAAGCCTGCGCCAGAGAATCTTCCGTCACCGGAACCGTTTTGGGAGTTGGCGGCGGCGTTGGCGGTGGAGGCGGGCTGTTGCCTAACAGGACGGTGCGCGGCATGGATTGGGTCGTTTCCGCTTCTTTCAATCTGAAGGTGATGGCGCAATGTCCCATCTTTATCAAATCGCCGTGATCGAGTTTGCGCGAATCGTTGACTCGGACGTCATTGACGAAAGTGCCGTTGCGGCTGCCCAGATCGCTGATCGTGAATCGGTTGTCAGCCAGGCTGATCATCGCGTGGGTTGATGACACCGAAGCATCGGGCAGAATGATGTCGTTTTGCGGAGCTTTGCCGAGTTTGGTTTCTTCGGCGTTCAAATCGCGTTCGACCACGCTGCCGTCGCGCATCAATATATGAAGTGTTGCTTCGATTTTGGGGGATTGAGTATCGTCCTTCGGAACTGTCATATTCGTTTCTGCCAAAACGTCGGGGCTGGATTGTAGAGGGATATTGCCGGAAACCGTTTGCGGAACTGCCTGCAAAGATGCGCTGTTCGGAGTCCGGTTGATTTCTTGAATGTCAGCTTGAAGAGTTCCCGACTTTGTTTGAGCCGTTAAGTCTGCCGAAAAAATCGCGCGTAAATCAGCGCCGCATTGATTACAGAACCGGCTGCCTTCGCGCGGAATTGGAAAATTGCATTGAGGGCATTCACTAATCATGCCAACTGAGGTAACAAACACTCGAATCGTATAAGAATGAAGCCGCTCAAGAGCGGCCAAGAAGTCAACAGCCTGTCGAAAACCGAGCGGATGCTAAATCAGTTCGCGGGGTAAATCAACGAGTTTGCCGGACGGCAACACCCGGATCACGAATCACGCCGATTTTTACAGCAGTCCATAAAATTTCAGTTTGAATTCGTTGTTCGTCAGGCTTGGGCCATCCGGCGCGCGGCGCGCGAAGTTGATGCTTTCTGCGCTGGCCATCGGCACACCGCCGCTGACCGGTTCGGCAGAAACTGCTGCGCCGTAATGCCGGTTGGTGAAGATCGCTTTCAAACGAGGGTTTGGCGGAAAGCTCAATCCGTACCGAAGTGAAGTCAAAGGCAGTTCGCCTTGCTGAGCCGGATTGATGAATTCCAGACTGTCGTCATAAACGTTGATCTGTGATTGGCGGTCACGCGCGCTCAGGTCGCGGTGAACCAGCAAGTTGGTCAGGGCTTCGATGATCGCCGCGCGGTGATAACCGGCTCGGCTGTGAACGAACTGGCCATAAGAGTCGGCAAAAATTTCTTCGACGCTTTGCGGCGAACCGTTTTCTCGGGCTTTGCGCGATGGGCGCGCGTCCAGCAAATCCACATACCGTTTAATGAAATTCAGCGCACCATCGGCTTGTCGCAGCAAATTGCCGCTCAATCGAACCTGTTCGACGGCTGGCGACGTTCGATCTTTTTGCGGCGAGCCACTGTATCGAGTTACTAAAATGTCTGCGCGCGGCAGTAATTTCGAAACCCGTTCGTTCAAGCCAAACAGCAACAATCCACCGACTGTCGGCAACCAGTCGTCTTCGATTTTGACGGCCAATCCCATTTCGCGCAGCACGGCATCGTTCGGATAACCTTTGCTCGTTTCTCCCCAATAGCCGGGATTGACCGCTCGGACGTAACTCCACAGCAACGATTCATCAATGTCTGTTTCGATGTTGGATTGAAACACCGGGACTTGCTCAAACCCTGTTCGATGCAATTCGTGATAGATGCGGGACAGTTCTTCGCGCGAAGCTTCGCGTTTAATCGCGCCTTCGCGCAGGTAAAAACGGTCGTCCAGCGTGCGATGAGGCCGGTCAGCGGCGTCAATTTCCAGCACTACCACACGGCGTCCGCTGTCGAACGCGACTTTGTTGATGTACGGAAGCACCGGCGGCTGAATCTGGTTGGCGCAGATGTCGCGCAACTGTTCTTCGACATCTTCGGGGTTTTCAACGCCTTCGATTCGCAATTGATCGTTGACGCCGAAAATGATCGCTCCGCCAGCAGTGTTGGCCAGAGCGATGATTTCCGCCGTGATTTTTTCGGCGTTGCTGTATCGGACTTTGAGTTCCAGGAAGGTGTCTTCGCCGCCGCGCAACAGTCGAACGAGTTCAGTACGAGACGTCGTTTGTGCAGGAACGTCAACTTGATAGGCGTGGTAGCCAGCCGCTCCGGCATAACCCGAATGCTGGCGAGGTCTCTGGCTGTGGTTGTGACGTTTGCGAGACATCTCGGTGGGTAGCACGAGCTTGGTACAAGCTCAAATTGACGGGGTGCGTGACCGCCGGAATCAGGAAACGAATGCACGGCGAAGCGGCAAAATTGAATTGATCGAGAGTAAAGCTCGCCAGAAATAATCCGGCTGCACTTGAACCGACTCTATCAGGCGCTTTTCGGGGTATCTTTCTTTTCTTCTTCGGCATCGCCAGTGGCAACGCCTTGTTTGAAGCTGCGAATGCTTTCGCCCAGACCTTTGGCCAGCGAAGGCAATTTTTTGCCACCAAAAAGCAGCAGAACGATGATCAAAATGATGATCATTTCAGGATAACCAAGTCCAAACATAATAAAAAAATCTCCTTGTTTGTGATGGCAGGCATTGTAGCGGCGCGTGACGAACAGTGTCAATTAACGTAACTTTTAAGAGTTTTCGGCGGCGCCTTTAGCGACTCTGTGAGCATTCTGCGCCGGCTGCCGAGTTCGGAAAATGATGATTCGGCAAAACTTGTGCGGCTTGTTGACAGACCCAGACTCTGTCAGTAGTATGCGCCTTCGTTTTTTGGCCAGGTAGCTCAGTTGGTAGAGCAGCGGACTGAAAATCCGCGTGTCGGGGGTTCAACTCCCTCCCTGGCCACCAATCTTTTCAGTGATTTACAAGCGGCCAGTGCTTTCAAGTGCTGGCCGTTGCCACAAATAACGCCACAAACGAATTTTCGAGCAATGGGCGAGCGGCTATGCTGTTCGCCCATTTGTCCGTTTCTCCCCTCTAGTTTTCCCGCTTTGATCCTCATCATTTTCTGATTCACACATTCATCATTTCTTTTTTGCGTTTTTCATTCCTGCTTTCGCTGCACGTTGTTTCGTCGGCTTCTTTATCGCTTCTTCAGTCGGCGACGCGACCGCCTGTTGATCGTCACCGGTATTCTTCGACGGCCTGCCCGGCTTGCGGTCGGCGACAAGCGTAAGGTCAGACTCGCGGATTAAGTGATCGCGTCCAAATTGTTGCGATGGCAACCGGCCATCGTGAATCAGAGCCTGAACGCGCCGAACGCTCACGCCTAACCGCTCAGCCACTTGCGGAGTTGTCAGTAAGATTTCATCAGCCATAGTCATTTTATAGCCTCAAAGAAAATATACGTCAAGCGAATAATTCCCTTGATTATTCTATTCGTTAGGCGTATAGTTTGCCCTGTCAGTTGATAAACAGATCGAAAGGGGCACACGCAATGCAAACATCAACCGCAATCATCATTCACGAATCGGCGCGCGGCTATCGAGTTCACACGCCTTTCAAGCATTCTGAGTTTGTCGCGGCCTTCAAGCGCACGGTTGGCGGTCGCTGGTATGCCGAAAGCGGCGAATGGTTCATTCCGGCTGACAAGCTGGAATGGACGATTGAACTTCTCGGCCACTGGTTCAAGCTGCCCGTTTTGATCGAACGCGCCGCGCCGGTCGTCACCGAAACCAATGAGCGCGAAGCCCTCATTGCCCGGATCAACGCCGCGTGGTCTGGCAAGTATTCAAGCTTAGCCATTGCCCTGGGCTTAACAAAACGATTTGGCGTCAATCATCTGTCAATGCTCGCCACTCACGATTTAAGAGCGATTATTTCCGTGCTCAAGTAACGCGGCGGTAATGCCGACGGCGGAGAGTGCCCGTCCATCGCCGGTTTCGATTCAACCCAACAACAAAGAAAGGAAACGATATGTCAGAAGCATCATCATCACAGATTCAACCCGCGCCGGTTGGCACACGCGCCGCGCGCTTCATCATCACCGCTGAACTTGACGGCTTCCCTATTGTGGCTGAAGTCGAAGGCAAGGCGGACGGCTTGAAAGCGATAGTTGAACGAATGAAGGCTATCGGCGCAGTCCCGCCGCAAAAAGCGGCTGTGACCGATGCAAAGCCAAACGGCGCGCCTGTCTGCCCTGTTCATCACGCGCAGATGAAAGCCAGCCGCAAGCCGGGCAAATTCTATTGCGCGAAGAAAGCCGATGATGGTGAGTATTGCCGCGAAACTGCTTGAAACAATTTCTGCTCAAAACGCGAAGGGCTTGCGAAAGCGTCAACTCTCGCAAGCCCGGACAACCATCAACACAGAAGTGCTGACAGTCGCTCACACAGCAAGGTTAGCACTTCCCTACCTTTGGGAGAAAGCAACCAATGAAAGATTTCGACAAATACCTTTCGCGTTCAAAACGCATCAGCGATTCAGTTGAGAAATCCGGCAACGGCCTGGGAATGGTTATCAGTTGGCTGATGATTCTGGTTGGCGTGGTCGTCACTGCGATTCAGACTCACAGCCTTTCTTACAACGGGATGAAAGGCTCAAAGCTTTATGCCGACTGGCTTGACGTGGCTTCGTGGTTGCCTGTGATCTTACTTGAAGGAACGGCCATCGGATTGACGCTTGGCCGTCTCTACTTTTTCAAGGGAAGCGAGCAACGGCGGCTTGGCTTCGTTGCCTCGTTCGCTGTCTGGGGAGTTCTGGCCATCAACACGCTGGCGCAATTCGCCATCGGATATTCTGACGGCGGTTTGGTTGGTTCGCCGGAATTGCCCGCGCCGCTACTCTTTTACGTGCGTTACGTCTTGCCGCTTTCAATCGTCGCCGTTCCCTACCTCTGGAAATGGCTGTTAGACCTTCACCCGGACTCTCAAGAGCGCATTGCCACGCTTGAAGCCGAATCCGAATACAACGCGCAATGGCGGGACATTCAGCGCGAACAACGAGACCAGATCATCAACGCTTACCGCGAAGCGCAGACTTCGCCGGAAGTGAAAAACGCCGTCAATCGGATGGTCAGCAAAGCCGCGATTGACCGCGCGGCGCAGATCGTCGGACAGATTGACAGCCACGACGTTGAAGAGTCGCGCCAGAAAATCGCCGAAGATGAAGCTTTGCTTTCAGGCGAACAACAAAAGCCGCGCGTGGTATGGCAAGGCGGAAAGATTGTCGAGAACACACGCCCAAACTGATAGGCGCGCCGGTTGAGAATGCCCCGCCGCCAACGGTTGCTCCGCCGTTGGCCGGTTCATCGGCGCGCGTTGAAACAAACAGACCAAAGGCAGATTTCAGGCTTGAAGAAACAACCGAAAAGCCGGGCTTGGGGAGTATCCCCGAAGCGCCCAAAACAACGCATAAAAAAGCGAGTCTGGGGAGTATCCCCCGAAAAGCCGAAAAGCCTGAAAACGGAATGAGTAAAGCCGGAAAGTTGCCGGTCGCAAAATCGCGCGGCAATCAGGAAAGCTGGACGGTTGCGGCTGACGCTCAAACCTCGTTCCGAATCCGGCTGACCGAAAGCGGCTTCGGCGTGGTTTTGCGCTGGCGCGAACCGGACGGCAAACGACCTGAGCGTTATTGCTGTTACTTGTCGAAAAGCGAATGGGCAAAGGCGAAGAAGGGAAGCCTTGCTGACTTTGCCCGGCTCGTTGCTATAAAGATCGAACAACGCAAAACATCAGGCGAAGCCGACAACAGCAAGCTTGATGGACTACTGAAACGTGTCCGGGCCTTTGAGTAGAGAAGGGAAGCCACTAACAAGAAAGCCGCCCAGGTCATCACGACTTGAGCGGTTTTCGTTTTCAAACTTCTGAGCGGCAATCTACCAGCAATAGGCCGAAAATGATTACGGGAAATCAATTGTTGATTCCGTGTTCGCTGGATTGCAGCGCCTGACACGATTAACTGCCAGCAACGCACCCTTAAAGAATCCGTGCTTTTGAAAAGCCTGCGCCGCGTATTCGGAGCAGGATGGATGAAACCGGCAAATCGTGACTGTTCGGCGATTGTAGCGAGGGCCGATTCTACGCTGCCAGATGGCACGAACTAACCACTCGGCGGCATTACTGAGATGGCGGTGCAACATGCGTAACGATCTCTTCAATGTAAGCGGCGGAATTACAGTTCGGGCATTGTCGAAGCCGAGCGATTTCCGACTTGTTAGCATCAAGGTTACGGCTAGCCTGTAGCTGGGCAGACGGATTGCACATTTGAGCTAAGACATTGCAAGAGTTCGCCGAACTGGATCGCTGAATGTCTTGCTCACGTGAAACCAGCGAATGCCAGACCTTCCCACAGGCTTGGCAGGTTCTTCGATATTCTTGCGGTAGATGGCTCGTTGAGCCACTGTTTTGCGACTGCGTGTATGGTTGCTGAGTAGGAATTGAAGCACCACATTGCGGGCAGTGCTTGAAGCTCATTTGATTTTGGTGTCCACAAGCCGGACAGAACCAAACTTGTTCCGTGTGATCGTTCATTGGCTGAACTCCTATCGAATGGATTTCCTTAAAACTAGGCGGTCTGCACAAAAAGCCATTATGCACTCGCCTTGAATCTGGTTTCCTCAAATATGGTAATCAGGGCTTTCAACCGCCGCTTGCTCCACTGGTTCCACATACTCTTCTTGCCGAGAATGTCCAAAGAACGCCAAACGATTTAGCGTTTCTCGAAAGAAGGCCATTAGACCAAAGAACGCACTGAAAACAGAACAGCACACAGCGACCAATAGCCAGACACAGCCGCGCAAGCCGATTATTATGTAGTTGTAGGCATCGCCACCTACGATCTTTGTACGATCATCAAAACTGCTGTAGGTATAAGCAACGTGGAAGCCATAGCCAGCAAGAGAAATTGCGAGAATCCCAAAGCCTACAGATAAAAGGACTAAGTTTGTAGACAGAAACGCTATGTTGCCCGTCTTGCGCCCCGCGTTGATTTCGACAAAAGTTGACATCTTGATAACCTCACTTCAATCAAAGTAGTGCCTTTTGTATAGCCTTGCCGCTCTGAAACATCACGTTCATATTAGCGACTCCATCGCCCCGCCATTGGTACATTTCATTGCGATAGCCCGCAAGCTCATTGCTGCTTAAGTCAGTTCCGGTCTTGCCCAAAAAGAGTTACTCTATTTTTCACTTACCCATACAAGAGCTTTATATTTAGTTTTTCCATCAGTGCTTCTCACAGCGAGAAACTGATCTTCATTTAGGGTTAGCGCGCCATAAGCGTTTTTCGCCCTGTATGAAGCTATAAGCGTTACGTCTTGTCCTCTAGCCCCATTTGGCACGCACTTTTTGACTTTGAAATCCTGAAGCGAAGAAGGATCGTGCAATGATTTCTTTAACTGGTCGGTGAGTACGGCAATATCGTCTCCGCTAATATCAGCGCAAATCTGCTGGGCGCTTTTCAAGGCGTCACCGACTGGAGTATCTGCTTCAAGTGCTAATAAGACCTTCAATGCTTTAGACGCACGTTGCCTTTCAGCGGCTTTGGAGTTCGCCACTTCCGTAAGATGCATCCGCATTTCGGCATATTCTTCGGGCGAATGAATCTTTTCTTCAAAGATTTCCTTGAACGCTTCCCAATGTTGCTTTGGCGACATTGGAGTAGGTGACGGTTTAACCTGAACAATTGGCAGAGGCGACGGTGACGAAGACACTTGGACTATCGGTGCCGGTTTTGACGTGTTGCAACTGGTGACGGCTATGCAACACACTACTACCGTCAGCGTAAGACGATTCATTGGCCGATCCTTTCAGGGCACAAAGGGTTACTGTTGTAATCTGGCAAGCTGTAATAAAGCTTTTGTTCTGTCTAAGCGTTCCTGCCCGATAGCCTGGAGCGCGGCTGCCTGACTGGAAATCTCATCCTGCCATTCTTCACTTGCAATTCGCTGGCGGAGTAAAATATTTGTGCCAATTCGTGTGCGTTCGCCGCTTTCGGCGTTGACTTGAATGGATGCGCATTCGTTTTGAATGTCCTCAATTGAAACGCCACTTAAAAGAGAGAGCACTTGGATTAACAGATTTGTTATCGCGGCTCGCTCCATCCCGGCTTGAACCATTTCTTCCAAAATCACGGCTTCAAAGTTTTCAATTGCCATAAACACCTACTGAGGCACGGAGGGTTAATCATCTGGGGATTCTTCGAGTTCTCTTGCGTCTACGGTAAATTCTTTTCTTACGAGCAAGGCACTTTGACCCCACCTTTATAACAATTGACGATTGGCCCTAGCTTGGTAGTTTCGACAGCCGGTGCTGGCTTGGTTGGCGCAGCAATGATTGTAGCGTCGCCGTGGACGAAAACCTCGAATCGTTTACCTGCCGGAATGACTGCCGGTTTGCCCTTCTTGAATCCCCAAAGCGGCGCAGCAGGCCAGAACACTAAACTGGTCAAAACGATTCCTGTCGTCATCGTTCCCGGCGCTCCGTTGCCTTTGCTCCCGGCTGTGTAATTCAGCGGGATTTTCTGGTTATCAACCGTCGCAACGCTCTGAATCGCCCAGGTGAGATTTCCACCGCGTCCCCAGCTTTTGCCGCCTTCGGCTTTGACAACGCGCGCGGTTGCGGACGCGCCGCGCTCAATTACCGTTATCCCGTTCACCTGGATTGGCTGGACGACGCGAAAACTGACAGCGTCGCCTTCCTTCAAATCAGCCGAAGAGACTGTGTAGGCCATCTCTAGTTCGACCGGGGTTCCGTCTTTGAGTGTGAGCGAGGTTGATGGCGTACTTTCGACAGATCGCGGCTGTTCGATGGTTTTTACCGGAGCGCCGGATTCGATCATTGCCAGAATGACATTCTCAGTTACACCAGCGGCTTTCAGTTCTTTCATTTTTGCCGGTGAAGTATCGAAGTTGCCGCCTGATTGCTTGATCTTCGCCAGAACAATTTCAGCACTCAGGCCGGATTTGAATAGGCTGATTACGTCTGAATTGGTAAGCGGTTGTTGAGCAAGTGCGGCTATCGAGAGGGAAAGAAGCATGACAAGAAGCAATGTCTTCATGGGGGAAATCCTTTTCTGGGGCACTGAGGTTAATTCTACGGGGTTGATGACGGGCGGAGTTTAGTTCTCGCCATTGGCTGGCGCAAGGTTTATCTGGCCGCGCTTTTCTTTTTTTGGTTCAAGTGGTTTCAAGTTGTGTGGTCTGCGCCGCGACTTCCGGCGGTTCGCTTTTCGCCCCGTCTGGCGCGCCGTACCAGATGGCGTAACCGTGTGGGCATCCGTCCGGCACAGCCTGATTTTCGAGCCGCGTTAGTCTTTGCTTCACGCTCACAAACGCGACAGCAATTCAGACTGGTCAATTCTCAACTCACGGCTGACGATTTCAATAACTCGCGCTTTGAACTCCGCGACTTGTCCAGCATTGCTGACATTGACATCAGCCGCGCGAAACATTGGCCTTAGAAACTCATTCACAAATTCGCCAAGCGTGAACACTTTGCTTGCCTTTGATTCGATTTTCTCCAAACGAAGATTTTTCACTTCTTGCCCCCTTCGATAAACCGGCTTTCAAGCGCGGCAAGTCTTTCGTCCAGATCGAGCAATTCAACCGCTTTTATCGAGCGGTCAATAATTGCTTGAGCCGCCGCAACTTCAACGCTTGGCCGTTCGCAATGAAGATTCCGGCGCAATGTTTCGACAGCTTCAACCGTCGCACTTTGCAAAGCCGAAAGTGATTGCTCCACAACTTGCCGCCGGGCTGCCCGGTAATGTTGCTGAAATTCCGGCAAGGCCAGCCAGCGATGCGCTGTTTTCTCGCCAATTCCAGCAGCCTTTGCCGCTGCGCTGATAGTGTCGTGAGCCAATAGCGCAACGATCAAATCATCAGCCTTCCGGGTTAGTTTTTCGCCGTGTCCGGTCATCTGCCCCCTTCTGTGGTTATCTGCTCGCTTGCCATTGTTCAAGCTCAGCAATTTGTCTTCTCAGTTCCGCGATGCCGGGAATTGAAACATCCAGGCGTTGAGATTCGCGCGACGATTCAATGAAAGTTTCAAGTTCACTGTCTGACAGTTTGGAAATATCCGGCCCGCCATATTCGACAATGAGGTCGTTTAATTCAGCATCCGACAAACCTTGAAGCCGCACTTCGTACTCATCAGCCAGCCGCTTGCGCTCGGCCAATTCCGCTTTTTCCAGTTTCTTCAAGTCGTTCGCTTGTCGTGATCGTGAAATCATTTCCTTTTTGCTGCCGCTTTCCTTTGTCGGTTTTTGTCGGGTTTCGTTGTCGGGTTTTTGAAGCCTACCCGACAACGAACGCCCGGAATTTCTCCCAGACCGCTCTTATGTGGAGAAAACCCGACAAAACCGACATTGACCGGTAAACCATTGAATGAACTCAGTTTCTCCGGCTGTGTTTTCGGCATTTTCGCCAGATTTCCCGAAAAACCCGACAACGAAAAACCGACATCAAGACCGCTTTTGCCCAAATGTCGGGTTTGTCGGGTTTTCTCCACTAGACCCTACCCGGCGAAAAATTCAGCCCGAAGATGAATCACCGAATTGGATTTTCCGGCGATTGTTCGCCGGACTTTGTTTGTGTTTCGCGCCGTGTCAATCGAAGCCAGCAGCCCGGCTTCGTTGAGTCGTTTCCAAAGCGTCTGACTCGACACGGTCAGCCCTTCGCCGTCCGTCGCCATTCGCCGAGCCAATGAAAAAGCCGCGTCCGGTTGCAAATACAGGTCTTCGCCATCAAGCCAACCGATGCGGTCGCCTTGCGCTTCGCCATCGCGCCAGCCGTAAGCTTGCGCGTCGGCAGAGTCCGGCTTGCCGCCGTCTGTTGCCGCCAGATGAGCCTTGCCGCTGGACAGCCCAGCCTGAATCAATTCGATGAAGCGTGAAGCCGGGTTCTCGCTCGCCTGATATTGATCCTGCCCTTTGCCTGCCGCATCGAGCGCAGCCCAGACGCGCCGCCAAAGCTCTTTTCTTTCTTCGGGCGTAATTGCTCCGGCTTCACAGGCAAAGCCAAGCCAGCAATGCCAGGCACGGGACAATTGAGCCAGCGTTGAGGCATTGCGCTTATGACCACTCAGGCCGCGCGTCGTCCATTCTTCGCGCCAGCGGGAAAGATCATCCGGCGCAGATGCCCGCAACTTTTCGATGCGGTCGCCAGTCGCCAGCCATTGCAGAAAAGCGGCCATCGCTTGCGTGTAAACGCCTTGCCGAGCGATTGCTTGCGCTTTGGTGATGGCTGGCCAGTCCAACGTTTGATTGACGACTTCGCGGATGAGCGTGCGAGCGCGCAGGCTCTGGCCGTGCGGAATGTCTTCGCCGGTCGAGATAATCAGGCCGCGCGGCGGTTTGACGGCTCTGACCGTGCCATCTGTCCGGCAACGCAATCGCCCGGAGTGATTGCCTTGCGCTCGGAAGATTCGATCCGCCGCGCCTTGCAATCGCGCTTGATCCGCCGCCGAACCGTGCGGGCAGAAATCATCAACCGCGAGCACGCAATCTTTCGCCGCGTGAGCCAACGATTCCAGGCTGTTGCCGGTCGAAGACCACGACGCGGGCAGCGCATTGAAATCAAAACCGGGGCCGAACAACGAAAGAAAGAGCGCCGTCAAAACACTCTTTCCGCTGCCTGTGCGCCCGGCCAGGTAGATGGAAAAATCCGCGCCCGTCAGCACGCTTGCCCAGACTGCGCCCAAAGCTGGCAGCGTTACGTCGTCAGGCGCGATAGTGAACAGGTCAGATACTGCGCGCACGGTTTCCGTTCGAGCCGCGCCCGCTGGCGGTGCGGGCAACGAGTAAGCCGACAGCGCAGACGGCAAATCAACTTCGGCTTCAATCAATCCTTCCGCGCCGATTGCGCCCGCCGCGTGGTAATAACGCCAGCCGTCGCCATCGTTGCGCCAGCCTGTATGAGCCACGACGCGGCGGCTTTCGATCTTGCGCGAAAGCAGTTGAATCGCAACGCCGGTATGTTCTTTTTTGCTGGGATAGATAACAGCCCTTGCGCCCAGAACCGTGGCTGGCCATTTCAACAAGCCGAACTCTTCGGCGACGACTATGCCTTTGTGCGAAGCGGTTTCGCCCGCAAGCTGCGCCGTGATTTCATAAACTCGCGTTTGCTCAGCGCCATCATCGCGGCACACTTCGCCGGTGATTTCGGCTGTGAAGTTCGTAAGCTGAACCGCCAGCGGTTGCGCCGCGCCGTCTTTCGTGGCGACCGGTTTCAGCCAGACCAAACCGATGCCGTTGGCTTTGTATGGGCAGGCAACCGGCTCGCGCGATTGATTGCTTGTCGCTTCGACAGGGATTTCAGGCTTTGGCTCGCTGCGGTCTGTCAGCCCCAGCCATTTGACCAGCGCGCCGACGGTCTTTTCGCCGATGAACTCCGACAAGGTTGGCAAGCCCGTCGCGTGCTCGCCTTTGCGAAGCTTTTCTTCCGTGTCGGCAATGGCGCGAGCGCGGTCTTCGATTTCTTCATCGCCTGCCGCCTTTGCCGCAGACAGGATGAACTGCTCAACATCGGCGCGCGTCCAGGCGTTGCGAAGCAGCGCACCGGCCAGCGCCAGCGCCGCATCGTGTCGGCGGCCTTGCGGCCAATGACGCGCAATCAACGAACAGGCAGCCAGCCGAGCAACCGCGCGTTGAAGCGTGGCAGCGTCAACTGGCGCGGGTTTCAATTCACCTTGCCAGATGTACCGCTCTCCTGAAGGATGAATGCTCGGCTCGACAACCGTCTGCAATCCGGTTGACCGTAACTCGACGATCATTGCTCGTTGTTTTTCGCCGTCCGGCTTGTTTGGATCGCTAAATTTCTTCGTAACGGTTTCGCAGCGATACCAGTAATGCGACAGCGGAGCGGATTCACGCCCGCTTTTGGCCAGCGTTTCGGGTAGGAACACAGGCGCGAGCTTTTGTGATTCCGGCCAATCCAAATCAACATCAATCAGCCAGCCCGATGGCTTGCCAAGCAGCAACCCTATGTTTCCATCATCGCTAAAATCACGTTCAAGCTGGCCGTTGACCGGCTGGTATTTCTGCCAATCGTTGAAGCCCGGATTCTTCGCTTTCAGCGGGAGCGGCAGAGGCGCGTAGCCTCTGCCTTGATAGTCCTTTGCAAATTCGAGCCTTGTCATAGCGCCACCTCTCGCGTTGCAATCACGTCGGCAATTGCCCGGCGTTCGGCCTGAGAGCCGTAGCGCAGAGCGCGCGAGCAATACGCGCACAGGTCAACGACTCGCGCCGCTGGCAACACAATCAACCAACCCCAGGCGTAGCGATAACTGCGCGCACACACGGGACACGGACGTTCCGGCAAATTTGTTGTTGCGGTTTTTCGGCGAGACGTGGCAGAATCCGGCTCGTAAATTTTGGTTTGATTTTCAAAGCCTTCAGCGATTCCCGCCGCTGAGGGCTTTTGGTTTTTTGGTGTCATGCCGTCACCCCTTCCCCAGATAGCCAGGCGTGGATACTCTCTCCGCGAATCAAAACTTTCCTGCCCGTGTAGTTCGGTTTTAGAACCCCGTTTTTCAAGGCGCGAAAAATCGTTGATGGTGAACAAATCCAGAAGGGTGAATCGGCTCTGGTTAGCTCAGTGATTGTGTAATAGGCGTCTGCCTCAATTGGCTTTTTTTCGCGGGCAATTTGCGGCTTTCGTCGCCGCGTGAGTTTTTTTGATTTTTCGATTACGATCAAAGTTGAAATCCTTTCTTCGCCGTAAGGCGAGGTTACTGGTTTTTCATATAGGCCAGCCGATACAGTTCCACGCCGTGCGGCTGGCCTTGCCTGCTTTCTAAGACTCACTCAAACTACCAAAAAATCCGCCACGTGAACGGACGATTAAGGTCGGACTTCTTGTCCGTTTTTGTTTTCTATTTCTTTCAAAACATATTTCACGTACTCGCGCCACTTCATTTTTTTGCCATATCGTTCATCAAAAGAGCATCTCTCAAACTGCTTACGTAAACCTTCGCCGCTTTCGTTGGAGTGGTGCTTCAAGTTAGGCGCGACTTGTTCATACGTAAGATGGCCATTCCTAGAATTCTTCGCCAGTCTAAGAATCGTGCTCTCTAAGTCATCAAAGAAGGCATCTTGATCGAAGCTCCCTGTCCCTTTCGGGCGATGATTGGGGTTCTCAATCAATCGCTGAGTAACTCCTCGCTTTGTTTTTCTGACCACACGAACAGCACCTTTGTCGAAGACAGTTTCAAGGTTCATTCCTATTTTTTTGAGAAGTGAGTTTTGAATATCGTGCCGTAAATCATTTTCTGCTTCACGAGTCATTTCCTCGTACTTTTGGGGTAGCTTCCAAAATAATTCTTGGGACATTTCTTCGATAATCTCGCTCACTCTTTTCTTGCGAGCAGGGTCTTTTTGATGTGAGCGGCCTGCATATTGCTCAAGGCATTTTCTAATATCGTTGACCGCGGGCGGCGGAAAATACTCAAGCTTTATTATGCCCCCGAATAGGTCAAACCGTTTTTTACCTAGAATTGCTCTTCTGTCTTCTGGTCTAACTCTGTGGTGCGTCACAATGCGACCGTCGCTCTGTTCTTCTCGCAGGTACACAGTTGACTCTTCTATGACCCGATGACGATAGCTGACCAGCAAACTCGTCAGATCGTCTCGATCCTCATTTGAAAGTAACAAGGCTTCATCGAATAGCCGTTTTACCGAATCGCTTTCTTCCATATTCAGCCTCTCTGTTGGCTTCTCTGGTGAGTTTCCGGCTTGCCCGCTGCGCCAGAGAAATCGCAGCATCACGCGGGTAATTACTCCGCGCTTAGGGCAAGCCGAAGTCATCAATTTACAAACTCATTCGCTGTCACCTCTTCAAGCTGGCGTGTGAGATTGTCCAGGGCGTCAGCGCCGCGCCGGGCAGTCTCTCCGGTTGCGTTGACGTAACGCGCGAAGGTTTGAAATACCGAATGCCCGGACAGCTTCATAATTTCTGTGTGAGGCATACCGGCTTGAACCATTCGCGTAATCGCCGAGTGTCGGCAATCGTGAAACCTGAAATCTTCGATTCCGGCTTTTTTGCAAGCGGTGTCGAAGGCTTTTACAAAACCTGCCTTGATGCCAAAGACCAGACCGCCGGGATCGGACGGCGCGAGTTCATAGAGTCGTTCAAGCTCAGCGCGAAGCCTGGCTGTCAATCCAACTGTCCGCGTCGTGGTTTTCTTGCCTTTGTAAGATGTGACGGCAAGTAAACCATTCGGCAAATCCACGTCTTGCCAGCGGAGCCGTAAAAGCTCACCACGCCGCGCGCCGGTATCAAGCGCAGCAATCAACAAAGGCCGAAGATGCCGCCGCTCGCGTTCTTCGCAGACGGCCAACAGGCGGACTTCTTCTTCACGCGACAAAACGCGCTCGCGTTTGGCTTCAACGGCTGTGCTGATGATGTACTTGCCCTGCTCGAAAGGTGATCGAATCAGCCAGCCGTTTTGTTTGGCAAAGCCGAATACAGATCGAAGCAAAGACAATTCGCGGTTGATGGTAGCGATGGCCATTTCAGTTCCTCGATAGGTTGGCTGATGAAGCCGTTGTCTTTTGTAGCCTTCCAGGTCGGTGAAGCTGATCGTCTTGATAAACCGTTTGCCGAAATAGTCGGAGAGAAGCTTGAGCCGTCGTTGCTGATCTTTCCACGACCGCAGCCCGGCGACCTTTTCGTCGCCGCGATAAACCGGTTCGGTCAATCTCTCTTCGGAGTAAGCATCGGCCAGTTTTTGAAATGTCAGCCGGTCAGCATCAATGGATTTTGCTCCGCCGTCTTCTAATTCGCGCTTGAGTTGATTGAGCAACCTATTGGCTTCGGTCTTAGTTTCAGTGTGTCGGCGGACATCTTTGCGATTGCCGTTGCCGTCGTGGTAAGTTAAACGAGCGGTGAAGCCGCCGCGTTTTTTGTCAGGGATGACGCTTCCGGTTCTTGGTCTGGCCATAGTTCATTTCTCCTTAAGTGCCACAAACTGCGCCACAAACGCAAGGTAGCAGTGGCATTCGCAGGATAGTATAAGACAGTTGTAAGTGCTTGATGTATATGTTTTTAGTGGAATGCTGAAAGTGGCTGAGACTTCCAGAAAGTGTTAGTAATCGGACTGAAAATCCGCGTGTCGGGGGTTCAATTCCCTCCCTGGCCATCAACTAAATTTACTGACGAATGGGCAATCGCAAGGTTGCCCATTCGTCGTTCATAGCCCTGCAATTTCTGATTCATTGAGCCGCTGGCGACAATGATGACCACAAGTTTCGATTCAGATATGTTCCCCACTTTTGGTCGAACGGGTGGACGGTTTTGACCTTCTGGTTGCCTTGATACACAGGTCTGCCTTCGTTGGCCCATTCAAAGATGGAACCTTCCAAATTGAAGACGTTGGTGAATCCGGCTTGCTGCAACTGTCGAGCAAGCGCGGATGACCGATACCCCACCGAACAATAAATGACGATTTGGCGATCTTTTGGCGAGTCCTCTAATTGATCGAGCGCCTGCCGTTCGTTTTCCGCCGGTTGAGCATTTAGCAAATGACTGACGGCGTATTCTTTCGGCGCACGAGCGTCAAACAACAATGGCGATTGTGTTTGAGCCAGCCATTCGCTGAGTTGAGTTGGGGAAATCTGGCGGACTTCGGGAAACTTTTCCCGGATCATTCGTTTCATTCCCGGCCAGTCTGCGGTTGGTTCTTGTCGGCAAGCAGTGAAAACAATTCCGCTGACAATCACCAACATGATTACAGGCAGTTCGCGGCTGATGGCAGGCAGTATCAAATCGAAGTTTTTCATAACGAGTGGTTGATCCTTTTCGTCGGGAAGATTGCCGAATTGAAATCTCATGGCGTGCCACTGCGATGCAAGCTCATTGATCGCCCGCCAAAAAATTTTCTGCGGTTTTGTCCAGCCGGATATGCTGCGTTCGTCATACCATTGCAAGGCAATCAAGCCGCGCGAACATTTCACTTTCAAGGAGAACTAACCAATGCCCAATTACATGCTGTTATTACACGAAAACCCGGAATCGTTTCAGGACATGAGCGCCGACGACATGCAGGCCATCGTCCAAAAGTATTCATCCTGGAAACAGAAGATGGAACAGGCTGGCAAGTTGACCGCCGGTAAAAAACTCGCCGATGGCGAAGGCCGCGTGCTGCGGCGAAATGGCGCTCAACTGAGCATTTCGGACGGCCCTTACACCGAAAGCAAAGAAGTCGTCGGCGGATTGTTTGAAATCATCGCCGACAATTACGACCAGGCAGTGGAAATTGCCGGCCAGTGTCCGCACCTGGAATACGGCACGGTCGAAGTCCGCGAAATCGAAATCCCATAAGGAGTCAGTTATGTTGAAAGCAGTTTTTGTTTTCTTGCTGGTGGTGCTGAATGTTTCAGCGCCCCAGCAATCGCAACCTGCGAAACCAGCCGGTTCACCGTTGGCTCGCTGGGAAGGGAACTGGACTGGCGAAGGCAAGTTTTTTAGCCAGTCGGCGGTTCAACGATTGCAATGGGAACGTGTGCTGAGTGGAAAGTTCACTCGTCTGACCGTGCGCGTCGAAACCGCCAGCGGCCAGCCGATGTTTGAAGGCCACGCTTATTATCGCCAGACCGAAGGCGCGCAGTTCGACGCGCGTTGGTTCGATTCGCAAAGCCATATCTATCCGATCAAGGCGCAACTCGAAGCCGACACGCTGACGGCGTTTTGGGGCGAACCGGCAACCGAAGAAGGCAAGTCTGTGTACAAATTGTTTGACGCCGGAAAGCAGTTGGAAGTGATAGACGCTGTCCGCAACAAAGACGGTTCGTGGAGAGAGTTCGGGCGTTTCGTGTTGAAGCGTTCAACGATGTGAACGTTGCTGCCAGACGATTTATGACTCCATTCGATGATGCCAAACCGGTTGCCGGTATTTTGCCGGGCGGGTTGCCAGATGGGTTGCCAGACGGTCTGGTAGACCATTTGTTTCGCCATCATTCGGCGAAAATCGTGGCGTCGCTGACGCGCGTGTTCGGAGCGCACAACCTGCAACTGGCTGAAGACGTGGTGCAGGATGCGTTGATCCGCGCGTTGCAAACATGGCCGTTTCAGGGAGTGCCGGAAAATCCCGCCGCGTGGTTGACGCAAGTCGCCAAAAATCGCGCGATGGATTTGATTCGCCGCGAAACCGTCTGGTCGCAGAAACAAACCGAACTGGAGCGCGTTTTGCCGCAGAGCACAGCGGAACTTCCTGTTGTCGAAAGCGGCGAAACCGACGACCAACTGGCGATAATGTTGATGTGTTGCCATCCGGCGATTCCGCGCGAAGCCCAACTGGCCTTGACGCTGAAAGTCGCCTGCGGATTCAGCGTGACGGAAATCGCGCGTGCTTTGCTGGCGCAGGAAGAAGCAATCGCCAAACGAATCGTTCGCGCAAAAAAGCAAATTCGAGATCGAGCCATCACGCTGGAATTGCCTTCCGCAGATCAGTTGTCGGAACGATTGGAGGCCGTGCTGCACGTTGTTTACCTGCTGTTCAACGAAGGGTACAGCGCAACGCAGGGCGAAAATCTGCTGCGCGCAGATTTGTGTGTCGAAGCCATTCGGCTGGGAGAATTATTGGCCGCGCATCCGCGAACGAATGTTCCTCAGGTGCATGCGCTGCTGGCGTTGATGATGCTGCAAGCCGCTCGTTTGCCTGCTCGCACCAAAGACGGCGGCGCGCTGGCGTTGCTGGCCGAACAGGATCGTTCGCTCTGGAATCGCCGG
Source organism: uncultured Acidobacteriota bacterium (assembly GCA_902825875.1). Taxonomy (GTDB): domain Bacteria; phylum Acidobacteriota; class Blastocatellia; order RBC074; family RBC074; genus RBC074. Next base: position 28,061 of record CADECP010000025.1, read on the forward strand.
TTGATCGCGGCTGGTTTGCGACATCTGGGGCAGGCGGCGGCTGGCGACACTTTGACGCGCTACCATCTACAAGCCGAAATTGCGGCTTTGCACGTTGCGGCAAACAGCGATGCCGAAACCGACTGGCAGGCGATTGCCGCTTTGTACCTGCAGCTTTATCAACTCGATCCTTCGCCGATTGTGTTGCTCAACCGTGCGGTTGCTGTCGCTCGCTGGCAAGGTGCAGAAGCGGGCATTCGCTTGCTGGCTGAAATCGAAAATCATCCTTCCTTGCGAACGTACCATTTGCTGTTTGCCGTGCTGGCCGATTTGTGGCGTCAGGCGGGCGACAGCCAAAAAGCCGCGCAGTATTACCGAATGGCGCTCGCGTGCAATTGCACAGAACCGGAGCGACAATTTTTGCAGCAACAACTCAGCCGGTTAGAGCCAGCCGACGATCAGGTATGAAGACACCGTGAACCAAATCACCAGACTCCCTCGCTCTAAAAAAATTCCTTCAATACTTGGAATTATTTGATATAAGAAATCGCCGCCTTAACACGGGGTTTCCTTTACGGTTTTTTGTAATGGATTGGTGTGTCTTTTCACCGAACTCCTGTCAGCCGATAAAGAAACGTGTTGTGGCGATTTGGATGAAGGCGTCGAAACCTTCTACGGTTGAAAAAAATACCCGTAGCTTCCTCCCCGCTTGACCCGCGTTTCGTCCTGCCCCCGTTAATTTCCAAAACATTACTACCTGATTTTTGAATGGCGAAGTTTTTCGCCATTGCGTGCGAAATTGTGCGCGCGTGAATCCGTTCGGCTCCTCGCCTGTTTGACGCCGAAACGGATTGCTGGTGGAGTTGTGTTTCAGACCTTCACTCTGATTACGCGATGGTGCCGAATATGCAAAACAATGAATTGGTGGCAGACCGCCCCGATCAAGACTCCGACATTCCTTTCCTGTTGATTGAACCTGCCAAAGGCTGGGTTTCGTTGAAACTCGGCGAGTTGTGGGTTTATCGTGAACTTCTTTATTTCCTGACCTGGCGCGACATTAAGGTGCGCTACAAACAAACTGCGCTGGGCGCGGCCTGGGCGATCATCCAGCCGTTTTTTACGATGGTCGTTTTCAGCGTGTTTTTCGGACGCCTGGCCGGAATTTCTTCCGGCGAAATTCCTTATCCGATTTTTTCCTTTGCGGCGCTGGTTCCTTGGACGTTTTTTGCCAACGGCCTGAGCCAATCGTCCAGCAGTCTGGTCGGCAATTCCAACCTCATCACCAAAATTTACTTTCCGCGTTTGGTCATTCCCATTTCGACTGTGCTGGCCGGAGTGATTGATTTCGCGCTGTCGTTCGGAGTGTTGCTGTTGATGATGTTGTATTACGGAATCGTGCCAACGGTGAACGTCATCTGGTTGCCGGTCTTTTTGTTGCTGGCGCTGGTGACGGCGCTTGGCGTGGGGTTATGGCTGTCGGCGTTGAATGTTCAATACCGCGACGTGCGATATGTGGTTCCGTTCGTCACGCAATTCTGGATGCTGGCGACGCCGATTGCTTATCCAAGCACGTTGCTCAGCGAACCATGGCGAACCTTGTACGGCATCAATCCGATGGTCGGCGTGATCGAAGGTTTTCGCTGGGCGTTGCTGAATTCCGAAACCAAACCCGGCCCGATGATGCTGGTTTCGACGGCGGCTTCGCTGTTGTTGCTGGTCGGCGGAGCGTTTTACTTCAAGCGAATGGAAAAGAAATTCGCGGACATAGTTTGAGTCGGTACCGCGACCGGTAGGAAGCGGAATTTTTTTGATGAGCAAACGAGTAATTTTTTGCGAAGGGCTGGGCAAGGAATTTCGCATCGGCAAGCGCGAACTCAACAAGACGTTGCGCGACGTGTTGACCGATGCGATGGCGGCTCCGTTGCGCGCGTTGAAGACACGGTTTTCGGCAAACGGCTTTCCGGGAATGGCGACCGAAACCATTTGGGCGTTGAAAGACGTTTCGTTCGACATTCAGCACGGCGAAGTCGTCGGCATCATCGGCCACAACGGCGCGGGCAAAAGCACGCTGCTGAAAATTCTGTCCCGCATTTCAGAACCGACAGAAGGTCGCATCGGCATTCACGGTCGCGTGGGCAGTTTGTTGGAAGTCGGCACGGGCTTTCATCCCGAACTGACCGGGCGCGAAAACATCTTTTTGAACGGCGCCATTTTGGGAATGCGTCGCGCCGAAATAACTCGCAAATTCGACGAGATTGTGGACTTCGCCGGAGTCGGCAAGTTTCTGGATACGCCGGTCAAGTTTTATTCCAGCGGCATGTACATGCGGCTGGCGTTTGCCGTGGCCGCGCATCTGGAGCCGGAAATTCTGATCGTGGACGAGGTGCTGTCGGTCGGCGACGCGCAGTTCCAGAAAAAGTGTTTAGGCAAAATGGGCGAAGTCGCGCAAAGCGGGCGCACGGTGATTTTCGTCAGCCACAACATGGCTGCCGTCGAACGGCTCTGTTCCAAAGTCCTCGTGCTGGAAAACGGGCGACTGATCGGTAACGGCCAACCGCGCACGATGATTTCCAATTACTTGCGCGAAGGCAGCGGCGAAATTTACGTCGCTCGCAGTCGAACCGGTCATCCGCAATTTCTCTCGGCGAAGATTTGCGACGTGAACGGCCATCCGATGGACGAACCGGTTTGTACCGAACCCTTTCTGGTGCGGTTGCATTTTGTGCTGCCCGAAGACGCGCCGGGAACCCAGCTTGGCATAGGCATTTTGTCCGCCGATGGATTGCCGCTGTTTACGTCGAACACCTGGGACGTGAATCTGGAAGCCCCGATCAAAGCTGGCGAATACGAAGCCGACGTGTTAGTGCCCGCGAACTGTTTGCTGGCCGACACATTTCACGTGGCGATGTGTTTGTGGAACGATTCCGAAGTGCTGGATTTACAGGAACCGGCATTTTCGTTTTCGGTTGATCCCGGCGGATCGCATCTGTACCAACTGGACAGCCAGCGAAAAGGCTTCGTTCACATTGATTGCCAATGGGAAGTGCGAAAGCTGAGTGTTGCGCGAGGCGCTACTGCCGGTGGTCAAGGAGCGTCTTAAAGTGTTTTAGAAGCAATGAAAGCTGGTTTCTTTTTAGCTCTGAAAGAGCGATAGAAAATAGCCCCGTGCGGAGCGCGGGGGAAGTTACAAAAACAAACGCCAAGCCCCGTGAGGGGCGACAGAGCAGGCTGAAGGTGTCGCTCCTGCCGGAGCTTGAAAGGCGTTTGTTTGCTTTTCTCCGCGCTTACGCACAGAGCTACTTTTCATCGCCTGCTTTGCAGGCGATGAAAAGGCACTTTTCAATTTTTAACTTAGTCGCTTTCGTTGAAGTCATGGTTCGCAAGTATCTAAGAAAAACTCTCAGCCAGTCGCGCCGGTTGATTCTGGGAGCGCCCGAACAGAGCGTGACGACGCAAATCATTCGGCGAGATCGTCGCTCCGATGCGTTTATGGCGGCGATTGATTACGTCAATTACGAAGCCGTGCCCGGCGATGTGTTGGAATTCGGGGTGTTCACCGGAATCAGTCTGGCGTTGTTGGCCAAAGGACACAGCTTCGACGACAAAGGAATGGCCAGGCGTTTTGTCGGCTTTGATTCGTTTCGCGGATTGCCGCCCGACACCGAACAGCACGCGCGTTGGCAAGCGGGCGATTGCGCGACGAATCACGGCTGGCATCCGCTGTTGCCGATGGGAGCGCCCGTGACTCCGCAAGTTGTGTTCGATTTGTTCGCCGCCTGCGAACTGCCCGCTCCGCTGATCGAGTCCGGTTGGTACGACGAAACCATTCCGGCGACGATCCCCGCCAAATACGACAAAGTCGCGCTGCTGCACATTGATTGCGACTTGTACGAATCCACCAAGCTGACGCTCGACGGCGTTGCGCCGATTTTGCAGGACGGCACGTTGATCCTGTTCGACGACTGGTTTCATTACAAAGGCAATCCGAACAAAGGCGAAGCGCGCGCTTTCCATGAATTTCTGGCTGAAAATCCCGAATGGGGCGCGCAGCAATTCAAAACTTACGGCGTGTTCTGCAATTCCTTCATCCTGTACCGCAAATGAAAGTCATACACATTGGTCCACCATTGGCACGGCTCGGAGGCCCGGCGGGGTATCTGGATCAACTGGCCTCTGCGCGCATCGAACCGAGCGAACACGAAGTCCTGTTTCCTTCGCGCGCAGTTCCGGAAACCAAACGCAAACCCGGACTGGCCAAAATGCTGCGAAAAGAAGCAGGCAAGCTGAAGCGGTCTGTGCTGGGCGCTCCGGCTTTTTATCGTCCGACCGAAGCCGAGTTGCAAACCAAAGACGGATTGCTGGATCGCATGTTTCAGGGAGTTGCCGAACAATCGGTTGAATCGGCTGCGGAAACCATACGGTTGGCGTTGGATTCGCCCGATGCGCAAGTGTTGTTCACGCACGATCCGTTTGTCGCCGAGCATCTGTTGGAACGTCGGCTTGCGGGGCAACAAATCTGGTTGCTGATTCACGCGCCGTTTCCGGCAATGCTGTACATCGCCTGGTGTTGGGGAGTTCCAGAACGCGATTGGCGCGAAGTGCTTGGCTTTCCCGATGTGCAACGTTGGATTGAACGAGAACTGGCTGTTTGGCGAAACGTAGATCAGTTGATTCTACCTTGCGCCGAAGCTGGCGAAGAGTTTTTGCGAATTGATCCGCGCTTTGGCGATTGTCTGAACGAGGTCACTTACCTGATGACCGGAGCCGCCGGAACCGCGCCGCAAAAAAAGAACGAGAGCCGGGCGGCATTGCGCGCCGAATGGAAATTGCCCGCCGACATTCCGCTGGGATTGTATCTGGGAAACGACCAACCCTATCGCGGATTGGATGCCTTGTTTGCCGCGTTGCCTCACTTGCCGCCCGAATCCGAGTCGCCGGGAAAGTTGGTGATTGCCGGCCCTGACCCTGACAAATTGTCGAAACACGCGCGCGTTCGTGCTTTGGGGCGAGTCGCCGACGTTTCGTCGTTGCTGGCGGCAGTGGATTTTGTCGTCAACGTCAACCGCTTCAGCCTGTTCGACCTTTCGACGATAGAAGCTCTGGAAGCAGGCAAACCTTTGCTGTTGCACGCGACTGGCGGCAACAAAACCTTTCACGATTTGGGCGCAGGCTGCGTGATGTTGCCGGATTTGATCCCTGAAGTGGTTGCCGCCGGATTGGACACGATGTTTACGATGACCAACGAAGAATTGGCGGGAATGAAGGAAGCTTCGCAGCGATGTTATGCCGAACACCTGACACCTGCGCATCTGTGGCAACGCCATCAACTGCTTTATTCCTTCTATGCCGCTTGAAACAGACATTTTGATTATCGGCGCTGGCCCAACGGGACTCGGTGCGGCCTGGCGATTGAGTCAGTTGGAGCACCGTGACTGGTTGCTGTGCGAAGCCTCTGCCGAAGCTGGCGGTTTGGCTGGCTCCGTCACCGACGAACACGGTTTCACGTGGGATTTGGGCGGCCATGTGCAATTCAGCCATTACGATTACTTCGATGATTTGATGGACGAACTGCTGGGTGCTGAAGGCTGGCTTTATCACGAACGCGAATCGTGGGTCTGGATGCGCGACACATTCGTGCCGTATCCGTTTCAACTGAACCTGCATCGGTTGCCGCTGGAAGATCGCTGGCAATGCGTGCGCGGATTGTTGCGACTGAAACAAGAACGCAGCCCCGAAAACTTCGGCGAATGGATTGACGCAGTCTTCGGCGAAGGCATCGCGGCGGTTTTCATGCGGCCTTATAACTTCAAAGTCTGGGCTTATCCGCCCGAAGAGTTGAGTCGAATCTGGATTGGCGAACGAGTGGCGACGGTGGATTTGGAACGTGTGATCGAAAACGTCATGCGAAGCCGCGACGACGTTTCGTGGGGGCCGAACAATCAATTTCGCTTCCCGAAGCACGGCGGCACAGGAGCCGTCTGGCGCGCGCTGGCCAGCAAACTGGAATCCGTTCACCCGGCCAAACTGAAGATGCGGCACAAACTGGTCAAGTTAGACACTGTCGGCCACGTTGCCTATTTCGACAACGGCGAACGCATTCGATACCGCCGATTGCTCAGCAGCATTCCGCTGGATGTGCTGGTCGGTTTGAGTGATTTGACTGAAAAGCTCAACGCCGCCAGCCTATTGCTGCATTCTTCGACGCACATCATCGGAGCCGCGCTGAAGGGGCAGCCGCCCGAATCGCTTCGCAAAAAATGCTGGATGTACTTTCCCGAATCCGATTCGCCGTTTTATCGCGCGACTGTGTTTTCGCATTATTCGCCGAACAACGTGCCGGACATCAACCGGTACTGGTCGCTGATGGTCGAAGTTTCCGAATCCGCGCACAAACCTGTTCACAGCGAAACCATCATCGAAGAAGCGATCCAAGGAATGCTAAACACGCGGTTGATTGCCGACCGGCAGACGGTTCATCACACGTGGTATCGGCGCTTGGAACACGGCTATCCGACGCCTTCGCTGCGCCGCGATGAAGCCTTGAACCAAATGCTGCCCGCTTTCGCCGAACGCAATGTGCTTAGTCGTGGCCGGTTCGGAGCGTGGAAGTATGAAGTCTCGAATCAGGATCACAGCTTCGCGCAGGGCGTCGAAGCGGCGGAATTCTGGTTGACCGGCGCGCCGGAATTGACCGTCAACGACCCTGATCGCGTCAACTCGCATGTTTCTCGTCGGAGCGCGCATTAGCCGGAGCGCGGATTTGTAATCCGCCTGGTTCGCGGACGTTCCCGTCCGCTCCTCTCCGGTAAAAGAATTGATAAAACCATTGACGGGCGGACTGGAAGTCCGCGGACCAGGCGGACGGAACGTCCGCGCTCCAGCGGAACGTCCGCGCTCCAGCGGAACGTCCGCGCTCCAGTTATGACAAACGTTTTACTCAAAGCCAGACGAATCGCAGGTCGCGTCAAACGGCATTACTTCCCTTCGCTGGAAGTCGCCGCATGGCGTCACGCTTGCCGCGTCGCTGAACAAGTCCCGCGCTTCACGCCCGGCGAAATTCAGCTTGACGAATACTGGCTGCGGTACGCCGACCTGCTCTCAACCTGTCCGCAATGGGAAGACATTTTCGTTCGCCAGACGATGCGCGTGAACTTGCCGACCGACACGCCGCGCATTCTGGATTGCGGAGCCAACATCGGCTTGGCGTCGCTTTATTTCAAACGGCTTTATCCGGCGGCGCGCATCACCGCGTACGAAGCCGATCCGGTGATTCATGAAATTCTTGCCGACAATCTGCAAAGCAACCGCGCAGAGGATGTCGAAACCATCCAAGCCGCCATCTGGAAAGAAAATGGCTCGATCAGTTTCGCCTGCGAAGGCTCCGATTCCGGCGCGGTTGCCGAAATCACCTCAAACATCGAAGCCGCTCGCCGCGAAGTCCCGGCAGTGCGGTTGCGCGATCTGCTCGAAGCTGAAGCGATAGATTTGCTCAAACTCGACATCGAAGGCGCAGAACGCGCCGTGCTGACTGATTGCATTGGGGCGCTCAGCAATGTGCGAGCGATATTGTTGGATTTGCATGACTTTGAGCCGCGCTATCGCAACCTGCCGTTTGTGCTCGAACTTCTGGAACGCGAAGGTTTCAATTACGCATTGGACGAGTTGAATGTGTTGCCCTGGCTTCAACCTGTAGCGCCTGAAGGCAGCCCTTTTCCTGGTCGAGCTATGTGCTGGGCGCTAATGGTGCGGGCGTGGCGATCATGAAAATGCAATCTCCGAATTTGGTTTACGTCTCGCCGGACAAAATGGGTGGTGTCATCAGCATTATCGCAAATTTGTTGCAGCATCGCCGCCCGGATGAGTTTCGTCATTGCGCTTTACTGACCCACAACCTTCTGGACGTAGACACACGATTCAACCGCCCGCTGCCTGCTGAATGGCAAACCAGCTTTGAACATCGAATGCCGATCGAAAATCTTCGCAGTGTCCTGCGCCGATTGGCGAAAGCCTTGCCGGATGGAGATGGGGTGCTGGTGACGAACGACTGGATTGAATTGGCAATGGCTGCGGCGATTAATACCGGTTACGCCACTTACCAGATTGTTCACGCGGATTATGACTACTATTACGGTTTGGCGGTAAAGCATGAACCGGTGACGGATGTTTACATCGCATATAGCCGTGCGGTTTACGAAACGTTGATTCAAATGCTGCCGGATCGCCTCGACACGATTTTTCACCTGCGTTATGGCGTCCCGGTTCCAGCCAAAATCCGGTCTGCTTCAGCCGGCAGATTGCGCGCGTTGTTTGTCGGTCGTCTGGGAGAAGGGAAAGGAATACTTGACCTTCCGCAAATAGATCGGCAGTTGCTGGATTCAGGTGTAGAAGTCGAATGGACGATTATTGGCGACGGGCCTTCGGGGGAAGAATTGAAACGGCAATGGGGCGTCAGCAGGAGAATTCGCTATCTGGGAAACTTGCCGAATTCCGAAGTGATGGCGCACAGCGCCGAACATGATGTGTTTGTTCTGCCGACTCGCGCCGAAGGTTTCCCGGTTGCTTTGCTGGAAGCGATGGGCGTTGGGCTGGTTCCCGTGGTCAGCAATCTAAAATCTGGCGTTCCCGAAGTCGTCGCTTCCGGCGTTACGGGCTTCACGCCTGAAGTCGGCGACATTGCCGGGTTTGCCTCGGCGATTGCGGAACTCGCCCGCAACCGTGACCGGTTGGAAACGATGAGCCGCGCCGCTCGGCAAATCGTCGTCGAACAGTTCGACATCCGTGAACGAGTTGCCGATTACCAAGCGTTGTTTGCCCGGTACAGGGAATTGCGGCGGCCTCGCCCTGCAAAGATCAAGCTTCATTACGGCAGCCGATTGGATAACCCGTGGATTCCGAATGCTGTGGTTTATCCGATTCGTTACGGCATTCGATTGATGAAAGGGAAGCGGGTGCGGTGAGCGTCAAGTTTATGAAAAAACACGTTAAAGCTTTGTTTTCCTCTTTTGGGTATGAAGTGAGGCGGATTCAACCTGCCGCATCTCACTTACGCGTAATCGGCAACATCACCAGCTTTTTACAGGATGTGAAAGCCAGAGGGTTTTATCCCAAATTTGTGTTGGATGTCGGAGCGAGCGATGGTTCCTGGAGCCAAATTGCCAAGAGCGAATTTCCTGATGCCAGTTTCCTGCTTTTAGAACCGCGGCCTTATCTACAAAACAAGCTTGAAAGTTTTTGCCAGAAATACCCAAAGTCTCACTTCAAGATGGTTGCGGCTGGTGCGGCAGCGGGAAGTGTAAAGATGACGGACTGGGACACAGCCTCTACGTTGTTGCCTGTTCCTGCGAATGGTGCTTCGGTTTTCGAGGTTCCTGTTGTGACTTGTGACGAACTCTTTCAGGCCGATTCAGCGCCTGACCTTGTCAAACTGGATGTTGAGGGATTCGAGATAGAAGTTTTGCGTGGGGCGGCTTCGTTGTTTGGCAAGACAGAGCTATTCATCATTGAGGTAGGAATGGATAGATATGGCACTCCTCGTCCAATGGCTTATGAAGTTATCAACTTCATGGCTTCCCGTGATTACCATATTTATGACATCCCGGGATTTATTCGCCGCCCTTGTGACGGGGCTGTTGGGTTAATGGATATTTGTTTTGCTTTTGACGGCGGATTGCTAAGGCGAAATTCGCATAAATGGCACCAGGAATGAACGCTCCATTGGTCAGCGTGTTAATGACCTGTTACAACCGCGAAAAGTTTCTCTCCGCCGCGATTGAAAGCGTGCTGTGGCAAACGTTTGAAGACTTCGAACTCATCATTGTGGACGACCTTTCCACCGACGGCAGCGTCGAAATTGCCAACCAATACGCCAACCGAGACGCGCGCATCCGCGTCGTCGTCAACGAAACCAATCTGGGGCAATTCCCCAATCGCAATCACGCAATCAGCTTGGCTCGTGGCAAATATATCAAGTATCACGATTCCGATGACCTGATGTATCCGCATTGTCTGGCGACGATGGTTGCGCCGATGGAGGCCGAGCCGCGCGCCGGTTTCGGATTGAGCGCCGGCTGGTACTGGCAAGGCGGCCCTTGCCCAATGCTGTTGACGCCGAAGATGTGTTACCAGCGAGAGTTTTTGGGGCTTGGCATGTTCAACGCCGGGCCGGCTGGAGCGTTGTTTCGCGCAGAAGTGCTACGCGAACTCGGCGGCTTTGAAGATTTGGGCGTTGGTTCGGACAACATTTTCTGGTTAAGAGCTTGCGCGCGTTACAACGTGCTGCTGTTGCCTGCTGATTTGTTTTGGTATCGAGTGCATTCGGGGCAGGAAATGCAAAGCGAAAAAGCGTTGCGCGAATACGCCATCGTGCCGGGCGAAGTCTGGCGCGCGTTGATGTCACCGGAATGTCCGCTGACAGGCGAAGACCTGGAACAGGCCAAGCGCAATCGAGTCTTTTTGCTGGCCAAAGCGACATACTTGGATCTGAAAGCCAGACGTTGGCAGTTGGCGCGAATGCGGATTCAGCACATGAATTTGTCGTTTGGCGATTGGCTGCGTTATCTGCGCCGACCGCGCCGAGGCAGGTTTGCCGGAACTCCGCGCGACGCCAACGGAGAGTTTTTGATCCCCGACTGGTCACATCACCAGACGGCTGACTCCGCGAAAGCCGCCGGTTCATCAAAATGAGGAGTCAGCAGTGAGCAAAACCTTGAAGGCTCGCGCCAAAGATCTGGCTTTGGAAACTCTGAGCCGGCTGACCAAGCGCCACGCCGTGCTGTTGCCGCACGAAGCGGAAAACGACACGTTGATTTTGGATTTGCGAACAACTTACCGGGTCGCCGAGCAACAATTGACGGTTGATCTGGCAGAAAATTCGCCCGGACGATTGGCCGTTTCGTTGATCGGTTACGAAGGGTATTTTCCACGAAAACTGATTTGGAAAAGTCCGACGGCGAATTATCGCGGGCCTTGCCGATTGCAGGTTGACCTCAGCAGCGGTTCTGTTCAGGTTGGAGAGCAGGCGTTGGGCAGCTTGCCGCCTAGCGCACTGAAACGGCGATTCTGTTTGCGATTCGATTTGGAAAGCGCCGACGGAACCCATAGTTCGCGTATGACAGGGCATTACAGACCGATGAACGGGCGCGCACTCGAAGAGGATTACTTCACCGGCGACAACTACGTTGATCACGAAGCCCAAAGCATCGGCGAAAACGAAAAGGTTTTACAGCTTTTGCGGCAACATCAGGCGACCGGTTCGGTGCTGGAAATAGGTTGTGCCACCGGCATGTTGATCGAAGCGTTGCGCCAGACTGGGTTTGCCGCTTACGGATTGGATATTTCCGGTTGGGCGGTGGAACGCGCCAACCAACGATTGGGCGATGTCGTTGCCTGGTTGTGTGATGTCGAACGCGATGAATTGCCGAAAGAAGTGTTGAGTCAGGCTCCGTTCGACACGCTGATTCTGTGGGCGGTGCTGGAACATTTTCACGAACCGTTCGAGGTGTTGGCAAAACTGTCGGCAGTGACGCGACCCGGAACGACGTTGTTGATTAACACCACCAACGCCGACAGTTTGTCGCGCTCAATGTTCGGGCGCGACTGGGAAGGTTATTTCGACTGGAGCCATTACGGCGTGGATCAGGTCAGCGTTGGAAGTTTGCGAGAGCAATTGCCGAAACTCGGTTGGCAGATTCGACAACTTTCCACTCATCTGGTTTGGGATGGCGACGCCGACCCGACCAAAGCTACGATGCGCGATTGGTACGGCAACGACGCGCGGTTTCGCCGGTTGCTGCACGAACGCGACTTGGGCGATTTGATTACCTGCGTGGCCGTCAAGCAATGAAAATCATTCAAGCCGTTGGCTGGTATTTTCCCGAAAGCATTGGCGGTTCGGAAATTTACGTCGCCGGTTTAAGCCAACGATTGAAATCCGCCGGTCACGAAGTTTTGATCGCCGCGCCTTTCACTTCAGACGATCCGGTGAACGCCCACGAAAAAGTTTATGAACACGACGGCGTGCCAGTGTTTCGATATCCAATTCCTGCCGCTCCGACGCGCGAAGAAGCGCATGGCCGCGCAATAGTTCGTGGAGCAGAAACCTTTCACCGCTGGCTGTTCGACCAACGACCCGATGTTGTCCACTTTCATTCGTTCGTTACTGGTTTGGGAATTGCTGAATTGAAAGCCGCCAAAGCCGCAAACGCGCGCGTCATCGTCACCAGTCACACCAGCGGGCTGGGGTACATCTGCCAGCGAGGTTCGATGATGCAATGGGGTGAAACTCTGTGCGACGGCGTTTGCCAACCGGCCAAATGCGCCGCTTGCGAATTACAACATCGCGGCTTGTCGAAAAGCGCAGCGACGATGATTGGCAACATCCCGTCTGAAATTGGCGGCATCGCACGAAATTTACCGGGCAAGTTTGGGACGGCTTTGGGAATGAGCAACCAGATCGCTCGCAACCAAACCATGCAGCGAGAGTTGCTGGAAACCGCCGACAAGTTTGTTTTGTTGACCGAATGGGCGCTCAACGCGGTTGCGGCCAACGGCGCTCCGCGTGAGAAGCTGGCGCTGAATCGGTTAGGGTTGAGTTGGAAAAGTGTCAGTAGCCCGCGCGTAAGCAAGGGCTTTAATAGTGGAGCCGAAGCCCTTGCTTACGCGCGGGCTACTGACACGATCAAGGTTGGTTATCTTGGCCGATTTGAAGCGATCAAGGGCGTGATGGATTTGGCCAGAGCCGTTGTCAGCTTGCCCGTGGATTTGCCGCTCACTGTGGAATTTCGCGGCCCGGTCAAAAGCTCCGTCGAACAATCGCTGGTCAACGAAATCAAAACTCTGATTGGCAATCGCGCGTCAGTTTCTTTCGCTCCGGCAGTTTCGGCTGAAGACGTTCCGGCTGTGCTGGCCCGGTACGACGTGCTGTGTTGCCCTTCGCTGTGTTTGGAAGGCGGCCCAACCGTCGCCATCGAAGCTCACGCCGTTGGCACGCCTGTCATCGGCACTGCCATCGGAGGTTTGGCGGAATTGGTGACAGATGGAGTCAACGGACGATTGGTCAAACCCGGCGACTGGCGCGCTCTGGCCGAAGTGCTGGCCGAAGTCGCCACCAATCCCGGCGAAACGATTGATCGCTGGCGAACCAAACTTCCTGCCGCCCGAACAATGGATGAAATCGCCGCTGATTATCAGGAGCTTTACCAACTCTGAGCGATTTTTCCGCTGTGGCCAAACGCATCACGGTCGTCACCGCCGGTCATCTTTCTACCTGTCCGCGTATGTTGAAAGCCGCCGACGCTTTTGCCGATGCCGGTTATGAAGTCCGAATGATTAGCACTCGCCACGTCGAATGGGCGACCAAAACCGATGAAGAAGTTCGCTGCTCGCGTCGCTGGCGTTGGACTGTGGTGGATTACGACCGCAACAGCGCGCGTGCGACTTATTTGAAAACCGGATTGCGATACAAAGCCGCGCGTAAACTGGCGACGCTCATTCATCCGAATCAATTGCCATTGCACGTTGCGGCCAGCGGGTATGGCCGAGTTCACGGCGAACTGCTGGCGGCGGCTTTGGCCGAACCGGCGGATTTGTTTTACGGAGGCACAACCGGAGCTTTGGCCGCGGTGGCGATGGCCGGGCGAAAAGCCGGAATTCCTTACGCTTTGGATTTGGAAGACTTTCACAGTGCCGAACAGGACAGCAGCACCGACGCTGATTTGTCTCACCGACTGGCCGAACGCATCGAACGCGACATTCTGCCCGGAGCCGCTTTTTTGACCGCTGGCAGCGAAGCGATGGCCGATGCTTACCGCGACAAATACGGCGTTCATCTGATTCCCATTCACAACACTTTTCCGCTGCCCGATTGTGCGCCGGATTTTTCCCGCGCGCCGGGCGAAGCTCTGCGGTTGTACTGGTTCAGCCAGACCATCGGCCCTCAGCGCGGATTGGAAGACGTAATTCAAGCTGCTGGTTTGGCTGACATCGCAGTTGAATTACATCTGCGCGGAAATCCGGTCGCCGGTTATTTGGAAAGTTTGCAACGATTGGCGACTGAGCTTGCGCCGGGTTTGCGGCTGGTTCATCACGAACCGATCAACCCTGACGCAATGATCGAAAGCTGCCGAGCCTATGACATTGGCTTGGCGCTGGAGCAGGCGCACGTTTTCAATCGAGCCGTTTGTCTGACGAACAAAGCCTTCACTTACATGCTGGCGGGTTTGGCTGTGGTGTTTACCGATACGCCGGGGCAACGTCCGCTGGCTTTGGATTTGGGAAATGCGGCGCTGCTGTATCAACCCGGACACATTTCTGCGTTGGCCGCCGGATTGAAACGATGGGCGAAAAACAAAGAACTGCTCTGCGCGGCGAAAGTGGCCGCTTGGGAATCGGCCAAGCGCCGCTGGCATTGGCAGCACGCCGAAGAGCGAGGGGCTTTGTTGAAGGCGGTAAACAGCCGGAGCGCGGATTTGAGCCGGAGCGCGGATTTGAGCCGGAGCGCGGATTTGTAATCCGCTGCCGGTTCGCGGACGTTCCCGTCCGCCCGTCACAAAATGCCCTTTTCAAAGTTAAGTACCAAAGATTGACGTGCGGACGGGAACGTCCGCGAACCAGGCGGACTGCAAGTCCGCGCTCCCGGCGGACTGCAAGTCCGCGCTCCCGGCGGAC
>CADECP010000025.1:42803-115892 GCA_902825875.1 uncultured Acidobacteriota bacterium
GCGCTCCCGGCGGACTGCAAGTCCGCGCTCCCGGCGGACTGCAAGTCCGCGCTCCCGGCGGACTGCAAGTCCGCGCTCCAGTTATGCGAATCCTTTTATTGATGGATCCCTACATCAAAGTGCCGCCGGAACATTACGGCGGCATCGAACGTGTCATCGCCGACCTGTCCGAAGGTCTCCACGCGCGCGGACACGAAGTCACGATGTGGGCTGCGCCGGGATCACGAACTTCGGGCAAGTTGGAAACTTTTGGACGTGAAAACGAATGGACTCGGTGGAGCAACATTCGCAACACGGCTTTGGTGACGGCGCGGTTTTGGCGCGATAAAGGCAAATTCGATGTCATTCACAACTTCGGGCGGCTGGCTTACCTGACCGGCGTGCTGCGCTGGGACGTGCCGAAAGTGCAAACTTACATGCGCCGAGTCAATCCGGCGAACATGCGTTTTGTTGAACGGTTAAGCGCACGGCGAATGCATTTCACCGCCGTCAGCGAAGTCATACGCGATACAGGGCTGCCGGGCGGCGGCGATTGGAGCGTGATTTATAACTGCGCGCCGGTCAGCGAATACCGCTTCAATGCGGATGTTGATCCGGCCACAGCGCCGCTGGTTTTTCTGGGGCGGTTGGAACGCTGCAAAGGTTTGCATTCCGCCATCGAAGTCGCTCGACGAGTGAATCGCCCGTTACGCATTGCCGGAAATCTTTCGACGCTGCCCGAAGAGCTGGATTACTTTCACCGCGAAATCGAACCGCAGATTGACGGCAAACTCATCACTTACATTGGAACGGTCAACAACGAACAGAAAAACGAATTGTTGGGAACGGCTGCGGCGATGTTGCTGCCCATCGAATGGCTGGAACCTTTTCCCGTAGTCCTGCCCGAATCGTTGCTGTGCGGAACTCCGATCATCGCCTTTCGACAAGGCGGCGTCCCCGAAGGCATCGCCGAAGGGCGTACAGGCTTTGTTTGCGATACGGTGGAAGAAATGGCCGCGCTGGTCGAACGCTTGCCGGAACTGGATCGCCGCGAATGCCGCCGCGAAGCCGAACGCCGTTTCAGCGATGCGGCGATTGTGAGTGAATACGAGCAGCTTTATGGCAGGTTGCTTAAGCGATGAAAGCTGAAGCAGGTGTGCGGCGAGTTTTGATGGTCAGCCCGCATTTCCCGCCCGACACCAGCGCGGGAACGCATCGCGTTCGGTTGCTGGCTCCGCATTTGGCGAAGTTCGGTTGGGAACCGACGATTGTTGCGGTTGATCCGCGCGATTACGAAAGTCGGCTCGATCCGGGTTTGGCAGATTTGGTTCCGCCGGATTTGCGAGTGGTTCGTAGCCGAGCCTGGCCGGTCGAAACGACTCGGCGATTGGGCGTTGGCGATTTGGGATTGCGGGCGATGCGCGGGCTGTATCGAACCTGCGCGGAATCGCTCCGGCGCGAACGATTCGATGTTTTGTTCATCACGATTTATCCCAGCTATCCGGCTCTGTTGGGGCCGCTGTTGAAACGACGTTTCGGCATTCCATTCGTGATGGATTACCAAGACCCGTGGGTTGGTTCGTGGGGATTGACGGTCGGCGGTGGAGCGAATGGTCAGCCGGATTTCAAAAGTCGGTTGAGCCGCTTTGTTGCGACGCGGTTGGAGCCGATTGCTGCGCGCGCTGCGGATGCCATCACGGCGGTTTCTGCCGGAACTTACGAAGCGATCCGAGGGCGGTATGCTGGTTTCGACGATAAGCTGTACTTGGCGATTCCGCTCGGTGGCGAACCTGCTGATTTCACTCAATTGCGAAATCAGCCGCGAGCCAATCCTTACTTCGATCCTGCGGACGGGCTTTGTCACGTTTGTTATGTCGGAACTCTGTTGCCGCTGGGCTTTGAAACGCTGCGGGCGTTGTTGGCGGCGGCGGCTTTGTTGCGCGAACGCCAGCCGGAGCTGTACCGGAAATTGCGGCTGCATTTTTTCGGCACAAGCAACCAAGCAACGCAAAGTGTCAGTAGCCCGACTGTAAAGGAGAGCTTAAGCGATGATGCCAAAGCCCTTGCTTACGCGCGGGCTACCGACACGCCGCCCAAAAGGGTTTTGCCTGTCGCCGAAGAGTTGGGCGTTGCCGATTGCGTGACTGAATTGGCTCCGCGAATTGATTATCTGGACGCGCTGACTGTGCAAACACAGGCCAGCGCGATTTTGATGCTCGGCAGTAGCGAGAGGCATTACACCGCCAGCAAACTTTATCCCGGTTTGCTGGCCGGGCGACCGATTCTGGCGCTTTACCACGAAGCCAGCAGCGTGGTTGAAATCCTGCGCCGAGCGGCGAAACGGCCTTCGGTGCGAGTCGTGACTTACGGAGATTCAGCGCGCGCGGAATCTCGCGTCGAAGCGATTTATGACGAACTCGCCGCGCTGGTGGCCAACCCGGTTTACGACCCGGCGGATGTGGCGATGGATGAAATGAAAGAATTTTCGGCGGAATCGTTGGCGGGAAAATTGGCGGATGTATTTGATGGCGTTCGTAGTTCCGCCTTCAGGCGGCAGGCTCGACAAGTGAACACAACCGCCTGAAGGCGGAACTACGAACATGATGCCGCCGATCAAACTAACCATCGTGATGACGCATCCGGCGCAATACTTTGCGCCGTGGTTTCGATTCATTGCGGCCAATTGTTCTGATCTGGAATTAACTGTGCTGTACGCAACGCAGCCGACTGCCGAACAGCAAGGCGTTGGGTTTGGAAAAGCTTTTGACTGGGATGTGCCGCTGACCGAAGGTTATCGCTGCCGCGTCGTTCGCCAATCGCAAGCAGGCGACAACGTCCACAGCGACAGTTTTTGGGGAGTCAACGTGCCGGAAATTGCCGGAGCGATTGCCGATTCAAAGCCCGATGTTGTCCTGATTGGCGGCTGGCATTCCGTTACTCAGTTGCGAGCGTTGTGGGCTTGTCGGCGAATGGGAGTTCCGGTGCTTTATCGAGGGGACACAAATTTGAACAGCGCGCCGATGGGTTGGCGCAGGCCGGTCTGGGAAACCAAGACCGGTTTTTTATTGCGGCGGTTCGATGGTTTTTTGGCAGTCGGGAAACGAGCGGAAGAATACTTGCGACATTTCGGAGCGGCGACAGATCGTGTCTTTGCGTCGCCGCATTGCGTGGACAATCAGTTTTTTGCTCAAGCGGCGGCGGAGTTTCAAACTCCGGCGGGAAGGATCGCCGCGCGCCAGGAGTTCGGACTCGGCGCGGATGATTTTGTTGTGTTGTTTGTCGGAAAGCTGGAATGGAAAAAACGCCCGCTTGATCTGATTCGGGCGCTGGCTTGTGCGGAGTGGCAACGGTACGGAACGGTAAGCGGTAGCGCCCCGGTTTTTCAAGATAGTCATATTGGCAAGAATCAGGTCGCTACCGCTCCCTGTTCCGTACCGATGGTTGTGCCGTCAACGCATTTGCTGGTTGCCGGGGCCGGGCCGTTGGAAAGTGAATGCCGAGCCGAAGCCGAGCGGTTGGGCGTGCTTACAGTGTGGGCGGGATTTTTGAATCAATCCGAAATGAGTAAAGCCTTTGCCGTTGCCGATTGTTTGGTGTTGCCCAGCGAAAGCGAAACCTGGGGCTTGGCGGTCAACGAAGCTCTGGCGACGGGCTTGCCGTGCATAGTCAGCGACCGCGTGGGCTGCGCGCCCGATTTGATCGTGCCGGGCGAAACCGGCGAAATCTTTTCGATGGGCGATGTCGCAGAATTGCGAGTCGCGCTTGAGAGAGTGCGACAACGAATTGCCAACGGGCACTCATACTCCGCCGCCTGTCGCGCGAAAGCGGATGAGTCTTCGTTTGCGGCTGCGACCAAAGGTTTGCTGGCTGCCTGTCGAGCGGTCGCCAAATCAATCCCGCGCGCGGTAACAAGAGCGTTGGCCTGAATTCGTCAGCGAAAGAAAAGAATGAATCTTCCATTGCCAGCCTGGTTGAATCGCAGGCCGCGAATTTTGAACGTGCTGCATGCCGCGCATCTTTACCGTGCTTATTCGCAAACCATCGCTGCCGAACTTGAGTGTTTGAGAAAGCAGGCCAGCGGGCGAAAAGCGGCGTTGGAAATCGGCACGCACATGGGAGTTTCGGCGGGCGTGATTGCCGGGGCGCTGGCCGAAGACGGCAAGCTGGTTTGCGTTGACCCTTGGGAATCACTGCCGGGGAAAGAGCATCCGTGTTTTTCGATTTGTCGCCGCGAACTTGGTCGTCAGGGCGTGCTGGCAAAAATCGAGTTCTTGAAAGGTTTCAGCCATGAAGTTGAAAACGACATGCCTCAGCAATGCGACTTTGTTTTTGTTGACGGCGATCATTCGTATTCGGGGCTGGAAACCGATTGGGGAATCACGCTTCGGCGGTTGGTTCCCGGCGGGGTGGTTTGTCTTCACGACACGACTGTGCCGCCCAATCAGCCGCACCGCAACCCTGGTTCAGTGGCGTATTTCAACGAAGCGATCAAGCAGCATTCAAGTTTTGAATGGATAGACGGTTGTCATAGCCTGAATGTATTACGACGAATTGCGTAAGCCAGAAACTCATCAGCAAAGTGTTGAACGGCAACCGTCCGGGGTGCGCGTGATTGCTTGTTGCGGCGGGATGGTCATCGTCGCCGGATTGGAGCGCATGACTTTTGAAGTCTTACGCACGCTACGCCAGCGCGGAGCCGAAGTTCATTGCATCGTCAATACGTGGGAAAACCATCGCATAGTCGCGCTGGCTGAAAACATAGGAGCCAGTTGGTCAACAGGATATTACTGGTATGGATTCGGGCGGCGACTGTTTAACCCGATAAAACTGGCGCAGTTTTTGTGGGATGTGTTGATGACCAGTCTGGGGTTGCTCCGAGATGCCAGACGCTTTCGGCCAACGCATGTGTTGTTGCCGGAATTTGTCGCCGCGTTGAGGAATTGGCCTGCGCTGGTGTTGCTGCGATTGATTGGCGTCGAAGTCATTTTGCGCTTGGGCAATGCTCCAGAAACAGGGCGTTGGCATGAATTGGTCTGGCGTTGGGCAGTCAATTCCGTAACGAATCGGTTTATCTGTAATTCGCAATTCACCACGCAGGAATTGCTGGGGCTTGGAATTTCGCCGGAAAAAGTCCGCTACATTTACAACACGGTTCCGCACCGTCAGTCGAACGAAGGCCAGATAGGTGACGCCATACGGGAAGCCAACAAAGTGATTTATGTCGGACAGATCATTCCTTCCAAAGGACTCGACCTGTTGATCGAAGCCATTTGGATGTTGGTGGCACTGGGTTATGACGTTTGCCTGGACGTGGTCGGAAACATTGATGGTTGGGAATCGCCTGCGTATGCCGGTTATCGCCAGAGTCTGCTTGATCGTGCCGCTCAGTCGGATTTGGTCGGTCGCGTAAATTTTCTGGGCTGGCGCGAAGATGTGCCGAACTTGCTGGCACGCGCCGCGATTCATTGTTGTCCTTCGCTGCCTGAGCAAAAAGAAGGTTTTGGTTTGGTCAACGTCGAAGCCAAAAAGGCTGGCATTCCATCCGTCGTCTTTCCCACCGGAGCGCTGCCGGAGTTGATTAAGCACCAGTCGGATGGATGGGTTTGTTCAGAAGTTTCAGCAAAGGCTTTGGCCGAAGGGATCGAATATTTTTTGTCGAACACTTCGCGCCGCGAGCAAGCCGGACAAGCCGCGCGTCGTTCGGTCGAGCGGTTCAGTTTGGAACGATTTGCAGATCAATGGTTGGCAGTTTTTGAGCAGGAGCACACGAAAGCGGAATGACAATGCTCTGCGGCTGGCTGTCAGCCGGTGAAAACCGAAATGGGAATTTGATCGTCGGCGCAATGCAACGCGCTTTACGAGTTCATTCCGGGCAAACCGAAGCCGTTTGGCAGTCGGGTAATCTGACGGTCGGTTTGTTGGAATTGCCCGAAGCTCAATACATCGAAAATGTTTACGCTCCGGCGGTCAGCGCCGATGGACGGTTTTGGTTGTGGATGGCGGGCGAGGCGTTTGACGGTGGCGGATTGATCGAATTTGCCGACGCGACCGAAACGTGCAGCCCCAAGTTTCGGCGGCGATTGCTGGAAAAGCTGTTGACGAACGGCGTGGATGCAATTGCCAAACTCGATGGCGAATATCAGGTTGTTTTGTGGGACAGCCGCGAACGCGAATTGACGATCCTGAATGATCGGTTCGGCAGTTTGCCGCTGTACTGGGCGCAATCTTCGCAAGGTTTCGCCTTTGCCGGAGGCGTTCGCGGAGTATTGATGGCTCCTGGAGTTTCCGCCGAACCGGACACAGAAACGATTCGAGAAGCGGTCAGCTTTGGCGGATTTCGGTTGGGAGATCGCACCAATGTCGCCGCTGTGAAAATGGTGGCGGGCGCTTCGGTGGTGACGGTGAAAAACGGTTCGCCAAAGTTTCGTCGGCACTGGCGCTGGTCGGATATTCCGCCGGTTGAACAGCGGCCAATGCCGGAGTTGATCGAAGAGCTTCATCGTCGCTGGCAATTGGCCGTCAAACGCCGGTTGGCCGGAGCCAAACGACCCGGCCAAACCTTGAGCGGTGGATTGGACAGCCGTGCGATTCTGGCTGAAGCGGCTCCGCAAACCGGCACCTGGACGGCGATTACTTATGGCATTGCCGGTTGCGACGATCAGCGATACGCGCAACGCGCCGCCAAATCTGTCGGCGCGAAATGGTTGTTTCAGGAGCTTTACGGCGAAGGCGAATCGGGAAAAACCGATTGGTTGGAACAGCGCACTCAGTACATTCACCAGACCGACGGATTGATTGCTTTGACGGATTTGATGCATCTGGAAACATTGCCTTTGCAAGCCGAACTGATTGACGTGCATCTGTCCGGTTACATCGGCGATGCGGTCAGCGGCCCGACTTTCAACGACGCGACAACGCCAGAAGGCGTGATAAGCAAGCTACCGTATTACGGAACCGAACTCGGCATGGATTATTCGGAAGCTTTGGCGCTGGCCGAAATGAAGGTTGAAGAGTTGGAAAGCGCGCCCGCCAGATTTGCGTTGTTCGATCACAAATTGCCGCAATCCACCAACCGCTGGGGAGAAGCCTGGCGTGCATGGTTTCGCGTTCGGCGACCGTTTACCGATTACGCTTTTTTCGATTTTTGTCAGGGATTGCCGCCGGTCGTTCGCGGCGAATTGAATTTGCACGAACGATGGTTGCGGGCGAAATACCCAACCTGTTTTGCCACTATCCCGAACCAAAAAACCGGCATGCCGATTTTGACGCCGAACTGGTTATTGCAAATGGAACGCGGGCGGCGGTTGGTGTGGAAGAAAACTCAGCCTTTGCTCGCTCGGTTGGGATTGCCCGCTCGCCCGCGCATCAGAAATTACACCGACGACGAAGTTTACTGGCGAACTCCAGAAGCGCGTCGCCGCATCGAAGGCGCGATCTTAAGCCCCGATTCCATTAGCTGCCACGTGCTGGGACGTGAAAAAGTCACAGCCGTCGTCAATCGCTGGTTCGAACGTGGCGCTGCTCCTGCTCAAGTCATCGGCGCGATGTATGTTTATGAAACCTATCACCGCGCGCTGCCCGAATTGCTGAAAACAGCATCCGCACAAACCGTTGCCCCAATCAGTTTTCAAAAGGCGATATGAATTTTCGATTAGCATTAAAGCAACCGGCAACCCGGCAATCCGTCAATTTAGTCGGAATAGTTTTAGCTGTGGCTGTTGCCGCATTTCTTGTGACGAACGATTGGTTGGGCGCAGCCGGAGTGATTGTACTGTGGGCGGGCTGGCAATTTTTGCCGAACATTGGCGGCCCCCCGATGTTGCAACTGGCGTTTACGCATCAATGGGTGCAGGTGTTTTTGGGCGTGTATTACCACGGCGTGACCGGCAGAAAGCTGGAAGCGATTGAAATGAGCGATTACCGCCCGATGGTCATGATCGGCATGGGATGTTTGGTGGCGTTGCTGGTTGGGCTGGTTGTCGGAGTAAAGCTGTTCAACCGGGCGTTCAAAACTGAAACGGAGCTTTTGGCAGAAAGCTTGTCGTTGCGCGTGCTGGTGATTGGGTATGCGGTTTCGTTTGCAGTCGTTGGCGGCGTGTCGGCGCTGGCCTGGCAAATTCCGGGATTTACTCAAGCGATCATATCCCTGTCGTTTTTGCGACTGGCGCTGTTGTTTTTGCTGTTGCGAAAACTGGTGTGGCCAAAACTTCAGACTCCATGGATTGTTTTGATTTTGAGTTTGGAAGTGGTCATTGGAATCACAGGATTTTTTGCCGGATTCCGCGAACCGTTGGCGATTGCGACCATAGTGTTGCTGGAACGGTTTAACGCGAAAAGTTTTCGGCATTGGGCGGTGTTCGGCGGAATGGCGGCGGCGGCCTTGTTTTTGGCGGTGTTGTGGACGGCGGTGAAAGTGGATTACCGATCCAAATTCGTTTCTGACGAAGCCTTCGCCAATTCCACCGAAACACGGTTGAGTTACATCGGGGCGGCGCTGGGAAAATTCGTATCAGGAGAAGGCGGCCAGGTCGCCGATCAAACGGATGCGTTGGTAGATCGGTTGTGGGTGGTTTATTACCCGGCGTTGGCGGTCAGCCGCGTTCCCAAAGAATTGCCGCACACCAACGGTGAAATCCTGCAATCGGCTTTGTTGCACGTCGTCACACCTAGATTTTTGTTTCCTGAAAAAGCCGGGCTGCGGTCAGACAGCGAAATGGTCAGAAAGTATTCCGGCATTTGGGTCGCTGGCGGAGACGATGGAACCAATGCAGAAAACGACACCAGCATCGCGTTTGGCTATGCGGCGGAATCGTATCTGGATTTCGGCGTGCCTTGGATGTTTGTGCCGGTTCTGATTTGGGGCGCGGTGATGGGATTGTTGTACGGTTTGTTTTTCCGGCTGATCGTTCATCGAGAATTGGCGATTGCCGTCGGCACGGTGATTTTCTGGCTGAGTCTGTACATCTTCGAACGTTCCTGGGTGAAGACTCTGGGGCAATCGGCGACATTGATTGTTTATCTGACATTGGTCACGGTCTTGGTTGACCGATTCCTGTTGTCGCAAAAATCATCTTCGGCGATTTCCGTCGTCCGCAGAATGGCGATCGGATAGCTTCTTTGTCTTATCAACGGTGAGAGTTCTTCACGTGGCGGCTTACTTTGCTCCGGCGTTTGTGTATGGCGGGCCGCCGCGCAGCATTTTGGGGTTGTGCAAAGCTCTGCGGCGAGCGGGCGTGGATGCTTCGGTATTCACGACCACCGCCAACGGCTCAGGCGATTTTCCTGCTTCGACAGAACAACAAACTTACGAAGGCGTTCCGGTCAAACACTTTCAACGTCGCTGGCCGAAACGCTTTTTTGCTGTTCAGGGATTGGCAGAAGCGTTGATTGCCGAAGCTGCCAATTTCGATTTGATGCACATTCACGGGCTGTGGAATTTGACGGTGTGGGCTGCGATGCGTGCGGCCAGAAAAGCCGGATTGCCTTACCTGATTTCTCCCAGAGGTATGCTGGATCGTGGCGCGATGAATCACGAAGCGGTGCGCAAGTTCATCGCCTGGCATTTGGCGGAGCGTGAAAACCTGCTGGGCGCGCGATTGCTGCACGCGACTTCGGCCAGCGAAGCCGAAGCGATTGCCGCTTACAACCTGAACAAACCGATTGTCGCTATTCCTCACGGCATTGAATTCGAGACCATTTCATCCACGAAGGCACACGAAGAAGACACGAAGAAAAACAAAAAACAGATTGTGTTTCTTGGTCGCATTCATCCGATCAAACGGTTGGATTTGCTGGCGGCGGCGTTTGCTCAAATCAAGGCCGGTTGTCCCAAAGCTCGGCTGGTGATTGCCGGGCCGGATGAGGGCAATCATCGCAAACAGATCGAACCGTTGTTTGCTTCGGCGGCTGATTCGGTGGAATGGGTTGGCGAGGTCGCGGGAGAAGCCAAAGCACGATTGTTGAACGACGCGGCGATGTTGGTGTTGTGCTCGGATTCGGAAAACTTTGGGCTGAGCGTGGCGGAGGCTTTGGCAGCCGGAACGCCTGTCGTGACTACGCACACGATTCCGTGGGCAGAAGTGGAATCTGTCGGCTGCGGATTTTGGGTGGAACAATCTGCCGAAGCGATGGCCGACCGAATGTTGTACTTGTTGAATCACTCCGACGAAGCCGCAGCGATGGGTGAGCGCGGCGCTCAATGGGCGAGAGAGAAATTCGGCTGGGATGGGGTGGCTAGCCAAATGACGAATTGTTATGAAGATATCTTGAGCAGGTGCGAAAACATTGCTGGCAGAAAGATGTAGGCAGAAAAAATATGAAATTCTTTCTGCCCCTATTTTTCTGCCAGCTTAGAGGTCATGAGAGTTGTCGGGATAAATAAGAGTTATGTGCGGAATTGCAGGAATAGCTACAAATCGTAGCGACAACATTCAGCCTGAAGCTGCGATGAAGCGCATGCTGGGCGCGATTCATCACCGTGGGCCGGATGATTTAGGCAGCCAGATTGTTTCAACAAAAGGCGGCGAGGTTTGGTTGGGCAACACTCGATTGGCGATTCAAGATTTAAGCGCCGCAGGGCATCAACCGATGCGCGACCTGCGAACTGGTAATTGGATTGTCATTAACGGCGAAATTTACAACCACCGCGAAGTTCGACGCGCGTTGCCTGCGCCTGAAAACGGCTGGCGTTCGAGCGGCGATACTGAAACCGTCTTGCAAGCTTATGCCATGTGGGGACGCGAATGTTTGTCCCGGTTGCGCGGAATGTTCGCGTTGGCGATTTGGGATGAAGCCGCTGGGGAATTGTGGTGCGCGCGAGATCGGTTGGGCATCAAACCGTTTTACTTCCACGCCGACAAAACCCGATTCGTTTTCGCTTCGGAAGTTCGTGCGCTGCTGGCTTCGGGGTTGATCGAACGGCGATTGAATTCGTCGGGTTTGGCCGGGCTTGTTCGCTTCGGTTCGTTGCCGGAGCCGCTGACTTTGATCGAAGGCGGTGAATCGTTACTCGCCGGTCATTGGCTGCGAATCCGCGAAGGCAAAATCGTTGAGCGGTTTCGATATTGGTCGCCGAATCCGATTTCGACGACGGCTCAGCCAAAAGCCGAAACGATCAAAACGGTTCGTCGGCATCTGGAACGCGCAGTCGCAGAGCACTTGCTCGCCGACGTACCGGTCGCCAGTTTCTTGAGCGGCGGAATTGATTCTTCGATAGTCACGGCTTTGGCCGCGCAAACTTCGTCGTCGCCGATCAAAACTTTCACGGTTGGATTTCGAGACGCGGAGCTTGATGAATCGGAATACGCGCAAGCCGTTGCCAACCGGTATCGAACGGAGCATCAGCGCGTTTTGCTCAGCGACGACGAAGCCGTCGAGATGGTTTCCGCAGCCGTAGCCGCAATGGATTTGCCCAGCGCCGATGGAGTCAATACTTATGTCGTGTCGTCGGCGGTGGCTCGCAACGGAATCAAAGTCGTGCTGTCTGGTTTAGGCGGAGATGAATTGTTCGGCGGCTATCGCAGCTTCGCGTTGTTGCCGCAGATGGAGCGTTGGTCTGCGTTGGCTGGCGTGTTGCCAAAAAGTTTCAGACAGTTGGCGGCGGGCGGCGGCAGCAAAGGCGAACGCGCGGCGGAAATAATCGGCGCGGGTTTGAACCTGACGGAGCGGTACAACACTTTGCGCGCGATGTGGTCAGACGGCGAGTTGTTGCGAATGGGTTTTGATTCCGTCTGTTACGGTTTGGAAGAGCCGCTGGCCGGATTAAGCGGCGCGACTCAAGTCAGTTTGTTGGAGTTGCAAGGTTATATGCGCGGCACTCTGTTGCGAGACAGCGACGCGATGAGCATGGCGCATTCGCTGGAATTGCGCGTGCCGTTGCTGGATCACGAATTGGTGGAATGTTGCGTGGCCGCGCAAGTCGCGGGCAGCGGGCAAAAAACTACGCTGCTGGAAGCCGCCGGAGAATTGTTACCCGACGGAATCGCCAATCGCCCCAAGCAAGGTTTTGTTTTTCCGATGGATCGTTGGATGCGCGGCGCTTTGCGGCAAGTGGTGAGTGACGGCATTTCACATCTTGATGACGCGGCAGTGTTTCCCGGTTTGAATTTGAACCGCTTTGTCGAACAGTTCCAGCGCGGTCAATTGACGTGGTCGCGTTTGTGGACGTTTGTCGTGCTTGGGCATTGGGTCAAGCGTGTTGGCTTATGAGAATTTTGGTTTTAACGACAGACGCTTACGGTGTGAAAGGCGGCATCGCGCAATACAACCGCGATTTTCTGGCTTCGTTGTGCAGCAGCCCACAAGTCAGCGAAGTCGTCGCTATTCCGCGTCAGGCTTCTGACGAATTGGGCGAGTTACCCGATAAGCTGCGCTTCGTGACCAGTGGATTGAACAGCAAAGCGAAGTATGCCAAAGCCGTTTTCAGTGAGGCGATGTTCGGTGACAAATTCGATCTGGTGATTTGCGGGCACATCAATCTGCTGCCGTTCGCGTGGCTGGCCAGCCGTCGGCATCAAGCTCCATTGGTGTTGATGATTTACGGAATTGACGCCTGGCAACCGCATCAAAGCGCGTTGATTAACCGATTGGCAAAACGCATCCACTCGGTGATTTCGATCAGCAACGTGACGATGAAAAAGTTTCTTGACTGGGCAGCGCCGCAGGATTGCCAGCAATTCATCATGCCGAACGCGATTGATCTGGCCCGATATTCACCCGGCGAAAAAAGTTCGGCGTTGTTGGAACGATATGGCCTGACGGGAAAGAAAGTGCTGGCGACTGTGGGGCGGTTGTCGGCGAATGAACGGTACAAAGGGTTTGACGAAATTCTGGATGTGCTGCCCAGTTTGCAAGCGGAGATTCCAGACTTGGCTTATTTGGTGATGGGCGACGGCGATGATCGCGCTCGGTTGGAAGAAAAAGCCAGACGGTTGGACGGTTCGGCGAAAGTCGTTTTCACCGGCTACGTCGCCGAATCGGAGAAGCTGGATCATTACCGACTGGCGGACGCTTACGTCATGCCCAGTCGAGGCGAAGGATTCGGGTTTGTGTTTTTAGAGGCGATGGCCGCTGGCATTCCGGTTGTCGCCAGCAACGTGGACGGCGGTTACGAAGCCGTGCGCGAAGGAATGTTGGGCAAGGTGGTCAATCCGGCGAAGCCCGACGAAATCCGGCAAGGAATTCGGCACGCGCTGAATCAACCTTGCGGAATCGTGCCTGAAGGCCTGGAGTATTTTTCCTTCGACAATTTCGAGCGCCGCGTTCACGAGTTTCTTGTGAAGTGTCAGTAGCCCGAGCGTGAGCAAGGGCGTTGCTTACGAATCCCAAGCCCTTCCTTACGGTCGGGCTACTGACACGGTTGGATTTTACAGGCGATGAAGAAAGCATTGATCTGCGGAATTTCCGGTCAAGACGGCGCGTATCTGGCGCAGTTTCTGCTGGGCAAAGGTTACGCGGTGATTGGGACTTCGCGCGACGCTCAGATCAATTCGTTCGGCAATTTGCAGCGGCTGGAATTGCGCGACCGCGTGAAGTTGGAATCCATGTCGCTGACGGATTTTCGCAGTGTCCTGCAAGTGTTGACGAAGGTTCAACCGGATGAAGTCTACAATCTGGCTGGGCAAAGTTCGGTGGGACTGTCGTTTCATCAACCGGTCGAAACGCTGGAAAGCATTGCGCTGGGCGCGTTGAATTTGCTGGAAGCCATTCGCTTTACCGAACGTCCGATTCGTTTGTACAACGCCGGTTCCAGCGAATGTTTTGGCGACACGGGCGACGTTGCCGCCGACGAAAGCCAGCCGTTTCATCCGCGCAGTCCTTACGCCGTGGCTAAGGCGACGGCCTTTTGGGAAACCGCCAATTACCGCGAAGCTTACAACCTGTTCGCTTGTTCGGGGATTTTGTTCAATCACGAATCGCCGCTGCGCCCCGAACGCTTTGTCACCAAAAAGATCGTTGCCGCTGTTTGTCGAATCGCTGCTGGCAGCGGAGAAAAGCTTCAGTTAGGCAATCTTGGAATTCAACGCGATTGGGGATGGGCGCCGGAATACGTGCAGGCGATGTGGTTGATGTTGCAACAAGACGCGCCGGAAGATTTTGTTGTGGCCACGGGCAAGACATTCAGTTTGGAAGAATTCGCGGCTGCGACATTTTCGGCGTGCGGCTTGAACTGGCGCGATCACGTTGAAATTGACTCCGCGCTGTTGCGACCGGCTGACATTGACGCGGGCAGAGCCGATCCATCAAAAGCCGCGCGCGTGTTGGGTTGGCAGGCTCAGCATTTCATGCCGGATGTTGTGCGGATGATGATTCAGGCAGAGAAGGAAGAGAAGAAGTAATCAATGTACATTCTGGGAATTAACGCTTATCACGCGGATGCTTCGGCGGCGATTGTGTGCGACGGAAAACTCGTCGCCGCTGCCGAAGAAGAACGCTTCAATCGCATCAAACATTGCGCGGGCTTTCCTTACCAGGCGGTCAAATACTGTCTGGAAACGGCGGGCATCAAACCCGAAGAGTTGACGCACATTGCCGTTGCTCGTGACACGCGGGCGAATCTGGACAAGAAGCTGCTGTACGCTTTGAAGATTCCGCAGATGGCTTTGCGGCGATTGGCTCCGCAGGGCAAGTTCGCCGGAATCAAAGAAGACGTGGCCAAAGCTTTGGACGTTGACGCGGCAACGCTGACCGCCGAAGTCACGCGCGTTGAACATCACAAAGCTCATCTGGCCAGTTCGTTTTACGTTTCCGGCTTTGAAGACGCTGCGTTGTTGTCCGTTGACGGGCTGGGAGATTTTGCCAGCACGATGTGGGGCGTCGGACGCGGCACGAACATGACGATTGACGGTTCGATAGCCTTTCCGCACTCGCTGGGATTTTTCTACACGGCGATAACTCAGTATTTGGGTTTTCCGCGTTACGGCGACGAATTCAAGGTGATGGGTTTGGCGTCGTATGGCCAGCCGGAATTTCAGGATGAATTCGCCAAGATCGTTTTGTTGGAAGACAGCAAGGGCAAGCCGAGATTCCAACTTGGCCTGGATTACTTCATTCACCACAAAGTCGGTTCGGACATCACTTGGGAAGAAGGCATTCCGGTCATCGGCAAACTGTTTTCCGATCATCTGGAAAAACGCCTGGGCGCAGCGCGCGAAGCCAGCGCGCCGGTCGAGCAGCGTCATTTCAACATTGCGGCTTCGTTGCAATCGCGGTTGGAAGATTCAGTCATGGCTTTGCTGAATCGCTTGTACGAAAGGCACGGCGTTCGGCGCGTTTGTCTGGCCGGAGGCGTGGCTTACAACTGCGTCGCCAACGGAAAAATTTTCGACCGCACTCCATTTGAGCAAGTCTATGTGCAGGCTGCGGCGGGCGACGCGGGATTGGCGATTGGCTCGGCGTTTTATGTCCAGCATCAAGTGTTGGGGCAGCCGCGCGATTTCGTGATGGAGCACGCTTACTGGGGGCCGGAGTTTTCAAGTGAAAAGATTGGGGTCGCGTTAGGCAGGATTCAGGATTTAGGATTTAGGATTTCGGAGTTTGCGGATGAAACCATTGCGGCAGAAACGGCGAAGCGGATTGCGGAAGGGAAAATCGTTGGTTGGTATCAGGGGCGATTGGAATTTGGCCCGCGCGCGTTGGGCAATCGCAGCATCGTCGTTGACCCTCGCCGCGCCGAGATGAAAGACATTCTGAACAGTCGCGTCAAACATCGGGAATCGTTCCGTCCGTTTGCGCCTTCGATTTTGGAAGACCGAGTCGGCGAATACTTCGAGCGTTCGCATCCGTCGCCGTTTATGTTGATGGCTTATTCGGTGAAGCCGGAAAAACGCTCTGTGATTCCGGCCCCGACTCACGTGGACGGAACCGGCAGATTGCAAACCGTCAATCGCAGGCAGAACGAACGGTACTGGCAATTGATTACGGAATTCGACCGACTGACCGGAGTTCCTGTCGTGTTGAACACTTCGTTCAACGACAACGAACCCGTAGTCTGCAAACCCGAAGAAGCGATTGATTGTTTCCAGCGCACAAAGATGGATGTGCTGGCCATCGGCAATTTTCTGGTGGAGAAAGCCGACTAAATTTTTAAGATGCGAATTCTGATTCTCCACATGCGCTTTCATCCTGATCTGACCGGCACGGGGCCATTGGTGACGGATTTGGCGACAGACTTGGTGGCGATGGGCAATCAAGTCACCGTCGTCACGAGCATGCCGCATTACGGCGGCAAAGAGCTTGCGCCGGAATATCGCGGCAAACTGATTCATCGCAGCAATTTCAATGGCGTGGATTTGTGGCGAACGTTTGTTTACGTTCCGCCGAACGCCAGCGGCTTTCAACGCGGTATCAATTATCTGAGCTACACGTTTATGTCGGTTGTTGGTGGGCTGATGGCCGAAAAGCCGGACGTGATTTTGTGCATCAATCCTCCGATCACGGTTGGCTTTTCGGGCTGGTTGGTCAGTCTGGCGCGACGAGTGCCGATGGTTTTCAACGTCCAGGATGTTTGGCCGGATTGTTTGGTGCTGATTGACCAGCTTCGCAATCCGCTGCTGATTCGCACGTTTCAACACCTGGAAAAATTCATTTACCGAGCTTCGGCTCGCGTCACTGTGCTTTCTGACGGGATGAAAGACAACCTGTTGCGAAAAGGCGTGCCCGACGAAAAGATCGCGGTCATTCCGAACTGGGCAAACGTCGAAGCGATTCGCCCGGTTGAACGCCAAAACAGTTTTCGCGCGGCGCACGGCTTGAACGGAGATTTCGTGGTTATGTTCGCGGGGAACTTGGGCTTCATTGCGATGCTGGACAACGTCATCGAAACCGCGCGACTGTTGGAACACGATGCGAACATTCAGTTTTTGATCGTTGGCGAAGGAAACGCCAAAGCCGGTTTGGTCAGCCGAGCCAGCGAACTTGGTTTGAAGAACGTTCGCTTTCTGCCCACTCAATCCAAAGAAGTGTTGCCGGAAATGCTGGGCGCGGCGGATTTGTCGTTGGTGACTTTGAACAAACAACTTGGGCAATTAAACGTTCCCAGCAAAACTTATTCGATTATGGCCAGCGCGCGACCTGTGCTGGCTTCGGTTCCGCTGGATTCGGAAATCGCTTCGTTGGTGAAAGAGGCCGATTGCGGCGAAGGCGTTCCGCCCGAAGACCCTGCGGCAATGGCCGAAGCGATTGTGCGATTGGCCGGTCAACCTGAAAGGTTGCGCCAGTTCGGAGCGAACGGCAGACGCTACGTTGAAGAGAATTTGAGCCGCCGCCGAGTGACGGCGCAATACAACGATTTGCTGTGCGAAGTTGCAGCAAGAACATGTGTCAGTAGCCCGACCGTCAGGAAGGGCTGAGGTCGAGCAATGAAAGCCCTTGCTGACGCGCGGGCTACTGACACGTGGGTAGTCTTAACTGAAAAGAACCAATCGGAATGAACCCACACTTTTACCAATCACCGGGCGACGAAGCTGTTTTGCCGGCCAGTCCAAACGGAATTGATCTTGTCTCTTTTTTCCGTTCGCGGAATCACCGAGAGCCTGCGTTGAAGCGTCCGCTGGACGTTGCTCTTTCTTTGTTGATGTTGCTGGTTTCGCTGCCGGTTTCGTTGCTGGTAGCGATCTTCATCAAGCTGGAAGACGGCGGCCCGGTTTTTTATCGCCAGCAACGTTGGGGACGATTCGGCAAACGATTTTCGGTGCTGAAATTCCGAACGATGATTGCCGACGCTGACAAAAAATACGGCTTGAAACAGGCGACGGAAAACGATCAACGCATCACGCGCGTCGGGCGATTGCTCCGAGCGACAGGTTTGGATGAATTGCCGCAGATCATCAACATCTTGCGCGGAGAAATGAGCTTTGTCGGCCCGCGAGCTTTGGCTGTCGGCGAAATCATCCACGACGAAACAGGCAGGCGGTTGGAGTATGAACAGGTGCGCGGCTTCATTGAACGGCTGGCGGTGCGTCCGGGTTTGACCAGCCTGGCGACGATTTTCATCGCCAAAGATTCTGTCGCTCAGCGAAAGTTTCGGTACGACTTGCTGTACATCCGCAAACAAAGTTTTCTGTTAGATGTTCGATTGATCGCGCTTTCGTTCTGGATCAGTTTCCGTGGCAAGTGGGAAACGCGCCAGAACAAGGTGTGAAGAAAAAGCTGTACGGATTCTTGCGCGGTCATAACCCCAAACGTATATTGGCCGCACTACGAACTTTTCCAAAACCCCAAAGGAGAAAACCGGCCCCCGCCGGAATAGCTCATTAACATGAAAGTTGTCATTGCAGGCGCTTCGACGTCAGGGTTGTTTGCTGCTTACTTGCTGGCAAAAGCCGGAGTCGAAGTGGACGTTTACGAACGAGCCGCGGCGATTGACCCGGCAGTACGCACACTGATCGTTACAGACAAAATCAACGAAGTGCTGGGATTCGTTCCGCACGAAATCATTCTCAACGAAGTTAAACACATTGATCTGTTTTCAAAATCCAGAGCTTCACGAATGGAGCTGGATCGCCCCGATCTGATTATTGCCAGAGAAAAATTGATCCTGATGTTGGCGCGAATGGCTGAAGAAGCAGGAGTGCAAATTCGATTGAAGCGTCGTTTTCAATCGTTTGTCTCTGGGCAGAACGGAGTCGCCATTCATTACAAAGACCTGATCACAGGCGAAGACAAAAGCGAAACGGCAGATTATCTGATTGGCGCGGATGGGGTTTACAGCGCCGTAGCCAAAGCCGCTTCGTATAACGGACATTTGCAAACGGCGTTGCTGCAAGCGCGCATCAAGTTGCCGAAAGATGTCAGCCGCGAAACTTATCAAGTCTGGTTCGACCGCGAACGAACGAAGTATTTTTACTGGCTG
This sequence comes from uncultured Acidobacteriota bacterium, assembly GCA_902825875.1. Lineage (GTDB taxonomy): Bacteria > Acidobacteriota > Blastocatellia > RBC074 > RBC074 > RBC074. The sequence goes on from CADECP010000025.1 coordinate 61,633, forward strand.
ATTCCCGAATCCGATGACATTGCCGCGGTTGGGTTGATTTCCGACGAACCCAGAGAAGGCAGCGAAAGTTTGAAATCGTTTTTGGCCGAACGCGATTGGAAGCCGTTGGAGTATCAAGCTTCGATGGTTCCGATGCACAAATACGAGTATTCGGCCAAAGTGAAGGAAATCAGTTCGCGCGTGTTTCTGGTTGGCGATTCCACCGCGCAAGTCAAAGTGACGACGGTTGGTGGCGTGGTGACAGGTTTTCGCGGTGTGCGTTCCGTCGTCGAAGCAATTCTGGAAGGGCGCAAAGTCAACGCGGAAAGTCGCGGGCTGAAACGTGAACTGGATTTGCACTGGCTGGTTCGCAAAGTGTTGGACGGATTTTCGGATGACGATTACGACCGGCTGATTGATTTCATTGATGGCCAGTTGAAACAGGTGCTTTCCACCGTGACGCGCGATGACCTGGCGATGATGTATTTGAAACTGGTCGCTTCGCAGCCGCGATTGGTGATGATGAGCGCCAAAGGGCTGTTGCGAGGAATCGGTTGAACCGATTGTTGATGGAAAAAACTATGTCAATTTCGTTTGCTGCCAAAATCGTCATTCCGCCGGATACTTTGGTCAACGTCATCGGCGAAGAAGCCGTATTGCTGAACCTGAAAAGCGAGCAGTATTTCGGACTCGACCCAATGGGAACGCGAATGTGGCAGGTGTTGACGGCCAGCGATTCGATTCAGTCGGCGTTTGACGCTTTGCTCGGCGAATACGAAGTCACCGAAGAAATCTTGCGTCAGGATTTGACTGATCTGCTGGAAAAACTGCTGGCGCACGGCCTGGTGGAGTTGCAGGGATGAACAAACTGGCGCGATGGAAAGCGATGTCTGGCAACGAACGACGGCTGTGGCTGACTGCCTGGCTGTTGTTGCCGGTTGTTGTTTTGCTGTTGCGCTGGTTTGGGCTTCGCCGCACGCAGGCAGCTTTGCTCTCAATTCACCGCAGAGGCGCAAAGAACGCAGAGGAAGCGCAGAGATTGGTTGAAAGACCTCTGCGAAACCTCTGCGGAACTCTGCGTCTTTGCGGTGAAAGGCGATTTGCTGAAGTTGTCGCTCAGTTGATAAGTAGTGCCGCCCGTCACAGTTTGTTTGCCGCCAACTGTTTGCCGCAATCATTGGTGCTGTGGTGGATGTTGCGCCGCGAAGGAATCGAAGCCGAACTTCGCATCGGAGTTCGCAAGGAGCGACAAACGATGGAAGCTCACGCCTGGGTGGAATTGTTCGGGCAGGTGTTGAACGATCAAGCCGATGTCGAACGACGTTTCGCGCCGTTTGAAGCCGCAATTTTGCCGCCGGAGGTTCGATTGCCTTGAGCGGCATCGTCGGTCTTTGTCATTCCGACAATCGTCCGGTAGACAAAGAACTGCTGCAACGAATGACGGCTTCGCTGGCGTTTCGCGGGCCGGACGCACAGAACATTTCGGTCATTGATAATGTCGGATTCGGTCATGCGTTATTGCAAACGACGGAAGAATCGCTCGGCGAACGCCAGCCGTGCGGTTTGGGCGAACTGTGGATCACGGCGGACGCTCGCATTGACGCGCGGACGGAATTGATCGGGCGGCTTCGCGCCAAAGGCCAGACCGTTACGAACAACGTCACCGACGCCGGGTTGATCCTGAGCGCGTACGAGGTTTGGGGCGAACGTTGCGTTGACCATCTGCTGGGCGATTTTGCCTTTGCGATTTGGGACGGGCGAACCCGCAAACTGTTTTGTGCGCGCGACCATTTCGGCATCAAGCCGTTTTTTTATGCTCAAGTCGCCGGCCAGTTCGTGTTCAGCAACACGCTTGATTGCGTTCGATTGCATCCGGCAGTTTCGGACGAATTGAACGAACAGGCCATCGGCGATTTTTTGCTCTTTGAATCGAATCAGGATTTGCGAACGACGGCGTTCGCTGACATTCAGCGGTTGCCTCCGGCGCACACGTTGACTTGTTCGGCGGGTGAAATTCGGGTGCGTCGGTACTGGAATCTGCCCGAAGGCGATTTGATTCGCTATCGCCGCAAACAGGATTACGTGGATGAGTTTCTGGAACTGTTGCGCGCGGCTGTCGCGGATCGGTTGCGGACGAATCGCGTCAGCGTGCAGATGAGCGGCGGATTGGATTCGCCCGCTGTCGCCGCCATTGCTCACGAATTGTTGTCGCAACGGTCAGACGGCTTTCAGATGGAAGCGCATACGGCGGTTTATGATCGGCTGTTTCCCGACGAAGAGCGGCATTACGCTGGCTTGGTCGCTGCAAAGCTGAACATCCCGATTCATTTTTTTGTGGCGGATGAATACCTGCCGTTTGCCGGAGCCAACGATTCTGGTTATCGCTTGCCGGAGCCGGAAAACAATCCGTTTTTCAAACACCATCTGGATTTTGTCCGGCAATCGGGCGAGCGGCATCGGGTCGTGCTGACCGGTTCGGATGGCGACACGTTTTTTTTTGAATTGCCGAACTGGTATTTCGGCGAATTGTTCAAACGGCGGCGATTCGGCAGGTTGCTGATCGAGTTGGCGCGGTATGGTTGGACGCAACGGGAATTTCCGCGCGTAGGGCTTCGCGCGTGGTGGCGACAGCGGCGCGGCGAAACCTGGCACCCGGAGTTTCCCGTCTGGCTGAATTCTGATTTTGTTGCGCGGTTGAATCTGCGTGACCGTTGGCAGGAACTCAACCAGGAGCAGACGCCGCATCCGACGCGCCCGCGAATTTACCGCGTGTTGAATGCGCCGATGTGGTCGCAGCATTTTGAAAATCACGACGAAGCCGTGACCAGAGAGCCGATTGAACACCGGCATCCGTTGGCGGATTTGCGGTTGTTGGAATTTACATTGTCGTTGCCGCCCGTGCCCTGCCTGGTGAAAAAAGAGTTGTTGCGCGCGAGCATGCGTGGGATATTACCGGAACCAGTCTGTGCCCGCCCCAAATCGCCTTTGACGGGCAGCCCCTTTGTCGAAACGTTGCGAAATCCCGGATCACACTGGATTGATCGCTTTGCCCCTGTGCCAATGCTGGCAAATTTTGTTGAACGAAACGCCATCCCGCCTTGCGCGGGAGAAACTGACGATTACCGATTGTGGATGAACGCTCGACCGTTAAGCCTGAATTGTTGGCTGGCGGCGCTGGCGTCAAAGCGGTAAGTCGTCACATCAGGAGGAAATCAATGTATCCAAACACTTCGGTCGGCACAGACAACTTGAATGAAGATGAACGCGACAAGAAAGCGTATCAAAGTCCCGAATTGATGCTGTACGGCAACATCAGCGAAATCACTCAGGCCGTAGATATGATGGGAATGGCCGACGGCGGCGGCGGAATGATGAACAAGACCTGAACCGCTATCACAACCGTTTGACGAGCGAAGGTTCGTCAACGAATCACAACTAATTGGCTGAACGTTTCCGCGGCAATCAGTCACCAATCACACTTGGAGACTATGACTATGAACCGCGAAAACGCGACCAATACTTCGGAGAACTCTGCCGAAAACCCGACTCGGAAAATTTATCAAAACCCCAAGCTGGTGATTTACGGCAACATCAGCGAAATCACCCGTGCAGTGGATATGAATGGAATGGCTGATGGCGGTGGGGGTGGCATGAATAAAACCTAGCCGCTTCTGCCGTCAGTCCTGGCGTATATGACAAATTTTTGTGCTGCTTACGGATTGGTTATACAGTCCGACAGCTTTCTTCCCGGAGCATTCCCGATTGATCCAACGTCAGGTGTAGATTTGCAGGTGCGTTTGCAAACAATGCCTGTCTGGCGAGAAAGCACTTTGCACACGGCGCAAATTCGTTACGTTGCTGCTGACGAAAACGATGCAGGCGAGCCGGTGATGCAAGCCTGGGACTTGGCCGATGGTGAATACCTGCGGTTGCTGTATGCCGATTCGACTGAGTTCATTCTTGACCGAAATGGCACGGAACTTTGGGTGACGTGGCCAGAATCGCAAACGCCGGAAGACATGGCGACGTATTTGCTGGGGCCTGTGCTCGGATTGGTATTGCGGCTGCGCGGAGTGGCGTGTTTACACGCCAGCGCCGTCGTCGTGGATGGGAAGGCAATTGCATTGGTTGGAACTTCAGGCGCGGGAAAATCCACGACCGCAGCGGCCTTTGCCAAAGCCGGATACAAGGTGATGGCCGATGATATTGTGGCGCTGGACGAACAGTCGGGCGCTTTTTTTGTGCGACCGGCTTATCCGCGCATTCGATTGTGGCCGTCTTCGGTGGAAGCGTTGTTCGGAACCGAAGACGCTTTGCCGTTGCTGACGCCGACCTGGGACAAACGCTATCTGGATTTGCTGAACGACAGCCAGCGATTCCAATCGGAGCCATTGCCGTTGGCAGCGATTTATCTGTTGGATGAACGCAGCAGCGACGCGCGCGCGCCGTTTGTCGAAACCTTGCCGGACAATCGAATGTTGATGACTTTGGTGGCCAACACCTACGCAAATTACCTGCTCGACAAACCGATGCGTGCAGCGGAGTTCACTTCGTTGGGGCGGTTATGTCGGCAAATTCCGTTTCGCAAAGTCACGCCACACGCCGACGCGAAGTTTCTGCCGGAGCTTTGCCGCGTGATTGTCGAAGATTTTCAAACTCAGTTTTCCTTATGTACAGCGTAGCCAGTTACGGTTCAATGATGGCCGATCAAGTGCGGATGAATGCTTATGCTGAGGCATTGCGGAAATCCGTCAAACCCGATTCGGTCGTGTTGGACATCGGAACCGGCACAGGCATTTGCGCTTTGCTGTCGTGTCAGCTTGGCGCGCGACGTGTGTTTGCCATCGAACCGAGCGACGCCATTCAAGTTGCGCGCGAAATCGCCGCCGCCAATGGTTACGCCGACCGCATCGAGTTCATTCAAGACCTTTCAACCAACATCACTCTGCCCGAACGCGCGGACGTGATCGTGTCCGACCTGCGCGGAGTGTTGCCGTTGCTGGGGCATCATTTCGCCGCGATTGCGGACGCGCGGCGACGGCATCTGGTTCCGGGCGGAGTTTTGATTCCGCAACAGGACACGCTGTGGGCGGCAATTGTCACCGCGCCGAAACAGTACGCGGACTTTGTCGAACCGTGGGAAACGCACAATCACGGATTCAACATGCAGGCGGCACGCAAACTCGTGCTGAACACCTGGGGCAAAGGCCGCGTTGCCGCCGACCAGCTTTTGACCGAACCGAAACTCTGGGCGCAGCTTGATTATTCAACCATCGAATCCACAAACATCAGCGCAGAACTCAACTGGAATGTCACGCAAGCAGGCGAAGCGCATGGAGTGTTTGTGTGGTTTGACGCTTTGCTGGCCGAAGGCGTCGGTTTCAGCAATGCTCCGGGCGGTGGCGCGGCGGTGTATGGCAGCGCGCTGTTTCCATTTCTTCAACCGGTGTCGGTGCAAGTCGGCGATGAGGCGCAGGTTCGGTTAAGCGCCAATCTGGTGACTGAAGACTATGTTTGGAACTGGCACTCTTCGATTCGGGGGCGGGGAATGGTGAAAGCCGAATTTCGGCAATCCACGTTTTTCGGAACGCCGTTGTCGCCGCTGCAATTGCGCCGTCGCGCTTCGGATTTTTCGCCGACGCTGAACGATGACGGCCAGCTTGTCAGTTTTGTCTTGGCGCGTATGACAGGAGCGAATTCGCTCAATCAAATCGCCGAAGAACTCGTGGTCGAATTCCCTTCACGATTTGCCAACCACCAAACGGCGCTGGCGAAAGTCAGTGAATTGTCGCAACAGTACAGCCGATAAGTTCCTCTGTTGAACATGTCGCCAATCAATCACAGTTCGGTCATCGGTCGCGCCGAGCATGAACTGTTGATTTGCTGCGCGCGAACGATTTTGGACGCCAGCGCCGCCGAACGAATCCGCTCGCTGGCCGGTCAACAATTGGACTGGGACGATCTTTTTCGATTGGCCAGCCGACACAAACTCAGCCCGTTGTTGTGCTGGCATCTGAAAACCATCGCCGCTGAATTTTTGACGCCGCCGATCCAGGAGCGATTGCGAAACTCTCTTTCCGCCATCAGCCGCCGCAACCTGCAACTTTCTGCCGAACTGCTGAACCTGCTTCAACTTTTCCAACAGCAAAACATCCGGGCGATTCCGTACAAAGGCCCTGTGCTGGCCGAAACCGTTTACGGCAATTTGGCGCTGCGCGAATTTGTTGACCTGGATGTGCTGGTTCGCAAATGCGACGTGCTGGCGGCCAGAGATTTGTTGATGGTTCGCGGATACAGACCGTTTGTACAGCTTGCCGCGTCGCAGGAATCTGCGTTTCTGGATTACCAGTGCGAACATGTGTTGTCGGATGATGGCCGCGACGTGATGGTGGAAATTCAATGGCGCGTCGTTCCAGATTATTTTTCTTTCCGGTTTGAATACGAATCGCTGTGGCAACGAACCGAACCGGCTACGTTTTGTCAGCGGTCAATCGCCACGCTTTCGCCCGAAGACACGCTTTTGATTTTGTGCGTGCATGGTTCCAAGCATTTGTGGTCGCGGCTGATCTGGATTTGCGATGTCGCCGAAACCGTTCGGCAGTTTCGTCACCAACTGAACTGGCAGTTAATCGAACAACGCGCGGCGCTTTCCGGCAGTCGGCGGATGCTTCATCTGGGTTTGTTTCTGGCTCAAGATTTGTTGGCCGCCGAATTGCCGGAAGAAATCCGGCAGCGGGTTTTTGCCGATGAAGCGACAAAAGCTTTGGCCGAAGATGTTTATTCGCGGTTGTGGCCAGAAGTTGAAGAGGGTGAAGAAGGCGAAGAAGATGATGACCCGGAAGAAGCGGCAGGATTTTTTGAAAGCTCGCTGTTTCATTTGAAAGCAAAAGAACGTTGGCGAGATCGGTTGCGATTTTGCATTCGCGTGTTGACGACGACCACCATCGAAGACTGGTCGCCGAACGACGACTTCCGCTCGGTTCCGTTGGCCGTGCAGATTCGACGAACTGTGCGGCTGGTTCGGAAATACCTTCCTCAACTCTTCCGCTTGTTGTTCAGCCGCGCGGCTTGACAGCCTAAACCGCGCATCGCATAAATGGCCGCGTCGTTTCGCAATTCACCAAATCACAATCAATCGTTGTAAAACCAGTCCATCTACCCGGAGGAGATATGAAACCCAAGTCGCTGGTGTTGTCCGCTCTGATTTTGGCAAGCACATTTGCCCTGAATTCCTGTTCCGCTCCGACTGGCGAAGCCGCCTTGAGCAGCAGCCTGTCGCCCGCTGAATTTCAAAAAGCCTTGCAGGAAAAATTGATCGCCGCCAAATCAGGCAGCGTGATCGAATTGCCCGAAGGTCGCTTTCAATTCGACAAGACTTTGTCGCTGACGGCCAACGGCGTCACCATTCGCGGCAAAGGCATGGCTAAAACCGTGCTGGCTTTCAAAGGCCAAACCGCCGGTTCAGCCGGGATGCTGGTCAAAGCCAACGACTTCACGATTGAAGACGTCGCCATCGAAGACGCCGCCGGCGACGGATTGAAAACCGAAGGCTCGACCAACGTCACCATTCGCCGTGTGCGCGTGGAATGGACGGCTGCGCTAAACGAAAAGAACGGGCCTTACGGCATTTATCCCGTCACCAGCAAAAACGTTTTGATCGAAGATTCTTTTGTTAAAGGCGCTGCCGACGCGGGCTTCTATCTCGGCCAATCTGAAAACGCGATCATGCGCCGCAACCGCGCCGAAGGTAACGTTGCCGGGTTTGAAGTCGAAAACTGCAAAAACGTAGACGTTTATGAAAACACCGCGACGAACAATTCCGGCGGCATTCTGGTCTTCAACCTGCCGGATTTGCCTGTGCAGGGCGGCGAAAAAGTTCGCGTGTACAACAATCAAGTTGTCGGCAACAACGCTCCGAATGTGGCTCCGAAAAGCCAGACGGTTTACAACCTGCCTTCGGGATTGGGCGTTTCGGTGATGGCCATCAAAAACGTCGAAGTGTTCAACAACACGATCAAAGACAACAACACCGCCAACATGCACATCATCAGCTATCTGGCGATGAGTCAGGAAATCAAAGACAAAACCTACAATCCGTTTGTGTCGAACGTCTACGTTCACGACAACCAATTTGGCGGCAGCGGCAAAAATCCCGACGCGCGGTTGGAAAGCGTCCTGGCCGTCGCCAAAGCAGTCGGCCAGCCTATGCCGGATATTTTGTACGACGGAATGGTTGAACCCGGAGCGACCGACGCGAAGATTTGTTTGCAGAACAATGGCGAAGTGACTTTTGCGAATTTCGACGCGGCGAACCAATTCAAAAAAGTCAGCCGCGACGCGAAGAAGCATCAATGCACTTTGCCCGCTTTGACGGCAATCACATTGCCGCAGGACGGAACGAAATCCATGACAAGCGCAGCCGGAGGCGGTAAATGAGCTGGGCGGTTTCGACAAAGCGATTTGTTGTTTTCATTGCCTGCCTGTCGGCGCTGACGCTGACAGGCAGTTGCGGAATGTTTTCGACCGACGTGACATCGTTTGTTGAAGAACCGTTTCCGAAACAGCTTTCTGAATGGCGGCTGTTCGTTTCAGGCTCTAAGCCGATGACTCCGAATAAGGGCGTCGTTCCTTACGACCTGAACACCCCGCTGTTTTCGGATTACGCCGACAAATATCGCTTCGTGTGGATGCCTGCGGGAACTTCGGCGAAATACAGCGAAGACGGCGTGTTCGACTTTCCGGTGGGAACCGTGCTGGCCAAGACGTTCGCCTTTCCCGCAACGGAGGCAAGCGGCAAAGAGCGCATCGTCGAAACGCGGTTGCTGGTTCACGGCAAAACGGGCTGGGTCGCGTTGCCGTACGTGTGGAACGCAGAACAAACCGACGCGCGTTTGGAACTGGTTGCCAATCCGACAGAAGTCACTCGCAAAGCCGACGACGGCAGCGTGCAAAAAATCAATTACATCATTCCCAACTCCAACGAATGCAAACAGTGTCACGACAACAACAAAGTGACTCTGCCAATCGGCCCCAAGGCTCGCAACCTGAACAAGGATTTTCCTTATGCCGACGGTGCGGCGAATCAATTGGCTTACTGGACGAAGGTCGGCTATCTGAAAGGCGCTCCGGCGGCGGACAGCGCGCCGAAAGTTCCAGCTTGGGACAAGGCTGAATCCGGTTCGCTCGAAGCTCGCACACGAGCTTATCTGGATAACAACTGCGCGCACTGCCATCAACCGGGCGGTTCGGCTGAAGCTTCAGGCGTGAATTTCAGCTTCACGCATTCCGATTTGCGAAAGCTGGGCGCGTGCAAGATGCCGAATTCGGCGGGCTATTCTGGCGGGCATCAATACGATCTGGTTCCAGGCAATCCGGCGGAATCCATTTTGCTGTTCCGCATGGAATCCACCAAAGCCAAAGAGATGATGCCGGAAATTGGCCGCTCGCTGTCGCACAAAGAAGGTGTGGCGTTGGTGCGGGAATGGCTGGCTACGCTGAAAGGCGGCTGCGGCGAAGTCAAACTGGCGGCGAAGTGAGTTTTTCAAAAAGGTGAATTGAATCTTTCAGTTCACCTTGTATTCGCCTTCGCGCTGAACGGCAGTTTCGACGATTTTCTTGCGCGGACGCAGACTCAGCCGCCGCCCGGTAATCAATCGCGCGCCGCGTTCGTACGTGAAATACGACCACGCCCAATTGAACAGCACCGCGAAGCGATTGCGGAATCCAATCAAAAAGAAAATGTGAAGCCCCAGCCAGAACAGCCAGGCGGGAAATCCAGACAACTTCAATTTGCCGACGTGAGCGATGGCGGCTTTGCGACCAATGGTGGCCATGCTGCCTTTGTCTGTGTAAACGAAGTTTTCGCGCGGTTTGGATTTCAGGTCGCGTTGAATGTTGCGTGCGACGTTTTCGCCCATTTGCATGGCTACAGGGCTGACGCCGGGCAGCGGTTTGCCGTCCTGCAAAAACAAAGTCATATCGCCAATGGCGAAAACGTTGGGCTGACTGGGCAGGCTCAAATCCTGTTCGACGATGACGCGACCGGCGCGGTCGGTTTCAACGCTCAGCGAAGCGGTCAACGCCGTCGCGCGAACGCCCGCTCCCCAGATGACCGTTGCGGCTTTGATTTTCTCATCGCCGAGTTGGACTCCGGTTTCGTCAATGCCTGTGACTTGCGCCTGGGTGCGAACCCGGACGCCAAGCGCGGTCAACTGCCTCAGCGCGCTTTCGGACAAATCCGGTGTGAAGCTGGCGAGGATTTTTTCGCCGCCTTCAAGCAAAAGGATTTCAGCGGCTTCAGGATCAATTGTTCGGAAGTCTCGCGCCAGAACAAATTTCGCCAGTTCGGCAATCGAACCAGCCAGTTCAACTCCCGTGGGGCCACCGCCGACAACGACAAAGGTCAGCAATTCTTTTCGGCGTTGCGGATTGGATTCCTTTTCGGCGGCTTCAAACGCCATCAAGACACGGCGGCGAATTTCGACGGCGTCGTCCAAATCTTTCAAACCCGGCGCGAACTGTTCCCATTCGTCGTGGCCGAAATAACTTGTCCGCCCGCCGGTCGCCAACAGCAAATAGTCATAAGCCAGCCGCTGTTCGCCGAGCAGGACTTCGCGGTTGGCGAAATCCACGCCGGTTGCTTCGGCCAACATCACAGACACGTTTTTCTGATTGCGTAGAATAGAGCGAATTGGAGCGGCAATGTCGGCTGGAGAAAGTCCGGCCATTGCCACTTGATAAAGCAGCGGCTGAAACAAGTGATGGTTCGTGCGGTCAACAATTGTGACGCGAACCGGCGCTTTTCGCAGAGCTTGCGCGGCTGTCAATCCGCCAAAACCAGCTCCGATAATGACGACGTGTGGGGTTGGCATGGCGGTTTTAAGCGGCTGCTGCTGCGGCATCGCGCATCATCTTTTCCTGAGCCGTTAAAACCTGGCTGCCGGACGGCGTCGCAATGGAGATCAATCCCAATCCCAATCCCAATCCCTTCAGCTCATTGTGCCAGCGAGGTTCGCCAGTTTTGGTGTCCAGGCAGAAAATTTCGCCTCTGGTTGTGGCGTAAAGCTGATTGCCGTCCAGCACGACATTGACGAAATCGCCGCCTTTCAACGTCGTTCGCCAAATTTCTTGGCCATTTGCGCGATTGAGCGCGATGACGGCTCCTTTGATTCCCAGATAAATTACGTTCAAAGCCATTTTTGATTCTCCTTAACTCAAAACTCGCAAAACTACGCCGATTTGTTTTGTCGTCGGGTTGTCGGTGATTTCTTTCAACGCGGCTTGAAGCTGTTTTTCTTTGACGCGATGCGTCAGCAAAACAATGGTCGCCGTGCCGTCTTCGGTTACTCCACGTTGCGTGAAACTGTGCAAGCTGACCCCGTGATTGCCGAAGGCCGATCCCAGATGACCGATGACTCCCGGCGAATCGTGCGTTTCCAGCCGGATGTAATAACCATTTTCCGATTCGTCAATCGGCATGACCTGGCTGACGTTCGAGCTGATCGGCAGTTGGAAGTATTGTGCGAAATCCGGCAGTTTGATGGCGCTGGCGATGTTGATGACATCGCCGACGACGGCGCTGGCAGTTGGATAACGACCTGCGCCCGGCCCCATCAACATGATTTCGCCGACGGCGCTGCCGCTGATGAAAATGGCGTTGTTGACTCCGTCAACTCCGGCCAGCGGATGCGTCAGCGGAACCAACATCGGATGCACGCGCACATCCAGAGCGTCACTGTTTCCTGGATTTTCTCCGCGCTGAGCCAGCCCGATCATCTTGATTCGGTAGCCGAATTCGCGTGCCAGCTTGATGTCCAGATCAGTGATTTCGGTGATGCCTTGCCGGTAAATTTTCTCAACCTCAATCGGAGCCTGAAACGCCAATGACGAAAGAATCGTGATTTTGTAAACCACATCGCGCCCCAAGATGTCGTCACTGGGGTCGGCTTCGGCAAAGCCCGCCGCTTGAGCTTCGGCCAGCGCGTCGGCAAAGGATTTCTGCTCGCGCTCCATCTTGGTCAGGATGTAATTCGTCGTGCCATTGACGATGCCGGCCACGCGCGAAACTTTGTTCGCTTGCAAACCACGTTGCAGGGTGGAAATCAGCGGAATGCCTCCGCCGACAGCGGCTTCAAAAAAGATCGTGACCTTGTGTTGATTTGCCAGCGCGAACAGTTCCGGGCCATGTTTGGCGATCATTTCCTTGTTGGCAGTGACGATGTGTTTGCCATTGATGATGGCGCGTTTGACGACTTCGTAAGCAGGGTCAATTCCTCCAGCGACTTCGACCAGGATTTCGATGGTGGGATCGTCGGCCAGCTTGAATGGATCCTGGTTCATTTCAAACTCGGAAAAATCGAAATCGCGTTGTTTGGCGCGGTCGCGGACGGAAATCGCTCGAATGTCGAATTGCGGATTGTCGCGCAGCAAATCCACCACGCCCGTTCCCACCGTACCCAAACCAAAGATGCCAAGAGTTGTTTTCGTGCTCATAAAATCGGAATTCTTTGCTGATAATGTGAATAAATGAGGGCGAAGCTTAGCCGCCGAGTTGGGCAGATGCAAACCGGTATTTCGGTGCTTTGATTGGCGTTGCAAGAGCTTGCGGGATTGGTCGTTCTGCTCCTGTTGCTGCATTGCCGTCAGGTTGAATCGTAGTTTGACACTCAGAGCAGGGGTCAGCTACTTTGGGCTTACAGACAACTGAAATTCTTTCTGGGGATGAATCAATGAGAACAATTTTTGAAGATACAGAGATCAACGCCGAACTCGAAGAGAGCAAGGCAGGCGGAAACAAATATCTGTTGCTGGCTTTGTGGTGCGTGGCGATTTGTTTTTTGATGGGAACCTGGGGCGTGTATCGCTGGGCAACCAATAAACCCGCTCCGGAACCACCGCCACCGCCGGTTTCCTTGCAGGATTTGAAACAAGTCGGCGCAGCATTTTCGGCATTCAATGGCTTTGTGCGCGAAGGCAAATGGACGGACGCCGAAGCCATGTTGTCCACGGCGGCTCGCCAGCGATTGGCGACCGAAGCCAAGACGATTTCCGAAAGCCTGCTGGGCAAAAGCAAAGACCTGAAATTGATTCAAACCGATCCTACACCGAGTGTTGATCGAAGCGATCCGAATGTCTTCAAACAGGATTTTGTTTACCTTTTTACCGACCAGGCGGGAACAAAAACCTCCAACGAAATCATTTCCTTATCGTTGACGATTGAAAACGGCAAAATCGTCATCAATGGCTGGGGCGAAGACAAGCCCCAGGACAAGAAGCCGGAAGATACCAAGGCCGACAACAAGAAGGCCTGATTCCATCCGAAGGAGTGAAATCATGTTGAAGATCGTCATTGTTCTGGTTGTTTGCCTGGCGGCGGGTTGGTTCTTTTCCGCTCAATCGGCCAGCCGTGCCCAACAGGTGAAAAAGAAGGTTGAGCAGCAAAGCAAGAAGGACGAAAGGAAGCCCATCGAAAAAGTGGTGAAAACCGAAGAGGACTGGAAGAAGGAATTAACGCCGATTCAGTTTTACGTCGCCCGACAGAAGGGAACTGAACGCGCTTTCACCGGCGAATACTGGGATCATCACGAAGATGGCGTGTATGCGTGCATCGGCTGCGGTTTGGAATTGTTCAGTTCCAAACACAAATTCGATTCCGGCACAGGCTGGCCGAGTTATTGGCAGACGATCAACAAAACCAACGTTGCCACGCACGACGACAACAGTTTCGGCATGCATCGAATTGAAGTTTTATGCAGTCGTTGCGATTCTCATCTGGGACATGTTTTTGACGATGGGCCGCGACCGACGGGGTTGAGATATTGCATCAATTCGGCTTCGTTGAAGTTTGTCAAAAAAGAACGTTGAGCGCGATTCGCGCGGCCAATAATCAAAAGCAGGCACATCAAAAACGAGTTTGATGTGTCTGCTTTTTTTCTTTGCTGAAATTGGCGCAGGCGTTTGAACGGGCGACGAAGTTCGGAAAAAAAGCGTCCGGCAATCGTTAATTGAGAAAGGGAAATCATGCTTGATCTGAAAATTACCGGTGGAACATTGATTGACGGCAGTGGCGGCGAACGCTTCACGGCGGATGTCGGCGTGCGCGAAGGCCGAATTGTCGAAATCGGCAACCTGACCGAATCGGCGCAGCAAACCATTGATGCCAGCGGCGCGATTGTGACGCCGGGCTTCGTGGACATTCACACGCACTTCGACGGGCAGGTGACTTGGGACGAAACTTTCAGCCCCAGCATTTTTCACGGAGTGACGACCGTTGTGATGGGAAATTGCGGCGTAGGTTTTGCGCCCGTCCGATCCGGCGAAGAAGAACGGTTAATCAATTTGATGGAAGGCGTCGAAGACATTCCCGGTTCGGCGTTGGCCGAAGGAATTCGTTGGGCGTGGTCCAGCTTTCCGCAGTTTATGGACGCGCTGGATCGTATGCCGCACTCGCTGGATTTTCTGGTGCAAGCGCCTCACGACCCGATTCGCATGTTCGTGATGGGCGAACGCGCAGAAGCCAACGAAAAAGCTACGGAAGACGACGTTGCCGCGATGCGCGCCATCGTCCGCGAAGCTCTGGAAGCCGGGGCCGCTGGCTTTTCCATCGGACGCACCGACAACCATCGCACAGCCGAAGGCAAATGGACGCCTTCGTCCGAAGCCGACGCGCGCGAATTGAACGGCATTGCCGAAGCCTTTCGCGGGTTGAACCGCGGCGTGCTCCAGGCGGTTTCCGACTTTGATTTGTTGCGCTCACCGGAACGCTTTGACGCTGAATTCGACTTGCTGGAAGGAATGGCCGCCGCTGCCGGACGACCGCTTTCGATGACCTGGCTGCAACGCGAACCCGGAGCCGAGCAGTGGAAATTGATTCAGGCGCGCGCTGAACAAGCCAACGCGAAAGGCTTGCCGACGCGATTGCAAACTGCCGCGCGTGGCATTGGCGTCATCAACGGACTCGACGCCAGCTTTCATCCGTTCATAGGTTTTCCGACCTTCAAATCCATTTCCAAACTGCCGCTGGCCGAACGCGCCGCGAAAATGCGCGAGCCGGAAATCAAAGCGCGAATCTTGTCAGAAAAGTCCGAACGGCTGGCTGGCGACGGTTCTTCGATTCCGCCGTTGGTGGATATTTTGCTGGCGCAAATTGATCTGCTGGCGGCGCGCATGTTCCCGCTTGGCGACGAATTGGATTACGAACCGGAGTTAGCGAAATCGTTTTTGGTTCAAGCCAGGATGCGCGGTGTGCGCCCTATCGAAGCGATTTACGATTACCTGTCGCAGGGCGACGGCGGCAATCTGATTTACTTTCCGATTTTCAATTACGGCCCGAATTCGTTGGATGTGGTTTTCCAGATGTTGAATCATCCGCTGGCGTTGGCGGCGTTGAGCGACGCCGGAGCGCACGTTGGCACAGTGTGCGACGCCAGCTTTCCGACTTCGATGCTGGCGTTTTGGACGCGAGACCGACAGCGCGGCGAGCAACTGCTGCTGGAACGAGTTGTCGAAATGCTGACTTCGCGCAACGCGCGGCATCTTGGCTTGACGGATCGCGGATTGTTGCAGGTTGGGAAAAAGGCTGACTTGAACGTGATTGATTACGACAGATTGCAGTTGCTGAAACCAGAACTGACGCGCGATTTGCCAGCCGGTGGCAAACGTTTTGTTCAACGCGCGAATGGCTATTTGGCGACGATTGTTTCCGGCGAAGTTGTTGCCCGCGAAGGAACCATTTCCGATAACAGGCCAGGGCGATTGGTGCGAATGCGTTGAGCAAATTGATCGTGGCCTCAGCCTACGGCTTCAATTTCTCCCACCGAATGCAGTTTCATCATCGAAGACAGGCTGGGCTGTTCTGGAATTCGCCCGGCCATTGCCACAATCGTTTCCCCGCGAACGGCCAAGCCGCGCTTAATCAACAACTCATCGGCGCGTGCCAGCAATTCATAGCTGTGGCCTTCGAAATCCAGCAACGAAGCTTCGAGTCCCCAAACCGCCGCCAGCGAGTTGTAGGTTTTTTCGTGCGGCGTGAAGGCGATGATTCGCTGCAACGGGCGCAACGCCGCCAGATGTCTGGCCATCGTGCCTGATTTGCTGAAGACGACAATCAGCTTGGCGTTCAATTCCTGAGCGGCGTAAATGGCTGCTTCGGCGATGGCGCGGCCTTCGGTTCCTTTTTGGCTGCCGTGAATCAGTTCGCGCGAGCGATTGCCTTGCTGACAATTGCTTTCGGTGAAGCTGATGATGCGCGCCATCGTTTCAACTGCTGCAACCGGATAACTGCCAGCGGCAGTTTCGGCGGAAAGCATCGCCGCGTCTGTTCCGTCCAAAATCGCGTTGGCTACGTCGGAAGCTTCGGCGCGTGTCGGACGCGGTTCGTGAGTCATGGATTCCAGCATCTGCGTGGCGGTGATGACCAGTTTTTCAGCGGCATTGGCTTTGGCGACGATCATCTTTTGATGAAATGGGACGCTTTCGACAGCGGTTTCGACGCCCAAATCGCCGCGCGCCACCATCACTCCGTCGCAAGCGGCGATGATGTTGTCCAAATCGTCCAGAGCTTCGCGTTTTTCGATCTTGGCGATCAGCGGCGTGTCCGCGCCCAAAAATTCAATCAGCGTTTTGGCTCCGATGCAGTCGCGTGCGCTGCGAACAAACGACAACGCGACGTAATCCACTTTGTGTTGCAATCCGAAAGTCAGGTCGGCACGGTCTTTTTCCGTCAACGAAGGCGCGGACAATTTCACGCCCGGCAAATTGATGCCTTTGTTTTCGCCCAATTCTCCGCCGTTCAGCACGCGGCATACCACGTCGGTTTTGGTGATCTGCTCGACGCGAAGCGCGATCAATCCATCGGCGAATAAAATGCGATCGCCGACTTTTACGTCCTGCGGCAGCGGCGCGTAGCTGGTTGAAACTGTAGTTTCGTCGCCAACCACGTCGCGTGTGGTGATGGTCAGCAATTGATCGGCCTGCAATCGAATCGGCTGGCTGTCTTTCAATTTGCCTGTGCGAATTTTCGGGCCGGACAAATCCAATAACAGCGCCAGCGGGCGATTGAGTTCGGCGGCAATCGCTCGCAGATGGTTGATGGTTTCTGCATGCGCTTCGTGTGTGCCGTGCGACATGTTCAATCGCGCAACATCCATCCCCGCCAGAATCAATTCGCGCAACGCTTCGGGCGAACGCGACGCCGGGCCAATCGTCGCCACTATCTTTGCTCTTCTCATCTTCGTTTCCAGTCAAAAGAAAAGGGATAAGCTCACTGACAAGTCCTGCCCTTGATGCTCATCCCTGTTGTACCGTAACTCACGTTAAATCCGCTATAGCTTGTCCAGTTCGCGTTTGATGGTTTCGGTCAATTCGGCGGCAACCGAATCGTCGTGGCCGACGAAATGCGCCACCAATTTGCCATCGCGCGCGTAAACCAGAGTTTGCGGAACCGACAGGTCTTTTGATTCAACGTACTTTTTGAACACGTCGTCTGTGACCAATCCGACCGGATAAGTGATTTTCATCTGCGCGATGAATTCGCTGACGCGCTGCGGAGTCGTTTCAGCGTCGTCCACTGCCAGGCCAACAATTTGCAAACCGCGTTTGGCATCTTCTTCGCCGTATTTGGTCAACGTGGGAATGTGCAGCCGCGAATGGCCACACCAGACCGCGAAAAAATTGACGACAGCGACTTTTCCGCGCAAATCCATCAAGCTGATTTCGCGGCCAGTGGACATTCGCAGCGGAAATTTCGCCACAGAGCTTTTCGGCTGTTCGCCGATTTTTACTTTGGCGGTGGTGTTGACGGCAAAGGTCAAACACGCCATCAAGCCGCACGCGGCGACGATGGAAAACATGATTGTTCGGGAAGCATGACGGGATGACACGAACGAGCGAAAAGAAAATTTGGTCACTGGCACCTCACTTGAAAGTTTTTGTTGTTATTACTTTGAGGGTTTGCGTGTGGGAGCTTTGGCAAGCTGGGCTTCAATCGCTTTTTTGACTTTGTCGGCTTGCGCCGGAGTCCAACCGACTTCGCGCAACGCCATTTTGCCGTCTGCGCCGAAAACGATGATTTGCGGAACACCGGCGTCTTTCGGGTCGGCATAACTGAACCGAATTTCTCCGGTCAGAAATCCGACGGGGTAATTGATTTTCGTCCTTTCCAAAAAACCTTTCAGACTGTTCACATCGTCTTTGCTTTCTTTGCGGTCGGTGGCCAAACCGATAACGGTGAATCCGCGCTGACGGTATTGATTGTAAAACTGCACAATCTGCGGCGCATGTTCTTCGCAGTGCGGACACCGCGACCAGAAAATATCCATTAACACCACTTTGCCGCGCAGGCTGGACAGTTTGACGCTTTTGGCTGCGCCGGTCGGGCTGTAAAGCTCGACCAGCATGTCCGGTATGTCGCCTGAACCGTCGGCTTTCGGTAAATCCTGAGCGTTTGCCGTGGCGGCAACACCAACAACCAACGACAGACAAATGCCGAGCAAAAGAGCATTGAAAATTGTTTGGGTTCGTTGAATCAAGTTCTCGTTCTCCTTCGTTTGGGGTCAACCTAACTTCGATGTTTCTTTTTTCGGTTTTGCGCTGGCTTTGCTGCCTGGTTTGACGGTCGGAAGTTTTTCCAATTGTTGTTCAATCGCTTCAGTCAATCGTTTGCTCAAGGCTTCGTCCCAGCCGGTTTCGCGGAACGCCATTTTGCCGTCCGCTCCAAACAGCACCATTGACGGAACGCCGGAGTTTTTCGGATCGGCGTAAAACGCGATGACATCGTAAGAAATCTGCCCAACCGGATAATTGATCTTCGCTCTGTTGATGTATCTGGCGACGTTTTTGGCGGCAGCAGAATTGTGTTTATCGTCCGTCGCCATACCGATGATCGTCAATCCGCGCGATTTGTATTTGTTGTACATCGCAACGATGTGCGGAGCGTGTTCCTGGCAATGCGGACAGGTCGAAAGAAACATGTCCAGCAGCACGACTTTGCCGCGCAGACTGGACAATTTCAGCTTGTCGCCGGATTCGACACCCGGAACCGCATACATCTCAACAGCAATTTCCGGCGTATCGCCCGAACCGTCCGGCAACGGCAATTCGGGAACCTTCGATTGGCCAATCGGCCTGACTGCGCCAATCACTGTCAGCGCAAAGCAAAGACTCAACAACACAATTTTGACAGGTGTTTTGATCCGATTTCTCATCACGCTGCTCCTCTTACGGAAAAAAAGGCTTGCCCGCGAGGGCGCGGGCGTACCCAAAGGCTTTAACTGCGTTTTGATTTTTGCTGTGTCGGTTTTGCGCTGGCCTTGCTGCCGGGTTTGACCGGAGCGGCAGGCGCTGCCGAACTGGCCGGAGCTTTGGCTGGCGGCGCTTTGGCAAGCTGCTCTTCGATGGCGGCTTTCAGTTTCTTTTCGATGTTTTCGTTCCAGCCGATTTCACGGAAAACCATTTTGCCGTCCGCTCCGAACAGAATCATCTGCGGCACGCCATGATTGTGACTGTCGGCGTAATACGCGACGACTTCGTTGGTGATAAATCCGACTTGGTAATTGATTTTGGTTTTGGTCAAAAACTCTTTCACGCTTTTGACCGCCGCCGGGTCTTCCTTGCGGTCGGTGGCCAGACCCAGAATGCTGAATCCTTTGTCGCGGTATTGATTGTAAATGGCCACAACGTGCGGAGCGTGTTCTTCGCAATGAGGGCATTTCGACCAGAACATATCCAGCAACGTGACTTTTCCGTACAGGCTGGACAGTTTAATGGTGTTGGTTTTCGCCGCCGGAGTTCCCGGAGCCGCCTGAACTAAATCCACGATCATTTCCGGCGTATCGCCTGAACCGTCCGGTTTGGGCAATTCCGGAATATCTTCCAGGCCAAGTTTCGGCGCAGCGGCAATCACCATCGCCGCAAATGCGAAACTCAACAACGCGGCACGCACCGCCGACTTCAACCAAATCTGCATCGTTATTGCTCCTTCAATTCAGAGAGTGGGACACATTCAAATTGTTCCGCCTTTATCAGCGGGCGACGCTCAACTGTTCGTTGACGACTTTTTCCAGGTACTGCATTCGTCCTGGTTGTTCACCAATCAGATGTTCAATGACTTTGCCATTGCGCGAAATCACGAATAATTGCGGAATCGGCGGCGAACCGGTGTCGTCTTCAGAACCTTTCAGGAAGGCTTCGGAAATCCAACTGTTGTCGTACCCGATTTGATAATTGATTCCGACTTTTTTGATGAACTCTTCGACTTTGTCCTGATCGGATTTCGGATCGGACGTCAGGCCAACCAGCGCCAATCCGCGATCTTTATATTTCTGATACATCGCCGAAAGTTCCGGCGCTTGTTTGACGCACGGGCCGCAATACGTCGCCCAGAAATCCACTACCAGTACCTGACCGCGATAATCTTCAAGTTTGAAAGTGCTGCCATCAAGCTTGGCAATCGGCACGTCCTGCACTTTGGAAATCGCTTCCTGATTGGCGTCAGGTTTTTTGGCCGCCGCCGCCGACGGTTCCGATTCGGACATCGGTCGCGGAGCCGCCGCGTTGCCGCACCCGGCGACGAACAAAGCCGTTGTCAGAACGATGAAGCTCAATTGTCTTGAGGCAAAATTACAGTTGATGATCGGAAACATTTTCTACTTCTTCCAGAAATTCGTTTGGGAGTAATCCGTCAGAGGTTTCGGCTAGCGGAACTTTATAGCCTTCGCTCGCCCAATTGCCTAAATCAATAATCTGGCAACGTTCGGAGCAAAAGGGTTTCCAGGGATTGTCGTCCCAACTTGTTTCGCGCCGACAAAGCGGGCAGCGCCGCATGATGAAATCCTCTCAGGTGAATGAAATCGTCCCCACAGAACGCGGGAACCAGACGCGGGCAATGATACAGAACTTTGCCGGAAAGTCGAAACGGCTTACCGGTCAAAATCTTCAAGCCTCATTTTCAAGCTTCCAGTAATCCCAGCGGCCCGGCGAGTTTTCGATAACCGTCCGGGCTGCTGTGCCAGGCGTCGAGTTCTTTGGCGCGCAGGATCGGAAACGGATGCGTGCGGTAAGCCGTGATTAACACCTTGTAGGCTTTGTTGAGCGTCGAATCGTCTGCGGCTTCGTAATCTCGAATTTGCCGCAAAAACTCCTGTCGCTCCATTTCGGAATACAACTGCCGAGCGCCTCCGGCCAGTTTCATAAACGTGCGGATGCAGGGATCAATGTCCTGCACGCAAAGCAATCCGGCGCGGTCGCAGGTCAGTTCGGCTTTGCGATACCAATCGTGCAGCGCCAACACCAAACCTTGTCCGACGATTGTTCCGAACCCCAACGTCGCTTGCCCGACAAGAGCGACAATCTCGGCAATGTTGCGAGCCATGATTGTGTACAAAACGTGACCGGCTTTGATGTGGCCGAGTTCGTGGGCAATGATGAAAAACCGTTCTTCGTCGTCGAGCATATCCACCAATCCGGACGTCAGCACGATGAACGGGCGTGTGTGTCCGTAAGTGTAGGCGTTCGGTAACGGATCAAGCGTGACATACATTTCGGGTTCTTCGACGCCAAGGATTTTGCAGCCCCAGGTCAGCGAACGATGCAAGCGTGGAAATTGCCGAGCGGTGACTCGGACGTTGGCGGCGGTGTTTTCCAAATAAAAAATGCGCTCAAGCCCGTACTCCATAATCTTGGCGATGACCTTGTCCAGGCCGGGTACGGATTTGAGCGCGTCAGTGGCTGTCGCGTCCCAAGGATGTTGAAACTCTTTCGCGTCAATGTGCGGAAACGTTTTCAGCCGTTTCTTTTTTGTCTCGCCCATAATCACCTCCTGCCAGAAGGTAACACGAGCGAGACGCCGCCGGATAGTTTTATGCCGATTGGCCGGAGCGTTTTTCGATACCCAGATAATCCGAATCGAATCCGCCGGATTGGCGCGGCGAACTGATGACTCGCAACGGCGGCGGCGAATCGGGCGAAGGCGGCAACAGGACTTCTGTGCTGGGTTGAATCAGCACTTCGGTTGAAGAGTGAAACAACTCTTCGCTGGCTGCCGGAACCAGATGAATCGAATCTTTGCGGCTGTCGGACTCTTTCAACCGGAAATCGAAAATGTCCGGGCGATTGAAATGACCAGTGACATCCAAAACCATACTTTCTTCGCGGATGCGTTCCAGGTTGATGCGGGCCAAAATGATGACTTCGGAACCGAACGCAGGGCCGGCGACATATTGTCCGTCGGGGCCTATGACTGCGCTGCCGCCGTTCAAAATCAATTCGCTGTCTTCGCCGGTTTCGTTGTCGGCCAGTTCCAGTTCGGCGGGCAGATCGCTGCGGCGCATGATGCCTCCGGCGGCGACGACGAAACAGCGCCCTTCAAAGGCGTAATGGCGGCTGGCGATTTGGTGCATCTCCTTGACCGAAGGCCACAGTGCGACGTGAATGTCTTCGCCGCCGATGTGTAGAGCCTGTCGCGCGTGCGGCATCCAGTGTTCCCAGCAAATCAACCCGCCGATTTTGCCCACCGGAGTTTCGACGGTTTTCAATCCGCGAGCGTCGCCAGCTCCCCAGATCAATCGTTCGTTGAACGTCGGAACCAATTTGCGATGAACATTCAGCAATTCGCCCGTCGGCCCAAAGGTCAAAATCGAGTTGTAGATGGTTCCGCGACCAGCGCCAATGTTGACTCGTTCGTGAACGCCCATCACCAGCGTCAGGTTGTGCCGCTTGGCGGCTTCGCCGAGTTCTTCTGTCACCGGACCCGGCACGGTGACGCTGTTGTCCATCAACTGCGAATACAGCCGCTTCATCGGCGGATGATCCCATCGCGCCACGTCTCGGCAGGTGTCCAACCACGCCGGATAACCCGGCAACCACGATTCGGGAAAGACCACCAACTGAGCACGACGACGCGCGGCTTCGGCGATCAGTTCGACCGCTCGAGCCAGACTGCGTTCCAGGTTCATGTAAATCGGAGCCGCCTGTACGGCAGCCACCACAACAATTGATTGAGGCATAACGGTTCCTCGCCTTCTGCTTGATTGGACGGTGTCGAATTCCAGATGAAGCTATGTCTTCAGACACGTCGCGGAGTTAAGGGGTCACGGATTCCGAATTTTCAGGGAAAGGATGCTGGCCGGAAAGGGATTACGTCTTGATTTTGCCAGCGGGGTCAGGTGTTTTGGGGAGCGGGGCGGGCTATTAAGTACCATCCCACTTTAATTTTCGCAAGAATTAAATTTTCGGGGTAACTGCTCAGCGGGTACGGAACGGGAAGCGGTAGCGCCCCGGTTTCTCGTGAGGCGTGAGCTTTGCAAGCATCCCGTCGCTACCGCTCCGGGTTCCGTACCGAGTTTTTGGCTCCAGGCTGAGCAGTTACTTTTTGGGAAGGTTTGCCGCCGCCAAAGAGCTTCGGCTAGACTGCGCGCCTTCCCAACACCGCTGATTTAATCATCCAAAGGAGAACTACCGCAGTGAGCGTCAAATCGGATCGCTGGATTTTGAAAATGTGCCGCGAGCACGAAATGATTACGCCGTTTGAAGAAGGCTTGGTGCGCGAAGTCGAAGGTCGTCGCATCATTTCCGCCGGGCTGTCGAGCTATGGGTACGATTTGCGGCTGGCGGCAGACGGCTTCCGTGTGTTTTCGCCGATTGCCAGCGCCGAAATTGATCCGAAGAAGTTCGACGAAAATTCGTTGATCGAAGCGCCATTGCGAACAGCCGAAGATGGCTCGTTGTTCTGGATGTTGCCGCCGCATTCTTATGCGCTGGGAGCGACGGTCGAAAAATTCAACATGCCGCGCAACGTGATCGGCATCTGTCTGGGCAAATCCACCTACGCTCGCAGCGGATTGATCGTCAACACCACTCCGCTCGAACCCGGTTGGCGAGGCCGTTTGGTGCTGGAATTTTCCAACTCCGCCGATTTGCCGATTCGCATTTACGCCAACGAAGGCATCGCCCAAGTCACTTTTTTTGAATCCGACGAAGATTGCGAAGTCACTTATGCCGACCGAGCAGGGAAGTATCAGAACCAGGTCGGACTGGTCACGCCACGTCTTTAGCCATTCAATCAGCATTTATCCACGAAGGGCGCGAAGTTCTACGAAGGAAGCAAAGACCTTTGTGTTCCTTCGTGGACTTCGTGGATAAAAAGGTGTCCGCACTCAAGCCTTTGCTATCGTAGCCAATTCCCGTTTGAGTAATTTTCCAGTCGGGCCTTTCGGGATTTCTTTCAGAAACCCAATCGTCTTCGGACATTTGAAATCGGCCAGATGCGCTCGGCAGTGAGCGATCAACTCGGCTTCGGTTGCAGCCAAGCCTTCGCGCAAAACGACATACGCCTTCACTTCTTCGCCATAAAGCTGATCTGGCACTCCGATCGTTGCCGCGTCCTGCACCGCCGGATGTTGGTACAGGATTTCGTCAATTTCGCGCGGATAAATGTTTTCGCCGCCGCGAATAATCATGTCGGACTTGCGATCCACGATGAACAAAAAACCGTCGGCATCTCTGTAACCAACATCGCCCGTGTGAAACCAGCCGGAGCGAAACGCCTTTGCCGTCGCTTCGGGGTTTTTAAAGTAGCCTTTCAGCAGGTTTTCTCCGCGCAAGACGATTTCGCCGACTTCGCCCACGCCAAGCTCTTGATCGTTGTCGTCGAAGATTTTTAGCTCACAGCCAATCGGCAATCCGCACGATCCTGGTCGGCGAGTTTCGTTCGGCGGATTGAAGGTTGCGCGGCAGGTGGATTCCGACAAACCATAACCTTCGATCACCAGGCAATTGAATCGTTGCTCGAATTGCCGCATCACTTCCGCCGGAACTGGCGCCGAACCGCACAACGCAAACCGCAGCCGCGAAATGTCCAATTCGGGGGGAACACCTTCGGGATAGGTTTGCGACAGCATTGCCAGCATCGTCGCCACCGAACCGAACGAAGTCACTTCGTAATCGGAAATGATCTGCCAATGGCGACTGGCGGAAAACTTCGGCGCGACCACCATCGAAGCTGCCGCGAACATTGGCGTCACCGTCGTGACGATGATGCCGTTGACGTGAAACAACGGCATCACGCACAACAGCCGGTCGCTTTCGTTGAAGCCCAGCCAGTCGGTGATTTGCCGCGCGTTGGCCAGAATGTTGCGATGCGTCAGCAAAACGCCTTTGGGTTTTCCGGTTGTGCCGGATGTGTAAATGATGATCGCTTCGTCATCGGCGTCGAGTTTCGTTTCGGCAAGCTGGTCGGGCTGCGAAGCTGCCCCATCGCCAAAATGAATCGAGCCTTCGGTTTCGGCGTCAGTCGTCAGCACGTGTCGCAGGTGCGGAAGTTCCGCGCGAATCGGCATCAGATGTTTCAGGAACTCCTTTTCGGTAATCAGCGCCACGGATTCGGAATTGTCGAGCACGAACGCCAGTTCTTCGCTTTTCAAATGCGAATTGACCGGCCCGGCGACGGCTCCGATTTTCCAGCAGGCGAAATACGCCAGCACGTATTCCGGCGAGTTGTTCATTAGCAAGCTGACCTTGTCGCCTTTGCCGACGCCCAGGCTGAGCAGCAGATTTGCGGCTTGATTCACCGCCGCATTGAATTCAGCGTAGCTCCATCGGCGATCATTCGTCGCCGAACAGAGCCATGTTTTCTGCGGCA
Organism: uncultured Acidobacteriota bacterium; assembly: GCA_902825875.1. Taxonomy (GTDB): domain Bacteria; phylum Acidobacteriota; class Blastocatellia; order RBC074; family RBC074; genus RBC074. The sequence continues at coordinate 87,245 of CADECP010000025.1, forward strand.
TTGCCGCCGCGCGAGTTTCCAGAAGTTCACGAAGATTGTTCAAGGTCATAATTTTGACGCGACTCTGGTACGGAACCGGGAGCGGTAGCGACCGGGTTGGCTTTAATGGACTACCTCAGAAGTATCCAGTCGCTACCGCTCCCGGGTCCGCACCGGATTATCGAAGCAAACCAAAAAACACAAAACACACCACCGCGCCGACCACGGCCATCGAAAGTCCCCAGCCAAGCATTTTGTGAAACAGCCGCGTGCGGTTTTCGCTTTCAGCAGCGTTGGCGATGCACAGCGCGCCGAGCGTTGAAAGCGGCGAAACATCCACCAAATGCGAACCGACGTTGATCGAATAAGCAATCGCCAGCGCATCGCCTCCGCCGAGTTTTTCGATCAAACCAGGAATCGTAGGCAAAAACGTCGGCAGCACGACGCCAGTCGAACTGCTGTAGACCGAAACCAATCCAGTGACGAAAGCGATGACTCCGGTGACGGTTTGCTGGCTGGCCAGTTTTGCCAGCATAGAAGTGAACAAATCCATTCCGCCGGTTTTTTCCATCATCGCCACCAACACCGTCACGCCGCAGACCATCAACACAGTGTTCCAGGGGATTTCTTTGACTGCGGTTTCTTCGTCGGCAGATCGTGTCAGCGTCAAGATTGCCGCGCCGACAAAAGCGCCAATCGTCACGTCAATTTTGAATGCCACGACGCTCAGCACCAAAGCGGCAATCACCGCCAAGGTCAGTTTTTGCCGCCGGTCGAACGGTTCAGTCTGGTGCTTCATTTCTTCTGCCAGAAAACCATTCGGCTTGCGTCTGAACAGTTTCAACCCGCCCAGAGTGAAGTATCCGGCAAAGGCGACGACGGTTTGCGCCAGCAACGTGTTGTAAAAATTCGGCCAGGCAGCGTTGGACATTCCGGCTTTACCCATCAAATCGTTGGCGATGATTCCGCCGGGAGCGAACGGCGACAAAGCTCCGCCGCTGGCTCCGTTGCAAATCATGATCGCCATCAAAAAAGCCGAAATGCCTGCGCGGCCAGCCACCGCCATTGCCACCGGAGCCAGCAACGCCACCGCAGCGATGTTGCCAGGCCCAATGCCGGAAACGATCAGTGCCAGCACGAAAAAAATGATCGGGATCAAACCCGCATTTCCACGCGCCAGATGAATCGCCCGCTGCGCCACTTTGTCCAACGTTCCATTGGTTTGCGCCTGAGCAAATAACAACGTTACGCCGATCAAGGTCAAAAACAGGCTCGAAGGAAATCCGCCGATGACTTCCGACAGCTTCATCCCTTTCAACAGCACGCCGATGACAAACGCAAAGGCGATGGACAACAGCCCGGCGTTCATACGGGTAAAGCAGCTAATCAAAATCGCAACCAGCAAAGCGATCAATGACAGCACAGGTAAGTTCATTCAGTTGTTCCTTTGAATACGAATCCAGCTAAAAAAACTGCTGGGGTCAGGCGTAAAACAATTCGATCCGAACATTACAGGCGTCAAGGTTGGACGCGCAACCAGGCTTTGATTTTTGATGCGTTGGACTAACCAACTGGCATTGCGGCTTCAAGGAAGTTGTGGGATAGTGCGCGCCACTCACCTGAAGCTTTTCGTCTCAAGGAGATCAACATGAACAGAATTCTGTTACGGCGTTTGGTCGCCGCTCTCGGAATTTCGATATTTGTTTTGTTTGCCTGCGCCGCAGCGATCGCTCAACAAGCTGCGCCTGCTCTGCCCAAAGGCGATCCGCGACGGTACGAAAAAGACATTGAAGCGTTTTGGGCTGCCGATAAAACCAGCCCGCCGCAAAAAGGCCAAATCCTGTTTGTCGGCAGCAGCATCTTTCGGTTGTGGAAAAATTTGAACGCGCAGATGGCTCCGCTGCCTGTGTTCAATCGAGCATTTGGCGGTTCGCGCACGGCGGACATTCTGTATTACATGGATAAAGTCGTGTTGCCTTACGAGCCGAAGATCATCGTGTATTACTGCGGCAGCAATGACGTCAACGCCGATGTTCAGCCGGAAAAGATCGCAGCGAATTTCATAGAGTTTGCTCAGCGCGTTCACGCCAAATTGCCAGAGACGAAAATCTTTTACGTTTCGATCAACCGCGCGCCGCAGAAAATGGATCGCTGGGATTGGGTGGATGACGCCAATCGGCGAATCAAGGAATTCTGCGAAAAAGACAAAACGCTTGGCTTTATAGATGTGAATCCGGCGCTGTTTGATAAAGACGGCAAGCCGCGTATGGAACTGTACCTGCCGGACAAACTGCACTTTCTGGAACCGGCCTACGACGAATTTACGAAAATCATCAAACCTGTCATCGAGCAGGTTTGGAAAAAGAAATAACCCCTCAACTTTTTGTGAATGGAGACCAGTGATGTTTGAAAAGCACCAAACCACAAGAAAAATTGCCCTGGCTGTTTTCTCGGCATTGGCGTTAAGCCTTTTGCTGGCTGGAATAGCTTTGGGACAGATCAAATCTGCGACCATTGCCGGAACTGTGACTGACCCCAACGGAGCGGTCGTTCCCGGAGCGACCGTGTTGGTCGTCAACCAGGAAACCAATGTCACCGCCAGCGCCGTTACGGATGCTTCCGGTAATTTCAGCGTTCCGTACCTGACGCCCGGCACTTACAGCGTCAATGTGGAAAAAGCCGGCTCAGGATTTTCCAAATACAGCCGCACCAACGTCGTCGTTTCGACCGCGCAAACCGTGCAAGTCGAAGCCAAGCTGGTAATCGGCGGCGCTTCGGAAACCGTAACGGTGACTTCGGATGCGGCAACATTGCAAACCGCCACAGCGACGGTCGGCGGCACAGTCAACGAACGCATCGTCCAAACGCTGCCGAACATCAATCACAACCCGTTCAATTATGCCGCGTTGCAAGCCGGCATCACGCCGCGCGGCGCGTTCAACAACACGCAAAACACGAACGCTTTTGGCATAGGCATTGACGGACGCCGGCAGGCTTCGGCCATCGGCATCAACGGCGGTTCGGCGTTTTCCAACGACATCATTTTGGACGGCGTCAGCGTGCAAGGTTCCGCCTGGAACGAAGTCGCCGTGCTGCCAAATCAGGACGCGCTGCAAGAAGTCAAAACCATCACCAACAATTACTCGGCGGAATATGGCCGCGCGCAGGGTGTGGTCGTGTTCACCACCAAAGGCGGCACGAACGATTATCACGGCACGGGTTTCTGGCGCATTCGCAACGAAGCCCTGAACGCCAACAGCTTTGCCAACAACGCCCAGAACATCGCGCGTGGGCCGTTCAAATCGCATACTTACGGCGGCACGTTCGGCGGACGCATCATCCGCGACAAGGCGTTTTTCTTCGCCAGTTACGAGGGGTTGGAATTCAATCGCAATTATGACTTCCTGAAAACCGTGCCGACCGCCAAAGAACGCGAAGGCGATTTCAGCGAAACTTACGTCAGCGTTGGCGGCAGACCGGTTCCGGTCAAAATTTACGATCCGTTCAGCGTCACGCGCATCGGCACGACTTCGCAATACAACCGCACGCTGTTTCCGACCTTCACTGGCGCTGATGGATTGGTTCGCACCAGCCCGCTGCCAGCCAATCGGTTGAACGCGCAAGGACTGGCATTGCTCAAAGCCTATCCGCTGCCCAACCGCACGCCGAACGATATTTTCAACAACAGCAACTTTTTCTATCGCGGTCTGCAACAGTTCGGCAAAAACAACATCAACTCGCGCGTGGACTGGAATTGGGGCAATCACAATTTTTACGGCACGGGTGGCATTCAACTCGGCAAAATTCTGACGCCGCGTTCGTGGGGGGACGACAATCAGTTTTACAGCCGAAATGAATTCGTGGGCAATCAACAACCAGACAAGAACCCTTACATTTCCATCGGCGACACCTGGTCAATTACGCCTTCGCTGGTGTTGGACGTGCGATTGGGCGTCAACCGCATCAGCAGCGACAACGAAGCCGATGTGTTTGAAAATTTCGATTACGCCAGGTTTGGCATTTCGTCCGACTTGCAAGCGATCAGCGTCGTTCCCGGCGCGCCGCCATCGTTTGCGCCCGGACGTGTCAGCGAACTTCATAACGGCCAGTTCCTGCACAAACGCGAACGCCAGACCAACACCGATTTCAACGGCAGCGTCACCTGGACTCGCGGACGCTGGACGCATAAATTCGGCGGCACGTATCGCGTGCTGTTGTCGAATTACACTGACCCGCACGATCCGGCGCTGATCGTCACTGGCGACCAATACACGCGCGCCAACATCAACGCGAACGGTTCGACGACGGGCTTGCCCGCCACGCCGGACGCCACGCACAACGGTTTGGCCATTGCTTCGATGGCGCTGGGCGCGGGCTTTATCGAAGTGCGTTCGGGGTTCGCCGTGCGATTGGCGCTGGCGCAAAAATATCAGGCTCTTTACACGCAAAACGATTGGCGCGTGAACGACCGGCTGACGCTGAACCTCGGTTTGCGGTACGACATTCAGCCTGGCCCGACCGAACGCTTCAACAACATCAGCGCGATTGATCTGGAGCAGCAAAATCCTTTCGGCACTCCGGGACGCATCATCTTCCCCGGCGTCAACGTTGACCGGCGCAATATGTGGCCGACGCAATGGAAGGATTTCGGCCCGCGTTTCGGCGCGGCTTATCAATTGACGCGCTCGTTCGTTTTGCGCGGCGGGTACGGCATGACTTACGTGCCGTCAAACACCGGTTACAACGACGGCCCAGGTTTTTACGGCGCAGGTCCGTTCGCTCCGGCGACGATTGGAACCAACCTGAACGCGGGCAACAACCCAGCGCCTTATGGCTCAAGTCCGGCAGGCGCTTTGACCGGCGTGTTTACCAGCCCGACGATCAACACCATCGTGCGTCCCGTCGGTGCGGATGAAAATAATCCGGCGATTTACGGCGGATTGGTGCGCCGTTTCCCGCAGCGGTATCAAAACGGACGCATCCAGCAATACAACTTCTTTCTGGAAAAGAAATGGGGCAACAATTGGGTGACCAGTTTGGGCTATGTCGGTTCGCACGGCGACCGCTTGCAGGTGACGTTCCTGCCGATCAACAGCCCGCAACTTGTTAATCCCGCGCTACTGACCGAATGGCGCAACACGTATGTGGCATCGAACGGCGCGACGAATCCTTCGACGCAGCAGGTGCAAAATCCCTGGCAACCGGCGACAGGCGCGTTGATCCCGTTTGGCACGGGTTCGATTCGCAACCGCACCATCCAGCGCATCGAAGCCGCCTTCCCCTTCCCGCATCACGGCAATTCGATTCACAACACGGCGGGCACGTCGGATTACAACGCTCTGCAGGTGCAGGTGACGCGGCAATTCGCCAACGGTTTGCAATTCAACGCTCATTACACCTGGTCGAAGCTGATCGAAATGAGCAATTACAACGCGCAAAGCAACAACGGTTATGCCGACGGCAATTCCAATTACTTTGCCAACATTCGCCCGGAAATGTTCCACCTGAACCGCAAGGTTTCGACCAATGACATGCCGCATCGTTTTGTGGCTTCGTGGGTTTATGACCTGCCGTTGGGCAGCGGCAAACTGCTGGATTTCAAAAACTCTTTTGTCAATTCTGTTTTCAGCGGTTGGCGATTGGGCGGTTCGGTGAACATCCAGAGCGGCCTGGTGACACAACTTTCCGGCGGAGGCACGAACACCATCAACGGTTTGCCCGATCTGGTCCCGGGCGTGCCGCTGGAAGTGCCGAAAGAATTGCAACGCTGGTACGACGGCAGGACTTCGGTCACTCTGCCCAGCGGACGAGTCATCACGCCGTGCAATCGCTGCTTCCTGAAATACAACATTGACGCTTTTGCCGGTCGCGTCGTGACTTCGCCGAACGGAACCGTCTTGCCCGACCTTTTCTGGTACGGCACGTCGGCGGCTTCGTTCAGCCAAATTCGCGCGCCGCGCACCTGGAGCAGCAACATGGCGTTGGAGAAAAACTTCAAACTCACCGAACGATTCGACCTGAACGTTTCGGCGCAAGCCTCCAACGTGTTCAACAACACGCAATTCCGTTCCAACATCAACACGGCGATGGGGGGAACGGTGTTGCAAAACACGATCAACGCCAATCCGACGCAAAACCTGAAGATCGGCCAATTGCAAAACGGCGGCACGTTCGGAACTTACGGGCAAGGAACCAACGACCCGCGCCAGATCGAAATGGTGATGAAGCTTCGGTTCTAAGTTTCGCCGTAACCGAAACATCGTTTGTGGCGGCAGTTCGCTTTTGCGCGAATTGCCGCCACATTTTTGTTTGTGACGTTGATGGCTTGACCGCAAGCGCGCCTGTTATATTCTGGCCGCAACAGATTCAATTCCACATTCATGAGGAGACTTCTAAGCGTATGAAACTTTTGTTTGCATTGCTGGTTGGTTTATCGCTTTTCGCCGGTCAGGCACAGGCTCAGGCCAAAACCGACAGAGCCGATGAAAAAGGTTTTGTTCAATTGTTCGACGGCAAATCATTGGCGGGCTGGAAACTGGTCAAAGGGCGAGGCCCCGGTTACGTCATCAAAGACAACACCATCGTTTGTCCGCTGGACGGTGGCGGCAACCTTTACACCGAAAAAGAATATGCCAACTTCGTTTTTCGCTTTGAGTTCAAAACCGAACCCGGCGGAAACAACGGCGTAGGCATTCGCGCGCCGTTGGAAGGCGACGCCGCTTATGTCGGCATGGAGATTCAAGTTCTGGATGACGGCCACGAAAAGTACAAAGGCAAGATCAAATCCGAACAGCATCACGGTTCGGTGTACGACGTGATTCCGGCTCGGACTGGGTATTTGAAACCGGCGGGCGAATGGAACTCCGAAGAGATCATGGCCAATGGCAGTCGCATTCGTGTCACTCTGAACGGCGTGGTTATTCTGGATGCCGATCTGAGTTTGGTGAAAGAAGCTGAAGTGTTGAAGAAACATCCGGGCTTGAAAAACAAAACCGGCCACATCGGATTTCTTGGTCACGGTTCGCTGGTGGAATTCCGCAACATCCGCATCAAGTCGCTGCCTTAGCAGTTGGTGCGGAACCAGGAGCGGTAGCGACGGGGTTCTATTGGATTGTAGCCACTTCAAGCCTACCCGGTCGCTACTGCTCCCGGTTCTGCACCTTAACAAACCACGCGCTGACGCCTAACACCGCAACGATCAACGACAGGGCGTAAAACATCACGGCATAAGACCCAGTGCGTTTGACGCACTCAGCCAACAACAAAGGCCCGACTGCCGAAGCCACGACCGTCAACGATTGCGCTGCGCCTTGAATCTTGCCCAAATGCGCGCGGCCAAACGCGCGGCTCCAGAACGAAAAGAAGATGACGATGACGAAGCCTCCGGCCAAGCCCATTACCAATGCCCACAGCACAACATGCCATTCGGTTTGAACAAGCGGCAGCGCCAGTAACGCTGCGGCCAGCATAGCCATCGCCAAAGCCATCAACCGATTCATCCGCCATTTTTCGGCCAGCCATCCGCCCAGGAAATTTCCGGCCAATGCCGTCAACGCAGTGATGACCAGCGTGCGGTGATAGACGCTGGCGTCGAATCCGCGTTCGGCCAGAATGGATTCGTTGAACAGCGCAATGCCCGAAGCGATCAATCCGTAAATCGAACTCGACAACGCAAAGACCCAGAACGCTGGTGTCAGCAAAGCTTCTAGCAAAGTGAAGCCCATCAATTCTTCCGCCGGTTTGTCATCAAATTTTTCGCCATCCAGCCCAAGACCTGAACTTTCCGGCGTGTGTCGAACCAACAGCCAGCCGAGCGGAGCCAGAATCAACAGCGCGAAACCGACGCCGCTCCACGCCGAACGCCAGCCGTTGTTGGTGACAATGGTTCCGACTACCGGAAAGGCGATCATAAAACCTACACTCATCGTCACAGTGTAAACGCCCATTGCCAGGCTCAATCGTTTGACGAACCATTGCCCAACCATCGTCAAACTGACGACCGACAGCGCGCTTTGGCCAAATCCGCGCGTCAAGGTAATCAACACAGCCAGCCCGGCGATTCCGTGAACGCCGCTCATTGCCAGCACGACTGCGGACAGAGCCAGCACAACCGAAGTCAGCACGACGCGGCTGCCAACTCGGTCAATCAATCGGCCAATGCCGAAGCAAAACAGCGCGCCGATCAGCGTCGCCCACAAATTGATTTGAGCAAACACCACTCGATCAATCTGCAAATCTTTCAGCAGCGATTCGGTGATAAGTCCCAAGCCTTGCGTGCGACCGGGCAGCGTGCCGACCATTGCCATTGCCGCGACTGTCAAATTCACCCAGCCGTAATAAAACGGCATTCGAGCCAGCAACACCGGTGGACGAGTGAGTTCAGCTTTTGCGACATTCATCAAATAAGTCCTTTTACGACAAGAAGCGATGGTTGAACTGCTTTCACCGCAGAGGCGCGGAGTTCCGCAGAGGTTTCGCAGAGGTCTTTTCAGTTGCTCTGCGCTTCCTCAGCGTTCTCCGCGTCTCTGCTGTGGAAAATATCGCCAACAGCCCGAAGCAAATCCCAACTCCAACCCAGCGCACGACGCCGGTTTTGAAAACCACTGTGGCGTTGAAAACCATAAAGATCATGACGAATTGCCAGACGGCGGTAATCGCCCAATGACGCCGCTGATAGCCGTCCAACCCGCGCCACCACCAAATCACGTCCGCCGCCCAAGCCGTCAGAAAAGCGTAGTTGATGAACAGTCCGCCGCCCCAACTCATTCCAGTGACTTCAGCGGTTTGTCGTTCAACTTCGCGCAAAGCCGAAGCCTGGCTCCAGTGGTGATAAAAGTGAAAGGCGCTGATCGTGTGAGCAATCAACGCCAGACAGCCAATCGTCCATACCAGCCGCGCCCGTCTTTGCCAGGTTTGGCTTTCTCGAAACACCAGCAGCAAACAGACGCCCACCGCGTAACCGCCAATGGCGATCCAGATGGTGATTCGTGTCAGCAGTTCGCCTTTATCCACAGTTAATCAGAATAGGCTTGACAGGATTCACAAGATTTTTCGCAGGATTTACAGGATCAGCGATTCCGGAGAGGTTGCGGTTAGGTTTGAATCCTGTTCATCCTGAAAAAAATCATGTCCATCCTGTTTTGCTTTGGTTTAGCCCAGAATCGGAATGACGGCAGTTTGAATCGGTTGGCCGGCAATCAGGACTTCGTTGTCGCCGACGTACACGTCAATTTCCGACCTCAATCCGAAATCTCCGGGCAGGTAAATCCCAGGCTCAATCGAAAAACAGGTGCGAGCCATGACCGTGCGCGTGTCTGGAGTTTCCAGGTTGTCTATGTTTGCGCCGTTGCCGTGAACTTCTTCGCCGATGGAATGGCCTGTGCGATTCAGGAATTTGTCGCCGTAACCGGCATTGACGATGACGGCGCGGGATACGTCGTCCACTTCAGCTCCTTTGAACCGAACGCCAGCCGCGACTTTTTCGCGGATGAAGCTGACTGCCGCATCGCGCGAAGCCGCAACGATGTCGAAAATGCGCGTGTACTTTTCAGGAACCACGTCACCAACAAAGCCAGTCCAACTCAGATCGGCGTAAATCGAACCGGGCGTTTTCAGCTTCGCCCAAACATCCAGCAACACGAAATCGCCGACATTGATTGGCGAATGAACCTCCGCCGAAGGCGCGTAATGCGGACGCGCGCTGTTGGCATTGACCGAAACGATGGGCGCGTAATCGGCGTGCATGTCTTCTTCGTCGAAACGTCGCCACATGAATTGCTGAATCTGGTATTCGTTCAGAGATTCGCCAGCGCGGATGGCGCGACCGATTTCGGCAAAGGCTTCGTGGATGATTTTGTAAACCTTCTCGGCGGCTTCGATGTGTGTGGCCAGTTGCGCTGGCGACAAAACGGCTTCAAAGACTTGAACCAGATCGGCGCTGGTGACGACTTCGGGGCCGAAGCTGCGGATGAGTTCGACGGTTCCGGCGTCCACGCGAGCCATGTAAGGAATTGCGTTGCCCGGCGAATACTGCATGGCGATGCGTTTGTGACCGCTGACGGCTTTTTGCACGGCTGCGTGCAATTCCTGCCAGCGCAGATAAATCGTTTTGTCGCCAGGCAGCGCGTCCAGCTTGTCGGTTTCGATGGCGTGGACGATTTTTGATGGTTCGCCCGAAGCTGGGACGAAGTAAAACCAGCGGCGGGAAGCGTGGACGGTTGCGTCCAGTTTCAGGATGCGCCAGGCCAGCAAGTCACTGTGGCGAAAATCGCAAAACAGCCAGCCATCAAGTCCGGCTTGCTGCAACGCGGTTTGAATTTCTGCAACGCGAGTAGTGTGAAGGGTCGAGGTAGTTGTCATAGGTAATTGGGTGTCAGTAGCCCGACTGTAAAGGAGGGCTTGGTTTTCGTGAGTCAAGCCCTTGCTTACGCGCGGGCTACTGACACTGGTTTCAGGCAAAAGCCGGGATGAATTTCAGACAAACCGGCGCAGGAATTTCCAGCAAATCACCGAGCGGCGTCAGTTTGCCGGTTTGTTCGTCAATTTTGAACGTAGCGATGGAGTTGCTGTTTTGATTCGCAACCAGCAAAAACTGTCCGGTCGGATCAATGCCGAAGTTGCGAGGCCAGTTGCCGCGCGTGGATTCGTGGCCGACCAGAGTCAGTTTGCCGGAAGGATCAATCGAAAAAATCACAATGCTGTTGTGGCCTCGATTCGAGCCGTAAAGGAACTTGCCCGAAGGATGGACGTGAACATCGGCGCAGTAACTGGTTTCTTTGAAGCCTTCCGGCAAAGTCGAAATGGTTTGCAGTTCGGTCAGTGTGCCTTTGTCGTCGTTGTAACTGAAAACGGTCATAGTCGAATTCAGTTCGCTGATGACATAAGCGAAGTCGTAAGTCGGATGAAATGCGAAATGACGTGGCCCAGACGCCGGTTTCAGCGCGGCGAATCCGTTCGGCTTCAATTTGGCTTTGTCGGCTTGAACCCGGTAGATCATCACCTTGTCTATGCCCAAGTCTGGCGCGAAAGCGTATTTGCCTGCCGCGTCCAACATAATTGAATGAGCGTGCGGCGCGTCTTGCCGTTTCGGGTCAGCGCCTTTGCCGGTGTGTTGCTGCACGTCGGCAGCTTCGCCCAGCTTGCCGCTTTTTTTCACCGGGTAAATGACGACATTGCCTCCGCCGTAATTGGCGGCCAGCACGGCTTTGCCTGAAGGGTGAACCGACAAGTGGCAAGGGACTCCGGGCGAAGAAACTTCGTTGAGCTTGGTCAATGCGCCGGTTTTCTGGTCAATGGCGAAGGCGGTCACTCCGCCGCCTTTTTTGCCCAAAAACTCGCCGCTTTCGTTGGCGGCGTATAAAAACCGTTTCGACGGATCAATCGCCAGAAATGCCGGATTGGAAATGCCGGGCGTAGTGCTTTGGCGTTCCAACTTTCCCGAAGCCAGATTCATTCGGTAAAGATAAATGCCTTCGCTGTTGTTTTTGTTGGTGTAGGTTCCGACATACAGCAGCAAGTCTTTGACCAGCGATTTGATGGCGTTGGGGCGTGCGGGTTTCTGCCAGTCGAACAAGGCGCCGCCGACGGTAACCGCGCCTGCGGTTTGGACGAATTCTCTGCGGGTAAAGTTAGTCATTTGGATTTCCAGTTCGTGCTCTTATTTGGCCGACTCAGTAGTTTTCAGAAAACCGATCAGATCCCGCAACTGTTGGCGCGAATACTTTGTGGCGTAATCGCCTGGCATTACGGAGGTCTTCAGTTTTTCGGTCTTGGCGATTTCAGCTTTCAGGAAGCTGCGCGAAATTGGCGGCAGCGAAGACGTGTCGTAAAGCCGCAAGCTGATCGTGTCTTCGTCGCGTTTGACTCCGGTGAAGGTCTTGCCGTCTTTCAGCGTCAAAGCCAATGTCGCAAACTTTTCATCCACGTAGGCGCTCGGTTCGGCGATGCTTTGCAAAATGTCTTTGGCCGGTTTGGAGGCAAGCTCGGTCAAATCCGACGCGAGTTTGCCGCCGCGTCCGGCGATGCTGTGACAAGTGCTGCAAATTGTCGCCAGCGAAGAATTGAAAAACAAAGTGCGTCCGGCTGCCGCGTCGCCCATTAATTCACGGTCTTCTTTAGTAATGGCCGTAGAGGTTGGCGCAGTACCGGGGATAACAGGCTTAACGTCTGAAATTGTTGCCGAACTGCGAAAATGCTCTTCGGTAGGATTGATCTGGGCTATTGCCTGTTGTTCTGTCGCGTTTGAAGAAGACAGCGATTGAACGTACAGAATCAAATTGCCGAGCTGTTCCTTACTCAGATTGCTTTTGAAACCGGGCATAGTCGTTTCCGGCACGCCGTCGCTGATGACCATCGTCAGATATTTGACGCTGAACTTTCTCCCGGCGAGTTTCGGCCCGCCACCACCGGCTCCGTTCAGCCCATGGCAATAACCCATGCTGCACGAACCAGTGAAGATGCGACGGCCTGCTTCGACATTGGCGGATTGATCCTGCGCCGAAGCGGCTGGGAGTAGACAGTAGACAGTAGACAGTAGCGCGACTGCGAGAAATCGCAGTTTCTTGTTCAGGTTACTTGGCACGACTGGCTCCTTTGGTTTCGGGCAAGGCGAAGACGACCAGGGTCGAAGAGCCTTCGGGCATCATCTTATCCGGCCACATCATTGCGCTCAGGCCGCCGACCAATGAACCCATTCCGACGGGAACGGCTACGAATTGACGACCGTTGACCGAATAACTGATCGGCGAACCGGTGACGCTGCCGCCGACTTTGAACGACCAAAGCTTTTTGCCGGTCTTTGCGTCCAGCGCAAAAGCGTTTCCGTAAACGTCTCCTGAAAACAGCAGGTCTCCGCCTGTCGTCAGCAGCGAAGCCACGTTCAATCCGTCAGTCAAATAACGCCATTTGCGTTCGCCTGTCAGCGGGTCAAAAGCGTTGATGTGTCCGTAAGCGGCTTTGTCTTTGGGCGGTTTGAAATCTATGCCGCCGCCGAACAGCGGTTTGCCTTCGACGATTTCCAGCTTTTCAGGTTTGATGACGTTGCACATTTCCCAGCCGACGTTGTACCAAAACTTTGTGCGCGGGCTGTAAGACGAATGATCCCAGTTGCGCCCGCCGCCTGCGCTGGGACAGACGAAAGTTTCCTTGTCCGGCGGCACGGGTTGCATATCAATTGGCCTGCCGTTTTTGTCTACGCCTTTCAACCAGGTCAGCACGTCTACGTGCGGATACGCATTGACGTATTTGCCCGTCGCTCGATCCAGCACCCACGTGTAACCGCCTTTGTTCGGGTGAACCAACAGCTTCTGAGTCTTTCCGCCTTTCTGGCCGTCTTTCTGATAATCAATCAGCACGCATTCATACGCCGAGTCGAAGTCGTACATATCGTGCGGGACTTCCTGGTAATGCCACTTCAGCTTTCCGGTGTCGGGGTCAAGCGCGATGATCGAATTAGAGTACAGGTTATCGCCCGGACGGAATTCGTCGTAAAAGTCAGACGACGGATTGCCCACGCCCCAATAAACCAGATTCAGTTCGGCGTCATACGAACCGGTCAGCCAGGTTGGCGCTCCGCCGTATTTCAGCATACGCGGATCCCAGGTTTCAGAACCCGGTTCGCCTGCCGCTGGGATCGTGTAAAACCGCCAGAGCAATTTGCCGCTGCTTGCGTCAAACGCGGACAGATAACCTCGATGCGCGTGTTCGCCGCCGGTTCCACCGACGATGACTTTGTCTTTGACGATCAGCGGCGGCGATGTGACGTTGCATCCGCAAAGTTCGGTGTTTTCAATTTCCACGTCCCACAATTCGCGCCCGGTTTTCATATCCAGCGCGATGAAGTGATTGTCCACCGTGCCGAAATAAACTTTGCCGTAACCAATCGCCAAACCGCGCGCGCCGACTTGATAAGGGATGTTTCGCGTTGTGACTTTGTACAGATACTTCCAGATGACTTCGCCGGTGGCGGCATTGATGGCGAAAACGCGATTCATCGGCCCCATCAAATACATCACGCCATCCATCACAATCGGCGTGGCGTTCAATCCGCCGCGAACTTCTCCGGTTGGAAACATCCACGCCGGAGCCAGGTTTTTGACGTTCGCCGGCGTGATTTGATTCAGCGAACTGAAGCGATGAGCGGCGTAATTGCCGCCGTAACTCAGCCAGTTCTGTGGTTCCTTGTCGGAGTTGATGAGCCGTTGCCAGGTTGGTTCCTGTGCGAAACCGGGCAGGGAAGTGGCAAACGCCAAAATCAAAAAACAAAAAAGCCGGAGCTGTCTGTTCATTGTCAGTCCTTTCGTCGAATGTTTGTGATTGTGATTGAAACTCTCTGCGGTTGTGTGACGAGCCGGTACTTTACCTGCGGCTGACAGCTTTGACAAACAATTGATTGCTGGCCAATTTCTGTAATCAATCGTGTACACACGCGGAAAAACTTACATCCACGATTGGCGACACAACAGCGAAATGCAAAGATAGATGAGTTTTGCGGAATCTTTATCTTGAGCTATTTCTTCGTTTAGCCGAAAAATCTGCGATGCGATTCTTGATGGCACGGTCGTTGCACTAACCTCAGCCGTCGAAAGCGACAGACGGTGCCCCCCGGTACTGTTACCTCACTGAAAAAAGGATCGGGGATTTATGAAAGAGATTGTGATCGAGTTTTTGAAAGATGAAGCGGGGCAGAGCGTGGTTGAGTATTCCCTGCTGTTGACCCTGATCGGAGCTTCAACGGTGTTTATGCTGACGATGATGGGGCTGAGCATCAGCCGGATGATGGGGATGTCGGATGTCACAGTTCAGAATTACACCTCGTGGGCTTACGAAAAGTTTAAGACCAAATGACAGCGCGTCTTTGCTGGGATGAAAAGTTTGTTTGAGTTTGACGCAACGCGCTTTTACAGAAGTTTCGAGTTTGAACACAGTTCTTTGATTTTGTCGTGCGGCAGCCAGTTTTACCGTCCGACACCGATTTGGTTAATGCTTCATTGCATTGCCAATTTACTCTCGCGCTACGCATTGAGGACATCTCTGATACGTTTCGTAATTGACCGCAACCTCCTATGACCTGTCCTTCCATGACGTTTCCGCAACTATCCTACCAACACTTTCTCAATGCGTAGCCGAGATTCAAACCACATTTTAAGTATCCTGAAACAAGCATCTCATAATTATCAAAACTCATGATTCGACGGTTGAAGCCATTGCGCGTTTTACCGTAAGATCGTTTTCACGTTTCCCCTTCTGAAAAACCGCGAATCAAGATCGGGGCCGAAATGTCATCACTTTCAGGGTCGAACAGCAAAGCTTTTCCAATTACACAGACTGATGCTCGCCGCCAGTCCTTGCCGCATCTTTTGCCGCTCAGCGAACCTTCGATCAAGGTCATTACCGGGTTTTTGGTGATGTTCGACGGCTTGCTGGCCGGAGCCTTGTTCGTTCTGGCGTTTTGGCTTCGACACCCGGAAAAGTCGTTGTGGCTGTGGAGTCATTGGCAAATCGGTTCGCTGACTGTCGGGCTTCCGAGCGGATTTCAATCGGATTACGCGCCTTATCTGAGCGTGTTGTACTTCGTTCCGCTGATTCAGGTGCTGACATTTTGGCATCGCGGACTGTACAGAGTGCGCGGCGAATTTTCCTTCAGCGAAGATTTCATCAACATCTTCAAAGCGGTTTCGATTGGCGCATTGCTGGTGACTGTGCTGGCGTTTTTTTATCGAGGCGGATTCACTTACTCAGCTTTTTCGTATTCCAGAATCATCTTTATTCTTTTCTATGTGCTGAACCTGACGGTATTTCTCGGCTACCGGACGGGGCTTCGCAGCTTGCAGACGTTTTATCGTCGTCGTCACATCAACGTGATTCCAATTTTGATCGTAGGCTCAAACGGTGTTGCCGAAATGTGTGTCAACGAAATCGCGCACGATCCGAAACTCGGTCGTCGCGTAGTTGGTTTTGTCACAGCGAATGGCAAGCCGCCGAAAAGTTCTGACTTGCATCAATGGCCGACACTGGGTCGGTACGACGAAATGCACCGATTCATCCGGTTGTATGGAATCGGCGAAGTTTTGATTACCGATCCTGACATTCCGACACAGATGCTGTTTGACACAATGGTCAAATGTGGGCGAGGCGCGCGGGTGACTTTTCGCGTAGTGCCGAACCTGCTCAACTGCATTCCGCGAAAAACCTACGTTGAACAATTGGGTGCGGTGCCGATGGTGCGCTTGTTTGAAGAGCCGCTATCAACTTCGGCTCGGCTGTTCAAACGCTCTGTGGACATTTTGGTAAGTTCGTTGATTTTGCTAGTTGCGGCTCCGTTGTGGGCGGTGATTGCGCTGGCCATCAAACTGAGTTCACGCGGACCAATTCTGTATCGCCAGGAGCGTGTCGGCATGGATGGGCAGGTTTTTTTGCTCTACAAGTTTCGCTCCATGACCAACTCTGAGGAGGTTGACGAAGCACACCGCGATTACATGCAACGTGTCATCAAAAACGAAGGCGAAATCAATCTGGGTACGGACGAAGCGCCCAGCTATAAATTCATCAATCAGTCCCGGCTGACCGGCATCGGCAAATGGTTGAGGCAAACCAGCCTTGATGAATTGCCCCAGCTTTTCAATGTTTTCAAAGGCGAAATGAGTTTGGTTGGCCCACGCCCGCCGATTCCTTATGAAGTCGAATGTTATGAAGCCTGGCATCGCAAACGGCTGGACGTGAAACCTGGTCTGACCGGTTTATGGCAAGTCAGCGGTCGGTACCGGTTGTCGTTCGAGCAGATGGTGCAACTGGACATTTATTACATTGAAAACTGGTCGTTATGGCTCGACCTGAAGATCATTCTAAAAACCATTCCTGCGCTGTTCATGCGCGAGCAGGCTGAACTCTGATAGCTTCAAAGCTCTTGTCATTGAACTCAATTGGCTACGAAAAAATGGATAGATATCCAGCGTTTCGCAAAAAATTTGTGGCGCGCAGAGAAGCTACAGTTGGCTAAATCGTTGAAGCCACAGCGTTACAGCCGTGTTCGCCCATTCCTGTGTCCGCGGCATTGAAGTTGCTCAGCCACAAATCGCTTCATACCCCAAACTGAAATTATGATTTTTGATTCGTTGATTCGAGACTCGAAAAGACGGTTAAGTTTGTGAGTTTTGTTCTCCTTGGTTTTTAGAGTTTTCATCCCAGCAAAGCCCTAGGTGCGGTGGGATTCGTAAGAATCCTGCCGCCATTTTTTTGCCTGCTGGTTGTGAGCTTTACGGCAGCCGACAGCCTTTCCCTCAATTCCAGTCAGTCTTGCCGATGTTTTTTGGAGTTTGAGTATGCCTTTTCCAAACCTTGAAACCGCTCGATTGAGCCTGCGACCATTTACGATTGATGATATTGATGCTTTGCACCGAATGTGGATCGAACCGGCAATGCGGAAATACCTGTGGGACGACGTGGTTATTCCACACGAAACCGCTGTCGAAGTGGTTCAAGCCAGCTTGAACAGCTTTGCCGAACACGGTTTCGGTTACTGGGCAATCAGTTTCAATGGCGAACTTGACCTGATTGGCTTTTGCGGCTTGAGGCATTTTCATGAATCCGACACCGAAGCCGAAGAGGTCGAAGTGATGTACGGCATTCATCACGAACATTGCGGCAATGGCTTGGCGACAGAAGCCGCCCAAGCGATGTTGAATTACGGATTTGAACGGATTGGTCTGGAACGAATCTATGCCGGAGCAGATCCGCCCAACGCAGTTTCGTTTTGCGTGATGGAGCGCATCGGAATGACGTTTTCTCACCGTGCAAAAATTGGAGAATTGGATGCAATCTATTACAAAATTCTCCGGCCTGGTTTTCAGTCGTAAATTGCGCTTGTTCGTGTCTTCGACAGTCGAGTTGGTTGATAATAAAAGATTTGCCAACCTTAGCCAAAATTCATTACGCAGCTTGACAGTAAAAAAGGCGTTAAGTAGTATGCGCGCCGTGTTCGTCACCGCGTCAAATTCTGACGCATTCCTAAGCACAATCAGTAGCAGTTGCGAATAACAGTAGTTTTGTTGTGTCTACTCCAAAGTCTTACCGCATATAGAAACCGCAGGCGAAGCTGAATCGTGTAAACGCAGCTTCGAATGCGGTTTTTTGCTTTGGAGACGTTGCCCCGCAAAAAGGTGAGGCATCATCATCTCCCCCTGAGCTTGATCTCAGGCAAAAGGGTTCGAATGTTGAGCGCCGAAGAACGCGGAGGTTGTGATTGGCGAGCGGCTTGTTACCGCTGACTGCTCGTTAACCCGTTAAACCCCAGGAGGTATTTTCACCATGGCAGAAAAGAAACAAGGCAAAGTTAAATGGTTCAATAACGCAAAAGGTTATGGCTTTATTGAGCAGCCGGACGGCACCGGCGATGTGTTTGTCCATTACTCCGCGATTCATATGGACGGCTTCAAAACGCTCGAAGAAGGCCAGGTGGTCGAGTACGAATTGGTGCAAGGGCCGAAAGGCAAACAGGCTGAAAAAGTCACCAACGTGCAATAACTTTCAGCTTCGCAACTATCGAAAACAAAAACGCCTTGCCTGTTGTCACCAACGGGCAAGGCGTTTTTGTCGAAGTTTGAATTTTCCCAGCCGCTTCAATAAACTGCCTTTCCGGTTCGCCGAGACCAATTTTAATCGCAGAAAATCGTTATCCAATGTTGAAGATATACAACACACTGTCGAATCAAATCGAAGAATTCAAACCGCTGGAACCGAACAAAGCCGGTATGTATGTTTGCGGCCCGACGGTTCATGACTTCGCTCATATCGGAAATTTCCGTACGTTTTTGTTTGCTGATTTGCTGCGCCGCTACTTGAAGTTCAAAGGCTATGCTGTGCATCACGTCATGAACATCACGGACGTGGACGACAAGATCATTCGCAAATCGGTTGAACGGGGAAAAAGTCTGCGCGATTACACCACAATTTATACGGA
This sequence comes from uncultured Acidobacteriota bacterium, assembly GCA_902825875.1. Lineage (GTDB taxonomy): Bacteria > Acidobacteriota > Blastocatellia > RBC074 > RBC074 > RBC074. Next base: position 106,179 of record CADECP010000025.1, read on the forward strand.
TTACTTTTTTGAAGACCTGTACGCGCTCGGAGCGGAAGCTCCGGAAGAAATCCTGCGCGCGACTGACCACATTCCGGAGATGGTGGGCATCGTGAAACGGCTGGAAGCCAACGGCCACACTTATGAATCAGAAGGTTCAACGTATTTCCGCATCAACACTTTTGACGGATACGGCAAACTTTCCAAAGTGAAATTCGAGGGCAACGTCGTCGGGGCCAGCGAGCGTGTGGACTCTGATGAATACGAAGCCAAAGAAAACGCCCGCGATTTCGTGTTGTGGAAAGCCGCCAAACCCGGCGAACCGTTTTGGGAAACGGAACTCGGCAAAGGAAGACCCGGCTGGCATATTGAATGTTCGGCGATGTCCATGAAAGCTTTGGGCGAAACCTTCGACATTCACGTCGGTGGCGTTGATCTGGTTTTTCCGCACCACGAAAACGAGATTGCTCAATCTGAAGGCGCGACGGGCAAACCGTTCGTCAAGTATTGGGTTCACGCCGAATTCCTGATGGTCGAAGGTCAGAAAATGTCCAAATCATTGGGCAACTACTACACTTACCGCGATCTGGTTGAAAAAGGTTATTCCGCGCGAGCGATTCGGTATTTGCTGCTGTCAGCGCCGCATCACAAACAACTGAACTTCACACTCGAAGGTTTGCGCGGAGCCGAAAGCACCGTCGCGCGTTTAAATGATTTCAAACAACGCCTGACCGAAGTTCAGCCGGAAGAAGGTTCGACGCCCGCGATTGCTCGAATGGCGGAGTTGTCGTTGAAACGATTTGAAGACGCAATGGACGACGATCTGAACGCCGCCGAAGCGTTGGCTGCCGTTCACGATTTTGCGCGCGAAACCAATTCTTCGATGGCTTCGGGCGCGATCAAATCCGAAGACAAAGCCGCGTTGCTGGCGACAATTGATCGTTTCGATTCGGTCTTCAATATTTTCGGCGAAGCCAAAAAAGAAATGCTGGATTCCGAAATTCAAGCCTTAATTGACGAACGTCAAGCCGCACGCAAGGTGAAAAATTTCGCCCGCTCCGACGAAATCCGCGATCAATTGACTGGAATGGGAATCATTCTGGAAGACACGAAAGACGGCATGCGCTGGCGCAGGAAATAACTTCCCGCGCCGCACGCAATTCCAAACATGAAACCAACAACTTTTCTCTCTCAACACGTCCCGCTTCTGTCCCGCAAAAACCTCTTCGCGGATTAGTGCCTCTCCGCTTTCAGCCAATCGCAAAACATTCCGGTCGCAACCGAATCAGCCTGTGCATCAGAGCCTGAAGCGGTTGTGGCTCCATTCATTCCTGCATCCTGACAAGACTTTTCGGAGGTACAAACTTATGCAAGGCACAGCAGAATCGAAACTCGCAACTCTTCCCAACATCAAAACCGCGTTGCCCGGTCCCGTCGCTCAACAGGTTGTCGCGCACGACGCTCAATTCATTTCGCCGTCTTACACGCGGCCTTATCCGTTGGTCGTCAAACGCGCCAAAGGCGCAATGATCGAAGACGTGGACGGAAACCTGTTTCTGGACTTCAACGCCGGAGTCGCCGTCTGTTCAACCGGCCACGCGCATCCGCACGTAGTCGAAGCCATCAAAAAACAGGTGGATGATTTCATTCACATTTGTTCGGCGGATTATTACTTTCCTCAGTTGTCGCAACTGGCCGAAAAGCTCAGTCAGCTTGCGCCCGGCGCTCACGACAAGAAAGTTCATTTTGGAAACTCCGGCGCTGAAGCCGTCGAAGGGGCAGTCAAGCTGGCGATGTATTCAACGCGGCGGCAAAAGCTGATTGCGTTTTTCGGAGCTTTTCACGGACGCACGATGGGCGCTTTGTCGCTGACGGCCAGCAAGTTCAAACAGCGCGCTGGCTTCGGGCCGCAGGCGTTGGACGTGACTCACATTCCTTACGCCAACTGTTATCGCTGCCCGTACAACCTGACGCCGGAAAGCTGCGGCGCGCAGGAATCCAAAGGCCCGCATTGTGCTCGCATCATCGAAGACCTGTTGTTCAAAACCACCGTCCCGGCGGAGGAATGCGCGGCCATCGTCATTGAACCGATTCAGGGCGAAGGCGGTTACGTCGTTCCGCCCGCTTCTTTTTTGCAAACGATCCGCGAAATCGCTGACCGGCACGGCATTCTGGTCATCGCCGACGAAGTCCAATCCGGTTTTGGTCGCACGGGCAAAATGTACGCTTCGGAGCATTTTGATTTCGTGCCGGACATTCTGACTTCGGCCAAAGGCATTGCTTCGGGTTTGCCGTTGAGCGCGACGATTGCGCGCGCCGATTTGATGAACTGGTCGCCGGGCGCTCACGCTTCGACGTTTGGAGGAAATCCGGTGGCGATTGCGGCTTCGCTGGCGACGCTGGAATTGTTGGAAGACGGTTTGATCGAAAACGCCGCGAAGATGGGCGCGTATTTGCTGGAAGGGCTGACGGCGCTGATGGACAAACACTCCATCATCGGCGACGTGCGCGGCAAAGGCTTGATGATCGGCATCGAACTGGTCAAAGACCGCCAGACCAAAGAACCGCACGCCGAAGCCCAGCATCAAGTCGAACTGGAATGCTTCCAGCTAGGTTTGATTACATTGGGCTGCGGCCAAAGCACGATTCGTTTGTCGCCTCCGCTGGTGATTGATAAAGACCAGTGCGATTTCGCCATCAAGACAATTGATGACGCGATCAGCGCTGTAGCGAAGTAATCGGGAAACCAAAAAGGCAAATATCAAAGTCGAAGCAACGGATTCAGTTTTTGACTTTTGATATTTGCCTTTTGCTTTTATGGTGTCGCAATGGATCGGTTTATTCTCTTCAACAAACCCTTTCAGGTGATGTGCCAGTTCACGGATCAAGCTGGGCGCGCGACGCTGGCTGATTTCATCAACGTTCCCGACGTTTACGCCGCCGGGCGGTTGGATTTCGACAGCGAAGGGTTATTGCTGCTGACCAACGCCGGGTGGTTGCAGCATCAAATTGCCGATCCCAAACACAAACTTCCTAAAACTTATCTGGTTCAAGTCGAACGAATTCCGACGACAGAAACGCTCAAACAGCTTGCGCGCGGAGTGGTGCTCAGCGATGGAAAAACTCGTCCGGCGAAAGTTGAACTGATCGAAGAGCCGAACGTCTGGCCGCGCGTGCCTCCGATTCGTGAACGCAAAACCGTGCCGACGGCTTGGTTGCGGTTGACGATCACAGAAGGTCGCAATCGTCAGGTGCGGCGAATGACTGCGGCGGTTGGCCATCCGACGCTGCGATTGATCCGCGAAAAAATTGGTCAGTGGGAGCTTGGCCGGTTGCAACCCGGCGAGTGGATGGAAGTAAAATGCCCTCAGCGAAAGCCGTAACTGCCAAGAAACAACAAGGAGGCGAAATTCATGAACTGGAACGAGTTCAAAACCGCTGCGCCGGAATTGGCCGAAGCGGGCGAAACGCTTTTCGAGCGAGTCGGCGCAGTGATGGTTGGCACGCTTCGCAAAGACGGTTCGCCGCGCATTTCGCCCGTCGAGCCGATGTTTGCCGGCGGCGAATTATATCTGGGGATGATGCCCGAATCGCTTAAGGCTCAGGATTTGTTGCGCGACGGACGCTGCACGGTTCATAACGTCATCAGCGATAAAAATGCAGCCGAAGGCGAATTCAAAGTAAACGGCTTGGCGCGCAACGTTCAAGACGCCGCTGAGCGCCAGCTTTACTGCGACGAACTGAAGCGGAAAATCGGTTGGAGTCCCGAAGGCATGCCGTTTCATTTGTTCGCCGTCCAGATTCACAGTGCTGGGTTGTTTCAAACCGCCGATGACCAGATGACTCGCAAGGTTTCGCGCTGGCGAATCGGCGGCAACGTCGAAATCGCCCGGCAAGGCGTGGATGGCAAACTGATCTCAACCAACGATTGAAACCACCATTGACACTATGATTTCTCCCACAGACGTATTGCAGGCCGAAGCGCGAATTCGCCCGTTCATTGTGCAAACACCGCTTGATCCGTCGTTTCGATTGAGCGATCTGGCCGGTTGCGACATCTGGCTGAAATTGGAGCAAACCCAGTACACCGGTTCGTTCAAACTGCGCGGCGCGGCCAATCGGATTTTGGCGATGACGCCGGATGAAATGGAACGCGGCGTCATCACGGCTTCGAACGGAAATCACGGCATAGCGGTTTGTTACGCGGCTCGGCAAGTCGGCATCACGCCGCAGGTTTTTATGCGGCACGGCGTTTCCGAAGCCAAGTTGGGAATGATTCGATTGTTGGGCGGCGAACCGGTCTTTTTTGGCGAAGACCCGCTCGAAGCCGAATTGAAAGCCAGGCAAACGGCGGTAGAAACCGGCAAGGTTTTTATTTCGCCTTACAACGATTCTTTCGTCGTCGCCGGTCAGGGAACGCTGGGCGTGGAAATGCACCGCCAACTGGATGAAATTGACGCCGTGTTCATCACCGTCGGCGGCGGCGGATTGATTTCTGGCGTTGCCACTTACCTGAAAGCTATCAGTCCGCGAACGCGCATAGTCGGATGTTGGCCGGAAAATTCTCCGGTCATGTTTGAAGCGATGAAAGCTGGGCGAGTTTTCGATTGCCCTGAAAAGCCTACGATCAGCGACAGCACCGCCGGAGGCTTGGAAGCAGACACAATCACTTTTGAAATGTGTCAGAGGTTGATTGACGATCACGTGCTGGTTTCAGAAGAAGAGATCAAACGCGCGATGCGTATGCTGGCCGATAAAGAACGCTGGATTGTCGAAGGAGCCGCCGGAGTCGCGCTGGCTGCTTTGTTGAAAGAGCGGCAACGCTTTGCCGGACAACGAGTTGTCGTGCTGCTGTGCGGACGAAATATCGCCGCTGAAAAATTTATGGCGGTGTGGGAACCCAGACTGGAATCGGGAGTCTAACTCGCTGTCACCAAAATGACGCTGAAGGCGCGAAGCCGAAGCGCCAAAATGAAAGACCGACCCATTAAAAACGAAAGTGGCCAATCGCCGGTGCAAAGTTGCTGAACAGCAAAACCAATGAAGGCCACAAGGAGCTTGGGCGTATGCTGGCTGAGAAAGAGGCATATATGGTTGCCGGACTCGACGAGTTCGTCGGCGCCGAAAAAACGGCGGAGCACGAAACTCCGCGCGTGGCTCAACCATGCCTTTATGAATCCAAGCTGATTGCCCGAATGAAAGCCGGTGAAATGTCCGCTTTCGATGAGTTGGTCGAAGAATACCAGCCGCTGGTGTATGCGCTGTCGTTTCGGATTTTGGGCGATGCCGAAGATGCGCGTGATTCGGCTCAGGAAACGTTTTTGAAAATCTACCGCCACTTTGCGCGGTTTCGTGGCGAATCCAGTTTGAAAACCTGGATTTGCCGCATCGCCATCAATCAGGCTCGCAGCAGCGAACGCTGGTGGCGACGGCGATTTCGCAACGCGACCAGTTCGCTGGATTCGCCGTTGGGGTTAAGCGACGACGACCGCACTTTAGGCGAAACTCTGGAAAGCGATGCCGTTTCGCCGGAAATCGAAACGCTTTCGCGCGAACGCGGTCGCCGCATAGAGCAAGGGCTGAGCGAGGTGAAAAAGGATTTTCGCATTGCCGTCATTTTGCGCGACATCGAAGGTTTGAGTTACGAAGAAATCGCCTACGTCACGGAAGTTTCAGTAGGCACAGTGAAATCAAGAATTGCACGCGGGCGCGAAATGCTGCGAGAGATCGTGCAATCAGGAGAAAAAGGGGCGGCTCAATTTTGAGTCGTTAGCGGTAAAAAAAAGTTCCGGGCGGTGGTGCTCATCGTGAGTGCATTTTTCGACGCTCATAGCCGATGGGTCGGCGAAACCGCGAAGAACCGAAGACGGGTCAGCAACAACCGGTTTTTGGTTCTGTAAACAACGCGCTCACGATGAGCAGCGCCGCCGGGAATCAAAGGCTCCGAACATTGAGCCTCAAACTGTCAGGTAAAGAGTTATGTATTGTCAGGATTTTTCATTGCTGTATTCGGCGCAGGTTGACGGGTACGCCGACGAACGCGAACAAGTGGCGTTGCAAACCCACTTGCGCGAATGTGCCGCTTGCCGCCGCCGCGCCGCCGAAATGCGAAGCCTGCGGTCTGAACTGCAAGCTCTGGAAATGCCGGTTCCGCCGAAATCGAAAACGAAACTGGATTTGGCGATGCAGATTCAGGGAGCGTTGCGCGTCGAAGCGCGTGCCCACGAAAAGGTCAAACGCAGTCGCGCCGATTTGATTGAACTTTGGCGAATGCGTCTGTTTACTCAGGGCATCGGTGCAGTGGTTTCGTTGGCGATGTTTCTGGTTATTTTAAGCGGCGTTATGCAACCGGCGTTTCGCACGCTGGCGTTGGCTCAGGCCGTCAGAGACGTGTTGACCGGCAACGAAGATTCTTTGTCGGCAGACGCCATCGCAGGCATTCAATTCAAAATGGCGATTTATCAACCGCCGCCGCCGCCTGTGTTTGCGCCTTCCGGCGAGTTGTTGCATCTGGGCGCCAGTCTTTCAGAAGAAGACGAAATCATAGTCACGCTCAACGTTCGCAAAGACGGCAGAGCTTCGATCAACGAATTAGTCGCCAAGCCGGACGACCCGGCGATGATTGACAGATTTTCAAACGCCATCACTGAACGCGCGAGTTTCCAACCGACCCGGCGTCAGCAATCCACCAGCGTCGAAGCGGTGGTCATTCTCAGCAAGGTTGACATCAAAGCCAGCCTGATCGGCTAAAGGGCTGGCCAATCAACTTCATTTTCGAGTTGTTTCGTTTCGGTTGTTTGCTCAACCGGCTGGGACAACTCTGTCCAAAAAAACTTGCGCGGCAATCCCGATGCTTGCCGGAGCGCCGAAGTGTGCCCGAAAGAGGAGATTTTCGATGAACGACCGAAACCACAACGCAAAACCGTTTATCAATGTCACGCCGCTGATTGATGTGCTGTTGGTGCTGTTGATTATTTTTATGGTCATCAGCCCACAGCGACCCAGCCGCTTCGACGCGCGAATTCCTGAAAAAACTTCGTCGCCGGAATCGGAAGCTCACAATCTGAGTCTGGTTGTGACCATCAATCCTACCGGCGGGTATCAACTCAATTCATCGCCTGCGGCCAGCTTGCCGGAACTCGACGCGCTGTTGCATCGCGCGTTGGATGGCAGACCGGAAAATCTGAAAGCCGTTTTTCTAAAAGCTCCTCGCTCGTTGCATTACGGCGAAGTCGTCAAAGTCGTTGACGTGATGAAACAGGCAGGCAGCACGCCCATCGGTTTGCAGATCGAAAACCTGAACTGAACAAGAATCCACAAAGCTATCAACTCGCAATCCATCGGCTGATTGTCAAAACCCGGCTGCGAAGCCATTCGCGGCTCAGCAAGGAGAAAAAACCATGTTCGACATTTTGGTTGAATCAACGAAACGAAAAAACGGCAAACGCGCCAGCCGGTATTTTGTCGTCACCACGGCGATTTATGCCGTGGCTTTGGTGGCGATTGGCGTGGGAACGATCATCGGCTTCAGCCCGGCTCTGGCTGAAGAGCACAGCTTGATCGGCATGCTCGCGCCGCCACTGCCAAACAACGCGCCGCCGACCGTGATGGCGAAAAACATCCCTAACATCAAGCCGGATATTTCGGCGGGCTTCGTCGCTCCGGTCAAAACGCCAATTGAATTTCCTGATCCTTACAAAGTTCAACCGGCAGGACCGAAACCGGGTCCGGTGGTGTTCAACCGGGATTTTCCGTTCACGAACAGCGGTGGCAGCGGAACCGGCATCGGCACGAGTAAAGACACGATCCCCGATCCACCTCCTCCTCCAGACATAAAGAAAGTGGAGATTAAACCGCCGCCGACGCCTGAAACGCCTAAAAAACCGACAGCGGTTTCCGAAGGCGTGTTGCAGGGGAGCGCCATTCGTAAACAACGCCCGACGTATCCGCCAATTGCCAAAGCCGCTCGCGTGTCCGGCCCGGTGCAGGTTGTCGTAACAATTTCCGAACAGGGCAAAGTCATTGACGCTTACGCCGCCGATGGCAATCCGCTGTTGCGACAGGCGGCAGTTGAAGCCGCTCGGCAATGGCTGTTCACTCCAACCAAACTCAGCAACGTTCCGGTCAAAGTGCAGGGCATGCTGACGTTCAATTTCGTGCTTCAGTAAACTTGCCGAAATAGACAGGATTCACAGGATTGAACAGGATTGGTTTTCAGCTACTCAACGAAGTTCATCCTGTTGAATCCTGTAAATCCTGTCTAAAAGTTTTGTGTTCTGATTTCCCGCCGCGTTAGACTTGCCGCCATTCCGCAAACAATCTGTTTAACAACTTCAATGACAGGAACCGACATGACCACAAAACTGTTCATCCGCCGTGTGACCATCGCCGTGATGGTCGCTTTGCTTTGTCTGAGCGCGTCGCTCGCTCAATCCCAACAACCGCAATTTGTGCCGAATTACGACGAATCGAAAGTCGGCGATTACAAACTGCCTGACCCGCTGATGATGGCAAGCGGCACGCGCGTCGCCAGCGCACGCCAGTGGCGCGAACGCCGACAGGAGATTTTGCGGCTGTACGAAACGCACGTGTATGGGCGAACTCCGGCAGCAGCCAAAGCGGCGAAAGCCACCTTTACCGAAACTTCGCGCGACGCAAAGGCGCTTGGCGGATTGGCTACGCGCAAGGAAGTGACCGTGTATCTGACCGGCAAACAGGATGGGCCGAAAATGTCTGTGCTGTTTTACATCCCGAACCAGCGAAACCAACCCGCGCCTGTGTTCATCGGATTGAACTTCAACGGCAATCAGGCAATCAGCAGCGATCCGGGAATTTCACTGGCGAGTTCTTGGCTGCGCGATGGCAAAGAAACCGGCGCAGCGAACAATCGCGCGACCGAAAAATCTCGCGGGACTGAAAGCTCGCGCTGGCCGGTGGAAATGATCGTCAAACGCGGATACGCCGTGGCGACGATTTACAACGGCGATTTGTTTCCCGATCACAAAGACGGTTTGAGAGAATCCGTCATTCCGCACTTTTACCGCAGCGGCCAGACTTCGCCCGACGCCGACGAATGGAACGCGCTGGGCGCGTGGGCGTGGGGATTGAGCCGCGCGGTGGATGCCATCGAAAAAGACAAAGACCTCGACGCCAAACGAATTGCGTTGCTCGGTCATTCACGGCTGGGCAAAGGCGCGTTGTGGGCTGGAGCGCAAGATGAGCGCTTCGCGCTGGTGATTTCAAACGAAAGCGGCGAAGGCGGAGCGGCGCTGGCCAGGCGCAATTACGGCGAGACGGTCGAACGTATCAACACGTCGTTTCCGCATTGGTTCAACGCCAACTTCAAAAAGTACAACAAGGATGTGGCTTCACTGCCGGTGGATCAACACATGCTGTTGGCGCTGATGGCTCCGCGCCCGCTGTACGTTGCCAGCGCCGAAGGCGACCAATGGGCTGATCCGCGCGGAGAATTTTTATCCGCCAAAGCCGCCGATCCGGTTTATCGCTTGCTGAGAACCGACGGCTTAGGCGCAACGGAAATGCCCGGACTTCATCAACCTGTGACGACCACCATCGGCCATCACATCCGCGCCGGAAAACACGACGTGACGAATTACGACTGGGAACAGTTCATGAACTTTGCCGACAAACATCTGCGGCGTTAGCAACGGTCAATCATAAAACCTGTTGCGTGATAAGGCGCGAAGGTCGAAAGGCGATAAAAGCCTGTTGGCT
>CADECP010000026.1:0-3045 GCA_902825875.1 uncultured Acidobacteriota bacterium
ACACGATCATTCCAAGAGTGAACTGGAATTGATCGATTTATTTATGGACGCTCACATAGGCAAGAATCGTCTTCTTCACGGCGAAATAACCTCCTTTCCCACAAAAAAAGAATTCACTTTTCTGGAGTCGCTTTCTTGCTTCTTTCGATCACGCGCTTAGTCTCTTTGATTTCATCGAGTAGTTGCCTTGCGACGCCGAGTTCCGCAAGTGAACTCAGCCCTTGATGCATTATGTTAATAGCCAACTGTCGGGCGCGGTTAATATCGTGCTTACTCATCTCTCTAAAAAGAGGGCCGATGGTTTCCGTCAGATCAAGAGCTTCTTCAACGTCGATCATCGGGGTTTTTCGCTTGACCCAAGGGCCGAGTTCAGCGGCCGGTGCAGATTTTTCTGAGAAGGGGGAGGCAATTTCCGATCTGTTGAGTATAGAAATAGCCAAGTCAACAGTGGTAAAACCATCCTCCGGCGTGGTTGCAAGGAATGACTTGGCTAGAATCATATAGCCTTTTGCGACGTTCAAAGATGGCGAGTCTTGGCCAAGTATTAGCAGCCCGGCGTCATAAACTTCTTTTACCATTTGTTTATCTTGCTTGGCGCTAGACATGTCTTTTGCCACCCAGTCGATTGCCAAACTTCTCCCAAGGGGGTCGGTTATTTTCATAACGTAATTCTTCGCAAGTAACCAATCCTTGTTCATCAGTGCTTTCCTGGCGAGCGGGCTGTATACGTCGACACTTGTTATTCGACGAGTATCTTCATCTTTAATCTGAGACATTAGCTTTTCAGCCAATTGCACATCCGTTTTGAACGCCGCTTCCGTTGCAAGTTTCCTATATTCTTTATCGCGGTTTTTGGCATCGAAAATTTTTTCCGCCTGCATAGCCGCATCCGAAATTTCTCGGGTATCTATAGGACCATCGGCAACGTTATTTGTGCGGATACTTCGGGCTGGCGGAGAGGAAGGAGCAGCCAACGATTTACGGGCCATTAATGCTTCGTACTCACTTACGAGTTGACCATATTCATTTAGCCATTGTTGATTATTTGAAACAAGTTGCTTAGCTGCTTTAGCCGCGATCACAAGGTCTTCATATTCACCTCGGCTTAGATCAGGCTTTAGGCCACGGCGAAGCCGAATGGCAAGCGATTCAAAAAAATGCTCTTGCAATTCTGGTGGCATATCTTCTTTAAAAACGAATCGGCGAAAGTTTAAAAGAAACATCGGCGGCACAGGGCTATCACGCAATTTGTTTAAGTAAGTGAACGCCTCTTGTTCCGCCAACTTTGGATCACGCTGTCTGAGGTTTATGAGAAAATCGACCGTAGTAGTTATTCCATATGAAAGGCTTTCTTGCGCAAGCCGTGCGGCGGCTGCGGGGTCGCGTTCAATCCCCTCCATGGCGGTTACCATGATCGCCTGCGCTTCATCTGTCCATTCAGGTACTACCGCAAAACGAGATTTCTCATCACCCGGTTTTGTCTCCATCAAGTCGCGGATAAGATCCGGATTAAGCCTGGCGATTCTCCTAAGGATCGCCATCTTGAATTTTCTCTTTTCAGACTTTGAACTTTTAGTATCACGAGAGTCTTTCTCTTCGGCCGTAAATTCTCGCAGACGGTCGCAAGCTGTCTTTAACTCATTAGTAGCGCGCTCGCGGTCGCTATCCCACAGCAGGATAGCCACCTCGACCTGTGCCAAAATACCGTACTCAATTGTATTAATATTAGAAACGGATCCCAAAATATTCATCAGCCTTGTTTGCAGCATTTTTTCTTTTTCCACTGCTGACATTGCGCCCGACTCACCTGTTACCCCAACAGATACCTTCTCTTTCGTGCCTTCTGGGGTTATTTTGGGACCTGCATTGTTTTTCTCACCTTTACCATTATTGTCTTTTTTACCCTTGCTATCCGATTTACCTTTGCTATCCGATTTACCTTTGCTATCCAAGCCTTTGGTTTGTTTGGTTTGTTTGGTTTGTTTGGTTTGTTCATTTTCGCCAGCGGTTGTGACCCTACTGGGTTTGGAAGACGAAGTCTGGAATCCGGTAGCAGCTTGCACTGGTGATAGCGTATTTATTCCTTCGCCAGCTATAACCAAAGTGCTTAATAACGCGCCACTTAACATAAAGCGTCTAAACCTTTGTAGATGATACATTGTGATAGCCTCCGAAGCGGAAACAACAGGGCTTATTGTAAGCATCCTTTTAAGTGATACTTGCAATAAGCCCAAAACATTAGTGATGGTCCGCCGACGTGTGTTGAAACAATGAGATAACAAGCCACTAAGTAGTCCGTAAATGAAGTTTTCTAGTGTTTCTGATCTCGTAAGCTCTTTGGTCATAGCGTCAGCCATTATTCAAAAAGCAAGGAGACTTCATTTACAGACTATTAAGTTAGCGATCAAAATCAATTCTCAAGGGGCCTGTCTGGGCAACAGTCCACATTCTCATGACCGTCCAGGCCTGTGCATCCAACACAGCAGCCATTTACATCACGAATTGTTCCTCCGTTGGTGCAGGTCCACATCAAATGCTCACAAGTGCTCTTCCAACACCATTGCGACTCTCCTTCATCGAAGAAGGTAGTACTTGTCAACCCTAAGAAATTCACTGGAACCGGAGAGGACGATTTACGGTTCGTGTTAAGTGGGAGAGTTACCCTCAGGGAATTTGCGTTTTGCTTTGAGCAATTTGCCGCAGTCTCTCCTGTAGATGTTGCTGTTGGATTCTTAGATGGCGCCGATTGAGCCTTTTGTGGACCAAACATGAACGCAACTGAAGCTAACAAAAGCGTTATGGCCGCAGCCATTAATGGCAATGCTGAATTCTGCCGGGTATTGAGTAATCTATTTTTTACCAACATGTGTGCCCTCCTATGAGCTTTTGGAAAGGTTTGTATCGTAGCTTGACTACAGGACAAAAATTACTCGCTAAACTGTCAAAACACTAAAAGTGCAGGGTTTAGTGAGACATTGAGCCTTCGCCCTAAGCTATTGGTGTCAAAGCACTTGTCAATTTTGTCCTATAGTAGATAGACTGATG
>CADECP010000026.1:3145-114017 GCA_902825875.1 uncultured Acidobacteriota bacterium
TTAGGACTGATGTTAGGACTGATGTTAGGACTGATGTTAGGACTGATGTTAGGACTGATGTTAGGACCTCAGACCAACTCAATCGTTTGACATCATTTCCAAACAACAATTCACGCTCGCCTAACGCCAACTTGCGATTAAGCTGGCTCAGCGACTAACAGTTTTTCGTGACCGCTGACGATTTGAACTACTGTGATAAGGCGAGCGAAAAATACGCCTGCTATTTTGGACTGTCAAGCATTATTTTTGATTTTTAGCAAAAAATCTTTCAACAATTATAAACTCTTACATACCAACACTTCACGCCGACCAAGTTGTTTACAATAGGCTTGGTTATAAAAGGAAAAAGCACGAAAGGAAGGTAAGCCTGAGAGGCTTGTCCATCCTTTCGTGCTTTGGGTTAGTTACTGGTCAGATCAGGTTGATCCAAACGTGCCGAAGTATTGATGACGATCGAATCAGTAGCCGAAGTGATTTGTGTAGGCGAATAGCTTTTCAAGAAACAAAGGAGCAAAGATTCAGAGGAATCTTTGCTCCTTTGTTTCTTTGCGTTTGGCCTCCACAGAAATTTCCGTAGCGCCAGAAAGGCAGGTCAGGTTTTCCAACCTGACCTGCGATGATTAACAGGACGGAATGAACACAGGAATCACCAGTGTCACCGCATCGGTCAGCGTCAGATGATGCAGGTTGTGTCCCTGATTGAATGCGCCTGCGGACGAACTCGCATTCGGATTGAAATTGATCTGTGCGCCCAACAATGCAGTGTCGTTGACCGTCCAGAACTTCATCCAACCTGTGCGACCAGCCGGAAGCACTCGATCAAACGGCGTGAAAGTACGCGGGAAAGTGTTGTCCAGCAAACGACGCAACTGGCACGAGGCCACATTCGCCGTGAAGCTGAACGAGTTTTCGGCATCATCGTACAACTGGCCGTTGAGATTGCCGATCAATGCGCCCGACGTGGTCATGTCACCGCCGATGCGATTGACGACCAACATGGTCGAATTGCCTTCGGCGCGACTGCCGATACTGTCGGCAACCAGAATGCGCGGCAGACGGTTGTAATTCATACCGTCGAATCGCAACGTCGCTGTCGTCACATTCGGGTTCGGACCCGCCGGGAAAATCATTGATGAAGCAATCGCCACCGCAGACAGATTGGCTTGATGCCCCGAAGAGAATTTGACGTACTCATCGCCGATCAATTCGTTGAAGGCGCGAGGAATTCCGTTGTTGTCATCCACCGCGACGGCAATCAGGTAGCCCGTGTTGCCCGGATCGAAATCCGAAGCCAGGAACGAGGACGTCTGATTCGGCGTCAGGCACAGGAAAGCGTCCAGCACGGCGCAACTCGCGCCATCCACAGCAAACAAGTGAACGGTGACCTTTTCGGTTCCCGACGTATTGGTGATATTCAGGCGCGTGTTTTGCGAGTTGGAGTTGGTCGCGTCCGAAGTGTAGATCGGATAGAACAGCACGGAGCCTTCTTTCTGATCGCTGGCTTCGGACAATGCGGGGAACGCACCGCCCGGAGTCGTTGTCGGCGGAATGACTCGCAGATCGGCAAAGGCGCGGTTGTTGGCCAACATTCCCGTCCCCGGCGTGATGATCGCCGGTTCGCCAGACAACGGATTGGTTTGCACCGCCAGCGTGCCGGTTTCGGGCAGGCAGTTGGTCGAAGCAATCGTCGCCGTGTTGGTTACGGTAATCGTCGGGTGTTTGATCGGCACACGCGCCACGATCGTGACTGTGCCGCTGATCGGTCGCGTGAACTGGCATTGATTCGCCGCGCCCAAAACTCCCAGATTGGCGACAACGGTCGTAATGCCTGTTCCTGCCGTCGTGATGGTGAACGTCGTTCCCGGAACTGTCGAAGTCGGTGTTCCAACAACGGTGAAACCTTTCGGCAACACGTCCACAATCGTCACGCCATTGGCATTGGACGGGCCGGCATTCGCAAACGTCAACGTGTAAGTAACGTTCGAGGGCGTGCCCGTCGTGCTGTAAGGCGCTGGATTCGGCGCGACCGTTTTGCTGATCGAAAGATCGGATTGCGCCTGCACCGTCGAAGTGAACGACGCCGTGTTGTTATTCGGATTCGGATCGGTCGTATCCGAACTGATCGTTGCCGTGTTCAACATGTTCGGCACGCACATTTGAGCATCCGTCAGGTTGCGAATCTGCTGGAAGTCTGGACAAACGCGAACGACGATGGTCAGCGTGCGAACGACGCCCGGCCCGGTCAAACCGCCCGCCGTGCCGCCAGCCGCATCCCAGGTAGCTTTGACAATGCCATTGGCGTTCACAGCAGGCGTCATCAAAGTCGCCCCAGCCGAAGCCACTGCCGAGATAAACACCGTCCCAACAGGCAGCGGATCAGTAATCATCAGATTGAAAGCCGCGCTTGGCCCGGCGTTGTTGGCCGTGATGGTGTAAGTCAACAGGTTGCCGGCAATCACCGGGTCAGGTTCCGCCGTCTTCGTGCCTGACAAATCAGCCGAGAAGGCAATCGGCACCGTGTCGCAGATGTTGGTGTTGTTCCCCGGAACAGGGTCTGTGGACATCGAGGTCGCCGTCACACAATTCTGATATGAAATCGGAATCGGTTGCGGCGTAAACGCATCTTGCGTGAAGGTCAGGCGAACAATGAACGTGCCTGCCGGATTGACCGTTCCATCGGGATTCTTGTTCGGCGGCAATTCCGCAGCCGTGCATGTCACGCTTGTGGTATTGCCCGGAGAACCAACTGGCGGAACCGCCGTGCAGATGACGTTCGGATTGCCGTTTCCGTCTTTGGCATTCGGCGTCACGAAATTGCCATTACCATCCAATCGCCCAACCTGGATGTTGGTGATTTTCTGGAACGGCGGCAGCGTGTCCACCAGATTGAACATCTGCGCGGCGCTCGGGCCATTGTTGGTGACTGTGACGTTATACAAATTGCCGCTGGTTCCGGCTGTCACCGGACCGCCAACAACTCCGGCGGAATTGGTGTGCGTTTTGGTCAGCGCCAGATCGGAAGTCGCAGCCACAGGCGTGGTCAACGTCGTCGAACCGGAAACCGGACGATTGACGTTGTTGATGGTGGCGTCAAACGTCGCCGTGTCCACCAGATTGGCTTTCGTCGCCGGGTCAATGAAAACTGTGACATCAATTGCCGCAATGTTATTAGGTGCGTTGGCCGACAATAGCGGAGCCGTGCAAACCAGAGAACCGCCATTGCCTTGCGGGTTATTGCTCGGATTGACGCCGGTCGGCGGCGCGCAGGTAAACGTCGCGCCGGACGGCAGCACAGGAGTCACCGAAACATATTTCACGCCAAGCACTCGTCCCGGAGGCGTTTCCAGCCCTGAAGGCAACACATCCGTCAACCGAATGTTTGACACATCCGATGGGCCGTTGTTGGTCAGCGTGATGCGGTAAGTTAGGAACGTGCCCGGCAAAACCGCCGTGCCCGTCGTGATCGTTCCGTTCGGCGGGGTCGCCGGCCCAAGTGGCCCTGTTTGATTCGGGTTGCTGGCCGAAGTCACAGCCGATTGAACGATCTTGCTGATGGACAGGTTGGACGAAGCGATGACCACCGTTTGCGTCGGCAACGTGGTGTTGTTCGATGTGTTCGGATCATCTGTGCCGCCGCAAACGACCGGCGGGAATATCGGCACATTCGCGTTCGGGCAAAGCCCGGAAGCGATATTGGCCGGGTTCGACACAATCGTTCCGCCCGCAACCGATTCATTGACCTTCACAAAAAACGTCAACTGACCGGTGTACCCGGCGGGCAATGTGCCATCGGCGTAAGACGGCGTTAGTCCGGTGTTTCCTTGCGGACGGCAGTAAATCGCCTGGCTGCCGGGCGCTCCGTTGACCGTGCAAGTCAGACTGACGTTCGGCCCCAACGGAGCAAGTGTATCTGCCGCTTGAATGGTGAACGTAAACGGAACTGCAGGCGGTTGAGCTGCCGGAACAAACACTCCGCCGGTGGCCAATGCGCCCACGAAAGCCGTGTTGCCGGGAATCTGATCCGAAAGCATGACGTTGACCGCATCGGACGGCCCATTGTTTCCGAACGGCAGATCGTAACGGATATAACCGCCAGCGTTGACCGAACCGGGCGGCACATTTGGTCCAACGACTGGCAACGCCACTGGCGGCAACGGCCCTGCTCCATCGGGGTCAACTACCGGCAAAGCCGATTTGCTGGTCGCCAAATCAGCAGACGACGTGACCACAGAAGACGCGCACGAGGTGTTGTTCGACGTGTTCAGATCGAATTGCCCGCCGGGATTGGTAATCGGTCCAGCGGACGGCGCGGAAATCATCGCGCAATTTTCAATGTTGGTTCCGGGCGCGGCGTTCGAGCCAATGACGACTTTCAACACGATTGTCGTCATTGCTCCCGCCGGAAAATCGCCTGCGGCTCCGGCGGCGTTGACGCAAGTGATCTTGACGCCTCCAGCCGGAGTCAGCGGCCCAGCCGGTGTGCAGGTGAACCCGCCTGCCTCGCCGGTTCCGGCTCTCGCCGAAATCAAAGTGAGCACCTGAGCAGGCAACGTATCCATAATCGTAATCACGCCGGGATTCGCGCCGCCGTTGATGGGGCTTGGGCCGTTGTTGGTGACTTTGATCAGGTAATCAATCGTCGAACCCGCAACAACTGACCCCGGAGCCGTTTTACTGACTGACAGATCAGCACAATGGTTTACTCCGGTCGTGACCGTCGAAGAACCGACTGCAATCGTACCGGTTCCGGCGGTAAGGATGGTCGCCGTGTTTTGCAAAGTTCCAAACGGAGCATTCGCGTTGAGCTTCACCGTGAGGTTCAAGGTGTGAAGACCGCTGGGAACATCAATCGCTGAACAAGTTACCATTCCTGGTATACCGCCATCGTGCGAACATCCGTTGGCAAACGGGCCGGTGCCGTTCATTGAAACAAATGTCGTGTTGGCAGGAAGAGGATCGGAAATGGTCGCATTGATTGCAGTGCTCTGCCCGCCGTTATTGAGCGAAATTTGATAGGTAAACGTATCGCCCGTGCAAACCGATGCCGGTCCAGTTTTGGAAATGGATAGCGGCGCATTAACCTGTAGCACCTGACCAACGGAAGCACTGTTCGGGAAAGCATTTGGCGTCGGTTCTTGCGTATTGGAAGAAACAGTTGCGGTGTTTGTACGGTTACCACCAGCCTGGTTCGCCGCCGCCTGGGCGACAATCGTAATCGTCGAAGTCGGAATCGCTGGGCTGGGAGCCGGGAAATTGCCGGTACAACTGACTACGCCATTGGTTCCCACAGGAGGGCCTGAACAAGTCAGCCCCAAACCGCCGACGTTGGAATTCACCACAGACACGTTTTGAAAAACGATGCCCGCTGGCATCGGGTCAGTCACCACAACGCCAAAAGCAGCACCCGGCCCGTTGTTGGTAACGGTCAGCGTGTAGCTGAACGCTGCGCCGCCGTTCACGGGGTTCGCGTTGCTGGTCGCTTTGGTAATTCCCAAATCCGCCTGGGCCACCGGATGGTTGGTCGTGTTGGAACTGTTGGTCGCAACTCCGACGCCGGATTGCTGCTCGTTAAAGAATTGCGCCTGGTTGCTGACGATGGCTCCCGTCGCGCTGCTGTTGACGCGAACCTTGAACTCGAATTTGAAGACAGCGAATTCACGCAAAATCCCGCCTGCCGCGGTCAAACATTCAACGCGATTGTTTCCGCCGTCGAAGCTGCACGTCCACGCTGAAGAACCATTTCCGGGCTGTTGCAAAATGGTGACTGTGCCAGGCTCATAAGTCGTGTTCGCCGGAATGCTGTCGCGGACGCGAAGCAGGTTGGTTCCGAACGTTTCGTCCACCGCCGCATCATTCGTTACAGTGACGGTGTAGGTAATCAACTGACCGCCCGAAACCGCCGTCCCATTCGGTGGGCTGGCAATTTTGGTGATCGGAGCATCGAACATCGTCGCCGTTGCGCCAGCAGCGTTAGAAACTGCCACTGGATTAGCTGCCAATTGTTTGGCTTCTTCCTTGACTGGCAACTTCGTTGGGATTTGCCGCTCGGATGCCATCAAAAGCTGTTTCACCGGTTTGCTCACGCCCAATTTGGCCATAACCGCTGAGAGCGGTGTGAACGCAAACGACAAGGCAGTTAACAGAACAAAAGCGAAGGCGGCCAACAAGGCGCGCCGCAAGTGTTTTTTGAGTGTGTGTGTGGTTCGCATCGTTTTCTCCAGTTTTAATGAAGCTTCGACTGAAAACGAAGCTTCTGTCACAGATCAAGTGGACGAATCAGGAAAACCAAAATTATCAATCGGCGCTCAAT
This sequence comes from uncultured Acidobacteriota bacterium, assembly GCA_902825875.1. Classification (GTDB taxonomy): domain Bacteria; phylum Acidobacteriota; class Blastocatellia; order RBC074; family RBC074; genus RBC074. The sequence continues at coordinate 9,456 of CADECP010000026.1, forward strand.
GCTCATTCAGCGGTCTGAGAGCAATGTTATTGAACACAAGCCGACGCGCCGATGTTGTTGTAAGCGAGTCGCAGCAGCCGGTATGCGACAACGCGCTGCGGCCCCGTGCCAGTAAAATTGCCGGAACCATCAAAATAGGCGGACGCTTCGGTAAATCGTGTATTCCCACAATTGGTCGGTACTCCGGTGCCGGTTGCTTTTGTCAGTGCCGCTTGAACCGATTTGTAGGTGAAGGTCAGATAGTAATCATCATCAATCAAAATCGCCGTGGTTGCTCCACTGCTGCCTGTCAGTTCTTCTTCAACAAAAAGGCGAATGGATTCGCAATAGGTGGCATCTGCTGCGATGGCTTGCAGAGCATTTAGAACCTGATCCGCGATGCCTGCGGCAATTGCAAAAGCAATTCGGAGTGGGTTTGGAATCATGACGCAAAAGATCATGAACTCTGAAGGTTGGGCTTCGACCACCGTATGCAACGCCAGAGCGACTCCTCTGGCAATGCCAATATCAACGCCAGACGGATACGTGCTGGGATCATCGAAATTACATGCAGGAGGAATGTACGCCGGCGCCGCAATCACTCCGCGAGAATTCATCGTTTTTGCGTCCGATGAATTCCAAACGGGCTGGCCTGCCTTGAAATGTCTTTCCGCTTTTTGAATCGCAGCTTGAAACTTGGCATCCGTCCTGATGCTCCGCGAAAGCTTGACGAAACGGTCAAGGGTTCTTGCATAAGGCCATTTTTCGGTCTGTGTCGCCAATTCGGCGGCGGTTAATCGTTCCAATCGCAACCGCTCGGCTGCCAAATTCTGGCAAACGGCTTCGTAATCTTTCATCGGGTCGCTTTGCCGAAGAAAACTGTATCCGGCCAGAAACCTGATTAAGGCTTCACTCTCGTCATAAGCAGTGATCAAATCGCGTCGCAATTTTTCTGTTTCGCCTGCATCTATGACCGTTCTGCTTTCCTCTGATCTGGTTCCAATGGCTGGGCGGTCACCAATCTGACGATCTTGTGCAGAATAGGGTGACGGGTAAACAACCAGCACAAAGCCGATGGCCACCAATGCGGTAAGGATTTTTCTGGTCATAGTTCGTATCTGGCATCCGGGTTTGATGGCCGGAGCCAAACTCCTTTCAGAGAGTTTATAGCGGTTTGCAATTGGATACGCCCGCGCGGGCAGACCGACCTGTAAAACGCTATAAGGCCGCGCTGGGCGCAGGCCGATTTTCAATCATCCGCTAAACATCTTATTGCACGCACGAAGCCGCGCCGATGTTTTGATAAGCGGCTCGAAGTATCCGGTAAGCCGAGACTCGATCAGCGCCATTCGCTCCAATGAAATTGTCAGACCCATCAAAGAAAGCCGATGCAGCCGTCAATCTTGCGGAACCACAGTTGGTCGCCACGCCTTCGGTGGCGGCTGTGGCCAGGGACGCACGAACGGATTTCAACATAAAGGTCAGGTAAAAATCGTCGTTCATCAAAATCGTCGTCAGCCCACGATCATCTTTCAGCTTGTCTTCGACAAACAGCCTGACTTTTTCGCAATAACCCGCATCTGCGGCCAGGGCTTCTAGTGCAATCTTCACCAGATCAGCCACGCCAGCGGCGATGGCGAATGCAATGTGAATCGGGTTGGGAACCATCGTGCAGGCTGTCTGGTATTCGCTGGGCGCCAGATCGGCGGCGAATTTCAACGCGATCTGCACTCCGCCAGCGATGCCCAGATCAACTCCCGAAGGGTAATCGCTGGGATCGTCGTAATTGCAATTGGGCGGAATATAGGCCGGAGCAGCAATGACTCCGCGCGAATTTCCGAATCTTTTTGTTTCAGAAGCTACGCTTTGAGGGCGACCGATTGAGGCTTTTCCGGTTTTTTCCACACGTTCAACCATGGCTTGAAACCGGACGTCGGTTCTGATTTGTCGAGAAAGCTTTGTCACGCGATTGACGAACTGTTCGTCCAGCCAGTCAAGTTCCCGTGACATCATCGTCACCTGCTCAGGAGACATGCGCCCGATTCGCTCGTGCATTTCTGAAAGTTGTCGGCGAACCAATGGGTAATTCTTCATTGCTTCGCTTTGACGAATTGACTCATATTCGCCAAGAAAGTCGAGCAGCGCCATCGTTTCGCTGTAAACGCTGAGGAAATTGGCGCGCGCCTTTTCCGCCCCGGACACGACCGTGCCTTGAGGATTTTCCTGAGCCGAGTGGGGCAAAACAAAGACAAATAACGCAACGCCGATTGTTGCCAGAGTGACAAGGATTTTTCTGGTCATATTCAACTGTTCAGCATTCGGGCTGACGACCCTGTTGCTGATTCCTTTCTTGGGTTTGAAATCGCATTACTCGATTTCAAATTCGATCTGCCGAAACTATGGAACGCAAAACAATCCGCCATTGCAGAACCTGGTTACTGCACACAGGCCGCAGCGCCAATGTTTTGATAAGCGGCTCGGAGTTTCTGAAACGCAGTCATCCGTTGCGCGCCCGTACCGATGTAAGAGTCTGACGCATCAAAAAACGCTGCCGCCTCAGTCAATCGCGTACTTCCGCAATTGGTCGGGATGCTTTTGCCGGTCGCTTTGGACAACGCCGATTTGACGGTTCTGTACATATAAGAGAGATAGAAATCGTTGGTAATCAACAACGCAACGTGTCCTTCGTCATGCACCAGATTGTCTTCGATATACAGAATCATGGCTTCGCAGTATTCGGCATCCGCCGCGACGGCGCTCAATGCGTTTGTGACTTGATCCACTGCGTAAGCAGCAATGACCAAAATGGTCCTGGCCGGATTATCAAGCGCGACAAGAAAGCCAATGATTCCCGGCAACGCATCGGCAAGCGCATGCAACCCAAGCGCAACCCCGTTGGAAATGGCAAGGTCGGTTCCTGACGGATAATTGCTCGGATCGTCAAAATTGCAGATCGGCGCGATGTAAGCCGGAGCCGCAATAACCGAACGGGAGTTCGATGATTTTCGGGATGAAGTTTCCCGCGACTGCCCTGTCAATTGTGAATACTGTTCCGCCTTGCGAACGACTTCCCGGAATTTTGTATCCGTCCGAATGTTTCGGGAAACTTCAATCATCTGGTCGAGCAATTTCGGGTTCGGCCAGTTGTCAGCCTGCACGATGAATTCGCTGATGGAGATTTGTTCTACTCGCTTGCGTTCGACTTCCAATTTCTGAAGTGCTGTTTCGTATCCATTCATCGCGGTGCTTTCCCGAAGAAAGCTGAATCCGGCTAGAAATTTGATCAGAGCTTCGGTTTCTTCGTAAGCGAGAATCATTTCGCTCCGCAACTTCTCTGCTTCAACCGCATCCACGACCGCTCTTGTGTTCTGGGGCTTGGTTCCGGTGGCTGTTCGACTGCCAACCTGACGTTCCTGCGCGGAATTTGGAGCGGGCAAGACAAACAGCAGAAAACCGATTGCCACCAATAAAATAAGGGTTTTTCTTGTCATAATCAGTGTCGGACATCCGGGCTTTACCGTCAGATGCCTGCTCCTTTCAAGAGTTTCAAGCTGTGTTGCACAGTCACACTTTCGGTCACAATCGCAAGGTTATTGCACACAAGAAGCAGCGCCAATGTTCTGAAAAGCGGCGCGCAGTTTTTTATAAGCCGTGACGCGGTCGGCTCCGTTCGCTCCGTTGAAATTGTCGGAGCCATCAAAAAATGCCGCTCCTTCGGCCAATCGGGTTGTCCCGCAATTGGTCGGAATTCCCTGGCTGGTCGCTTTGGTCATGGCCGCCCGAACGGATTTCAGCATGAAGGAAAGATAGTAATCGTCCGTCATCAAAATTGCTGTAAAGCCGTTTTCGTTGGCGAGTTTGTCTTCAATATAAAAACGGATTTTTTCGCAGTATTCGGCATCAGAGGCCACAGCCGCCAGCGCATTTGCTACTTGATCGGTTACGCCTGCGGCAATGACCAGAGCGATTTTGACAAAGTTCGGAATGCTGACCAGAAATCCCAGCAAATCCGGTAGCACATCGGCCAGCGTGTGCAATCCACTCGCCACGCCATTGGCAATGGCAAGATCGGTTCCCGATGGATAGTTGCTTGGATCGTCATGATTGCAGACCGGCGGAATGTAAGCGGGCGCAGAAATCACACCACGTGCGTTGAAACCATTGATTGACGGTGGTCTGGATTGCGCTCCTGCCTGAGAAAATCGCTCGGCGTTGCGAATGACTTCCCTGAACTTTTCATCGTTCCTTACCTGCCGTGAAAGCTCAATGACACGATTGAGAGCTTCGGAATCAGGCCAGCCATTGGCTTGAGCGATGATGTCTGGCAAAGACAGTTGTGCGATACGCCCACGTTCTTTTGACAGGTCTTCAACAACAGTTTCGTAACCCACCATGGCCTGGTTTTGTCGAAGAAAGTCATACCCGGCCAGGTATTTCAGCAACGCCTCGCTTTCGGAAAAAGCTGTCACCAATTCGGTGCGTAACTTTTCCGCTCCGGCCATATCCAACATCTGGCGATTTTCCCCAGACCGATCAATCGGCTTTCTGGTGCCGACCTGACGCTCCTGCGCCGATTGTGGCGGAGTGACGATAAGCAGCATCAGACTCAAGATCATCAATGCAATTAGGATTTTTCTAGTCATATTTTTTGGGCACCCAGATAACTCACCGGGTGCGCGACTCCTGTCTTGGGGTTACCGAAGCTCGGAAAAGTCCTTCCGAGAAGGTCTGAATTCAATGTTCAGGAAATGACCTTAACTCTCAAGGCGCAAAGTACCCGGAGACATCAATCACCAATTCCGTCGTGGCAAGAGTGAAAATCTTGAAAGCGCCGTCCGCTCCCAGTCCAACCGTAAAGTGGCGATTGAAAACCTGCCCGGCCAGATAATTGGAATTGGCGACCAAAGGTTGCGTGGCGCTGCTGGGCCAGAACGTCAAATACCCGCCCCCTGACGGATTGACCACAGTCGCATTGCCAACGACGGCTTGTGCGGTGGCGGCAATCGTCATGCCGTCGCACACTCCGCGAGCCTGTTGAGTTTGCGTCGAACCGGCGGCGAGCGGCGCTCCCGGCGTGTAACAGCCGGTGGCTCCTGAACGCGAATCCATCAATCGCACAGGGCGCGGCAGCGGATTGAACAGCAAACCTGCGCCGTTCAAATCCACAGCGTCGGGGCTGTAATAACCCAGCACGTCAATCACCAGTTCGGTTGTTGCCAGCGAATAAATCTTGAAAGTGCCGTCCGTAGCCAGCCCAACCGTGAACGGGCCGTTCATGACCTGTCCGGCTTCGTAATTGGAAGTCGAGGCCAACGGGCGATTCGGCGCATTGCCGGGATACAAAGTCAGGAAGCCCGCTCCCGCAGGAGCCACAACCGTCGCATTTCCGACAATGGCGGCAGCGTTGGCAGGAATGGTAACGCCACCGCAGAAAACGCGCCCTTGCTGAATGCGTTCGACGCCAGCAGCAATCGGAGCACCCGGCGTATCGCAACCGGGCTGCCCGGCGCGTGTTTCCAGCATTCGAATCGGATTCGGCAGCGGATGGAAGTACAAACCGCCTGCTCCCGGCGGAGCGTAATAACCAGTCACATCCACCACGACATCGGTGTTGGACGTAACGAAAATCTTGAATGCGCCGTCGCCCGCGCCCAGTCCGACCGTGAACACGTTGTTGAGAATCTGGTTTGGCAGATAGTTGGAATTGGCCACCGTCGGTTGAGTCGCATCGCTGGGATACAGAGTCAGGAAACCGCCGCCGGATTGCACAGTCGTGATGTTTCCGGTCAAGGCTCGCGCCGTAGCCGGAATCGTGATGCCATCGCACGTACGCCCCGCAGCCGTTTGCAGCCGCGAAGTTCCGCCCGCAATCGGAGCGCCCGGCGCGTCGCAACCTGTTTGCCCTGCCCGCGTATCCAACAGCCGAATCGGACGCGGCAGCGGATAAAACATCAATCCGGTTCCGCTGATAATCACAGTGTAATTGCGTGTCCCGGTGCAGGAATTTGTATCGGTGGCCGTGACGGCGAAGTTGAATGTTCCTGGCTGGATTGGAATACCAGACAAAAGACCGGCATTGTCCAGCGTCAATCCGTTCGGCAATGTGCCAGTGAAATTAAACGTGTGGGGGAAACTTCCGCCAACTGCGTTCAAGTTCTGGCTGTAATTCGTGCCGACGATTCCGCTGGGAAGCAAGGCAGGATTGACAGTGATGGTTGAGCAAATGAACAGCGTGTACGCTTGTGATCCCGTGCAACCGTTTTGGTCTGTCACAGTCACAATGATGTTGAATGGCCCAACCTGGCCGGGAATGCCTGACAACAAACCGCTCGGTGAAAGCGTCATTCCGGTCGGCAAAGTGCCGCTGACCGAAAAACTATAACCGCCTGCGCCGCCTGATGCCGTCAGCGTTTGATTGTAATTTGCTCCAATCGCGCCGTTGGGCAGCGCGTTCGGCATGATCGTAATGACTGGGCAGGTATTGATGACCAGCGTGTAACTGCGTTCGCCGAAACAGCCGTTGCCGTCTGTGCCGCGAACGGTGAATGAATAACTGCCGGACATCACAGGCGTTCCCGCCAACAGCCCGCCTGCCGACAAGTTGATGTTGTTCGGCAACGTTCCCGAACTCAAAGTCCAAATAATTCCGCCAACGCCTCCGGTTTGTGAAAGTTGCTGGCTGTACTGAACTCCCATATATCCCGCGTTGAGCGTCGTCGGTGTGATGTTTATCGTCGGGCAATTGACGACCAGACTGTATGCCTGCTCGGCGAAACAACCTGTCGTTTGCAACGTTGCTCGCGCAGTGAAGTTGAATGTGCCGGACACGTTCGCCTGGCCGGACAGTAATCCGCTGGCCGGATTCAACGTGATGCCGCTGGGCAACGCTCCGGCGGAAATCGTCCAGTTGGTAGTTCCGCTGCCGCCCGTCAATGTCAGTTGCTGGGAAAAAGGCGTTGCGATTTGAATCGGACTCAACGACGTTGGAGTGATGCCCAGCGATTGGCAGCCAATGACCAATTGATAAGCCCGTTCGCCAAAACAACCGTTGGCATCGGTGGCTTTGGCCGTGAAGTTGAACGTGCCCACCACAGACGGCGGGCCCGACAACAATCCTGACGAATTCAAAGTTACATTCGCAGGCAGGCTTCCTGCGCTGACGCTCCACGTGATTCCGCCTACTCCGCCGGTTTGCGAAAGTTGCTGGCTGTAATTGACGCCGAAGGTTCCGGCATTAAGCGTCGTCGGCGTCACGCTGATCACCGGGCAATTGACCGTCAAAGTGTAGGCTTTGTCCGTGAAGCAACCGGTGGTTTGTTCGGTGGCTCTGACCGTAATCGGGAAACTGCCCGGAACGTTCGGCGTGCCGGAAATCAATCCGCCCGGTGACAGCGTCAGGTTCGTTGGCAAAGACCCGCTAGCCAGTGACCAGGTGACAGCCCCTGATGCGCCGGTTTGCGAAAGCTGCTGACTGTAACCGACGTTGTAATTCGCTGCCGGCAACGACGCCGGAGTGATGTTAAACGGCGTGCAGCCAATCGTCAGAGTAAAGCTCTTTTCGCCAAAACAGCCGTTGGCATCGGTCGCTCTGAACGTGACCGGGAAACTGCCAGCCGCAACCGGAATTCCAGAAATCACACCACCCAACGAAAGCGTCAAGGGCGATGGCAACGATCCGGCGGTGATACTCCAGTTAATGGAGCCGATGCCATTGGATTGCGTCAGCGTCTGGTTGTAATTGACTCCAACCGTCGCTTGGCCAAGCAAAGTTTCATTTATGGTGATCGTCTGGCAACCAACCGACATTGAATAAGATCGGGTCGTAAAACATCCGGTGGAATTGACTGTGGCCTTGACCGTGAAGTTAAACGCCCCCGTCACCTGAGGAGCGCCGGAAATCACACCGGAAGTCGGATGCAAACTCAATCCGCTGGGCAATGCCCCGGCAGAAATCGTCCAATCGGTTTGCCCGCTGCCGCCGGACAGCGCAATCGTCTGGCTATACGACGATCCGGCAATTCCGTTGGCAACCGACGCGGTCGTGATGTTCAGCGGTTGGCAATTGATGACCAACGCATACGGCATTTCGCCATAACAGCCTGTGGAATCCGTAGCTCTGGCAGTAAACATAAAAGTGCCCGGAACCGTTGGAATTCCTGACAACAGACCGCTGGTTGGATTCAACATCAATCCCGGAGGTGCTGATCCGCTGGAAACCGACCACGTAATCGAACCGCTGCCGCCGGTTTGCGAAAGCGTTTGGCTGTAATTCGCTCCAAGCGTCCCAGCAGTCAGGTTGGCCGGAGAAACAGTGATCGGGCATCCCGAAGCCTGATTAATGGTGATCAGTTCCCCTGCCGCGAAAATCGTTCCGGTGCGCGGCGGCCCAGTGTTGGCCGCGACAGAATATCCAACCGTGCCATTTCCCGTTCCGGCAGTTCCATTTTTGATGGCGGGATTGCGGCCAATTGAAGAGCGTTCATCAGGATTAGGAGCGAGGCTGGATGTGATGGTAATCCAGGAAACATTGCTTGATGCCGTCCACGGGCATCCGCTGGATGTCGTAACTGACGTGGTGAATGCTCCGCCGCCAGCCGGAGCTGCTTGCGTCAGCGGCGATACGGTGTAAGTGCAACCGCCGTCCTGCTGAACGATGTAATTCACTCCGGCGACGTTCATCGTTCCGGTTCTCAATGATCCGCTGCCATTGGTCGCAACAACGTAATTGACCGTTCCATTGCCGGTGCCGGAACCCGAAGTAATGACAATCCAGGGAGTGTTGGTTGACGACATCCAACTGCATCCATTCGGAGCCGTGACATTTACAGTTGCGGTTCCGCCTTGCACTTGAAACTGTTTGACGGTTTCAGACAAGGAATAACTGCAAGCGCCATCTTGTATGATCGTGTAATTCAACCCCGCAACAGTAATCGTGCCGATTCGCTGAATGCCGGGATTCGATGTGACAGTGAAATTTACCGTACCGTTACCAGTGCCCGAACCCGATGTAATGGTGATCCAGGAAATGGATGTCGTTGGCGTCCAGTTGCAACCCGGCCCGATGTTCACATTGAAAGAATGGCTTCCCGCGCCGGAACCGACAGTCAGATTTTCCGGGCTAAAGGTCGGCTGACAACTGCTCGCCTGAGAAATGGCCAGCGTTTTCCCAGCAACCGTGATAATTCCCGCACGTTGAATGCCGTTATTCGCCGCGACCGAATAATTCAACACACCGCTTCCTGTACCACCGGTCGTTCCCAGATTGATCCAGGTTTCGGTGGTGGTTGCAGTCCAATTGCAGCCCGGCGGGATTGTGATATTGGAGGAATAATTTCCGCCGCCAGGAGCAGCGATTTGTGTATCCGGGCTGATCGTCGCACCGCAGGGCTGGTCTTGAAGCACCGTAAAGGCTTGTCCGCCAATCAAAACCGTGCCGATTCGGAGCGATGTGCCGGTGTACGCAGCAACCGTAAATTCAACAAAGGTCGGTCCGGTGCCGCTGGTCGCCGAATTGATTGTGATCCATGGGTTGGAATTAGTGATGCTCCAGGCGCATCCCGCCCCGGTGATGAGTTCAACGACTCCGGGTCCGCCAGCAGCGGTGTAATTTCGCACAGCCGGATCAAGTGAAGCAGTGCAGGGACCTTCCTGCGTAACGCCGTAATTTTGTCCGGCAATGGTTATCTGCCCAATGCGTTGGGATCCGGTGTTGGGCGAAACATTGATAACTACCGTGCCATTCCCCGTGCCGCTTGCGCCGGATTGGATCGTCACCCAGGGCAGATTGCTGCTGGCTGTCCACGAACATCCTCCAGCCAGCTTGACGCTGATGGAAGTCGTTCCACCCGGATGGCGGAAATTCGCGGAAGGCGGCAAAAATGCAGGCGTGCAATTGCTCGGCCCGCTGCCGGGCACAGTGCTACAGCCGGAAAATTCAGATGTGGCTCTTGGCGTTCCGGCAACAACCAGCGTCGCAGTCGCAGTCACAAAAGTCCCAGCAGGTGCGACGAAATCATTCAAGGTCAGGCTGTAATTGGCGATCCCTGTAATGATATTCGTGGTGGCAGTCGTCGTGCCAAGATAGGTTTCTCCCTCACCGCTGCCGCTTGAATCGCATTGGTTGTTCAAAAAGAATTCAAACCGGTAAGTCTGATTCGCTCCGGCCAAATACGACCCGCTAAATGTGGTGGTAGTGCTTCCGACAGAAACCCCTGGCGATGCCGGCGCGTTGGGCACAGCGGGAACCGATCCTTTATCAATTCCCTTCCCGACATTTTCACTGATGTAATTTCGAAGAATGCTGTTTCCAACCGTATTAGAACCGGAAAGAACGATTCCACCATTTTGCAGGTTGTATTTGATGAAGTTGAATTCCCCGTCGGCTGTGCCGCCAATCGAGTTATTGACAGCATCATTGAGCAACACTCCGGGAGCCAGCCCCCCGCCGCCCGAAACCCCATTTCCCAGCGGATAAACCCCAGTGAAATCCGTGCCGATGTAATTTCCGATCACTCGGTTATTTGTCGCGGAAGTGGTTCCCAATCGAACGCCGCCGCCATTGTTGCCGGAAATGATATTGCGCTCGTCTTCGGTTGCGCCGCCAATGATGGACGAATCGCCGCCAGTGATATTCACTCCAAAGCTTGTATTTCCGACATCAAATCTGCCCGTAATGTCCGATCCGATATAACTGTTGATGACTTTATTGCGTGAAGCCGCGATGACAGTTGGCGGGTTCGGCGGATTGGGGACGGACACAGATGCGATCAAAACCCCGTCGGTCGTATTGCCCGAAATCGTATTGCGATCTGCAAACGCAATGCTTCCAATGATGTTGTCCGAAGAACCACGAATCGCCACGCCGACATTGTTGGCGCGCACAATCGTCCCGGAAGAATCCAAACCGAGTATGCAACCTTTGACAGTATTGAATCCGGCTCCGGTAATTTGAATGCCATCGCCCGTGAACCGATTGATAACCAGCCGTTCGATGACGCTGTTGCCCGCGCTGATCGTCAAGCCATTGACGCTGGCTCCTGCGCCAGCGCCATTTAACTCCACGCGAGTCGCTCCGCCCGTGTTTCCCTGAATCGTTACGGGTTCGGTGATCGTCGGCAGAGCGGATGTCACATTGATGGTCGGCGTCCCAGTTCCCACATTGAAAACAATGGTGTCTGCGCCTGCCATTCCTGCTGTGCAATCCGTCGAACCGGACTGATTATTCGAATTCGCGTTGATGATGGCTTCACGCAGCGTGCATTGGCCATTATTGGCAGGAGCGCCATCCGCCAGACTGTTGACTGTGATGGTTGCGGCAGGCGCGCTCCTCACCGACGACAACGCTTCGACGGATTTTACTTCGCCGGCATCTCCGCGCCTGGCTTCGATAAACGAAAAACTGAACAACCCGAAAGCCACCAACAAGCCAGGCATAACAATGCGCGCCAAGCGACGGAGCCTAATGATCAAAGATAGACTCAACTTGGGATGTCGGTTTGCCGTGTGCATAAGATTTGTTCCTTCGTCTAGGTAAAGTAAGGGGCGGACAGACCACGAACCTGCCGTTCACAAGACTCGCGTCAATTGCCTGCGGAGCGGAAATTTTGTGTGACCGAACACAAAAACTTTTTCAGGCTTAAACCTGAATATGACATCGTCAGAAATTGCAGTGAAGAATTGAGAAAACAAAAGCAGAACAGACTAAAAAAACATTTCAATTTTGAGCGCAAATCAAGCGGACAAAACTAAAAAGCTCCTGTGAAGTAGTGCCATTCAGCTTACTGCATTCAATTTTCGAAGTTGTTCGCGGATAAGAAGGAGGTTACTGCTCTCCCAAATGCGGGCGGATGATATGCCAACAACTTTGTTTTGGGAAGGCTCAAAAATAATTTAGTGCCCCAATTTTGAGGACACCATACTAAGACTTGCTCCTACATTTCTACTAACTTCTTCCCTTCAGCCGACTTTGATCGCTTATTCCAAGTTTTCAGTCATAAATTTTCTGAAACCCACATTGTACCACAGTCGTAGTACAATGTGACAAACAAAAAGAATCGGATGTAACGCCGGGACGACAGACCAAAAAGAAATGGAAGAACGATTCATCATCAATTTTGACGATCCGACTCCGATTTACGCGCAGCTTGAGCGGGCGATTCGCTTTGCCATCGCCACCAACAAATTGCGCTTAGGCGAACAACTGCCGACGGTTAGGCAGTTGGCAGTTGATTTGAAGATCAACGCCAACACAGTTGCCAAAGTCTACGCTGAGTTGGAACGCACAGGGATTTTGGAGACACGGCGAGGCATCGGAACGTTTGTCCGAGCCGAACAAACTGTGACGGCTATGCGCGTAATGCGAAGCGACCGCGAACGAGAATTGCGAGAATTCGGCAATCGTATTCTGGTCGAAGCACATTCGCTTGGAATTCCACTGGAAGAAGTTATTGAAGAGCTTGAGACCAAGCTCGATGACAAGTCCGCTGCCGCCAACCGGCGGTGACGGCAAAGGAGATCAAACATGCCTGATTTCACCTCGTTGACCAAAACCAAACCTGCTCCGCCCGCCGTCAACGCTCCGCGAGCCAATGTCGTATCGGCAGCAATGTTCACAGCACCCTTTTTGCTGGGCCTTGCCGTGACGATTTTTACGCTCAATCCCGCTGGAGCCATTCTGGGCACGCTGCTCGGATTGACGGCTTCGCTGGCTCCCAGAATCGCCAAACAATGGGAACGCGCGGTTGTGCTGCGTTTGGGTCGTTACATTGGTTTGCGCGGACCCGGATTGTTTTGGGTTATTCCGTTTGTGGATTCCGTCACGGCTTACGTGGATCAACGAATCATCGCCACGGATTTTGCGGCGGAAAGCACCCTGACTTCGGACACGGTTCCAGTCAATGTGGATGCAATCATGTTCTGGATGGTTTACGACGCCGAACGCGCCGCGCTGGAAGTTCAGGATTACAAACTGGCTGTCAGCCTGGCGGCTCAAACCGCGTTGCGCGATGTAATCGGAAAAACTTCGCTGACCGATTTGCTGCGTGGCCGCGAAAAGATAGAAGAAGAGTTGCAGCACATCATTGACGACCGAACCAATCCCTGGGGCGTGACGGTTCAGTCGGTCGAAATCCGCGAGATCATCATCCCAGACGCTTTGCAGGATGCGATGTCCCGCGAAGCTCAGGCCGCCCGCGAGAAAAAAGCGCGCATCATTCTGGGCGAAGCCGAAGTCGAAATCGCCAACAAATTCATGGAAGCCGCCAAATCGTACGAGAACAACCCGACGGCTTTGCACTTACGAGCAATGAACATGCTGTACGAAGGTTTGAAGGAAAAAGGCGCGATGATGATCGTCCCCAGCACCGCGGTCGAATCCATGGGAATGGGCGGTTTCATCGGCGGAGCCGCAATGCGCCAGCAGCAACTGACGCAAACGCAGAAGAACGAAGATGAAGCGTAACGAAAGACGCCGGGATTGGGAGATAAGACGAAAGGGTGAAGGAACGTTCCTTCACCCTTTCGTCGTTTTAGCAGCCGGGCGGGAAGACGGGAACGATGAAAATCGAGTTTGTCGTCAAAGTCAGATGGTGCAGATTGTGTCCCTGGTTGAAAGCGGAGCTGCTGGCCAGCGTGTTCGGGTTGAAGTTAATCGCCGCGCCGACAATCCCGCCGTCGTCGTCGCGCCAAAATTTCATCCAGCCGGTTCGGCCTGCCGGAATCACAGTGGTGAAGCGTGGGACGGTTCGCGGAAAATCGTTGCTGGATAAAATCGCTCGAAACTGCCGCCGAGTTGTGCTTCGTTCAAAGCTGTAAGCGTGTTCAGCGTCGTCGTACAAAATTCCGAAAAGCTGGCCAACGGTGCTGACTCCCGTTCCCAGATTTCCTCCAATACGATCCACCACCAGCAAGGTCGAGTTTCCATCCACCGCACTGGCGATATTGTTCACAGCCAACACTCGTGGCGCAGCGTTGTAACTGATTCCGTCAAACCGCACTTCCGCCGTCACTGAAACGTTGTCGCAAGCCGGCGGCGCTCCGGTCAAAGCCGAAAACGCTACGGCTGGCAAATTCGCTGCGTGGCCGGATGCGAGCTTCACGAATTCATCGCCGATCAAAAAATTGAAATTGATCGGGCAGCCGGTTCGCTCATCCACCGCAATGGCGATCAAATATCCGGCAACATCCGGGTCGAGATCGGCGGCCAAAAAGCTGGTCGTTTGGTTCGGCGTCAAACACACATAAGCATCCGCCACCGAAGCCGAATCGTCCTGAACAAAAAACAAATGCACAGCGATTCGCCGCGTAGGTTCGATGTTCGTCAGATTGAACCGCGTGTTTTCACGGGTCTGGCTGGTTCCGATGGAACTGTAAACCGGGAAAACCAACACCGAACCGGCTTTCTGATCGCTGGATTCCGAAGCCGCCGGAATCGCCAAGCCGGGGCCAACCGCCGGACAGTTGGCCAGCAAACACGTTTGCGAATTGACCGTAGCATTGTTGATGCCGTCGTTGTCGGAATCGAAATTGACTGTGGAATTGACGCAAAGCTGGCTGCCTTGCGCCGTGCCGTCTTTGACCTGAGCATCAAATCGAATCGTAATGTTTTCGTTGATGGCGACGGCTCCGTTCCATTCGATTTGCGAACCGTTGATCGCGCAATTGCCCGAAGTCGCCGAACAACTGTTCGCCACAGCCAATAAGTTCACCGGAAGCAAGGCAACAAATTCCGAGCCGGGATTGTCGGTTTGTGCGCGATTGCCGACGTTTTTCAAACTGGCTTCGATGGTGACGACATTCCCTGCTCCGCTGCACATCGCCGCGTCTGTAATTTTCAGCGACACGCTTGTTTGATTGAACAGCGCGCCTCCGCTGCAATCGCCCAGCGGCGAAGCCGTATTTCGCGGAGCAGGCATTCCAGTCACAAAATTCAGCGCGTTTTGATTCGTGTCTCCGCAACCTTGCCCGACGCGAAAAATCGAAATCGTGCCGCTCGGAGCCGGAGCCGCCCCAGCGCCTTCCACACAATTCACGCCGCTGCCGTATCCAACAAAATCAATCGTGTTTGGTCCCAGCGGACAAGCTCCGCTGAGCAATGTAGTGTTGTTGACCAACGCGACTTTGCCGGAAGTCGCCGCCATGGAAATCGTTCCCGTCACATCCGGCGTTGGCAAAGCAACGCCGTTCGCTCCGCCCGAAGCCTGCTGAATCAACAGGTATTGACCCGGAGCAAGCATTCCCGTCAGATCAGTTTTCGACCAGGTCGAACCGCCGCCGGAACCGTACTGCACAGACCAGCCGTTCAAATTAACAGGCGCTGCACTGCGGTTGAACAATTCAATGTAATCGTGCGTGAAGGGCGCTCCGCTGTTGCCGCCGCCGCCATAAACCTGGCTGATGACCACATTGCCCGGCGGCGCAGGAGTCTGCACGGTCAAATTGATCGTCAAATTGCTGCTACGCGATTGCGCGTCGGCAACCACGACCGGAATCATTTTCGCGCCTGGCGAAGTCATCGCTTCGACCAACGGCTGAAACGAAAACACGTTGTCGTTCGGCGTCACATCTCCGTTTTGGCCATTGTCATAAAACGGCTGCGACGCGGCTCCGCCGATGGAACTGATGTCGGCGGTAACAGTCAAACCGGTGCTTGTCGGATTCGTTCCCGGCGTCACGGTGACGGTCAACAAAACAGCATTGCCGATAGCGACTGGGTTAGGGCTAGCCGCTCCCAACCCGGTTGGGTTTGTCGGCGCTCCGCAGATGGCGGCAGGCAAAGCATTGTTGCGAGGATTCGGCGCGGAAACGGAAAAATCCGAAGCGTTGTTATCGGTTTCCGTGCAACCATTCATCGCACGCACCGCCGCAGCCGTTGCGCTCAAATTTCCAGTTGGCCCGGAACCTTCAAAACAATTCGCCGTCGTGCCGTAACCCAGAATATCCACGATGGTCGCTCCCGCCGGACAGCTTGTGCCGCTGGCAATCAGCGCGTTGGTGTTTGTCAGCACAACCTTTCCTGCGGTCGCCGCCATCGCAATTGTCCCCGTAATGTCCGGCGTCGGCAGTGGTGAACCGTTGGCTCCGCCCGCTTGTTGAATCAACAAATACTTGCCCGGCGCCAGCATTCCGCTCAGATCGGTTTTCGACCATGTCGTTCCGGTCGCCGAAGCGTACTGCACGGCCCAGCCGCTCAAATCCACTGTCGCATTGCCGCGATTGAATAATTCAATGAAATCGTTTTGAAAGGTCGCGCCACTGTTGCCGCCTGCACCGTACACCTGGCTGATGACTACATCCGGCGAAACCGCAGCACGCGATGATGACGACGCAACATAGCTCCAGGCCAGCAGGGCTGTCGCAAGAGACAGGAACCCAAAAACACGCAGACGAATGACCTGACCGAAAAATACGGTGAGCATGAGTAGAACCTCCAAGCTGAGTTTTGAAAGCAAGCTCCTGGGGTGGCTAAGGGAGATGCCATGTTTTTGAATTGTCGCAGCAGTTTAATCGCCAGAGCAGGTAACTGACGATTGCACCTTCGCCCTCGATTTGGGCGGCTGTCGTTGATTGAAATTCGATTGATGCCGGTTGGTAGTGTGGTACGGCGCGGAGTCTAGCGCGGCAGGATTTCGCCAGTCAATTTTCTGGTAATGACCGGGCAAAAAAAATTGGGCTGATGATTGCTCATCAGCCCTTTTAACCTCACCCCTCGGAAGGAACTACGAAGTAGGAACCACTACACACGAAACACAGGAGAAAAACTAATCCTTTTCCACTCGGAGATTGTTGGTGACGGAAAAGACACCAAACACTCCGTTGGCCGCGATGAAGGCGCGCGTCGCATCACTCTTGCTCAGCACAACGCCTTCCAAAGTCACATTACCGTTTTTGACGATGATGTGAATCGGCGGAACGGCTTGCAGACTCAAGCGATCAAGACCCGGCTGGCGATAAATTGCCCGGAAAGTCGCCAGCCGAATCCGATCGTCGAAGTTCGACAAAGGCAGCACTTCTATCTTGTTTTCCACCTCTTCAACCCCTGTGACCTTTGCCACCACACGCTTGGCATCGCCTCTCAGCGACGGGCGTGACACCTGACCGAAAAGTGTGACCTTGCCGTCTTCGAACTTGAAACTCAGATTGTCAAACACGCTGTAAAACGGAAGCGTGACCAGTTCTTTGCGAATCTTTTTGATCGTCTTGTCATACTGGGCAGCATCGTCAATGTTCTTTGCGGTGTTCTTTACGGGATTGGCCGCAACCGGCATCACCCCAGTTACCACCGCCATCACAAAAGCTAGAATCGTTGTTGCAAATATCTTCTTGAATGTTTTCATTGTCTCCTCCTCTACAAGTTGAAAAGCTACAAGCGGCTTTCCTGTTCATCAACCTCATTGCGCCGCTTCTGATGTGACACTACGCAGACGGGTTGTTTGGTGGTTTCTTGCAAGAAAGAAAATTTTTGATTTTTCATCAGCGGATACAGTAGCAAAGCGGGCAGTCGAATTTGCAGCTTCACCGGCAATCTGTACGACGAAGGCGCTCCGTTGCGTGTGGCAATGGCTTATCAACAGGCGACCGACTGGCATCGGAAATATCCGACGTTCGGATATTCGTAGAAATTACAGATGAGCATTCGGCGAGTTGGATGTGAGAGCTTGGCAATAAACCTCTAGGCCTCCTTTTCGTCGCACGTCCAATGTCACGCAATGAAAACCTCCGCCCAGCGTGCGTGCGTGGCGAAGTTGCAACGGAATAATTGATCAATCTCAGAGAGTTTTGTGAAGGATGAAACTTGCAACCAGTTCACTGTCACGCCCAATTTTTGAAAAGCTTGAATCAACGCTTCCAAATCCTCTTCGGTTTCTTCGATTACGCATTGTGGGTATTGACCCGAAGGAATGTTTTCGATGCGGCCATAATCCCGGTATTCAACCGCAAACAATCCTTTGTCGGGACGTGCGATGCGGGCGTTGACGGCTCTTCCGACGATGACTTCTTCCAACGGATCCCATTCGTTGTGAACGTTGACCAGGCTCATAAACTTACCTCCTCTGATGAATAAACCACCGGCACTGGAAAGCCATTGAACGTGGACGAAAGCTCTGTCGAATAAGCTCCGACAGCGTGAATCGCCAGACGGTCGCCAACGCGAAGTTCCGGCAGTGAGCGTTGTTGAAATGGCATATCGAAACTGTCGCAAGTCGGCCCGCCAATGTTGTAAATGTGTGAAGGCCGATCAGGGTGTTCAACGCTGATTGAAAAAGGAATGCCGCCGCCCGCTTCGCACGCCTCAAACAATCCGTGATACACGCCTGCATCCAGATAAGCCCAGCGTCCGGACGCGCGTTCTGCCAGTCCAACAACCGTTGCGATGAGTGTGCCCGCGTTGGCCACGACGCTGCGTCCGGGTTCGATGCTGACGGCGCAATCCGGCGACAATTCCATTCGCCGCAATTCCGACTGAATTGCAGCGCCAATTTCTTCAAGGGTGATTGAGCTGTTGGCATAAGGCGCGGGTAAACCGCCGCCCAGACTCAGCAGTTTCATCTCAAACCCGTTTCGTTCTGCTTCCCGAAACAACTCTCGGCAAACAGCCAACGCCTCAACCCAGGTTGCCACTCGTTCGCATTGTGAACCGACATGAATCGTCAACCCATGGGGGATCAATTCGCGTAACCGCGCCTGCTGAAACAAACTCACCACTTCATTCGGTTCAACGCCGAACTTCCCGGTTAACAGCACTACACTTCCTGCGTTGGAAACACTGACACGCAAAACCACGCGACTGCCCGGCGCGTGTTCGGCCAGTTTATCCAGTTCCGCCAGACTGTCTGCCGCCAGCACATTGATTCGATGGCGATGCAGAAACCGCAAAAAATGCGCCGCTTTGATTGGATGCAGACAAACGATTTGTTCAGCGGGAACGCCAAGCTGTACCAGCAATTCCGCTTCGCTGAGCGAGGCAATTTCAAAACCGGCATTTGCTTGCCGAACAGCTTCGATCACCGCGCGGTTGGTGTTGCATTTCAAGGCATAAAAAACCTTCGCTTGCGGCAAGGCTTGTTGAACCCGGCAGATATTTTCCCCAACCTTTCCGGGATCAATGACCAGCAAAGGCGTTGGCAAATGTCGCGTTTGACGAATGAAGTTGGCGAGTTGAGCCATTCCTTATCCTTTCTCCACAATGGCAATTACAATGCTGTTAAAAGCCAATTCTTCCCACGTTTTGATTGGAACGGTTTCAATCATTGTCCGACGCTGATTAAAGCCCGCCGCGTCTAACGCAGCAGCCATGTCCGTTTCATCCACATTCGCTTCCGGGAAGAAATTATCCGCGACCTGATAACGCTGGGCTTTGTTGGAAGACAGCAGCACAGCCATCCCACCTTCAGCGCAAAGCGTAAGCAGGTTACCCATCCATTGACGCCATTCGTCTTTGGAATTGGTTGCCGCATCTACGCAATAAGCCGAAAGCACCAGGTCATAAACCGCAGATTCGCCAAGTGGCTGAGCTTGTCGTACATCGCAACGTTTCAGCGCAGTAACTTTTTGCCGCATCAATTGCTTTCGAGTCTCGACAGCGGAATCGCTTACTGGTGATTCCGCTTCGAGTTCGAGAACATATTTGATGTTGATGTCCCAGTTGTGCGCGTCCGGTTCGTCGCGCAGCCATTGCTCAATCGTGCTCAGGTTTTCGGGCAGGTAATCCGCCAGATGCAGTTCGCCGACATACGGCGCAAGCGATGTGTGCATATGCACAGTCGGCCCGCATCCAACGTCAATTGCTCGCGCAAAAGTGCGGCCTGTGTGTTTGAGGAAAGCGACTAACCGCTGCTGGATGGCTTCTTCGTCATCGGGGATGAAATCCTGGCTGTAGTATTGCCGCAGATATTCCTGCGGATTCCACTGTTGATCGTAAATGTTCGGATTGTATGCGTTGATTTTCATTGTTGTTAAAAGTGAATTTGGCAAATGACGAAATTACGAATCAAATGTTGACCGCCTTCTCCGGACAGAACTAATATGCCCCTGACTTTAATTACAGTGAGAAAAGCGAGGCGAACCCATGGCACAATCGAAAAACAAACCGCGTCTCAAAGCCCTGCAAGTGGACGAAGCCAAACTCAGCCGCGTGCAAAAGCTATATGGCGTTAGCACAGAAGCCGAAGCCGTCGAACGCGCGCTCGATGAAGTGCTGACCGAACACGAGCGTAACCGTGTGGCCTGGCGCGCGCATGAACGTTTTTTGAAAAGCGGCAGCGAAATCAAAGACATTTACGGTCTGTTCGACTGATCTATCACTGTGCAATCCATCCTTTTCGACACCACTGTTTACATTGCGGCCTATCGGCGCAAAGACCACAGTCTGTTTCAAACAGGGAACGTGCTTTATGCCGCGCCACTGTGGTTGAGCGCCGTCGTTCTGGAAGAGCTTTATGCTGGCTCGGATGCTGCCGCACGCAAACGTTTGAAAAGGCTTGAACATGATTTTGCGCGGGTTAATCGCCTGCTGACTCCGAACCAGAACGATTGGGCTAGAACTGGCCACATCCTGGCGCAAATCGGCGCTAAATATGGCTACGAACAAATCGGGCGCTCGCGTTTGACCAACGATACCCTGCTGGCTGTCAGCGCCGCGCGGCAAGGCATCGTGCTGGTTACAGCAAATACCCGTGATTTCAAACGCATTGCCGAATTCTGCCCATTGAAATGGCTCATCCAGTAAGATCGCCACTCGCCAAACAATCCCACGCCATGCACACTGCTCAAGCCGAGTTTGGTTTTGACCAAAAGCATAAATTTTCAACCTCCGTTTCGCGCCAGCAGCCAGCCGATGCCGCACAGAATTAGAATTGCGACCAGGCGATCCAAGCTCGACCACTGCACGAATTTACCGTTGATAATTGCCACTCCAACCAGCGTCACAGAAAACCAAAACAGGCTTTGTAACTCTGGCGAAATGACGCGAACTTGTTGCTGAAAGCGCAACGAAACCAGATACAGCGTCATGCCGACGAAAAAATATCCGATTGATTTGACCGCCGCTGTTTTCACCAACACGCCGTCTTTCCAGCTTTGCGAGGCGTAAATGAACCCTTGCGCGTCGAACACGCCCGAACACAGCGTCAGCACAATCAGGCAACTCAGTGGAAACAGGTTTTGCATAAGTTTGCGAGCTTTTTTTGTAACTGCTACGCCATCTTCGTCGCGGTAGCGACGGCTGACTTTAGCCCGGCGTTTCAACGCCGGGTAAAGACGAATAACCCCGCGTCGCGTTAGTGACGCCTGAATTCAGTCGTTGCTAACGCGACGCGGAACCAAATGCCGCATCCATTGTGGGTTGAAACCCACTGCTAAATTCAGTCGCCGCTAACGCGGCGGAAAGACTAAGCAGTTACGCTCGATTTTGGGTTCAAATGGTTTACAGCCAGTCGTGTTTTCCCCAACCGCGATAGCTCCAGGTGATTTCTTCTCCTGCCCGAATGTCGCGGATGGCATAGCTGTCGTAACCACCTTCTTCCTGAGTATTCGGCTCATCGGAATGATTCGTGAACCGGTCGTCATCGCCCGACAGCACATAAACTCGTCGCGCTTCGTCGAAAAAAGCGTAATGCCGCACTTGTTGCTGTACCGGAGCCGATAGCGACAGCAATTCTGTTTCGGCAATCATCACGTCAAACCCTGCCCGAAACCGCCAAATGCAAGTTCCTTTTGGAATGAATTCCTGGGCAATCAGCCCGAAGCCGTGAATGTCGCTGATTCCGACCCGTGCGTTGACCAAAAGCATGCAAACCAACCTCTTCGAAAAAATGGCACTACCGGAGTTTACCCAGCCTTCGCATCAGCCCCTCCGCTGTAAACAGGGCAAGCTTGGGGACGCTTGTCCTGCTGAGTTTGAGGACGCTGCTTTGTGGCCGGGACGCAAACGAACGATTTCCCGATTGATTCGCGGATGCAAAGCCAAAGTGTTTTTTGCTTTTACGGAATGAAGTGCGGGCGAACGAGGGAAAACAGCTCACGCGGCGGGAAATTTTTTTTGAGATTTTTTTTGGGCGGATAATGAAGGTTCTGACTGCAAGCTCAAGGTTTGGCTGAATGCGCTGGCGCTTCATCTTCGGTCGGCGTTCGCCAGATGCGCGTCTCATTGTCAGTGGACGAAATCAGCGTCTTGCCGTCCGGCGTGAAAAAGACCTGCCGGATTTTCCCTGTATGACCGTGCAAGGCAGTCAGTTGTTTTCCCGTGGCCACATCCCAGATGCGAATGGTTTGGTCGTCTCCGCCAGAAGCCAGGCGTCGTCCGTCCGGCGAAAAGGCTACGGCATAAACCGAATTGGCGTGGCCGGTCAGCGTTCGCGCCTCGCGCCCGGTGGCCACGTCCCAAAGCTTGATGGTGAAATCCCAACTGCCGCTGGCCAGCAGTTTTCCGTCGGGCGAGAATTTGACGGTTCGTACCCAGGCGCGATGACCGCGCAATATCATCAGTTCTTTTCCGCTCATCGCGTCCCATACCCTGACCGTGTCGTCCAGACTGGCAGTCGCCAGCTTGCTGCCGTCAGCAGAGAAGCTGACACCCCAAACTTTGTCGGTGTGTCCAATCAGACTGGTTCGTTCGCGCCAGGTCGTCGTGTCCCACAACTTGATGACACGATCCTGTGACGCAGTGGCCAGAGTTTTTCCATCCGGTGAAAAGGCGGTGTCAAGAACCGGTAGAGCATGCCCATTGAGCATCGCGACTGGTTTCCCGCTGGCAGTTTCCAGCACTCCGACAATTTTCTCGGCTTCGTCTGTTCTGACAGCGAATCTCTTCCCGTCAGGAGAAAAGCTGACAGCCTCATCAGGTTTAATTGGGTAGGTGAAAATCGGTTGCCGGGATGACATCTCAAACAACTGCATTCGATTGCGTGATGCCGATTTATGTTCCCGGCCAGCCAGAAACGTCTTCCCATCCGGCGCAAGAACTGCATATCTGACATCGGGGAAAACTGGTTGTCCGGCCAGCGATTCAGCGACATCCCAAACCTTGACCCGCAAGGCTCGCATGCAAACAGCAGCCAGAAACCGATTGTCGGGTGAGAAGATCGGGCTGAAGGTCTGGCTTTCATTTTTGATCGTGGCCAGCAACTTTCCAGTTTGCGTATCCCACAAGCGAAGAGTCCTGTCGTCGCTGCCAGTCGCCAACAGTTTGTCGTCGTAAGACAGCGCGGGTGTTTCAACTTGATCCGTGTGCCCGGAAAACACGTGAAGGAGTTTTCCGCTCCTGATGTTCCAAACACGTATCTGAAAATCTTGCGTAGCCAGGTAAAGCCGTTGTCCGTCGCGCGAAAAGATGTAGCCGGTTGGGAAATAGGTCATCAGCGCACTCTTGTTCTTAGTTTTAGGATCAAGTCTGATGACGGCACGTCCGGCCACTACATCCCACAATTCCCACTGGCGTCCTTTTCGCGTCAAACAAAAGAGCCTGCCATTCGGCGCATAAAGTGCTGGACCGTTAATTACTAAATCGAGTTTGGGTGGAAAGCGGTACTCCGCAACGAGTTGGCCGTTATCCGTATCGTACAATTTGATTGGAGAACCGTTTGCCTTCAAAGCCAGTCTTTTGCTGTCCGGGGAAAAAGCAGGATAAGTCTGAGAAAGCTTCACTGGTGGAAGCTCGGCAATGATTCGGCGACTGGCGAAATCCCAGATTCCGACTCGCCCGTAATTTCCGTCTACGACCAGTTTCTTGCCGTCGTTGGAAATCAGAAGCTTGTAAACGCCTTCGGAAAAGACAGCGAACAGCCCAAGCGATTGGCCGCTCTGCGCGTCCCACATTTCAATGCGACCGTCGCGGCTGCCGGTCAGGATGGTTTTACCGTCCGGTGTGTAAACCACAGTTGGAACCCAGGCTTGATGATGCAGCGTGAATTTTTCGGTGTGCAGCAGTTTCCACAGCGCAAACCATTCAAAGCCATGCCAGTCGTCGTCAATTCCATTGCCGGGGCGATGGCGTTCCAGCAATTCGTTCATCCGAACCAGATTGCCTTCGTTCCAATCGGAACCGGCCTGACGCAGGTCCGCCGCGTAAAGCTCGTAATGTTGCGCGCGTTCGCGCTGCTGTGAAGCTCGCAACTGGCTGCGCGAAACGATCAAGCCCGCGATCAAGGCAAGCACCAGGAATGTCAACCCAACCGTCAATGCTTTGTTGCGACGAATTTGTTTGCCCAACCGATACGTCAAAGTCGCTTCGCGGGCGATGACCGGTTCGCCGCCGAGGTGGCGCGCGATGTCTTCATTGAATTGGCGAACCGATTGGTAACGCCGCTGAGGTTCTTTTTGCAGCGCCTTCAGAATGATGTTGTCCAAATCGCCGCGGAGTTGTTTCAATGTGGTTTCGTCAATCTGCCCCGTAGCCAGACTGGGGCGCACGGGTTCGTGCGTTTCGATCAAACGAATCAGTTCCTGTGGCGAGCGCGAAGTCGGGTTGAAAGGGCGTTCGCCAGTCAGCAGTTCGTAAAGCAACACGCCCAGGCTGTAAACATCGCTGGCTGTGGTGATGCGTTGACCGCAAATGTGTTCCGGGCTTGCGTATTCCGGCGTCAGGAAATTCAGCAAGGTCGGCGATTGGCCGATGGCGTCGTCGGTCGGATCGAGAATTTTGGCAATGCCGAAATCCAGCAGCTTCACTTCGCCCGCGCGCGTCACCAATATGTTCGACGGTTTCAGGTCGCGATGAACAATCAAATTTTGGTGAGCATATTGCACGGCTTCGCAAACCGATTGAAACAGTCGCAACCGTTCGGGGATTGAAAGCTTGCGCTGATTGCAGTATTCGGTGATTGGCGCGCCATCCACGTATTCCATCACCACATAAGACCAGCCGTCTTCGGTGACGCCGCCGTCCAGCAAACGAGCGATATTCGGATGATCGAGCGCAGCCAGCACGCGACGTTCGATGTTGAACCGCCGATTGATTTCCGACTGAATGCCGCCCGGCCAGACCATCTTGATGGCGACTCGCTTTTCATAAGCGTCGTCGGCGCGTTCAGCCAGATACACTGCGCCCATGCCGCCTTGGCCGATTTCGCTGACAATGCGGTAAGGGCCGATGCGGCGGCCTTGTTCGTAACCGGGATCGAATTGCACACCGTCAAGTCCGAGTTCGACCAGCGCCGGTTCTTCCAGAAAATCGCCGGATTCGGCGAAATCGCTGAGCATTTTTTCCGCCGCTTGCCGGATGGCCTGATCGCCATTGCTGTGTTCGGCGATGAATTGCACGCGCGCCGACGGCTCGCAATCCAGCGAGGCTTCGAAGATTTCTTTCACTTGTCGCCACTGGTCAATGTTCATTGCTCAAAGGAGTTGGGTGAGAAACATTGTTCATCATTTCTTCGCAAGTATAATGCGGGCGAATCTGAGCAAACAGCTCACGTCTGCCACACAATTTTCAATTGGCTTATGGAGGTTCTTCCTTGTCCTCACCGGATTTCACTGCGTTACTGCTGGCTTGGCGCGATGGAGACAGACAGGCTGCCGAACAAATCGCCGAATTGGTTTACGCCGAACTGCGTCAGCGCGCAAAAAGTTACCTGGCCAAAGAACGCGGATACCAAACCTTGTCCGCCACTGGTTTGGTCAACGAAACTTTTGTGCGGTTGATTGGCGGAGCGCAGGTCGAGTGGAAATGCCGCGCGCACTTTTTCGTCGTCGCTTCGACAGCCATGCGACGCATCCTGATTGACGCGGCGCGTCACCGCCGGATTCGCAACGACGGCAATCAGCAGTGGGTTGAAGAAGCAGCGGAAGTGTCGTCACCCGCAAACTTTCTGAATCGCAAACTGGATTTGCTGGCGCTGGATGAAGCGTTGAATGAACTGGCGCAAATTTCACCGCGCGCCGCGCAAACCGTCGAGCTTCGGTATTTCGGCGGATTGACGGAACAGGAAATTGCCAATGTGATTGGTGTTTCATTGGCGACGGTCAAACGAGATTGGGCTTCGGCCAAAGCCTGGCTGTATGGACGGATGAAGTCGAATGCTTGATCGCCCACTCGTTGAGCCTTTGCTATCAGCCGTGCTAGATTGCGCTTGTCTTTCCCACACTCAACAATTGATTAAATTCAGGAGGAAGTCGAATGCCCGAACGTGTGTTAATTGCCGATGATGACCGCGATGCTCGCGTACTGTGGACGGCGGTGGCTGAAGCGGAAAATCTGAAAGTCGTCGAAGCCGAAGATGGCCGACAGGCGATTGAAATTCTGACCGGCGACAGTGATTTCCAGCTTGTCATTCTGGACGTCAACATGCCGTTTGTGGAAGGTTACGAAGTTTTGAAACACATTCGGCAGAACGATGCGCTGAAACATATTCCGGTCATCATTTCCACCGCCGACCGCACAACGCGCGGACTGACTGGCATTCCGGTGGATGACAACACTTCCTTCATCAACAAAGCTTCCGGCCTGGACAACATGCGACGCGGCATCACCGCTGCGCTGGGCAGGCAATAACCCGGCTCGACAATGATGTCTCACGAATCGTGTCCGCTGTGCAGCCGCTCCGGGCGTCAGCCTTTGCACAATGCGGACGAATCGCTCATTTCCCTGATTCAATCCAACGAACCGGGCTGGCAGCCGGAACAGGGGCTTTGTCAGCCCTGTTTCGACCTGTTTCGCGGAGCGCGCGAACGGATGGCCGCCAATCCGAAAATCTTTCACGATGGCGAATATCACATTTTGCCCACGCCGTTGCGCGTCGGAGCCAATGAACGTTTTGCCGGTCGCGGCGTAACCATAGCCTTTCTGGATTCGGGCTTTTATCCACATCCTGATCTGGTCGAACCTCGCAACCGGATTTTGCGCTATGCCAATGTGGCGAATCCGAATTTCGATGAACGCGAATTCAAAGAACCGAATGACCCTAGTTGGCCCTTCTCCGATCAAAAGGAATTTCTCGAACCGAACGATTCTAGTTGGCATGGATTGATGACTTCTGTCGTTGCTGCCGGGAATGGACATTTGTCCGGCGGCGCGTATCGAGGTCTGGCTTGCGAAGCCAATCTGGTGCTGGTCAAAGTCGGTTCGGCCAATCGCATCGTTCACGAAGACATTCAGCGCGGGTTGGAATGGGTGATCGAACATCGCGCCGAACACAACATTCGGATCGTCAATGTTTCCTGCGGCGGAGATTTCGAAGCTTCTTACCTGACCGACGGTTTGTCCCAAGCCGCCGAACGCGCAGTGAAAGAAGGTATCGTCGTCGTTTGCGCGGCTGGCAATTCCGGCGGAGGAAACGATCACGCCGTATTGCCGCCTGCCTCAACGCCTTCGGTTATTACGGTTGGCGGGTTCAACGATAAAAACACTCTTGAGCTGAAAGACAACGCGGCTTATCACTCTTCGTACGGCCCGACGATTGACGGATTGCAGAAACCGGAAATCGTCGCGCCAAGTATCTGGCTGGCCGCGCCGATTTTACCGGGAACTCCGACCGCCGCCGAAGCCAGACTTTATGATTTGTTGCAGGATTCGCCGGATGCCGAATTGCGCGACATACTGAAAGCGCATCCGGGCATTGACCAGCAACTCGACGCCGCCAGCGATTTGCCCGCCTACCTGATTCGCCAATTGGTTTCGATCAAACTCCACGACGCCAACGTCATCAGCGGCCATTACAAACACGTGGACGGAACCAGCTTCGCCGCGCCGATTGTTTCGTCCGTCGTCGCGCAGATGCTGGAAGCCAATCCGCGCCTGACTCCGCAACAAGTCAAACGCATTCTGATAGACACGGCCATTCGACTGGGAGACGTTTCAGTAGACCGGCAAGGCTGGGGCACGATCATTCCTTCGCGCGCCGTCGAACGGGCTTTGCAATTCCAGTAGAACTGACGCAAGTGTCTGTAGCCCGCGCGTGAGCAAGGGCTTTCTTACTGAATCCAAGCCCTTCCTGACGGTCGGGCTACCGACACGGCCTTTGAGATGTACTTGATTGACGGCAACAACGTGATTGGTCAGCGCGGCAAAGGTTACGAGAGTTGGTTCAACGATAAACCGGCGGCTCGGCGGCAACTGCTGCATGATCTGGCGCGGTTGGCGCGCGTGAAAAAGCAGCGATTGACGGTGGTGTTTGACGGAGCGCCGGACGGAGCCTTTCCCGATGGTTCCAGCTTTCGCGGCGTGAAGGTGTTGTATGCCCGGCAAAATTCCGACGCCGACACGCGCATCGTCGAATTGGCCGAAGCCGAACGCAACAAGAAAAATCTGACGGTGGTGACTTCGGACGGCAAGCTGACTTCGCGCGTACGAGTCTGCGGCGTCAAAGTCATGCGTTCCGGCGAATTTCGCCGCTTGATGGAAGACGCCGTTGACACCGCCGGAGGAAACGACCGGCTGGTTGCCGAAGAAGAAACCGACGAATGGTTGCGTTATTTCGGCGTGGACGATTCTGATGATGAATGATGCTACGGCTTTTTCATCCTCGCTTGCAGCCAATTTCGCTCGCCCATACAATCCGCCGCGCACCTCCACAATCAGGCGCAAACCACATTCAACCCAAAGGAATCCGCATCATGAAGCAAATTGCCAAACGCACATTGTTGATCTTCGCTGTTGCGCTGTTCGTCGCCAGTGTGACGCTGTATCACTGGCAACCGACCGAAGCCGCAATCACAGGTTTGAACGATTCAACCGACACGGCGTCGTCCAAAACAACCAAGCGCGCGCAACCAACGCCGACTTTCAATAAAGAAGTCGTTCGCATCTTCCAGAAAAATTGCCAGACCTGTCACCGCGCAGGAGACATCGGGCCGTTTTCGATGATGAGTTATGCGGAAACTCGTCCGTGGGCGAAAGCCATCCGCGAAGCCGTTTTGTCGAAACGAATGCCCCCGTGGAAACCGGCTGCCGGATGCGTTGATTTGAAAGATGCGCGCGGATTGTCGCAGGAGGAAATCAATACCATCGTCGCCTGGGTGGACGGCGGTTCGCCGGAAGGCACGTTGTCCGATGCTCCAGCGCCAGCGACGTTCCCCGACGGGTGGCCGCTCGGCGAACCTGATTACGTCGCCGACATCGGCGCAGATTACACGCCGCCGCAGGGCAAAGACACTTATCGCTGTTTCAGCATTCCGGCGTCGGCCTTGCGCGGAGATCGCTATGTTCAAGGCCTGGACGTGCGTCCGGGCAATCGCAAGATCGTGCATCACGTGATTGCTTATCCCGATCCGGGCGGTAAATCTGTCGCGCTGGATGCGGCGGAACCCGGTCCCGGTTACACCTGCTTCGGCGGTCCCGGTTTTGATATTTCGACTTCAGTGAATGATGTCATCGCTGGTCGGTCGTTTATGCTCGGCGGCTGGGCGCCTGGCATTCGCGGATACTTCGCCCCCGAAGGCGTAGGCACGAAAATGCCCGGCGGCGCAAACGACCGCGTAGTCATTCAAATGCACTACCACCCAACAGGCGAAACGGAAACCGACCGAACCGCCGTCGGGTTTTACTTTGCCAAAAAACCTGTCCAGAAAAATCTGCTGCTATTGCCGTTGGTCAACACGTCATTCAGCATTCCAGCAGGAGCCAAAGAACACGTCGTGACGCAGAACTTCGATGTGCCCGCGTTGATGGCGGGTAAAGTTGTCGGCGTGACTCCGCACATGCATTTGCTGGGCAAAAACATCAAAGTGGAAATCACTCGTCCGGGCGAAGCGACGCAATGTTTGATCAACGTTCCGGCTTGGGATTTCAACTGGCAAGGCGCTTATCTGTATCAAAATCCGGTAATTGCTCCCGGCGGTTCGCGCATCAAACTGACCTGCACGTTCGACAATTCCACAGACAATCCGTTCAATCCGAACACCCCGCCGAAAGTCGTTCGCTGGGGTGAAGAAACTACAGACGAAATGGCGCTGGCATTTATCGCCTTCACGTTGGATTTGTTTTCGGTGACGCCTTCGACGCCGCAACTGTCTTCCGCGATGGTTGACGGCAGCGGCAGATTGACCGCCATCGGAACCGGATTCCAAACCGCCGCCGACATCGAAATCAACGGACGCAGCATTCGAGATTCACTCGACGAAGTGGCAACGCTTTCGACCAAAGTCTTTTCATCCGAAATGTGGAAAGTTTATGCGCCGCCGGGACAGACGGTGGATGTGACCGTCATCAATCCTGACGGTATGCGTTCGTCGCCGGTGAAATTCACTCGCAGCGGTTCGGCGTTGGCAGCATCGGTGGTTTCTGCCGCGAACTTTTCTGCTGACGCGCTGGCTCCTGAAGCCATCTCCGCCGTGTTTGGAACCAATCTGGCAACCGCAACGGTCGTAGCCAACACGATTCCGCTGCCGACAGAACTGGCTGGAACCAAAGTCCGCGTCAATGGCGAATTGGCTCCGCTGTTTTTCGTCGCTCCGTCGCAGATCAACTTCCTGATTCCGCCGACGGTTTCTGCCGGTGACGCAGTAATTGAAATCATTTCCGGCGACGGCACGTTGTCGCGCGGCACGCTGAAACTGTCCACGGTTGCAGCCAGTTTGTTCACGTCGAACGCTTCGGGAACGGGCGCTCCGGCGGCTGTGGCCACGAAAGACGGCGTCAATTACAACTTGGTCGGCAACGCGGACGGCACGTCGAACCTGCTGGATGTCGGCGATTATCTGGCGATGTTCGGAACCGGAATGCGAAAAGCGGCTCCGGCATCGGTGCGAATTACCATCGGCGGACGCGAGGCTCCGGTGCAATACATTGGCGCTCAAGGCGGTTATGCCGGACTCGATCAGCTCAACACGCAAATTCCGGCGGGCGTCAGCGGGTTGGTTGATGTAGCCGTTTCGATCAACGGCAAAGCCACCAACACCGTCAAAGTCCGAATTCGTTAGCCAACGCGCAAGCTGACAAATCAACTGACAGCGGTATGTGGCCTGCGCCATTTGCCGCTGTCTTCATTTATAGACATTCTGCAAGTGTCAGTAGCCTGTGCGTAAGCAAGGGCTTTTTTTCCTGACTTATGCCCTTCCTTACGGTCGGGCTACTGACACATTCCAGGAGCAACCACAATCGTTATGTCGTCTCAACCCAAAGCCAAAGAGCGCAAAGAAACATTCGCCACTTCATCCGGCATCGAGATGAAAAACCATTTCACGTCGCAGGACGTTGGCGCTGCCGACTTGTCCGAACCGGGCAAGTTTCCATTCACGCGCGGCGTGTACGGTTCGATGTATCGCGGGCGAATGTGGACGATGCGGCAGTACGCCGGATTCGCCACGGCTGAAGAATCCAATCGCCGCTACAAATACTTGCTGGAACAGGGCACTACAGGTTTGTCAGTCGCGTTCGACCTGCCGACCCAAATTGGTTACGACAGCGATCACCAATTGGTCGCTGGCGAAGTCGGGCGCGTCGGTGTGCCGATTGATTCGCTGGCCGACATGGAAGTTTTGTTCGATGGCATTCCGCTGGACAAAGTTTCGACTTCAATGACGATCAACGCGACAGCTTCGATTTTGCTGGCTCTGTACATTGCCGTCGCCAAAAAACAAGGTGTTTCGCCCGACAAGCTCAACGGCACAATTCAAAACGACATTCTGAAAGAGTACATCGCGCGCGGAACTTACATTTATCCGCCGCGCCCTTCGCTTCGCATCATCACGGACATTTTCGCCTTCTGCGCGAAAGAGGTTCCGAACTGGAACACGATTTCGATCAGCGGCTATCACATCCGCGAAGCCGGTTCGACCGCTGCTCAGGAAGTCGCTTTCACTCTGGCCGACGGCATTGCGTATGTTCAAGCGGCGATTGAAGCCGGGCTGGCTGTGGATTACTTCGCGCCGCGCCTGGCGTTCTTTTTCAACGGCCACAACAACTTTCTGGAAGAAGTCGCCAAATACCGCGCGGCTCGGCGAATGTGGGCGAAGATCATGAAAGATCGGTTCGGCGCTTTAGACCCGAAATCACAGATGCTGCGTTTTCACACGCAAACCGCCGGTTCGACGCTGACCGCTCAACAGCCCGAAGTGAACATCGTTCGCACGACGATTCAGGCTTTGGCGGCTGTGCTGGGCGGAACCCAATCGCTCCACACCAATTCCATGGACGAAGCTCTGGGTTTGCCGACAGCGGACGCCGCGCGAATCGCTTTGCGAACCCAGCAAGTCATCGCGTACGAATCCGGCGTGGCCGATACCGCCGATCCTCTGGCAGGTTCTTACGCGGTGGAGTATCTGACCGACGAAATCGAACGCCGCGCATTTGAATACATCGCCAAGATTGACGACCTGGGCGGGATGCTTTCAGCCATCGAAGCCGGTTACGTCCAACGCGAAATCGAACGCGCCGCCTACGATTTCCAGAAAGCCGTCGAAGCGCAGGAAGAAATTGTTGTTGGCGTAAACCGATTCCAGATCAAGGAAGAGACTTCGATTCCAACTTTGAAAATTGATCCGGCGTTTGAACAGGCTCAAGTCGAACGATTGCGAAAAGTCCGCGCCGAGCGAAACTCGGCGGCGGCAAAGGCTGCGCTGGCCAACGTCGAAACCGCAGCGCGTTCCGGCGAAAACCTCATGCCTACGATCATCGCCGCCGTCGAAGCTTACGCGACGCTGGGCGAGATTGCGGATACAATGCGCGCGGTGTTTGGCGAATACACAGAAGCGGCTTATTGAATTAGTCAACAAAACAGAGAAGAAAGATGGTGAAGGTGTTGCGTGATGTTGAAATCTCACCGCCAACGTTCGAGACGCTCGAAGAAGCGTTGGGGTACGCCGAGCGATTTCAGCAACCGCAGGCTTTCGTTACTCAGTTCGTCGCCTCGCTGAATGGGCGATTGAGATTTTCCGCACCGATTAAATTCGACTCGTTTTTGTCAGCATCCGGCAGCGCGGTAATTTCTCCTGGCCGTGAAACCATCAAAATTGGAGAAGCGGCGCTCGTTCGGGATTCCGAGTTGTTCAAAACTCTGGTTCACGAAGAAATGCATCTGCGGTTGATACGAAAGGCGAGAGAAGGTAATCAACGCGCGTTAAACTTTGTGACTGATCCGCAAATTGCAACTGAAGAAGATTATGTTGAGCGAATCGCCGTTAGATACTTGAGAATGTACGAATCGGCTTTTGAGAAATTCAATCATTGAGCCAACGTGAATTCGCAGAAGGGAGAGAGTCTATGCATGACACTATGCTGACAGTTAGTTATGAAAGTTTGGGAAAGTTACTGAAACAAATTCAGGAATCTGAGGCAGTAAACAGCTCGCCTGAACTTGTTGGGCAGGTTGCTCAAGCAATGTCCTTTCATCAGCAAATGGCTTCGGAAATTCTCGCATTGAAGCAGGAGTATCAGTTGCTAAACCAAAAACTATCACAGGCGACCAGAGAACCAGGCGAAAGAGTTTGCTTTGAACCGAACCCTGACTGGTTCAGCAAATACGAGGTCATGAAAGGGACTGGCGCGACCCCGCAGGAAGTTTATTCTGCTGTACGGAAAGACGGGTTTAGTCGTTTGGAAGGAATCATGGCTTTACGCCAAGTCTTCAACATTCCATTGTCAGACGCGAAAGAAGTTTTGGCTCAGATCGAACCTCAATTCCATCAATTCGCGGCTTAACGTTGCTATCTATCGGCGTGTTGTGGCTAAACTTTGTGGTAAGCTGCGCGACTCAAACCAACAAATTTAAGGAGCAAAAAACGAAATGCTGGACGCAATTGCGCTGCAGGATTTGCGCGGAAAATATGACGACCTGAAACCACGAGTCACCGAGCTTCGGAGGTTTCTTTGACGTTGAAGCCAAACGCCAGGAATTAACCGCTCTGGAAAAACAAGCCTCAGAGCCGGATTTTTGGAACGATCAGGAAAAAGCTCAAAAAGTTTTGCAACAGCGTTCGCGGCTGGAACGCGCCATCAACACTGCCGAAAATCAGCAACGCGCCGTGGATGACATTGCCGTGCTGTTCGATTTCGCCGCCGAAGATGACGCTTCGGCCAATGAACTGCGCGAAGCCATCAGCAAATTAGCCAACGATGTCGAAGAAAGTGAAACGCAAATGTTGCTGGGCGGACAGAATGACGCCAACAACGCGTTTCTTTCGATCAACTCCGGCGCAGGCGGAACCGACGCTCAGGATTTTGCCGAAATGCTGTTGCGGATGTATCTGCGCTGGGCACAAAAACGCGGCTTCAAAGCCGAAGAAATTGATCTGCAACCCGGCGAAGAAGCAGGGATCAAATCGGCCAGCTATCGCATCGAAGGCGATTACGCTTATGGTTTGCTGGCCGGCGAAGTCGGCGTTCACAGGCTGGTTCGCATGTCGCCATTCAACGCCGGGCAAAGCCGCGAAACCAGTTTTGCATCGGTGTTTGTCACGCCGGAAATTGACGACAACATAGAAATCGAAATTCTGGACAAAGACCTTCGCGTGGATACTTACCGTTCCACAGGAGCCGGTGGCCAGCACATCAACACTACGGATTCGGCGGTTCGCATCACGCATTTGCCGACGAACATCGTTGTGACTTGCCAGAACCAACGTTCGCAACATCAAAACCGCGACGTGGCCATGAAGGTGTTGAAATCGCGCCTGTACGAATTGGAACTGGAAAAGAAACAGGCCGAAACCAACAAGCTGGCCGCAACCAAACGCGACATTTCTTTCGGTTCGCAGATTCGGAATTACGTGTTGCATCCGTATCGGTTGGTCAAAGACGTTCGCACCAAACACGAAACCAGCAACGTTGATGCCGTGTTGGCCGGAGACCTGGACGATTTCATCAAAGAGTATTTGTTATCGAAGCGAGTAGACAGTAGTCAGTAAACAGAAGACAGTAGTTGATGGCCGAGTTTTGAATTTCTTTCGATGTTCGCGGCTCGACTTTTGACCATTTTCTGCTGCCTTCCTTTGAATCCTTAAGACCGACTCGCAAGTCAGCTACTGACTACTGACTACTGTCTACTGACTACTGTCTACTTTTAGAATTATGGAAGTTCAGACCCCAGAAAAACCTCCCAGAAACAGCCCGTGGAATGAAGTGATGGGCTTGATCCTGATTTCCACAGGGTTTGTGTTCGTGTTGGCGCTGATCAGTTATCACGCGGACGATCCGTCGTGGACTTCGACGGGTGCGTACCGGCGCGCCAAAAATCTGGCCGGACCGATTGGAGCCAACATCGCCAGTTTCATCTATCAGGCGCTGGGCATTGCGGGCTGGCTGTTGCCCGGCGTGCTGTTTGTGATGGGATGGTGGCAGTGGAAAGACATTCGCAAAGACACCAGCAAAGCTGAATTGGTCGGCGTCTTCTTGTTGATTATCGCGTTGACCGGATTTTTGACCTTGATTCCCTGGGAGCCGAATTCCTTCCGGCTGGGCGGATTTATTGGCTACTGGCTGGTAAAGGATTCGACGATTGGCATTTCGCGGTACATCGGCATCGGCGGAGCTTTTGTCGCGCTGGTTCTGCTGTTGATTACCGGATTGTTGCTGGCGACTCCGCTGTCAGTGACGGCGTTGCTGAACACCTTGTCCAAAGAATATCCAAACCAAGGTTTGCCGAAAGCTCTGATTCAATGGGTGCAGGGAAAATGGCGAGAACGGTATGTTGAAAAGACCGAACGCTTTTACAAAGACAAAGTCAGCGAAAGCGCAATTCAGCGCACCACCAACACCGGAAAGTTGCCAACAGGCCCGTTGGTGGCTCCAGTCATCGTGACAAACGGAAACGAAGAAGCCACCACCAAGCCTGCGCGAAAACCTCCCAGCCCCAATCGCCGACAAAGAACCGGATTGCCTGCGGAGCCAAACGATGAAATCACTGGTTACGGTTCAGTTGAAATCGAAGGCAGCACGGGGCTTGACGAAGAAACTCAATCGGCTTCGGGTTCGCTTCGTTCGTCACGACGGGCAACCGCCGGTTTGAAAACAAGCACCGGCAACGGAACGACTCGGCGTTCGACAAAATCAGAATTGGACGATGAGTTCGACAATGAAGATTCGACAGACGAATTTGACGATCTGGCTCCCGGAGCCGTTCGCACTGTGGAGGACATGGTTTCGACGGCTTCGGTCAAACGCGCCAACGAATCCGAAGATAAATCGTCGGTCAAACCTACGTCCAAACTCGGCGAAGCGGTGACGAAAATCGCTCGTATGATGGCGGATTACAAATTGCCGACGACAGATATGTTGACGGCTCCGGCTGCGCGCCCCGAAATGGCTGAAACCGATTTGCTGGAACGCGCCCGGCAACTGGCCGAAAAATGCCAGGAATTCAATGTGTCAGGACAGGTAAAACAAATCAGTCCCGGCCCGGTTGTCACCACGTTCGAATTCAAACCCGATCCCGGCGTCAAATACAGCCGCATCACCAGTCTAGTGGACGATCTGTGTCTGGGGCTGAAAGCCGAATCCATTCGTATTGACCGCATTCCCGGCAAATCCACAGTAGGCATTGAAGTCCCCAACGACAAACGCGAAGTCATTCGGTTGCGCGAAGTCATCGAATCGAAAAAATTCCGCGATTCGGAATCGAAGCTTTCACTGGCGCTGGGCAAAACCATTGACGGCGCAAATTATTCTGCCGATCTGGCCAAGATGCCTCACTTGCTGATTGCGGGCGCAACCGGCGCTGGTAAATCCGTTGCGTTGAATTCGATCTTGCTGTCGCTGCTTTACAAGGCTACGCCGGACGAAGTGAAACTGATTTTGGTTGACCCGAAACGATTGGAACTTGGGCTTTATGCCGATTTGCCGCATTTGCTGACGCCGATTGTCACCGACCCGAAACGCGCCGGGTACGCTTTGAAATGGGCTGTGACCGAGATGGAAAACCGTTACAAGCATCTGGCTCAATTCAGCGTACGCAACATCGAACAGTACAATCACGAAGTTTCCAGCATGAAGCCGAAAGGCGATGATGAAGAAATGCCTCAACCGTTGCCTTTCATCGTCATCATCATTGACGAACTGGCCGACCTGATGATGGTGGCCGCCCGCGAAGTCGAAGAAAGCATCACGCGGTTGGCTCAGATGGCTCGCGCGGTTGGAATCCATTTGGTGCTGGCGACTCAGCGGCCTTCGGTGGATGTCATCACCGGGCTGATTAAGGCCAACTTCCCTTCGCGCATTTCGTTCCGCGTGTCGTCCAAAGTGGATTCGCGCACGATCATTGACACCAACGGAGCCGAAGGTTTGCTGGGACAGGGCGATATGCTGTTTCTGGGGCCTGGGACTTCGCGGCTGGTGCGCGTTCACGGCGCTTATGTGGACGAAAAAGAATGCAAACGCATTTGCGATTTCATTCGCTCCCAAGCCAATCCTGCTTATGACGACAAGATCGTGCTCAGCGAAAAAGAAGCTGGCGGCGGAGACGGCGGCGATTTTCCCAAAGACGAAAAATATGACGACGCTGTGCGAATCGTGGTCAAAAGCCAGAAAGCTTCGACTTCTTTGCTGCAAAGGCATTTGCGAATCGGTTATGGCCGGGCGGCTTCGATCATTGACGCGATGGAGCGCGAAGGCGTTGTCGGCCCCGAAGACGGAACCAAGCCGCGTCAGGTTTTGGTCAAATCGGATTTTGTCGAACGCCTGGATCAGATGCGCGAAGAACCGCCGTTTTGATCTGGCTGATCCATTCCAGCCGCGTTTCATCGCCGTTTCGCCATTGCAACGCAAGAAAAGAAACCGGCTTCAAGAACTACTTTAACTACGCGAAAATCACCGCGAAAACAGTGGGTTTTCAAATTGGCTGTGGAAAATGGATACAGGTGGTTTTACCAAGTCGGCGTTTCGT
Organism: uncultured Acidobacteriota bacterium; assembly: GCA_902825875.1. GTDB lineage: Bacteria > Acidobacteriota > Blastocatellia > RBC074 > RBC074 > RBC074. Next base: position 47,180 of record CADECP010000026.1, read on the forward strand.
TGGCGAAAAACTCCGACACAAAGGTTATCTGCTGAAATAATTGGGTTTAGCATTGATGTCGAAACCGTGTGCAATCTGCTATAAGTGACGAATTTAGATAGACTTAAACCATTGAAAGAGCGACTTTCCACAGGGATTTCCACAGATATTGTGGAAAAGCGAAAAACCCCTTAATTGACGCTGGAACCGTGAAAAGAACCCCAATTGGAGAGGCATGAAGCTGCAACTGGCATTGGACGCGCCGGACTTGATGCAGGAACTGGAGTTGGCCGGAAAAGTGGCGACGCAAGTGGATTTGATCGAAGCCGGAACGCCTTTGCTTATCCGCGAAGGCATCCGCGCTGTGAGAGAGTTGCGCCGACGACATCGCGGGCGGCCAATTGTCGCCGACATCAAAGTCGTTGACGCTGGAGAACCGATTGCCGAACTCGCCTTTGCCGCCGGAGCGACGGTTGTCACTGTCTTGGGCTGCGCTTCGGACGAAGTCATCGAACGAGTCGTAAAATCGGCCAGGCGTTACGATGGTCAAATAATGGCCGACAGTTTGGGCGTGTCGAACATCGTCGAACGATCAAAAGAATTGCGCGGGCTGGGTGTGGATTCGCTGTGCATCAATCGGCGCGGGTTCAAAAAAGTAAAAGGATTAAGCCGCGAAGAACGTCAGAACGCCATCGCCGAATTGATAGACAACGTGGATTTGCCGGTTTATCTGGCTGGTGGAATTGACGTGAACGAATTGAAATCGCTTCGCAGTCTGCCGCTGGCCGGAGTAATCGTCGGCGCAGCCATTGCCGAAGCCGGTTCGCCGCTGACCGTCGCCAAAGAAATGCGCGACATCCTCGATGGAAAACGATAATGGCCTAAACCCCTTTTGCCGCCGACTTGCCCACGATTTCGTCAACCGCTATGCTAACGCCCGTCCTTAAAGATTCGTCAAAACTTCACGGATTCGGCAATCATCGCCGAGTGAATCCACTCAACACCAAACAACAGACGTTATGAGTTCAAACAATCAATCGCCGCAAAAATCCTTCTTGTCGCCAATGACCATTGGCTTGATCGGTTCGGCAGTGTTGCTGATTGCCGCCATCGGCTCGGTAATGGTCAAAAACAAAGAAGCCGAAACAACGAAACCGGCCAATCCGCAGAATCCCCAGGCCAAAATACAACAGGCTCAGCAATTGCCGCCGCAACCGCCCGCTGATTTGGCTCCGGCGGTGTACCAGGCGAACTTCAAAACGCTGGACGGCCAGACCAAAAAGCTGGCGGATTATTCCGGCAAAGTCGTGATCGTGGATTTGTGGGCGACTTGGTGCGGCCCTTGCCGTCAGGAAATTCCTCACCTGATCGAAATGGCCAAAACTTACAAAAGCAAAGGCGTCGAAGTCATTGGATTGACCAACGAAAACCCTGCGACTGATTCGCAAAAGGTCAAAGACTTTTCCAAAGAATTCAAAATCAATTACCCGCTTGGCTGGGCTGATCCTTCGATGCAGGTTGGGTTGATGAACGGGCGCAACGGCATTCCGCAAACAATCATCATCGGGCGCGACGGCAAAGTGAAAAAACATTTTGTCGGTTTCAGCCCGATCATCAGCCCGCCGCAAATGAAAGCCGCTCTGGAAGAAGCCATCGCCGCCGGGTAAGACTTGATAGACAGGATTTACACGATCAAACAGGATTAAGGGACAAACGGCTTTTATCCTGTTCAATCATGTCAATCCTGTCGAAATGTTTTTTTGATACTCAACACCATCGCCACCGCGCCGAAAATCACCAACAACGCGCCGGGTGGAACCAGCCAGATTGCCAGGCCTGGATCGCCTTCGGGATGCCAGACGCCCGCCAGCAAAAAACCAACAGGCATCATCACCGCGCCGATTCGCAACGACGCTTGCGCCAGTTTGGGCGCCGCGCCGAATCGCTGAGCCGTCAACGCCGCAACAATCAACACCACGCCAAGCAATGTCCCGTGCGAATGCGCCAACCGAAACAGTTCACGCCTTTGCGGATCGTTCAGGTAACTAGGCGCTTTGTAACCGAGCAAGCCTTCGAGCAAAAGCCCGACCGCCATCCAGACGGCGACGCTCACCCAGCCTTGCCGCAGCATTGAAAAGGAGTTGTTTGGTTTTTCGGTTTCACTCATAACTTTGTTGTCGGGCAGGCAAGATGCCTGCGAGCCAGTTGCGGACTTTGAAAGTCCGCGCTCCGGCTATTCTCCGACTTCGACATCAACGTTGATTCGCCGCGCACGCAAACCGGTCGCCAGCGAAAACACCTGCTGCCGAGCTTGCGGATAACGCGCCCACCATTGTTCAACCGCCGACAGCCGCGCAGTTTCTGTCGCCAGATAATCCGGCTTGGGTAATCGCTGGCCGCTTTGCATTAAACCGTTCGCGGCAAAGAACCGCACGATCGGATAGTTGTCGCTGAGTGCTTCGATCAAAAACGGAGCCGCCCAATTTGCGTCGGGTTTCATTGATCCTAAAGCTTCTGCCGCCATCGCTCGCGTCAGAGCGTCTCCGGCAAACAGCGCGCGAACGCCTTCCGGTTGATTGAAAATTTCGTCACTGCTCAATTGAGCATTGGCGAATCGTTGCGGCCACAATCGTTTGCTTTCGGCAATTGCCCAGTTGGCCGATTTGTCCAGATGGCATTGATTACAGGCGTTCGGAACAAGTTGCGAAGCCGTCAGGCTGGCATCGGGAACCGAAATGTCGTGGCTGAGATGAAAAGCCATCACGCCGTAAACCACGCGCGGCATGTGGCAATCGTAGCAACGACTGCCGATGGATTCAGCTTTGTGACCGGTGTGCGCCGCCAATTGAGCCGGTTGCGCGAATTGCTGGTGACAACTCAAGCAAGCTTTGTCGGTTCGGTTTTCGGGTTTGATCTGCCCTTTAATGTCGCCTTCGTGCATGGAATGGCAACTTAGACAATTGATGCGGTTGGAATGATCCGCTTTCTGAAAACACGCCGAACGCAAAATGCCTTGATACTCGTAAGCCGTCAGACGCGGCGAACCGTTTTGCCAAAACCGGCTGGCGAAAGCGAACTCGCCGATTTTGGTGTCGCGCGAAACGGGGCGATAAAACTTCGCCAGATCGTCGCCCGCGTTGAACGGATCGCCTTTGGTCAAAATCTCCTGGATGCGCTCCATAGGCTGCGGCACTCGCTGACCGTGACAATGGCCGCAAACCATAATCGAACGTTCCGCAGCAAGTTTCGTCGGATTGACGATGTGAGTTTCAGCGTCGGTCATTCGCCACAACTCGCGCGTCAGCGGCGAAGAAGCTTCTTCCGCATGCTTGGCCGCCGCTCCGTGACAAGCTCCACAGGCAATGCCGAGTTCGGCGACTTCGGTGGCGAACTTGCCGCGAACTTTGGTGTCCATTTGCGGCTGAGCTTTGACATTGTGGCAGAACACGCAGTTCTGATCCCACACGGCTTGATGCTGAAAGTAATTGTCGCCGTCGGGATAAAAGAACGACCCGTTCAAGCTCATCCAGCGACGATTCATCAGGTCATAAGCCAGCGGCAACCGAACGAATTGATCGCCTTGTCGGCTGACGTATTGTTCGATGCGGCGCGAACCTACCGTGCGATCAATCGCGTAAACCTGCCGATGGCCATCGGCGAAATTCAGCGTCATAGTAAATTTGTCACCTCGCCGTTCCATCCTGGCGTTGACGCCCAGATACTCAAACGAATTGTCGCGCGTGAAATCGCCCTGCACGGTTTCCGGCTTTGCGTCCTGAGTCATGCGGCTGTGATGCGTTTGCCGCCACGAAGCGAAATGATCGGTGTGACAAGCCAGACATTTCTGCGAATCCAGGTAATCGGCGTCGGCCTTGCCTGCTCTGATGCCTTGATAAACTGGCTGCGAGGCAAACACCAGCGCAGCCACGACAATGGCGGCAACGGCGGTCAACACTGCGGATTTGATGACGATGGTTTGCATAGGTTGAAGGTGATGCGCGGCGAGGGTAAGAAACCGAATTGCTGAAGTCAATCATCTGGCGATATGCTCTTTCCCGTTCAACCAACAACTAAATCAGGACAAGCAACATTGGGACATTGTGCTCAAAACAGGATGAACAAGATTTTCAGCAGGATTTACAAGACCGTCAACGTTTGTGGCCTACAGCCAGGTCTTAATCCTGTTCATCCTGAAAAAAATCATGTAAATCCTGTTTCAAAGTTTCTTACTTCGATTTAGCAGCGAAAAGGAGGAAGCATGCAAACAAGAACAACCATCGTGTGGGCGGCTGTTGTTTGCGCGTCGGCAATGTTTTTCATCGCCGGTTGCGCGGCTGCCGGTTCGTCCAACGAATTCAAACCGCCGGTTCAGGCTGAAACACCAACACAGACAGAACCGCCGAAAGCAGAAACCACACCAGCAGGAGAAAGCTCCATGACCATCGAAACTCTGGTCGCAGCCAACAACGAATTCGGCTTCGATCTGTTCGCCAAGCTTCACATTCAGGACAAAGACAAAAACATTTTCTGTTCGCCGCTCAGCGTGGCAACGGCTTTGGCGATGACTTACAACGGCGCTGCTGGCGAAACTCATCTGGCCATGAAACGCGCGCTGAAATACGGTTCGATGAATCATGCCGACATCAATCAATCGAGTCAGTCGTTGATGGCGAAATTGAAAAGCGCCGATCCGAAAGTTGAATTGCTGATCGCCAATTCGCTGTGGGCGCGGCAAGGCGTCGCGTTCAATCCGGCGTTTCTGGATCGCAATCGTCAATTTTTCGGAGCCGAAGTTGCGGCGCTGGATTTCGCTTCGCCGCAAGCCGTCAAAACCATCAACGGCTGGGTCAATCAAAACACCAAAGGCAAAATCCCCACCATCATCGAACAGATCGGCGGCGATCAAGTCATGTTTCTGATCAACGCCGTGTACTTCAAAGGCCAGTGGCAAAAGAAATTCGACGGGGCGCTGACTCAACCGCAGCCGTTTCATCTGGCGGATGGCAAAACGAAACAAACGCCTATGATGGCGCAAGCGGGCAATTACCCACACTTCAAAGGCGAAAATTTCCAAGCCGTCAGCTTGCCTTACGGACAAGGCGGCGCGGCGCTGTATCTGTTTTTGCCGAATGAAGGCGTTTCGCTGAACAGCTTTCTCAGTGGATTAAATTTTCAGAACTGGCAGCAATGGATGAGCAGTTTTCGCAACGCGCCGGGCGACGTGAAACTGCCGCGCTTCAAGATGGATTATTCGAGTGAATTGAATGATTCGCTGAAAGCGATTGGCATGGGAATCGCGTTTGAACGTGGCAAAGCCGATTTCAGCGGTATACGCGAACAGAAAGATTTGTTCATTTCGCAGGTCAAACACAAAGCCGTTCTGGAAGTGAACGAAGAAGGTTCGGAAGCTGCCGCCGCGACTTCAGTGGCGATTGGCATCACGTCGGTTCGCCGCGAACCGGAACGCTTCAACTTCGTCGCCGACCGGCCTTTCCTGCTGGCGATTCGAGACCAACAAACCGGCGCGATTCTGTTTTTGGGCGCGGTCTTTGAACCGATGTAATTCCGAGTCAGTACCGCGCGCGGTAACAAGCGGGTAATTTGGATAGGCGCTCGCTACCGGTCAATGAGATTAAGGCAAGGGAATTGCTTGTGGCTTTGTGGGATAGGTTCGTAACCTGTCTCACTGCTTCAGCAGCACAAATTTCCTATGGGACAGGTTACGAACCTGTCCCACCGCTTCTCTGCAAATTGCTTGTCTTAATCTCATTGCGCTACCGGTCGCGGTACTGATTCAGCGTAATCATGAAACTGCTCGATTTCTGGCGCAGCCTGTGGCCGGAAAAACAACTTGAAGTCGAACCGCCGCTTGATTTCGATGACGACCCGTTCGACAAGCCGGTTGTCATCGAAATCACTGACACGATTGATCTGCATTCGATCCCGCCGAAACAGGTCAAAGAAGTCGTCGAAGAGTATTTGCAGCAGGCGCATGCGCGCGGCTTCTCAATTGTCCGCATCATTCACGGCAAAGGCGTTGGTGTGCAGCGCGAAGCCGTTCGCGCCATCCTGAACCGGACGGAATTTGTCGCCAGCTTTTATGACGCTCCCGCAAATTTGGGGGCCACGATTGCCGAATTGAACCCGGATTCGCAGACACAGCAAAAGTAGCGCGCCAAGCAGCCTGTCGAGTAGAATCCGCCATCCTGATTTCAATCCAAGCCCAAAGGACTTTTACTGTTATGGTCAATCTTCATCCGTTCAAGAATGAACCTTTCGCAGATTTCAGCGACGAACGAAACGCGCAGGCAATGCTCCGCGCACTCGATCAAGTCGGCTCTGAACTTGGCCGCGAATATCCGCTGGTCATCGGCGGAGAGAAAATCACGACTGGCGACTTGCACGCTTCGGTTAATCCTTCCGCAATCAAACAAGTCGTCGGTCACGCTCACCACGCGACACAGGAATTGGCTGACCGAGCGATTCAAAACGCCTGGCAGGCTTTTGAAAGTTGGAAGAATGTTTCCGCCGAAGAGCGCGCCAATTTCCTGTTCAAAGCTTCAGCCGAAATGCGCCGCCGCAAAAACGAATTCAACGCCTGGATGGTGTACGAAGTCGGCAAATCGTGGGCGGAAGCCGAAGCCGACACCGCCGAAGCGATTGATTTCATGGAATTTTACGCGCGCCAGGCCTTGCGTTACGACGCTCCGCAACCGCTGACGCCTTCGCCGCTGAAAGACGAAGCCAACGAAGTCCGCTACATTCCGCTGGGAGTTGGAATCATCATTCCGCCCTGGAATTTCCCGCTGGCGATTGCCGCCGGAATGGCTACGGCGGCGATTGTCGCGGGCAACACCGTCGTACTGAAACCTTCAGACGATTCGCCGGTGGTCGCCGCCAAGTTCGTGGAGTTGATGGAACAAATCGGATTGCCGCCGGGAGTTCTGAACTTCCTGCCCGCCGATGGACCGACGGTTGGCGAATACATGGTCACGCATCCGAAGACGCGGTTTATTTCCTTCACGGGTTCGATGGCCGTGGGTTTGCGCATCAACGAACTCGCGGCGAAAACACAGCCCGGTCAAATCTGGATCAAACGAGTCGTCGCCGAAATGGGCGGCAAAGACACCATCGTCGTTGACGAAACTGCCGACCTGGACGCCGCAGCCGAAGGCATCGTCGCCGCTGCATTCGGCTTTTCCGGCCAGAAATGTTCCGCCTGTTCGCGCGCCGTCGTGGTCGAATCGGTTTATGACGAAGTGCTTCAGAAAGTCGCCGAGCGCGCCAGCAAACTGACAGTCGGCAACGTCAAAGACATTCGTTATTTCACCGGCCCGGTTTCCAGCCAGCGGTCGTTCGACAAAGTTTCCAGCTACATTGAAATCGGCAAAACCGAAGGCCGCGTGGTCGCTGGCGGCGAACGTCACCAACTGGCCGACGAAGGCTGGTTCATTCAACCGACGGTGATCGCCGATGTTGATCCGCAAGCGCGCGTTTCGCAGGAAGAAATTTTCGGCCCAGTGCTGGCCTTCATCAAAGCCAAAGACGTTGACGACGCGCTGAACATCGCCAACAACACAATTTACGGTTTGACCGGTGGGTTTTACTCTGGCAAACGCGACCGTATCGAACGCGCCCGACGCGAATTCCACGTCGGCAATTTGTACATCAACCGCAAATGCACAGGCGCTCTCGTTGACGTTCATCCGTTCGGCGGATTCAACATGTCTGGAACGGATTCAAAAGCAGGTGGACGCGATTACCTGGGTTTGTTTCTGCAAGCGAAGTCTGTGGCAGAAAAACTGTAAGTCAGTTCGCAGTTCACAGCGGGCAGTTGGCAGTATCTTGTAACCCGACCTGTGATTGGTTTGGAGATTTTATGGCAGTAGCAGTAGCAGAACTTTTACGCACTGAAGAACAATACCTGGCAATGGAACGGGAAGCAGACGAACGGAACGAATTCATTGACGGGTATATTTTCAGAATGGCTGGCGAGAGCCAGGAACATGGAGAAATCGTCGCCAATCTTGGCTGGATTCTTGGCTCGCAACTGCGCGGCACACCGTGTCGCGGGCGAAGCGGAAATTCCAAAATCCGCACCGGACCGCGTCCTCAATTCGCTCGCAGCCAAAAAGGCATGTACTCGTACCCGGATTTTTTCGTCATTTGTGGCGATTTGGAATTTCACGATGAGTTTCAGGATGTAATAACCAATCCGACGGTGATTTTTGAAGTGCTTTCGCCTTCAACCGAAAGCTACGACCGGGGAGAAAAGTTCTTTCGCTATCAAAACTGGAGTCCAACGTTGAAGGATTACATCCTGATTTCTCAGGCCAGTCCGACGGTCGAACACTTCTCTCGTCAGTCTGACGGCAGTTGGAATTACCGCGTTCATCAAGGTATGGATGCAAGCGTCACCATCAAATCAATCAAGTGCAAACTGACGCTGGCGGAAGTTTTCGACCGCGTTAAGTTTCCAACCGACGAACCTGAAAAGAAGCGCGGCACGAAGAAAGCCGCAAAAAAGAAAACGACCGCCACAGTTAAGGAGAAGAAAAAACGATGAAACGAGTCGCCTTATTTTTGCTCATTGGTTTTGTCCTATTGGCTAACAGCATAGGGTCACACGCCCAGGCAAGCGCGGTTTTGGCGATTGGAAATGCAGCGCCTGAGTTTGAATTGAAAGACCTGTCTGGCCAGCCGCATTCGCTGAAAAGTTATCGCGGCAAACCGACAATCGTCGCGTTCATTTCGGCTCGATGCCCGATCTCGAATCTGTACACAAACCGCATCAAAGCCGTCGCCGACGATTACGCCAAGCGTGGAGTCAACTTCGTCGCCATCAATTCCAGCGCGGATGAAAGCGTTGAAGAAGTTCGCGCTCACGCCGAAGAAAACCAATTCGGCTTCACCATTTTGAAAGACACAGGCAACGTCGTCGCCGACGCTTATGCCGCCGAACGGACTCCGAAAGTTTACGTGATTGATGGCGAAGGCGCTCTGCGTTATCGAGGCCGGATTGATAATTCGCAAAACATCCGGCTGGCGAAGCAGCACGATTTGCGCGCGGCTTTGGATGAATTGCTCAGCGGCAACGCCGTGACCAACGCCGACACTCAAGCAATGGGTTGCGTGATTCAAAGAGTTCAGAATCCGGCTCAAAGCAAGACTGCGAAACCGGCCACGAGCAAACCCGCCACAGTGAAACCGGCGACTCCAAAACCGGCAACGCCTGTCGCCGCGGGGCCGAAAGTGTTGCCGTTGAAACCGGCGGCTTATGCTGGAATGGTCAAAGCCTCGGCGGGCAAAGTTTTGGTGGTGAATTTTTGGGCTACGTGGTGCGGGCCGTGCGTGGCGGAGTTCCCTGAATTCGTCAAACTCACCGACGAATACAAATCCAAAGGCGTACGTTTCGTTCACATCACAGCGGACGACGTGTCCGATCTGAAAAAAGCCGTCGCGTTCCTCAAAGCTCAAAAATCGAATGCCGACCAGTTCATTCAGGACACGGACGATCCACAGCAAATGATTGACGCGGTGTTCAAAGATTGGCCGGGAACTCTGCCCGCTACGTTTGTTTACGACAAAGCCGGCAAGATGACGTTTCACCGTTTGGGCATCATTGACCGCGACGTGTTGATTGTTGAAATCGAAAAGGCTTTGAAACAATAACCCTGCCGATGAATTCAGCATTCAGCATTCAGCATTCAGCAATCTTCCTTGTCGGCTTTATGGCCAGTGGCAAAACGACGGTTGGAGCGGCTTTGGCAAAGCTGCTCCACCGTCGTTTTGTTGATTTGGACGACCTGATCGTCGCGCGAGTCGGTTGTTCGATCGGCGAATTCGTCGCCCGCGAAGGCGAAGAACGGTTTCGGCAAATTGAAACCGAGGTCTTGCGCGAAACGGCAAACAGTTCATCAGTCATCTCTCCCGGAGGCGGAGCAATTACTCGCGCTGAAAATCGTGAATTGATGGCGCGGGCAGGAGTGATGGTTTGGCTGGATGCTCCGTTTGAGTTGTGCTGGCAGCGAATCAAACAAGACGCGATGGTTCGCCCGCTGGCGGCGACGGAAGAAGCTGCACGTGAACGGTATGAGCAACGATTGCCGTTGTATCAGGTGGCGGCAGTAAGAGTTGTTGTTGCCGAAGAGGAAACGGCGGAAGAAATTGCGGCGGAGGTTGTTTCTTTGCTGGACGGACGGGCGGACTGGAAATCCGCGGACCAGGCGGACGGAACGTCCGCGCTCCGGCTGTTGATACGCGGAACCAACTGGCTGGGCGATGCGGTGATGACGGCTCCGGCGATGGAGCGGTTGCGCGCTTCGTTCCCTGACGCGCACATTGCTTTGCTGGCGACTCCGCTGACCGCCGGATTGTTTCAAGGTTCGCCGCTGGTCAACGAAGTTATCGAATATCGTCGCCGTGAAAATGGCGTCAAAGCGTTTTTCGACGCTGTCGGCCAAATTCGTCAGCGCCGATTTGATCTCGCGCTGCTTTTTCAAAATGCTTTTGAAGCCGCGCTGTTGGCTTCGCTGGGCGGAATCAAACAGCGAATCGGTTTTGCCGAACAAGGCCGCAGCCTGTTGCTGACTCACAAACTTCATCGCGGCGCGGAAAATCGCAATCGCCATCAAACCAACGATTACCTGGACATCGTCGCCGAATGCGAGCGAGTTTGTTTGGGTGAAATCTTCAAACCGGCGAATGAAAAACCGCTGCCTTCGCTGGTGGCGACTTCGGTTCAACGCCGAGCCGCCAAAGACAAACTGGTTCAATTCGCCATCGCCGACCGTCGCCCGTTGATCGCGCTAAACACCGGAGCCACCAACAGCCGCGCCAAATGCTGGCCAGCAAATTACTTTGCCGAACTGGCCGACCGTTTGGCTGAAGAACTGAACGCCCAAATCGTCCTGATCGGCGGAGCGGCTGAGCGCGAATACGCCGACAACGTTTTCAGCCAAATCACCAAAGGCCGCCCGGTGAATCTGGCCGGCAAAACCTCAATGCCGGAGTTGATTGGTTTACTGGCTGAATGCGATTTGCTGGTCAGCAACGACACCGGCCCCGCCCACGTAGCCGCCGCGTTGGGAACTCCGACTTTGACGATCTTTGGCCCGACCAACGAATTTGAAACTTCGCCCAGCGGTTTGCGCTCCGAACTGATTCGTGCCGACGGCATCGAATGCGCTCGCTGCATGCATCGCGACTGTCCGATTGACCACCGCTGCATGACTCGAATTGCAGCAAACGACGTGCTGGCGCGGGCGCGAAAACTTTTGCAAACCAAAACCGTGTGACATACTGCGCGCTCTTTTTTTATGCTCCGACCAATAATGCATCATCTGGAAAAACGCCTGCACGCGCGCGATATGGATTTGCGCCAAACGCTGCCGTTCGAGTGGGGACTGGAATTTCTGGCCGAAAGCAGCGAACCATTGCAGATAAGTGCAGCCGCAGGAAGCAACCGGGTCGCTACCGCTCTCCGTACCGCACCGGCGATTGAACCGCTTGAATTCATTCGCCAATACAACGCCAAACACATCGCCAACAGCGAAGCTTTCTTCGCACCAGCGCCCAGCGAGCCAGACGATTTCAGCTTTGACGGATTCCGGCTGCGGTTCCCCAGCAGCATCACGACGCCTTACGAAAACAACAACACGGTCGAAGCGCGCTTCTTTCCAGTCACTGGCAATAAAGCCGTCATAGTCTCTCCGCAATGGAACGGGCAAGCCGATTCGCACATCGCGCTTTGCACAACGTTGAACCGGTTCGGCATTTCGGCTTTGCGAATGAGCCTGCCGTATCACGACACGCGAATGCCCGACGGATTCACACGAGCCGATTACACAGTCAGCGGCAACATTGGCCGCACCATTCAATCAGTCCGGCAAGCAGTTCAAGACATTCGCCGAGCCGCCGATTGGTTGTTCGCTCAGGGTTACAAAGAGGTCGGTTTGATCGGAACCAGCATCGGGTCGTGCGTTTCGTGGCTGGCGTTCATTCACGACGACCGATTCACTGGCGGAGTTTTCAACATGGTTTCCAGTTGGTTTGGCGATGTGGTTTGGCGGGCGTTGACGACATCGCACATTCGCCGCGCGCTGGAAAGCGAAATGACCGCCGAAGAAATCCGCGAAGCGTGGAAAGTCATCAGCCCGGCTGCGTATGCTCATCGGCTGAGCAACGTGCGACGACCGGCGCTGTGCATTTCGAACAAATACGATCTGACATTTTTGCCTGACCTGTCGGAAATCTTTCTGGACGATTGCCGCCGTCACAATGTGCCAGCGGAAATCAAATACTTGCCATGTGGGCATTACACAATTGGTCGAACCCCGTTCAAATACGTTGACGCTTTTTACATCATCAATTTCTTTCGCCGGTTGTGGTAACTGTCCCAAACCCTCGTTATCCAAATTTCGCAGGCGAAAGAGACTCCCGAACACACCATGAAGATTTGCCTGCGAACAATTCTGCTGATGCTTTTTATCGCCGGGTTAAGATCGCCAGCGATGGCGCAACGCCGCGACGATCCGCAACGCGATTCGCAACTCTGGCCGGATGTCATCACGACGATTGAACTCAACGAAAAACTCAATTTGGTACTTTTCGGCACAGCGCGACTGGGCAGAGACGATTCGGCGTTGATAAACAAACAGCTTGGCATTGGTTTGAATCGAACATTGAGCAAAAATTTGTCCACAGCTTTTCAATATCGCTTCATCAAAAACGAACCGACGCCGAACCGGCTTTCAACCGAACATCGCCTGCACGTTGACCTGACGCCGCGCGCGCCGCTGAAATTCGGCTTTCAACTTTCCGACCGAAATCGGTTTGAATGGCGCAATATCAACGGCAGCGTTTCCTGGCGATACCGCAATCGGCTGCAATTCGAGCGCCCGTTCGACATTGGCGAACGCCGGATCACACCTTACGTTTCCGGCGAAACCATGTACGACACACGCCAACATAACTGGACGCGCAACCAGCTTTACATTGGCGCGCGCGTACCTGTCGTCAAACACTTCACCTGGGATGGGTTTTACATGCGGCAATGGGATGCTCGTACTCAGCCCGGATTCCTGAACGTCGTGGGGACATTTATTCGACTGGATTTTTGAGTCAGTACCGCGCGCGGCAACAAGCGGGTTACAGATAAACACGATGAAACTTAACTGGTGGAATCAACACAAAGGCAGCCTGGCTGTCATTGCAGTCATAGTCGCTTTTTTCGTCTGCTTCTTTGGGCCGACGATTTTCAGCGGGCGCGTGTTTCTGGCCGGCGACCAACTGGTTTACACCTGGCCGCTTCGCACTGTCGTCTGGGAAATGATTCGCCACGGTCAATTGCCGCTATGGACTCCGTATGTGTTTTCCGGCTACCCGCTGCTTTCGATGGCGCAGCTTGGTATTGGTTATCCGTTGACGTGGGGTTATTTGTTTCTGCCAGGTCATTGGGCGGAATCCATTTACATTTTCGCGCCTTATTTGCTGTCGCCGATTTTTACCTATGTGTACTTGCGCGAAGTCGGTCGCAGCCGATTGGCCTCGTTGCTGGGCGGATTGAGTTTCAGTTACGGCGGTTTGATGCTCAGCGGAATTGGCCTGAACGGAATGCTGCCGAACGCGATGATGTGGACTCCGTTGCTGCTGATTGCCATCGAACGCGCGCGAACAAACAACTTTGCCAAATGTGTTTTGCTGGCGACTGGCGCTTATGCAATGTCCGTGCTGACAGGCATTGGGCAAGGTTTTGTTTATGCCGGAGCGTTGGCGATTGGTTATGCGTTGTTCGTCGTTTTGTGCTGGCCGAGTTCTGACAATCAAAAACCGAACTGGAAAAGCTTTGCGCGCTGGAAACCGTTGGCGGTGATTGTCACTGGAATGTTGCTGGCCGCCGTAGTTGCGGCTTTTCAAATTTTGGAATCGCGCCAGGCTCAACGGCTGAGCGTTCGCGCGCGCATAAGTTACGAACAATTCAGCGAAGGCGCGTTTCGATTTTCGATGGCGTGGAAATCGTGGCTTGATCCGTTTCATATCTTTGGCGACGTGACAGCGTATGTTTCGCCGTTAGTCGTGTTGCTGGCGATCATCGCCGTCGTGACTGCCTGGCGAAAACGCGAACCGCGAGTTTGGTTCTGGCTGTTGGTTGCCGTCGTTGGTTGGTTGTTGATGATTGGCCCGGCAACGCCGCTGTTCAAGTTGGTGTTCCAACTGCCGGTCATCAATCATTTCAGAGTCCCGTCGCGGCATTCGTTTGAATGGACTTTTGCCGTCAGCGTGTTGGCGGCTTATGGCTGGGATGTCGTCGGCGCGTGGTTTGCCAGAGTAAAAACCAACTTCGCCAATTACGCTGTTGCTGTGGTGTTATTGATCGCCAGCTTGTTGATCGGCGCTGCGTGGTACAGGGCAACGGCGGCGATGTTTCCGGTTCCCGACACCAACCTGGAAATTTTGAATTTCGATTATCTGCGCTGGAAACTGGCGTTTCTGGTCGTGACTGCGTTGGCGGTCTGGGCAATCTGGCGAATCGGCAATTCGATGCTGCGCGATGCAATGCTGGCGTTGACGATTGCCGTCGTATGTTTCATCGAACCGTTTTCTTACTTGATGCGGCACACGCCCGCCTACAGTTCGCCGATCAGTCGCTTGAGTTATCTTTCGCCGACGACCAAAGTCGCTCAGCAATCTCCGCCCGAACAGCACAGAGCTTATTTCCAGTTCACGATGGACGCCGACAACAATTCGCCGCAACCGCGACTTGATCCGCCGAACATTTCCGCAGTCGCTGGGTTGCACAGCGTGTCAGGTTTCGAGCCGCTGATGCTGGAACGATACAGCCGCGCGCTGAACAGTTCGGCGTGGGATACGGTCAATCGAGCGCCGTGGTTGTATGCCGATCAATCGTTGTTTCAGCCGCGTTCGCACGTGCTGGATTTGCTGAACACCACTCACGTGATTTCATACTCGGACTTTGTGTATTCGCCCGGCCCGACAGTGGAAAAAGACGGCATTCAATTCCCCGTCAACTCCGATTTCGCCGAACTGCAATTCGATTCGCCGATGGAGCTTCACACCAAAAACGCCGCCGCCGATACGCTGGCGATTGTCAGCAATCTTTCTCGGTCGAATCACATCGCTGATGGAACCCCTGTGGCTCGCCTGACGATTCACACCGTCGAGGGCCGAGTCATAGAAGAATTGCTTCGTGCCGGAACCGACACCGCCGAATGGGCGCACGAACGCCCGGAAGTGAAAGCCACCATCAAACACGGCTTGCCGCCGATTTTCGACAGCCGTCCGGGTGATGCGGAAAACAGTTTTCCGTCGCTGCGATATTTGAAACGAATCAATTTCGGTGCTCAGCTTCACGTCACGCGCGTCGAAGCCGTCAGTTTAGTAAATGACGCCGACATTGGTTTCTGGCACGCGACGTTGTTCGATTCTTCATCAAAAACATCAACTCAGTTGCGCCCCATTGACCCGATTCGTTGGGAACCGGTGTACGATCAAAACGAAGTGCTGGTCGTTCGCAATCACCGCGCTTTGCCGCGAGCCTGGCTGGCGACCGAAGCTGAAGCCCTGGACGGCACGCAAATCTGGCGACGCATTCGCGGCATTCCCGATCCGAAAACTAAAACCATCACCCCATTCGATCCTCGCCGAACGGCGCTGATGGAAATCGAACCTGTGAAGTTGCCGAAGCTGGAAGGCGGCGAATTGCCGCCGGAGTCTTATGCCCGCATTGTTCATTACGAACCGAATCGTTTGACCATTGAAACCAACGCCGACCGGCAAACCGTATTGGTTGTCAGCGAAATTCATTACCCCGGATGGATAGCGATGCTGGATGGAGCAAAGACGCCGATTCACCAGACGAACTTCCTGCTGCGCGGCATCGTTGTTCCGGCGGGCAAGCATACGATTGAGATGAATTATCGCGCTCCGCAGGCGCGCAATGGCGCGATCATTTCGCTGCTGACGATTGGCTTGGTTGGCTGGATTACTTATCGCGTTCGGCGGTACGGGAAGCGTTAGCGACCTGAGCCTTGCACAAAGGGCGCTTCCAGAAAACTCAAGTCGCTCACGCTCCTCGTACCACATCGAAAATTTTATTTATGTTTGACGTAATTGCATTCGACGCCGACGACACGCTCTGGCACAACGAAAACATCTACCGCGACACGCAAAGCCGCGTGGTGGAAATTCTGGCTCAGTATCACGACGCCGAATGGATCGAGCGGCGAATTTACGAAACCGAAATTCGCAACATCGAACATTACGGCTATGGTTTCAAAGGCTTCACGCTTTCGATGATCGAAACCGCCATCGAATTGACCGAAGGCCGAATCAGCGGAGCCGAAATCGGCCAGATGATCGAAATCACGCGCGAGATGATGAAATCGCCCATCGTGTTGTTGGACGGCGTTGCGGAAACGCTGGCGCAACTTTCCGCCGAACACGAATTGATGCTCATCACCAAAGGCGACCTGTTCGAACAGGAAGCCAAAATCATTCGCTCCGGCCTGGCGGATCATTTCCGCAAAATCGAAGTCGTCAAAACCAAAACGCCGGAAACCTATTTGAACCTTGCTGCGCGGCACAACTTCGATCCTCAGCGATTGGTGATGATCGGCAATTCGCTGAAGTCGGACATTCTGCCCGTGTTGGCGATTGGCGGACGTGCTGTTTACATTCCTTATGTGACGACTTGGGCACACGAAATCGTTCCTGAAGAAGAACTGACTGACAAAGACTTCATACAGCTCTCGCACATCCGGGAAGTGCCGGAATTGATCGAGCGACTGAAAAAGTTTTGATGCCGATACCTGAATTCACACAAACAGGTGATTTGCCTGAAGGAGTGCATCGCGCGACTTTGCCGGATGTATTGGCGCGTTTTGGCAATGGTTCGCCACAACGACGGGATGTCACGGTTCGTCTTCAACGAATTCACCAACTTACATTCGCTACCGGCAAAATTGATCGCTTTATTATTTATGGCAGCTACATCACGGCCAAACCTGAGCCTGACGATGTTGACATCCTTCTGGTGATGTCGGAAAAATTCGATGTCAATGATTATGTCGGAGAGACGCGCGCGTTGTTTTCACACATAACAGCACACGACCGATTCGGAGCAAGCATCTTCTGGGTAAATCAGGGCACAAGTTTTACTAACATCGAAGACTTGATTGCAGGTTGGCAAACCAAACGCGACCTGACACGACGCGGCATTATTGAAGTCACGGAGGAAGTAGAATGATTCAAAACGATCAAGAGTTGCAGGCGCTGCAAGAGCGTATCCTTCTTTTCGAGCGAGTTTTGACTGAAGCACGCAGGAACTATTCGCCACAAAATTATCGAGCAATGGCCGAAGGTTATCTTTTTGAGATTGACCGAATGCAAGCTGAAATCCGTTCGTACCTGAGCGATTTGCCTGAGTACGCAGAAGCTGCATAAATCATCTCCCCTCAGCAGCACTCCATTCAATTTGCGCCTGCTTATGCGACCACAAGATTTGATTGAAAAAAAACGCGACGGCCACGAACTGACGCGCGACGAAATTGCATTTTTGATTCGCGGTTATACACGCGACGAAATTCCCGATTACCAGATGGCGGCCTGGTTGATGGCCGGTTTTCTGCGCGGCTTGTCCGAAGCCGAAACCGTGGCGCTGGTTGAAGAGATGCTCTATTCCGGCGATGTGCTAACGCACGATCACGTGCCGCTGCCAAAAGTGGATAAACATTCCACAGGCGGCGTGGGCGACAAAACCTCCATCGTCATTGCGCCGATTGCAGCGGCTTGCGGAGTCGCGGTGCCGATGATTTCCGGTCGCGCGCTGGCGCACACCGGAGGCACGCTGGACAAGCTGGAATCCATTCCGGGCTTTCGCACCAACTTGTCGTTGGCGGAATTCAAAGATGTGCTGGCGCGTTGCGGCGTGGCGTTGATCGGCCAAACCAAAGAAATCGCTCCGGCAGATCGCAAACTGTATGCGCTGCGCGACCTGACGGCGACAGTTCCCTTTCGCCCGTTCATTTGCGCTTCGATCATGTCGAAAAAGATGGCCGAAGGAATTGACGGTTTGGTGCTGGACGTGAAAACCGGCAACGGCGCGTTTATGAAAAGCTTCGACGATTCGCGCTTGCTGGCCGAAGCTCTGGCCGCGATTGGTCGTCGAATGGGAAAAGGAGTGACGGCCTTAATCACAGACATGAATCAGCCGCTTGGCCGTTGGGTTGGCAACGCTGTCGAAACATTTGAATCCATCGAAATCCTGCAAGGCAAGCGGCTGGACGAAGATTTTGGCAAGCTCTGTTTGGAACTGGCGGCTCACATGTTGCTGGTTGGTGGCGTCGAAACCGATTTGGAACTAGCGCGCCAGCGTTCGCTCGAAACCATTCATTCCGGCGCAGCAATGGAAAAACTGCGCGAAGTCATCGCGGCTCAGGACGGCGACGCTCGCGTCTGCGACAATCCGAAATTGCTGCCGCAAGCCACTCATCAACAGACGATCAAAGCCGCTCGCAGCGGGTTTGTCGCCGGAATCGAAACTGACGAAATTGGCCGCATCGTCATGGATTGGGGAGGCGGACGCCGCCGGTTGGAAGACAAAATTGATTACGCCGTCGCGCTGCACATTCACGCCAAGCTCGGCGATGAAGTGAAAGCCGGCGATGCGCTGGTCACAGCACATTTCAACGACGAATCAAAACTTGCGGAAATGCAGGCAAGAATTTTGGCCGCGTACCGAATCGAAGAAGCTCAATCGCAGCCAGAACCTTTGGTCAAAGCCATTGTGTAAACCTCTCGCTACTTCTCCTCACTTCGCCGTCCAGCCGCCATCCGCAGCCAGCGCCTGGCCTGTGATGTAACTGGCTTCGTCCGAACAGAGCCACAACACCACGCGAGCGATTTCGACCGAATCGGCCACGCGCTGCATCGGCACGATGCCGGAAATGAATTCGTGCAGGTCAGGGTAGGCTTCCAGCGCACCGTCCACGATTTCCGAATGCGTCCAACCGGGACAAACCGCGTTGATGCGAATTCCTTTGGTCGCGTATTCGTGTGCGGCGGTTTTGGTCAACGCCACAACTCCGTGTTTGCTGACGGCATAAGGCGCGTGGCCGACCGTACTCGACCGCAAGCCGTACACCGACGAATTGTTGACGATCGTTCCGCCGCCCTGTTTCAACATCTGAACGATCTCGTGCTTCATGCAGAGAAAGACGCCTTTCAGATTGGTGTTCATCACGGTGTCCCAATTTTCTTCGGTGTGATCGGCGGTGGCGGTAAAAACGTCACCGGCAATTCCGGCGTTGTTGAACGCGCAATCCAGCCGCCCGTAAGCTGCCACCGTTTGTTCGATCAGCGCAATGATCGAACTCTGCTGCGCTACGTCTGCCTGAACAAAAATGGCTTCGCCGCCTTCGCTTTTGATCTGATTTACAACTTGCTGACTTTCTTCAGCGCGCCGAGCCGCCAAAACGACTTTCGCGCCCGCGCGGGCAAATTCAATAGCGGTGACTTTGCCAATACCTGAACTCGCGCCGGTGACGAGCGCAACTTTGCCTGCGAATCTTTTTTCCATAAAGCGTCCTTTCCTGACGGTTGAGGATTCTGCGGTACAGACTGGGCAGATCAGTTTTTGGATTTACGCGGTAGCGGAATCTACCACGCAGCCTTCTACGAGCGGTTTTGCTTACACGGATTCCTCTAAATTCAGCTATCACTCTCTGGTCAGATAGTCGTGTTCACCCGGTTCTATCCGGTCAGATAGCTTTTCAGCGATTGACGACTGGCGTCGTTGTTTTCTGCCGGCGAAGAATTTTCAACTAACTGCAAGGCAAACTTGCATTTAAGCTCAGCCAAAAGCTTTGACGGCGACGGCTCCATTCAATGGCACGGCGATTGAGATATGTGTTTGCGTGAAAGCGAAGAGGAAGCAAGGACGCATCGGAAACGCCCGATGATTGTTCGCAAAAAGAGAGAGGCAACTTCGCGGCTGACGAAACGCCGTCGCCGCACCAGAAACCAAATAGGAGAAAATATGAAAAAGCAGATCACCACAACCATCGCCACATTGAGTTTGTTCATCGTCCTGGCCGCCATCGGATTTGCGGGTTTGGGAACCAAAATGACCGCAGACATTCCGTTTGATTTCGCCGTCAATGGCAAAACCCTTGCCGCAGGCAAATACGACGTGACCAACGGAGCCGCGCCCAATTCGGTGATTATCCGCAATCAGGATACCGGCTCTGCCGCCGTCGTCATTGTCCGCAAGCAAGACGCCAAACAGATGGGCCAAGCCCGGTTGACGTTCCACCGCCACAGTAACAAGTATTTTTTGGACAGCGTGAACGATGGCCAACACATTTCAGAACTGCTCAAGAGCAGTGCCGAACGCAAAGCCGCTCGCGGTTCAGACAATCTGGCAAACAATGAAATCAAACCGGAAATCGTCTCAATCAACGCGACTGTCGGCCAATAACGTTTCGTCCACAATCAGCGCAGCCAGGTTGAAATAATAACTTCAACTCAAGTGGCCAAATCGAAATCATCAATTGATGGTTTCGATTTGGCCACATGCTTTTTTCCAACCAACATGCCTGTCTTTTGAATTCTGACATCTCTTTTCAATATAGCCATAACCTGTACAATAGCGATTCGCTCGACTAAACGAACGTTTGAAAAAAGTCTGGCTGCCCTATGTCTACCATTGTTCAAATCGAACCGAAGAAAGCACCGATTCCAAAAGACAAAATTCCGCGTCTGTTGCTGGTTGGAAATCCGAATGTCGGCAAATCCGTCATTTTCGGCTACCTGACCGGCAAATACGTTACGGTTTCAAACTATCCCGGCACGACTGTCGAAGTTTCGCGCGGCAAGATGAAATACGGCGGTCAGGAATGGGAAGTGGTGGATACGCCCGGCGTCAATTCGCTGGCTCCGCAATCCGACGACGAACGAGTGACGCGCGATATGTTGCTGGACGCCGAACCGGACGTGATCGTCCAGGTCGCCGACGCCAAGAATTTGCGCCGGACTTTGCTGGTTACTACGCAACTGGCCGAACTGAAAATCCCAATGGTGCTGGTGCTGAACATGATGGACGAGGCGCGGCATCGCGGCATCGAAATTGACTCCAAAGCCATCGGCGAATTGTTCGGCATTCCGGTTGTCACCGCCGTTGCCACCGAAGGCGAAGGTCTGTATTCGATTTTCAAATCCATCGTTCACGCCAAAGTTCCCAACGACCCGCTCGAAGTTCAACGCAATCGCCTGCTGACCAACGAAGATTTTCTGCACGCTCTGAAATCCAAAACCGACAAACCGCTGCCACTGCAACTGGCTGTCGAATGGCTGCAAACGCAGGATTCCGGTTTCCGTCGCGGAGCCGAACTCTGGTTGAAACAGGTTGCCGATGGTGAACTGGCCAACGACGCAGCGACACGAACCCGCATTCGCAATTGCGCGGCCAGACTGGAAGAGGCTCGAAATGCCTTCCTGGAAAAATCCGTCAACCAATACAAAAAAGTCATCCCCAGCGTCTTCCGCGAATCCAGCGGCACAGGTTTGAAAATCGGTTTGGTGTGTTTGCTCGCTGGCTTGCTGCTGTTTGGCTACACCGAGATCGGGCGATTGATTGGCTTGCCGACTCCGTATGGTTGGCTGAATTCGTTGATGGATCGCAGCGTCATTCCCGGCGCGTTGTCGTTTTTCCAAAACATTCATTTGGGCTGGCTGGGTTCGTTGCTGTTCGGCAAGCTGGCCGACGATGGCAGCACTTACGAAACCGGATTGCTGTATCCGGCCATCACGCAATTTCTGGTGCTGATTGCGCCGATCATGTTTCCGCTGGCGTTTGTACTGCGACGGTCGGAACGATTTGCCGAACGGCTTGGCCATTGGACGCGCGATTGGCGAACCGGCGCTCCGTTGATGATCGTCATTCTGTTGTTGATGTATGAATTCGTCGGCGTCATCGGAGCCGGAACCTTGGTAGACGCGCTGGAAAACAACGTCTTCAATGTATTGCTGACGCCAAACCTGCAAAAGCTGATTCCTGCGGGAATCTTTTACGATTTCTTTGTTGGCGAATACGGGCTGGTTTCAGTCGGACTTACTTACGCGCTGGCGATTGTTTTGCCGATTGTCATGACGTTTTTCATCGCGTTCGGCTTACTGGAAGACAGCGGATATTTGCCACGCCTGGCGATTCTGTCCGACCGCGTGTTTCGCGTTATGGGCTTGAACGGCAAAGCCGTTTTGCCGATGGTGTTGGGTTTGGGTTGCGACACGATGGCAACGATGACCACGCGCATTCTGGAAACCAAAAAAGAGCGATTGATCGCCACCATCTTGCTGGCGCTGGGAGTTCCCTGCTCTGCCCAACTCGGAGTCATTCTGGCCATCAGCGGTTCCTTGAGCGGATGGGCGATGCTGACGGTGTTCGGCGTCGTACTGTCGCAAATGTTTTTGGTCGGGTATCTGTCGTCGAAAATCGTCAAAGGCAAACGCGGCGACTTCATCTTTGAGATTCCGCCGATCCGTGTGCCCGTCTTCAAAAACGTCTGGACGAAAACTCGTTACCGCATGAAGTGGTATTTGAAAGAAGCTCTGCCGTTGTTTCTGCTCGGCACGCTGATATTGTTCGTGTTGGATCGCGTCAAAGTGCCAACGCCGTGGGGGCGATTGAGCGGGCTGGATATGATTAACAATTCGCTGGCTCCGCTGGTCACTGGCGTTTTGGAGCTTCCCGAAAAAACGGCTCAGGTGTTGGTGCTTGGGTTTCTGCGACGCGATTACGGCGCAGCAGGTTTGTACGACATGGTTGGACAGGGCTTGTTGACCCCGGTGCAAATCGTTGTGTCGTTGATCGTGCTGACGCTGTTCATTCCTTGCGTCGCCAATTTCTTCATGATCGTCCGCGAACAGGGAACCAAGAAGGCGCTCATCATCCTGGCGTTCATTACCCCGTTCGCGATCGCGGTCGGCGGAGTCGTCAATCTGGTTTTGCGAGTTTTGAAAATCAACTTTTAAGCCTATCTGACTTCAACGCAAAGGCGCGAAGGTTGAAAGGCGCAAAGTTTTTTGATTAGCGAAGTATCAAGTTTCTATAAGCTGCCTTCCAGCATTCAGCTTTGCGTCTTTGTCACCTTGCGCCTTTGCGTTAAACGCTGCTCTATTCAAAAACTATTTATGCACAACTGGCTATCTCAAGACATTGTCGAAGTTCTGGAATCCGTTTGGGCCAATGAAGAGCGCGGCTCTTCCGCTGTCGAAGAAATTTCGCAGGAAGCCAAAACCGAAGTCACTGAAGACTTGTTGGCTGAATGCGAGCGCGAAGGTTACTTGACGCGCAATGGCGGCGGCGAAATAAGGTTGACGGCGCTGGGACGACAAACCGCCGGAGAAATCATCCGCCGTCATCGGTTGGCCGAACGATTAGTGGTGGACGTGTTGGGCATGACGCTGGAAGAAAGCGAAGCCGACGCCTGCGAATTTGAACACTTTCTGGCGCAAGGCGTAACCAGCGCGATATGCACCTTGCTCGGCCATCCGCGTTTTTGCCCGCACAACCATCCAATCCCCGAAGGCGAATGCTGTCGCCAGATTGAAGCTCAGGTCAATTCGCTGGTGGCTTCGATTGATCGTCTGGAAGTCGGCGAAGAAGCGAAAGTCGCCTACGTTAGCGCCTCCAATTTTCCGCGCATTCGCAAACTTTCCTCGTTCGGCATCACGCCCGGAGTTCCGATCAAGGTCAAACAGAAATTTCCGAGCTTCGTCATTCAATGCGATGAAACTCAGATTGCGTTGGAAAACGACATCGCCCGCGACATTTACGTCTGGCGAAAATCCAACGACAACCAATAGAACTTTCGTTCCTGCGCCTTCGTTAGCGAAAATACTGAATCATCTGCAAAGCAATACCGGAGGAATTTATGAGCGCGGAATTTATCCCGATGATGGCCAATGAGGGTGGGATGAATCAAATCTTCGAATTTGATGTGATTCGTCACGTCGTCGGCGATGCCGAAACTGTTCGCACCGGGTTGGCTGATGCACTGGAACAGTTGGGGTATCGCGTGCTGAACGACGATCCAATTCAAGCCCGGCGCATTACACGTGGCGGCGCGGGCTGTGAATTCTCCTCTGACGTTCTGGATTACCAAACGACGCTGAATATCGGGGTGAAATCTGTCGGCATCAACTCCACACGCGTCATTTTCGATTACAAGGTCAAAAGTACGGCCGGAGGATGGCTTTCCAAAGGTGACCGAAAAACGCTTACCCGCGAAGCCGAAGCAATTATTGCAACCGCGATGACACGCGTTGCCGGAACACATTGCTCCGCCTGCGGAAACGACACTGCCGGAAGCTCGCGATTCTGTCGCAAGTGCGGTGCATCCTTAACCGCTCCGGCTCCCGCAGAAAAGGAAGTGTTACGGCTGACAGCCAGGACGAATGCTGCTCAAAAAAACCTCGGATTCGGATTGCTGTTTCTTCTGATCGGCGCAGCATTGTTACTGATTCTGCCTTTTGGTAGCGCCGATCCCATCAAGTTCGCCAAATTGGTGAAAATCTTCGGCTTTCTTTCCACAGCGATTGGCGGAACCGGGCTGTGGATGATCCTTTACAGTTGGTTCAAACTTCGCCAGGTCGTCAGCGAACCAATCGAACAAGAGTCGCTGCCGCCCCCGCGTCGCACTTTTATCGAAAGCCTTCCCGTGCCAACGACCAACGAATTGGCGCCCGTTTCAATTCAACATCCGATTACCGAAAGCACGACTGATCTGCTGCCTCACGAAATCAAACGCGCCAGCTAACATACTTTTGAAGCTGTACATGACAAAAGGGGCGAGTTCAACTCGCCCCTTTTGTCATTGAGCAGATATTCCAATCCGCTCGAATACTGCCTTGAAACAGGCCGATCAGACTGGAATCTGACCTTCCATTTTAGTTGGCCGGTTTGTTGAACTTGACGTCTTCGACCGGAGCGTTGTGTTTGATCTCAGTCATTTTGATGCTCATCGAAAACATCGGCGTGACCTGCTTCAAAGTGTGCGGAATGTTGACTCCGTCCACCATCTTGTAATCAGACATATAAGCTTCAATCGCCATTTTTCCATCCGGCGATTCGCGTTCGGTGTCGGTGCGAATCAACAGGCCGGTGGCTACGTCGAAATACAATTTTTCCGGGCTGCCTTCCATCGGAACTGCTTCGACAACATAGGCTTCGGCAGTGCCGACTTTTTCTTTGCCTTTGACGGTCAGCTTGGAATAGTGCGACTTCATGTTGATGGTTTGATAAAAATCGCCATCGCGTTTTTGCGCCGCCAATTCCGCGCCAGCCAATTCACGCAAACCGGTTTGTGGATTGCTGTCCCAGGCTTTGGTTCCGTCAAATACTTGTTGGACAGTTCCGAATCCTGGAATGTCAACGATCGTTGCGCTCTTGTTCGGAGCCTTTGCGAAACTTTGGAAACCTCCGCTGATGCCCATGGATTCAATTTCGAACGTGCCTTTGGCAGTGCGCGAAGTCAATTTCTGAATTGCTTCTTTGCCGCCACTGGCTTTGACGTATTTGTCCAGGATTTCGTCCGCCGACGGCAAAGCCGCTGCCGGTTTGGCATCGGCTTTCGGAGCGTCAGCTTTCTTTTCCTGCGCCGCAACGGACAAAGTCGCCATCAGCGCAAACACCAACATCAAAACAATTTTCTTCATAAGGTTCATCCTTTCTGATTGGTGAAGCAAGTTTGCTTCCCGCTTCACTTTGTTGAGTGCGAACGTCATTTGATTGCGCGTTCGCGTTTTCGCGATTGAGCCAGTCGCTCAATCGCTGTTTCAAGCTGTGCGTCGCGCCCTGCCAACAAGCTGGCGCGATTCCATCTCACGTCAAAATCCGGGGTAACGCCTCGCCCTTCGACCAAAATTCCTTTTGGCGTCTTGAAATCGGCAATGGCGAATTGAAAGAGAGCGCCAGTCGGCAGCTTTTCAAAAATGGATGGCAAACACGCTCCGGCGCTTGCCTCGCCTATGACGACGGCTCGGCCAAGTTCTTGCATTCCGCTGGAAAAAACTTCGCTGGTCGAGGCGCTCAGGCCATCAATCAAAATTGCCACCGGCCCCAAGTAAGCATTCTGTTGAGGAAAAATTGCAAACTTCAATTCGCTCGAACGCATCTTCATCGTTCCCAGCAGACCGCTTTTATCAGAAAGTCGGCTGGCAATACCAGTGGCAATACCTGCGACTCCGCCGGGATTGCCGCGTAGATCAATAACAATTCCTTCGGCATCACGAAGCTCGTTGAGCGCCGCACGAATCTTTTCAGAGATCGGCGTCGTGAAAATGTTGAACCGAATGTAGCCGATGTTCCCCGGCAAACGCTTCCATTCCAGTTCGGTGTATTGCGGCGGAAAATTGCCGAGTCGCGGCGACAATTCGCCTTTCAGTTTGGCGCGAACAACCGTTGCCGACTGCAATTGATCCTTGCCATTCAGAAATGTCAGCTTCACGGAACTGCCTGGTTCGCCGTTGAGTTCGCGCATCACGCGGCGAGTGGAATGCAGCAAACGAATCTTTTCCGACAATTCGCCTTTGCCAGGCTGCACCATAATTTGTTCGACTTTCGCGTCGCCGACTTGTTTGACGATGAATCCCGGTCGCAAGCCAGCTTGTTCTGCCGGCGAACCAGCTTCGACACGAACGATCACCGCTTGTCCGTCAATGATTCTGACGTCAACACCGATGCTGCCGTTCGGAGGCTCCGCCGTGTTGTCGGCAATAATCGCTTCGGGCGGAACGATGTTGAAATGCGACTGCTTCAACTCGCCAAGCATTTGCTGCAACAACTTATACAATTCGGCATCGCTGTTGAGTTCGGCCAGACGCGGTTCGTATTGTTGACGGACTTTGTCCCAGTCAGTACCGCCAAGCGTCGGATCGAAATGCTTGTCTTTGACAGTGCGCCAGACAATGTCGAATGTCTTTTGGCGAACGCTGTAGGGCTTTTCGGTCGAAGCAACTCCGCCAACAACTGTTTGGGACGGAGCTTGCGCCTGCCCCACAGCCAAAAAACACACGAATGCGATCACAAGCTGCGCTGCCAGCAGTAATTTCCTTAGCTTCATGGTGATTTCCAGATTTGAATTCATTCGATTGATACAAATTTTGTAGCCGGAACCGGCTTGAGCGACTCTGCATTACGAAGCCAATTCGCCAGTAGTTCTGAAAAGTATTTGGTAAGAAGCAAACACGGCGATTCACTTGCGCCGATTGTTTTGATGGGTTAGCATCCCGGCCATCAACGAGCATCAGTATTGAGCTATGGTCGCTGAGGCGCTGACGCAGGCGCCGTTGCAGATTC
Source organism: uncultured Acidobacteriota bacterium (assembly GCA_902825875.1). GTDB lineage: Bacteria > Acidobacteriota > Blastocatellia > RBC074 > RBC074 > RBC074. The sequence continues at coordinate 74,535 of CADECP010000026.1, forward strand.
CCGCAAAATTTCCTCCGTTGTTCTTCATAGTGAGGATAATTCCAGTACCCTGAATTGCAATTTCAGGGCAAAGGTCACCTTTTCTCAATCTAGTCTTTTGATTGAGCGTCAAATTTCGGTAACGCAGCGCCTTCTTCGGCTGTGCTTGCGTACCGAACAACAAACCTGAGCGGATAAACTGCTTCATCAATCTTTTTAGCTTAGCTCATCGCTGAGCCCCGGCTTTTTAAGGAGCGGACAGTCAGACCGCTCTCTAGCCACTTACCGCTACTCGCAAGAAGGAGAAAGAAAGTGAACCGAAAACTGATTCGCACCACTTTGGCTGAGGTCAAAGAAAGAGAGCATTATCAACAACAAGCTCGTCGCATTGAGCCGCCGCAACAGCATCGTCAGGCTCATCCGCAACCTGCTCAGTCGAAAAAGAAAATTCCACCGGAGCAAACCAACGCCGAAAGCTTTTATTACAAGAAGCAGATGGATGCTCACACGCCGATGGTGCTGGTGCTTCAGGACAATGAAGCTCTGCACGGAACCATTGAATGGTACGACAAAAACAGCATCAAACTGCACCGCAACGAAGGCCCGAACCTGCTGGTGCTGAAACACAACATCAAATATCTATACAAAGACGAAGACGCGAAAGAGCAGAAATCGTCAAAATCCAAAGCCGTTGATTACGACGACGAGGACGACGACGAATAAACCGTCGCGGATCGTGCCTGATTATGCCTGATTCGACTGGCAATGAAGCTCCGGGACGAAAACCGCGTATTGGAATCACCATTGGAGATCCCGCTGGTATCGGCCCGGAAATTTCGCTCAAAGCCATTGCCGACGAAGAAATTCAATCCATCTGCGCGCCGGTTCTGATCGGAGACGCTCAATACCTGGCTCATTGGTCGCGCGTTTTCGGTTTGGCGCGCGGATTGGATGTACTGAACGTCGGCGAACCCTGGCCTGACCACCTCAATTCGCCAATCATCTACAATCTGGCCAACATTCCCGGTTCAATTCAAATGGGCCGCGAACAAGCCGAGTGCGGCAAGTCGGCGGCAGAGTTTATCGAAACCGCCGTGGCATTGTGTGGAATCGGCCAGATTGACGCCATCACTACTGCGCCGATCAACAAACGCTCGCTCTTTCTGGCTGGCTATCATTTCCCTGGCCACACCGAATTTCTGGCGAAGCTGACGCATACGGACGAATTCGCCATGACTTTCATCGCCCCGGCGTTGCGAGTTTCCCTGTTGACGACTCACGTTCCGCTGGCCGAAGTTTCCAGCTACGTCAAAAAAGCTCACCTCGAAAAATTGATCCGGTTGATTCACCGCGAACTGCTGGCGCTTGGTTTCAATCGTCCCCGAATTGCTGTTGCGGCGCTGAATCCTCACGGCGGCGAAGGTACTCTGTTCGGATTTGAAGAGGCCGCCGAAATGATTCCTGCCATCGAAACCTGTCGCGAAAGCGACGACATCGAAGTCAGCGGCCCACATTCAGGCGACACAGTTTTCCTGAGAGCCGCGCGCGGCGAATTCGACATTGTCATTTCCTGCTACCACGACCAAGGACTAATTCCCGTCAAATGTCTTTCCTTCGGCGAAGCCGTCAACGTCACATTGGGCTTGCCGTTCGTACGCACCTCTGTGGATCACGGCACAGCCTTCGACATTGCCGGTCAAGGCAAAGCCGATCATTCCAGCATGATTGCCGCCATCAAACTGGCCGTCGAATTGTTCCGACGCAAAAATTCCATTCAGTAAAACCAAAGCAAAAAAGGCGAGATCATTCGATTTCCTCAAATGACCTCGCCTCGTGTTTGGCAGTCAGACTAATCGCCGGACTGTCTGAGTGGTACTACTTCTTCTTGGCCGGAGCTTTCTTCGCGGCCTTCTTGGCCGGAGCGGCTTTTTTGGCCGGAGCGGCTTTCTTAGCCGGAGCGGCCTTCTTGGCCGGAGCGGCTTTCTTGGCCGGAGCCTTTGCGGCCTTCTTGGCCGGAGCTTTCTTCGCAGCTTTCTTGGTTGCTGGCATGGGTGTTGTGCCTCCTTTCTTTGATGTTGGTTTCACTGCTTTTCGGGAAGCTTTTTTAGCGACCTTCTTCGCAGCGTTCTTGATGGCCTTTGCCTTTGCGGGCGTGGCAGCTTTAACAACTTTTGTCGTTTTCACAGCCTTGGCAGCTTTCGCTACTTTTGCAGAAGCTTTCTTCGCAGCCTTCTTTGCCTTTTTCGCAGGCTTAGCCGATTTCTTTGCAGCCTTCTTCTTAGCTTTCTTCGTATCCTGTGGCTTTGCTTTTCCGGCGAGTTTCTTCGCCGGTTTGCCGGGTTCTTCTACTGGCGATGAAATCACTTCAACCGCCATCGGAATCACCGCAGGCTCAGGCTCTGGTCTCGCTTCAGCGATAACCGGAGCAGGTTCGATGTCGCTGAAACTTGCAGGCTCAGGATGATCGTTTATTTCGACAGCTTCTTCTTCGCCGTCTTTATCTTCCTCATCCTCTGCCTCTTCAAAAAACGATTGGCGAGCAGTGCCGTCCAATTCTTCTTCGTCATCAACTTCTACTTCTATCTTTTCGACTTCTTTGACGATCAATGATTCTTCTTCGTCATCTTCTTCGTCATCGTCGAAATCATCATCGTCTAAATCGTCATCATCGTCTTTCAAATAATCGTCATCGTCATCGTCGTCATCACGAAGATCGTCGTAATCCCATGGGTCACGTTCTTCGTCATCAAATTGCGCGGAATACCCACGCGGGCCGCCGCTTTGAGGAGTTGCGTACATTTTGGGCGATAAATCATCAGTGCCGTAAACACCAAGCTTCATCTCGTTTTTCAAACCACCAAATTTGACCATAAATCCTCCTAGATCGGTTTTGGGTGTTGTGTTTGAGTTTGATGATGTAGATCAATTTATTACCTGTTGGCAAAATGCGGCGGGATTATAGCATGCGACTTTTTCGCCGCTAGTGCAGTGCGTAATTATCAAAAAATTGAAGCGTCGTTGCTTATTTTGCAATTGGCGGCTGGCGTGTAAAATGACGCATCGTTCCCCGAAGAATCGGTTCAAGACAGTAAAGCCAAAAGGTGAAGATTTACGATGAAGCATGAAAAGATCGGAATTGGATTGATCGGCACCGGTTTCGCGCGCAGCGCGCAGGCTCCGGCTTTTCAATTGTGCGATGGAGCCGAGTTGGTGGCTGTGTGCAGCGGACAACATGAAAACGCCGTCAAAGTCGCTTCGGAATTCAAAATCGCCAACGCCTGCGAAAGTTACGAACAGTTGCTCGCGCTGGAAGAAGTTTCGTTGGTTGTCGTTTCCGCTCCGCCGTATTTGCATCATCCGATTTCGATTGCCGCGCTCAACGCCGGCAAACATGTCATCTGCGAAAAGCCCATGGCGATGAACGCCGCCGAAGCACGCGAAATGACCGAACTCGCCTCAACCAAACCGAATCAGCTTTCGATCATAGACCACGAATTGCGATTCAATCCGACCTGGAGACGAATGAAAGAATTGGTTGATGGCGGATTTCTGGGCGACCTGCATCACATCAGCGTAACGATTGCTTCGGGCTTTCGTCATTCCGCTCAGCGCCCTTGGAATTGGTGGTCGCAAAAATCCGCTGGCGGTGGATTGCTCGGCGCGCTGGGTTCGCACGCGATTGACGCAATTCGCTGGATGTTCGGCGAAATCGAAGCTGTATCAAGCACCGTCGCCACGCTGGTTCCTGAACGCAAAGACGCCAAAACCGGCGAGATGAAAAAAAACGAAACCGATGATTACTGCTCGTTTCTGGTTCGGTTCGGTTCTCAGGAAGGTCGCATTTCGCACGGCGTGGTCATGCTTTCGTCTTTGTTCGCCAGCGGCGGAAAAAATCAAATCACAGCGGTTGGCAGCAATGGAACGCTGGTGCTCGACGGTGAAGAAATGTTGTTGGGCGCAATCGGTTACAACCATCCGTTTGAAGAGATGTCGCTGGCAGATCGTGCCCGCGAAATTTCTGTCATTCCAGACAACATCTGGGCGCGATCTTTTTATCATTTGGCGCGAGAAACCGTCCAAGCCTTGCGCGAAGATCGAACCGAAATCGCCCACGCAGCGACTTTCGCCGACGGATTGCGCTGTCAGGAAGTCATTGACGCCATTTTGCAGTCTGAAGCGGAACAACGCTGGATCAAAATCGGCGGGACTGACTAAACCCGCTCCGATAAAACCCGAACAATAGAACCCGAACGCACACAAATGGTTTTGGCAAATTGTGAGCGGTCGTGTATATTCCCGCCCTTGCCTGCACCACCCTACAACAGGCTGGTCAGGCAAAATCAGCATAGGATTTCAACGAGAACACAAAACCAAATCAGGGAGTAATTCGACAATGGCAACAGTCAAGAAATACAACATCTTCTGTCAGAAATGTAACCAGAAATTTCCGATCTTCGCGTCGCTGCATCACACCATTGATGTTGACGGATGGGTCAAAGACAAGGCCGAAAATCACGATTGCAAAGCTTACGCCGATCAATTGGCCAAAGAACGCGCACCGCGCGCTTTGAACCCGATCAAGGCATCGAAAAAGGGCAAATAATTTTGTCCATTGGTTTATGCCAGGCTGCCGGGCGATGTTCCCGGCAGCCTGAAATCTGATTGTCCGATCTATTCTGGGAGTCCACGAAATGCCAACCAAAATCACCGTCAACAACAACGGCTCACTGCGAGTCGAAGGCGACATTGAAATTTACGATGCCAGCGGCAACAAATTCGGATTGGCCGGTCGAACCGTGATCGGTCTGTGCCGTTGCGGCCAAAGCGCGAACAAGCCATTTTGTGACGGTTCACATGCTCGTTGCGGCTTCCAGTCGCAAGTCGAGGCTAAAGACCTGCCTGCGCCAGCGCCTAAACCGGCAGCGTAGTTACCAAATAATAAAAGGCTGAAAGCAGCCGAGATTCTAAAAAAACAGGTAAAAAACTCATGAGTAACGCAGCACCATCAGCAGGAGCCGGATTGCGCGACGTGGTCGCAGCACCGAGCCGCATTTGTTTCATTGACGGCGAAAAAGGAATTTTGATTTACGGCGGTTACGACATTCACCAACTCGCCGAAAACTCAAACTTTGAGGAAGTGGTTTTTCTGCTTTGGAACGGTCGTTTGCCGAACAAAGCCGAACTTGACGATCTGAACAAACAACTGGTCGCCAACCGCGCCCTTCCGGCAGAAATCATTTCGCTTATCAAATCATTCCCAAAAACAGCCGTCCCGATGGATTCACTTCGGACGGCTGTTTCGGCATTGGCCTTCTTCGACCCTGACAAAGGCAACAACTCGCCCGAAGCTCGGCAGCGTCAGGCGACTCGCTTGACGGCGCAATTGGCCACAGTCGTTGCGGCAATTGATCGCATTCGCAATGGCAAAGAACCGGTTGATCCGAAACCTGAGCTTTCGCACGCCGGTAACTTCCTTTACATGCTCAATGGCAAAGAGCCGTCCGACGTGGAAACCAAAGCCTTCGACATCGCGCTGATTCTTCACGCCGACCACGAATTCAACGCTTCGACCTTTGCCGCTCGCGTCACCGCCGGAACTTTGGCGGACATTTACGCCGCGACAACGGCAGCCATCGGTGCTCTGTCAGGCCCGCTGCACGGCGGAGCCAACGAGCAAGTGATGAAGATGCTGCTCGAAATCGGCTCGCCAGAAAAAGTTGACGAATACGTGGCCGCCAAGTTTGCTAAAGGCGAGAAGATCATGGGCATTGGCCACGCCGTGTACCAAACCGAAGACCCGCGCGCCACTCATCTGCGTCGCATGTCCGAAGCCACAGGCGAACGCCAGGGCGACACCAAATGGTTCGACATGTCCAAACGCATCGAAGACATCGTCGTCGCCGAAATGGACAAGAAAGGTAAAAAGATTCGCGCCAACGTGGATTTCTATTCCGCCTCGACTTACTTCATGTTGGGAATTCCGGTTGATCTGTACACACCGATTTTCGCCGTCAGCCGTATCAGCGGTTGGACGGCTCATGTGCTGGAACAACTCGGCAACAATAAACTGATTCGTCCCCGTTCCGATTATCAAGGTGGAATGGATTTGAAATACGCCCCAATTGAACAGAGGTAACGACTTCAATGAGCAACGTAATCATTTACACCAAACCCGGATGCCCTCACTGCGCGAAAGCCAAAACCTGGTACACCGAACAAGGCATCGCATTTGACGAACGCAATGCACAGGATAATCCGGTTTATCGGCAGGAAATGTTCAAACACTCCAACAACGACCCGACAGTTCCGGTCATCGTCGTTGACGGTGTTTACAAACAAAGCGGTTGGGAAGGCCGTGGCTGAACGGTTCATTAACGATCAGCCGTGAGTTGATCTACCAACAATTTCTGAAAAGGCGGTTCGGCATTTCGCTGAAACCGCCTTTTTGATTTGGTGAGCAGATGGCAAACGAATCAAAACCAACTCGCCGTGAAATTCTGCAAAGCAGCTTGGCGGCTTCTGTGACGCTGCTTGCTGACAAAGGATCATTCGCCATGACAAACGCAATTCAGCCCAATTCCAAAAGTTCGATCACCGATGTTGCAGGAATCAAGGTCGGTCATTTCACCGACACTCGACGCCCGACCGGCTGCACTGTGATTCTGTGCGAAGACGGCGCAGTTGGCGGAGTTGATGTTCGCGGCTCGGCTCCAGGCACGCGCGAAACTGATTTGCTCGATCCGAAAAATCTGGTGCAGCAAGTTCACGCCATTGTTCTGAGCGGCGGTAGCGCCTTCGGCCTGGAAACAGCGACAGGCGTAGTTCGCTGGCTTGAAGAGCGCGGCATTGGTTACGACGTTGGAGTTGCCAAAGTGCCTATCGTTCCCGCAGCAATCTTGTTCGACCTGACTGTCGGCGATGCCAAAATTCGCCCTGACGCCGAAGCCGGCTACAAAGCCTGCAAAGCCGCGACGACCAATCCGCCTGCTGAAGGAAACATCGGCGCTGGCGCAGGAGCGACGGTGGGCAAAATGTTCGGCGGCAAACGCGCGATGAAAGGCGGGATCGGCACGGCTTCGATCAAGCTTGGCAAAGACCTGACCGTCGGAGCCATCGTCGCCGTCAACGCAGTCGGCGATGTGATTGATCCTGCGACCGGCAAACTCATCGCCGGAGCGCGCACCGCTGATGGCAAAAAACTGGCTGGAACAATGGCTGGGATTCTTCGCGGAGAAGCTTTGCCGCCAATGCTCGGCGGAACGAACACGACCATTGGTTTGGTAGCCACCGATGCCAAACTCGACAAAGCCCAGGCGCAAAAAGTCGCCGAGATGGCTCAAGACGGTTTGGCGCGAGCCATCAATCCGGCGCACACCATGTTCGACGGAGACACGATCTTTGCTGTCGCCACTGGCAAAACGACTTCGACCAAACCGGCCAACGTCACGCTGATCGGCGCGCTCGCCGCCGAAGCGATGGCGCAAGCTGTCGTTCGCGCCATTCGTGCCGCTCGCGGTATTCAGGTTTCTCCCGGCCAAAACTTGCCCAGTGCAGCGGACTTGGGGTAGAAAGCATTTGCGATTCTCAGTCGCATCCCTGCGAGGAGTCACATTTATGAGCAAAGCAACTGGCCGCAAAATCAAAGTTGATCCCACCATCATTTATCCGGATTCGGACGGGAAGCCTATGGCCGAAAACACCAAACAGTATCAGTACATAGTCATGCTGCACACCGGCATTGACAGCCATTTCGCCAATCAGCCTGATGTCTTCGTCGCCGCCGACTTGCTGTGGTACGCGGTCGAAGGTTGGCCGAGCATTCGCGTTGCGCCTGACGTGATGGTCGTTTTCGGTCGCCCGAAAGGCCATCGCGGTTCGTACCAGCAATGGATTGAAAACGGCGTTGCGCCTCAAGTCGCCATCGAAATCCTTTCGCCCGGCAACACCAAAGCCGAGATGGACGACAAGCTGGCGTTTTACGAAGAACACGGCGTTGAAGAATACATCGAATACGATCCCGACCGCGGCAAGCTGCAAGTCTGGCAACGCAAAAATCATAAACTGATGCCTGTCGTGTTCGGCAAAGAATGGAACAGCCCGCTGCTGCAAATTCGACTGCGACTGGAAGAAAATGGCGAACTGAGCGCCTTTCACCCCGACGGCAGAAAATTCCTGACCGCTGTGGAAATTGATCAACTTGCTCAGCGCGAACACACACGCGCTGAGCAAGAAAAGGCTCGCGCCGAGCAAGAAAAGGCTCGCGCCGAGCAAGAAAAGGCTCGCGCCGAGCAAGAAAAGGCTCGTGCTGAACGCCTGGCTGACAAACTGCGCGAACTTGGCATTGATCCAGAAGCCCTGAATTGATTGAGATTTTAAGCTAATCGCCTTGCGGATTGACGGAGCCGCTAATCGGTTTGCGAGTGGTTTCGCCGGTGTGCAGGATCGGCAGGCCTTCGTCTACTTCGCCGTGCGGGCGTGGGATGATGTGAGTTGAAACGACTTCGCCGACTCGGCGACCGGCGGCGGCTCCGGCTTCAACGGCGGCTTTGACTGCGCCGACTTCGCCGCGCACGATGGCGGTCACGAGTCCCGCGTCTACTTTTTCCCAGCCAACCAGAGTGACTTTAGCGGCTTTGACCATAGCGTCGGCGGCTTCGATCATCGCCACCAAGCCTCGGCATTCGACCATTCCCAGAGCTTCCATTGTGAACCTTCCTCAGTTGTTGAATTGATTTCTGCGGGCGCGATTGTAGCCCACCACTTCCGCTCTGGCCATTGGCCGAGTCGAAAACTAAACCAGATTGTCGCTTCGCCCATTTCAGTCATGCGAAGCGGCAACCCGAAGTTTACTGACTTGAGCCGATCTTGATTATTTGAGGTTGACCGTGACCGCGTTCGATCCGCTGCCATCAACGGTGCAAACAACCGATATGTCGCCACGGCCTTTCAGCGAACGAGGCAGTTCGACATTGACCTGATCCAGCCCTGCATATTCTCCCTGCGCTCCGGCAAAAAGCACTGGCGCATCAATTCCGCCGACTCTCACTCTGACGGCTGATGGCTGACTGCGCCCGCGAATGCCCGTGCCGAATCCGGGAAAAAGTTTCGCCCGAAAATCGTCAGCTTGAAACTTGAGCCTGTGGGCGCGGCTGTCGGGCTGATTTCCTTCACTTCGGGAACGAGGTTGCTGACGGCGTTGAATTTGGCGTTGACCACCGCGCGCGCAATCGCGTTGGCCGTTGCGCCTGAAATTCGCAACGGCTGGAAACTCGCTCCGATATCGTTTGAAACGAAAGAATGATTACGCGCCTCGCCATTTGTATCGGCAGCAAAGCTCAGATTTCCGTCAACCGATTGAATTCCAACGTACAGGTCGCCGCGGTTGACCGTCACTGGTTCCGGCAACATCACTTCCAGCATGCGATTTTCCGGCAAGGCCAAAATCGTGATTGTCCGATCAACCAGATATTGCGGATTGGCGGGCGGCTGGCCGGAACGCGCGATGTCGGCAAATACCACCACGCGCAATCGCTTGCCCACCACCGAAACGCCATCGGCCAACGCAGGCAATTGCACACGCACACTTTCCGCATTGAACGGCGCGCGCGGCGGAGTCAGGCGATTGACCACTATGGCATTGCCTGGCAGCAATGCCTGTTCATGCGACTCCGGGTTATCCGTTGACGGTGACCGCTGGCGTAACGCTCCGGCTCGGCGGCAAGGATTAACCAATACGGTGAATTTGAATAAACAGACAGCCTCGTCTGGCAATAAAAACCAGACGAGGCTTTTTGCTTTTAGCAATTCGGCGGAAACACCGGAATCACATAGCTGGGCGCGCCGGTCAGCGTCAGTTTGTGCAGGTTGAAAGCGTGATTAAAGGCTCCGCCCGCTGTAGCTGAATTCGTGTTGACGTTGAACTGAGCGCCGAGCATTCCAACGTCGTTGTCCGGCCAAAACTTCATCCAACCGGTTCGGCCTGCGGGAACGGCTTGTTCGAAGCGCGGCGTAGTTCGCGGGAAATTATTCGTCAGCGAACCGCGCAACTGACATCCGCCGGTGACGCTAAAACTAAAGACGTTTTCAGTGTCGTCGTATAAATTTCCGAACACCGCCCCCAAACTGGCAGCGCCGGTTCCCAAATTGCCGCCAACCCGGTTCAAGACGATCAAAGTGTCGTTGCCGTTTGAACGCGAACCCAGGCTGGACAACGCCAACGCGCGCGGCGCCCGGTTGTATTGAATTCCGTCGAATCGCAAGGTTGCCGTCACCGATTGAGGTGTGCATACAAAGTTCGCCCCTGCCAGAGCCGAAAACGCTTCCGCCGTCAGGCCTCCGGCATGACCGGTCGCGAATTTCGTGTGAGCGTCGCCGATCAAATAATTGAAATTCACCGGACAGCCCGTCACGCGATCAATCGCCACCGCCACCAGATAACCCGTCACGCCCGGATCGAAATCCGAAGCCAGAAAGCTGGTCGTCTGGTTCGCCGTCAAACAAACGTTGGCGTCGGCCACAGAACAAGTCGCGCCGTCCACGAAAAACAGATGCACGGTTGCGGCTCGTTGCTGATTGACGTTGGTGATATTGATGCGCGTGTTTTGCGCGTTGGGCGCGGACGAACTGGACGTGTAAACATTGAAGATCAACACGCTGCCGGGTTTCTGGTCGCTGACTTCGGCAAAATCCGGCAAGATCAAACCTGGCGCAACAGGATCGCAATTGCCGCCCGAACAATCCAGCACGGTTGTCGAATCGCTGCCGGAATTGTTGGCAATGTTCGTTTCTCCCGGAGTCGAAACCGTCGCAATGTTGGCAATGCTGTTCGGGCCGATCGGAGTCGTCGCCGTGACGTTTACCGTCAGCGTCAGCACAGGCAAGCTGGCTCCGGCGGCGAGCGGCGCATTGTTAGTGCAATTGACATTGCGAGTTCCCTCGCCCGTGCAGTTCCAGCCCGTTCCGGCGAAGGCTTGCAACGTCAATCCGTTCGGCAAAGCGTCGGCGACGGTGATAGCTCCGGTCGTGGCGCCAGCTTCGGCGGCGTTGCTGACTGTGATTTGATAGCTGCCGGTCTGGCCTATGACGAAATTTGTTCCGCCGTCGGATTTCGTCAGCGAAAGGTCAGGCGCGGCTTGCGCCGGGCTGAGTTCGACGACGTATGCGTTGCGAGCCTGCCCGGAATCCAGCGTGATGTCGTCCAAATCCACTGTGCCGCTGAAATCTCCGGTCAAATGCATGCGTCCTGTCGCCCGATTTCTCACCAGCCGATAAGGAATGTATTCGACCGGCGCGGCTTCGCTGTAAGTGGTGTTCTGGCTTTCGCTGCCGCTGCCACTGACTTGTTTGGCCCATTGGAAATTTCCCGCCGCGTCGTATTTGGCTACGAACTGATCCACTCCGCCCGCGCTGGCGACAATTTGCTGAGTCGCCGGGTTTTCCCTGCCAAAAACAATTTGGTCGGCCAGCGAACCGGCGATGATCGGATTGCCTTCGCCGTCCAATGTCACGCGCTCGCTGATGACTCCGGCAATGTCTGCGTCGCTGGGATTCTGACTCATCTCTCGCGCCCATTGAGCCACGCCGCCGGAGCTGTATTTGACCAGAAAGGCGCTCATCAATTCCGAATCGTCGGTCAGCGTGATTCCGTCGAAAGTCGCCTGGCCGTTGAACAGCCCAACGATATAAAACTCGCCGTTGGCGTTGGCCGCAATGTGAAATCCATCCAGGTATTCTTCGTCGCTGATGGCTTTGGCAAACAGGCATTGCCCGGCGGAGTTGTATTTGGCGACGAAGGTGTCTTCGAATTGATCCGGGTTGAAAAGCGTCGTTGGAGGGTTGGTCGGGAAATCCAGATCGTCATCGTAGATGCCTATCAAATAAAGATTTCCTGCGTTGTCCGCGCTCAGGCCAAAAACAGCATCGTTCCCAACGCCGTCAGCCTGAGAAACCCAAACCGGCGAACCATTGGCCGGATTCAGTCGCGCCACGTAAGCATCCTGTCCGCCTGCCGCCGTAACCGTCGCGCCCAGGAAATTCACGCCAGTGAATCCGCCCGCCACAAATGGATTGCCCGCCGCGTCCACCACGATGTCGGTGACGCTGTTGATTCCCGCGTCAAGATCGGACGCCGCTTCGGGATCGTCCGGCGCGCCGCTCATTCCGCCTTTAGCCCAGACCAGATTGCCGCCGGTGTCGTATTTGGCGACGAACGGCTCGAAGTTGATGTCAGAATCGCTGTCTCCGAGCGTGGCAACGGTCGTCCCAGCCGCATTTTTGAACAGCAGCGAAGAAACAAAGCTGCCGCCGACATAAGCGTTGCCCGCGGCGTCAACCGCCAAAGCCGTCGCGCCATCCAGCGCAAGCCCCACCGGAATGATGCCTTGCCCATTTGCCTGACGCGCCCATTGACATTGACCAGCCGAATTGAATTTGGCGACGAAAACATCGAAATCCTGCGCGCTGGTCAAAGTCGTAGGCGGCGTCGTGTCGAACGTCACCGAACCTGTGTAACCACCGGCAATGTACAAATTGCCCGTCGTGTCGTAATCAACTCCGCCGATTTGAGTCGTGCCGTCGCCGCTGATTTGCAAAGCGTTCGCGAAATTTGGGACAGTCGCCGTCGGCGAAGCGGGTTGGATTGCCGCCTGCGTTCGTCCGGGCTGCGACGGCGGATTCAACGATGGCCAGGCGGCAATGGCCAGTAAAGCGGCGCTGGTCGCCAGCAGAATTGCGCGCCGTCTCCTGCTCAAAGCCAACCAACCGGAGTTGCCACGTTGCGCGCGCAACAGCGTTATCAGCAGGCCAAGCAAACCAAACAGAATCACCGTCAGCATCAATACGGAAAACCAATCTTGCGCATCCGATGCCGTGCGTTGCGAAGCGACAGCGCGGGCAATGGAACTTCCAGGCGACAGTTTGTTGTTTACGAATTTCTTGATTGAACCGGCTGTGGCATCGGTCGGTTGTTCGTCCGTGAAGCTACAACCACTCGAATTGGCGCCGCAACACATCCTGCCATTGACCTCCCAGCAAGGAGCGCTACCACCTGCCTGCGCCGAACCGATAAGCGCAAAGCAACAAAGCAGAGACATCCATAAAAATTTGAATCCCTGCCGACGCGGGCTAAAAGCGGCTGCCAATCCGGCAATGGCGAATTTGATCTTTGTCGAATTCAGACAAGCACACAGCGCCATCAATGACCACAGCCCGCCAAGTAACACGGCCCAGGACATTGCCTTGGCGACCACAGTACGCCGCGCTGAATCAGCGTTTGAGCCGCCATCGCTCGACGATGCGCTGGCCGCAAACAGCATGTCTCTTTTCACTTGAGCGCGATGAGAACTGGTATTGATTGAGCCTCTAAACCCGTCTGAGCATCCTTCTCCCGGATTAGGGCAACTGCGAGCGCCGCTGCCACCTCCGTAAACAGTCTTGACCGGGACCAAGAACGCTGCCGACATCGCCAGCAACGCGCACACGTAAATCAAACTCCCTTTTGAGAGGGAAATTATCAAAAGCCTTTTTTTCATGGTTGATTCCTCCTGAATTACGGGATTGTTAAAACCTTGCGCCGGTCGGTTCCAGCGAGATCGGAAACAATTGCCTGCGCCGTTTCCAGGCCGCCAACAAAAGCGTGGCTACCGACAGCGCCAACAACCCAACCGTCAGCAGCGCGCAAAACTTCGGGAAAAGATCGGGATGTCGAACGTAAAAGCTGAGCGTGGACGAAAGCTGCGCCTGGCCGCTGAGCGTTTGCGCCGACCACCATGGAGTTTCGGCGGTGACGCGCCCCAGCGGATCAATCATCGTGGTTTGTCCGGTATTGGCCGCGCAAACCACCGAACGGCGCAACTCAATCGCCCGCATTTGCAGAAAAGCGGCGATTTGATGTTGGCCGTGCGATTGCGAAAACCAGCCGATGTTGGTCATCAGGGCGATCATTTCTCCGCCCTGCCTCGCCAAACCGGCCAAATGCGCCGGAAAAAATTGTTCGTAACAGATGGCCGCCGCGACCGTGACCGTACGACCCGTTCGAGTGGTGAATGTAAAAAGGTTCGATTCGACGCCGGGATCAATGTTGTTGCCAACGCCGAAATCCAGCGCCAAACCCGCCAGCGCAGGAAATTTCTCAGCCAGCGGAACCTGTTCGACAAACGGCATCAGCTTTTGTTTGTGATAAGGAGCCGAGAGCGTGGCGGCTTCCTGAAGCTTCGGTTTCGGCGCGCCGCCTTCAATCGAATGATTTCCCGAATTCGATTTTTTCCGCCTGAAAGCGGAGCTTTGAATGTCTTTTCGCGGCGTGAACAAAAAGGCGGCGTTGAACAATTCATAATCCCGATTCTGAAACTTCAACAGCGCCGAACGTTCGGCAGGGTCGGGATAAGAGCGCAAATTCAACGCGCCGGACAGCAGCGGGGTTTGCCAGCGCGAAACATGATCGCCAACCAACATTCGCGTTTGTTCGTCTTGCGGCAGAACAAACGGAATCGCAGTTTCGGGCCAGACAATCAGATCAAAAGAATTCGGCTGAGCGCGCAACGCCTGATTGGTCAGCGTCAGACTGCGACGCAATTCCGCCGCGCGAGTTTCCAGGCTGGTTTTCAACCACGGATTGACGTTCGGCTGAGTCAGCAAAATCGAGAGTTCGTTTTTTTCCGCGCGCGAATGCTCGATCCATCGAAAAGCCGTGTAACCAAGCGGCAGACCGAGCATCAGCGCAACGATCAGCGCCAGTCGGCGGAAAATTGCGGATTGCGGATTGCGGATTGCGGATTTCCAACTGACGTTGTCCTCGCACAGCGCAACGTCGTTCGGAAATTGTCCTTTTCCGCAATCCGCAATCCGCAACCGCCAGCGTTGGGCGCAATCAACAATCAACACGTTGAACAAAACTATCCAAAACGTGACGCCCCACACGCCTGTCAGGTCTACGAACTGAATCAACCACCACAAACGCGATTGTGGCAATCCCAGCGACAACCAGCCGATGGCTCCCGGAGTTTGGTGATAAAGCCATTCACAAGCTGTCCAAATCACCGGCAACGACCACAACGCCGCGCGCCAGCCCAGACTCCGGCGCAAAAAATGGAATGCGGCCATCGGCACGGTGTAAACAAATGCGCCGACAAAAAACAGCAACACTCCGCCCGCCGCCGTCGCCCACAACAACCACGACATGACCAACGCCCAACCGATGAACACAGTCAGGTAACTTCGCCATATCACCCCGCCAAACGCAGTCACGTCGCGCAACGCCAACAGCAGCGGAACCATCCACACCCATTCCAGAAATTCCAGGTACAGCGAAGGGAACATTGGATGCGCCAGCGCGAAGAGCAACGCGCTGAGCAAATAAGGAGAAAATCGTTTCATTGCATTGCCGCCTTTCAGCACAAAGTGACGGCAAAGCAAAAACGTATCGCATCAATGGATGATTTTTTTGACAAGGTGTGCGGAAGTTTCAGAAACGGTTTGTTATAGTGCGCCATCTTCAAAGGGCTGAACTTCATTATGCTGTTCCGAAAACTGAACTGAACCGGCTGTCTAACAAAATGGTCAATGCGAATCGCCTCAATCAATTTTTGCTGTTGGTTTTTCCGGCTGTTGTTTTGACGCTGGCAATCAATGCAATCAACCCTGTCGGCGCTGACTCCAGGGAATTGTCAGCGCAAACCACCGAACTAAAATTGGGTCAAAAACATCAGCGCGAAATCATCGGCCACCGAGTTGATGAATTCTTCGTGACTCTGCGCTCCGGCTATTTTTGCCAGATCACGCTTGAGCGTCCGAGGCTGGGTTTGTTTTCGGTCAATGTTTACAGGCCGGATAATCAACCGCTGCGCCGGGCAATCACACAATCGCCGAGTCGAATGGAGCGGATTTCCTTCATCGCCAATGCCCTGGGACGTTACCGCTTGGAGATAAGCCGCGCCGCCAGCGCAACGTTAAACAGAAGAAAGTACCAAATTGAATTAACGACACTGCGAGCAATCCAACCGGCGGACGCGGAGTTGATCGCTTTGGAAGAAGCCCTGTCCGACGCCGAGCGATTGCGACAAGAAAAAACCACGCCGTCCTATCAGCAAGCCATCGCTCAACTTCAAACCACACGCGAAAAGTTCAAATCCGTGATAACCGCCGCGCATGAAATAAACATTCATTACGGCTTGGGAATAAATCGGCGTTTGCTGAACTTGCCGGAATCGCGCGCCAATTTCGAAACAGCTCTGTGGTTGGCGCGCCAGGCCGGCGATCAATTCAATGCCGCAGCCATGCTTTTTCATCTGGCGGAATCAAGTCAGGGGGCGGAACGACTGGCGTTTTACAAAGAAGCGTTGGAGCAGGCTCTGGCAAGCGACAATCTGGTGACGGCTTCCTTCACGCTGATTAACTGGGGCGTGACGCTGGAACAGCAGGACGAATACCAACAGGCCATAGCCAATTATGAACAAGCGGCGACACTTTTCCGCGAATATCACGATTGGGGCGGCGTGATGACCGCCCATGCCAATAAAGCAATTGTTTGGCAGAAACTGGGCGACGTTACATCTGCTCTGAACGCTTATTTCCAAACGCTGGAAATTGCCCGGCAAGTTAATTTCACTCCCAGCCAAATCAGTTCTTCCATCGGAATCGCTTTTCTTTATTACTCGTTGGGAGAGATGAAAACGGCGCGTGAATACTACGATCAGGCCAATCAGTTGAGCGTCGCGGACAACAACCGTAAACAACAGGCAATCGCTTTGACCGGATTGGGAGCGACGGCGGCGGCTTTGGGCGAACGCGAACAGGCGCGAAAGTTTTACGATCAAGCCTTGTTGTTGCAACGCGCGCTCAATGACCGGCGCAACGAAGGCGTAACGCTAGGCGCGTTGAGCCTGCTGGATTTTGCCGAGGGGCGTTTGACCGAAGCGCGCGCGAATTTGATGGCCGGGTTGAAACTTGTCAGCGCGGCGCAAGACCGATTGTTTGAAGCGGCTGGATTGGCCAAACTCGGCAGCGTTGACGCGGCTTTGGGCGATTGGAAATCGGCGGGAGAAAATTTCCGTGCGGCGCTTGCGCTCAGCCGGCGCATTCACGATTTGCGCGGACAAGCCGAAGCTCGTTACGGTTTGGCGCGAGTCGAACAGCAAGCCGGAAATCTGGCCGCCGCTCGCCATCAAATCGAAACGGCGCTCAATTTGATTGAAACTCAACGCGCGCGCATTCCCAGCCACACGCTGCGTTCGGCGTATTTCGCTTCGTTGCAAAATTACCGCGAACTACAAATCGAATTGTTGATGGCCGAACATCGCCAAAGGCCGACGGCGAATTTTGCCGCGCTCGGCCTGCAAGCCAGCGAACGCGCTCGCGCTCGCAGCTTGACCGAAATGCTGGCCGAAGCTCGCGTGGATTTGCGCGAAGGCGTCGAACCAGCGTTGCTTCAACGCGAACGCGAATTGCAGCAATTGTTGAACGCCGCCAGCGACCGGCAATTCAAATTGCTCAGCCGTTTGCATTTGAAATCGCAAGCCGACGAAGCTCAGCGACGAATTGATCGTTTGACGGTTGAACTCAACGAAACTCAATCGCGCATTCGCGCAGCCAGCCCGCGCTTTGCCGCGTTGACCGCGCCGCCCTTGCTGGGTTTGAAAGACATTCAGCAACAACTTGATGATCAAACAACTTTGCTGGAATTTTCGCTCGGCGAACCGCGCAGCTATTTGTGGGCGGTGAGCAAAGATTCGTTCGCCAGTTACGAACTGCCGCCGCGCAATCAAATCGAAACGCAGGCCGCGTTGGTTCGTTCGCTGTTGACGGCCCGCCAACCGGTCGCTGGCGAAACGGAAACGCAACGCGCTCGGCGAATTTCCGATGCCGACGCGCGTTTTCCCGCCGAAGCCGCCAAGCTGAGCCGTATGCTGATCGCGCCCGCCGCCGACAAATTGAACAAACCGCGATTGGCCATCGTCGCCGACGGAGCTTTGCAATACGTGCCGTTCGCCGCTTTGCCGGATTGCGGATTGCGGATTGGGGATTGCGGATCGAAAAAGCCGATGATTACAGACCACGAAATTATCTATCTGCCGTCGGTTTCGGCTTTGGCGACTTTGCGACGCGAAGTTGTTGTGCGCGAAAAAGCTCCAAAAACTTTGGCAGTGTTTGCCGATCCGGTGTTTGAACGCGACGACCCGCGATTGGCCAGGCAGCGCAAATCGCCGACAGCGACGGTTCAACGCGACGACAATTTCAACCAGCCGTTTTCGCGGCTGTTGTATTCGCGCCGCGAAGCCAACCGAATTTTGTCTTTTGTGACTGACGGCAATCAGCGATTTTCGGCGATGGATTTTTCGGCAAACCGTGCGGCAGCTTTCGATTCGCAACTCAGCCAATATCGTTTGCTGCATTTCGCCACTCACGGAGTGTTGAACGAATTGAACCCTGAATTGTCCGGCGTCGCGCTTTCGTTACTGGACGAAAAAGGCCAATCGCAAGACGGATTTTTGCGCCTGCACGAAATTTACAACCTGAAGCTGAACGCCGAACTTGTCAGTTTGAGCGCCTGCCAGACCGGTTTGGGAAAAGACATTCGCGGCGAAGGTCTGATCGGATTGACGCGAGGGTTTATGTTCGCCGGATCGCCGCGCATCGCTGCCAGTTTGTGGAAAGTTCAGGACGACGCGACGGCGGAGTTGATGGCGGAGTTTTATCGCGGCCTGCTCAGCGAAGGAAAACGTCCGGCAGAAGCTTTGCGCGCGGCCCAACTGGCGATGCTGAAAAAAACGAATTGGCGCGAACCCTTTTTCTGGGCGGCTTTCGTGCTGCAAGGCGAATGGCGATAAACCAGCGATGAAAGATCAACCGACAAATTTCGACCGCTTGTTGGCCTGGCTGACTCCCGACAGCGAACAAGCCGCCGAAAGTTATCAGTTGATTCGTCGCCGATTGATCCGTTTTTTTGAAAGCCAGGCCTGTCCGCTGTCCGAAGATTGCGCCGACGACACTATTCATCGCGTGGCGGCCAGGCTGGGCGAAGGCGTGAAGATCGAAGCCGGCGATCCTTATGCTTACTTTCGCGGCGTGGCTCGCAACGTGCTGCACGAACAATGGCGCAGGCAACAACGCTCCGCTTCGCTGGATGAATTGCCGACGCGCGCGACTCCAAGCCTTGATCCGGCGGAAGCCGAACGCCGCCGCGAAGAAAGCGACAACCATGAACAACGACTGCGATGTTTGGAAAAATGCCTTGGCAAATTGCCGGGCGAAGCTCGGCAGTTGTTTTTGGATTATCACCAACAACAAACGGCGAAAATTGACCAACGCGCCAAACTGGCCGAACAGTTGGGAATTGACATCACTGCGTTACGAAACCGCGTCACGCGATTGAGAAAACGATTGGAACAATGCCTGCTGGATTGCGTCGGCGGCGATACGAATTGAGGTTTTCGACACTGATATGCGAACGAAGGAATTGGAGGAAAAAGTGAATTCGTATCTGCTCGGCAAATTGACCGAAGAGGAAGCCGCGCGCTTTGAAGCCGAATGGTTTGACGACGACACTCGGTACGCGGAATTTCAATCAGCGCAAGACGATCTGTTTGACGCTTACGCGGCCAATCGGCTGTCAGCCACCGACCGTGAATTGTTTGAACGCCACGTGCTGGCTTCGCCATTTTTGCGCCAGCGAACTGAATTTGCTCAAACGCTGGCCAACGCCATTCAGAATCCCGTCTTCAACCGGAATCAATCGTTTGTCGAAACTCAGCCGCTGAAAAACGGAACAACGACCGCGCAAAAGCTGAAAGAGTTTCTCTGGCTGTCGGATTGGCGATTGGGATTTGCGACGGCGATATTGTTGATATTGTTTGGCGGCGGTTGGCTGTTCAGGGAAGTCTGGCAGTTGCGCGCTCAAGTGAAGCAAACCGAATTGCAGTTGGCGGCGGAAACCGAACAAACTGCTAAAGAGCGAACGCGCGCGGCGCAGTTGATGGCGGAACTCGAAACCGAAAAAGCTCGCGTCGCACAGCTCGAAGCAGAAAAACAAACTCAACCGGCGAACGCTCTGGCTTCGATTTTTTCATTTGTGCTGACGCCTTTGGCGTTTCGTGACGGCGCAAACCTGCCGCGATTGAACATTCCGGCAAACGCGCAAACGGTTCAACTGCGACTGCGTTTCGACAGCCAACAAGCGTTTCGCCATTTCACCGTCCGCATTGAAACCATCGAAGGAACCAACGTCTGGTCAGGCAATCGGCTGACGGCCAGCGGGCGGCAAGTTATTGCTTCCCTGCCCACTCGCCTGCTGCCGAACAACGATTATTTGGTGAAGCTTTCGGGACGCATCGCGGACGGCCAGCAACAGGAAATCGCCAGCTATCAGATGCGCATCATCAGGCAATAAAAACTTCAGCCGCTCACAGTTGCCTTCGACGTAATAAACCGGCAAATTGCCGAAGACACATACATGCTGTTCGTTCATAAAGTAGTTACTAAAGTCGCGCTATGAATCCAACCACCACTGCCGCACTTACGCTGCTGATTTTCGCAGCCGCCGCGTTGTATTCCTCTGTAGGCCACGCCGGAGCTTCAGGTTATTTGGCAGCGATGGCGCTGTTCAACCTGGCTCAGCCGGTGATGCGACCGACTGCGTTGACGCTGAACATTCTGGTCGCGTTGATTGCTTCGACGAAATTTTATCGCGCAGGCCATTTTGTCTGGCGACTGTTCTGGCCGTTTGCTTTGACTTCGATTCCGCTGGCGTATCTGGGCGGACGACTGACGCTGCCGAACGCTTACTACAAATATCTGGTCGGAGCCGTGCTGCTGTTTTCGGCATATCGCTTATTGAGAAACCCCGCCGTAGGCAATCAGGCTTCGGGGCAAACTCCGGCGTTGTGGATGATGTTGTTGCTGGGCGGAGCGTTAGGATTGCTGTCGGGTTTGACCGGCGTAGGCGGCGGCATTTTTCTTTCGCCGCTGTTGTTGTTTTTGGGCTGGGCTGAGATGCGTCAGGCTTCGGGCGTGGCTGCCGTGTTCATTCTGGTCAATTCAATTGCGGGGCTGATTGGCTTGCTGTCCAAAGCGCCGACTTTACCGGGCGAGATTGGCTATTTCGCTCTGGCGGCCATCGCAGGAGGCTTCATCGGTTCTGAATACGGCAGCAAGCGAATCGCCGGAACGAATTTGAAACGGTTGCTGGCCATCGTGCTGGTCATCGCCGGAATTCACATGATCCGAAATGCGATAACACAAAAATAGGGGCAGAAAACTTTTCGTCTTCTGCCCCCATCTTTCTGCCAGCATTGCCTCAAGCCATTACGGCCTGCCGCTTTCCAAAAACGCTTTCAGCTTGCGCGACCGCGAAGGGTGACGCAGTTTGCGAAGCGCTTTGGCTTCGATCTGGCGAATGCGTTCGCGCGTGACGGCGAAATGCTGGCCGACTTCTTCCAGCGTGTGCTCGCTGCCGTTCGGACCAAGACCGAAACGCATCTTGATGACTTTCTCTTCGCGCGGCGTCAGCGTCTTCAACACTTCTTCGGTGATTTCCCGCAGATTGATGTTGATGACGGCTTCTGCCGGGTTCTGAATTGTCTTGTCTTCGATGAAATCGCCAAGATGCGAATCTTCCTCTTCTCCGATCGGAGTTTCGAGCGAGATTGGCTCTTGAGCGATCTTCAAAACCTTGCGGACTTTCGACGCCGGAATGTCCATCTTCTTGGCGATTTCTTCCGACGTTGGCTCGCGTCCGAGTTCCTGCACCAACGCACGCGAAGTCCGAATCAGTTTGTTGATCGTTTCGATCATGTGAACCGGGATTCGGATTGTTCTGGCTTGGTCGGCAATTGCGCGAGTAATCGCCTGGCGAATCCACCACGTGGCGTAAGTCGAAAACTTATAACCACGACGGTACTCGAACTTGTCCACAGCCTTCATCAATCCGATGTTGCCTTCCTGAATCAAATCCAGAAACTGCAAACCGCGGTTGGTATATTTCTTGGCGATTGAAACCACCAAACGCAAGTTGGCTTCGACCAGTTCTTTCTTGGCTTGCTGAGCTTCGGCTTCGCCAGCGATGACGGTTTGCAAAGACTTTTTGATGTCCGCCAACGGCAACCGATGCTGCTCTTCCAATTGCGTCAAATGTTTTTTTGTCGCTCGAAGCTTCTTTTCGGCTTCTTTCTTTTCGTCTTCGTTGCGTTTGCGTTCGTACGAACGTTGCAGCTTATCAACTTCGCGCTCGGTTTCTTTGACTTCCATCGAAGCCCGCCGCATTGCGCCAACCAAACGCTCCTGAACTTTCGGCGTGAATTCCAGCAACCGGAACAGGTGCGACAATTCAATGCGTTGCCGCGCCAGTTTGCGCTTCATCTTGTTCAATTTCGGCGAACGTTTCGGTTCGGCCAATAACTTTTCATACATCTGGCTGGTCTTTTTGAAGACCTTGCCGGTTTCGGCAATCGTTTCCAGCGTGTAGTTGTGATATTCGAGAATTTTCTCTTCGGTGATGCCTTCCTGCTCGGTAAAGGTCACGACTTCACGCACCGAAAGATATTCTTCGTTCAACTCCTTGCCGATTTGAATCAATTCGGCAACGGCAATCGGCGAACGGGAAACCGCTTTTTGAGAGCGAATCTTTCCGCGTTCAATGCGTTTGGCGATGGCGACTTCGCCTTCGCGCGTCAGCAGCGGCACAACGCCCATTTCGCGCAGATACAAACGAACCGGGTCGTTGGTTTTTTCCAGATTACCCGGAGAAAGATCGAGTTGTTCGACCTCTTCTTCCTGCGCTTCGTCCATCTTCTTGTCGGCGTTAGCAGCGGCAACGGCGCCTTCCAAAAACTTTTCTTCGGAATCGCCGATGGTGATGCCTTCTCCGCCGAGCGCCGCAAAAATGTCTTCGATTTCGTCAGCCGAAACCAAACCTTCAGGAAGCTCATGGTTGATGTCGTCATAGCTCAGGAAAGGTTTTTCCTTCCCCATGCCCATGTCCAAAAGCTTCTGAACATCTTCTGTGTATTTTTCTTCCAATGTGGACTCTCCTTTCGGTGCGGCAGCAAAATCGCCGCAACCGCAGCTTTCACTCCTTGTGTCTTACTTCTCTTTTTTGTTACGTGCCGGGCAGGTCAACGGTTTGGCGACTTGTTTTTGATATTTTTCGGCTTCTCACTTTTAGCCGTTCCATCGCGCCAGTTCTCGTTCCTGTTTGGCCAATTCAAATTTGAGCATAGATAATTTAGCCATAAGCTCGGTGTCGTTGCTTCGTTGCGCCTGGTTTAGCTCAGCTTGGAGTGCCGATTGTTTGTCGGCCAATTTTCCGCAGCGCAAGCTATGAAGACTTTCCGACGCCTCGCGTTCGGCTTGATTCAAAGATTTCTGATCCGTCACATCAAACTCGGCATCACTGATCATCAGTTGTGGCAGCAAATCGCTGGCCATCTCTTCGTCGTCGAGTTGTTGACTCAATGCCGGATACGAAATCTCAATCTGTTGACGCTCAAACTCAAAAATCGTGTGAAAAAGTTTTTCGGTTCTGAGTCCGAAATAATCTTCTTCGGTCATTTTCAAACTCAACTGCCGCCGGACGGGCTGGCAGCCGAGCAAAATCTCCAGCAACTTTCGCTCCGCCGGTTTCACCGCAATCAAAGATTTGACGGCTAAGCTGCTGATCTTCTCTTGCCTCGTTTCAATGGCCTTTTTGAATTCCCTAAACACTACTTCGTGGTCAATTTTCAGCTTCTCAGCAATTAGCGGGACGTATTGCTGAAGCTCCATTTTGTCTTTGACCAACTTTATGTACGGCAAAATGGCATTGATCGTTTCGACTTTACCGGAAGGGGATTTCTGGTCATTCGCGCCGACGGCCTGTTCAACTATGTAATCCAGAAACGGTTGGGAGTTCTTGAGCAATCGTAAATAACCGTCCGCGCCGCGCGCTCTGATGAACTCGTCCGGGTCCAAGTTGTCCGGCAAGGTCAGCACGTTGACCTTGAATCCTTCGCCTAACAGCAACTCCAGGCTGCGTTTAGTCGCCGCTACGCCAGCCGAGTCGGGGTCGAAATTGACGACAATCTTTCGCGTGTACCGCCCCAGCAACCGCACCTGATTTTCAGTCAAAGCCGTTCCCAGACTGGCGACCAGATTTCTGACGCCTTCCTGAAACGGAATCAGAAAATCCAGATACCCTTCGACCAAAATCGCAAAGTCTTTGTTGCGAATCGAATCCCGCGAAACCCCAAGCCCGAACAGGTGCTGGCCTTTGGTGTAAACGCTGGTTTCGGGCGAGTTCAAATACTTCGGTTCGCCTTCGCCAATGATGCGCCCGCCGAAAGCAACCGGTCGCCCCTGCGTGTCACAAATCGGAAACATCAGCCGCCCGCGAAACCGGTCGTAAAACCCGCCTGCCTCTTTCAGTGTCACCAAACCGCTGCGTTCGATCTGCGTCGTCGAAGCTCCGCGCGAACGCAAAAAACTGCTCATCGCGTCCCAACTGTTCGGCGCGTAACCCAGCCGGAATTGTTTCTGAGTCGCTTCGGTAATTCCCCGCCCTTCCAGATAAGCCAAACCGCGCCGGCCTTCGGCGGTTTCGATCAGGTTTTGTTCAAAGAACTCAGTTGCCCAGGCGTTCAGTTGCAACAAATCGGCTCTTTGCCGGTCGCGCTCTTCGTATCCTCGTTGATCGTCAGCAGCAACTGGAATTGGGATTCCACATTTTTCAGCAACAGTTTTGACGGCTTCGGGAAACGGAGCGCCTTCGATTTCCATCACAAAGGTGATCGCGTCGCCACCTTTGCCGCAGCCAAAACACTTGAAAAGGCCTTTTGACGGATTGACGCTGAAACTCGGCGTCTTCTCATTGTGAAATGGGCAACACGCCCAGTAATTATTCCCCTTCTTTTTCAGCGAAACGTAATCGCCGACGATCTTCAAAATATCGGCTTGATTTCGTAACTCTTCGCTGAAACCACGCGGGATTTTCATAACGCAAACTACTTCTTCAGTTCGACAATCGTCGCCCCATTGCCGCCTTCATTTTGCTCCGCCGGATAAAACTTTGCCACGTGCGGATGGCCGGAAAGCAGGTCGGCAATCGCTCGTTTCAGCGCGCCCATTCCCATACCGTGAACGATGCGGACGCGGTCGTGGTTGTCCAGGAAAGCCGCATCAAGAAACTTGTCGGCTTCATAAGTCGCTTCGTTCGTCGTCCTGCCGATGACATTCAACTCCGAACCGACCGCCGGTTGGTCTTTCAGCGAAACCGAAACTCCTTTTGGCAAACCGGCAGCAGCTTTCGCCGATTTTGTCGTCAGTTGTTTGCGGCTGACAAAACGCAGGTTGTCGGCAACTTCGCGGAAGCGCAGCGCGCCGACTTGCACGACGATTTCTTCGCCTTTAATCGCCTCGATCACGCCTTCCTGATTGAGCGACAAGACGCGAACGCGGTCGCCGATTTCAAAGTCCACGATTTCCGGCACGGCTTCTTCGGCGGCAATCGCAGCCTGTTCTTCAGCGGTCAGAATGCCTTGTTGCTGGCGCAACTCACGCGCGGCGGAACTGGCTGAAGCTTTCAATTCGACAGTGCGGCGTTCGACTTCCTTTTTGACTTTGCGAGCCGTCGCAGCGTCTTCAATTGTAGAAGCGAATTTTTCAGCCTTTGCCGTGAACTCTTCGACAACTTTTTGCAGTTCGGCGCGAAATTCTTTTTCGCGTTCTTTTTCGCGCTTGATGAATTCCAGTTCCAGCTTGGAGTATTTGTCAGCCACCAAAGCGCGCTCTTCTTCCAGAGCGACAACCATTTGTTGCTGGTTGTCGAACTGATCTTTCAATCGTCGCAAGTATTCCGTCGCGTCGGCGCTGGCCGTTTGGACTTTTTCCGCCGCGCGTTCGGTGATGGCTTTGGGCAAACCAAACCTTCGAGCGATTTCGATTCCCGACGAAGACCCCGCCAAACCAACCAGCAATTTATAAGTCGGCTTCAACGTGCGTTCGTCAAATTCGACGCTGGCATTGATGACGCCGAGCGAGTTTGTCGCATAAACCTTCAAGCCGCTGTAATGAGTGGTAACGATGACGTGTGCTCCGCGTTCGCGGAAATAATCCACCATCGCCACGCCCAGCGCCGAGCCTTCTTCAGGATCAGTTCCGGTTCCCACTTCATCAAGCAGAATCAACGCAGGCGGTTCAAGCTCTTCGCTGATGTTGCGAATGTTTTGAATGTGCGCCGTAAAGGTAGACAGATTCGCCGCAATTGATTGATGGTCGCCAATGTCTGCCAACGATTGATTGAAAACCGGCAAATCGGCGTCAACCGCCGGAACGTGCAATCCGGCCTGAGCCATCAACGACAACAGCCCGACAGTTTTCAGCACAACGGTTTTGCCGCCTGCGTTCGGGCCGCTGATGACCATCACGCGATGGTCGCTGTCCAAATCGAGCGAGAGCGGAACAATCGGCAAGCGTTGCGCTCTCAAGTTTGCTTCCAGCAGCGGATGCCGAGCGTCTTTCAAATGCAGTCGTCCGTTTTCGTTGATCGTCGGTTCAATGGCGTCGTGATTGATCGCCAGTCGAGCTTTAGCCGCTATGAAGTCAATCTGCGCGACGGCATCTGCCATTTGCTGAAGAGCTTCGCGTTCGTCGCGCAACTCTTCGGTGATGGCGAACAGGACTTTGATGATTTCGGTCTGTTCAACTTCGCGCAGCCGAACCAGATCGTTGTTCAGGTTGATCGTTTCCAGCGGTTCGACAAAAGCCGTTTGCCCGGACGAAGACATTCCGTGAACGACGCCCTGCACGGCTCCGCGGTTGTCGTTGCGAATCGGGATGACGTACCGGTCGTTGCGAATGGTGACGTATTCATCGCGCAGCGCGTGGTCGGCTTCGGCGCGTTTCAGAATGGTTTCCAGCGAGCGTTGAATCTGCCCGCGCAGCTTCGAAATTTGAAAACGAATCTCGCGCAATTCCGGGCTGGCGAAATCTTCGACTTCGCCGCTGGGAGAAATGCGTCCGCGCAGCCGTTGATAGAGCGAACGCAGATTCGGAATCGGTTCGGTGATTGCGCGTATCAACGGAAACTTTTCGCGCTCTTCGTGGAAAGTTTCGCGCAATCCCATCGCCACGGAAATCAGCCGCAACAGGTCAACGATTTCCAGAGGCTCCAGGTTGATGTCGGCGATGCCCAACTTGCCCAAACTGGCGCGTGGATCGGGCAAATCGTTGATGTCAAGCGCAGTGCCTTCGCGCAGATAAAGCACACCTTCGCCGGTCAGCCGCAATTCGCGCCTGATCTGTTCTGCGTTGGTAGAAACGCGCAATTCCTCCGCCAGCGACGCTCCCAGCGGCGTGCGGATTTGTTGCAGCAGAGTCTCCTTGAGCCTGTCGAACTCCAGAGTTGTAGTAGCTTGGCTTGGCATTCGTTATTTGTTCAGGCCGTGAGGGGGATAAAAGCTTCCGGCAACGGCTGCTGAAACTGCGAGATTGTAGGGACGGCTTTCTGAGGTGTCAAACGAATCATCATCGCTGCTGAAAGTTATCCGAAGTGGTGTTGCGCGCCGTTGTCACAGCCAGACGCCTGTATTATCGTTCGCCTCGAATCGTATCCGCACCGGTTGAATCAACAGCCGGAAGTTCAATTCCAACTTTCCAGAGATAAATTGCCATGAAAATCAGACGCATCCTTGCAGTTTTATGCGCGGTCGCGGTTGTGGGCGGCGCAGCGTGGTTTACCGCGAACCAGTCGGCGGCTCAGCAACAGAGCGGTTTCACGATTGAGCAGGTGTTGAGTTCGCCGTTTCCTTCGGAGTTGATTGCCGCTCCAACCGGCGAGCGTATCGCTTGGGTCTTCAACGCCGAAGGCAAGCGCAACATTTGGGTGGCCGATGGGACTGACTTCAAAGCTCGGCAACTGACGCAATTCAACGAAGACACCGGACAGGAATTGACTCAACTGAAATTCACGCACGACGGCGAATGGGTAGTCTTCGTTCGCGGAGGCAGCGCCAATTCCGCCGGAGACATTCCCAATCCGACCAGCGATCCCGCCGGAACTTCGCAAGCGATTCACGCCGTTTCGGTCAAAGATGGCCGCTTGCGACGATTGGCCGAAGGCAGTTCGCCGGTTGTGTCGCCGACAGACCGGCGCGTCGTGTTCAGCAAAGACAGCCAGATTCACATCGTCGAAATCGTTGACGGTTCAGAACCGCACCAGCTTTTCACCGCGCGCGGATCGAACTTCGCGCCGCAATGGTCGCCCGATGGCAAGCAGTTGGCGTTCAACAGTTCGCGCGGCACGCACAGCTTCATCGGCGTTTACGATTTTGAAAAACAGACGATTCGCTACATCGCGCCTTCGGTGGATCGAGACTCCGCGCCGCGCTGGTCTTTGGACGGAAAGCGGATTGCGTTCATTCGCCAACCGGCGCGCGGCAATGCTCCACGCACCGTGACACAAGACGCGCCCGATCCTTGGGCAATCTGGGTCGCCGACGCGGCTTCCAGCAATTCGGGTGGAACCGCCAAAGAAATCTGGCGCAGCGGCAATCAACCGCAAGACGCTCCGCCGCGAATGGCCGGAGAAAACTTGCTGCAATGGGCTGCGGGTGATCGGCTGGTCTTCGCTTCGGAAATGGACGGCTGGATGCGGCTGTATTCGATTGCGGCCAGCGGCGGCGAAATGAAAGGGCTGACTCCGACGGGGTGCGAATGGGAAACGATGACGTTCTCTCCCGATAGACGCGACATTATCTATTCTTCAAATTGTGAAGATATTGATCGGCGAAATTTACGAAAAATCTCTATCGCCGATGGTCAAACTCAAGCCATTCGTTCAGGTTTTATTGGCATTGCTATTGAATGGAGTCCAGTTCTGACCAGCAGCGGAAAATACCTAGTCTCTTTTGCTTCAACCGCATTCATCCCGGCAGTAGTTCAAGCGACGCCAATCGGCGGCAAATCAATATCGGTCGCCCTAGAGACTATGCCGCGTAACTTTCCTACCCCCAAACTCGTTGAGCCTAAGCAAGTCGTCTTCAAAGCTGCCGACGGTCAGGAAATTCACGGCCAGCTTTTCCTTCCCAAAGACGCCAAGCCCACAGACAAATTGCCCGCCGTGATTTTCATGCACGGAGGCCCGATGCGGCAGATGTTTTTGGGTTGGCATAATCGGTACTACTACCACAACGCTTACGGCTTCAATCAGTTTTTGGCCAGCAAAGGTTATGCAGTGTTGTCGGTTAATTACCGGCTGGGCATCGGGTATGGCCGAGCCTTTCGCCAGGCGAAAAACGGCGGCGCGCGCGGAGCTTCGGAATATCAGGACATCGTGGCCGGAGCGCAGTACTTGCGTTCGCGCGCGGACATTGACCAAGCTCGAATTGGTTTGTGGGGCGGAAGTTACGGCGGATATTTGACTGCGCTTGGGTTGGCGCGCAATTCGGATTTGTTCGCCGCCGGAGTTGACCTGCACGGAGTTCACGATTGGTCGTTGCGGCTGTCGAACGCCAACTGGATCGAATACGGCAACCGCGACGCGGTGAAAATCGCCTTTGACGCTTCGCCGGTCGGTTCGGTTGAAAAGTGGAAATCGCCCGTGCTGTTCATTCACGGAGACGACGACCGCAACGTGGCTTTTTCGCAAACCGTGGATTTGGTCAGACGGCTGCGCGAATTGAAAGTGCCGCACGAAACGATTGTTTACCCCGACGAAGTTCACGACTTTCTGCTGCACAAAAACTGGGTGGAGATTTACAAAGCGTCGTTCGATTTCTTCGAGCGTCATCTGAAAACCGCCAAGCCGAAAACGGCGAAAGTAGACACACTGATTCGTGGCGGCTCGGTCATTGACGGAACCGGCAGCCCCGCGACCAAAGCCGACGTAGGCATCACCGGCGACCGCATCACCTTCATCGGCGATTCAGTCGCCGCCAACATTCAAGCCGACAGAGTGATTGACGCCACGGGTTTGATCGTTTCGCCCGGCTTCATTGATCCGCACACCCACGCCGACGAAGACCTGTTCGATCCGAAGCGAAACGCCAATCTGGCTTTTCTGACGCAAGGCGTGACGACAGTTTTCATCGGCAGCGATGGCCGCAGCAAAATCCCGCTTGGCAAAGCCTTGCAACAACTCGATACGCAAAAGATCGGAACCAACGTCGCGTCGTTCGTCGGCCACGGAGCCGTTCGCTCCGCAGTGATGGGAATGAGCGACGCTGCGCCGACGGCTGAACAGCTTGAGAAAATGAAAACGCTCGTCCGGCAAGGAATGGACGAAGGCGCAATTGGGCTTTCGACGGGGTTGTATTACGCGCCGGGCAGTTATTCCAAAACCGAAGAAGTCATCGAACTGGCCAAAATCGCGGCGCAACGCGGCGGCGTGTACGACACTCATCAACGCGACGAAAGTTCGTACACCATAGGCTTGCTGGGTTCGATTGAAGAAGTCATGCGAATTGGCCGCGAAGCTCGCATTCCGGTTCACATCTCGCACATCAAAGCTCTGGGCGCTGACGTGTGGGGACAAAGCGGCAAAGCGATTGAAATCATCAATCGCGCTCGCGCCGAAGGCGTCAACGTCACAGCCAATCAATATCCATACATCGCTTCGGGCACAGGACTGGGCGCGTCGCTGCTGCCTCGCTGGGCGGAAGCCGGAGGCAGAGCCGAATTCCTGAAACGAGTGGACGACCCGGCGATCCGCCCTAAACTGATGGCCGAAATGGAGCAGAACCTGAAACGGCGCGGCGGAGCCAATTCGCTGATGATTCGCGGAGGCGACAAAGCCTTGATCGGCAAACGGCTGGATGAAATCGCCAAAGCTCGCGGTAAATCTCCAATTGAAACCGCGCTGGAGATTTTGAAAACCAGCAATCCCGGCGTCACTTCGTTCAACATGACCGAAGCCGACATTGAAAATTTCATGAAACAACCGTGGGTTATGACCGGCAGCGACGGTTCCGGCGGCCATCCGCGCAAATGGGGAACTTACCCGCGCAAGATTCGGGAATACGTCATCAACCGCAAAGTCATCTCGCTGGAGCGAATGATCCAGGCCAGTAGCTTGCAGGTCGCCGAAACATTCAAACTGCGTGACCGAGGCAAACTGGCTGCCGGCTATTTCGCCGACGTGATTGTCTTTGATCCGAAGACCATAGCCGACCGTTCGACTTACGACCAGCCGGAACTTCAGTCCGAAGGCCTGCGCTTCATTCTGGTCAACGGCAAACTGGCTGTGGACGGTGGCAAATACAACGGCGCGCTAAGCGGGCGGACGTTGCGGAAATCTTTGAACGGCGAGTAATTTAGGTTGTCGGCGTTGACCGCCCCATCTATTATTCGCTCGCCTCAATGAATCATCTTTACTTGTGCGCCGCTCACAGTTAATAACCTCGACTCAGCCCCAACGAAAATAGAAGCCATGAAATTAAGCGATTTTTTCCAGCAAAAAGAGATAGCCGAGCAAACTCACGATTGGACACTCGTTAGCCACAATAACGGCCTTGCCCTTATTGATGAACTTGCGGAGCTTTTAGCAGACAAAATATTGTGCGCTCACTGTGATGGTTCTCCATATCTTTATGAAGCCTGGAAACAAAGCATTACTGTGGGAAAGCCTATGTCTGCCACAGAACATAAAGCGCTTAGCGAGTTTTTTATCGAACCTGTTTTGGGGCTTCCTGGGCAAAGCTTTCACTCAGATCATCTGCAAGGTTTTATAGCCCAGTACCTCTGGTACTTTCTCATTCAAGATCTATCAACCGAACCAATAAAAAGAATCGAACCAATGGGTTTTGCCGCCACAGATCATGGCGGTGATGGAATGGTGGTTCATCAGGTTGCTACTGGTCATTTGATGTTCAGACTATGGGAAATAAAAAAATGCGTTGGTGAAACCCCTGTAAGCAGCACGGTCAATACAGCTTACGGGCAACTGAACTCAAAAGCCGGAAGATACCTGGCAAGGTTAACATCAATCGGCCAAGAACAACTGGGAGACCCAGAATTATCAGAGTTTTACAGCAAGCTGCCCATGCTATGGATTGAAGCTGGCCCTGAAGCTTCGGTTGGAGTTGCCCTTGCAATAAACGCCAACAATATACCGGTCAGGTGCTTTACAACATTTGGAGATCAATTCCCAAACTTCGTAAGCCCTAAAAGGCTAAAGGGAATGTTGACTGCCATTGAGGATTTCCCCTCTTTTTGTGAGAAGGTGCAAAAGGCGATATGGAAAGGGCTCTAAACCCAGACTTGATCAAAGAGGCGCTTGGGCAGCCAAGCTCTTTGCCATCGGTTGAGGAACTCTCAAATCTGATTGCTCAGGCAGAACTCGCCTCACTTCTTGGTAAATCACAAGTTGATCCTAACTTGATCGCAACGGCTTGGTCCCTCCATGCGATTGCGTCCTCGAAATATGCTACGCACATCTATGGTCTGAGTCGGCAACGATCAGCGTTCAAAGTCGCAGGTCATATCTTTGACATTGCTGCAAAGAATCCTGATCTGAGCCACATGGAAAAATTGGAGTGCTGCTTCGCTTCTCAAATCGCCTACCTACGAAGCGAGCTTGATCCAAATGCAATTGCCATCTACAACCGGGAACTGAAATCAAACCTCACCAAAGTTTCGCTATTTGATGAATTTACGAACGTCTCTCTTTGTTGTGGAGTCGCATTCTTGGGCTTTGACATTGGCTATATCAACGACACAACCAAAGCGATTCGCGCTGAAATTTCCCAAATTGAAACTGAATGGGATATTTCTGACGTTTTCGACTTGCCGTGTGGCTCAGCGGCGGGAGTCGCATTGGGCACGAGAGATTTAACGACTTATCTTGTTGACGGCGGCAAAGAAAGTCTTGAACGCGCACGAAAAACATTACTGAAAGCAGTGCTCTCAGAATCATCGGCAGGTGATCATACCTCAAGATGGATCGCTGCTCATCTGCTCAACCTGTCAGATGACCTTGAAAAGAACTCTGTAAGATCAGTACTTCCCCCTAATACCAATCCAGGATTAGTGAGAGCATTTGCTATGGGGCGTCCAAGAGTTTTGACGCTTTGGCCGCCTCAGATTGAATTGCTCAGACCGAATCAGGAAGATGAAAAATCCATTCTTTCTCACGAAGTAAAGCGGCTATTCCTTTCGACACCAACGAGCAGTGGTAAAACTCTTCTGGCACAGCTTCTCATCGCCTCTCATCTATCAACACAACAAACATCTGTCTACTACATTGCTCCGACAAGAAGTCTATGCAGGGAAGTGCGGTTGTCGTTGCAAAAACGTCTCCGTTTTCTCGGTAAAGAAATCATAGATGGATTACCCGAAGGGGCTTGGCTTGAAGACATATTCCCACAGAAAGATTTATTTCCATCTGAACCAAAAGTAGAAGTGATGACTCCAGAGCGATTGTCTTATCTTCTTCGCTCCGACAGCGGAAAAGTGCTGAGCGAAGTTGGCCTATTCGTCTTTGATGAGGTTCACAATATTGATGACAAGAGCCGTGGCTGGACGCTTGAGCAAGACCTTGCTTATTTGCACTACGCGACGAAAGGCAAAGGCCAACGAATTGCTCTTTTGTCTGCTGCAGTCGGCAACCAAGCTCATTTTGTTCAATGGATGGAAGGCGAAGGCAACAACTTTATTCACCGGCCTTTAGATTGGCGAGGGCCGAGACGAATTCTTGCCATTTTCAATACCGTGGCAGACTGGAATACAAAAACTATAGAGCGGCCAAAAAGAAAAAATAAAGACCACCCTTTACGCATGATATACCCCTCTTTTGGGAACCTGACCTTGCGAATTGCACAGACGGGTAGAAGCCATTCACTCAAGACGACCAAGCCAACAGGCCAATTAGCTTATTATGCAACTACTAACGGTCAACACGCAGGTGTAGAGAAGCAACATACAACCACTCTTGGCAAACAGCTTATCCCTGTCATCAATCATTTGGCTCAACTTGGTCCCGTGCTGGTTATAGAACCTTCGCGCCCAACAACCGTTAGTATGGCACAGACAATCGCCGCTGAAATTCAACCAACAACTGACTTGGCTTCAATTAAAGAGTTACTCAATCTGATCGAAGCGCGATTAGGCAATCAGCATCCGTTATGGGAAGTGGTGCAGAAAGGGGTTGCGTACCACCATGGATCCCTTCCCAGTGAGATTAGGGTTGCAATAGAAGATGCAACAACGAACGGCCAGATCAAATACTTGGTTGCAACAACAACAATGACTGAAGGGGTAAATTTACCCGTCAGATCAGTGGTAATCGCTCAACAAGGATTGCCCACCACAGAAGGCTATCTGGAATACATCACCAAATCTAAACTGGTAAACGCGATTGGCAGGGCGGGGCGCGCCACAAAAGAAACTGAGGGGATTGTGGTCTTAGCCCTTCGTTCCAAATTCAGCGAAAAAGACTTCGAAAAATTGAATCCAAAGCCTGAAGATTTGAAGATACTCTCAATGCTGGCGACAGAACACGCGCTGAATGAACTTGCCACACTTGAAGAAGGCCAACGCAAATTAGAAGACTTGGTTTTTGAGATTAATGAGGGCACGAATTCAGATTTCCTTTCTTTCATTTGGTTCATTGCGGCAGAACTGGAAAAGATAAACTCAGAATTTCTGACGAGTGAGGGAATCAGTAATGTGTTGAGCCATACATTGGGATGGGTTCAACTGAACGATGACGACAAAACCAAATGGCTCAAACTGGCTGAAGCCATTCTCAACCGCTACAAGGTAACGGACGAATCATCACGGCGAAGGTGGGCAGCATCCGGTACCTCAATAAGTTCTGCCCGCAAACTTGAGGATGTTGCCCGTTCACTGGCCAACTCAGCCAAAAAGAACGCGATTCCAGATGCCCCTGTAGATTTGGTCAAATACATTTTGGCTGAAGGACGTTTGGAGCAGTTGCTTACATTGCCAGAGGCCACCAAACAAACGGTCTATACCCAAAGAACCGGAAAAAATCGCCTTGCAGTCGAAATCTCAATTGATGAACTGCTAAATGACTGGATGATTGGCAAGGAGTTGGTGGACATCGCCAACAAGCATCTGATTGGGGTGGCTAATGTGGGCTATCGCTTTGAGCAACTTGGCGACCTGCTCAACCAATACTTTGAAGTTTTCTTCCCAGGGGTTTTAGGAACTCTAGTTTCGTGGGCAAACCAATTCCTGACCGCCAATAGAATAGAGAGCCAATTTTCTCAATCGGTGCCAGCTTACGTGCGCTGGGGAGTAGGAAGCGTTCCGGCTGTTGAATTGATGTCGAAAGGTTTGGCTTCCAGAACACTGGCTACACGAATTGCAAATGCTTGGCTTTCGGCAAACACCGAATTCAACTTGATGAGTTGGCTGCGTTCCCTCAGCCTCACTGAATGGCAAGAGCGTTTTTCAGCCACAGCAATGGAGCTTCGATTGCTGCTTGAATTCTGCCGCGATCAAAAAAATGGCGCAGCAGCAGAGCTAATCACTAACGAAAAGGCCTTTATCAAAGCGGAAACCAGCCTGTTTGAACTCCCGCTGAGCACCGCAAAAATTGAACAAATTGATGAGTCTGCTGAATTTTCGCATTTCGGAATCTGGGTGGACGAAAATTTAGTGGGCAAGATTGGGACTAAAGACCATGCCGAAATGCAGGAAATTAAATCTTTAGGCCTCGCATATTCAGCAACATTCTCAGTAAGCTCCGGCGACGGCTTTCTACGCCTTGAACTTGCAAATCCTGAAGAATGATCAACTCACTCTTCCTTCAGCACTTTGATTTCAAGACTGGTTTTGCTGCCGGGCTGAAGCCCCTTCCTTGTGGCAGGGTCAGATAAACAACACAGGCGACACACAAAAGAACTCGCCCAGCCGTTTTGCCTGTTCTTTGCTGATGGCGCGTTTGCCGTAGGCGGCGTCGGAAACACGGCTGCGGGGTCGAAGACCGTGACCAAATCGGCTTGGCGCAAGCTGTTCTCTACCATCAAATGTTGCAACGCAAGAAGGGGTGCGCTTCATCTTGGTCAACGGCAAGTTGGCGGTGGACGGCGGCAAATTCAGTGGTGCGTTGGGCGGGCGAACTTTGCGGAAATTGTCGGCGGGCGAATAACCAACCAATGCAGGCTTTTTCTTTTCCCCTACCCCAGCCGTTTTACGGCTGGGGTAGGGGAAACTTTTTGCAGAAGTTCAGACCAATCCGGCGGCGTGTCGCAATCGCTCGGCTGCACGTTGCTTGCCGATTGCGGGCACGAGTTCGAACAGGCTGGGGCCGACGGATTGCCCGGTCAGCGCCGTCCGAGTGGCGTTGATGAGCAAACCGGCTTTGACGCCGTTTTCTTCGGCGACGGCGCGTAAGGCAGCTTCGACCGCATCGTGCGTGAAGTCCGCCATCGCCGCAAAGCGTTCAGCCAAAACCGGCAACAAGGTTTTCAGCGCCGGGTCTTTTTGCAAATTCTTTTTGACGGCGGCGTCTTCAAATTCAAAATCCAGACCAGCCACGAAATACGGACGCCCGTGTTTGGCGAAATCCAGCAAGGTACGAGCGCGTTCGCGCAACAGCGTGATCGTGTGTTCGTACCAGGCTTTGCGCTCGCCAAAGTATTCGTCGCGCCACAGCCCGGCTTTTTGCAGTTCGGGTTGAATCAGCGGCAACAGGTTTTCCAGCGGCCAGGTTTTGATGTACTCGAAATTCATCCACAGAGCTTTTTGATCCGTCCAGTTGCGCTCGTCGCCTTCGGTGAAGTTAAACACCGCGTTCGATTTGTGAATGCCTTCCAGCGAAAAAATGCGAATTAGTTCTTCGCGCGAAAAAATTTCCTGATCTTTGGCGGCCAACCCTTCTTCGGGCGCCCAACCGACCAGCGCCAGAAAATTGACGAACGCATCGGGGATGAATCCGGCGTCGCGGTAAGTCGTGACACTGACGATTTCGCCGTGTTTGCGTTTGGAGAGCTTGCTTTTGTCTGGAGCCAGAATCAGCGGCAAGTGCGCGAATTTCGGCACAGGCTTGCCCAGCGCCTGATACAGCAACACCTGTTTGTGAGTGTTGTTGATGTGATCCTGTCCGCGAACGACGTGC
Organism: uncultured Acidobacteriota bacterium; assembly: GCA_902825875.1. Lineage (GTDB taxonomy): Bacteria > Acidobacteriota > Blastocatellia > RBC074 > RBC074 > RBC074. Next base: position 111,556 of record CADECP010000026.1, read on the forward strand.
GTGATTCTCATTTCGATGTCGTCCACCACCACAGACAGGTTGTACAGCGGATGCCCGTCGGAACGCAGCAAGACCAGGTCTTCGATGTCGCTGTAATCGCGTTGCTGCAACCCGAAGACAATGTCGTCAAATTGCGTTTTGCCTTCTGCGGGAACTTTGAAACGAATCACGAACGGTTCGCCGGTTTCCGCCCGCGCGTCGGATTCGATTTTGGGCAGGTCGCGGAACGGATTAACAACGCGCTCTTTGGCGATTTGATCTTTGATGTTGGTGTCGTCGCGCTCCTGTTTCGGCGTGAAATCTCGATAAGCCCAACCGGTTTCCAGCAGTTGGTACGCCGCCGCGCGATGTTTGTCGGCGTAATTGGATTGGAAAAACGGGCCTTCGTCGTAATGCAGCCCCAGCCATTCCATCCCTTCCAGAATGCCGCGCACCATCGCTTCGCTGGAACGTTCGGTGTCGGTGTCTTCGATGCGAAGGATGAACGTGCCGCCGACTTTGCGAGCGAACAGCCAATTGAACAACGCAGTGCGCGCTCCGCCAACGTGCAGATAGCCCGTCGGCGAAGGCGCAAATCGAACTCGAATGTCTGACATAAATTACTTTCTTTCCTGTCTGTTGATGAGCTTTGAATTCAGGCGCGGCAATATACTGAATGCCTTCGCACGTCAGCAAGGCAGTGAAATGCTTTAAGCCCAAACACGAAAGCCCACTGTTTCCGGTGGTTACGCTGCGCTCGCCACCGGCTAATATCCCCTGCGCCTCCGGCGCAAAGAAAAAGATGTGGGTAATGGCAAGGATTTAACCCCGCCACACCTCTCGGTTATGAAGTCGCCCTCAACTGCATACCGCCATAAATCTTGCCCTTGCCGAGCAAATTTCTCTTGCCAGCCAACCGAAGCTCGCATGACAATCGCGGCGCAGGAATTTCAGACGAACAAAAGGACGACGGTTATGAACTCGGCCAAAGGCAAAAAACTCTTTCCCATTGTGCTTACGGTTTCAGCGACTGCTTCGGCAATCCTGATTGGTTTGGCGGGCGAAGCATTCGGCGACCAATTGAAAGAACTCTTCACGCCGCTGCTGGCTTGGTGGAAATGGCTGCTTGGTTCGTTGGTGGTCATAAACGTTGTGGCTTTTGGCTGGGATCGCTGGCACACCGAACAACCCGCCGAAGCCGCAACTGTTCCCACAACGCAATCCGGCAACCGCAATGTTTTCAATCAGGGCAGCGGCAACACCATCATTCCCGGCGATGGCAACGTGACGGCTTCGCAAACTCAAGGCGACGTAGTTGCCCACAAGATAGAAAATCATTATCACGGCTCCCAACTCCCGACTCCTGACTCCCGTCTCCCGACTCCTCCACCAACCAACCGGCTCCGCCAGATCAATTCTCCGCCCCGCGATTTCGTCGGACGCAAAACCGAATTGACGGAATTGCTGGCCGATCTTGAAGGCGGCGCGGTCATTTCCGGCGTGCAAGGCAAAGGCGGCATAGGCAAAACGACGCTGGCATTGAAGCTGGCGGAAAAGCTCGGTCAACAATTCAACGGCGCGCAACTCTTTCTGGATTTGCAGGGAATGAGCGCGACTCCCGTCAAAACGACTTCGGCGATGGAACACGTCATTCGGTCGTTTCACTCGGAAACCGGCCAATTGCCCAACTCCGTCGCCGAATTGCAGCCGCTGTATCAATCCACACTGCAAACCGAAGTCAGCGCAGGTCGGCGCGTGTTGCTGTTGTTCGACAACGCCAAAGACCGCGCGCAAGTCGAACCGCTGATTCCTCCCGACGGATGCGTGATGTTGGTCACTTCGCGCGCGCATTTCACCTTGCCGGGAATGAAGGAGCGCAATCTGGAAGCTTTGCCGATGGCGGATGCGCGCGATTTGCTGACGGAATTGTGCGACCGCTGCGGCAACGAAGCCGAAGAATTGGCGACGTTGTGCGGAAGATTGCCGATGGCGCTTCGCATTGTCGGCAGTTTTTTGCGCGAACGGCGCGATTACCCTGTGGCGCGGTATCTGGAAAAACTACGAGCGGCGCGGCTGAAACAACTGCCCGAAGTCGCGGCTTCGCTGCAACTCAGTTGCGAGCAATTGCCGCCGGAATTGCTAGCGTACTGGCACAAACTGTCTGTCTTCCCGGATTCGTTTGATCTGGAAGCCGCCGCCGCTGTGTTGGAGGTGGACGCGGACGAAGCTTTAGACCCGCTGAGCGAATTGGCGCGGTTCAGTTTGCTGGATTGGCTGGACGCGGAGCAGCGATACACGATGCACGATCTGGCGAGCGATTACGCCGATTCGTTTCTGACCGACGACCAACGCGAAGAATTGAAGCTGAACCACGCGCAGCATTTTTGCCAAGTGCTGGCCGAAGCTGGCAAGCTTTTTCTGAAAGGCGGAGAGCAGGTCGTCAAAGGCCTGGCGCTTTTTGACCGCGAACGGACGCACATCGA
>CADECP010000027.1:0-8743 GCA_902825875.1 uncultured Acidobacteriota bacterium
GATGCTTGCAAAGCTCACTCCTCACGAAAAACCGGGGCGCTACCGCTTACCGTTCAAAAACTCGGTACGGAACCCAGAGCGGTAGCGACGGGATGCTTGCAAAGCTCACTCCTCACGAAAAACCGGGGCGCTACCGCTTACCGTTCAAAAACTCGGTACGGAACCCAGAGCGGTAGCGACGGGATGCTTGCAAAGCTCACTCCTCACGAAAAACCGGGGCGCTACCGCTTACCGTTCCGTACCGACGGCACAATTCTTTTCAATGCCTACTTTTTGCCAATTGGCATTCCTGGAATCTCCATCTTCTTGAAATCCGATGGAATGGCGAACAGCGAATCGTCGAGTGTTTTTCGTTCGACTGTGGTGACTTCCATGATGGTTCGCGGTTGGCCGTTTTCGATGACGGCCAGTTTCAACGGGAAGACGCCGCCTTCGACAAATTTCAGGAATTCGGGATTGGATTCCAGTTGGGCTTTGGTTTTGTCGCCGAGCGCGATGTTGCGTAGTTTGTCGAACACGCTGCCCGAATCGCCTCCGCCTCCGAAATAACCCAGACCTTTAGCCAGGCAAGCGTCGGTGTCTTGTTTCTCGCCCAGAATCCAATGCGTGCAACTGTGACCGGCGATGGTTTCGGTTTTGCCCGTCGGCGTAGCCTTAAAAGAAGCGTTGCCCGCCATGTTTTCGACCATGTTTTTGACGCCGCCTTCTTCATTCCAGTTCATGGTGGTGTAGCTTTTCATCTGCGGAATCAGCATTGTTTGCGAACCGGCGGCGAAATCCATCAACACGACTCCCATCTGAGTGCCGCCCGCTGCAAGTTGCGTTTCGATGCGCGTGCGCGAACCTTTGACGGCGTATTTGATTTCCATCTGCTGGCTGCCGGTAGTCATTTTGGAGGTAATCAAACCTTCAAAAGCTTCGCCGCTGCCGGAAGTTGAAGAAGATGCCGCCGGAGCATTGGTTGTTGAGCCGGAGTTTGAGTTTGACGAATTGCTGCACGCGCTCAGCAGCAAAATGGCGCAAACCAGCGAAAGAAAAATTGTTCGGGGAGATTTGGGGGCGAGGTTGCGGCTGTGAATTGCTAATCGAATCATTGAGCTTCCTTTCTGTTTGGAGTGCTGCGGCTTGACGCAGCTTTTGCATTCGCTGGCGGAACATCCTGATACCGAAGACATTCGCTGTGGCGAACGAAAAGCGGTGTCGAGCCACCGCACTCCAGATGTTGTCTACTTTTGCGTCAAGGCTTTGACCTTCAACGGCAAGCCCAGAATGTTGATGAAGCCAGCAGCGTCTTTTTGATCGTAGCTGGCGCCCATCGTGAACGAAGCCAGGTCGGGACGATAAAGTGTGTTTGGAGAAGTCCGTCCGGCGACGATGATGTTGCCTTTGTACAGTTTCAGTTTGCAGGTTCCGCTGACCCCCAGCATCAACGTGTTGACGAAAGCATCAAGAGCTTCGCGCAACGGCGTGAACCACTGGCCGAAGTAAACCATCTCAGCGTATTTGTGCGCGACGACTTCCTTGTAATGCGCGGATTCACGGTCAAGGCACAGCGATTCCAGTTCGCGCAAAGCCGTCAGCAGCAAGGTTCCGCCCGGAGTTTCATACACGCCGCGCGATTTCATGCCGACCAGACGATTTTCAACCAGATCAATTCGACCGCAGCCGTGACGCCCGCCAATTTCATTCAGCCGTTCAATCAGCGGAATCGGATCAAGCGATTCGCCGTTGACCGAAACCGGGATGCCGCTTTCAAAACCGATCTCGACGTATTCCGGCGTGTCGGGAGCTGTGAACGGCGACACGGTCAGTTCAAACATGGCTTCGTCGGGTTCGTTGGCGGGGTCTTCCAGAATTCCGCCTTCGTGCGACAGATGCCAGATGTTTCGGTCGTGCGAGTAAATCTTTTCGCGGCTGGCAGTGATGGGAATCTGGCGTTCGGTGGCGTAATCAATCGCGTCTTCGCGCGAAACGATGTCCCATTCGCGCCAAGGGGCTATGACTTCCATTTCAGGAGCCAGCGCCTTGAACGTCAGTTCAAATCGAACCTGATCGTTGCCTTTGCCCGTGCAGCCATGGGCCAGCGCCGTGCAGCCGGTTTGTTTGGCGATTTCGACCTGCCGTTTGGCGATGACCGGACGCGCGAACGAAGTGCCCAGCAAGTATTTGTGTTCGTAAACCGCGCCAGCTTTCAGCGTAGGCCAGATGTATTCGGTGATGAATTCGTGGCGCAGGTCTTCGACGTAACATTCGACCGCGCCGGTTTTCAGCGCCTTGTCGGTTAAACCGTCGAGTTCTTCGGCCTGTCCGACATCGCCCGCGATGGCGACGACTTCACAGTGATAATTTTCTTTCAGCCAGGGAATGATGATTGATGTGTCGAGTCCGCCCGAATAAGCCAGCGCGACTCGTTTTACAGAATTGCTCAAGGTTGTTTGCCTCCGAAAAATTAGGTTGGGGGTGAATTGAATCGGGATTATACACTCCGAGTTATGAGGTATGTAAATTTTAGGGATTTACCAGGCTTCGCGGCCTGTGTTAAAAGATGCGCCGTGCCCAACCTGTAACGCTTCGACAGCCCCTTTCCCGAAGCTTCCAATTTTATCCCTCTGAAAATTCTGTTTGTTGCCCAAACATCGCCGACCCTGTTTCGCCGCGTCTTCGATTCGTCCCTCACCTTGAGGCGCTAACTCAATCACAACCGCATCCCAAAAAATCGCTTGGTGCCAGGGCAGGGAAAGGTGTGCCTGTCGGCTGACCAGCTTGGAGCAAAATTCATGTGCAGGTGTGGAAATAGAGTTCTACAACCAATCCTTTCGTTGATGTTTTTGTTGACGATGACGGTTATGACTGCGGCTCAAACGCCGACGATTGATGCCGAAGAGCAGGGCGTGCTGAAGCTCGTCAACGATTATCGTGCGCAAAACGGATTGGGGGCTTTGCGCGTTTCTGTGGCTTTGACGCGCGCCGCCGATTGGATGAGCGCGGACATGGCTGCAAAAAATTACTTCAGTCATACGGACAGTTCCGGGCGCGATCCTTTTGCGCGAATGTCGGCGTTTGGTTACAGCTACAACACATATCGCGGAGAAAACATTGCTGCCGGTTACGGTGACGCGGCTCGCACGTTCAATTTGTGGCGCAATTCGCCCAGCCACAACGCCGCCATGCTCAATCCGAATTTCAAAGTGTTGGGAATCAGTCGCGCGTATTCAGCAAGCACGACTTACAAATGGTATTGGACGACGAACTTCGGCGGCTTTGTGGATACGCTGCTGACCATCGGCGGCGACACGACGCAAACCGTCCGAACAGTCAATGCCGCCAGTTACATGCAAACCATCGCGCCTGATTCAGTTGTGGCGACCTTTGGAACTCAAATCAGCCAGGCAACCGGAGCGGCAAATTCATTGCCTCTGCCGTTGACGTTGAGCGGCGTAACGGTGATGGTCAACGACATTTCCGCACCGTTGCTGTATGTGTCGCCGACTCAAATCAATTATGTCGTTCCGACGAACGTTGATCCGGGAACGGCTACGGTCAAGGTGATGAACGGCGGCACTGTGGTGGCGAACGGTACGGTGGCGGTCGAAACGGTCAGCCCCAGCATTTTCACGATTCTGTCCAGCGGCAAAGGGGTTCCCGCCGCGCAAACCACCGCCGACGGAGCCAGCTTTCAACCAGTCGGTAATTCCGACGGTTCGGCGCGCGTGTTGAGTGTCGGCAATGCAGCCAAGCCAAATTTTCTGGTGTTGTACGGAACAGGGCTTCGACGCCGCAGCAGCATGACAAACGTTCGCGTCATCATCGGAGGCGTTCAAGCCGAAGTCAGTTTTCTGGGCGCGCATTCTCGTTTGGTGGGCGTAGATCAAATGAACATCAAACTTTCCGAATCGCTTCGCGGGCGCGGCAACGTGGATGTCGTTGTCACGATTGACGGCAAAATCGCCAACACCGTCACCATCAACATCGGCAATTGAACGCGAGCCTCACCGCATAGCCATCGCCTCGTTCGCTTCGTATAATCCGCGCGTTTATGAAAACCATTTGGCGGTTGTTACGGCAGGACGATCACGGTCAGCAATTCATCATCGGCGAGTTTGCGTCTGAAGCGGAGGCTCGGCGCGAACTGCAACAATTTGAAAGCCTGCATCACAAACAAACTTACTGGCTGGAAGAAATCAGCCCAAAATCCAAAACCCAAAATCCAAAACCCAAAATTCGATTGATGATCGTCGCCGGAGAAGCTTCGGGCGATAAACACGGTGCGAAGCTCATTGGCGCTTTGCGAACTTTGCGGCCTGATGTGCAGTTTGAATTCTTTGGCGCGGGCGGCGACGAAATGCGTTCGGCGGGAGCCGAAACTTTGGTAGACGCGCGCGAAGTGGCGATTATGGGCGCGCTGGAAGTGGCCAAAGCTTTGCCGAAATTTCTCCGCGTCTTTCACCGGTTGCGCGCGGCGGCAAACGATCGAAAGCCTGATTTGGTCGTTTTGATTGATTGGCCGGAGTTCAATTTGCGATTGGCGAAACGATTACGGCAAGACGGCCATCGCGTTGTGTATTACATCAGCCCGCAGATTTGGGCTTGGCGAAGCTACCGCATCCGAGGCATCCGGCGCGACGTGGAAAAGATGCTGGTCATCCTTCCCTTTGAGCAAGACTACTATCGCCAGCGTGGCGTCGAAGTCGAATACGTAGGCCATCCGCTGCTAGACAGCGTCCGCGTTACCGCCAACCGCGAAGAGTTTTGTTCACAGCATAGCCTTGATCCGGCAAAGCCGATTGTCGCGTTGCTACCCGGCAGCCGCCATTCGGAACTGAAATACATCTTGCCGCCGCTGCTGAAAACGGCGGCGAAGCTTCAGCAAACGCATCCGAACTTTCAACTGATTCTGCCGCTGGCGCGCACCTTCAACCGCGAAGAAATCGCCGCCGAAATCCAATCGCTCAACAACCTGACGCTGATCGAACGCGACACCTACAACGCTGTTGCCGCTGCTGATTTGGCCGTCGTCGCCAGCGGAACGGCTACATTGGAAACAGCGATTATCGGAACTCCGCTGATAATTGTTTATCGAGCTTCGTCGTTGAACTGGCGCATTTTCTGGCCGCTGATCAACACAGAATTTGTCGGCATGCCGAACCTGATTGCTGGTAGAAAAATCGCGCCGGAATTGCTGCAAGACGATTTGACCGCCGACCGGCTGGCTAAAGAGATCGTAGCGTTTTTGGCTGATCTCGCCCGCCTGACTCAAGCTCGAAACGATCTGGCCGAAGTCCGAGCCAAACTCGGCGAAGCGAATGCTTCCGAACGCGCGGCAAAACAGATTCTGGAAATGCTTTCTGGCTCAACATGTCCGGTTTGAGCGATTGCAGTTGATAGACTATTCTCCGGCGCGATCCATTACGAAACTCTGGCATTCATTATGAGCACGACACTGCTGAGAAATCTGCCTTCGATTGACCAACTGCTGCGGCGCGAAGCCTTGCAATCGTTCATTGCCGCAGCCGGACGCGACACCGTCCGCGACCGGTTGCGCGACGTGTTGGAAGAGTTTCGGCGCGAATTGGTCAGCGCCAACGGCAAAGCGGATTCGCTTCACGATGCGGAAAGTTTGGGGCAGGAAATTGAGCGACGATTGTCGGCACGGTTTGTCAGTCGCCAACAATTGCAAACTCAACGAGTCATCAACGCGACTGGCGTTGTGCTGCACACCAATCTTGGCCGAGCGCCGCTGAGCGAATCCGCCATCGCCGCCATCAACGAAGTCGCCCGCGATTACAGTAATCTGGAATACGATCTGGCTTCGGGCAAACGCGGCAAACGCGGCACGGGACTCGAAGCCAGCTTGCGCGAACTGCTCAATTGCGAAGCGGCGGCAGTTGTCAACAACTGCGCGGCGGCGGTGTTGATTACGTTGAACACTTTGGCCGAAGGCGGCGAAGTCATCGTTTCGCGCGGCGAATTGATCGAAATCGGCGGCAGTTTCCGCATCCCGGATGTGATCGCCAAATCCGGCGCGCGCATCCGCGAAGTCGGCACGACGAATCGAACCCGCCTCAGCGATTACGAAAAAGCCATCAACGAAAACACCAAAGTCATTTTGCGCGCGCATCCGTCGAACTATCGGGTGATTGGCTTCACGGAAAAACCTGCTCTGGAAGAGTTGGCGCAACTGGCGCGCGAACGCGGTTTGCCGCTGTTTGAAGACCTGGGCAGCGGCTGTTTGATTGATTTGAATCCGCTGGGCATTCACGACGAACCAACCATCGCTGAAGCCCTCAAAGCCGGGGCTTCCGTTGTGGCGTTCAGCGGCGACAAATTGCTGGGCGGGCCGCAAGCCGGAATCATTCTTGGCGAAGCGGAGTTGATAAAACGCATCAAGGCGAATCCGTTGATGCGCGCTTTGCGCGTGGACAAACTGACTTTCGCTGCGTTGGAGGCGACTGTTGCCGCTTATTTAGCCGGACGCGCGCTGACAGAAATTCCTGTTCAAACGGCGCTTCACGCCAAGAAAGAATCCATCACCGAACGTTCGCGTGTTTTCATTGCTCAAGTTCCACGTCAGAACCATTTGACGCTGGAATTGTTGGATGGCTATTCGGTTATTGGCGGAGGCTCAGCGCCGGAAACGCAATTGCCAACAACGCTCATCAGCCTGACTTCGTCGCAATTCAGCCCGGACGAATTGGAAGAACGGCTGCGACTGAATTCGCCGCCGATCATCGCCCGCATTCAAGACGACCGGCTGGTAATTGACCTCAGAACCGTCAGCTTGAACGCCGAAACAGAAATTCTTTCGGCATTGGCCAATCTCGCTGGCCGCTAAAATTTCCTACACTAAAAACAGGTAAAACTACGTATGGCGATCATTCTCGCGTCGTGCGAAATTGCGTTCGTCAAAGAGAAACAAGAGGTTCGGAAACGCAGCCGTCTGTTGATTTTGATTCGACGTGACTGCGTGGTGATTGAAAGTTTGGATTGCCCAACGGTCGCCTGCCGATGCAACAAGCCAAAGCGAATTTAGGGGGAATACGGCATCATTTACCGCTTTGGCCTCCCCCAAAACGTTGCAACGTATGCAATTCGGGTGGCCAGGTCGAGAGGGAGGTTGTGGGGCCTCCCTTTTGGCCTTTTTTGGTTTGAAAAATTGGCATTCGACTCCCACACTGATTTTCCTCCCCTGTTCTGGTTTCAGCATCAGCAATCGTAACGACAAATTTCTTTTCAGTTAGGCTTTATTCCAACGGTTTGGTCTAGGGGCAAAGAAGCGACGCGAGGTGGCACTTTAGTCGCGGAATACCCCACGCCGCAGAACGCGGGCATGCAGATTTGGGTGTGAAGCAACCGCAGACGCTTCTTGTTCAGGCTTGCTGTTCGCGTTCTGCATTGGCATTTGGAATGGATTGAAAGTTGGCAGGTTTTAGTTGTTGTAAATCATCAGGCGGCGCTGTTCCACCTGATCAATCAACTCTTCGATGGAATACAGCCCCGGATTCATGCCGTCAGCCGCCATCGTTTCGACAATGTTCAGCAGCGTGGAATTGTAAGGAGTCGGCACGCCGTATTTCTCACCCAATAAAATAATCTCGCCGTTGAAAAAACTGGCTTCGGTTTCCCCTCGCTTCAATTTCAAATCAGTCCAGGTAGAGGGATAGGTGCGAAGCTCAATCGGCATGTTTTCAGACTCGAAGAGCTTTTCAGGGTCTTCGGTTTTGTTACGCAACTCATCCAGCCGCTTGGTGAAATCAATCGGATTTTTTGCATCGGCCAGGGAGATTCCGGCCACATCCAGCACGTGCAAGCCTTCTTCTTCGACATCGGCCATAAAGCGGCTGATTGCAGGCGACGCCAGTCCGAACTGCAAGTGCTTATCCAGGATGGAAAACGTGGCGTTGTGCAGGTTCAGAATCAGTTTGCTCCATTTGATGGCCATGATGGATTCGTGAGTCGTGACACGAAATCCGGCCTTGGTCAGTAACTCGGCGATTTCAATGCCAAGTTCATCGCATCCCATCGGGTAATTACCGATTGAAATGACGTTGTTCAGCGTGTGTGAAATCACGCCGGGCGAAATCATCGTTACGCTCATTCCAGCCATCGCGCCGTAGACGGTCAAAAACCGCCGAGCCGCCAGTTCTTCATTTCGCACGCCATTTTGCAAACAAAATACGGGCGTGTCTTCGGGGAAAACTTCGCGCAGCGATTGCACAGAAGCGGCAGTTTGAGAGCTTTTGACGGTCAGAATCACTACATCACCAATGCGCGGAGTGATCTGGTGCGGCGACGTAACGGCAGGCAAATTCACCACACGATCGCCTTTGGCTGATTTGATTTGCAGTCCTTGTCGGTTGACGGTTTCGGCGTGAGCATCGCGGGCAATCAGGACGACTTCAACGCCGCTATCTGCCAGCCAACCGCCGACCAGACTTCCGACTGCTCCTGCTCCGTGGATGATGATTCTCATCGCGCACCTTCGAGAAAAAATGAGGGGTGGACTTTGTTGTTTGCTTGGAAAATGAAGAGCCGACAAAAGCAGTAACGGGCATCGTATTGATGCCCGGTACTGCTTGCAAATTGCAACGCCCGCGTCTGGACTCGAACAAACGACCCTTAGCTTAGCCTACCACTTAAGATTTCCTTCGCACCTTACGAGTTTCGGTCTTGACCTTAGCTTAGGTATTTAAGACTCGATGCGTATGGGCCGTACGTCACCTCGTTATAATCTCACGAGGAACAA